>NZ_PJJN01000037.1 GCF_002929825.1 Cryobacterium sp. Y29
GATGATTCCTGATTCTCGCCCTACGTCAAACGGCGGACTTGCTGTTAGCTACTGGCCTCACCCAACCCTGGCACGTAGGGCCCCGCCAAAGCCGAACGCGCCAGTGCGTGCGGACGCAGTGATCCTCGACAACGAGTCGCTCAGACTCGCAATCATCCCTTTAGCAGCATGCTCGGGAAGATCTGTAACTCGACCCCAACTAGCTAACGCTGATAGATCTCCTGTCGCTATTCGTTCGACTAGACCGAGCCGATAGTCAGCATCCCGCTGAGCAACCAGTCGTTCGATGCCATCGCGAAGCTCGAAGTTGTCACCTTCGCCACGCGCGGTGAAGAGCGCAATACTCGCGTTCGCCCAATCTTCGACTGCGACGGAGCCCAAGAGCTTCGCGTAGGCGTGGGCGATTGACTGGTCCTCGATCACAGGTAACGCGGAGGCATGCGCCCTAGTCAACGCCCGCCCGGTCGACGTACAAGCGACATATACGCTCGAAAGGACATCGACCAGATGGTTCACGTAGAGGAATTGCAACCGAAGTCTCGTGGCTCGGGCCGACGGGTCTGCGATCTCAGCTAGCAACCACATCACAATTTCATCGGCTTGGTTCGGCACGAGGATAGACGCGCATCGTCCGATCAGTTCAAGGTCGTTCTTTATTGAAGACCTAGTCGATTTTTCGAGATCCAACTTCGTCAGAACACGTTCGAGCCCATCTGTCGGGCCGTACTCCAGCGTCCGGTTGATGGCCAACTTCAATTGCTTGCTAGCGCCTGAGATACGTAGCAGGTCGATGGCCCCCTCGATCTGCTGCGGCCCCGGTTCGCCGAGAAGCATGTACTGCGCGAGGAGCCTCACGGCGTTGCTCCAGCTTGGCGTATCGGCACCAAAGCCAGACATGAGGGATGCGGATCGCAGCTTCGCCCACGTCTGGTCCGTAGCGCCGAATGTTACAGAGCGGTCCTCGGCCCATCGGTTAAATGAAGATTCCAAGTACGTCGCGAGGCCAGCATTCATGGTTTGAGAACGCCACCACGACGCGACCGTATCTCGCGCCTTCACGGTCGTCTCGAGTTTCCCTGAGGCCCAACCTGCAAGAGAGAAGAGCATTTCCGCCGCAACGCCAGCAAGCTGCTGGGCAGTCGGGTCGCCCGGCGCGATCCGCCCAATAGCCGAAACCTCGAAAGCGAGCCCGTGCGCGCGCTCCGCATCGCCAGCCTGAACGAGGCTTCGCACAAGGTGCATCGTCAACCACGCGTGATCCACTGTGTTGTAGTCATCGAAATCGGTGAGGGCATCATCAATGAGTCGAATGGACTCGGTGACGAGCCCGTCTTCGTAGAACGCCGCCGCCAGCGCGACGCGATGCGCTGCCCTCAGCTCCGCACCCAGCTCGTGGTCAACCAAAGATTCGAGCCCGTCGCGATTCCCACGCTCAACCCAACGAGAAAGCGCGGCAAAGAACTTCCAATCTGAGTCATCGCTAGCTGCGCTTGCCTCAGGATTGAGTAGCGGTTCAATCTCCCGGTATTGATAACGGATTTCTCCTATTCGAAAGGCCGTCAACAGCGCAATGCCCTCTGCCGCCGTGCCCCTTCTGGCCTGACGTTGCCGTGGGGCGCGATCAGTCGCGGCACGATCATTGCGTATCGGAAGCGCGATGTACTCGGGATCTCCTGACCCGGCGCCCAGGCGCTACCCTCCCAGGTCTCTCCCGTAGGCCCACTCGTCGCCACAGCGATTAGTTCATCCAGATGCTCGGCGTCGACCGTTTGCGCCTTGGGAACGAAAATCTTGCGTCTCTTGCCGGTGCTGAGCACGGCGTCACGGGTGATGTGAACCCAGTATGAGACCTTGCCACCTTTGTCGTAATAGACCTGGATGTGGGGGATTCGATGGGTCAACCAGTACTCAAAATGCTCCTCATCTGCGGCAAACCACCATCCGTCTACTCCGTTGTAGACATCAGGCTCCGCGAAATCCAGGCTCCAGTTCTTGACCTGGGCACCGACGAGCGCCCCGAGGTCCCATCGCCTTGCGTCCCGAGCCATCAGAAGCAGATCGGTGCCGAGGTCATGCTCTGGGTTGGGAGCGACACCCCACTCGATCTCCTCAAATTGAGCCTTGACATAGCTCTGGCCCGAGGTCCCCTTGGCATTGTTTTTGGGTGCTCGCATGGTCGTCATCGGACCAACCTCCAATGGTTTCTCTGAGATCCAGTCGTTGTAAGCGCCAGCTGAGATTCGATTCCGCTTCGCAGGCGATTTGCCAAGATCTACCGATTCCTTACTGCCGCGACCATTCGCTGAACAGGGCCTGGAAGAAGAGGCTCGACGCCTACGTCGGCCACCAACTTCGAAAAGTTTCCCCATATCTGCTGTCGAATATCAGCGACGGTCATTCCGTGGATCTCGGCCAGGGCTTGTTCGACGAGCTGCACCGATCCTGGTTGGCGGGGTTCGGGTGTTCCACGGTCGCCTGACGGATGATCAGTCTCGGTCAGTACGCGATCGAGCGGGATGTGTGCGACGTCAGCGGGAGTCTTGATCCCGGAGGCATTCACCGAAAACCAGCAACCGAGCTCCACCGCACGTGCCGTTTCCGCCCATGTACCGCGCCACCAGTGAAGGACAACTCCGCGCACAGGCGTCGCTGATAATGCCTCCAGTACGCGACGAGGGGCTCCACTGCTGTGGATGGAAGTGATGCGAGGGATCTTGGTCAGTTCATGAAGGACAGCACGGAACGTCGCTTCCTGCTGGTCCAATGGTACTTTCGATCGACCATCCAGACCAACCTCGCTAACGAAAGGCGTCGTGAGAACGAGCCCAGCAAATCGTGCAGCGTTGAAGGCGTTCTGCGCGGCTACTACTCCGGGGTGACAGCCCACACCCCATATAGTCACGGCATCATGCCGCTGCTGCGTCGATGCGAACTCGTCCAGCGACCGCGTCGCAACAAATACCACGGCACCAAGTCGTTCCAAATCTCTAGCCGGGATCGTGGTCTTCACGTGCGCATGAAGATCGAGCGGTGGAAGCGTTGGAGTCATCCAACCACGCCCCGAAGCTCGTCGACGCCGAGCGCGCAGAGGGCGAGCGCGTCCTGTGCCGCATAGTCGTCTGGCAGCGACATCACCATCACATCGCGGGGGCGCACACCCCGATAGACGAAGTCGCGCATCGGCTCAACGATGCTCTTGCCTGCCACGAAATCATCGAATTGGCCAGTCCGGTCATTAACAAGGTAGGTAGTCATATCGGGAACGCCCGAGGCAACGAAGGCCGAGCGTCGAACAAGGCACCCGAAGCACACCCCGCACGAGGAGCCGGCCGGTGCCCCGCTGTACCGACCGTCGGTGTGTGAGCAGGAGTTCGTCGCGCTGAGATATGTCGATGCTTCGTCGACGCCGATCGACGCGGCGAGTCGGCGAAACATCTCCCCCTTTGTGATCGATTCGAACGGATTCTCCAGCGCACCGTGCCCGTCGAGGCTTCTGACAAGCGAGCTGAGGTCGCGGAGGAATCGAGGGTGGGTGGTGTGGGTTGAGAGGCTCCCTCGGCGGTCGGGCCCGAGAGGCGGGTTCAGCGAAGCAAAGCCATTCTCGGGGATCCACAGAGTCGATTGTGCCTGTTCGGCGACGGCCAAGCCGAGAGCGAGAAAGAGGAACGATCGGGATCTCGTTGACGATTCATTTCTGAAGGCGGTGCCGTCTAAGCGTTTCGCCGCGCGGCTCAGGTGGAACTGATGGTGGACCTGTGCTTGATCCGGGACAAGCCTCTCAATCACCGACACGAGTTCACGTTGGACCGGTGAAATCGCAGTAGAGCTGAAGTGTGAGGCTAGGGCCTGGGAACTGTCCGGGCCTAAATCGAGCGCTGAAATGAGGGCGCCTACGGCGGAGTCTGCGCCGCCGCTCAGAAGGATCGTGCGCTCGTGTCGCGAGCCCTCAAGGGGGAGCTGCGGTGCCGCCATGGCTGGCGCTTGGGCAAAGGTGAACGCCCATCGATCACCAGTGAGGAATCCGATTATGGCGGATAAATCGTCGACGTTTGCTCCCCAACGTGCAGGATCGGCGACCTCGATGGTCAGATCGAAGTCACGCGCGTTCCAGCTTGACCCACCGCGCTCGCGGAGTATCGACCGGTCGGACGCAAGCACGGCGAGGGCGATGCGCACCAGATCGACGTTGATCGGGTTGACTGCACCGAGCTCGGCTAGGAAGGGTCCGTTCGAGCCGGTGAAAGTTGTTCGATCGTTGTTTGTCCAAAGGAACACCTCGTCATACATACCGTCCTCTAGCGCTGTCTGCGCCGAGCTTTCGGACAGCGACAAGATAAGGCGGCTCATTGGTCGACTCCAAAAATCATGCCGATGTCTCGAATCCCAGTCTCGATCGCCGTAGCCATCTCCAGTTCCGTGGCACCCGTGGCACTTAAGTCTGCCTGCGACGCGTACTCAGCTGCGACGTCGCGGATCTGTTGTTCGACACTCCGCCGCTCGGAGAAGGAGGCGCCCTTGTCGTGAAGCGAGGATGAGATCTCTGTTAGCGCCGTCTCGACGATGGTGGTTTCGATGGACTTTCGGACGATATCTTCGGGGGACGGCAGGCGATCCGCGGGGTATTCGAGTATCCAGGCCACGACCTCCGCAACAATGTCACGTTCCTCGGCGTCCGCGAGCGTGCTGTCCGCCTTAGCCTCAAACGCCGCCTCGACGATCTTGATTCCGATGGCAACCGGGTCGCCGAGAGCGCGAAGCTCGTCGTAATTGAGTCCCGCGCTCTGCAAAGCAGTACGGTCACCCGAGGAGTATGCGAGAGCGAGTCGTCCAGCCCGCCCGGCAGCGCGAGAGATGCGCCCGACTGATCGAGTTACGCCGCCTGAGGACCGCCCGCCGCCGCCCGTGCCACCCCCGCCCCCACTCCCGGGACCGTCGCCTGCGCCGCCCCTTGAACGAAAGAGAAGGCGAACCGCAGGCCGAAGGTCAATGGTTGGACCAGAGGCACCTGGTGCACCTTGAGGTTTCGTTGAAGATCCGTCAGGATCACCGTCTGTTGCGGGCGCACCGTCATCGCCCCCGAAGCCAGCACCATCACCGTCGAGCCACGCCGCGATGTTGTCGCGAAGATCCTTGGCGTCGGTGCCACCGCTACCGCCGAATGAGCCACTAGTTCCCATGGACTTCCCACGCCTTCTCAACGACCGTGATCGACCTGAGGACGGGTTCAAGCTGCGCGCCAGATTTCCAAAGTGTAAGCACAGGCCCGTACGTCCCTGAATCCAGTGGACGCAGTTTGAGGACCGTTGCGGCCTCGATGTCGATGCCACGCACCGACTTAAGTGCGCGTATGACGTCCGCAGTCACGGCCGATTGGGCGTCGGCGATCCGAAGAAGGCTCTCCACGGAGAACTTCTGAATCGACGGTTGGTCGCGAGTTCGTCGTCCCAGGAAATCCACGAGCGTTCGTGCGTCAGACTCTGGAAGCGCCTTCAACGATGCTTCGGTGATACCCGATCGGTCGACCTTGAGAGAGGAGGTGAGGGAAGAGGCAAGATCGCGAAGACGCTCGGGAAGACCAGAATCGATGACTTCAATTTTTGCGAAGGAGGCTGCGAGATACAGGTACCCAGCGATCGCAGCTGCATCAAGGGCAGGCGGGAGTATCGCCCAACGCCGCAAAGTGTCGCTGAAGCCCTCGTCCGGACTGGGCGGCGGCGGAGTCGGCAAATCCGAGGCGGCCGGAGTGCGCTGCGCTTTGTCTCCGGGTTTACTCTCTGAAGCATCGGAGGGCTCCGCCGGAAGTTCCGCTTCCGCGGAGCCACGAGCTCCGTTCGCCAGAGCATCCAACGCCTCCAGTTTGTCCCGGAGCTGATTCGTGGCAAGCCAGTCGAGAACCATCTTGAAGTCGTCCGTCAGGATTCGCTCGAGCACCATCAGCTTGGCGACCGCTGCAGGCTCGAGTTTGAAACCACGCCGCCATGCGATGCTCTTACGGACGTTGAGGTCGTTGAGGAAGCGCTTGATGCGCCGCGGGTTCCCGTGGAACTTCTCGTAGAGGATTGGGGTCAGACGCGCAGCTGTTACCAAGTGATCAGCGAGTGAGCTTCCCTCCAGCACTTCGATAGCATCCAGTCCACCACCTGAAATTCTGAGCGCATCACACTGCACGACCAACTTTGCGTAGGCGTCATCGTCAAGCCCCACTTTTCCAAGCAGGAGGAATAGGTACGCCTCGGTGTCGAACCGACTCAACGCAGGAACTGGAATCGTAGTCTGAACGATCTTGTGGAGATAGAGCTTGGCCGGGCTCTCGTCGTTCTTTTCATCGACGGGAGTCTTCAGCTTCTGCTGGATCGCGTCGGCCACGCGGTCCTCATCCGCAGCAATCACGAACGACATCCCCTTGGCGGACAGGAACAGCCGAATAGCCTCAAGCGTCTCGACAACGGTGTCCGGAAGGCATCTGTCGAGGTCGTCTACCAGCACAACCACACGAGAGATGTGCCTAAGTGCAGGGTCGGCAAGCAGCGCCTGGAACTGCTCACGAAACTCCGCCATACCCTTCTCGCCGTCGAGGCTCTCTGGTTCGTCATTAACGAGGCCAAAGATGTCATCAACATTCGGAAGCTGCATTGTGATGGCAGTGCGAGCTGCCATCTTCACCGCCTTGGTCCAGTTGACCTTCCGAACGAGCTTCTTGAAAGCCTCAAGACCTGCCTTACCGACTGGGTCCTCAAGGTTGAACTCGCCATTGAGAACTCCGAGAACCTCTGCAATGAGGCTCTCCTTGGGACCGACCGAGGGGTCGTACCGCCATGGCTGCGTCGACACGACGAGCACCTTACCCTCGTGCGCTTTCGACCGAGTCGTGATCTCGTCGACGAGCAGCTCAAGAACGCTAGTCTTGCCGCTCCCCCACGAACCGGATAGCCCAATTGCTATCGGATCTAGGTCGTCATCGAAGATGGCGTCGGCTACGGTCTCTGCAACTGCCCGAAATGCAAGAAGATCCTGTTCAGCGGGCTCGTCAGACCAGAGCGGAAACGCGTAGACATCGGGGGATTTAGTTGAGGTCGCCATATGTCCTTGATTATGACAGCGATTATTCCATCGACATGCGATCGTCAAGACGGATTGAGGGATGATCCGTCGTTCATTCCCCCTCCGCCCACCAAAGACACCGCTTCGCATTCGTCACATTCGAGATATCAGATGAGGATGCCCGCAGGTTCACGACTGGGCTTCTTTCACGGTGAAGGTGCCGATATCGACACTCCGCTACTCAACAGGAGTCACCTTCGCGAATCACTTGCATCGACGCCGCGGCCTGTGACTTCTGCAGCGATAATGCCTAGTCCGCCTCGATCTGCAAGAGGCGTGGGACTGCATATTGCGTGGGAGGCTGGACGCCCCTTCTATTGAGGTCGCAAGTGCCGCAGGAGCACCGGTGCCTTCGATTCGGATAGCCCAGCAAACCTGATCTGCGTTCCCAAGGCGACAGAGTTCAAGACGCCGTCCGCCTTACGCGTCATTCAAGCCGTGAGGCCAACAACCGACGACGCCGCCGCCGCCGCCGCCGAGAATTCCTTGACAGAGGTGAATGCCTCCCAATCGGCACTATTCTCGACCCCATCTGCCCCGGCGCGATTTATCTGAAGCCAATAACTTGAATCATTGTCTTCCGCGTTCCATCCAAACGCTCTCTCCACTTCTATCTTCGTGAGCAGATCACCGTATGTGACGACGAGGACGCGAGGCTTTGCCTTTCGTCCTGCAAATTCCGTGCGTAGAAGATCATTAATGGCGTCGTCCCGAAACGAATAGCCCACCACGAGCCAATGGTCGCTGGCCCCAAGACCGTTATCAAACATTTGATACGCGAGGGCGAAAGGGAATTCAGTAACTTGGGCAGTTTTGTCGCGCTGGTTCGCAAGGACCACAACAGGCCGCAGCCGCGTCTCATCATTCCTTAGTTCTTCCCAAAAGGCTTTGCCTCTTAGCCGGCTGGCTTCCACCTTCACGAAAATATTCTTTTCGCGGTCAGTCCAGAAAGTCAGCGATCCATGCAAATGCAAGAGCTGCACTCGCCTGGTCGACGGGAAATCCGACGGCTTGCGTCGCAGCCGTGCAACTGGAAATTCAGTACCATCATCGTTCGATATAGTTACGTCCTTCCAGCCGTATCCCATATCCGCCAAACCATCTTGACAAACGGAAAGGAGTGCCGAGAGTAGCAGCGTGTCGTAGTTCAAGTTTCCGAAGACAACTTTTCCTGGAAAGGCATTGGTTATCGCACCCACAAGCGAGTGGAGCGAATGAGCATCCTCCCGGTAGGCATGCGAACGCTCATAAATTACTTCGAGAACATGGCTCAAACCCGTGTCTCGCACTCGCTCAGCAAACTCGGTAACTCTGACTATTGATTCTCGGAGGGTCTCATCGAGCGGGGAGACTAGCTTCGCCAACTTATGCAGGTGTCCTAAAGTGGTGCTCTCGGACCCGAACGCTCCGACAAGTAGCTCGAAATCGTCATCCGTGGTTGCGCCCGCAGGCAAGGCGTGCACCGCAATCTCCTTCATCGCGGCAACGACGTCGGATCCTCCTTCAGATGCTCTACTTATTCGCTCGGTCATTTCCTGCGTTATCACCCGAAGGTTGAGGGCCGGGTTGAACGCCACACTTAGCCCGTTCCCAACCAGGATTGCAACATTCCGCAGTTCAGGCTCAGACGACATTTTCTGTACGCTCTCCACTGAATCGCAGCGCCATCGACTCCATCTGCTCCATCACCAGCTTGATCGCGCCGGGCTGCTGGTCGGGCGGGTAGCCGTTCAGCACGAGCAGCCGCTTGATCGACGAGCGCAGCTTGGCGCGCACGTCGTCGCGCACAGTCCAGTCGGTGCGCACGTCGCGTCGCATCACCTGCACGAGACCGCGCGCGATGTCGGCCAGCTTGCCCTCGCCCTGCAGGTCCACGGCGGACTCGTTCTGCGCGACCGCGTCATAGAACGCCAGCTCATCGCTCGTCAGCGCCGGCTTGAAGTGCAAACCACGCTGCGACTCGGCGGCGACCTCCCGCGACATCTCCACGAGCGCGGCGATCACCTCGGCTGAAGTCAACTGCTGGTTGGTGTACTTGTTCATCAGCTCGGTGATCCGTTCCGAGAATGCGCGCTGCCGCACCATGTTGTTGCGAGTGGATGCCACAGCCTCCTCGGTCAGCAGCTTGCGCAACGCTTCAATCGCCAAATGCGGGTTGCGCGCCTGCTGTGTCTTGGCCACGAACTCCGGCGTCAGATCGCTTAGCGACGGCTTCGGCATGCCGGCCGCCTCGTAGATGTCGAGCACCTCACCCGACGACGTTGCGGACGAGATCAGCTCCCCCAGCAACCGCTGAATCTCCTCGGGAATCGGTTCGCCGCGGGACTGCCGCTCGAGGGCATCCGCTTTGGCCATCCAGACCCGGATTTCCTCGTAGATTTGCACCTCTGGGCGCAGCGCCGCCAGATTTTGCGACCCCGAGCATAAGGCCCAAGCCCGTGACAGCTGCCCGGAATATCGGCGGTACTTCACCCCGAGGGTCTCCTCACCCTCGACGATCTGGTTGCCGGGCGTGCCGGGTGCCCGCAGGTAGTTCACGGAACCGGTCACCGCGTTCAGGTACGCCTTCGGTCCGGCCTTATGCAGCACGGCTTTCCAGTCATACCCGGCCAGCAGACCGCGCAGGGTCTCGACCAGTGTCTCGGTGAGGGCGACCACCTCGTCGATGTTGCGGCCGAGCGGCTTGCCGGTCTGGTCATCCGCTGTGTATTCGGCGAGCGCCTTCGACAGATTCTCGGCGAGCGGCGCATAGGCCACGAGCAGCCCATCTTCCTTGCCGCGAAAGGTGCGGTTCACCCGCGCGAGCGTCTGCATCAGCAGCGCGCCCTTGAGCGGCCGGTCGAGATAAAGCGTGTGCAGCGGCGGCGAGTCGAAGCCGGTGAGCATCATGTCTTTCACGATGACGAGTTCGAGCGGGTCGTCGACGTTCTTCAGCCGCGCCTTGATCACATCGTTCTGCGAGGTGCGCCGCACGTGGTTTGAAACCGGCGGCTGGTCCGTCGCATCCCCGGAATACACGACCTTGATAACGCCCTGGTCGAGCGCAGCGGAATGCCAGTCGGGCTTGAGCGAAACGATCGCCTCATACAACAGGGCGCAGATCTCGCGGGTTCCGCCAACGATCATGGCCTTGCCCGGTGCGTCGATGAACTTGATCATGCGACCGCGTCGGTTCTCCCAGTGCGCCACAATGTCCGCTGCGAGAGCTGCGATGCGCTCGGGCGCACCATAGACCGCGTTGACCACGGCCACACTCTGCTCGATGCGGGCCCGCTCGGTTTCGTCGAGCCCCTGGGTGGCGTCGTCGGCCGCGTCGTCGAGCATCTCTTCCGTGACGTCAGCTGCCAGCGACACCTTGATCAGGCGCGGCTCGAAGTACACCGGCACGGTCGCGCCATCGTCGACCGCGCGAGAAAGGTCGTAGACGTCGATGTAGTCGCCGAACACGTCTTGCGTGTTGCGATCGTCGAAGGAGATAGGCGTGCCGGTGAACGCGATTAGCGTCGCGTGCGGCAGGGCATCCCGCAGGTGCCGGGCATACCCATCGAGGTCGTCGTAGTGGCTGCGATGCGCCTCATCGACGATGACAATGATGTTGCGCCGGTCTGACAGAAGCGGATGCTCCATCCCGGCATCCTTCTCCGCCTTGCTGATTCCGAATTTCTGCAGCGTGGTGAAGAAGATTCCGCCGGTGTTGCGCTCGCTCAGCTTCTGCCGCAGGTCGGAGCGTTTGAGGATCTGCTCCGGCTTGCCCGGCAACAGCAGACTGCGATCGAACGAAGAGAACAGCTGCCCGTCGAGCTCCTTGCGGTCGGTGATCACGACCACGGTCGGGTTCTTCAGCTTCGGATGCAGCGTCACCAGGTTGGTGTACAACTCCATCTCCATCGATTTGCCCGAGCCCTGCGTGTGCCAGACCACCCCGGCCTTGCCGTTGCTGGCCACGGCCTGCACGGTGCTCGCGACCGCCTTGTTCACCGCAAAAAACTGGTGCGGTTTGGCGATGCGCTTTGTGAGGCCGTCGTCGCCCTCATCGAACGCGGTGAAATAGGTGAGCAGCTGCAGAAAATTGTCCTGGTTGTAGAGGCCGGCCAGCGCGGTGTCGAGTCCGGTGACCGCGTCGCCGAGCAGCGTGGTGCTGTCAGGCGGCACCGGCACGCCCCCGTCGTCAACGTTCCACGGCGAAAAATGGTTGAGCGGAGTGAACGGCGTGCCATACGCCGCCGACTGCCCGTCGGAGGCCAGCGTGAACACGCAGAACCGAAACGCCATCGGAAACTCGCGCAGGTAGGTCTGCAGCTGGGCGTGCGCGGCGGCAACGGTTGCCCGCTCGCTGCCCGCCTTCTTCAGCTCGATGATGCTCACCGGCATGCCATTGCAGTACAGCACGAGGTCGAACCGGCGCTTCACGTCAGGCTTCACGAGAGTGACCTGGTTCACGGCCAGCCAGTCGTTCTGCGCCGGGTCAGAACTGAGCAAACGGATGCGAGGACTCACCTCGGCCCCGCTGGCATCGAGGTAGCTGAACGGAAACCCATGCACGAAATACTCGTGCATGCGCTGGTTCTCGGTGATCGCATCCATCGACTTAGGCGATGTCACCTCGGCGAGCGCCTGCCGCAAGTACTCGACCGGCACGGTCGGGTTGAGGTTGCGCAGCGCCTCCAGTAGGCGCGGACGAATGAGCAGCTCGCTCCAGGACTCGCGCTCCCCCGTGCCCGGCGCGATCTTCTCGCCGGGCAGCGGAAGCCAGCCGAGCGGCTCCCCCAGCTGATCAAGCGCGAAGTTCTCCCACGCCGCTTCCGACAGCCCCTGTGCTGGAGTCGATGTCGTGATCGTCATTGCCTATCCCCTCAATACTTTGACGCTGGTGAAAGCTAGTTGTGCAGAGCTCTGCACAAATATTGCAACAGGCCGTTGCAACGTTCCTCGGCGGGCGCCACGGCAATTGTGCAATGCTGCCTTGCACAATTGAGCGGCGTAATCACCCCGCCAATCGATCCTGCCGAACGCCGTAACCATTCCGCTGTTCGACCCTGTCAGTGATCGCAATCGACCAGTGGAAGCAGTCTCGGCAACCCAACCATTCCGCTGATCGAGCCTGCCGAGATCGCAATGCGCACGACGCTGGCTGCGGCGGCAACGCGGGTCGCGTTGGTCGATGGAGATCTCGGCAAGCTCGATCAACGGATGGGGCCAGACTTCAGGGTGGGCATTACAGCACGCCCGCGAGCGTTTTCTCGGCGTCTTTGACGCGTAGCTTGCCCAACATGAGCTGTGGGAGCAGGGCGTCGCGGGTTGCGCCGAGTGACCTATTTTCGGCCCTCCTTTCCAACGCAGTCAGGCCAATGTTTGTTATACGAGCTTTGACACCGTCAGGCATTTGACGCGGATCACCGACGAGCGTCGCTAGGAGATCATCGGGGCGCACACGCTGGTGGCTGCCCGAGGTTCCAGCTGCCTTGCCATCGAGGTTTATCGCAAACTCGTTCTGCGACAAGATGGCCCAGAGGACCGTCGTGGAACACCAAAGAGGGTCCAGAACGAGAAATTCGGTGGAGGCAAGAGCCGTCTCGATCGGTAAATCTGCGACATTCCAAACTCTCGGAAATCGCGGGTTGAGTTTAGAGATTAGAACCGAAGGCTGAGCAATTAAAAACTTAGAACTTAAAATATCAGCCGGGAGAGTCAATGCTGGCAACTTGTCAATGTCATAGGCGGGCAAACTGAAATGCGCCACGCACGAAGCGTCTAGAAGCAACGGAACAACAGACTGTTTTAGATGGTTGGCAAGATCGCCAACGGCGACGGTCGGCTTGATCTGCCCCGCGAGGAGAATCGCCAGCTCCTCGGCCACTGTAATGAGCTTGTTGTTGGCGGCAATCTTGTCGTCGAGTGCGCCCAGCACGTTCACGATCCCAGTCTGTGCCGCAAGGCTCGGGAGTGGGACCGTTAACCGCCCGAGTATTCCCAAGTTGATGTGCGGGACGCCGGTTGAAATCGCGTTGTCGGATATTTGCTTGAGAAATTGATTCGTACTGCATGCGTAATACACAAATTCTGCTACGGCGACCTCCGGATCGACGCGGAGTCTCATCTGGCTTTGGGAAACAACGTATTCGCTTGAACCAGAATCATCCACCAACGCGACCTGCCCCAAAGTCCCGCGCTGCGTGAAGACGATGTCGCCGGGCGCGGCTGTGTTTCGGGCCAGATCACGTGCAACCTTTTCCTCCGAAACGTATACGAAACTGCCCCCAAGGTATTTTCCAAATCCAAGATTTGTACCGCGAACTACGGGCACCCCGGCCAGTTCATAGTCACTACCAACGAGAGATGAGCCGAACGGCCCACCAACCAATCCTTTAGTTGTCGCGAGGGACGAAATTGGCATAGCGTTTTTCACGTCAGATCCGCCCCAACTGCTCGCGCACGACCGCCGCGAGGCGCTCCGACTCGTCGAACTGGGCGAAGAGCTCGGCGCTCAGGCGGGCGATCTTCTCGTCGATCGGCTCGGCATCCGCTTCGGCCTCGACTGCACCGACATAGCGCCCGGGGGTCAGCGCGTACTCCGCGGCTTTGATTTCGGCGAGCGGGGCGGAGTAGGCGAAACCGGGCTCGTCTGCGTAGGTGAGACCAGCATCCGCTGCGGAGGGCGTGCCGCGCCAGGCGTGATAGGTGCCGGTGATCTTGGCGATGTCGTCGTCGCTGAGGGCGCGCTCGGCGCGGTCGACCATGGTTCCGAGGTTGCGGGCGTCGATGAAGAGCACCTGGCCGGTGCGGTCGACGCTGCCTTTCTCACCCGCGGTTTTGTCTTTGGCGAAGAACCAGGTGCAGACCGGGATGCCGGTGCTGCGAAACAGCTGTGTCGGCAGCGCGACCATGCAGGCGACGAGGTCGGCCTCCACAAGCTGGGCGCGAATCTCGCCTTCGCCGCCGGAGTTGGACGACATCGACCCGTTGGCCATCACCACGCCGGCGCTTCCGCCGGGGCTCAGCTTGGAGATGATGTGCTGAATCCAGGCGTAATTGGCGTTGCCAGCGGGGGGCACGCCGTAGCGCCAGCGCGGATCCTGCTCGTTGCGGGCCCAGTCCTTGATATTGAACGGCGGGTTGGCCAGAACATAGTCGGCCTGCATGTCGGGGTGCTGGTCGCGGGCGAAGGTGTCGCCCCAGCGGCTGGCGAGGTTGCCGTTGAGGCCGTGGATGGCGAGGTTCATCTTGGCCATGCGCCAAGTGCGCTCGTTAAGCTCCTGGCCGAAGACCGACAGCTCGGAGCCCTCTTTATGGTGGCTTTCTAGAAACTTCTCGGCCTGCACGAACATGCCACCCGATCCACAGCACGGGTCATAGACACGGCCGCGGGTGGGTTCGAGCATCTCAACCAGCACCCGCACGACGCCGGCCGGAGTGTAGAACTCGCCGCCGCGCTTGCCCTCAGCCTTGGCGAACTTCTCCAGAAAGTACTCGTAGACCTCGCCGAGCAGGTCGCGGGCCTTAGTCGACCCTTCACCGGTGAACCGGGCGGAGTTGAACAGGTCGAGCAGTTCACCGAGGCGGCGCTGGTCGACACCGTCACGGTTGTAGATGCGCGGCAGCGTGGCGGCGAGGGTGGGGTTAGCGACCATGATGAGGTCCATGGCCTCATCGATGAGCTGACCGACCTGCTTGAACGGCTCCCCGGCCGCACCTGCGATGCCCTTGGCGTTTTCGGCGATGTAGGTCCAGCGGGCGGCGGCCGGCACCCAGAAAACGCGACGGCCGGTGTATTCGTCGACGTCGTCGATGAGTTGGCCGATCTGGTCGTCGTCGAGGCCGTCGGCGGCGAGCTCGGTGCGAATCTGCTCTCGGCGCTCGTCGAAGGAGTCACTGACGTACTTGAGGAATACCAGGCCGAGAATGACGTCTTTGTACTGCGAGGCGTCCATGGATCCGCGCAGCTTGTCGGCGGCCTTCCACAGGGTGTCTTTCAGTTCTTTCATGGTCGACGGCAGGGCGGCGATCTTGGTCTTCGGTGCCACTAGGTAGTTCCTTTCGATGGTGCGTCAGAAGCAAGGGTGATAGTGCCAGCGGTGACACCGGCCAAGAGCAAATCGGTGAGCTGATCGAGCTGCCCCAGCCGTTCGCGCGCAAGCTTCTGTTCCCACCGTAGCGAGGTCAGAGCGTCGTCAAGCGCCGCGCGTTGTTCCAAGGCGACCTGACGCACCGGCCAGGCGCGCCATCGGCGATGGCCGGGGGGCAACGCCGCAATGTCGGCGGCGAGTACCGCATCGAGCAGACCATTCGGGTCGGCTTGCTCGATGCGAAGAATGCGGGCCGGAAAGACCACGACTGAGGTGCCTTCCGTGTCGACCATTGCGGCCGGCCGGGGCGAGGTGCAGAACACCACGTCGCCGGGCTCGGTCACGCGGCCGGCGGGGTATGCGGCCGCGAATCTCAGTCGGTCGATGCGTCGGTGGCCGAGCTGTGAAGGGTTCGCGACTTCGGCCGGGCCGATCAAGCGGATGCCGGCGGCATCCGCTGCGCCCTCGATCACGTCGATATTGACATCCTCGGCGGCGATGCGATTGCCCGGGATATAGCGCAGGTGCCCAGCGGAGAGCATCTCGTGCACGGTCGAGGTCGTGGCCTGTTCGCTCGCGGCTTCGACTGCCAGGTCGGCATGGAGCAGTGCCGCGAGCCGGTCGATGGACACGGCGAGTGCCGCGGCGGGCTGATCGCGTGCCGGGATTACGGTGCTCACCCCCGCCACGAGGGAGCGGCGACTGGCGAGCAGGCTGCGGGTAAGCACGAGTCGGGCAAAGCGAAAGGCGTGGGCACGCACCATGCGCTGGCTGCCGAGCGAGGCGGCGAGGTCGCTCACGAGTGCGTCGATGGCAGCCTCATTGAGCGTAGTCGCCACGAGGTCGGCCACCATGGCGTAGCGGTCGGCGAGGGCGACCGCGGTATAGGCGCCGCCGAGCACCCAGAGCGCCTGCAACTGTTGCGGTTTTCCGGTCAGCAGCCCGGCGGGCAGGCGCACGATGGCGCGCACTCGACCGGAGCGCAATAAAGATGAGCGCAGTTTCTCGGCGTCGCGGCTGATGCCGATGTCGCTGAGCACCGATGCAGGTGCCAGAACCACGGCTAGCTGTTCGTCGGTCATCTGCAGCACGCTCTGCTCGATATCGGAGAGAATCTGCTCCGGCGTCATCGTGGGCCGGGCGGCCGAGGGATACTGCGCCACGTGCACGGCGGCGCCGGTGACGCTGAAGGCGCCGGACGGCAGAACCTGCAGCTCGGTGCGCACGATCCCGTGCACCATTAGGCGGCGGCGCTGCAGCCGGGCGGTGGGGCTGTCGACGTTCGCTGTCATCACCGGAACCTCGCCCTGGTGAATAGCAATGAGCAGGTCGCTCGCGCTGCCCGTGGGGTCGACGAGCACCGAATCAGCGGGCTGAGTGAGGCGCAGCGCGGTGACGGTCTCGGTCATGAGGTCCAGGGCTGCACGGCTGAGCGTGAGATCGCCCTCGCCGGCGAGGTTGCGCTTGAAACGGTCGGTGAGCATCCGTTCGAAGGCGGGCGCCGGGCCGAACGCGGCTTCGACCAGGGAATCGACGTAAGCCACCAGGACGGGCAGGGTGTCGCCGAGGGCTTCGATCTCGCGGAGCAGCAGGTCGTCGTCGGGGTCATACTCGTCGGCCAGGTCAACCAGCTCGGCTGCGGTAAGGGTACTGAGCGCGTGATCGCTCGCGGCGCGCAGGGCGATCAGAGCGGTGACGCCGCGAAAGGTCTGCTCGTCGAACTCGTCTGCACCCTGCGAAGCGTCGGGCACGGCGTAAGCGGCGGCATCCGCCGCGGCCTCGCGGTTGTTGCCGCGGCCGGTGCTTTCGAGCCAACTACCCACCTGGTCGGCGTCGAAGAGGTCGACACCGCGCTGGCGGCTGACCGGGGCCGGAAAGGGAGTATCGGTGCCGGCCGAGCGGCTGCGCCAGACCGAGACGACCGGACGCTGCACCTGGGCAAGGCCCGCGATGTCGGACATGGTCATCAGCAGGCTGGTGTCGGTGGTCGTCATGCTGCGCTCCCCTCGTTGATGTCCTCAGGCTACGGCCAACCCTCATTGTTGTGCAACATCTATTACTGATAACCCCTCTTATCAACGTCAGAGTCGTTTTGTTTGTAGCGAACCAATAGTTTGGTGTCGTGCCTGCCGCAGTCGGTCGGTACCGGCGGGTGAGGAACGGTCGTTGTCATTTGGGGGAATGACCGCCCCTCACCCGCTCACACTGCATCCCAGCTAGAGGAGCACAATCATGGAACCAGAATTCGGCGACGTCACGGCCGAACAACTCGCACCGCCGCCGCTGCCACAGGGCCCCGCGTTCAACAAACGCGACCTGACGATCGGTCTCGTCATCCTGGCCATTGGCCTCATCGTCGGTGTCGGCGGCACGCTAACCGCTGCGTCGTTGGGTGGAGGGACCGGCTCTCTCTTGGCGTCCACCGCCATCGCCGATGCCACCCAGACCTGCGACGTCGTCGACAACGTGTGGATCACCGTGGGCGACGAGGGCCAAAGCATCTCGATGCAGAGCGAAGGCGAGGAGTCTCCCGGTGCTGACTACATCGACGTGCTCTGCGTTCTCGACCAACTTGAGGTACCCGACAGCGTCAACACCCGCATCGGCAGCACGCGCGCACTCGACGGCCGGCAGACGGCGACCTGGGACGATTTCGACGCCTCCTGGGGCTATCACCCGGATAGCGGTCTCGACATCGTCGTCGAACTTTCCCAGCAGTAGCCCTACCGGTCCACTTCACGCACCCACCACAACAAACAGAGGATAACAAAATGCCCACGACCAACCACAACGCGCCCCCGGCCGGAGTGCCGACATCCCAGCAGGAGCAGTTTTTGCAGCCAGCACCCGCCGCCGTACCGGCCACTGACGCGCGACTGATCGGCCCCGCGGTCTCACCGAAGTCCTTTGTGGCCACCTGGCTCTTCGCCTGGCTGCTCGGCATCTTCGGCGTGGACCGCTTCTACCTCGGCAAGGTCGGCTCAGGCGTCGCGAAACTGCTGACGTTCGGCGGCCTAGGAATCTGGTGGCTGGTCGATCTGATCCTCGTCCTGGCCAAAGGCCGCGACAAGCAGGGACTCCGGCTTGCCGGGTACGACCAGTACAAGAAGATCGCCTGGATCATCACCGGCGCGGTAACCGTGCTGTCAATGATCGTCTCCGGAGTCAACGCGAGCAACGCGCCGAGTGCTATTCCGGCGGCCGTGGCTCCGGTCGCCGATTCGGCGGCCGAACCGGCCGCGGAGGAACCCGCCGTTGAAGAGCCGGTCGTTGAAGCGGCGCCGGTCGACACCGTGCAGTCATGGGCCGACGACGCTTTCGGAACCTTCGAGGTCGTCACCCAGACCGGTGCCGGCGATAACCTCATCACCTTGCCCGCCGGCGCCACCGCCGGAATCGTCACCGCGACCCACGACGGTACGAGAAACTTCTCAATTTCCGTACTCGACGCGAGCAACGCCTCCACTGGACAGCTGCTCGTGAACACGATCGGCACATACAGCGGAACGACCGAGTACGGCTTCAACTCCTTCGGCGAGGACACGACCCTGCAGATCACGGCCGATGGAAACTGGAGCCTGACCATCGCGCCCATCTCTGCGGCTCCCGCGCTCGTCGCATCCGGTGTCGGCGACGGCGTGTATCTCTTCGACGGCTCCGCCGGCAAGCTCACGGCCACACACGACGGCTCGAGAAACTTCTCGATCGTTGAGGAGACCGACGAGGCCTTCAGCATGGGGCTGCTCGTGAACGAAATCGGCGCCTACTCGGGAACGGTGCCGCTCAGCTCAGGCCCGTCGGCAATCGTCGTGAGCGCCGACGGCAACTGGACGCTGCTCGCCGAATAGCCTGCCCGAAAAGGGGGTAGGTGGGGCCGGGCGAGGGCAGTCCTGCCCCCGCTACTGCGCAGACGCGTAAATGAACACAGGAGAAACCATCATGAACGACAGCACCGAACCGAATCTCACTCCGCCCCACCCTGGATCAAAGGGCGCGGCCATCGTCACCCGCTTGTCCATTCTCTTCAAGCGGATGCCTGACTTGCGAACCAAGCGCACCCCACTACTCGTCCTAGTCGCCACCAGCGCTGTCGCAGCAATCGCCATCGCGACCTTGGGGGTCATGCTCTCGAGCCAGGTAGGAGCAACGAATGACGTTCAGGCGGAGTTCACAACGAAGAGTGACAACTACGATTCGCTCCGAAGCGACTGGAGCAAACAAAACGATACGATCAGCGGACTGCGGTCGAAGGTGGGTGCCGCGGAGCTTCGGGAGGAAGAGCTCACGGCGGCAGAGGCCGCGCTGACCGCGCGGTCATCGGCCTTGGATACACGCGAGGGCGAGATCCAGGGCGCCGAAGACGTCATCGCCGCCAACACATTCGCTGGCGACGGAACATTTCGGGTTGGCACCAATATCCAGCCGGGTACATATTCATCGGACGGCGGATCTAACTGCTATTGGGCGCGTCTGAACGCCACCGGCGACGACATCATTGACAACAACCTCAGCTCCGGTCCGGCCGTGATATCGGTACAGTCCTCGGACGGCCTCATAAAGACATCCCGCTGCGCTCCGTTCACGAAGTCCGGCTAGGGCCGCTGTCTCCCGTGTCGACGCTCTTTGAAAAGTAGTCCGTGGGTGCTGAGAGTTTCAAGCGGTCAATGCAATAACGGCGGCGAGGAAGACCTCATGAGGAGCCTGTCACTTTAACGGGTGACGGAGATGACTGCGACGCAGGTTCAAATCCCCCTGATCGTTGGTAGGGCTGTCATCCACGCGGTAAGGACTGCTCTCCAGCGGTCGCGATCCGAGTTCCAGCTCATCGTGTGGTCTGCATCAAATGCTTCGAAGTCGACGACGCCGCGTCGATGCGCGCTAAGACGAGTCGAGACGCCAGGCGGCGATGACGTGTCGAGGGTGCCGTGAAGGATGAGCGTCGGCACCGTCACCTCGTCAGCGCGCTCGATCCAGTCGAAACTCCGCAGATTGATTGGATTGGCGAGACCGATTAGTCGAGCGAGCGGCTGGCAGTTGAGCCACGGCACGGCTAGCGCGCCGGCCCACGAGGGCAGGCCAGACCGTGCGCAGTTCGCTTTGATCGTCGCGACCCAGTCGAGGATGGGCGACTCCAGCACGAGCCCGAGGACGATACCGCGAAGCTTGGGGTCTGCGACGAATTGCAGTGCGATGGCTGCGCCCATGGACCACCCGAACAGGATGATGCTACGTGCGCCGTTCTCGCGCGCGTAGTTCGCTGCCGCGCGTACGTCATCGACTTCGGCGGCGCCGAGTTCAGATCTCCCGGTCCCGACCCGGGGACCTTCGCCGTCGTTCCGATACGTCACGACGAGGGAGGTCAACCCGATTTCCGAGGCGACCTGCACGCCACGCAGCGTACCCGCGCGCGTGCTTCCGAGTCCGTGGATGTGGATGGCCCACGTGGTCGACGGGGAGCCTTGGGGCGGGATTAGCCAGGCGGGCGCGGGGCCGACATCCGTTTGGATTTCAACATCTGTTGCTTGGAGTCCGGCATCCGCAGGAGTCTGGAAATAGATGCCGCTCCAGGATGCTCTCTGGCCGGCAACCAGGCCTGGCCCCGACTCCCCTACGACCTCGCGGCCGACGAGATTCGGCCCGCGGTTCTCGACGTCGTTCGCCAACTTGATCCATCCGCCGTTCTCGAGGATGAGGCAGTAGTCGCCGGGCGCGGCGGTGGCTGACGCGCGATCAAGGATGACAACTGGTCGCTCCCCCGTATTGTCGACGCCTCGAATGGTGAGATCGTACCGGCGACCACTTACCGGGGCGGTCAGGCGCCGCGCGATTGCCAGGCCAACGCCCGCAAGTGCCACACCACTGCCGACGACCACACCCGCGAACGCCCAGAGGGCTTTCATCGTCGGTGCGGGCCTTGTCGAGCAGGCGGGGCAACAGGTGCCGCGTCGCTCAATCTTGTTCCCAGCAGGTACCGTTCGGCCCGCTCGATAAGTTCCCGGTCGCCGGCACTCACGTGAAACTCCACCCTCGTATCGATCATTGCGTCGCGGATTTCGACGACTTGCCGATGGAGCAGCGTCTCGGGGTCGGCGGCGTTGAACGCGGCCTGCTCGATCTGGCTAATTCCCGGACGGGCCATCGTCGCGGCGGCCCAAATCGGCTCAAGGTCGTGAACGAGCGTGCGAGTATTCTGGTCGCGTGATCGTGCCTGCAGGGTGCGGGCTGCGGGTTGGCCGGCGAATCCGAGGGAGAGAAGCAGGAAGGTCAACAGATGGAGGGGTTCATACGCGACAGCAACGGACGTCATCAGGGTGAGGTTGCGCACCACATGAGCGAGATCCATGGTGATGACGACAATGCTCAGCGCGACCCCGCAAATGCTGCCGAGAAGCAGCGACACCGGCGGTAGCTGCTGAGCGCCCGCGCTGCTTCGGAGCTGCCGCGCCGCGAGTGCGGCCATCGCTGAGAGCACGATCGCGTAGTAGCTGAACTGGATCATCGAGTAGGCGGCGGCCGCGGGCTGCTCGCCGAGCTCGAGCATGAAGCTCGTGGTGGTGATGCCGCGATCAATGAGCAGGAACGTGCCGATGGCGCCAATGACTGCTGCCACAAGGGTGAACCGGCCGAGGGCAAGCTGCGCGGCCCGTGGTTGGTGCTCGGAAGCTCTCATCACTGCGCGACCGAGGAGGAAGACGCCAATCATGAGCGTTGCATCCGCCACGAGGGTCACCAGGTTGGTGCCGCCGGCGTATCTATCGAGTATCCGATAAGCCTGATCGATGTTCAGGGTCATCGCGATTGCGATAGTCAGCGCGGCGTAGGTGATGTTGCGCTCGGCACGACCCCGCCGCAGGATGAGCAGGGCCGCGACGAGCAGCCACATGAACGCGGCGACGAGCACGACTATCATCCGAAGACCTCCAGATACCGTGACCGGTGCATCGTGGATCCCCTGATGGCTGCAGCGAGGTGGTCGGCCAGAGTCTCGGCCTGAACTTCCTTGACCGTGTTGAGATCCTGGCGCCGGAGCAATCGGCGACGAGTTTCGGGTGGAATGTCCGGCAGCAGGATGTCAGGAACGTCGGAGTCGTCGTCGACTTCGTGGGCGAGGATCATATGGGCCAATTCGTGCAGCACGAACTGTTGCTCGTGCAGCGCCGAATCGCTCTGGGCGTGCAGGATGACATCGTCGCCGCCCGCCTCAAACCAAACGGCGCACAAGCCGTCGCGACCCGTGACGCCCACGAGCTCGACTATGCGCAGGCGACGCCCCCGGCTTCGCTGCACGGCGCCGATGAGTTCGTCAAAGGTGAAAGTCTCGCCTAGGGCGAGTTGATCGAGCGCCGTCGACACGCTCACCACGCTATTCACTGCCTCGTCACTCCCCTCCGGACTTGGTTGCGTGCGCTTCCGCCGAGACCTCTGCGTCGAGGAATCTACTGATCGCTTGGAGCGCGTTGGGGGAAATGTCACCGAGGGTGCGCGCCGCATACGATTTCACGCGCGCTGCCCTCATCGACCGAACGAGATCGAGTTGGGCGCTGACCTTGGCCGGCACCTCGGCACCTTCCGAGCCAGCGAGAAAGTCAGGGTCAACGTCGAAGAATGCGGCGAGGCCTTCGAAAAGTGTTGCATCTTGCACGTACCGGTGACCGTTCACGATGTACGTCCATCGCGATCTCGAGAGATTTGTGCCACGCGCTTCGAGGAACGCGGCGATTTGGGTGAAGGTCGGTTCGCTACCCGTCTCGGCCTCGGCGACATCGAGCAGCAGGCGGAGGCGCTTCGCGAGATCCTCCGCGGCTGTCATGCTCTCCTCGTCGGTCATGCGCCCCTTCACTTCCCGGTGCTGATGGATGCTCAGGTCATTGAGAATGCTCAATCTACTCTTTGAGCATGATCAACACAAGGGTTGCGCATGCTCAAATGTGGTGCTAAAACTGACCGTGAATTGAGATTGAGCATGCTCAACACGGAGCGGCCTCGCCGAACGCATCAGCGAATCGAGGCGCACCTCCGTGTCATCGAGCCACGCGTGCGTGGCAGTCCTCCGGGAAGGTGATTGATGTGAATTTGCACGTATGGCTCCACGTCCGGAGTTCTTATGAGCGTCGCTGAGGTGTTGGTGGCCTCGAGCCGGCTGTCGGTGCGGGATGCCGCGCTTGCCTTCGCGCGGGCGGGGATTCCGGTGTTTCCGTGTGTGCCGGAGGGTAAACATCCGCTCACGCCTGCGGGGTTTCATGACGCGAGCTCCGACCTCGAGCAGGTGCGGGCGTGGTGGACGCGGTGGCCGAGTGCGAACATCGGGATGCCGACGGGCAGCGCGTCGGGAATCGACGTCGTGGACATCGACGTGACCAAAGCGGATGCCGGCTTCGCCGCGTTCGAGCGCGCCACCGCCGCAGGGCTGGTCGACGGGGAACTCGCCCGGGTGCGCACTCCGTCGGGCGGCATGCACGTGTACTTTGTCGCGATCGCAGATCGGCCGCAGCGCTGCTGGCAGGCGGCGAGCGCGCACATCGATTTTCGCGGGGACGGCGGCTATGTCATCGTGCCACCCTCGATACTAGCGACGGACACCGGAGCCAGCTATCGGCTGTATTCGCTGTCGTCGGCCGGCTCGAAGCCGGTCGACGCCGTTGCCCTGCGCGGCTTCATCGACCCGAGGCCGCCGCAGGCGGGCACCCGGGCAACCACAGCCCGGCCGCCAGAGCCGAGTCGGCTCGCGCAATGGGTGAGCAACCTGCAGGAAGGCGAGCGCAACAGCGGGTTGTTCTGGGCGGCCTGCCGACTGGTCGAGGCGGGGTTCGCCCCCGCAGATGTAGAAGCTGCGCTGGCACCGTCCGCGCAGACGGCTGGCCTCGACGAGCGCGAGATTCTCACGACAATCAGCTCGGCGAGCCGTCGGGGCGCGGCCGGGGCGCAAGCCTTCGATCGAGCCGCCTCGGGAGGCAGACGTGGCGACGCACCCTGCCTGTCGTGAGCGATGCCCCGAACGCGGCAACACTGCTGCTGTTCGAATCACCAACGTAAGGGAGATGAAGTGATGGACGAAGACGACTTCCACGAGTCACGCGGCGCGACCAGCGTCGATGCCGGTGACGAGCGGCATCCACTGCACGCCGTGCAGGAGGAGAAATTGCGCCTCTCAGCGCGCACGCGGGGCGGCGGCTCGGGCGTCGCGCCAGCGGCTAGGGCCGCCTCGCGCCCAGCCGTCACGTGGATTCGCGCGGTGGACCTGCTCAATCTGGGCGCCGGGCGCATCGCCGGCCGCGGCATCGACTTTCAAGCCAACGCCGTGCGGCAGGTTCGACGGGCACCCGTCGCTGCCGCGCGGGCGATTCGCTCGCGCGCCGCCCGCTTGGCTCCCCTCTCCGAGTTCAGAGCGGTGCGGGAGCGTCCACAGATCGGCCGCAACACGCTCGGACGGGCCTGGCCATGAGCATCATGTTGAACACGGCAACACACACCAACTTGTCGGGAGGTGCCGCAGTGATAACTTTTCGCGAATCCGAAGGCCTGCGCAGTCTGCTTGCACGACTGCAAGCGGATGGCGGCGCCCACTGGCGCAGTGACCCCGAGGCCTCCGAACTCATGCAGTTCACCGCCCAGCGTTACGCCGGGCTGGCGCGCAAGCACAATCTGGACCCGTGGGAGGCCGCCGCGGCCGCCTTCGACGCGATGCGTGCGCCCTCGACGCTGCGCGCCGACGACCCGTGGGCCATCGTCACCCGTGCCGTGCATGTGACCTGCATCGCCGAGGAACGCGCCCGCGGCCTGCTCTGCTCGGTACACCAGGCGCGGCGGCCCCAGGTGTCGGTGTTTCACGATGCTGAACGATTCAGCGATCGCGAGCACGCCCTACCGGAATATCACCCCGCGTTCAGCGTCAATCCGGCCGACACATTTGACGAGTCAGAACCGTTGGTTGAGGTGTCTCGCGCGGTTGAGGACGCGATCTCGCTCTTCATGCTGCTCGGTTGGCCGGCCGACCGGGCCCGCGATGGCATCGAGTACGTGTGCAGTCGGCTAGCGGATGCGCCGTCACGCTCGTCGGCCTTCGAGTCCCTGCGGCGCGACTACGCCGCTCGTGCGCAATTCGACGTTCCACAGCAGGCGTGGATGTCCATGCTGCGGACACTTCTGGGATCCGGTAATCCCTTGCACGTCCACACCGCGGCCGGGCGTGGCATCCTGCTGCGCTTGCTGGTCGGCGAGCCGCTGCACGTGCTGCTCGGTGACGACGATCTGGTGTCCGACATCGTTCTGAACGTCCCACGCGTGTTCGCATGACCATCACCCCGGGTCACATCGAGCTGGAGCGGTCAATCGACTCGATCCGGATCGGTTCGCGGCATCGCACCGATCTCGGCGACATCGACGCGCTCGCGGCCTCGATCGAACGGCAGGGGCTGCTGCAGCCGATCACGGTGACACCCGAGGGCACCCTTGTCTGCGGTGCCCGCCGGTTGGCGGCGCTGCGGCAGCTCGGGGTGCGCAAGCTCAACGTGTGGGTACGCTCCGGCATTTCGGACCACCTCGCCCAGCTGCTCGCCGAGCAGGACGACAACGCCCTGCATAAGGCCTTCGCCCCCACCGAAGCGGCCGCCCTGTATCGCGAGGTGAAGATGCTTCTCGCTGAGGATGCCCATCGGCGCCAAGCCGCAACACGGTTCGGTTCGGAAAAGCCCAGATCAGACGGTGGTGCCACGGTGGCACAACCGCAGCTGAACGATCGCGTCCGCGCGCAAGCCGCCCTTCTCGTAACCGGGCGGCGCTCCTATACAACGTTAGAACGCATCGGCCACCTGCAGCGAATGGCGGACGACGCGAGTTTCGAGGAGACGCTGCGCAATCGCGCGAGAGAGGAACTGGCGGTGATTCAGAACGGCGGATCAGTGGCGGCTGCACACGATCGAGTTACCGCCGAAGTTGACCGTTGGGCGACCCCGACGCCCATTCGCACGCTGCTTCCCACTGTGCCGACCGCCAAGCGTTCCGTGACCGACCTCGAGCAGCTCGCCAGGGAAGCACTTGCCCGCGCGAAGGCGACGACCCGCGCCAAGAAGACCCGCCCTTTGGCTGCGGCCGACTCGAAGCTGCCCACGCGTTCCTTCGTCTTTCTTTGGAACGATCTGCGCGACTGGTGGCTACGCTACGACGACACCGAGGTCGCCGCCGAACTCACCGCCGACCAATGGCGCGATTTCAATGCGACTGTCGCCGGCACCATCACCTTCTTCGAGCGGATGCGCACCCTCCGCGACTCCCCCGACGTCGCGCCGGTCTCCGCCACCATTTCACGCATTCGTTAGGAGCCCACCATGCAATTCCTTCACCGTCGTCGCCTTGTCGTCGCCATCGTGGGCGCTGGCATCGCCTTGATCGTGCTGGCGGCCATTGGGTTGTTTGGGCTGCTCCGTGGGCCGGCGAAGGCGAGCCAGCCGGAGCGGCCAGCGCCCGCGGCATCCGCTTTGGCGATAGCGCCAACCGACCAGCCGCAGCCCGTGCTCGAAACGTCAAGTCCGGAGCTGTTTGCTCGCAGCGTCGCGCACGCGCTGTTTGATTGGGACACGCGTCAGGATGCTGGCCTCGCCGACTGGGCGCAGGTGCTGGTGGACGTCGCCGATGCGGAGGAAGCGGCCGCCGTGGCCGCCGATGTGCGGGACTACCTGCCTGGCGCCGAAATGTGGGAGCGACTTAGCACTTACGGCACGCGGCAATGGCTCGACGTGGAGTCGGTGACTGTTCCGGCTGCGTGGGCGACCGCACTGGAGCAGGCCGAGGCGGGTCAGATTCCCCAGGGCGCTTCGGCACTCACGGTGACGGGAACTCGTCATCGCGCGGGAACTTGGAACACGAATGAAATGCGCACTGAGCGGCAGGTGTCGTTCACGATCTTCGTCGTGTGCCCGGGCCAGGAGTCGTGCACGTTGCTGCGGCTGTCGAAGCTCGACCATCCGCTGGAGTAGGACCTCGCGATGAAGAAACTCATCGGACTTGTCGTGGTACTGATGCTCGCTTGCCCGTTGGGTGGTTTGGTGGG
The DNA here is from genome assembly GCF_002929825.1 of Cryobacterium sp. Y29. Classification (GTDB taxonomy): domain Bacteria; phylum Actinomycetota; class Actinomycetes; order Actinomycetales; family Microbacteriaceae; genus Cryobacterium. The sequence continues at coordinate 27,211 of NZ_PJJN01000037.1, forward strand.
TGTGGCTGCGCTGGTGACCACGGTCGCGAGCTCGTGCGGATCGCTTGTCGTCGGGACGATTCCTGACTCGCTCAGCGCCCAGACTTTGGACGGCCGATCGCTGATTTTGGATCAGCGGCAGCTGACCCATGCCGGAACGATCATCACGGTCGGCGGCCAGACGGCCCACGTTGGTCACGCGGGAGTGATCGTGGCGTTGATGGCCGCACTCACGGAGTCCACGCTGCGTTTGTTGGCTAACACCGGTGCGTATCCGGAATCTGCTTCGTACCCTCACGACGGTGTCGGTTCCGATCACGACTCGCTGGGGCTGTTTCAGATGCGGCCCTCTTCGGGGTGGGGAACGGTCGCTGAGCTGATGGACCCGGAGTACCAGGCGAGGGCGTTCTTCGGCGGAGTGTCGGGGCCGAACGCCGGATCGCCTCGCGGGCTCCTCGATATTGCGGGCTGGCAGATACTCGATCCCAGCGTGGTAGCGCAGGCTGTTGAGGTCAGCGCATATCCGGATCGGTACGCGAACTTTGAGCCGGTCGCGGAGGCGATTCTGGGCGCGCTGACTCGCTCTTCAATCTTTGCTGAGACTTCTCGCGTCGTGTTTCCACTCCCCGAAGGCACGTATACGAACACCGACAGCTTCGGGTGGCGTATCGATCCGTACACGGGCGAGCGGAGGTTCCACGCCGGCAGTGACCTCGCAGCGCCGCTGGGAATGCCAATCTTCGCGGTCGCCGACGGTGTCGTGAGCTTCTCCGGGCAACGCGGCACCTACGGCGGACTGATCACCATCGAGCACACCGTCAGCGGCGAGCGGGTCACCTCGTACTATGCGCACGTGTATAAGCAGGGCATGCACGTTGTTGCCGGCGACAACGTGGTCGCCGGCCAGCACATCGGCGATGTCGGCTCCGCGGGCAAGTCGACCGGTCCGCATCTACACCTCGAGATCCATCCGGGAGGGTCAAGCCAGCCGGCCGTCAACGCAGTGGACTGGCTGGCCGCCTACAGTGCCGCTGACCTGACGGCAGCAACAGCCGGATGCCCGGCGGCGTGAAATGGACGTCTTCCCCGACTTCGGCGCCGTAGGCGGCGCTTCAGAGTTGAAAAGCGTCGTCGGTGCGCTGCTGACGTTCGTGCTCATTATCGCGGTGCTCATGATGATCATCAGCGGAGTCACTTGGGCTCTCGCCTCCGCGAACGGCCACTTTCAGACCGCCACCCGGGCTCGCCTCGGGCTTTGGGTCGCGTGTGGCGCAGGGGCTCTCGCTGGCGCGGGAGTTGCTTGGGTCAACTTTCTGCTGGGCATCGGCTCGGCACTTTGACAGGAAGCTTTTCGCCTCGGCACGGGATTTCTGAGCACCAGGGGTCCTGACACAGGCGGCTGGGATCGGGTTTTTTGTGGCAAACGAGCCGCACGTTGAGGACTATCCAGGATGACTCCACCGCCACGCCAACGAGCGTGCGTATGCCCGATCCAAACCGCGTTTGAGTTCAGGAAATTGATTCACTCGAAACCTCGGTCTCAGAGTCGCAAGTTCTTTTCTCACATAACGCGCATGCGGCGAGTTCTGTAGAGCACCGGTGATTGACGTGTCGGTGGGCGCTGGCACAAATTGTCAAACGCCGTGTCGATTTCCAGGCCGTGTATTCACCTCAAATAGGCCCGCAAAACGGTCAGATCGTTCTGGGCACTACGGTATGAGGTAAATCACGAATCCTAGGAGAACTCCATGACCAGCAGGACACACCGGCGCAACGTGGCAGTTTTTATTGATCTAGAAAATATGTTTGGTGGCTATAACAACAACGTCTCTGGGGTGCCCCTGTCACGCATGCTTAGAGAAATTCGTAAATTCGTTGAAGATCTCGAAATCGGATCGAGCGCGGCTACGACCAGAGCGTATGCCAATTGGATGGTTGCGGGCATGTCAACCTACCGCCGAGAAATGCTTGAGAACGCAGTCGAGCCGGTTCAAATTTTTTCCTATGAAGGTAAGAGAAAGAACTTAGACGAAGGCCGCCGGAAGAATGCAGCCGACGTCCAAATCGTGGTCGATGCACTCAGCGTTGCAGTTGAGGCACCATGGGTCGACGTCTTTGTGATCGTGAGCGGAGATGGGGATTTCATACCACTGGTCCGTCGTCTTCAGTATCTTGGAAAGTACGTTATTGGAGCCACGCTCACCGGTGCCGGTGCGGGCGGGGTGAGTGCGGCGCTGCGATCCAATGCGGATCACTACTTCGAAGTTGAAGCCAGCCTGTCGACGATCGTCACGAAAAAATATCCGAGTTCCATCAAAACACCGATCGACAGCAGCAAGGAAAGCACCTCGCCACGACTCCCTTCCGACAGGATCCCAGAGCTCGACGAGTACGTGATGTCTGTAAAAGAGATCGTCTCGCATAACCCCCAAATGATGAGGGGTGACGAAGTTAGTGGAGCGCTGTTGGGGAACATACTCCGCACAGAGTGGCCCCGCGTGAATTTCAGCACCTATGGATTCAAGTCCCTCGGAGATTTCATCGACAACGAATGCGGACTCAAGATCTACCGCCCGACGAGCGTCAAGAATGCCTCTTCTTCTAAGTCGGCGCCGGCGGACACTGGAAAATCTTCTGTTCCGGCCCCAGTCGCTGTCACCGATTTAAGTGAGCTACGCCTTTCGCTTCAAGCCGTCGAGCCGGCTGTAATTTATCCAGATCTCACATCGCTAATTAGTGTGCTTGAAGAATTGACCGTTCGATTCTCCCCTCTGGAACCTGACGACCTTCTCGACGCGCTCGGCGATGATTTGCCGGATGTGCCCGCAGAGCAAATCAGGCTCGCGCTTGGGCTGCTGTTCGCGGTGGGAGCATTTCGAGCGGACGAATCCGCGCTCATGCTTACGTCGGACGTGGCTGGTGTGGAGGACGGAATTAGTCTCGTTTTGGATGACGCCAGAAGGCGTGCCGAGACCATCGAGCTGATCCCGACTGATGAACAGATAAGGGAGGCCGTGTTTGGCCCGAACGAATTTCTAGATGCGGCAGACGACCAGGATCCAACAGTTGGGGAGTCATCCTGATCGACTGAACGCACCCCCTGCCGACACTTGAAGTTAGAAATACGACGTGACCGGCTTCCTGCCTTTGAGGCAAACTCAGCCGCATCCAGCCCGATTATCGTTCGGCGAGCTCGTCGCAGCCGTTGACCCCGGAAAATTTTCTTTCTATGCAATCGCTGGTAGTCAGGAGCCGCGAGCCCGGTTGACGGGCTTCGCCGCGTAAGCGTGATCCGGTTGATCGCCGTCTCGCACGGTATGGCAAAGAAGTTGTCAAGGGTGAAAAGTCTTGTATCGACACGCTTGTTGGAGAGTGCCTATCGCACCTGAGGCAGAGGCCTACGACGAAAATCTTAGATGCGAGCTGCTGCTGGCGAGGATCGGAGAAGTCTGGCCCGGGCATAGGAAAAAATCAAGGACGAATCCGCTACAACGACCTGATCGGCTGGCGGACGCAGATCACTTTTCCGACGGCGATGCGCTCGTCCTGCGTTAAATTCGAGGATGACCTGTCGTTCGCTGTCGCCTCCATGGTCGGCTTACACCTGCTCGATTTTTGTGCCCTTTGTTCTGTGTCTACTTTGACCCGGACATGTGCCCAGTCGGTGCACGCGACTCAACTGTCCGAACGGTAAAAGGTCTATCTGCCAGAGCGCGGAAGCGCAGTGCGCACCTCTCCCACGTACGCATCAAACGACACAGGGAGCCACCGATGATCGACATCAACCCGAACGGCACGGGCCTTCCCGGCATCGAGCAGCTGCGCGTCATCGTCGGCGCGGTGATGACCATCGGCCTCGTGCTCAGCGTGCTCGCGCTCATCGTCGCGGCGATCGTCTGGGGGTTCGGCGCCAACTCGTCCAACCCGCACCTCGCCTCCCGCGGCAAGACCGGCGTCATGGTGGCCTGCGGCGCCGCGATCATCTGCGGCGCCGCCGTCACCCTCGTCAACTTCTTTTGGAACGTCGGCCAGTCCGTCTGACCTGCGATTCCGAGCGGGGCAACAGATGAGCGTGTGTGATGTGCCGGTTGTAGCGGATGTCTGCACCGGCGTCGGCGACGTCGCATCCTCTGTCGTCGCCGCCCCATTCGATTGGCTTGCCGGCGCGATGGGCTCCACCGCGGCCTGGCTCTTCGAATCCGTCTGGGCCGCCTTCGACACGACCACCCTCGTCGACCTCACCGACCCGACCTACATCGACGTCTACAACGTGCTCTTTGGCCTCGCCGTCTTCGTCACGCTGATCTTCTTCTGCCTGCAACTGATCACCGGCCTCGTGCACCGAGACCCCACCGCGCTCTCCCGCGCCGCGATCGGCGTCGCCAAATCGATTCTCGGATCCTTCGTCATCATCACCATCACCGGCCTGCTCCTCGAAATCACCGACCAGCTGTCCATCGGCGTCGTGCAGGCAAGTGGCAACACGATGGAGGGCATGGGCGACCGCATCGCGCTCCTCGCCGTGGGCCTCACCGCGATCAGCCCCGGCGCACCCGGCGTTGGCGCCATCCTCACGATCTTCCTCGCCGGCCTCGCCATCAGCGGCGCGGCCATCGTCTGGTTCTCCCTCCTCATTCGCAAGGCGCTACTCCTGGTGGCGATCGTCTTCGGACCGATCGCTCTCGCCGGCGCCACTTGGGATGCCACCAAGGGCTGGTTCTCCAAGTGGATCGCATTCGTGGTCGCGCTCATCCTCTCCAAGCTCGTACTCGTCGTGATCTTTCTGGTGGCGGTCGCGCAGGTCTCGGCCCCGATCGATGCGGATCTGGCCTCCGTCAGCGACCCCATCGCTGGCATCGTGCTGATGTTCATAGCCGCCTTCGCGCCCTACATCACTTACAAGTTCCTCAACTTCGTCGGGCTCGACATGTACCACGCGATGTCGAGCGAGCAGGAGGCAAAGTCAGCGCTGAACCGGCCCGTGCCCGTGCCCAGCGCACCAATGATGAGCACGGCGCAGAAGATTCTGGGCCCGGGCGGCAGCGGTCGAGCGACACAGGCTAGCCCTGCATCAATGGCACCGTCCAGCAGTGGCGGGCCGGGTCCTACGTCGTCGGCGGCCGGTGCCTCGGGTGCTGGCGCATCTGCGAATGCTGGTGCCGGTTCGAGCGTCGGAGCGGGCGGCGCAACAGTTGGGGCTGGCGCCGGCGTGGCCACCGCGGGAGTCGCGACCGGAGCTGCCGTCGTCAGCGCCACAGCCAAGGCCGGCCCGAAGGTCGGCAACGCGGTCGCGCAGAAAGCGGATGCCCACACCCAGTCCCCCGGCAATGCCAGCGCCCCGAGTGCGCTGGCATCCAAGCAGACGCGACCACCGGCATCCGCTTCACCGCAAGAACTGCCAGCCAGACGAAAAACCAAGGAGGCGTAGCCATGGACACTGACACAAACCGCCCCGAGTACCGACTCCCCCCGGTGCAGTTCTCGCGGCTGACCAAACGCGGCATCTTGCTCGGGCTGTCGGTGCCGCAGCTGGTGGCCCTGTCGAGCGGCACGCTCACCATCGTCACCGCGCTCTACACGTCCGGCGCCGCGGGCGTCGCGTGGACGAGCCCGCTCTGGGGCACCGCGGCGGTGATCGCCGGGATCCCGGTCGGCGGGCGAAAGATCGTCGAGTGGATGCCGGTCGTCACCCGGTGGGCATGGCGGGCGGGTCATGAGCAGCTGACCTACCGGCGCCGCATCATCCGCCCCCGCCCGGTGGGAACCCTGTCATTACCCGGCGATGCGGCTGCGCTGCGCGAGTGGAACGACCCCGAGACCGGGGCGGTGATGATCCACGACCCGCACGCGCAAACCCTGACCGCTGTCGTAGCGGTGTCGCACCCGGCGTTCGCGCTACTCGACCCGGACGAGCAGCATCGGCGCGTGGTTGGGTGGGGGCGAGTGCTGGCCGGAGCCTGCAGATCGGGGCGGATCGCGCGGCTGCAGGTGTCCGAGCGCACTTTGCCCGATTCCGGTACCGGACTGGCCGAGTGGTGGGAGCGGCACGGAATCAACGACGGCTCTTGGGCCGCGACCACCTACCGCGATCTCATCGAACGGGCCGGACCCGCCGGTGAACGCCATGCCACGACGATCGCCCTCTCCCTCGATTTGAGCGCGGCCTCGCGCCAGGTGCGCACTCAAGGCGGCGGCATGCGCGGCGCGGCGACGGTGCTACGCCAGGAAATGACCGTCCTGACCGCGGCGCTGCGCGCGGCGGACCTCACGGTCGGCGGCTGGCTCACCGCCGACGAACTCGCTGTCATCCTGCGAACCGCCTACGACCCGGCCATCGGTGTCGATTTGGAGCGGCATCCGTTGGTCGGGCGGTCGCTGGCCACGGCCGGCCCGGTCGCCGTCGCCGAGAGCTGGGATCACCTGCGCACCGACAGCGCGTTCCACGCCGTGCTGTGGATCAGCGAATGGCCCCGGTCGCAGGTGTTCCCCGGCTTTATGTCGCCGCTGGTCTTCACCAACGGCATCCTGCGCACGGTCTCGCTGCACTACCTGCCCGTGCGCGCCGACCAGGCCGCACGCGAACTGCGCAAGAAGAAGACCGAGCTAATCAGCGACGCCCACCAACGCACCCGCATCGGCCAAATAGAGGATGCCGGCGCCACCGCGGAGTACGACGACCTCCTGCACCAGGAGGCCGACCTCACCGCCGGGCACGGCGTGCTGCGCACCACCGGACTAATCTGCGTGACCGCGCCCACGGTGGATGAGCTCGACGCCGCGGTGGCGTCGATCGAGCAGGCTGCGATTCAGGCCTCCTGCGAGACCCGGCGGCTCGTGGGCCAGCAGGCGCAGGCGTTTACAGCTGCGGCGCTGCCGCTGTGCCGGAGCGTGTAAGGCGTTTCAACAGCAGTCTTCGTGGTCGACATCGCGTTCCCCGGTGAGAGCAGTCCCGGGCACTTTGCAGGCGTCGCCGCGCCACGCCTCGAGGCCTTCCCTGACGGCGAAGACCACGATCACAAGGGCGGCGACCGAATCTGCCCACGCCCAACTGAAAAGGGTGTTCAGCAGCAGTCCGACCAGCAGGGCTGCGGACAGGTAGGAGCAGATCAGGGTTTGTTTCGAGTCAGCGACCGCCGAGGCCGAGCCGAGCTCCCGGCCGGCGCGGCGTTCGGCGAAGCTCAGGAAAGGCATCACTAGAAGACTGACCGCGGCCAGCACGATGCCGACCGTGCTGTGTTCCGCTTCTCGAACACCAAACAGGGACAGCCCGGCATCGACGGTCACATAAGCGGCGAGCCCGAAGAACGCCCATGCGATGACTCGCAGCGCGGTCTTTTCCCGCCTCTCTGGATCGGGGGCGGCGAACTGCCAAGCGACCGCAGCGGCGGAGAGGACTTCAACGATGGAGTCCAGGCCGAACCCGATGAGGGCCGCTGACGACGCCACAGTCCCGGCGGCGATCGCAATGATCGCTTCGATGACGTTGTAGGCGATGGTCGCCGCGACGATCCAACGGATACGGCGACGGAGGACCTGCGTACGGCCGAGCTGAATCTCAGCCACTCGGTCGTCGGCGGAAAGGCTCATGCGTCGGTCCCGCAACACAATGGCACGTCGCAAGCCTCATCGACGCAGCCGACACCGTCATCGACAGCGAGCACAACATCCATCAGGCCCACCAGCGCTCTCGTGACGTGAGGATCCGCGATCTCATAGCGCGTCGAGCGTCCCTCCGGAACGGCGGCCACAATTCCGCAGCCTCGCAGGCACGACAGATGGTTGGACACGTTCGACCGCGTCAACTGCAGCTCGCGCGCCAGCGCACCCGGATATCCCGGCCCATCAAGGAGGGAGAGCAGGATTCGCGACCGGGTGGGATCGGCCATCGCTCGGCCCAACCGGTTCATGACGTCCACTCGCGAAGCAATAGTCAGCATGCACTGACATTACAGCAGAGGCTGACCAATCACCACCGGCCGGGAAGGTGTGGGACCCGTGCTTCTTTGCAGCGCCATCTTCTAGTGCTGATCGTGCCCAATTGGATCGGCCCGCAGCCGGAACGCGACCCACAGTCCGCATCGACGGCAAATGTAAACGTTGTCGCTGAGTGCGTGCAACCTGCGGCGCGAATAGATGCGACCGCAGCAGGAGCAGGTTTGTTCTGAGGCGTTACCCGTGAGCATTGAGCGCTGCTTCGATTTGTTGCTGGGTCGGAGATCCGGCCAGGCCGTGCGGGGTGAGATAGATCCGGCAGGCGAGGTCGCTGGTGCGGCCATCCGTCGGAAAGAGATCGACCCCGTCGACGAGGATCGTCGGCGATCCGGCGAAGAGCAATCGTGCAGCAGTCTCGGCAGAATCGATCAGCGTCGACTTGACTGATGTGTTCGAAGACATCGAGTTCGCAACCGCGCGCTGCAGGCGCTGAAGGGTTACTTGCGAATTCGGACAGTCTGCAATGTGGAGCAGCTCGATTGTCGCCATGAATTTCTTCCTCCGCAGGGGCCATCCAGATCCGAATCGAACGACCGGCGAGGAGCCTCTTTTCCCAATTCTGTCACCGCAGTCCCCTGCCGCGTAGTCCACTGCGCACCTCCAGGACGAAGCGAAACACGATTGGAGCAACGCATGGCTGAGTACGAGTCAAAGAACCGCACATCTCGATGGATCAGTGTCGCCTTCCTTCAAGGAGCTGAGGCCGACGCGGTGGTCGACCTGATCGACCGGAGCGGAGCATCCGCTGCTTTCGACTACCTGCAGCCACTGGATCTCGGCGAGGCCACGACTGATACCGCCCTCGAGAATGGGTACGTCTACGACCGCATCCCGGCCGGCCGGACCGACCACATCATCGAGCATGACGGCTCGCCATACGCGCTGACCTACAGCAGGACGTTTCGGTACGTTTCGCTGTTGCGGTGGCATCCGCTTGAATCTGCATTGGGGCCGGCCCGGAACGCGCCCCGCCGAGATGACGTCTGGGCCGCCCCGCGGTCGACGCGCCTGGCCGACCGCACGGTCACGCTGTGAAAGACGCCGCAACCGAGCGGATGCATACGGCCGCGCTGGTCGAGCCGCGCGGCGAACTGCGCCGCGACCGTCGCGCCCGTCGCCGAGAGGCCGCCAAGATCGAAGCGGATGCCCAGAAGGCCACGACTATCGCGGCCCGCACCCGCTGGCACGCCGAGCGGGGTGAAGCACGATCGGGCGCTTATCTACCCAAAGCCGGCGAGGTAGGTCCCGCCCAACTGCGAACGCCCGGCCGATTGAAACTCCCCAAGCACCAGGACACAACCGCGACGCTGTCCGGCCACTACCCGTTTCTCGCGGAAGCCGGACTCGGCTCGGCCGGCGTCTTCGTCGGTCAGGACCTCTACTCGGGCGGATCCTTCGTCTACGACCCGTGGGTGCTCTACCAGCGGGGCATGATCACCGCTCCAAATATCGTGCTGGCCGGCATCGTCGGCTCCGGCAAATCCTCGTTAGCGAAGTCGCTGTACACCCGCTCACTCCCCTTCGGCCGCCGCGTCTACGTGCCGGGCGACCCGAAAGGCGAGCACACCGCTGTCGCCGAGGCCGTCGGCGGCAAGGCGATCATCCTCGGCCATGGACTGCGCAACCGGCTGAATCCACTCGATGAAGGCCACCGAGCCGCATCCGTTTCGGACGCCGAATGGTCGGCACAGTTGTCCGCCCGGCGTCGCGACCTGATCGGGGCCCTCGCCGAAACCGTGCTCGACCGACCACTCAGCCCGCTCGAGCACACCGCCATCGACCTCGCCCTGGCCGATGCCGTGCGCAGCGCCGAGGTGCCGATCCTGCCGATGGTGGTCGATCGCATCCTCTCCCCCAACCCCGAGGACGACGAGGGCCGCCTCGCCGCAGACGGTCGTCTCGTCGGCCATGCGCTGCGCCGACTCGTGGCCGGCGACCTCGCCGGACTCTTCGACGGACCCTCCACCGTGCGCTTCGACCCTTCGCTGCCGATGGTCTCGCTCGACCTGTCGCGGGTGGCCGAGAACTCGACGCTGATTTCGGTGCTGATGACGTGCTCGTCGGCCTGGATGGAGTCGGCCCTCGCCGATCCGGCCGGCGGCCAGCGCTGGGTGATCTACGACGAGGCCTGGCGGCTCATGGCGTATCCGGCGTTGCTGCGCCGAATGGATGCCCAGTGGCGGCTCGCCCGCCACTTCGGCATCGCCAACATGCTGATCTTTCACAAGCTCAGCGACCTCGACAACGTCGGCGACTCCGGATCCGCCATGCGCGCCTTGGCGTCGTCGCTGCTGGCGAACGCGGAAACCCGCATCGTCTACCGGCAGGAACCGGACCAGCTCGGGGCAACTGCCAGCGCGCTCGGGCTCAGCCGAACTGAGCAGAACCTGCTGCCAGCGCTCGGCACCGGCCAAGGGTTGTGGCGGGTAAAAGATCGCAGCTTCGTCGTGCAGCATCAGTTGCACCCGGATGAGCTCGCGGCGTTTGATACGACGGCTCGGATGACGTCTGGGCAATAGCCGCGCACCTTGTATTGATTGAGGAGGCCTAGTCATGGAACGAGAAGCGCGCTTAATGCTCGCCGGACTACCCGTCCCCGCGCCGTGTGCGCCTCCCTTCTCCTCCGGGCTTCGCTCCCTCCCCTACGCGACGCTTCAGCCGTCTGACTTGATAAGCGGATGACCACCCAACGACCGCAGACCGACCTCGGCGACGAGCTAGCCAACCTCGGTATTGGACTCCTGATCGGTGCAGCAGGGTTGGCCCTCCTGCTTCGCGGCTCGGGTGCTATTGCTGCATGGGTAACGGGAATCGCGCAGCCCACCGGAGGGCCGGAAACTGGGCTCGCTGTGCTCCTCAACCCAGGCAACCCCGCCGCGGAGCTTCGGGCACCGGATTTGAACCCAGTCGCATATTGGGTGACAACGAGCCTGCTGGTGGGGCTGGCGTCCGCTCTGACGTTTGGGTTGTGGCGCATATTCAGGGGCGGCTCAACGAAGGTGGACCCGTACCGCATCGCTGGCATCGCGACCCGTGCCGAAGTCGCCCGTGCCGCGTCGCATTCGGCCATTATGAAGCGCGCTGAGCATCTTCGCCCGTCGCTCGCGAAGGCCGACCCGAGCGATGTCGGCTATCGGATCGGGCGATCGCGTGGATCCGCGGTGTGGGCGAGCGTCGAGGACTCGATTCTGGTGATCGGGCCGCCACGTTCGGGCAAGGGTGCGCACATTGTGATCAATGCCATTCTCGATGCGCCCGGCCCGGTCGTGACCACCTCGACGCGCCCCGACAATCTCACCACGACGCTGCGAGCGCGGCAACGGCTGGGGCCAGTGGCGGTGTTCGACCCGCAGCAGCTGGCAGCGGGCGTACCTGTGGGGCTGCGGTGGTCACCGATTCGTGGTTGTGAAGATCCGCTCACGGCGATGATCCGCGCGGCGGGGCTCGCCGCTGGAACCGGACTGGCCGCGGGCGGAGTTGACGGCGGCGGATTTTGGGAAGCCAAAACCCGCACGGCCCTGCAGTCGATGCTGCACGCGGCTGCGCTCGATCACTGCTCGCCAGCTGACCTCTTTCGCTGGACCCTCGACCCGGCCGCCGCCCACGACGCCGTCTCAATCCTGCTGAGCACCCCGGGCGCCGCCACTGGCTGGGGCGATGCGCTCCGAGCCACACTCGAGGCCGACCCGCGCACACGCGACTCGATCTGGCAGGGTGTTTCGCTGTCGTTGGGTGCGTTGGCTGACCCACGCGTCTTGGATGCCGTCTCTCCACCGGAGGGCGAAGAGTTCGACCCCGAAGGATTTCTGCGTAGCAATGGCACGCTCTATTTGCTGGCGACCGGCGCGGGCTCGAACAATTCCGCCGCCCTCGTCTCGGCCTTCGTGGAGGACCTCGTTGAGACCGCCCGTCGTCTCGCCGCCCGAAGCGCGGGTGCACGACTGGATCCGCCGCTGCTACTCGCGCTCGATGAGATCGGCAACCTCGCACCACTCCCCTCGCTTCCCACTTTGATGGCGGAAGGCGGCGGTACTGGGATCACCACGATGCCAGTGCTCCAGTCGCTCGCCCAGGCACGCACGAAGTGGAGCGACAACGTCGCCGGCACCATCTGGGACTCATCGATCGTCAAGATCGTGCTCGGCGGTGGATCCAACTCACGCGACCTGCACGACCTTTCCACTCTGATCGGCGACCGCGACGAAACGACAGACTCGACGACCATCGGTGATCGCGGCTCGCGGTCTTCGCAGCGATCCATACGCAGGGTGCCGATCATGCCGCCCGACATGATCCGCACCCTGCCCTTCGGCACCGGCCTGATCATGCTCCGCGCAGCGCCACCAATCATCGCGACCCTGCAAATGTGGACCGCTCGGTCGGATGCCACGGAGTTGCGGGCTAACCGCGAGGAAATCGAGAGGATGATGCAAGCGCCGACGCGGGGTGTGCCAGATTCGGAGCCAGTTCAGGATCCGGACTGACGACCTAAGTCGAGGTCGCCCGGCTCCTACGCTGTCGAAAGCGGATATTGTCAGCGGCGGTGACCTGATGCATCCTGTCGAGGCCTCGGACGGTTGAAAATATTCACCTATCCGGCAGGCCTGCGGCATGGAATGTTCTGCGCACCTCCTAGTGAACGCGGACCACGATGGCCCGTCCCAATCACAGGAGGTCAAGTCCCATGGCACTTCACACCCAGCAATCGCTGTCCGGCTTCATCGCTTCCGACCCGCAGCAGTCGGTCACAGAGAACGGCGACACCCGCTTCTACGTGCGCGTCGGCCAGCCGCACTTTCGTCACGAATACAGCGGCAGCTTCACCGCGCTCGAGCCGACGTTCCACGACCTCGTAGCCTACCGCGCCACCGCCGAACGGGCTCTTGAAAGTCTCGCCAAAGGTGACAGCTTTGTCGCTGAAGGGTATGTGCGCACCTTCCAGGTCGAGCGCGACGGCGAACTCATTCAACGCGAAGAGTTCGTTGCCAAGAAGATCGGCCATGATCTCGCGCGCACTAACTATCAGGTCACTAGAACCAATCGCTCGGCTCCGGGCAGCGAACAGGACGCTGCGGCAACGCAGACGGCAATCGTCAGCGAGACGGAAGCTGCTCACGCCAGCTCGCGGTGGTGAAACAGCGATGGCAGAGTCCTTGGTCGAGTGGGCATCCGGTGAACACGACGACGCGTTCGGAGCAACCTCGCTGCACGATCTCGACGGGCCGCTCGCTGCGGAGCCGCCGCATCCGATCAATTGGAACCTCCTCAGCGCCGACGATGCCGAGGCCGAATGGATCGAACTCAACCACTGGGTGAACTGGCTGCGGCGCACCTACGGTCTGCCAGCATCCGTCGTGCCACCGTTCTGGCATCGCCATCCCGAACTCGTCTGGGAGCTCTCCGCGTTGCACCTGCACTGGCTCGGCGCCTACGACCCCGATCAGCACGCCTCCGCCCCGCTCGGCTGGCACCGTGACTTCGCGGATGCCCGCCTGCGACTTCGCGACTGGGTCGCGATCTCGGGGACGCGGCTAGAGCGGGATCGATCGACGCGGCAGACGGCATGGCCAGGAGAACCGCCGGCCTACGCCGTTGAAGACGTGGTCATCGGCGATCGCGACGAGGACTTCGTGCAGTTCGTCGTCGACGATGTCGCGCGTCGCCGCGATCCGGAGGCATCGTTCTACTCTCGCGCTGAATTTAGTTGATATCGCCAAGCCTTGGCTCTTGCGAAGGGCGTAAAGGACCTGCTTCACTGTCGCAGTTGACGCACCTGAGCGCGACTGTTCAAAGGGCGGGGTAAACGCGACACCCTCGGGCTCGTGACCCGCAGAACCCAGTATCCGCGCGGACGTGCCCGATCAGCGTCCGGCCTACGGGCGGCCGCACAAAGTTCAGCAGTCGGTCTGAATGAATACCGACTACAGCGCTCGTGCTCTTGCCCCGGTCGCGACGAGGTCAGTCACCGTTCTTCTTCTTGTTTTGTACCTGCAGTCCGCCGGTGGGTCTGGTCTCGATGAGGAAGAGTTCCGCCGCTCGAACCAAGTCGGAAAGTTTTGCGTAGCCCCAGTTTCGTGAGTCGAAGTCGGGCTGTTGCTTCCGCATTAGCTGGCCCACCGTGGCAAGGTTCGCCCATCCGTCTTCTCCTGATGCCGTGGTGACACACATTCTGTAGCGTGACAGGCCGGTTCGGCTTTTGTCACCCGCTTCGGACAAACCGGCCGCCAAGCTCTTTGAGAGTTCTGCCGCTGTATTCGCAGCCGCAACGCGGATGCGGTCCTCAGCCTGTAGCAGTTGCCCGGCAGTTCAGCTCTCGGCGCAGAAGCGTGAAGTTCTGGAATGAGCAAAAACAACCCGACCTGCCGCTCGATGTCGTTCAGCTGGAATCCCAGAGCGCGGCGCATCACCAAATACTCGTCCAGGCGTTCACGCAGCGTCGTCATCGCGGCACCTGTCCGAAGGGGACCGCCAAGACACGCAGGGATACGAGATCGACTTTAGCGTAAGCCATCGTGGTCACGGTGTAAACGTGGCCCAGGAGTTCCTTCGCCTCAGTTAAGCTGCCGCCGCCGGCCAGGACGTCCATCGCGGCGGTATGCCGTAGCCGGTGGGCGTAGATCCGGTCGACGCCCGCCAAGTCCGACAACCGGGCGATGCTTCCCGAGATCCCGAGGGTGTCATCATCCCGCGCGGTGCCTTCATGCGGACGAACACCCCACGATCGAGTGCCGGGGGACGCGCCCGCAACCACGCTTCCAATGCATCGCCGACGTCGACCGGGATCGGCAGTGTGTGCTCGCGGCCCTTCCCGCTGACCTTGAGCTGTCCTGTAGTCCAGTCGATGTCGTCGAGGGTGAGGCGGGCGGCTTCGCCGGCGCGCAGGCCAAGCCGAACGAGGATCGTGACCACTGCCCGGTCTCGTGCGCCGATCGCGGTGGCTGGGTCGCACACGCTCAACCGTGCAGCGACCTGGTCCGCGCCGACCCCGCGAGGCAGGGTCCGTCTCGTTCCCGGAGGTTTCAGGACCCCGGCCGTCGGATCCCGACTGATCCGCCCCGTGCTCAACGCCCACCGCAGCAAGCAACGAACCGCATCGACGATGTGAGCACGAGTGACGGCGCCATAGGGGCGGCCCCGCTCAGCGACGTAAGCGTTGACGACCGGTGCGCCCAGACGGAACCTTTCGACAGTGCCCTCTGGCGTCGTTGCCACGTCCACGAGTCCGGCCCCGTAGTGGCAGCGGGCGTCGATGGTTTTCTCGAGCAGCCCGCGGTCGTTCCGCATCCACGCGCGCCACTCGGTTACTGCGGCCTGCGCTTCGGTGACCACCTCATTCTCGCTAGCGGCGAAGTATCCCGCCGCGATCAAGAACCTGCGCATCGTGCCCATGCACGTGGTCACCACGGCCGCCACCACGGTTCGCGAACGCTCCGAAATCACAAACCGGTCAAGCAGTGCCTGCTCGATCTGGTCGGCGCTCGCGCCCTCCGTCTGCATCCATAGACTCAACCGCGCAAGCAAGTTCACGATGCCAGCCGCTGAACCTGGCGAGTACCCCTGTTCAGACAACCAGGATGAACACTCGGCCAATATCGCTGGAGCCAACGGCCCCACCGAAACGCGCGGAATCCGATCCACATGCGGCCGAGCTGTGGGCGATTTCTTCGTCACTGCTCTCACGTCCAGACATTCTCTGCCTGAAGCATGACCGCAGATCAACTATGCCGACATCTCAACCCCGAAAATCAAATCTGACCAACACCATTACAAAAACCATCGGCATAGCCCCAAGGTCGGCATTAAACATCCCACGAATAGACCTGGCCAGGGCCCGTCGCGATCAGCTCGGGGATCGCCCGTGCCGGGTGGCGGGCCTGGCGGCGGCGGTCCTTGACTTGCTGGTTCTCGTTCAACACCCGATACATCGTTGAAATGGAGCACAAGTACGTGCCGGCATCGAGGAGCTGGGCGTAGATCTGGATCGGCGGCAGATCCACGAACGAGTCCGGATTGACGACGGCGAGAATCTGCCGACGTTCGGCATCATCGATCTGGTTCGCCGGGATCGGCGCCGGCCCGGCCATCGGATTGCGTGGTTTTCGGGTGGCGGTCGCCCGAGGGATCCCGACCAGGTCGGCCGCGAAGCGAGTGGAGATTCCTCGGCTGGCCAGTTCGCGGTAGGCGGTCATTACGGCTTCGTGTGCGGTGTTTCGTCCCGCGAGCTCTTCGAAAGACTTTCGAGTAGCTCGTGCATTTTTGACATGATCTCCAACGCCACCCCCGTCGTTTCTAAGCGCTGCTCGGTCTTGCTCAGCTGGCGGCGCAGCCGGGCGATTTCCGCTTACTCCGGTGTGAGCCGGGCGATTTTCTCGCCGGGCTTCTTTTCGGCGAGGACGCCGGCGTCACGCAGCTTTCGCCACTCGGTGATCTGCGAGGAGTACAGCCCTTCGGTGCGCAGATACGCGCCGCCCTCGTTGGTCTTAATCGCCGCGTCATACGCGTCCAAATGGGCAAGCTTCTGCGCTGGGCTGAACGACCTTCTCGAGGTCGGACCACCAGCTCGCGGTCCGGGACTACTCATATGACTATCGTCGCGCACGGCGATCAAAGACGGGCTGGACATGATGATGATTCCTGATTCTCGCCCTACGTCATACGGCGGACTTGCTCTGCGGTACTGATCTCACCCAACCCTGACGGTAATGATGAGAAGAGGCTTGAGGCTGCGTGACCCTAACCCTGACTGACGTCCTTCCGAGGGCTGTCTTTTACGTGATCTGTCCGCGGGCTCAAGGCTGCTCAAAGTGCGCTGACCAGGCGGACATGACTTTATAGGAGCCTGAAGCGAATTCCCATTACCGTCTTGTCTGTCCACCTGGCCAACGTGCTCATCATTTACCCAGATGGACGCAATGGAAAGGCAATTTCATCATGGCAACAGAGATACCGAATGTCATCGTCGGCGTCGACACGCACTCAGACACGCACTACGTCGCCATTATCGATGAGCAGGGTAAACACCTAGCTGCTGAAGAATTCCTAGCGGTCGGGTCCGGTTACCGGAAGATCCTCGCCTTCATTACCGCTTCGGTCTGGTCATTGGCGTGGGCGTTGAAGGAACCGGCAGTTATGGGGCCGAACTGAGTCGAGTTCTGCGGACAGCAGGACTCCCCGTTCACGAGGTCAACCGACCCAACCGTCAAGCGCGGCGCCTACGCGGAAAATCGGATCCGTTGGACGCCTACCAGGCAGCGGAATCAGTCCTGGCGGAACGAGGCACGTCGACGCCGAAAAGCAAGGACGGCCCCGTCGAATGTCTCCGTGTCCTCCGCGCCGCTCGCAGTTCAGCGATGAAGGCCCGCACCATCTCCATCAACCAGATCAAGGGAATCCTCGTCTCCGCTCCCGAGCAGGTGCGCAGCCGGTTTCGCGCCCTGACGAGCGCCCAACTCATCTCGGCATTGGAGCGCTCCCGTCCAGTGGGAAACCTCACGGACCCTGACAACGCAACGGCTCTCACTTTGAAGAAACTCGCTGCCCGATACCAATTTCTCGAGCGGGAGATTCTGGACACCGATAAAGCGCTGGCGGAGAGCCTCCGGAACTGCGCGCCGCTGTTGCGGGACGTCCCCGGTGTTGGCATCGAAGTAGCGAGCCAACTCCTCGTCACCGTCGGCGACAACCCCGAACGCATCGCCAGTGAAGCGCAGTTCGCGGCACTTGTCGGCGTCGCCCGCAATCCAGCGTAATCCGGCAAGACGAGCCGGCATCGCCTCAGCCGCGGCGGCGACAGAGCCGCCAACGCGGCAATCCACCATGTCGTCGTGTCACGCCTCGCCACAGACTCCCGACGAGAGAATATGCGGCCCGACGAACGGCTCAAGGCAAGACCAAGAAAGAAATCATGCGCTGCCTAAAACGATACGTTTCCCGGGGGCTCTACCGTCAGCTCACCAACCCGCAAGCGGCGCCCGCAGTCACCGACCTACGCCCCGCGCGCCAAGAGCTCCACATCACCCTCCGCGAGGCTGCAGGACACTTCAACACCTGGCCTGGCACCCTGTCCCGAATTGAACGAGGCCTCAGTCGAGACGACAACCTCGCTAACCAATTCCGGAACTGGCTCCATGAGCAAAAGGAAACCCAAAAAATCGATTGACAACTATAGGAGCATCACGCAGGGGGGCGACGACCTGCTACCCGATAGCCGATCCTTCAATCGAGACGATGCTGTGGTCGGTCGGCGCCCTCGTTGGTGAGATCTAGGTGTCAGTAGGTGTTACTTTCGCCCTGGCCGTTTATGGCTTCGCCAGAGCGAAGGGCGCGCCAGGAGGGCCAGGGCGAAAGAAACAAGCCCCTCTGTCAGGTAGATACTCGTCGCTGCAGACGAGCCAGCCGTCGTCCCATATCCGGAACCGACAAGCAAGCCCATCCCCAACGCCCCGACGGCGTTGGGGATAAAAACGGCGAGTGACTGGACCTGCACCGATCTGCGCCGAATGTTGGCGATGCCCCACGCGATAAGAAAGGGCGCTGTTCCCGCTGCAACGTTGAAGGCAATGAGGTTGCCTATCGTTTCGTTCTCCCAACCATCCTGCCGCACCGTATTCGGTACGCCTGTGGTCGGCCAAATCGACGGGCGGGTAAGTTGCCAGTGCCTACACGGCGTGAAAAACTGACAACTCACCCTTCATCGTTCGCTAGATGAACTTCTGATTCGCGCCTCCTGTGCAGGTGTTGATGGTGAGCTGGGTTCCGTTTGTGAACGAGCTCCCTGGAGCTGTCAGGCACAGTCCGCTCGGTGGGTTGAGGATGGTTCCGTTTGCCTGAGGCGCCCACTGCTGCCCACCTACGCCATTGCAGTTGAACAGGATCACCGTCGTCCCTGGCGCCGTACTGTTGCCGGCAACATCCAGGCACCGTGTCAGCGTTTCCAGAGTGTTGTTCGGTGTCAGAGTCCAGTGCTGATCGGCGGCATGCTCAATGCACGACCAGAGCTGAACTTTGGGGCCAGACCAGTTACCGTAAGTGTCGTTCCCGAAGGTGTCCATGCACTTCCCGCCGGGGGCAGAGATCATCTGGCCTCCTGACACCTTGAACCGCTGCGATCGCGTTCCGTTACACGACTGGATAGTGAGGACAGTCCCGTTGACTCCGTTCGACATGTCAGTGAGACACAAGCCCGACTGCGGGTTCTTCAGGGAACCGTTCGCCTGTTGGACCCACTTCTGCCCGCCCACGCCGTTGCAGTCGTACAACTGGACTTCGCTCCCGGCGACAGGGCTGTTGCCGACCACATCGAGGCAGCGCCCCAGCGTGGTCAAGGACCCGTTGGACGTGTGCCACCAGCTCTGATCATTCGCCTCTCGAAGGCAGTCCCAGCTGACCACGCGGTTCCCGTTGCTGCCGGTGTTCGCTCCGATAACGTCGACGCAGTTGCCGCCCGGTGCGTTGATGGGCGTCTCGTCGAACAGCAGCCCAGGAGTGACGATGAACCGCTGGCTCGCGGCCCCCGTGCACGGCTGGATCTCCAGTCGGGTGCCGTTCGCAGTCTGCGCGTTGCGGCTGGTGAGGCAGAGCCCAGACTGCGGGTTCTTGACCGTGCCATCAGCCTGGGGAACCCACTCCTGGCCGCCGAGGCCGTTGCAGTCCCACAGCTGGATCGGTGTGCCTGCGGTCATCGTGTTGCCGGTGATTTCCAGACACCGGCCCATCGTCTTCAAGGTGTTGGGATACTCGTCCAGACCCGACGTCAGATACACGGTCGGCGTTGTGCGGATGTGCAGCAACTTTTGGTCGACCGCGTCGTGGAGGCAGTCCCAGAGCTGTACGGCCGCTCCGCCAACGCCATTGTCAGGACCGCTGACGTCGACGCACTTCCCCGCGGGTCCGGTGATTCCGACACCGGGTCCTCCGCCGGAGGTACCCGTGTACGTCACCGAGGCGATGTCGGACTGCAGCGCGGCGACCGTCGCATTCGGTGCGTATCCCGACGTGATGGCTCCCTCGAAGAAGGACCCGGGAGCGGCGTTGCTGTTATCTCCACCGGCGCCGAGGGTGATGCCACCTTCCTGCTTCATCGGCGTGTACCCCACTGGTAATGGTCCCTGGAACAAGGACGTCAGCGATCCGGAGGTGGCGTTGCCGCCGTCGAGCGCGAAACTGGTCTGCCCGTCGTTTCGGAGCACCCCGGTGACGAACGGACTCGTCTGACTGACGCTGGAAGGGTTGCTGGGCCCGTTGCTCTGGAAGACGCCATTCTCGAGGTCGGCTTGAATCCAGGGTCCGCGGCCCGAGCACGGTGGCTGCCCGCAGAAGGTCGACATGATCAATGTGTCCATGTGGCCGGCACCCGTGTTCGTCGAGGTCGCCTCGACGTTGCCGAAGTCGAAGCAGCAGGCGTTGGTGGCCATGGTGCCGCTCGCCACCCAATACATCGACTCGGGCTGTCCGTTGGTCGCCATCCCTGCGCCGTTTGAGCGTCGGTATCCGACGCGGGGCTCGACCTGGATGCCATAGACAGCGTGACCGGCGACTGTGATCGGCAGTGCGTCTGCCCGTGCCCCGATCGCGCTAGAGCCGGCTTCGCCGACCGGTGCGATCGTCAGATGGTTGCCCTTCACGGACTGGTCGTACACCTGCACGATCGTGCACACCGTGTTCTGACAGAATGCGTCCTGAGACGCCGCATTCGCGTACCCGGAACTCAGCAGCCCCACGTCGGCGCCCGCACCATCGGACGCTCTCGTCACTCGGTAGAGCGGACCGGTGTATGACGCGGAGAGAGCCCGAACGGTGGAGTATGCCGCCACGCAGGAATTTCCGCTGGACGCGAAGGTGTCGCAGGGGAGCCCCGGCGATGCGGCGACGTTCTGCTTTACCGTTAGAGCGGGCGTCTGGGTCTCGACTTGCGGCGCGGTAGAAACCACGTCGGCAGTGGCGGGAGTGGTCGCGGGGATACCCGCGATCATCAGGAATGCGACGGCGGCGACGCTGACCAACCGCGAGGGAAATCCCCCGGCGGCGCCTGCGGATGGATGGCCTCGTGGAGGCCTGCGCCTGCCAACACTCATCGAGTTCCTCAAGACGGACATGAATGTCTCCCTCATTGCGTACTTCTCCTTGCCTTGCGTCGGTTACCGATGGGTGGGGATGGAGGAGCCTTGCGTCGGGCCGCCGACCCAAGGCTCCTCCGGCTCGAAGGAGATGCGGCGCACGTGCATCTTGCGTGCATCATGGTGCGCATCCCATGCATGGAAAACGATTACATCGTCACCGTCCGGAGTGACCGCCAGGGAATTATGTCCGGGCCCGATCAGTCCGTCGTCGTCGGTGGTGAGCAGAGGGGCTGTGTTCTGCGGGGCGTGTGCCCACGGGCCAGCCGGGTGGTCGGCGACAGCCCACGAGATGGCATACCCGTCGCCGGTCCAAGCACCTCCGGAGTAGGTCATCCAGTATCGGCCGGCGCGGTGGATGACAGCGGGGCCTTCCAGAGTGTGCCAATCGAAGGTGCTGTTGTAAATAGCCCGGGCGCGTTCGTAGATCTGCCAGTCCGCGTTGGGCTCAAGTACCACGGCAGGGGATCCCGCGGTCGCATCCATCGCGGAGAGACGAACGACCGCGAGGTGGGTGCCGGGGCGAGGGTGCTGGAGAACGTCGCGGGCAAAGAACAGGTACCAGGTGCCGTCGACGTCGCGGAACGGGTGCGCATCGATCGCGAACGACTCGTGCGGGGTCAGGTTGACTCCTTGGTCGACGAACGGACCGAGTGGGTGGTCGGCGCGGGCGACGCGGAGATGATGCCCGACGATGCCGTGCCCGACCGAGTAGTACAGCCACCAGCCGCCGTCGGCTTCCACCACCTCCGGCGCCCAATACTCGTCACCGAGTTCGGCACCCAGCCGGGGAAGCACCGAGCCGTGTGATTCCCAGTGAGTCATATCCGTCGACGTCAGCGCCTCGAAGACCATATGCCCGGAGGCGGGCGGACGGCCCGTGCCGTAGGCCACATACGAGCCGTCGGCGACCTGCAGCACGAACGGGTCAGCGAAGTACTCCGCATACACGGGCGTGCTCATGACAGCTCCCGGAAGAGCGCGGCGGCCGGTGTGGGTACGCGCGTGAGTGTGCCGTCCGGGCGTTCATCGAGACGCACGAGGCCCATGCGACGCAGGAACGGCGTCTTCCCTTGGGAGGGGTCGCCGAGCGACGGCGCCGGCCCCACCGACGTGGTTCCATCGGCGGCGACGTTCTCCACGACGAACTCTTCGACGTTGGTGCCATCGGCAGCCCAGGACCAGTCGACGAAGTCGAACATCGGCCACCATGTATACCCACGGATATCGAACCGGTCACGCAGGTCTTCCACAACTGCGGCGGAATCGCGCAGCCAGCGCGTCCGCATCATGTCGTCACCCTCGATGCTGGTTTCGGTGATGATCAGTGGGAGCTGGTACCGGGTGGCAAAGCTTTCCAGAGCCTCGCTGAGACCGAGCGTCCATTTGTCGTAGGAGATCTGCACGTGTTTCCCGTCGACGCGGGTGACGCGACGCGGTGTCAGGTCGGGATAGTAGTTCACCCCTAGGAAGTCCGGGACGGCGGGGTTGGCGCGGAGCCAGTCCAGGTCCTCTTGACGGGCACCGTGCTCGAGGAGCCATGCCCACAATGGGTGCACCTCGTCGACACGCCCGAAGAGGAAATCGGTGGGCAGCCAGCCAATATCCCGGATGAGCGCGGTGTGCTCACCTAGTGCGGAGTCCTGAGTGTGCACGACGGTGGAGGCTTCGACGTGGACGATTACGGCGTCCGGATTGACCTCACGAATCGTTGCCGTCGTCCGTGCCATCCCCACCGCGATCGGCACCGCGACCTTCACCCACCCGTCCCACCCGGTCAGGCGCGGCGGCCAAACCCCGCGGAGTCCGCAGAACGACGCTGTGGTCACCGGTTCATTCAACGGTGTGAAGTGCGTCACTCGAGTGCGGTACCGGTCAGCGAACGCGCGAGCGAACTCCGCGATGGCCTCCGGGTACCCGGGATCAGCGAATGAATCGGTGAGCCATCGAGGTGTCCCGTAGTGGACGAGGTCTGCGACGATCGTCAGCCCCAGCTCGTCGACAACGAATGGAATCACTTTGTCGAGCTCGTCCCATGCGTACACGCCGGGAGCAACGTGGACAAGCGGCCAGCTGACGCCGCAACGGACTGCAGTCGCCCCGAGATCACGGGCGAGAGTGAGGTCTTCCCGCCAAGCAGTGGTGTGGCCGGTCAGGACGTGTTCGTCGAGCGGGGCCTCCGATGACGACACCGGGTACACACAGGTGTCTTCGATACCGAGAAGCCAGGTGAAGCCGCCGCGGGCGAAGGGCTCGTGGGGAGATATCATTTTAGTCCTGTCGTCGCAATGCCCGCCACGAAGTACTTCTGCGCGAAGAAGAACGCCAGAGCGAGGGGAAGAAGAGAGATGGTGGCCCCGGCGAGGAGGACCGCATGATCGGTGACATGCTGTCCACCGAAGAGGGTCAGCCCGGCGGGTAGAGTGCGCATCTCGGTGGAACTCGTGACGATCAGTGGCCACAGCAGGTCATTCCAGAGGTTCATGAAGTGCAGCACGGCCAGTGTCGCCAACGCGGGCTTGGCCAGAGGCAAGATGATGGTCCAGTAGATACGCAGGTGACCGGCGCCGTCGATACGCGCCGCTTCGTCGAGTTCCCGCGGTATAGAGATGAAGAACTGCCGCAGCATGAAGATCCCGAAGGCGCTCGTCGCGCGAGGAATAATCAGGCCTTGGTAAGTGTCGAGCCATCCGAAGTGGAACAGTTCGATGAACACTGGGATCAGCGTCACCTGGAACGGGACCATCAGGGTCGCGATCACGAGCCAGAACAGCACGTTCGATCCGCGGAACTGTATCCTCGCCAGCGCATACGCGCACATAGAGTCGAACAGCAGGCACAGAACGGTGGTCACGCCGGCGAAGATGAAGCTGTTCAGCAGCAGGCGCAGGAACGGCAGCTCTTGCCAGATGCTGATGTAGCCGTCGAGCGTCCACGTGGTGGGAAGAAGTCGCTCCGGTGCAGCGAACAGGTCGGCTTCGCTGCGGAATGAGCCAGCGATCATCCAGATGAACGGAATCAGCGCGGCGAGAACGCCGATGCCCAGCAGCACCCACTTGAGGGAGACATGGAATTTAGTCGACATCCTGGTACCTGAACAATCTGAGCTGAAGTGCCGACAGGAGCATGATGATGACGAACAAGACCCAGGCGATCGCGGAGGCGTACCCAAGGTTGAAGTTGGTGAAGCCCTCGCGGTACATCATCGTCACCAGAGTGTCCGTGGCGAACAACGGTCCTCCGTTGGTCATGACGTAGACGAGGTCGAAGACCTGGAGGGAGTTGATCGTCAAGATCATCGTCACGAACAGGAGCGTCGGTCGGATGCTGGGAAGGGTGACATGCCAGTTCAACTGTCGGGCGTTCGCACCGTCGAGCCGAGCCGCCTCGTAGAGAGAATCGGGCACCCCTTTGATCCCTGCGAGCAGGATCACCATCGCGTAGCCGACGGTTTTCCAGACGCTGACGAAAATCACTGTCGACAACGCCAACGACGGGTCCTGCAGGAACTCGACAGGATCGCCGCCGAAGAGCTGGACGACACCGCCGACGAATCCGATGCGGGCGTCGAGGAGGAACCGCCAGACCAATCCGATCGTTGCGAGCGCCACGATCGTCGGGAAGAAAAAGATGGAGCGGAAGACTCGATTGAACCATGTCTCGCGCATCAGGGCGGTGGCAGCCCAATAGCCGATTCCGATCTGCAGAACGACGCTGACCAGCGAGAAGAGCAGCGTCACGCGCAGCGCGTTCCAAAACAGTTCGTCGCCCAGCAGCCTCTGATAGTTGTCGAGCCCGAGCCAGATCTGGCTCTCAGCGCCGATACGCCAATCGTGCAGGCTATACCAGAGCGATTGGGTGATCGGGTAGACAATGAAAACGATAAGAATGATGATGCTCGGCGCGGCGAACAGCCATCCGGGCAGGCCTCGGAACGCCCTTCGCGGGGCGGCCCTCCCGCCGCCGGGGCGAGAGCCCCGGACGGCCGGAGAGGTAGTGCGCGTGCTCACTTGTCGGAGCATCCGGTGATCGCATTGATCTTCGCGGATGCCGCAGCGGCCGCGTCCGCGACATCGCTGCCGCGCGTGATTTCCCCAATGAAGGGCACATACGCTTCGGAATCGATCTGTGTCGAACCCTCGACACCGACGAGGTACAGCCGAGCGGTGGGCAACGCCGCCGCGAATGATGCCACGATCTCGTTGGCCGCGAGCTCGGAATCGTCGGCGAGGTCGGTGCGCACCGGCGGGAACCCGCTGTCGAGAGCGAACTGCCGCTGCGCATCCTGCCCGGTCCACCACTCCAAGAACGCCTGCGCCTCCGCCGGGTGCTTGGTCTGGGCAGAGGCTGCCATCGGCACAGTCGAACCGAGCGTCACGGGGCCATCGACTCCGACGGGAACCGGGGCGACGCCGAAGTCGATGCCGGCCTCGGCGTAACCGGCCGCAGCCCACGGACCGTTCAGCTGCATAGCCGCCTTGCCGGCACTGAACAGAGAGTCGGATTCCGCTCCCGTAAGCCCCACCGGGGCGGCGCCAGCGTTGACGAGGTCAACCCAGCTCTGCAGACCGGCCACATTCTGCGCGCTGTCGAGCACCGAGCAGCCCTCCGCGTCGACGATGTCGCCGCCCTCAAGCCACTGCAGGATCGGCCACATCTGAATCGTCTCGTGGTCCGCCAGCGAAAGCCCCACTATTCCGTCGCCGGACAACGCCGCCGCATCCTCCTTGAACTCCTCTACGGTCGTAGGCGGCTGCTCGATACCGGCCCCCGAGAAGAGCGACTTGTTGTAGTAAAGCTGCAGTGTCGCGACGTTCGCCGGCACGGCGTAGAGCGTGTCGTCCACAGTGAATGCGTCGACCGCTGCGGGCGCAAGCAGCGTCGTGTCCCCAACGTCATCGAGCTTCAGGAGCGAATTGGTGTCGAGGTACTTCTTCACGATGTTCGGGTCGAAGCTCGGCGTCGCAAGGTCAGGGCCTTGGCCGGTCGCCCACGCGGACGGCAGCTTCTGCGCGATCGTGTCCCACGGCTGCACCTCCATGGTCACCTGAATATCATCGTGAGATTCGTTGAAGGCGACGATGAGGTCTTCGTACCCTCCCCGATCTCCGCCTGTGAAACCTGTCCACAAAGTGAGCTCGACCGGGGCGTCTGATTCGGGGGCAGTAGCGCTGCAACCCGCCAAGACGACGGCCGCCACAGATGCGGCCGCCAGTGCTGATGTGATTCTTCTCATAAGAAAGCTCTCCTTCGGGCTGTATGAGATCGTGTGATTCGGATAGGTGAGAGACGGCCCTCTCGGTGTTGCGCCTAGCAGCCGCACGACCCTCGCGTCACGAGGTTGACGGGTAGGGTGACGTGGGCGTCAGCCTGCGTTACGGCAACTCCGGATACGAGGTCGAACAGTCGTTCGGTCGCGAGACGTGCCATGCGTTCCGCCGGCACGTGCATTGTGGTGATCGAGGGAGTCGTGACGCGGCTAAGGCCGAAGTCGTCGAACCCGATGATCGAGATCTCTGCGGGGACAGTGAGTTCGCGTTCGCGCAGTCGAGTCATTGCTCCGAACGCCATCTCGTCGTTGGCCGCGAACACACCGTCGATGTCGGTGACGTCCTCTACCGCGCGGGCACCAGATTCTTCGCTGTAATCACCGAGAAGCAGGTGCCCGGTGACATCGTGCGTTTGGATAGCATCGAAGAACCCGTCTCGGCGATCGATCGCACTCTGGTGGTCAAGCGGGCCGCTGATGTGCACGAGAGCCCGCCGCTGGTGAACCTCTATCAGGTGAGATGTTGCCTCGAACGCAGCGGCTCTGTCGTCGATACCGACACTGATCGAGTTAGGCAGATACGGGAAGTTTCCCAGGAGAACCAGGGGAAGACCGCTTCGGACGAGGCGCTCGACGTTGTTATCCGTCACGGCGGCGCTAGTCACGATCGCCCCGTCCACTCGCCCTGACCGCATGACACGCTCGTACGCGGCCATACCATGAGACTCGTCCGGGTTCGTAGAGATCATTACCTGCGCGTCGTTGTCATTGGCCACAGCGGTAACGCCGGTCAGCACATGCATGAAGTAGGTGTGTCCAAAGACGTGTTGGCTGGTGTTGGGAACGATGAGTGCAACGGCGTCAGCCTTCCGCGCACGAAGGGCACGTCCGGCCGAATTGGGCACGTAACCGAGTTGCTCGGCAACGGTCATCACCCGAGACTTTGTCTCAGGGCCGATTCGGGGGTGATCGCGCAGAGCCATAGACACCGCGCTGACGGAGATTCCGACTTCTTTTGCAATGTCGCGAAGCGTCGCGCCGACGGCCTTAGTTGATGATGCCACCGTGTCTCCTTCGACAACTCCCGCACTAGATGCTCAAACGTTAGAGCAATGATCCTTAGGCTTTTGAATCTGTAACGATGAACCGCCTGTGCTCGGTTGCTGCAACGTTTGAGCACGACTGTAGCAGCGAAAAGATCTGACTGTCAACGATGACTTGAAGTGACGAGTCCGGCGGGTGAGCTGCAGGGTGCATGACGGTCTAGCCAGCCACTTTTTGCGCTGCGTGGGCGATCGTCGGGCGTCCGGCATACGGACGCTTCGCGGCCTGCTCATCTGCCATAGTGTGCGTGTGGCGAATCCCAATGACGACGATCTATCAGTGATTCAGGGGATGCACCTCATCCAGGAGCGGCAGCGTTCACGAAGCTCGCCTACGTCTTCGTCGGTACGACCTTCCCGTCGCAGTTCTACTAACGTACTTGCGGCGTGGTCGCCCGGACACTCATCATCGCGAAACTCTCTCCTCGCCTCGTGCCGTATGGGTTCGGCTTGCGGGCGATCTGGGGCGTCCCAGTGTTCGTGGCGGGGCTGATCGCACTTGCGGCTGTCGCCCTCGTCACGGTTGCTCTCGCGTTGCTCGCGATCCGCGTGAGACGCAGTGGCAGCACAGGTCCAGCTGTAGCAGCCGCCATGGCGGCCTACGACGAAGCAATGAACTCGACGGCGTACACCACCTTCGTGGAGATTCAGGCGCAGGAGGATCGTAGGACTGCGATACCCGCTCCGGGACCCGTCAGACCGGAAGCGCCGCAAGCGTGCTGCGCTGCGACTAGACGAAACCTGATCGCTTGTTCCGCCCTCGCGCGACATTGCGGCGAACACCTCTTCGTGCCGTCCGCGAGGACTCCTGCCACCTGCCCGCAGCTCGACAAGGATAGGTATATCCGCTCCACAGCCAATCGTCACTGGTTGATTGGTGCGGGGCAGGGCGAAGTTGGAGAGCGTCTCGTTGGCCGTTCGTCTTACGGGGCGGCTCCTGCCTTGTGACACCGCGAGTTCGGCACCCGCTCGCTGAAATCCGAATTATCCGCCAGTGAACATTGCAATGGCCGTCTCGGCACCCGCGTCGGCGCAAGCGAGGGACAGCTTGTCGAGGCCGTCGTTCCACTCCGCGGACCTAATTCCGGTCGTTGCCATGGCGCCGAGGCTGATTACCGGCGCGGCGTCCCTGAGAGCGGCGGTTGCCTCGCTAACGTCGCCTTTTCCGCTGGTCGGCACCCGATCTAGTACGCGCGTGGCCAGCCGGTACCAGCCTTGTTGTTCCTGAGTGGCCATCCGACCGTCGCGAAGACCAGCATCGGCGTTCGCGGTAATTGTCAGAACATCGCCGAAGGCGGTGCATGTCGCCGCGTCAGTTGTGGATGCTGTGGCTGACGGAGTCGGGCTTACAGCAGGTGCGGAATCTGCGGTGCACCCGGACAGCGCCAGCGCCCCGGCCAGAGCGGACGAAGCAATTAAGACGTGCCAGTACTTCATTGGGGCCTCCCCAGGGCTCACAGCTGCACTTCACCCTATCGGACCACATGCGTGAGCCGCTCGGGGAGGCCGGTGCATTCGCTCACACCCGCCCGAACTTCCCGTAAAGGGTTCCCGTTGCCGGACCAGCGAATCCGGCCACGAGATTTCGATTGAGGGCTCCTCTCAATGGCCCGATTCGAACTGACGTTGGATAGTGCGATAAACGGTCGAGCGCGCGATGTTGAAAAGCTCCGCCAATTCCGCGCTGGAATGTAGGCCGGCAGTGTGTACTTCGATCAAATGTTTCTGTTGCGCCACCGACAGTTTGGGCTGTTTACCGCGAAGGCGCCCTTTTGCTTTGGCCACCTGCATTCCTTCCCGCGTTCTGGCGCGGATCAGGTCCGACTCGAATTCGGCGACCATCGCCAGGACGTTGAAGAGCAGGCGTCCGACGGGGTCGTTCGGATCATGCACGGCTCCGCCGATACTGAGCTTGACATCTTTGGCCGTCAGTTCGTCAATGATGTCTTTCGCATCTCTAAGTGAGCGTGCGAGTCTGTCGAGTTTGGCGACGACGAGGGTGTCTCCAGCACGGCAGGCGGCCAGCGCTTCGCGAAGCCCGGGCCGGGCCCGGTTCGTTCCGGTCAGACCATGATCGGTGTAGATCAGTGACGATCTAACGCCCAGTCGTTCCAGGGCGTTTTGTTGGGCGGTGAGACATGGCGAAACAATCCCGCTTTGAGGAGAGCGGGTCAATAATTGTCCCAGTCAACGTCCGGCTTACGGGCGTCTCCAGAGTGCGGGACCGGTGTGATCTACAAAATTGACCTGTGGTGAGGTCGTTACCTACCGGGAGTAGCGTCTGCGGCCACCTTTAGCGCCTCTGCGGCTTCTTTCACGAGGCCAGGCAGTTCGGCAGTCTTGACCTCTGCCCCATGCTTTGACGCGTCGCGGTGGGAGAACCTAGAAAGTACGTTCTTGACAAGAACCGCATCCCCGAGCTCGACGCGTGCCGCAAGCCTTATCTGATCCGCGGAGTTCGCGTAGAAAGGGGCCAACGCCTTCAACGACAACGCTACGTCTTCGGCGGTATCCGCTTCGCGGAAATGGCGACCGGCCTCGCGGAGAAGCAAGGCGCCGAAGGCACCAATTACGATTGCAATGGAGGCTCGTAGAATTCCGCCCCCTGGGGAAATATCGAAGTTCTCAATGATGGCTTCGCTGACAATATAGAAGCCAATCCCTCCCGCGAAGATGAACGCCGCCCATGCGCCGGCGCGAACCCATTGGGCTGCTTTACGCTCGCGTTTGGCGCGCCCGTACCAATCTGCGGCACTCAGATCGCCGGCCGCGTGCTCGGCCAGCGCTTCTCCCGCTCTGGTCGTCGCCGCGAGCGTGGCGATGCTGTTGAGAGCTTGTGTGTCGTGCTCCAAGTCTGTCGCCTTACGTTCCCGATCCCAGACATCGAGCACTGCCTCCCACTCTGCCCGCATCTCCGACTCGGCGGACTGGCTAACGGCGGCGATTGCCTCGCGCTCGTTCTGAATCACGGTTCGTAGTTGATTAACCTCGGCGGTGACCTTAGTCAGTTCGTCCAGTCGGTCGCGCAGCGCTTTCTCGGTCTCGGAGACACGTTGGTCAAGCTCACCGAGCCGCTCGCTGCGTGCGTCGACCTCCTTATCTAGGAGATCGACGTAAGCAGCTTTCAAATCCTTGGGAGGAGGCAACGGCAAGGCCCTAAGTGAATTCTCGAGCAGCTGGTAAGCCTGACCGTTCTGGTTACGGTATGCGAGGAACTGCCGAAAAGACGCTGTGTCTACGGGAAGCTGATTGAGCGCGGCGCTGAGCTGGTCGAGGGCACTTAGATAGAGCGCTGGCTGCCGAGCTACCCGCGTCTTGAGCGACTCGTCGAGCCACTCAATGATGTCCTTACGCGCCTGCTCCGACTCCGCCTCATCGAACCTAGCCGCGTTTAGCGACTCTCTCTTGAGCTGAAGAGTCTCCCACACCGGGTGCTTGCTGTAACGCTCATAGCCCGTTGCCAAAGTACGGCCCCCATTTCAGTCAGATGCTCCAACCAGCGTTTGAATCCGCTGGGATCGAGGCACGCCGATCAGTCTATTAGGAGCACCGACCGGGAGCTGGCTGTCACCTTGGGCGCGACAATGCCGATTCCTCGTCACTCTCCGCTGAGGCCCACACAGTTAACGTGGGAGGGAATCTCGTGGTTAGCTGATCCCGCCCGTCGCGGGTTCCCGTTGCCGGACGAGCTGTTCCGGAAACGAGATCCTAATTGACGGTCTCTCAGCGGTTCGAATTGGATTGACGTTGGATAGTTCGGTAGACGGTCGACCGCGCGACGTTGAAAAGCTCCGCCAGTTCCGCGCTGGAATGAAGGCCGGCGTTGTGGACTTCGACCAAGTGCTTCTGCTGCGGCACCGACAGCTTGGGCTGCTTACCGCGAAGATGACCCTTAGCTTTGGCCACCTGCATTCCTTCCCGGGTTCTGGCGCGAATCAGATCCGATTCAAACTCGGCGACCATAGCCAGAACATTGAAGAGGAGACGCCCGACCGGGTCGTTCGGATCGTGTAGTGCTCCGCCGATACTGAGCTTGACGTCTTTGGCCGTGAGCTCGTCGATGATGTCTTTCGCATCCCTGAGTGATCGTGCGAGTCTGTCGAGTTTCGCCACGACCAGGGTGTCTCCAGCACGGCAGGCGGCCAGCGCTTCGCGAAGCCCCGGTCGGGCCTGGTTCGTTCCGGTCAGACCATGATCGGTGTAGATCAGTGATGATCTAACGCCCAGACGTTCCAGGGCATTGTGTTGGGCGGTGAGATCTTGTTCTTCGGTGGACACGCGTGCGTATCCGATCAGTAATCCATCCATGGCGAAACCATCTCGCTCGGCTCAAAGGGAGTCAACAATCGTCGCAGTCGGGGTCCCCCTTACGGGCATGCGGGTGCGCGCCTGGTTTGGCATGTGGAGTTGATCGCCTTGTGGCGGCGTTGGTGACTGCTCGGTGCCGCACTGCGCTCCTGTCAGGTGCCCTGCTCTCTGATCAGTCGACTGCAGAAGTGCCGGCGGCCACGTCCTTATGTGGGAGTAAGCCCGAACCAGCCGGACTCGAGTCGGTCGAGGGAACTGTGACCGAGGCGATGGCGACGCCGACAAGCGCGACTGCGCCGCCGAGTGCGGTGATCGCGTCGAATGGTTCGCCAAGTACCAGGGCGAAGAGGTACCCGAGTGCCGGAATTGCTGCGGTGAGCACGCCGGTGGCTGCGGCGGGAAGACGTTCCGCGCCGTATTTAAATAGCACGAGAGTCGGCGCGGTGATTACGACACCGAGGACCAGCAGCCCCCCGAGACCTCCCCAACCGCTCGGGATATCGGCCGCGCCGACTGCCATCTCTGCGACGAGCCAAGGCAGCATAATCGCCGTACCCCACACGGCGGTCGCCGTCGCCAGCACGAGCGGATCAACGGTCCCGGTCGCCCGTTGTCGGGACTCGGCGAGTACACCCTTACGGAGAAGCACTGTATAGAGTGCGTAGCTGGCCAAGCCAATGAGGCAGAGCAGCACGCCGATATCCAAAGTGTGGCCCGCACCCGCCACGATGACGACGCCGGCGGTCGCGAGCACGAGTCCGACGATCGTGCGGGGAGGTAGGCGCTCCTTGAGGACGAACAGACCGAGCAGGGCAGTCAGCGTCGGGAGCGCCGCATTGCTGAGAGCGGCCGTGCCGGGAGTGGTGAACTCAAGACCGATGTTGGTCAGCGAGTAATATATCGCAACCCCCAGGAGCCCGAGCAGAATCGTTCGCGGATCGCGGAGGGTACGCGCGAAGACTGGCCGACGTGCGGCGAGGGGCACGAGGACGATCAGGCCGATCGCGAACCGGCCGACCGAGAGCACGGCGGGTGACGCCGTTTTCAATACCTCGCTGCTGATTCCAAAGCTCGTCGACCACAGCACCACGGCGATTCCGACGGCCACAAGAGGAAGGCGTCGATGGAGTGCGGTTTTGACCATGCTCGCAGTCTATTTCCGAGCCTCCAGCCGCACTGACACCCATGATTTCAGTTCGATCATGAGCAGCAGACCGAGCACCCGCTGGACCCGCGCACCAGGAAGGGCCATTCTCGTGCGCCTTACGAGCCACCCGCCGACCCAGGGTGTCGTCCCGTAGGAGGTTCCCCTTGCGGGCGCGGATGATTTGAGTCGCATGTGGCAGCATTCTCTAATGCCTGCTACTACTCGACTCATATCCGTCAACGATGTGGGGCGCCTCGCCGACCTTCAACTATCCAGTCGGCTTTTCTTGGCTCCATGGGACCCAATCCGCGCGGACCCCTACTTCACGGTGGCAGGTCAGCAGGCGGAAGTTGAAAACGCGCTCGCTCGACACAGCCGAGGCGAAGCCTTGCCACACGTAATTCTCGACGAGGATTCGCAGGTCGTAGGTCGGATCACATTCAGTGGGATCACCTACGGAGCCTTTCAGTCCTGCAACATGGGCTACTGGGTCGCTCAAGAAAGCAATGGACGTGGCTATGCCACCGACGCAGTTCGAGCAATGACCGCGCTGGCATTCAAAGAATTAAATCTGCACAGAATCCAGGCCGAGACGCTGATCCCCAACGCGCGCTCCCAACGAGTCCTCGAACGCGTGGGCTTCGTGCGCTACGGAACTGCACCCAAATACCTGAAAATTGCGGGCCAGTGGCAGGACCATCTCATGTATCAGCTGCTCACCGATTCCCATTGAACGGGCAACTTCGCCCACGCCGTTCCAAACCCAGTACCGCAAGACGTTCCTGTGTCGGAACGGAGCGGAACGCGTTGACCGCTTGAT
This sequence comes from Cryobacterium sp. Y29, assembly GCF_002929825.1. GTDB lineage: Bacteria > Actinomycetota > Actinomycetes > Actinomycetales > Microbacteriaceae > Cryobacterium. The sequence goes on from NZ_PJJN01000037.1 coordinate 60,944, forward strand.
CCCCAAGCTCTTCGTGACCTACTCGCCGCAGGAAGGCAACCGGCGAGACCCTGTGCACCCGTCCCTCTAGGCTCATTGGGCACGGCAACGTTTGTTCGGTCGAGACTGTCGCGGTCGATGAAGCGGTCCGTCACCAGGTACGAGGGCACGCCAGCCCGACACCACAACCGGCACAGGAACGGGTATGTCATGGCCATATCTACTAGCCGCCTCGCTGCGGCCTTAATAATTCTTTCGACGGCGATATTGACTGGGTGCGCCGATACCTCGGTAAAGGCGGGGCCAGAGTTAGGAAATGAAAGCCGGCCCACGGCCGCAGCCGCAGCTATAACTGCGACGAGCCTCGCCGACAATACCGTCGGCATGTTTCCAGCCGCGACCCGCAACTTAGATGCGTGCAGCGTCGAGCCACTCGGCTCGATCAGCAACCCGGACGCGCCCCGACGCTATTCGTGCTCTCTCTACCGGGTCACGCTTGTCACCTTCGCACCGGCGTTGGAGGCCTCAGCAGCCGCGTTGCTCCTCGACCAAGAATTTGCAGCACGATCGTGCGTGGCGTTATGGCCTCTGACGTCAGTGGATAGGCAACCCGCTTTGGAAGCGCTCAGAACAGGCAGCGCAGCGCCGCCTGTTGAAGGCGGGTACGACTGTAGCGGTGAGCAAGTGATGGTGACACTGGGCCGAGCCGACAACACGATCATTAGAACGCTGGCGCAAACGCCGCCTAGCCCACTGTCCAACACGGTCGTCACTGACGAACCTCCGATAGGGCTTGTCCCTCTGGATGAAGTCCTCAAGTCGGACGAAGTTTTAGTCAGTTTCATTGAAACCACGGTGAGATACGTTGACGTCACTGTGTGCGGTAAATTGCGCCTGTGCTAGAGCGGTAATCCGGGCACATCACATCAAATGCAGAAGATTCGCACGGAATGACGACTCGGTTTAAGGGTAGTGACTGGGGACGTCGTGGTTATCCGAATCGGCATGAGGAGGATGCGGCTGATCATTCGGAGTCGCGCTCCGTGGCAGCTTAACCGCCGAAGTCAGCGAGCATCGAGATGGAGGATCCAGCCGCGTGACATGCCGCGGCGATGGCAGAAGTGGCACCCTGCCACTCAGCCGACTCATGGTCAAAGCGTGCACCACTGAGTGAAGCCTCGGCTGTTTTCAGGAAGATCACGGAAGCCGTGACTAGGTCTCCGACCTCAGAATCGTTCACCAACACATGCTCATACCCGGTGGCGACCATGTCCATCTGAGCAACGAGCTGATCTACGGTCAGGACTCCAGCCGCAAAACCGGCCGCAGTGTTGCCCTCCATCGTGGCGATTGCCGTGACCTGTCCGCAAACATGGTCCGTGCTTATGGCAGATTCACCTGCCCGCGGGGCCGCCGGCGGGGTTGATGCGCTGGTGGGCAGGGCAACTTCTGCTGTCTGCTCCTCCGGCTCTGCAACAGCGGATGCGCAACCGGCGATGGCTAAAGCGAAAACCGTCGCAGCCACAACCGTGAGACTTTTGGAAAGAGTGCCGTGCTTGTAGCTCATGTGACTTGGAACCTAACGATGCTTCGTGCATGAAGTATTAGGCCGGTTCTGTCAGTGAGCCTGGCCACGACCAGAGTACAAGGCCCGCGCCATCCTCATTCCGCCCAGGTCCACACGAGTTGCTGGTCGGGCGCTCTGCTTTGCGACTTCATGATCCGCAATTGACATGGAAACGGATAACCGCCTTCCCGAGACTGGCGGCTAATCGTCCCGTAGGGGGTTCCCCTTAAGAGACGTGCTGTCGGTATCCCGGGGCGGTCTACGCGTCAGAGTGGTTGGTGAGAGGATCTTCTGTATGGGGGCGACTGAGGACGATGAACTGCGTGGCCTGCAAGCACGGGCCTACGGTCGAAAGGCCGACATCCATCAAGACTTTCCAGCACAAGTGCGGCTTCAGGAACTCGAGGACGCGAGACGGCAACTAGCGCCGCAACTTCTCGATGCGGTTATGCCCCCGGAGCCTACCGTCGATCCGATCGACGTGTCCGGCAGCGAAGAAGAGTCCCATCTCGTCGATGACGAGCAGGAACGCCCGACTCACGAATTCTTGAGACGTTTTGCTCGCCTCGCTCTTGCCGTTGGGGATCGACTCGCCCGTGTCCGTCGCTCGACCGTGTTGATTGCGCTCGGTCTCGCCGTCATCGCGAGCGTCATCGCGGCCGCCCTCATTCTTGTCGAGCGGGTCCAGCCCGATCCTCTCCAGACCGGAGCCGACCAGGTCGCCCGACTATCAATCGATCCCAGCTATCAGGTCCCCGGCATTTTCCAGCACATCGCAGCTGAAGGCGATGCTGCGCAGGCCTTCCACGAGTTCTACGGGCTCCGTGCAGTCGTCGCGGCCGGCGGCTGGTTCGGTAGCGGCGCAGAGGACGAGTGCCTGAGCGTCTTCTTGGCCGCGGACGGCGAGAACTCCGACTCAAATTCATTCTCGGGGCGGGTCAGGGGCGGTTGTGCAGCGGGGCCGTTTCCGGCGATGACCCAGTTGATGGCGGACGACGAAGACCTTCCCGGCGAACTGCAGTCGGCGTTCCCGGGACCGACCGCCCTGCAGTTCGTCTACGACAAAGCGAACCAGGAGATCGTGATCTACGCGGGCGAATAACGATATCGAACGGGTCCCCGTGCGAGGCAACGTCCAAGGGTTTAGTGCGTCGAGCCACGTCGATATCGCGACGACGATACGGCGGAGATAGGGGGAAAATTGGGCATTTGCTGTCCTGTGCTAGGAGCCTGACCGTAGTCGTAGCCATTTTCGCGCTGACTGGATGCGCAGTCTCGGCTCCAAATGCTGGTGATACAGCATCTGGAACCTCGACGCCGCAAGTGAGTGACGCGCCGGTCGAAATTGACTCTGACACACTCGTCCTTCCGGCCGCGTCTGAAGAATGAGTAGCGACCACCTTGTGCAATGGATTCCGCAGGCGACGGATTGACCAGACATTTGGGCTCGGCGGCCGGGGCTTCTGGCGTCGAACGTCCGCGATCCCGTCGCGACTCTTGAATGTTGAATCAGCTCGCACGTGACCAATGGGTCCAGCACTCCTGCCGTCCCTTATAGGGGTCCCCAGAGCGCCGGTCGTAGGTGAGCCCGTTGACATCAGGGAGTTGCAGGAGCCCCCAAGTCTGCGGCGACCTGCTTGGCCTCCGATGCGGTCTCGAACATCAGCGTCAGCATACTTGCAATAAGGGCATCCTTCACGAGCGGGGCGGAGAGGACCCGGCCCTCGAGGACAATCGCAAGATTCTTGTTGAGCGCCTCGCGGGAAACATCTCCGAGAGTACCGGTATCTGCGTCACTGAGACCGAGGGTCACGGAATTCGCCGATCCTTGATCCTCGGAGAGCGCTACGGAGTCCGGTGTGACCTCGCCCAGCACCTTCGCTAACTCGTATGTGGTGGTTCCCTCCCGATCGCAGGCCGTGCCTGCGTCGTCTGAGGTCAGGGCCGGCGCGGTGCATGGACCGTCAACGGAGGAGATCAGGAGCCGCAGCTCTAGAGGCTTTCCTGGCGAACTGGTGTCACCGACCGCCGCGCTGCTGCACCCAGTGAGAAGGGTCACGATGGCGGCAAGAGCGAGTGCGAAGGTTGGCCCTCGTAGCGTCCCATACTTGAGCCGTGGTCTGACGTCCGAGCTTGACGATGCTGCTGTTGACATTTTACTTTCCCCCATCGTTGCGGCAGTGCACGATCCTGCTCCCGGATGACGAGCACTCACTCGGGGTGAACGAACTTCTTACAACCTCGCAGTGAATCGGGTATGTGTCAACAAATCGCTTGGCTAGTCGATGCGCGTGCGGTCGTTGCCGGTTTCCTTTATGAGGCAACGGCGCCGCCACTGCGCGCTCGACTCCACACCTGGACAAGCCCGGCCCCTGGCGTCTCGCAAGAGGGTCGCCTTGCGGGCGGGGGGCCGCGGTACCGTCGATGACATGATTACCACCACTTTACTTCGCCTTCGGCGTTGACGCCGTGCTGATGTGGGCCATCCCCCACGCAACAACATCCGGCCGACTTGTGGTTTGATCAACACCGTGCGCCATTCCGTTTCGAACCGACACCGTCCGAGCCCCTTCGCATGGTTGTCCCTCGCGGTGTGCGGCACGCTCACTGGTTGCGCGGGAGCAGTCCCGGCGTCGGACGCGGTGTCACAAGTGTCGGCGCGCAAGGCAGTCGCTGACGTCTCTCGGGGTCTCTACCGTGAGGCGACGGACGTGATCGATGACTATGCCCGCTGGGCTGACACCGACACCGAGAAATCGACCGTAGTCGAGTTGATCGGCTACGAACCATATCCTGGCGCGATCCACGGAGAACCAGTTGGAGCGCTGCAGTTTCGTGCGACGATACAGCCCACCCCGAACGAAGGGCCGCACGTCGCTTGCTTTGAGTCGCAGTTCGATTTCTGGGGCGTCGCGACCGAGGAGCCCGGCGAATGGAGCGACGACACAGCGGTCGCCCACGACATCGCTTGCCCGCCGGACGCACAGCGCATCCCCCCTCCGGTCGACACCCGCTTGGTTGACGTTGTTCCCGACGGAGCGGAGGCTCTCGTCGTCGAGGTGCTGACAAACGCGCCGTCCGCAGCATCCGCTGACGACATAGTCGCCGAAATCGTCAAGCGAATGCCGCAGCCGACCGGTGAGCGTGAGATCGCGTTCGATCCCGAGGCGACGGCAGTCGACGGCGACATCGGCTTCGCGATGGGCGATGGGGACGACTGCCTGCTCGTGAAACGAGACGTCGACGGCGTGCAGGTGTTGCAGGTGCCCACGATTCTGCTTCAGCCCGGAGAGCTCGGGTGCGTAGCCGGCACGGCGCTCCAGCCGGGCGACCAGCTACGGTCCCCCCACTGACCCAGAATCTGGGCGCTCGGCAATCGGCCCGATTGGCCGCGGATCCGTCGCGCAGGGGGTTCCTGAAACAGAACTGGACAGAGTTCGTCCGTAGTTCATGGTTCGCGAAAGTCGCGGTCTTCGTTGGACATAGGCGCGCGCAGCGCGCGCGTACGGACGTTCCACGGGGATCGGTCCTACGGCTGGTGTCGCCGAGCGGGTCAACGCGTACGTTTAAAGCCAGAGCCCCATCACTGTCGTGATTCACGCGCCTACCCCCAGTAGAGGGTCTGGGAAGTTTCCTCCTAAACCCATACTTTTTCGTTTCGTCGGGCGGTCGTTCTGCTTCCTGCATCGTTCTCGGACTGGAATGGATTCGCCGTGCATCCTTGGGTCTACTATTTGCTCGTTAGCCTCGCCGTTTCCCTTCTCGTCGTAAATCGAGGCTTCAAGTACTTGAAGGACCATCCTCGACACATCGGCACTCCCCTGGGCCCCGTCGGACTGGCATTTTGCGCTGCCGGTGTCCTCATGATTGCGAACTTCATCTTCACTCTTTTTCTGATCTTCACGACGCTGTAGCTACGACTCTTGGCGGGTGCTGCGGACGAAAACGAGCATGTTCGATTCGCCAGGGCTTCACGGCCGTCGTTTGACCCCTGATCGGCCCGCGAACTAGGAAACCTCTCCGTCGGGCACTGAGGACGCGACGTCCCGCAGGGGGTTCGGCATGCGGACAGAATCGGCGGGCCGCTCGTCACGCCTCAAGCGCGGCATTGATTGCGTGGGTCGCCGCGACGAGCTGCTTGACGGTCAGGTCCGGCGCCTTCACGTAGCGGTACACAAACGACGGAGCGAAGTGCCCGAAGCCGTCGCGCGGCATGACTTGCCCATCCGGTGATGCGAGGACGTCGTAGAGCGGCGCGAAATCGAACAGCTCGGGGTGCAACGTGGCGAATTCCTCGCGGGCGTCTCTGTCCTCTCCGGTGCGACCCTCGAGGTGTGGCAACACGACACACAACCGAAACTGTCCTTCCTGGTACTGCCACCCCGCTTCGATTTCAACGCCACCAACCCGAGCTTGACGTCGCCAGCCGACTAGAGGCTGGCCGTGGCTGATGGCGGACTCCGTCCATCCCACCGCCGGCCTTCCGCCGCGATTACGGCCTGCACCCGCCGCGCGCGGAGCTTTCGGAGCGCGGTTCGGGTTTGGGTCGAGTCAATCTCTGCGAGTTGCGAACTGTCCAGCCACGCAGACTCCTCCATGGAGTGCACGACAGTGGTGTCGAGTAGGGCGCTCAGGAGCCTCACGACTCGCGAGTACCGTCTGACCGTTTCGACCTCGTAGCTGCTGTCGTCATTGTCAGGGAGGGCGAGATCGATGCGTTCAGCGAGTTCCTGATAGCTCAGGTAGGTCCAGCCCTCGACCGGCTCATGCGGTGGGGACATGCTCAGCAGGATGTGCTGCGCGGGCGAACCCTTCCACCGCGCAGTCTTGCCGCGATATTCGTCGAGCTGCACTCGCTCGGGAAGCGAGAACACCTTGTTCTCGATGACCAACGGCGCCGCGTCCGGCCAATGGAGCACGAGGTCGAGGTTCTCTCGTTCTCGTTCAACGCGCCGCACTGTGGTTAGGCTTGTGGCGTCGTCGGTCGTGAGATCGCGGAATACAGCATCGGCCAGCTTTGGCAGAGCGTCGAAGAACCACGCGAGGAAGTTGCTGTGGAACAACTCGCGTTGGCCGTACATGATCCGCGCGAGCGGCTCCACGTTCAGTTCCCGGGCGATCGCCTTCACCGGCTTCTCATCGCTCGTTGGAATGCCGTCGAGGTAACGACGCACAGGGTTCGCCGCGCCCCTGGGCGGTGCAAGCCGTTCGACGCTCGTCCCTACGGCGCCGAGTTCTGGCGCCGGCACTCCATCAAAGCCCCACCGCCCTTCTTCGTCACCGGAATGCCAGGATTGGATTCGATATGCGCCTCGGACAACACCGCCGGCGACACCGAGCGCGTAGACCGCACGTTGCCGAGTGTCCGCGCCCACGCGCCAGTACATGCGGGTCGCATCGTACGTCGCTCTCGCGTTTGCCTCGGGGGACCATTCCCGGTTGATCACGTAGATCACCGTGGGCTCGGCGACTGCGGGGATCGAGTCAGGTGCTTGCACGAACGCAACCTAGCAGTGGCGCGACGCCTCCCGCTACCTGCAACGAGACCGTGCGGGACGTCGTCGGGAGGCGTTCGCCCGGGAATACGGTCAGCTCGGTAGGCGAGCCATCATCAGACGTCCGCAAGCGCACAGGCCTCCGTGCGGTCACACACTGGTTACGTCGGGAAAGTACCGTCGGCATTCAACGACTGACAGACGCACCGTCTACGCCTTGCCTTCCGCAAGAAGTTGATTCATTTCCGTGGCTGCACGCTGACCTCCGTATTGGCCTGACAGTCACTCCGCCATGGTGCCAACACGGCTCGGCCCTATGACGATCCGGGAGGACACTCGCATGAAGTGATAGTTGTGCAGCATCGATTGCAATGCGTCGATTACGTCGCGATCCTGGCGTCGACTCAAAGTCGGGAAAATCCTAGTTCCTGTTGTGGCCTAGCGACCTAGAGATCAGGACTCCCTTCCAATAGGTCTCGCGGTCGATTACGTGCTGGTCGTCAGTTCGCATCGACCAAAACTCCAGCAGAGCGAACCGCATCGTCTTTCGGAAGTAGTCTTCGCCCTTCGCGGCGAGGTGGACCTTCAACCCGACGTTGTCACCATGGAGCGTGCGGGCGTAGTGGGACCAGCGTTGCCAGATCCCTGTGTCGCCATACGCCGAGCCAACGTAGGGCTCGCCCGTTGCCTCGTCGTGGATGACGTAGACGCCCTTCATCTGCTCTAAGGCGATCCGCCAGTCAGGTCGCCCTTGCTTCACTATCGCCTGGATCTCGGCTAGCGAGTGATTGATGCGGTCGTGCCCCGGGAACGGATCACCGTCGAATGCCTCCTCAGTAATCATCGAAACGGTCATGTCGTTTAGACACGCCTCCATGTTCCGGCGTCGGTTGCGACCCGCGAGTGCCAAGCGTACATAAAGCCTCTTGATGAACGGACCCATGAGGTCCTCTCGAAGGACGACGTCGTACGAATGTTGCCGCGGATCGGGACGGCGCCCCACGACTTCCCAGATCCCACCAAACAGCCAAAGCGTCGGGTCATGTCTGTCCTGCGCGAGCGAGAAAATGAAGTGTCGATTGAAGTCGTCGTTGACATTGCGCCACGAGTTCCACCGTTGCCATTCATCAGAGTCGTTACCGAGGACGTCGATCGGAAATGCCTCACCGTTGTAAACCGCGCAGTGAAGCTTGCACTGGATCGGATCGAAGTCTGGCGGTAGCAGCGTTGCGAGCAAGATCGGATCCATAATAAAAGGCTAATGCTGCCAGGCGCATGGGCACATGAGGCTGGCCTTCGATTAACGGCCAGCCCGCCCTGCGCCAAAACCTTCTTGCTGCAGGCTGATGCGGGTGCCATGGTTGTCGCGTGAAGGTACTCTCAAGCGGCCATCACGCGGTCACGCGACAAGGCGGGAAACTCGGGCGCAGCAGTATTGCGCCGGGAAGAATGCTTCTGCACGGTGAGCATCTTTGGGCCCCGAAGTAGTCGCAGCGCCTGCTCGCTTTAGCGTCGACAAGCGAGCGGATGGATAGCTCGTGGATTTGGTCGTAGCCACAATCTTCGACCCATCTCGTTGGTGGTTCCCGTCGGGGGTTTCTCTTCTAAAACCCCTAACGTGGCGGAGCCAACCGCTGCATCACCTCCGCCGGCGCCGACTTTACCGTGCGGTCCGGCTCCGCATAGTGCGCCTTCGTCGTCGACGTCGAGGTGTGCCCGAGCATGTCGGCCGCCGCCTGCATGCCAAGCTCATTGGCGAGGAGCGTCGCCCCGGTGCGGCGAAAGGAGTGCGGAGTGATGTTCAAGCCCTCGAGTCCAGCATTTCGGAGTATCTCCCGAAACGTGCGCCTGACGTTATATGGCGCGAGTGGAGTGCCAACTCGGGAGTAGAAGATCAGGTGCTCCGCATCCTCCGGATCGAGCAGTGCCAAACGCTGGCGGATAACCTCGGCCGCGAAGGGCGGCATGCCGATGACCCGGTTCGACTCGTGCGTCTTGGGATGCTCCTGACGGTGCACGCCGGACTTGTTGTGCACGACGAGCGTGCCGCTGATGTTCACCCGCGGCGGGTCGGCGTCCAGATCGACGTCGCACTGCCGAATGGCGAGCACTTCTCCGATGCGCGTGGCGGTGCCCAGCATCACCTCGATGATGTCCCGCACCTGGCCGTCGGACCGCGGCCCCATTCTGCCCTCTTCCGTGCGCCATTCGCGGGCCGCAAGGCGGATAGCGGCAATCTGGTCGATCGTGAGCGCCTTCGGTGTGTGCGGAGGGCTCTTCATGCGCGAGGTCTCCTTCATCGGATTTCGCGGAATGATCTCCCTCCGCGTTGCGAACGCGAGAATCATGCCCAAGATTGTTCGAGAGTGCTTTGCTCGCGTATAGGACTGCACTCGCTGCTCCCTCAGGAAGAGCTCGATACGACCGACGGTCACCTCGCGAATCGTGAAGTTCTCGAAGTAGGGCAAGACGAGCACACGCAACGCGCGTTGATACGTGTCCTTCGTGCCCTGGACACGGTCGACATCGAGCAGCACGTCCTCCATCCAGGCCGCCGCGAGCAACGGAAAAGGCGAGCTGGCCGTCAGGGACTCCCCGACGCCACCGACGCGCATTCGCGCGGCCAGTTCGGTCTTGAGGGCCGCCTGCGCCGCGTTTCGGCTCTCCCGCGTGGCGCCGACTTGTCTGGACTGTCCGTCCCAGTCTCGGAACACGGTCGTGGCACGAAACCGCCCGGGGCCGAGTTTGACCGTCGTGATCGAACCGAACGTACTAATCGGCAGGCGCGGTCGCCCCGACATCAACGATCAACCCCTTGGCTGTCCAAGACCGCTTCCGGTTCATGCAAACCGTCCAGCCACCGGCGAATATCTGAGACCCGATAGCGGATCTCTCGTCCGACGCGGATGCCGGAGGGTCCGCGACCGTCGGTGCGCAGGTCATAAATCGCCTGCACCTGCACGCCGACATATTCGGCCAGCTCGCTTGTCGTCAAAACGGGCTCGAGACCGAGCCCCAAGAGTTTTTCAGTGTCCATAACCCGTAGGTGTTCTAGGTCATCCCAGATGACTCGAACCGGGTCGTGCACCTTCTCTGTGGGTACCCCAGAAGGACGGAAATTTTGGAATAAACAATGGATAAACAATGGGTGAGTCAAGTCTTGCCCTTTCGGTACAGACAAGAAACCCTGATCAGATCAAAATTACAGTAGGGCGGCCGGGACTTGAACCCGGGACCGACGGATTATGAGTCCGCTGCTCTAACCAGCTGAGCTACCGCCCCAAAGAGAACAACCAAACGGTCGTACCCACAAATACGTGACTATCCCGGCGTCTGCGACGAAACCCCGTTGGTGACCAGATCGCTCACCGACTCACCACGATACAGGCATTCGAACGTGTTCAAAGTGCGCTTGATGTCATGCGCGGCAATGAGCTTGAGTGACTCCCGCTTGAGTGCCTCCAGGCGTTCCGGGGTAGCCGTCAGCACCAGGGTCAGTTTGTCCGCCAGATCCCGCGCATCGCGCGGCTTGAACAGGTACCCGTTGGCCTGGTCATGAACGAGATGTGGAAGCGCCATTGCATCGGCGGCCACAATTGGCAGTCCCGACGCCATGGCCTCCATCGTGGCGATACTCTGCAGCTCGGCAATGGACGGCATGGCGAAGACCGTAGCCCGTGAGTACGCCGCGCGCAGCTCGTTATCCGTCACATAACCGGTGAACGTGACACGGGAGCGGATGCCGAGGGTGTCGGCCAGGTGCTCCAGGTTGCGTTTCTGGTCGCCCCCGCCGACAATCTCGATCCGGGTGTCGAGGTCGGGTGACAGCAGCGCTGCCGCCTGCAGGAGTACGTCGATCTGCTTCTCTCCGGTGACGCGACCGACGAATAGGATTCGGTTCTTTGTGCGCGGCTCGAAGTTCGGTGCGTAGTTGTCAGCGTCGATTCCACAGGATATGGCATGGACACCGGTGAGACCGGTGTATTTCTCCAAAAACTGTGCGGCCCGTATGGTCGGGGTCGTGACGGCTGCGGCGCGGCCGAACGTGCGCCGGGCAGCACGCCAGGCGGCCTTGATGACGCGATCTTGTAAGCCGACCGGCACAAGGGAGAACTTCACCATATTTTCGGGCATGAAGTGATTCGTGCCGACCAGGCGGATGTTGCGCTTGGCCGCCTCGATCGAAACACCGCGGCCGACGTTGATATGGGACTGAAAGTGCACGACGTCGGGATGGAACGAGTCGAGAATACGCCGGCTTTCACCACGAATCAGCCAGGGCAAGGCGAAGCGTAACCAGTCGTGCGGGTACCAGCGCCAGCTGTGCAGGCGATGCACCACCATCGACTGTCCCTCGTGCATTTCGGTCCAACTGCCGTGCTTGCGCGACGGCGCGGGAGCCATGATCTGAACTTCGTGGCCTCGTGCCACCAGACCGGCGGCCAGTCGCTCGGCAAATCGAGCAGCACCGTTCACATCGGGTGCAAAAGTATCGGCGGCGATGAGAACACGAATCCGCGGCTTTTCAGACGGCACACTCGCGGCGCGCTCGGGCGCATTGCCCGGGGTTGGGCTGCTCAGCAAGTCGGTCGAATCTGACAAGTGGAGTGGTCCCTACGTTGTTGGGCCGGAGATCATCATCCGGCAGGAAATCTCAAGTGCACTCACTAGAAATGACGCGGTGCACTCGAACACTATTCTAAACCGTGCCCGCCCAGCGGTGTCCCGCACCGCAGCGCCCCAAAATTTCTCGCGAATCAGCGGTCGAGTTGGGGGTGGTAGCGCGCGAGCAGAAAAACCCCCCAAATGGCAATTGCTCCAGCCACGACGAAGGCGACGGCAGCCGCGGGCGGTGCCTGGCTGGCTTCGCCCAGCACGATGATTCCAATGCCGACAGCGACGAGCGGGTCGACAACAGTGAGCCCTGCAATCACGAGATCCGGTGGTCCCGACGCGTAGGCGTTCTGCACGAAGTACGCCCCCAGTACAGCGGCGAGCAGTAGGCCGAGCACGCAAGTCAACGTCAGCCACTCAAAGTTTCCGTTCTGGGTGCGATTGATGACGACCTTGGCCAACGTCGCTACGAATCCGTAGAGCACGCCGGCACCGAGTATGTAGAAAATTGCCTGTGACCGGCGGCGGAGAAACCCGAAGGCAAGCGCAAAGACCAGCAGAACGACCGCGAGAACGGTGAGAATTGTCACCAGGTTTTGGTCGGTGACCGGCTTGTCGACGGCAGTGAACGCGGCCACGGTCACGAACAGGCCTACCCCGCCCACGCACATAGAGATGGCGATAATACTCGCCCGATTGAGCTTGACCTTGCTGACTCGGGCGTTCAAGACAGCGGTGATAACGAGGGCGACCGCCCCGAGCGGCTGCACGACGATGATAGGCGCGAAGGCAAGGCTCGTCAGTTGGAACACAACAGCCAGACCGAGCATAAGAGATCCAAACACCCAGGACGGGCGGGCCAGCAGCAGGGTGAGCTGGCGCACGCTGAGACCGCCGGTGACCGCTTTGGTGCGCGCTTCAACCTTATTCACGCCGCGATGCTGAAATTGAGCGCCGAGGGAGAGAAAGACGGCGCCGACCAAGGCCAGCGGAATTCCGATGGCCTGCCGCGGATCAATGGCGATTTCTGTCGCCAGATCGGTTAGGTCAGGAGTCACTTGACGACCCTATCGACAAGCTTGACGATATTCTGGAGAAATGGCCGTACGCGCGATAGTAATTTCAGGTGACCCCGTTCTCCACTCCCCCGCTGCTCCCGTCGTCGATTTCGACGACGATTTGCGCGCGTTGGTGAAAGACATGTTTGACACGATGGATGCTGCGCCGGGGGTCGGTCTCGCCGCCACGCAGGTGGGAGTCGGGCTGCGCATCTTCACGTACAGCTACCAGGACGACGATGACCTGTCCTGGCGGGGCGTCGCCATCAACCCTGAACTCTGGATCACACCGGTGTCGGCCGAGCCCGTGGACGACGAAGATGTCGACGAAGACGAAGGCTGCCTGTCATTTCCGGGTGAACGTTTTCCACTGAAACGGGCAGAGTCGGCCATTCTGCGCGCTGTCGATGCCGAGCAACAACCATTTGAGATTCGAGCGGACGGCTGGCTCGCCCGTATTTTTCAGCACGAGTACGACCACCTCGACGGCACCCTGTATGTTGACCGCCTCGAGCACGTCTACGCGAAGGCGGCGGCCAAGATCGAACGTAAGAAGAGTTGGGGCGTGCCCGGCCTGAGCTGGACCCCGGGGATCGACAACCTCGAGGGGTAACGCCCCAGCCCGAGTATCAGGCACTGCGAGCGGTACCGAGGTCACCGGCCGAGGTCTACACCGTGCACGCCGTTGTGAAAGCGCAGGGATGGGAACACGGCCGATACCGAGAAACCCAGCCCGGGTACCGTTCCGGCGTTGAAGACACCGCCGAAGAGCTGCGCGCGCTCCCGCATCTGCGTGATGCCGGGGCCGGCGATGCTCTCGCTGAGGGCCTTGAGGTCGTCCTCGATCGTGTACGGGGTGCGTGCGGCCTGTTCGCCGGCTTCCTTGCCGTCCCGGCGGGCTGCGGCGCGGATACCGTCATCGTCGACGAGCAGCTGCAAGCCGTCCCTGGTCCAGGTGAACGACACGCGCGCTTCGGTTCCAACGCCGCCGTGCTTGAGCGCGTTTGAGAGGGCGCTCTGCAAAATTCGGAAGATGGCCAGCTCGGCACCAGCCTTGAGCGCGAATCGTTCGCCCGATTCGATGAAACCGACCACCAGACCAGCGTCGCGCATCACGCGAAACAGGTCGCGGGTTGACTGCGGGCCTGGCTGTAAGGCCCCGACCGTTTCGCCCTCGCGCACGATTGTGAGCACGCGACGCATGTCAGCGAGGGCCACCCGACCATCATCAACGAGCGCCGTGGCGGCGCGCACGGCCGTTGAAGGATCGCTCTCCGCCATGTAGCGGGCGCCCTCGGCCCGCGTGACGAGGCGGGCAATGGTGAGCACTGCGCCATCCTGCAACTCCCGAATGATGGCCAGGCGCCCCTGTTGCTCGGCGAGGGAGAGTTCCAGTTCAATGCGCACACGTTCAGCGGCATTGCGATCGAAGAAGACCCGACGTGAGCGCAGCACTGAAATGGTCCACAACACGAGCAGCGCCCCGGATAGTACACCGAGTGCCGGTACCAGAAGTTGCGAGAAATCCACTGCTGACCGCCGTTTCTTGTGCCGAAACCATGACGCATTATTAGAGGTGAAAAAACCTTCTGTCGAAACAAAAACGTACCGACAAAAAAGGCCACCCGGGGTGGAGCCCTGAGTGGCCTTTCGCTCCCCGACTTGGACTCGAACCAAGAACCTGCGCATTAACAGTGCGCTGCTCTGCCAATTGAGCTATCGAGGAATACTGGAACAGCGTTGCTACTTTACCAAGATTTCTTGTTGCGCCAAAACCACGACGACTGCCGATGGGCTCTAACTTCTCATTTTGACCACCGAAAAGCCTTTGCAGGCCACGAAAAATGGGCCACGGGCAACAGTTGAGCAGTCTGGTGCGCCAAAAGCCGGTCGGGCGTGTCGGACCGGTCGCGATCGATCACGCTTCACAGCGGATGCGATCGGTCGCGACCCAGATCAGTTCCCGGCCACGCCACCGGTTTCACCGCTGATGTCGCCAACCTCGACGCTGCCCACATCATCGACGACGGCAGTGTCTGTGGGAGGCTGCAAGGCTGCGGCGAGTCCACGGACATACGGGTGCCAGGGGTCTCGAAAGACGTCGTCGATGGTGCCGAGACCGACCAGCACGCCCTGGTGCATGACACCGATGCGACTGGTGACGCGCTGCAGCACGGCCAGGTCGGAGCTGATCACTAACGCGGAGAAGGATCGCTCCTGCTGCAATTCGCTGATCAGGTCAATCACGGCGTCCCGTACCAGTACATCAACGCCCGCTGTGGGCTCGTCAGCGATCAACAGGGCCGGACCGAATACGAGCGCCCGGGCCAACGCTACCCGCTGTCGTTGACCACTCGAGAGCTCATAGGGATACTGACCGAGAAGAGCCAGCGGAAGGCGCACCGCATCGATCATGGTGGCCACCTGGGCACCGAGCGCACGACGGTTGTAGCGTCGATCCCGCTCGAGTACCGGTTCGGCGACAATCTCGGCCACCGTCATGGTCGACGGCAGGGTATCGGCGGCATCCTGGGCCAGCAGCCCCACTCCGAAGGTGAGCCGGGTCAGCTTGCGCTTGCTGATACGGCGCAGCTCGAACCCGAGCACGGTCGCCTCTCCCCCGGTGATCTGCGGACGGATGCCGGCGGCATCGTTCACGAATGCGTCACCGGAGAGCACCCGGGCGAGGGTGCTTTTACCCGAGCCGCTCTCACCGAGCAGACCCACGACTTCCCCCGTCGCGATGCGCAGGGTGAACCCGTGCACCGCGACGAACGCCGGGCTCGCCCCGTGCGGCGGGTATTCGATGGTCAGATCGCTCGTTTGAATCGGCGGAACGGATGCCGCGCCATGCCTCATTCGATCTATCCTGCCGCACGCAGGATGCGGAGTTCGTCCCTCCGCAGAGCCTGTGCCACCGGATCAGGAACCGGAAGCGAGGCCAGCAGCCGCTGGGTGTAGGCGTCCTTCGGGGCACCGAGTACTTCGGCGCCGGTTCCTTCCTCGACCAGTTTTCCCTGGTAGAGCACGGCAATGCGGTCGGCGAGAATATCGACGACGGCAAGGTCGTGGCTGATGAACAGCGCAGCGAAGCCAAACTCTTTCTGCAGCTCAGCGAAGAGCTCGAGCACCTTCGACTGCACCGACACGTCGAGCGCGCTGGTCGGCTCGTCCGCGATGAGCAGGCTCGGCTCCAGCGCGAGTCCGCGAGCTAGGCTCGCGCGCTGACGCTGTCCACCGCTGAGCTCATGCGGGTAGCGGTCACCGAATGCGCGCGGCAGCTGGACCGCCTCAAGCAGCTCGTTGACGCGCCTACGGGCGGCACGGGGGTTGGCCGCACGTCCGTGTACGACGAGCGGTTCGGCCACGCACTCAGCGATCGTGAGTAGCGGATTGAAGCTCGATGCCGGGTCCTGAAAGACGAAACCGATGTCACTGCGCACCTTCTTGAAGGCGCGTTCCTTGAATCCGTTCATCTCATGGCCGAGCACGGTGAGGGATCCACCAGTCACCCGGGTCAGCCCGCCCATGGCCCGCCCGATCGTGGTCTTGCCCGATCCGCTCTCACCGACCAGGCCGAGTACCTCGCCCGGACGAATGGTGAAGCTCACTCCATCGACGGCGGTGAAACCAGGTTTGCCGAGCCGACCTGGGTACTGAATTTTCAGGTTGTCGGCGACAACGACCGGCTTAGCTGCTGCCCAGTGAGCCTCGCGAGCCTCAAGCCTTGCGGTGGCCCGCGTCGTGCCCTGACCGACGTGCGGCACCGAGCCGAGCAGTCGTTTGGTGTAGTCGTGCTGCGGGTTCGAGAACAGCTCCTGAGCGGGGGCCTCTTCGACGATTTTGCCCTCGTACATGACGACCACGCGGTCGGCGAGGTCGGCGACCACGCCCATGTTGTGGGTGATCAGCACAATCGCACTGCCGAATTCGTCGCGGCAGCGTCGCAGCAGGTCGAGAATCTCGGCCTGCACTGTCACGTCGAGGGCGGTGGTCGGTTCATCGGCGACGATCAGCCCGGGGTCGAGCACGAGGGCCATAGCGATGACCACGCGCTGTTTCTGCCCGCCCGAGAACTGGTGTGGGTAGTAGTCGACGCGGCTCTCGGGGTCGGGGATTCCGACCCGGCCGAGAATCTCAATCGCCTTGGCGCGGGCTTCTTTGCGGCTGAACTCACCATGGGCGCGAATGCCCTCCGCGATCTGCCAGCCGACGGTGTACACGGGGTTCAGCGCTGTAGACGGCTCCTGGAACACCATCGAAACGTCCGCTCCCCGCAGCTGGCGCAGCTTCTGCTTGCTCACGGCGAGAACGTCGTTCGAGTTGGAGCCATCCTTGCTGCTCAGAATCACGGCACCATGGGCGATCGCCGTATCCGGGAGCAGGCCCAGAATGGTCTTGGCGGTAACGGTCTTGCCGCTGCCGCTCTCCCCCACGATGGCGAGAATCTCACCGGGAGCGACGCGCAGCGATACCCCGTCGACGGCCGTGACCGCCCCGCCATCGGTGGCAAAGGTCACATTGAGGTTGTCGATGCGGACGACGTCGGGCAGGGATCTCATTATTTGGCCTCGAATGGGTCGTCGTTCGAGTGTTGGTCGGAAGCCGGCGAGCTGGCCTCAAGCCCGTCGATACCGCCAGGTCCGGCATTCAGGGTTCCGCCGGGCACGACGCTGGTGGCGGCGGTTTTGCCTGGAGCACGTCGACTGCGCAGTCGTGGGTCGGCGAGGTCGTTCAGGCTCTCGCCGACCAGGGTGATGCCGAGAACGACAAGCACGATGGCAAGCCCCGGGAACAGGCTCGTCCACCAGATACCGCTTGAGACGTCGGACAGTGATTTGTTCAGGTCGTAGCCCCACTCGGCGGCTGAGGATGGCTCAATGCCAAAGCCGATGAAGCCTAGGCCAGCCAGTGTCAACAGCGCCTCGGAAGCGTTCAGCGTAAAGATAAGGGGCAGGGTTCGCGTGGCGTTCCGCAAAACATGGCGAAACATGATGCGTCCGTTGCTCGCACCGAGCACCCGGGCCGACTCCACGTAGGCCTCAGCTTTGATGCGTACGGTTTCAGCGCGAATCACTCGAAAGTACTGCGGAATGAAGACAACGGTGATCGAGATCGCGGCAGCGAATATTCCGCCCCACAGGCCGGAGCGGCCGCCAGAGATGACGATGCCCATAACGATCGCCAGCAGCAGCGCCGGAAAGGCGTAAACGGCGTCGCAGATAACGACGAGCACCCGGTCGAGCCATCCGCCGAAGTACCCCGAGACGAGGCCGAGGGCTACGCCGGCAAAGATAGACAGTACGACGGCGATGACCATCACGGTGATCGCGGTCTGCGAGCCCCAGATAACACGGGAAAGCACGTCGTAGCCTCCGACGGTAGTACCGAGCAGATGTGAGCCGCCGGGTGTCTGCTGGGCGCCGAAGGAGCCGCTGTCATCGCGCAGCTGGCTGTAGCCGTACGGCGCGAGCAGTGGCGCGAAGATTGCGGTCAGAATGAAGACGCCGGTGATGACGAGGCCGGCCACGAGCATGCCGCGTTGCAGGCCGACGCTCTGGCGGAGTTGATGCACGACGGGCAGGCGGGTCCACAGCGGAGCCCGGGGTGAGAGAGTGGTTTCAGTGAGCGTTGTCATGATCAATACCGCACTCTCGGGTCGATGAGCGCGGCGATGATGTCCACGATGAAGTTGGACAGGGCAACGATGACGGCGAGCAGTGCGACGATGCCCTGCACGGCCACGAAGTCGCGGGCTTTGATGAATTCAATCAGGATGAATCCCAGTCCCTTCCACTCGAAGGTGGTTTCGGTCAGTACTGCGCCACCGAGCAGTAGTGCGATCTGCAGGCCGATGACGGTGATGATGGGGATGAGCGCTGGTCGGTAGGCGTGCTTGCTCACCAGCCGATATTCATTGACACCACGCGAGCGGGCGGCATCCACATAGTCGGTGCCCAGAGTGCCGATGACGTTGGTGCGCACGAGCCGTAGGAAGACGCCAGCCGTCAGTAGCCCGAGGGCCAGTGCGGGGAGCACAGCGTGGGCCAGAACATCCCCGAAGACCGCGGGGTCACCGGTTTGCAGAGCGTCGATCGTGTAGACGCCGGTCTTATTGGGCAGGAACCCCATTTCCAGTTCGGAGCCGGTCGTGGCTCTCCCTGCTACGGGGAGCACCTTGAGCCACACGGCGAAGACCAGCTTGAGCAGGAGTCCGGCGAAGAATACCGGTGTGGCGTAGCAGAGGATGGCGAACACGCGCAGGACGGCATCCGGTGCCTTGTCGCGCCAGTAAGCCGCGACCATACCGAGCGGGATTCCGACGATGAGTGCCACCAGAAGGGAATAAAAGACCAGCTCAGCAGTCGCCGCCCCGTAGGTGAGGAGAACCTCGGAGACTGGCCGGTTGGTGCTGATCGTGGTGCCGAAATTGCCGGTGAAGATGTGGCCGAGGTACTCGAAATATTGCACCAGGATAGGGCGGTCGTAGCCAGCCTCGTGGATGCGTTCGGCCAGCTGCTCAGGCGCAAGACGGCCACCAAGAGCTGCCGTGATGGGGTCGCCCGTTGCGCGCATGAGCCAGAACACCATGGTGACCAGGATGAAAATCGTGGGAATGATGAGAAGAAACCGAATCAGCAGATATCGACCGATTCCGCCCTCCTGACTGGGCTTCTTCTTCGAAGCACGTCCCCCGGTCGGCGCGGATGGCTTCAAGGCCACAGTGGACATAACTACCTCACGATTGCAAAAGAATCGGGGGCATCCAGCGAATTCGCGCTGAACACCCCCGGTGATCTGACTAGAAAACTTTAGTCGACGTGCCGATTATCCCTTGGAGAGCGCTCCGTAGCGGAATTTGAAGGAATCGTCGAGCGTGTCCTTGGTGCCGGTGATATCCGTACCGGTCACCGCGACCTGTGAACCCTGCAGCAGCGGGAGAGTCGACAGCTGGGCCGCGACTTTGTCCTGGATCTCACCGATGAGAGCGGTGCGCTCTGCCGGGTCAACCGTGACGGCCTGCTTCAGGATCAGGTCGTTGACTTCCGGGTCGCTGTAGTGGTTCTTGATGAAGTTGTTGGTCAGGAAGAACGGTGTCAGGTAATTGTCGGCGTCGGTGTAGTCCGGGAACCAGCCGAGCTGGTACGCGGGATACACGTCAGTGGTACGGTCCTTGACGTACTGCACGTATTCGGTCGACTGCAGGGAGACGTTGAACAGGCCGGACGAATCGAGCTGATCCTTGATCAGCGCGTACTCGTCGCTTGATCCGGGACCGTAGTGGTCGGTGTTGTACTGCAGGCTGAAATCGACTGGAACGCTCACTCCGGCGGCCTCCAGGGTCGCTTTAGCCTTGTCGAGGTCAGGCGCACCCGATCCGTCGCCGTAGAGGCCCTTGAGGGACTCGTTCGCACCGGTCAAGCCATTGGGAACATAGGAATACAGCGGGGTGTAGGTGCCCTTGTAGACCTGGTCGGCGAGCTCGTCGCGGTCGACGATATCTGCCACTGCCTGACGCACGGCTAGTGCTTTGGCCGGGTCGGCCTCGGCGGTCGTCGCTCCGTACGGCTGCGTGTTGAAGTTGAAGGTGATGTACCGGATCTCGCCACCGGGGCCGTCCAGAACAGACACATTGTCGTTGCCGCGGAGGTCGTCAATGTCGGTAGCTGACAGGCTGCGCAGAGCGACGTCCACGCTGCCCTCCTGAACCTCAAGCTTGAGGTTTGACGAGTCGGTGAAGTACTTCACGTTGACGCCGTCGTTCTTCGCGGCGCCCCAGAGCCCTTGGTATCCTTCGAATTTCTTGTACGAGATGATGTTATTGAAGTCGTAGCTCGCAATTTCATACTGTCCGGCGAAGGCCTTGGCGGCGACGATGTCGTCGTCGGCGGTCAGTTCCGTGGCCGAGAAAGATTCTTCATCGACGATGGGACCGGCCGGGCTCGACAGGATCTGGGGGAAGATCTGATCGTTGGCAGCCTTGAGGGTGAAGACAACCGTGGTGTCGTCCACGGCCGCGGTGCTCGCAAGGTTGTAGAGAAGCGATGACGGGCCGTTATCGGCAGCGATCGCGAGCTGGCGATCAAAGCTGAATTTCACGTCCGATGAGGTGAGGGCATTGCCGTTGGCCCAGGTGAGGTCGGGCTTGAGGGTGACGGTATATTCCGTCGGCGAGGTGAACTCCGCCTTGGTGGCGATGTCGGGTTCGACTTCGGAGCTGCCGTATGGCGTGTTCATGAGAAAGGGGAACACCTGCAGCTGAACATTGAACGATCCAGCATCATAAGAACCAGCGGGGTCGAGGGTGGTGACCTTGTCGGTCGTACCGAGGATGATAGTGCCCCCGGCGTTGGGGGTAGAACCGCCCGAAGCGCAGCCGGCCAGAACGAGCGCCGCGGCGGTCAGTCCGGCTGTGGCAGCGAGAGCGCGCTTGCCGTTAGTGAATGCGGATGTCATATCCGTCGTCCTCTTCCTCTAGAAGTTCTTAGATCAGAAACGCTCGAACAGAGCGCAGCTGTTCCTTGCTGTTAGCCAAGAGTTAGCATAGAAGTCGCAAATAGCAACGATCTGTCGCAGCTTCTTTACATATCTGCAACAAACTCAGTCTCAAGTGTTGCAGGTTGAAGTTCCTTGCTGCGCTTTGCTGGCGGGTATACCAAACATTCCGGTTGCACAGTCATTCTTCGCGAAGAGCGCGGCGCTCGGCCTCGACCCGCACGAGTTCGCGCTGAAGAGCGCGGTACATCTCGGTGTCGGCGGCATCCGCTCGCTGGAGGCGCCCGAGCAATTCTGCCTTGAGCCTGAGCAGGTCTTTGTCAATGAGCACGATCGTGATGTCGCGTACGTACCGGGCGACATCTTTCTCGGTGCGCTCGGGAAGATTCGCCATGGCGAGCTCCTGCACGAGGTTCTTGAAGGTGTCAGGCACCTCGGAGACCACCCGCTCGAGCCAGTCTGGCGCATCGAAATGAGCGAGACTCGCGGCGATGGCATCGCGCACGACCGCGAGCGACGTATTCGCAAAGGATGTCTGCACCGCGCTGTCAAGGATGTCTCTGCCGATCAGTGTCGGTCGCTGAAGCATCGCCATGAGGCCATCGCGCTCGAGCCGGGTGACCGGGTCGCCGGGCAATTCGAGCAGCGAGAACGGGCGCTCAGGCAGGACTTCGATCGTGCCGGCGTGGCGCGGCGCGTTCGGTGCGCCGCTCGCTGCGGCGCGTGCCCCGGACTGGGCATTCGTCACCGCCTTGGCCACTTCGCCCATGTCGACTCCCAGCATGCGGGAGAGTTCGCGGGTATAGCCGGGGCGCAGCACGGGGTCGCGAATATCGCCGACCACGGGGGCCGCGGCACGCAGGGCCGCCGTCCGGCCCTCGACGGTGTCGAGATTGTACTGAGAGAGAATCTGCCGAATCATGAACTCGAACATCGGCTTCTTCGAGTCGACCAGCCGCCGTACGGCGTCGTCACCGCGTTGCAGCCGCAGGTCGCAGGGGTCGAGTCCTTCCGGGCCGACGGCCACATAAGTCTGCGCGGAGAACCGCTGCTCTTCGCTGAAGGCGCGCATCGCGGCCTTCTGGCCGGCGGCATCCGGGTCGAATGTGAAGACGACCTCGCCAACGCCCGAATCATCACCGAGCACACGGCGCAGCACCTTGATGTGGTCGACACCGAATGAGGTGCCGCAGGTAGCGACGGCCGTGGTGATTCCGGCCAGGTGGCAGGCCATGACGTCGGTGTAGCCTTCGACGACCACGACCTGGTGGCTGCGCGAGATATCACGCTTGGCCAGGTCGAGGCCATAGAGCACCTGGGCCTTGTGGTACACGGGAGACTCGGGCGTATTGAGGTACTTGGGGCCCTTGTCGTCCTCGAGCAACTTGCGGGCGCCGAAGCCGATGGTCTGCCCAGTGATGTCTCGAATCGGCCACACCAGGCGACCACGGAAGCGGTCGTAGATGCCGCGGTCGCCACTGGAGACCAAGCCGGACAGGGTGAGTTCTTCGGTGGTAAACCCGCGACCACGCAGGTGGTTGGTCAGTTCGTCCCAACTTTTCGGGGCGAACCCAACCCCGAATCGAGTTGCGGCGTTGGCGTCGAATCCGCGTTGGCCCAGGAAGGCGCGGCCGACCTCGGCACCCGTACTGCCGAGCTGTTCAATGAAGAAATCGGATGCTGCCTGATTGGCAGCGAGCAGTCGCGCACGATTACCGTGGTCGGGAGCTGCGCCGGAACCGTCTTCGTAGTGCAGGTCGAGGCCGACCCGACCGGCCAGGCGTTCGACGGCCTCACTGAAGCTGACGTGGTCCATTTTCTGCAGGAAGGAGTAAACATCACCGCTCTCACCACAGCCGAAGCAGTGGTAGAAACCCACCTGGGGACGTACGTGAAAGCTCGGGCTGCGTTCGTCGTGAAAGGGGCAGAGACCCTTCATCGAGCCGACACCCGCGGACTTCAGGGTGACGTAATCACCGACGATGTCGGCGATATTGGTGCGGGCCTTGACCTCTTCGATATCACTTTGTCGAATCAGTCCAGCCATGCCTAAATTCTATCGTCCCGGGGCGACGGGCTTCGTCGCCCGTTCCCGGGCCCATGTTCGGACCGTGGGCCCAGTTTATAGACTGGGCCCACGGCCCGGGCCCGGGCCCCGTCCACAGAGGGGTGTCGGGAGGGGGGTGTCAGAAGGGGGAGTTTTTAGCCCTGCACCAGGCGTTCGTACCAGGCCAGTGCTGACTGGTCGGTGAGGCTGGCGACCTGGTCGACGATGACGCGCTTCCGGGCGGCATCATCGGCGGCAGCATGCCAGTCTTCGCGAAAGCCCGGGTCAAGGTGCTCGTCGCCAGACTGGTGCAGGGTTTCAGCCAGCATGGTGAGCACCTGCCGCTGCTGCACGTAGATGGGCTTGCGGGTGTTGCGGGTCATCACAAATGCCGCCACGATACCTTTGAGAACCGCGATTTCGGCCTGGATCTCGCGCGGCACGACCACGTTAGCCCCGAAGCGCAGCATATTCGCGCCGGGGTGCGCCTCCTTAGTGGCGTGCACGGCTGCACCGCTGAAACGACCGATGAGCTGGCTCGTCAGGTTCTTGAGCCGACCCTGGTCGCGGCGTCCGGCGGTCCAGGACTCCATCCAGCCATCGAGAGAGTCGAGACGGTTGAATGCGGTCGCGAGGTCGTCGGCGCTGGTGGCGTCGCCGATCCACTCTGACATGGTGGCCAAGAGTTCGTCATGGTCGGTGCGGCTGCTCAGGGCCGCCACGTCGACGTAGCCGTTGACGATCGCGTCTTCAAAGTCGTGCACGCTGTATGCGATATCGTCGGAGAGATCCATCACCTCGGCTTCGATGCAGAGCCGGCGGTCGGGCGCTCCGGCGCGCAGCCACTCGAACGCGGCAATGTCATCCTGGTAGAACCCGAACTTGGCGCGCCCGCTCGGGTCGTAGACCGAGGAGCTCTCGGGCCAGGGATATTTGCAACTCGCATCGAGACTGGCTCGGGTGAGGTTGAGGCCGTAGCTGTGACCATCGGGCCCGAACACCTTGGGTTCCAGCCGGGTCAACAGACGCAGGGTCTGGGCGTTACCCTCGAAACCGCCGATGTCTTCGGACCACAGGCTGAGTGCCTTCTCACCGTTGTGTCCAAAGGGCGGATGCCCGATGTCGTGTGCAAGACAGGCGGTATCGACGATGTCGGGGTCGACGTTGAGGCGGGACGCAATCTCTCGCCCGACCTGAGCGACCTCGAGCGAGTGGGTGAGCCGATTTCGGGCGAAGTCGAGCCCCGCCGTTGGACTGAGCACCTGCGTCTTGGCCGCGAGGCGGCGCAGGGCGCTCGAGTGCAGCAGGCGTGCCCGGTCGCGGGCGAAGTCGCTGCGCCGCGAATAATGCTCCTCAGGAAGCCAACGCGCCTCGTCGGTCTCGCTGTATCCGGTTTTGTTAGCCACCGCTGGTATCCCCTTCGCCCTCGGTCAGATTCAGTCGTTGCGCACCGACAAGATCCTGCGACTCGAGCCAATGCTCGGGCAGCGACGGTTTCTTCGGTGTTCCCGCGCGACCACGCGGCCCCTCGACATCGGCGCCCGGGTAGGGCAACGAGGCGTCGAGGGTACCGAGCAGGTCGTCGAGCTGCGCCAGGGATTGCACCATGGCGAGGCTCGCGCGCAGGTCGCCGCCCACCGGGTAACCCTTGAAGTACCAGGCAACATGCTTGCGGATGTCGCGGCAGGCGCGGTCTTCGCTATCGAAGTATTCGGTGAGCAGTTCAGCGTGGCGGCGGAAGGCGTTGATGACCTGGCCGAGGCCGGGTTCGGCTTTGAGTTGCTGGCCGCGAAATGCCGCAGCGAGGTCGCCGAACAGCCACGGACGGCCCAGGCATCCGCGCCCGACAACGACGCCGTCGCATCCGGTCTCACGAACCATACGCAGGGCGTCGTCGGCTGACCAGATGTCGCCGTTGCCGAGTACCGGCACGTCGCTGATGGCATTCTTGAGCTTTTCGATGGCCGACCAGTCGGCGTGGCCGGAGTAGAACTCGGCTGCCGTGCGCCCGTGCAGGGCGATGGATGATACGCCGGCCCCGGCAGCGGCCTTGCCGGCCTCGATATAGGTCAGATGGTCGGCGTCGATGCCCTTACGCATCTTCACGGTCAGGGGAATCGGGCCGGCCGCGGTGACGGCAGCTTCGACGATCTGACGAAACAGACCGATCTTCCAGGGCAGGGCCGCTCCCCCGCCCTTGCGGGTGACCTTGGGTACCGGACAGCCGAAATTGAGGTCGATGTGATCGGCGCGGTCCTCCGCGACGAGCATGGTCACGGCCTCGGACACGGTTTTCGGGTCGACGCCGTACAGCTGGATGGAACGGGTCGTTTCACTCTCGTGGTGGGTGATCAGCCGCATCGTCTCGGCGTTGCGCTCCACGAGTGCGCGAGAGGTGATCATCTCGCTGACGAACAGTCCGGCACCGTATTCGCGGCACAGCCGGCGGAACGCCGTGTTGGTGATACCGGCCATCGGCGCGAGCACCACAGGCACGTCGAGCGTGAGTGGGCCTATTCTCAGCGGTTCGACCGCTGATGGCGCCGGCTCACCGATTGCGGGGGTGCGTGAAGTCATGTTGGGTCAATTCTCCCAGATAGCAGAGGATCCGCGAATCGGCCGCGGCGGCAGGCCACACGGCATACAAAAGCGCAGCTGCCGCAGGAAATGGACCGTGCGACAGCTGCGCCTGTGCGCGCCGGGTCTAGATCAGCTGCAGCAGCCGCCGCCGCAGCACGAACCGGCAGCCTCGTCGGTATTCGCTTCGGTTTGTCCGAGGAGTTGGATGGTGGGTCGACCGGCTGGTTCGGTGTCCGCCGGCGGGACGATGGCGGTGTTGGTGTCGCTCATGCGATTTTTTCCTCTGATCTTTCGGTGAGTATCTGGTTGAGAGCCTGGGTAAAAGTAGCAGGATCCTGCGCGCCGGAGATGCCGTACTTGCCATCGATGACGAAGAACGGAACTCCCTGGATGCCGTACTCAGTAGCCAGCGCGACATCCGCTTTCACGTCGGCCAGGAAGTCGTGCGCGGTCAGCGCCCGCACGACGTCCGCGCGACCAAGGCCGATTTCCGCGGCCAGATCGGCCAGATCCTCGATTCGGCCAATATGACGCCCATCGACGAAGTATGCCTTCAGCAGACGCTCTTTCATGTCGATTTGGCGACCGTGTGCCTTGGCGTAATGCAACAATTCGTGGGAGATGACCGTATTGGTCTGGTGCACCGAGTCGTAGTCGTAGTGCAGGCCCACGCTCTTCGCAATGCCGGTGACACGCTCGAGCATCTCGGCGACCTGGCCGGCAGACATGCCTTTTGCCTCGCTCAGGTACTCAGACGGTGTGCCGGCGTAGTCAACCGGGGTGTCGGGCGAAAGCTCGAAGCTGTGATATTCCACCTCAACGGTGCCGTCGAATTGGGCTGCGCCCTCCTCGAACTTGCGTTTACCGATGTAGCACCAGGGGCACTGCACATCCGACCAGATGTCGACCTTGATGGGGTCGACGCCGGTTAGTGGGCTTGTCGTGGATGCGGTCGCAGCGCTCATATTCGTGTCAGTCACTGTGAGCACAACGGGGGCTCGTGTCTGCGTATTCCCCGGTGCACACTATTGCCGGCGGCGTTCAGGCCATGGGAGTGTCGACTGCGCCGCCATAGCGGCGGTTGCGCGAAGCGTAGAGCTCAATAGCGTGCCAAAGGTCGACCCGAGTGAAATCCGGCCATAACGTGTCGAGAAAGACCATCTCTGCGTAGGCGCTTTGCCAGAGCAGAAAGTTGCTCGTGCGCTGCTCCCCCGAGCTGCGCACGAACAGGTCGACGTCGGGCAGTTCCGGCACGTACAACTGCCGGGCGATGGCCTTCTCGGTGATACCGGACGGCTTCAGTCTGCCGGCGGCGACGTCCTCGGCCAGAGCGCGCACGGCATCCGCTATTTCGGTGCGACCGCCGTAGTTCACGCACATGGTGAGGGTGAGCACATCGTTGCCGGCGGTGAGCCGCTCGGCGAACTGCAGTTCGTTGATAACGGATGCCCACAGCTTCGGTTTGCGCCCGGCCCACCTGATACGCACGCCCCACTCGTTGAGTTGATCGCGGCGGCGGTGCAGCACGTCACGGTTGAAGCCCATGAGAAAACGTACTTCCGCGGGCGAACGCTTCCAATTCTCGGTGGAGAAGGCATACACGCTGAGATGTTTGACGCCGATCTGGATGGCCCCGGCGACGACGTCCAGCAGGGCGGCCTCGCCGGCCTTGTGACCCTCAATGCGGGTGAGGCCCTGCCCGTTGGCCCAGCGGCCGTTGCCGTCCATGACGACAGCGATGTGCTCCGGCACGACCTTGCGGGGCAGCTCGGGCGGGTACAGGCCGGTCCAGTCGAGCGGTTTGAACGCGACAGCGTCGCGGTGGGTGAGCGGGGCGTGCGCTGAACCTTTGAGACCGAACAGGCTCGCCATCATCGAGCGACGTGTTCCAGCGAGCGCAGCCCGCGGCCCAGGTGCCACTGGGTGTAGGCGGCGACGACGCCGGCCGCCTGGCTCTGGGCGCGTTCGGGTGACTCGGCGGCGTGCTCCCAATCGCCGGTCAGCAATGCACTCAGCAGGTCGATGGTCTCCCCATCAAGCCGGGGCGATCCGGGTGCGGCACATTCGTCGCAGACGATGCCGCCCATCTGCACGACCATGGCGCTGTGTTGACCTCCCGCGCTGAGCTCGCCGAGCGCGCCGCACCGGGCGCAGTCCTGAAAGCTCGGTGCCCAGCCAGCCATCGACACGGCACGCAGCAGGTAGGAGTTGAGGGTGAGGTGGGAACCGTGTTCCTGTCGGGACAGCGATCGCAGCGCGCCGACGAGCAGCAGGTATTGCTGGAGCGACCCCTCGGATTCGGTGAGTTTGTCGGCGGTCTCGACCATCACGCTCGCGGCGGTGTAGCTGCCGTAATCGGCGGTGATCAGGGCGCCATACGAGCCGAGTGACTCCGCCTGGGTGATGATATCGAGGCTGCGGCCCTCATAAAGCTGCACGTCGGCGACCATGAAGGGCTCGAGCCTGGCCCCGAATTTGGAGCCGGTGCGCCGCACTCCCTTGGCGACGGCGCGCACCTTGCCGTGTTGCCGAGTGAGCATGGTGACGATGCGGTCGGCTTCACCCAGCTTGTGGGTGCGCAGCACGACGGCTTCATCTCGGTAGACAGGCACATCCAATTATCCCACTGTTGGGACTCCTTCCCCGCGCATCGCGAGCTCGGTGTCGTGCGCCGAGCATCGCAGCGCGACCGGCAGCACGCCTTCACCGGCCCAGCGTTGCCGAAAGTACTGCCACGGACCCTGCGCGATGCAGATGATCTCGTACCAGCCGACTCCCGCGAGGGTCTGCACACCGGGGTCGGGTATCCGTTGGGGAGCTTTCGCGTAAAGAACGGAAAAGGCCGATCGGCATCGGGCCACCGCCAGAACGGCCGTTCGTGAGTTCAGTGCTACCTTCGTCAACCACGCGCCGAGGCCGATTCCGTAGCCGCGTGCCTGGATGCGCAGGGCGGCGAGGTCGTCGCGGTGGCGGTGCCAGACAATCGCCGCCGGTTCCACCACCAGGCTGCGCCCGGAAAACAACACCCGGGTGAATAGGTCGAGGTCTTCGCCGCCGCCGGTGCGGGTTCCCACGCCAAAGGCCGTGTCGAATCCACCGAGGGCCAGGCCGCGGACGCGGCGCAGCGCAAAATTCGCCCCGGTGCCAAACTCTCCGACCGAAAACGGAAAGGTCGGGAGGTCGATCGGTGGGCTCGCGAGGCTGAACTTTCGCGGGCACAGGTTGCGCGACCAGGTGACCTTGCCATCGAAGTAGAACTGCACCTCGGTGCGCAGCTCGCCACTTGGAACCAGCCCACAGACACAATCGACGTCATCGCCGCGTGCGAAGCCGGCCGCGAGTCCACGCAGCCAGTTCCGATCCACCACTACATCGTCGTCGGTATAGGCCACAAATTCCCCGGTGGCGTGTCGGAGTCCGGCATTGCGCGCACGCGACAGGCCCGGCACCGGCTCGACCACAACAGTGACGAGACCCGACTGAAATTCGTGGGCGACCAGATCCTGGGTTGCGCTGGTGGCCGATGCGTTGTCGACCACGATGACGGAGAAATACGGATAGTCCAATTTCACGATGGAGCGGAGCGCCTCGCGCAGCATCGCTGGGCGATCCCGGGTGCACACCACCACCGTGAAGGTCGGAAGCGCGTGGGGAGTCCAGACGTCGGGCGCCGGCGCAAGATCGGCGATACGGTCGCGCATGACGTCGCAGCCCACCTTCCCCTGTTCTATCGGCACGTCGATAAAGCCACGAATTCGGGCGCCGTCACGCACGAGCAAACGCGCCCGGGAGTATCCCGCAGAACAGGCCAGCAGAACGGATGCCGCCGCGTCGCCCGCCGCAATCGTCGCCGCGTCGATCTCTCCGACCCAGACGGCCCCCGGCCAGTCCGGACCCTGCTCGCTTGCCATGGCCGGCTGGAGTACCTGCCGGTTCATCGCGCAGTCTCGCGCGACCGAATACGTGCCGCTTCAGGGCTGTTGGGGGTGATGACCGAAGGTGTCCCAACGACCCGGGCGCTCGGGGCTGGACGAGCAGGTGTCGGTGCGAGCACCGTCCCGCTGTGATGGCCCAGGGTGCCCCGGAGATATCCGGTACCGGCCGCCATGAGGGATAGGACGATGGCCGCTGCGCGGGCAGCGCCACCCCGGCCGACACTGCCGAGTTCCCGAACGATTCCCCGTGGGAGAACTCGTATCGTGTACGACGCCTCCGATGCGAGGGCATCACCCGAACCGAGGTGCCGGCTCAGTACGGCCTTGGAGATGCCTTCGAAGAAGCTCCGCTGAATCAGGTACGACCAGCCGGTGCGGTCCGTACTCACCTGATGACGCACCATGGCGCGCGGTTCGTAAACGACACGCGCCGTCGCATCCGCTTGATGAACCCGAATACACAGTTCAGTTTCCTCACAGCCGAGCGGAACCCGACCGACCCGGCCGGTGTCGACGTTGAAACCACCGAGGTTGATCAGGATTTCGCGCCGGAAGGCCATTGAACAGCCAATAATGTTGCGGACATCCGACTGCGTGGTGGGCAGGCCCCGATAACTGCAGCCGACGATCCAGAACAGTTCCGGTGGGAGGATTCGTAGCGCGTATGCGTCTGGCCAGACGGGATCGGCTCGGCCACCGACTGCGGCGACGTTGGGATCAGTGAACGGCCGCGCCAACCAGCTCAGCCAGTCGTCAGCGGCAGCGGCATCGTCGTCGAGGAACGCCACGATTCGGCCCCGCGCCGCGGCAACCCCGGTATTGCGCGCTCCCGACAGTCCCTGACGCTCGGTATTGGGGATAACGCAGAGTTCTGGCCAGCGCATCTGGGCTTGTTTAAGGAGTGTCTCTTCGTGGTCGACCACCAGAATGACTTCGGCCGCTTCTGGTTGATCGATCGCTGACGTGACCGAGGCAACGATGTCATTCCAACGTAGTTGGGTGTACGCGCAAATGATGATGCTGACGTCACGTGGTGTAGCGCTCATGCAGCTTCCTCAGCGGGGTTCGACACCAGGGTCAGGTGAACGGCAGGCACGGAGCGGATCGCGGGGACGCGGGTGCGTTCAATCGACCGGGCCGGGCCGGCGCGGCGCGCTCGTCGATGTTCGTCCAGAATCGTCTTGAGCACGCGCAGTCCATCACTGACAGCGTTGAGGTTACTCACGCCGTGAATGCGCAGTTTTTCGAAGCTGGCCACTTCGGTGACGATCAGGCCGGCAGCCGCCATTCGGCAGGTGAGAATGGTCTCGATTTCGAACCCATCACCCCAAATCATGCGACCGTCTGAGCGCTGCTTGAGGGTGACGTCGGGAAGGTCGAGATAGGGAAGAATGTCCCGCCAGAAAGCGTTGTAGCCGTAACACAGGTCGGTATAGCGGGTGCGCAGCAGAATATTCGTCAGGAGATTGAGACAGTGATTGCCCAGGCCACGGAATCGGGTAATGTCGTGGCTTCCTCCTCCTGGACGAAACCGACTCCCTTTGGCCACGTCGGCGCCAGCGGTCAGCGCCGCAATAAATGCCGGAATCTCGGCACTGTCCGCCGAACCATCCGCATCGAACATGACGATAATGTCCCCGGTCGCTGCGGCAAAACCGCAGGCGAGCGCGTTGCCCTTGCCCCGCCGCGTCTGATGAATGACCTCGATTTTGGGAAGCACCCGACGAGCGACATCGGCTGTGCCGTCGACGGATGCGCCGTCGACCAGAATCACCTGGTGTACGAGAGGGAGCATGGGCAAGATCACTTCAAGATTTCGCGCTTCGTTTCGAGCAGGAATGACGATGGAAATGCGCGGGTTATGGTGCGTGGGTGCTGCGGAGTTATCCTTCATAAGTGTGTCCTGTCAGCTTTCGGGTTGCGGTATTCAGGAAAAGGCCCAGCAGCATCGGCAACGATGCGCCCCGGACTACTCGGTGAGCATTACTCACCGATCAGTCTCAGGATATCGCTGTAGTAATACGTGACAAGCCACCCAACTGGGGGTTCATTTATATCCCCAACTGTGCAAGGGTCACGCCTGCGCAGGTGTTGGTTCGTAAAGTGGCTCGTTGGAGAACCCGGAAAGAGAGCCTCACATGACTGAAGCAGCTGAGAGCAGGAACAGCGCCAGCGCCGGCGCCAGTGGCACGCCATTGGACACGCTGTGCACCTGCGGTCACGAACGTGACGCCCACGAACACTACCGGCGCGGCACGGACTGCAGCCGCTGCAAACCAGGCGAATGCACCCGGTTCACAGCGGCCACGACTAAGCGTGCTCGCCGACGGGGCTAGCTGATTGGCGCCTCCGATGTGCGCAGTTGGTAGAGCGTTGTTGTCTCTCCGGTAAAGATTGGTACCCAGAGTCCGGATGCTGCCATTGCCGCCGACAAATCCTGATAGTGCGCATAACTCTGAAACCCATAGCGTTCGTCGTACGCGCCGATCGATTCCGATATCAGGGCGTAATGCCGCGTTGCCGGCCAGTCCGCCACGAGACTTTTCGTGAGCAGCACGACGTCGGCATCCGCGTCATAGTCGGCGGATCCCGACGGGTATCCGCCGAGTGCTTCGCGGGATAGATAGCCGAGGCTCAGATAGCGTGAACTGCCGCCCTGTGGGGTGGCATTGCCCGTTCCGGTCAGCATCATCATTGCGCCGTCAGGGGCCGTCGCTTCGTAGACATTGAGCGCTTCGACGGTATCGCGGGCCATCACTCGATTCCAGTCCAGGGCTGTCTGTCCATAAACGTTCATGCCCAGCAGCGCAACGAGCGTCACCGACAGTCCTGCCGTAGTCCACGTTCGAGCGGACCAGAGTGGCCACCAGCGGTTCCCACGGTGACGATTGGCCACCCCTCGACCACGCCATGCCAGGCCAGCCACGAGTATGGCAAGCCAGGGTGCGGCGAACAACGAGACCCGAAAGACACCCTCCTGACCGTAGTTTGTGACGGCAAACAAGCTGACCGAACTGGCCGCTGCGGCCAGTAGCGCGAAGACGTACCGAGTACGCACCCGCACGACGCAGATTATTGCGAGCACCCCGATAATAACGAGGAACAGGGCGGGGCCGTAGAAAGTGAGTTTCGTTACGAGGGGTATCGGAAGTTGCGTGAAAGTATGCTCCGGCGGTTGAAGGTTCTCCCAAAACCGACCGATGGCGCCCAGGAAGATGAATCGGCCCAGAACTCCCCAGTTGAGGGCGGCCCAGCCCAGTGCCGGGGCAAGCACCAGCAGTGAAGTCCACCAGGGTCGTACGTAGCCAAAGAGAGCCAGCACCACAAGCCCCGCCACCGTGAGATAGGGCGAAATCTGGTGTGACACCGCCATCGCGCAGGAGAGTAGGAAGATGAGGCCCAGCCGCCCATATCCGAGTGGTCGCATTTGCCCGAATGACCCGCGTTTTCCAATCCGGCGCGGTACGACTGCGAGAGCGAATATCGTGAGCGAAAACAGCAGGCCGACCGATTGCGGGGAAAAATAGATGATGTTGAGGGTGCTGGTGAGCGTGAACACCACGGCTGCAAACCAGATGCGAAAGGGACCAGACAGCCAGCGACTCGCGAGTGCTGCAACACCGAGCGTGAGCGCCGGGCTGAGCAATACGGGCCACCAGGTCGCCACGCCGATCGGATCTGCGATGCCCGCGGCGTCACACAGCCACGCAATACCGGCGAACAGTCCCGACCACGCCTGATAGATATCCAACTCCGGTTGTGCGCCCTGATTGACACGAATGTAGGAGACGATGCCGATGTGCCTGGCTGCCGACATTACGGCAGGCGTGCCATACGTAATAGCCTGGGACAGCACAACGACCGCGGACAACGTGACGATGGGAACGACCGGATTCGTCCGCAGTCGATAGGCGACGACCACGCAGAGAACGATGACGCCCAGTCCCAGGTACCAGGCAGGGCCGAGTAATCTGAACAGGCCTCCGGGCGATGGGTTCCCAGGAGCGCTGGCCGCTGCGACGATGACCAGGATCAACCCTACGGCGGTCCCGGCTGCGATCAACCGAGCCGGAGTCAGGAACGAGACCGGGAACACCGGTCCACTGGGAGTGCGTGCGGCTGGATGAGTTTCCCGACCCGCACCACGCGCCAGGACAAGATCTCGCCGGAACGACAGCGCGAGCAACAGAATTGTCGCGGTAATCACGATCCCGAGCGCTTCAACTGGGTACCACAGGTGGGTCACCGACATCACGAAACCGATACTGGTAGTCGTGGCCAGACTCGTCACGACCGACAACAATGCGAACCAGAGAACGGATATCCGACCGATTAGGAGAATCGGGGCAATGCCCAGTTCGACCAGCAGGAACAGGCTCACCGTCACGGTACGCAGTGGACCAAGGTCAAAAACGGTCGCTACCGCAGCAATCAGTAGGGTCATCAGCACCGTGGCGGCGATCCAGAGCCGCGCACGGGCGGTCAGGAGTACCTGACCACCGTCCCGTAGGCCGAGGCCGGTCGGCGCACGCAGCGAGCTTGCCTGACGCATAGTGCGAGGCGACGAAATCTCACCAGCGATACCGTCAACCGGCGGCGCGGTGAGTTGGGGTGATTTCATGGACAGACTCCTTCATAGCGTCCGGCGTATCGACCAGCAGGTGAAGCTCGACGGTCGGCAGGAAAACGGTGAGAACGGGAAAGGAAACGGAGTACCGAGAATCCGTAAAAAATTTCTACCCACGACGCTCGAGACCGTGTTAGGTTCATTTTCACGAAAGAAAACGCGTCTCTTTTGCGGAGAAAATTCGAGCAAAGCGCGTTGGAGACAGGGAACCATCCGAGGTTCCGACGGCGGGCCGATTGTCGGCCATGGGCTTGGTCTCTAGTAGTCATGACCAAGCGAGGAGCATCACCATATCCAGATATCAAGGCACGATTCGGCATGCCCGCACGCTGACCGCCGCATTGACCGCGGGCATTCTGCTCGCATTGAGCCTGACCGCGACAAGTCCGGCCGCCGCGGCCACGAGCTACACGGCTACGAACGTGACGGCAACCGTAACCGGAACCTCCGTGCGTGCGACCGCACGAATGGCCAGTAGCCAGTCCGTCACCGCCACACAACTTGGAATCTGTGCTCGCAGTGCGTCGAAGGTAAACGTCGACTTTCCGCCGAAGTCCAATGTGCGCATTACCAGCACGGGTACTTCCTTCGCCAAAACTGCCACATTCGCTGCGGGTACCTACAGCTACTGGCCCTGCGTGAACGTGGGCGGCAGCTGGACCGACATTGGCCCGGTCCGATACTTCACCGTGGCAGCGGCGAACACGAATCCAGCTCCGGTGCCCACGATCACAAACCCGAGCGGCGTCGCCATGCCGGTCGGGGATCTCACCGGTTGGAAGCAGACCTTCACCGAAGATTTCACGGCACCGCTGGCACGAGGTTCGTTCCCCGGATCGTATGGATCGAAATGGCTCAGTTACACCGGATTCACCGATACCTCGAAAATGGGCGACTACGACCAGCGAATCATTTCGGCTCAGAACGGTAACTTGGATCTGTTCCTGCACACGAAAAACGGTCGTCCCCTCGGCGCGGCCCCGGTCCCCCTCGTGAACGGTCAGTGGGGCGGCCAAGTTTATGGGCGCTTCAGCGTGCGGATGAAGGCCGACCCGGCCGCTGGTTATGGCACGGGCTTTCTGCTCTGGCCTGACAGCAACAACTGGAACGATGGTGAGATCGACTTTCCGGAGAGCGGACTCACGGACGTCGTGAAGGGTTACAATCACTGTCTCGGCAGCCCGTCTAATAACTGCCTAGTCGTCAACACTTCGGCAAAATACTCCGACTGGCACACGTACACCATCGATTGGACACCGCAGCAGCTCAGCTTCATCATCGATGGCACCGTCGTCGGTTCGACGACAACAAACATTCCCACCAAGCCAATGCATTGGGTGATGCAGGTCGCCACGACCGGCGTGACGCCGGCGGAATCGACGAGCGGCCACCTACTGATCGACTGGGCCACGATCTACAACTACATTCCATAGGTCAAACCACCAGTTTCGACGTACGACGACTGCCAGTGAGACGGCCGGGTTTTCTTACCCGCCGGTATCGCTGAAGCAGTTGCTCGAGGCTGTTCACGTGCTCGGCATAGGGAAAGTTCGCTTCGACCCACGCATGGCAGGCCGCACCGAGCCGCGGCTCGGTGCGGCGCCAATCGAGGAGCGCATCAATCTGCGCCACGAACTCTGTAACGGCGCCTGGCGTGACCAGGAACCGTTCCATGGTTCCGAACAGGATCTCTGGGATGCCG
The DNA here is from genome assembly GCF_002929825.1 of Cryobacterium sp. Y29. Lineage (GTDB taxonomy): Bacteria > Actinomycetota > Actinomycetes > Actinomycetales > Microbacteriaceae > Cryobacterium. The sequence continues at coordinate 97,044 of NZ_PJJN01000037.1, forward strand.
CCGTTGCGGGAAGCGATGACCGGTCGACCGGTTGCCATCCCTTCGATAACGACGCGGCCAAAGGGCTCGGCGTCCAGCGAAGGGACCACGATGATATCGGAGGCATGCAGGAACGGCAGAACCTGTGATTGCGCGGGGAACAGGCGGTAGCTGCCAGGAGTCAGCCCGGCGAGAGCATGCTCCACAGCTGGAGCATCCGTTGTATCCAACGGACCGGCCAGCACGAGGAGCGCCCGTCCTGGCGCATAGTCGAGGCGTCGCCAGGCTTCGATCAACGTCAAAACCCCCTTGCCCGCGGTGATCCGCCCACAGAACAGCGCCACGCGCAGATCTCGGTCAATGCCCAGCCCTTGACGTGCGTTCTGCTGTTCCTCGCGATCACCCACGGGATAGTCCGTCGGCAAAATCGCATTATGTAACACGGTAATTCGTTCCTGCTGAATGCCCCGGTCGATCCACTGCTTTCGTTCAAATCGGGAGACGGCGATGAAATGGGAAACCCCTACGTTCAAGAGACGGGTCAAACGGAAATTCGGAGCGTGGTGCAGGTGACAAACAATCGGAATTCCCGCAAATCTGGCCACGACCTGAGCCCAAATAATATGTTCAGGACGGTTGAGCCACAACACGTTGGCGCGCGATTTACGAACCAGTTTGGCGACAGGCCAGAATCGACCCAGGTCACGCAGGGCATGTCTGGGATCGAAGCCGAACCGGAAGGGGCCGTCGACGCGTGCGCCCGCGTCCTCGAGCACGGCACGTTGTTTTCCATCGCGTTCATACAGCACCTGCACGCAATGCCCACGCTGTAGTAATGCCGTCGAATCCTGATACACGCACATTTCGACGCCCCCTACAGCTGCCAACACGGTAGTCGCCGTCAGGATATTCAAATTGCCGTCCATGTCACACCCGGCTCTCGACGAGCGGGGTCGCCTGAGCGGCCAACCATGATTGATCTGCTCGTTGACTTCGCCGGTAGGCTGCCGGACCGCGCCAGTAGTTGCCCAATTCGGTTAAAATCAGCGATCTCGGGTACCCGCTGGTGCGTGCTTGGACGGGGGCCAAAGCACTCAATCCTCCGCCAGCGACCCGACCGCCTCGTATGCGAATCGATCCCTGCTGAAGAATGCGCACCACAGCCAGCGGTAGCTGCCAGGCCACGGAGAGCAAGTGGCGACGATCATGCTGGATCAGCGACACCAACATAGCTGTGAAACCGATACCGTTGCCCCGGATTTGGTTCACGAGCCCGGCATAGTCCCGACGATGCCGATGATGAACGACGGAGGTCGGTTCATAAGCCAGTTGTCCCCCGGCCCAGAGCACGTTGATCAGCATCGCGAGGTCCTCGCCTCCGCGTGCGGGGGTGCCAGTGCCCAGCGCAGTGTCGAAGCCGCCCAGTCGTTCCAGAACGTTGCGCCGAAAGGCCATATTTGCACCAGCGCCGTAGGCCCCGACGCCGTATAAGGCTAATCGACGCGTTGTAGTCCCGGCGGCATTTCGCACGGAAATGCGAGAACCGCGAATCGCTCGCACTGGGCCGGAGTCGGCGCTCAAGGTGAGGGCCGTGAAGGTTCGCTCGCCACCGAATCCTCCGCTGTAACGTTCGAACCACACCTGCGCAGGCGTCTCCAGCTCGGCTGGCAGAATCAACCCGGTCACGGCATCGACTTCGGGCTGCAAGGCGAAACGCCGCCCCAGAGCTCGCAACCACTGCGAATCCACCTGAACATCGTCATCTGTATAGGCGACGACGTCACCTGTAGCGGCGGCGATACCGGCATTGCGCCCCGCCGAGATGCCCGGTTGGACAGCTCGCACCGAACGCATACCCGCGCGTCCCTGCAGCAGTTCCGGGAGTGGATCGTCAGGGCCTACCGTTCGACGATTGTCCACAATAATAAATTCCACTGCGGGGTAGTCCACGAGTTCGAGGGAATCCAGAAGGCGACGCAGATCGGACACGCGCCCGACAACGGTGGATACCACTACGGAAATGCTCGGCAGATCGATGTCGGCAACAACTACTTCGCCCGCAGGATTGACCGTAGCCCCAATCAGTGCTTGAACCTGATCGATCACCGGAGTGCACGCGCTACCGAGCTCAACGTATACCGTTCCGACGGGGCACCCGGCGCGCCAACCAACGATCAGAGCGTTGTCATAGTGCGGTTCGATGACCAACTCGGGACAGGGCTGATCCAAGTCGATCGCGACGATGCGGCACGGGCCGGGAGCGTTGTCCGGAAGTTCCACGAGGTCGGCAGGACTGGCCGGGATGCGGGAGGTATGAACGGAGTGTGGCAAGAACGGCTCCTTGGAGTTGGATCGGACGTCGTGACTGCGTGAAGTGAGATTTGGCTCGCTCGTGCCGTCGGGAGGAATAGCCCGAGCGCGTCGCAGTGCTCCGACAAACCACGGCAGGCACAGCACGGCGACGACAAGCCTGGCGACGTTCCAGCCCAGGGTTTGCGGAAGCAGAACTGACCCGCCTGCGATGAGGAGCGTGACGGCGACCGCGCACATCAGCCGGGTGGGCGGTCTGGCAAAAGCGGGACGATCCGGCAGCGCTAAGCGCTGGAGAGCGGCGAGCGCACAGAACGCGAGGAGGGTAGCCAGGGCTGACCCCAAAAGGCCGTAGATCGGCACCAGCAAGATGTTGAGTCCAATATTTCCCGCCGCCGCGACGCTGGCGATGAGACCGATCGTCTTTCCGCGTCGCAGAGTGATGAGGAGTCGGCCGGTGGCGCCGCCAGCGGCAACGGGAAACGCCGAAATCGCCACGAGGAAGACGATGAGGGTGAGTGATTCCGGACGAAAACTGGGCGGTGCCACGATTCGGAGCAGTAAAGGAGCGGCCAGGGTCACACCTGCAACCATCGGCATGAGCAGTCGGTAGAGCTCATTGCGAGACTGCACCGCGAGGAGCCAGCGCTGGCTTTCATCGCGCAGGGCCGCAAAGCGAGGCGTCCACGCCGAGCTCGTGAAGGTGAGCAGGAGGATAACCACCGAACCCACCACGTAGGCGATCTGGTAACGCCCGACCTCCTCGGGACCGAGAATGCGTTGAATCACAATGCGGTCCCCCGCGTTGAGAACGAAAATCGCCAAACCGCCGAGCGCGAGCGGAACGCCGAGTTTGATCGCCCGCCAGGCCACCGGCCAGTCCAGCAGTCCCCGTAGCACCGGTCTCGTTACGATGAGCCCGATGATCATCGCGACGGTCTGACTCACGACCCCGCCGATCGCATACGTGGCCGCGTCGTTTCGTACCGTGAGGAGCAGGACAACACCGACGACCAAACCGCCAACGGCGGCCAGAACGCTGACCAGCGCAAACGAACCTAACCGGTCTTCTGCGAGCAGAAGGGCAAGAACAATCTGCACCGTCGCCGCGGGGAGGGTCCACAGGACCACGGCGAAGACCAGCGCCGGATAGTCGCCAAAACCGAGAGCATCCCGCCAGAGTGGCGCCGTACCACCGGCGATCAGTGCGACGACGAGCGCAATTACGATGCCCACCGCCATGATGCCACGAGCCCGATCGGTATGACCGTCTTCGCCCCGCTGCAGCACGAGTGCCTGGTCGAGCCCGATGAGCGCCAGAACGCTCAACACCTGGTGGAGTGCAATCGCGGAAGCGAGGGCGCCGAATTCAGCCGGTCCCATCACGTGGGCCAGAATCGGCGACACGATAGTGCCGGCAACGAGCTGCAGAGACCACACCATGACGTACAGCAGGCCCCGGCCGAAGAGGTGCGAGGAAGCAGCCGGTGCTGGGTCAGCGTGAGGTGCCACCGGCCCGGCACTGCCCGCTGCACCGGGATCAATCGTGGTCACGACGCCCCGCTCGCCACTGCGGCCGGGGCCGAGTGTGACCGGCTGGCATCTATTGCATCCAGGATTTGATCACTCAGACCAGTCGAAAATTTTCGCGCAAATAGGCACGGGAGCTCTTGTTGGGCGAAGTTCCGCCGGGACAGCACGGAATCGGTCTGTTCGTTGCCGAGCCACGGTGGGCTCTTGCGGCGAGTCCCATCCCACCCGATCCACCAGGGCGTGGCACGAATATGTTCGTTGGACCAGTTCGGAAAATACCCAGACGTGCCGAGCAGCGAGGGTATGAAGGTCTCGTCGGCCACCCAGCTGCGGCGCCAGAATCGAACCAGGTCGGGTCGACGATCCGCGATATCGACCACGGTCTGCGCGTGGGCGCGAGACAAAATCTTGAGTTGCGAACCTCCGGACAAGACGACGTCGGGCGGAAGCCGGCGGGGAATTGGGATTCGGATCATGTGCTTTCGCACGGCCCAGTGGCGGAATTTCAACCGATCAAGTCCCCCATTGGCTCCCCAACCGTCGTAGGGCAGCGGGTTGATATAGGTGATCGATTGACCGGCACAGGCAGTAAGCGTGTCGGTGAACTCCTCGGCCGAGGCCAACGGGTAGTCGGCTCCGGTGAGCAAAGCGACGTGCGTCGCGAATGTCGATTCCAGTGCCGCGCGGAACCCCGCGAGCTCGGCGGCAACATTTTCCCACCGCGCCCAGCCCGTCTTCATTCGCGGTAGCACCGTGCAGCGCTTCGGAAGGTCGGTAGTCATGGCAGCAAAGACGCGTGGGCTCGCCCGAGAATCGCAGTGCAGAAAAACAGGAAACGGATCAAGCGCGTCGATCAGCCGCCGCACGTGCACGGGATCGGTGTGCGCCAGGATCACACAGGCGAGCAACGCTGAAGCCTCCGGAAGGTCGCCTGACCCCGAGCCCGGGGTGACGAGTGCCGGAATGTCAGCTGAAACGGGGGGAACGCGGTGCATGGGATCCTGTCGGGGTGTGCGGGTATCACGGGGCTGTACTGCGTTACCGGCAACGCTGACGGTTTGGTACGTGGGGGTCCTGGTGGGCGGCTAGCGATGCTAGCGGACTCGGTCCGCGACGCAGTCGCCCTATCCGGGTGTCCACGCTTCGATCTCGGCCAAGCCGATTCTCACGGGTGCGCCCGGGACCGCCCCTAGCGACGGCGCACACAAAAACAGCGGTCGTCGTCATGCGCTGGCCAGACGGCTAGGGGTGGCGCGGAGCATGGAATCCTGTCAGGTCTTCGGGCCCTGGGGGCAAAGAATGCAGCGTTTCGGGTGAGCGCCGCACGAGGTAAGGGTCGGTTTACGCACGATCTTGACGCGTCGGTGACCGAACCGGCAGCCCCCATACGGGGAGTGGGCAGGCATGACATAATAAATGCTCATAATTTGCTGGCGGAGTCGGTTCGGGTCTGGTGTTTCAGGCCGGACGGGGGGAGACTTGAGGGCACATAGTTCCCGCGGTATGGAGGTTTTCATGAAACCAGTCCAGGGCAGCCTGCCCGACATTATGCCCGTGCTTTCGCGTGGCAAACATCGCACTCCTAAAAGCGGAGCGTGCTTCATGGAATTCGCCTCCTACCTCGCTGGCGAGTCCTGGAGCGACCACCCGGCATGCACCCACCCGGAGCTCGCCTCGCTGGCACGCATGGTCAACGACTGCAGTTCAGACAACGCCAGATCGCGGCTGGCACTGCTGATTCCGTCGGTTATCGGCCTCACCGGTTCCGACAAGCGGGTCGAAGTCGTGATTGCGCTGCGGGCTGGCTGCGAAGCGCTTCCGGTGGCCAGCTTGGAACGCCAGCGCGCGCTCGCGGTGGGTGTGCTCACCTGCGAGCGCACCGCATCCGTTCTTGATCCGGCGCTGGCCGAGCAGATGCGCCCCCTCGTTCGGGCCGCCCTCGATGAAGCGACCGATGCCGAGCGCTGGGCACGCGGCTTCATCGGCAGTGTGCATGCATGGTCGCGCACCAAATTCACGGCGCGTACCGCCGACACAATCATTCGCGTTGCCGTGCAGGGTATCGGAGAGGCCTGCATCGGCGACCCGGACGCCCGGCTGTATACCCTGCTCGAACACGCGATCAACGATTGCACCGTGCTGCTGGGAACAAAGCGCGCGGACCGAACGGTGCATCTACCCGCGCTGGCTTGATCACCGGTTCGCTGGCTCACCGGCCGCACCCGGATGGTGCAACGAAAGCCCAGCCCTGTACTTACGGGACTGGGCTTTTGTGTGTGCGAAAAAACGGATGCTGTGGCGTTAGACGGCGGCCAGTTCCAGGTCACCGACCTCCGCGCGGATGCCGCGGTTGACGGCGGAGACGACCGACTTGAGCGACGCGGTGGAGATGTCCGCGTCGATGCCGACGCCCCAGTAGCGCTTGCCGTTCACGTCGAGCTCGACGTAGGCGGCCGCTTGCGCGTCGCCGCCGGCCGAGAGGGCATGCTCCACATAGTCGTACAGTGTGATCGCGATACCACGCTCGGCCATCACGCCAAGAAACGCGTTGATCGGGCCGTTGCCGGAACCGGTGGCCGGCGCCACGGTGTCGCCGTCGCGCAGTTCGACCGCCAGGTCGACCGTGCCCGACAGGTCGCTCGATGTGCGAGTGGAGTGCAGTTCGAACCTGCCCCACTTGGCTTCAGGGTTCTTGATCGTGGCCGGCAGGTACTCGTCGTTGAAGATGTCCCAGATCTGCTTGCTCGTCACCTCGCCGCCCTCGGCGTCGGTTTTGGCCTGAACGACGCCAGAGAATTCGATCTGCAATTTACGGGGCAGGTCGAGGGCGTGGTCGGTCTTGAGCAGATAGGCGACGCCGCCCTTGCCAGACTGCGAGTTGACCCGGATCACTGCTTCGTAGCTACGGCCGAGGTCCTTCGGGTCGATCGGCAGGTAGGGAACGGCCCAGACCAGGTCGTTGACGGTGCAGCCCTGTTTGGCCGCGTCGGCGTCCATGGCTTCGAAGCCTTTTTTGATGGCGTCCTGGTGCGATCCACTGAAGGCTGTGAAGACCAGATCACCAGCCCAGGGGTTGCGCTCCGGAACCGGCAGCTGGTTGCAGTACTCGGCAGTGCGCTTGATCTCGTCGATGTTGCTGAAGTCGATCTGCGGGTCGATGCCCTGGGTGAACAAGTTGACGCCAAGGGCGACGAGGTCGACGTTTCCGGTTCGCTCTCCGTTACCGAAGAGGCAGCCTTCGATGCGGTCGGCGCCGGCCAGGTAGCCGAGTTCGGCGGCGGCGATGGCGGTGCCGCGGTCATTGTGCGGGTGCAGCGAGATGAGGATGTTCTCGCGCTGGGTCAGGTGACGGCTCATCCACTCAATGGAGTCGGCGTACACGTTTGGGGTGGCCATCTCGACGGTGGCCGGCAGATTGACGATCACTTTGCGTTCCGGGGTGGGCGCGAGGATCTCGACGACCTGATTAGTGATGTCCACGGCGAAGTCCAGCTCAGTGCCGGTGAAGCTTTCCGGGGAGTACTCGTAGTAGATGGTCGTGCCGGGAATGGTCGCTTCCATCTGCTTGCAGAGACGCGCCCCGAACAGGGCCAGGTCGATGATGCCCTGCTTGTCTTCGCGAAAAACGACCTCGCGCTGCAGGATACTCGTGGAATTATAGAAGTGCACGATAGCTTGCTTGGCGCCCGTGATGGACTCATACGTGCGCTTGATCAAGTGCTCTCGCGCCTGGGTGAGCACCTGGATGGTGACGTCGTCGGGAATGGCGTTCTCGTCGATGAGGCTGCGTACGAAGTCGAAATCGGTCTGGCTTGCCGACGGAAAGCCTACTTCGATCTCCTTATAGCCCATGCGCACGAGCAGGTCGAACATGATGCGCTTGCGCTCGGGGCTCATCGGATCGATGAGCGACTGGTTGCCGTCCCGCAGGTCGACCGCGCACCAGCGCGGGGCACTGGTGATGTGATTGCTCGGCCAGGTACGGTCGGTCAGTTCCACGGCGAACTGCTCGTGGTACGGGCGGTAGCGGTGGATCGGCAGGGTGGATGCGGTCTGATTGTTCTTCATGATCCTGTTCCTCGTGGTGTCGTACAGCCAACGACAAACGCCGCGACGAGGGAGGCCTTTAGATTAGGACTCGTCGCGGCAGCTAAGGAGGAGCGTACCGTTCAACACATTTTCAGGCTAGCACCGTTTGGCACGGTTGCGACCACATGGATGAAGGCCCCGGCGAGCGGATGCTACTGGCCGAGTCCGCGCACCAGAGTGACCACTTGCCGCATCGACAGACTGGGCAGATAGGCTTTGGCGAGGGCGAGCCCGATCTCCGGCAGCGCGACCGAGTCGGGGAACGCCATGAAGACCGGCGCATACTCGGGCTGGAACTTGCTTTTGAACGCCAGTAATGATCGAAACCCGTACACCGGCTCGAGCGTGCGACCAAGGTACTCGAGCAGACCAGTGGCAATACCGCCCTGCCGAGGGCCCGATGAGGGAGCGAGCGGCGCCACTGACAGGCTGAGAAACTCAATCTCCGGGCGTTCCCGCATGCGCTCAGCAGTTTGAGCGATCAGAAATTCCATGACGCCGTTGATACTGTCGGGACGGCGCCGCATAAAGTCGAGGGTCCAGCCCACGATTTCACCGTCCCGGTAGGTCGGCAGCCAACTCGTCACGGCGTGCACGCGGTCTTCAGCGTCGACGGCGATCATGAGGCGCACCACCGGGTCACGCAACTCGTCAAGGCCACCAAGGGTGAACCCCAGTTCGGGGAGTTCCTTCTCTTGAACCCACTGCTCAGAGATTTCGGCGATTTGGGCAGCTGCCGCGAACGAGAGCGACCGGTAGCTGGTCCACTCAGCCCGCACCCCAGCGCGGTCGGCGCGATTGATCGACGAGCGGATATCCTGCCATTTCTTCCCCGTCGTGCTCCATCTGTTCGGCCGCAACAACGTCTCCTCCCCCACCTGCACACTCGGCCAGCCCAATGAGGCGAAAACTCCCTGCCAGTTCTCGTGCACGCTGTAGAAAACCGGAACCCAGCCGTTGTCGTCACACATGCGAGCGAAGAAAGCGACGGCGGCAACGGCCTCGGAGCGTGGTCCGACCGGCTCGGAGGTCGTGATGGCGATGCCGTTGACCACCCGGTAGGCGATGGCCGTGCGTCCGCTGGAGGTGAACCACAGCGAATTGCCGGTCCAGGTGGTCATGCAGCCGAGCGATCCGCCGCCATGCTCACAGAGGAGCGAGCGCAGTCGACTTGGTGCATCGGCGGTCTGGCCGACGGAGGCGCTCCGCAGGCAGACGATCGCCCCCACGAAGACGACGATCCAGAATGCAGCGCCGACACCGTCATACAAGGCTGTGGAGAGAGGGTCGGCCGGAAGAAAAGACACTCGCTCCAGGCGCAGGAAACCGACCGGAATGAACCGCTCAGGCACATCCGCGAGCAGGTCGAGCAGAGTCACCGCAGGCCGAAAGTGATCGCGGAGCAGCCATCCGACCCCGAGATAGAACGTGGCGAGTGCGGCGAGACTTCCAGCCGTGACGAGCAGAAATCGGCGACGCACGCCCGTGCGAGAGGCCACCGGAAAGTGGCGCAGATTGCCGAGGATGACGACGGCCACGGCGAGCGGCACGAGCACCGACACCGCGAGGATAAGCGTGACTTCGAAGTACCGGCCGGATTGCCACTGCCACACGTAGGCCTGCCCGAAGATCGGCAGCAGCCCGAAGTACCAGGCGGCGAGTATCGCCAATCCAACGTTGATCGTGATGGCCAGCCACGCGGCGAATCGCCGTCCGCGAGCCAGCCCGAAAGCTGCCACAACGAGGGTGAGCAGGGGCAGCAAGCTGACCAGCACGGGGCCGGCCCCGCCGATACGTTCGAGGCTGAGTTCCTGCACACACTGCCGGGTGATATCGCCCAGCCGGCAGCGGTCGATGACCGCCCCAGCGCTCGGTGCGTCCTGGGTGAGCAGCAGTCCAAGCGGTGCGAGCAGCCCAAAACGGGCGCCGGAAAAGATGGTGACGACCGGACCGACGGCAACCATACCGACGATGGCGGCCAGCAGCGTGCGGGTTTCGTGGTCGGAACTGCGCCGCCACGACGCCACCCGGAGTGACGGGCGCCAGAGCCACCCCACACCAAGCCCGACAACCGCGGCCAGCAGGCGGTAGAGGTCGGAGGGCTGGCCGGAATAGAGCACGAGTACGAGCACCGTCGACAGCCCGAGCACGCGGATGCGACGCCGCCAGAGCGGGCCGACGAAGTAGCTGGCGGCCAGGGCGCTGCCGAACATGGGCGTGAAGGGGTCGATGGCCCACAACTCGCGCACGCCGCGCGACCACATTTCGCCCCCGGCGACACCGAGGTACTGGGCGCCGAGGCCGATTGCGGCACCGAGAATCGACGTCACCAGAAAGACGATGACGGTGCGGCGGGTTCCCATCAGCCGTTCGGCGAAACCCAGCAGAACCACTGCGCCGGCCAGCGCCAACAATAATTCGACGCCATTATCGACAAAGAACACCGAGGTGAGCGGAGACCACCAATGCCCGCGTTCGATGACCGACTCGTAGCCGGTGCCGAATAGCAGACGGATACCGCGGGCCGGTCCGGCGACTGCTCCCGTAGCGAGGCCCACCGCGAGCAGTGCCACGGCATAGAAGACGGCGAAGGGTCGCTGGCTGGACCATCGGTAAAGCGATCGCAGGGCGGAGCCTCTCGCGGGTTCGCTCCCGGGCGGTCCGAGGGCGGTTGCGTCGCTCGTGATGTCGTTGGTGGTCACCTCGTCGTCGCAATCACGGCCGGCGCGAGCAATGCGGTACGTGCGGCGATGATCGGCAGGGCCGTGGTCCAGGCATAATCAACCGTTCGCCAGTCGTGGGCCGTACCGGGTGACTCGAACAAGTGGGTAACGACGCCGGCGCGCTGGGCGGCATCCGCTACCGCGTGCACCCCCGGCAGAAAGCGTATATCGTCGTCGCCGACCACAAAAATGGCACCGAGCTCGGCGCAGGGTTGGCGGGCGGCGAGAATAGCGGAGGGCGCAGCCGCGGCGTAGAGGGAAGCGCTGCCACCAAAACCGGATTGCACGGTGTGCGCCTCACTTCCGTTTCTGGGAACGAGCTCTCCCGCGATGTCCAAGATGGTAGCGTACAGCTCCGGGTGCGCAGCGCCGAGTTGAATGGAGCACGTGCCGCCCTGGGAGAAACCGGCGATGGTCCACCCGGAAGGTTGGGCGGTGACGTGCAAGTGCGACCTGATCCAAACCGGAACGTCGACGGTGAGATAGCTGGCCGAATTGCCGAGCGCTGAGTCGACACACATCGGATTGTGGCTCGGCGCGCCGAGTTGATCGGGAACGACAACGATGGGGGCGAGACCGTAATGCGCTCGCGCGTACGTATCGAGAATGCCCGCCAACCGGTCGGACGTGAACACGTCGCTCGGGCTGCCCGGCTGCCCGGCTGCCCGGAGAGCATCTCGACCACCGGCAGGGCCGGCGGGTTCGCGCGACGCACCGCCGGCGGCAGATAGACCAACGCGTCGCGGGAGACGAAACCCGAGCTGGTAGCCGGAATGGTGACCGTACCGACGACCCCGGAGTCGATGGATGCTGTGCTGCTGGCCGCATTCGCTGGGTCGGGATGCACGGCTGGAGTCTGGGCAGCGTGGGCCTGTGCGGTTGCGAGGCCCGCGTCAACGGGCGGATAGCTTGCGAGCCCGAGGGCGACACGCAGGGTGGGAAATTCACCGACATCGGCGTTGATTCCCGCCGCAGCGCTGAGCAGACAGAGTCCGATGGCGCCAACGGCGACGCCGCGGCGCCACCGCACCTGGCCGCTGAGATTCAGCACGACCACGCTAAGGCTCGCCCCCAGGGCAGCGGTCCACAGACCGGTTCCGGTCGAGAACGAGACACCCCACGGGTCCCAGACGTCGGTGATAACCCAGGCCAGGGCCCAACCGCCGCACGCACCGACGACGGCGCCAATGACGGTGATCACGGCGCGACGCACGCCGGTGGGGCCGAGCAGCACGAGCAGCAGCGCGAGTCCGGTGACCGCGTAGAGCGTTCCCAGTACGGGCGCGTCGATAAGACTGATATCGAGCGGGCTGAAAGCCGAAAACGACGAGTTCATTGAGAGCCTCCGGAATCACTGTGATACCACCCGCACGCTTCGTGGACGGGCATCGCTGAGTTACCAGCCGGCGCCCGGCCAAGTCATAGCCGAGTGACAGCCCACGCACAGGGGCGCCCGGCTGCCATCCCGATCGCATCGGGACTTTCGCTCGACTAAGGTCGCGGAGTTATGGGGCAAATAGAGTTATGGGGCAAAGAGCAGTACGGCGAACATGCCAAACAGCACCAGGTGGACAGCTCCGTGGAGGGCAGTGGTGCGCGGCGAGAAATAGGTGATGATGCTCGCTGCCAGTGTCACTGCGATGAGCACCATATTTGCGCTCGATTCCCCAAGAATGACTTCTTGGCCTGTCGCTAGACCGATGATCAGTACTGTCGGGATGGTGAGCCCGACCGTAGACACGAACGCCCCGAGTCCGAGGTTGAGGGTGCGTTGGCCCTCGTCAGCCAGTGCCGCCCGAACTGCGGTCATCGCCTCTGGCGTGAAGACGATGATCGCGATGATCACCCCGCCCAACGCGACTGGAGCGCCCGTGGCCGTGATACCGGCGTCGACCAGGATCCCAAGGTCGTGGGCGAGCAGCACGATCGGCAGGACGGTACCGACCAGCAGGAGGACCCGCCGAACCAGCTCGCCCCTGCCCATGCCGACGACAGCGGCCGCACGAGAGTCGGGGCGGGTTTTTGGAATCTCGGCGGTCGTGACGCTTCCAAAGATCGCCTGGGCGTGGCTGGGCTGCGTGAACAACGCCCGGTTCTTCCCCGTCTGCAGGTAGATGAAGAACCCGTAGAGTGCCGCCGCCAGTACCGAGACGGCGATGGCCTGCGCGGGCACGAGACTCCCGTTGGAAGTGGACACTATAAAGTTTGGCAGCACGAGCGTACACAGCGACAACACGGCGATCATCGCAACGTAGACCGACGCGCCTTCCATGTTGTAGCGCTGCGGGCCGTGCTTCATGCCGCCGAGGAGGAGGGACACACCCATGACTCCGTTGATGATGATCATCATGACGGCGAACACCGAGTCGCGTGCGATCGTCGACGATCCCGACGGCCCAAGCATGACCGAGGAAATGAGGACGACTTCAATGATGACGACGGTCAACGTCAGAACCAACGTACCGAATGGTTCTCCCAGCTTGTGGGCCAGCTTCTCGGCCTGGTGGACGACTCCGAACGCGGCGACCATGATCGCCGCGAGGACGATCAGGAACACGCCCACCGCGACTGCCACACTCGGCGGGTGGGCGACAAGATCATGGCCGACTGTCAGCACGCCGATCGAGACCAGCCATGCAATCGCGAGGGTCATCGTCGTTGATCGGCTCAGCAGAGCCCGCCAACCATCGTTCGAGCGGACCTCGGTCGGGGTGTGAGAATCAACGTGGCGCTTGATGGGCATGAGCCTGCCTTAATCGGAGGCCGTCCCCCTACAAACCGCGGCATCCGAGGTCGTCCCGTGACGCATGAACACAGCATGCATTCACCACAGAGATGATACCAGAAGCATGGTTTTCACCGGAGATCACCGGGTTTAGACCTACACCGAAGTGTCTAACAATGAGGCACTCCGAGAACTCATGACGATTGCGAAGACGATACTTCCGGTGTTGCGGCTTCGGCGTGCTGTTCGGGCCAGATTGCACGGAGGATACGGATGGTGTCGTCCAGGCCAGTGCCGGCGTGGGTGCTGATAGTGACGAGTTGGCGGGCGGCTTCCAAAACCGGTCGCGGTGTCCTCGCCGCGCTTCGGCTGACACGGGTTCCCCCGCCGGTGCGGGCGGTGAGATAGCCCTCGGTTTCGAGCGCCTTGTATGCCTTTGCGACGGTGCCAGGGGCTACGTCGAGGTCCTTCGCCAGCTGACGAACCGAGGGAAGGCGCTCGGCGGCTGCAAGCCGCCCCGAAGCGATCAGCCCGCGGATTTGATCGCGGATCTGCTCCGTGGGCGGCGCGAAGCCTGACAAGGTGATGATCATGATCTGACGGTGGCTGAAGCACGCCGCGTAGACGGGATCGCGGACAGGGCGACCGCGGCCCAGAGGGTAAGCCCGAGTGCAGCGGCGACACTGGACGCGCCGGTGAGCGCCGGCTGTAGCGCGGCGAACGTCGTCCAGAACGTCACGCCTCCCTCCGAGGTCGGGAACCACGACCGTATCGAGGCAGTCCCGGCGAGCGAGCCGAAGATAAGCCCGAGGTGCACGAGGAGCGCACCTGTTCCGACCAAGAGGACGTTACGTGCGCGGACGGACCGGATATGCACATCACGCGCTTGGTCATGGTCAAGTGCTGGTCGGGAGATAAGGACCAGGTCGAGTACGACGATCGCGATCATGAGTCCGATGAGGATCAGACAGGGTACGGAGTAGAACCATCCATAGATGCTGGTACCCATAATCCGTTCCCCACCGAGGTCCACGGTGTACATCGTGTATCGGCCTGTCACCTCATCCGGCTCCGAGACGGCACCAGCCGTGAAGGTGGCAACGAGGATGAGCGCGAGGACCACGGTAGGAGTGACGAACCACCACCCGCGCGCGAAACTAAGCGCCGTCCGGGGCGTGAGGTCCGCAGCGCCCCGCCCGCGTCGTGCCCGAACGGGGAAAGCGACGAGCACCAAGCCGAGGATGCCGAGCCATAGCGGGATCGCGAACCGGTAGTCGGAGTACCACTCCCAGACCCCACTCGGAACCTCGAGCACTAGCGGCAGTAGCCCATCCATTAGCCGCGCCGCGACCCCACCAAGCAAAAGAGTCAGCCCCGCCGCCAGAGAAAACGCGCTCGGGCTGCCGCCAGGCTGCTCCCTCTTGCACCCCCAAACCAGCCACCACACCGACGCGAGAACAATGCCCGCTGCCACAGGGCCCAGCACCATGAAGAACAACCAAACCATCTCTACCACCCCTCGACTTGTATCACTCAAACGATACACTTATGTATCACTCAATTGATACGCTGCCAACACCCCCTTGAACCTCACTCGCCAAAGAAGCACCGCACGACGCTCACGAGCCGCTGGGCATCCGTGAGTCTCACATCCCCAGAGATAAGCAATATCTCAAAACCGCCGAGTCATCTGAGGCGTCTGAGGTGAATTCGTGATAGCCGCAAAATGCCCAGGGATAGGGCGCACAAAAACATTCTTGTTGCGTTGACTCTCAGAATCCGCTCCTCCTTCACCGGGCATTTTCTCGGGCGAGCCTTACGGAATCATTGCCCTCTCGGCACCCGAGGGAACAACCCGAGGGAACAATGTAGACAATGATGATTCGAAGGTGTCCGGGTCGCCGTCCCAGCAAACGCACGTCATTGTGATGGCCAGCGGAGTCGCTCGCCTGCCGCTGGGCACTGGGTAATTCGTGTGTGGTCGGGGCTCTTCGCAGTGACCACCCCAGGGCTTGTGCCTGCCGCGCACGTGGGCATGGGCAGCGTCACACCGGACGCCTCCGGGATCACGATCGGAATCGTGGAACTTCCCGCTGGGCGCACCCTCGAACAGCTCGGCACGGCGTTCGCACAAGCCTTGCAGCGACCGGATGTTCCCATTGCAGTGGAAGTCAGCGCACGGTTGTGCCATTCAATGGCTGAGCGCCAAGGGTTCCGTTCGCGGGTGTTTGTGGGCCCGGGCGTGCGAGGGGCCGCCAGGGTGTCGAAGCGGCGCCCGACGGATGGTTGCGGTACTTTTCTCAGCCTGCTCCGAGTGCCTTTGGTACTCTGGTGACACAATGGACCCTGATAAACCCTCGCCCCTTCCATCGCTTCTTCGCACAATGTCCCCAAATTTGAGGGGGCCACATGCTGTTTGAGTGGGCGATGGTGGGGGTGGGCCTGCTCCTGACCGTGGGTACGGGTATATTCGTTGCGGCCGAGTTTTCTCTTGTCACGTTGAACCGCAACGATCTTGAGGCCCGTCAGGAACGCGGCGAAAAGCGCCTCGGACCGACTATCAAGGCGCTGAAGATCACGTCGACGCACCTGTCCAGCGCGCAATTGGGCATCACCCTGACCACACTGCTGACTGGGTTCACGTTCGAGCCCGCAATCACATCATTGCTGACGGAGCCCTTGGCAGGAGTCGGTATACCCGACGGCCTGATCCCCGTGCTCGGCTCCATCATCGCGATTTCGGTGGCGACACTGTTCTCCATGGTGATCGGCGAGCTTGTGCCGAAAAACTTTGCTTTGGCCGTACCGTTGGCCACGGCCAAAATCGTCGTGCCCCCGCAAGCACTGTTCACTGCAGTGTTCAAACCCATCATCTTGCTATTCAACAACACCGCCAATGCCCTGATCCGTCTGGTGGGCATCGAGCCCAAGGAAGAACTATCTGGGGCGCGCACCGCGGAAGAGCTCAGCTTCCTGGTGCGGCGGTCGGCTCTGGAGGGCGTGCTCGACACCGATCACGCGGCGATGCTGCACCGCACGCTCCGGTTCGCCGATCACACGGTCGCCGACGTCATGACACCTCGGGTGCGGATGGCCTCCGTCCAGGTCGCTGATACGGCCGACAGTATCGTGCGGCTCTCTACGGCCACCGGCTACTCGCGTTTTCCGGTCATCGATAAAAACTCCGACGACATCGTCGGTATCCTGCACGTCAAGCAGGCCTTCGCGGTCGAGCTCGACCGCCGCGATCAGATCACTGCCGACGAACTCAAGATGGACGCGCTGCGTGTGCCCGAGTCGATGGCCGTGGACACCCTCCTCGCTCTGCTGCGTAAGCAGGGCTTCCAGATCGCTGTCGTCGCTGATGAATACGGCGGAACGGCGGGCATCGTCACGTTGGAAGACCTCGTCGAAGAACTCGTGGGCGAGCTGGAAGACGAGCATGATCGGGCGAAAGCTGGCGTCATCCGCTCGGGGCGGTCCGTGGTGTTCGACGCCAGCTGGCGGCCGGACGAACTGTTCGACCGTGCCGGTGTCACCGTTCCCGACGACGGCGACTACGAAACCGTTGCCGGGTTCATCGCCGACCAACTCGACCGGATTCCCGAGGTGGGCGACGAGGTCCCTATCGATGGAGGGCTCCTGCGGATCGACCGGGTGGATGGCGTGCAGGTTCAACGCGTGCGCTACACCCCGTCCGACCCGGAGCACGACCCCAGTCTGGCCACCAGACACGACCGAATCGTCAACCAGATCCAGAAGGACCTAACCCATGAGTGAGTACTGGCCGGGCCTGATCTGGCTCGTCGTGCTGTTGATCGTCAACGCATTCTTCGTCGGTGCCGAGTTCGCCGTGATCTCGGCCCGGCGCTCGCAGATTGAACCGCTCGCCGAACGCGGCAGTAAGGCCGCGAAGACCACCCTGTGGGCGATGGAACACGCAACTCTAATGCTGGCGACCAGCCAACTCGGCATCACCGTGTGCTCGTTGCTGATCCTGAACGTGTCCGAACCGGCCATTCACGGCCTGTTGGAGTACCCACTCGCCGTGACCGGACTCTCCGACGCCGCGATCAGTGTGATCGCTTTTGGTATCGCTTTGGCGCTGGTGACCTTCCTGCACGTCGTCTTCGGCGAGATGATTCCCAAAAACATTTCCTTCTCCGTTCCCGACCGTGCCGCGCTCATCCTGGCGCCACCGCTCGTGCTCGTCGCCCGCATCTTCACACCCGTGATCGGCAGCTTGAACTGGTTGGCGAACGGGGTGCTGCGCCTGTTCAAAGTGCAGCCCAAGAATGAGGCGACCAGCGCATTCACCCTCGACGAGGTTGCCGGCATCGTGGAAGAGTCCACACGCGAAGGATTATTGCGGGATGCCTCGGGCACCCTCTCGGCTGCGTTCGAGTTCACCTCAAAACGCGTCTCCGACGTAGAGGTACCCCTGTCCTCGATGGTTCACCTACCGGCCTTGGCGTCGCCGTCCGACATTCAACAAGCTGTCGCCCAGCACGGATACTCCCGCTATATCCTCACCGACGAAGACGGGCAACCCACCGGATACCTGCACCTCAAGGATGTGATGGATCTCACCGACGGAAACACGTTCACCCGGCCCGTTCCCGCCAAACGCATCCGCCGCCTGGCGTCCGTCTTCCGGGACAGCGAATTAGAGGATGCCCTGGCAGCCATGCGCCGGCTGGGAGCGCACGTGGCCACGTCCTTCGACGCGGACGGCGTCGCCACCGGAGTTTTATTCCTCGAGGACATCATCGAGGAACTCATCGGCGAAGTCGAAGACGCCACGACCGTATAGCCACGGGAGGGTCTCCGAACCAGTGAAACGCGAACTAGGAACCGGTTCCTGTTATGCGTCTCTCACTCCGGACCTGGTCCCGGGCGGCTGGGTGCGGCACGACCACGACCGGGCACGGCATACTGATCAAGAGGTCGTGAGCGACCGAGCCGAGTAATAGTCCCGTCATCATCCCTCGTCCGTGGGTTCCCACCACGACCAGTTCAGCGTACTCGGCCGCGTTGGTGAGGACCACAGCAGCAGATCCGTGTTCGAGGGTGTCTCGCACCATCACGGTCGGATGCTCGGCACGAACCCGTTCAACCACTCCCGCCAAAACTTCAGCGTGCGCCATCCGTATCTCGTCATAAGGGCTAGCACCAGCGCTCAACCATCCGAGAGCGAGCAGGGTGGGGATGCGCCACGCATGCACGACCGACAGTTCACGGCCGAGCCGCTCAGCTTCCCGAGCGGCGAAGTCCACCGCAAGGTGAGAAGTTTCGTCGTCATCCACGCCGACGACGATGGCACCGTTACAAGGCGTCCAGTCTGTGGGCACGGTAACGAGGGGGCAGGTCACACCCGCTGCGATCTGGTGGCGCAATGTTCCATAGAGGGAGCCTGCGGCCTCACGCGTACCGATAACCATCAGATCGGCATCCGCGGCGGAAATCAACAGCTCGTGGCGCGGCGCGCCTCGTCGTACCGACGTCATCACCTGCACGGCGGGCGCGTCGCGTTTCACCCGATTCGCGGCATCCATCAACATCTGCTCGTAAGCGGGAAGAACCCAGTCCTTCGTAATGGTCGTCGGCAATCTGGCCAGATCAATAACGGTGGTGAGTTCCAGGGATAGGTGAGAAGTGCGGGCACGCTCGATCACCCAGTCGAGCGCAGCGGGACTTCCCGTGCCGCCATTCAGTGCAAGAACAATTGTCTCGGCCATATCGTTTGCTCTCCTCGATCTCAGGGAGAATTGGTGCCCGGGCTATCACGTCACGTTCTCACTAAAACATAGTTACCGAAAAAAAACGATAAATACGTGTAACCCCATCTGCGGCGTCACACATCAATCCACTAACGGTGCTTTCGCTGCGTGAACATGCGGTGTCAGGGTCTGTCGCCGACGGCCTGACAAACAACCTGCCTGGACAGGCCTCCGCTGAACCGGACACGGCTTTTCAGAACAGAGGCCGCGAACGGGCAACCCTGACGGCCGCGCGTCACTCGATAGCACTCGCAACGAGCCTTACGGTGACGATCCGAGACCGGGTGCCCCTCACCACGGCTTTTGAACGTCGTGGCCAGGTTGGTCAGACCGTTCGGACGAGATGACGATTGCGGGCAGCGCCCAAAGTGACCACCCTGCGCGTTAGAAACCGAGGCGCCCGAGCTGCTTCGGGTCGCGCTGCCATTCCTTGGCGATTTTCACACGCAGCGAGAGAAAGACGCGCTTACCGACAAGGGGCTCGATCTGCTTGCGCGCGCGGGTACCGACATCCTTCAGTCGGCTGCCCGACTTGCCGATGATGATGCCCTTCTGGCTGTCCCGTTCCACAAACAGGTTGGCGTAGATTTCGACCAGTTCCTGGTCGTCGCGCTCGATGATGTCGTCGATGGTCACGGCGA
Source organism: Cryobacterium sp. Y29 (assembly GCF_002929825.1). Lineage (GTDB taxonomy): Bacteria > Actinomycetota > Actinomycetes > Actinomycetales > Microbacteriaceae > Cryobacterium. The sequence continues at coordinate 116,824 of NZ_PJJN01000037.1, forward strand.
TCGAGTGCGGCAGCTCGTCGGTGACTCCCTCGAGGGCGGCCTCACGAATGAACTCCGAGATGCGCGACTCAAGGGTCTCGTCCGTGACGGCGTCGGCTGGGTATAGCGGGGCATCCGCGTACGGCAGCAGGCGCAGCAGTTCGGTTGCGAGAATGTCCAGCTGGATGCGGCTGGTGGAGGAAATCGGAACGATCGCCTCCCAGTCCCGCAGCTGCGAAACAGCGAGCAACTGGTTGGCGACGTTGGTTTTGGAGGACGCATCAATCTTGGTGACGATGGCGACCTTTTTTGCACGGGGGAAGTCATCCAGTTGCTCGTTGATGAATTTGTCCCCCGGACCGATCGGCTCGTTGGCCGGGATGCAGAGACCGATCACGTCGACGCCGGCCAGGGTCGCGGTGACGAGGCTGTTGAGTCGTTCACCGAGAAGGGTGCGCGGACGGTGGATACCGGGGGTGTCGACCAGGATGAGCTGGCCATTTTTCTGGTGCACGATGCCGCGAATGGCGCGGCGGGTGGTTTGCGGCTTCGATGAGGTGATCGCAACTTTCTCGCCCACCAGCGCGTTCGTCAGGGTGGACTTGCCCACGTTGGGACGTCCCACGAACGAGACGAATCCTGCTCGGTACCCGCTCGGGTGGGGCTCGGTTGCTCCGGTCATGACCGTTCTCCTTCATCATCAAACACTGTGCTGTTGTTCGTTACCGTGAGGAATGCTGTTTGCGCATTGATCAAGGCCTGGTCTCGCTCCACCAGCACGGTGCTGATGCGCTTGCGGCGGCCTTCGGTGCGCTCGGCGGTGAGGTTGAGCCCACTGACCGAAGCGACCGACCCGGCAACGGGAAGTCGCCCGAGGGCCTTGGCCAGCAGACCACCCACCGAGTCGACGTCGTCATCGTCGAGTTCGAGATCGAACAGCTCCCCCAGTTCGTCGACCGGCAGTCGAGCACTCACCCGAAAATGCCCGTCACCGAGGTCTTCGACCTCGACTACGTCACGGTCGTACTCGTCGGAAATGTCGCCGACGAGCTCCTCGATCAGGTCTTCGAGGGTGAGCAGTCCGGCGATTCCACCGTACTCGTCGACGACCATGGCCAGGTGGTTGGACTCCAACTGCATCTGCCGCAGCATGTCGTCGGCCTTCTTCGACTCCGGCACGAACACGGCCGGCCGAGCCAGGTCGGCCACGGTGAGCTGAAGCGCGTTGATCGGCCGCTCGAAGACCAGTCGGGCCACATCACGCAGATAGAGAATGCCGGCGACGTCGTCGACCTCACCATCCAACACGGGCAGGCGCGACGTGCCGCTGCTGAGGAACAGACCCATCGCCGCATCGATACTGACGTCAGCGTCGATGGTGATCATGTCGGTGCGCGGAATCATCACCTCACGCACGACCGTCTCACTGAACTCGAAGATGGAGTGGATGAGTTCGCGGTCGTCTTCTTCGATCACATCCAGCTCGGTGGCCTCGTCCACCATGCTGAGCAGCTGGTCTTCGGAGGTGAATGTCGCGAGCTTGGTGCGCCCGGGCGTGACCCGGTTACCGAGGGCGACGAGGGCATTCGCGATGGGTCCAAGCAGAACGCGTCCGACGTGCACGAGCAACGCAGTCGCGGCCAGCAAGCCGACCGGGTGGGCCCGTCCGACGCTGCGCGGGCTGGCACCGACGAGCACAAACGACACCGAGGTCATGATGAGCGCCGACAGCAGCAAAGCGAGCCACACGGCCTCGATCGTGGTCGCGAAGACCAGGGTGACCAGGACGGCGGCCGTGGTCTCGGCGGTGATCCGTATGAAATTGATCGCGTTCAGGTGCGCGCCGGCATCGTCGGCGATGGCCTGTAATGACCGTTTGGCGCGATGATGCGCCACCATGCTCGCGATGTCCGCCCGGGACTGAGTCATGATCGCGGCGTCAACGGCGGCCATCAGTCCGGCAAAAACGACCAGGACCACGGCCGGGTAAATGAACCAGACGATGTGCATCAGTGGCGTTGTCGTTCCTGCATGGCGAAACCGATGAGGATATCGCGCTGAATACCGAACATCTCCTTCTCCTCAGCCGGTTCCGCGTGATCAAAGCCGAGCAGGTGCAGCACGCCGTGGGTGGTGAGCAGCAGCAATTCATCGAGAGTACTGTGGCCGGCGGTTTCCGCCTGCTCCTTGGCGACTTGCGGACAGAGCACAATGTCACCGAGCAGACCCGGCGGGGTTTCCTCCTCCTCGGTACCGGGGCGCAGTTCGTCCATCGGGAAGCTCAGCACGTCGGTGGGGCCGGGTTCATCCATCCACTGCACGTGCAGCTGTTCCATGGCACCCTCATCGACGAGCACGATGGCAAGCTCGGCATCGGCGTGCACGTGCATGGTGTCGAGCGCGAAGGCAGCGAGGCGTAAAATTGCGGCTTCATCGACCGGGATAGCCGACTCGTTGTTAACTTCGATGCTCAACTGGAACTCCGTTTCGGCGTGCGGCCCGAAGCGCTCGTGCGCTGGGGGCCACGGGTGGCAAATTCTCGGGCTTCAGCCGTCTCTTGGCGAAGGGCCTGCTTCTGCGCGTCGTACTCGGTGTAGGCATCGACGATGCGCCCAACAAGCGAGTGCCTCACGACATCGGCGCTGGTCAAATATGCAAAGTGGATGTCGTCGACCCCGTCGAGCACGCGCGTGACCAGTTTCAGGCCGCTCGTGCCGGCTGGCAGGTCGATCTGGGTGACGTCTCCGGTGATGACCATCTTCGAGCCGAACCCCAGGCGGGTCAGGAACATCTTCATCTGCTCCGGCGTGGTGTTCTGGGCTTCGTCGAGCACGACGAAGCTCGCGTTGAGGGTGCGCCCGCGCATGTAGGCCAGCGGCGCCACCTCGATCGTGCCAGCAGCGAGTAATTTGGGAATGAGCTCGGGGTCGAGCATTTCGCCGAGCGCATCGTAGAGCGGGCGCAGGTACGGGTCGATCTTGTCGGTGAGGGTGCCGGGCAGAAAACCCAATCGTTCCCCAGCCTCCACGGCCGGGCGAGTCAGGATGATGCGCTCGACCTCTTTGTTCTGCAGCGCCCGTACCGCTTTGGCCATGGCCAGATAGGTCTTGCCGGTTCCGGCCGGGCCGATGCCGAATACGATCGTGTTGTCGTCGATCGCGTCGACATAATCCTTCTGCCCAATCGACTTGGCCCGAATGCTCTTGTTCCGTGCCGTGAGGATGGGGGCGCCCAGTTGGGCGGATGGACTCACGGAACTGTCGGCAGCGAGCATCCGCGCTGACGTGGCGACCTCGGTCTCGCCGAGATCATGGCCAGTGCGCAGTGCCAGTTGCAGTTCCTCGATCAGCCGACGCACTGCCGCCACCTCGCCAGCCGTGCCGCTCAGGGTGACCTCGTTGCCGCGCACGTGCACGTCCACCCGGGGGTGGGCAGCCTCGATGGTACTCAGGTAGCGATCTTCGGGCCCGAGCAGGCGCACCATGGCAACGCCGTCGACGGTGAAGCGCAACTCGGTGTTGCCGCTGGCGGCGGAGTTGCCGGATTTCGCGTTGTGGGGCTCAGAGGGCGCCAAGCGAGTCCTCCCCCAGAGATTCGGTCGGTTCCTGACTGCCCAGCACGTGGGCGTGCACGTGGAACACGGTCTGGCCGGCGGTCGCCCCGGTGTTGAAGACGAGGCGGAACTGCCCGTTGGTTCGTTCGGCAGCGATGCGCTCGGCTACCGAGACGAGTTCGGCCAGAAGGGCCGGGTTGCCTGCGGCCAGTTCGACGACGTTCTGATACTGCGGGTCTTTGGTGGTGATGACGACGTGCACCGGAGCTTTCGGGGCAATGTCGAGGAACGCGATGATGTGTTCGGTCTCGGCGACGATCGTCGCTGGAATCTCACGCGCGATAATGCGGCTGAAAATGGTCGGTTCAAAACCGGAAGAAGACATGCCTCTATCTTAAGCGGCGCTACCAGCGGCCGAAGGTCGCATTGAGGATTGCGAGGGCAGCGGGACCGGCGGTCGACGTGCGAAGCACGGTGTCACCGAGGCGCACCTGGGTCGCGCCGGCTTGTTCCAGCAGGAGCAGCTCGGCCGGGGAGATTCCGCCCTCGGGCCCGACGACGAGCAGAATGTCGCGGTCGTCGGTGGGCGCGGCCACCTCGGTGAGGCGACCGCTCGCGGACGGCTCGAGCAGCAGCATCCGCGTGGTGGCAGCGAGCACGGCCAGTTGTTTGGTGCTGGCGAGCGGCGCGACGCCCGGCAGCCAGGCCCGAATGGACTGCTTGCTGGCCTCGCGCACAATGCTGATCCAGCGTTCGTGGCCTTTGGCTAACTTCGGGCCCTCCCATTTGGTGATGGAACGGGATGCGGCCCAGGGAATGACGCCGTCGACACCGAGTTCGGTGGCGGCTTGTACGGCAAGCTCGTCGCGATCACCCTTGGCGAGGGCCTGCACCAAACGGATGCGCGGCGACGCCGCCGCGGTCTCGCTCGCGTCATCCACGCGCAGGGTCAACACCGTGGCTTCCGCCGTCAGCACCGTACCCTGCAGCAGCAACCCGGCTCCATTGCCTAAGCGCAGCCGGTCTCCGGGACGAACCCGGCTGACCGTGACCGCGTGCCGCGCCTCGGCGCCATCAACAGAAACGACGTCCCCCGGGCGACACTGTGCCGCCCGGAGCGTCTCCTGCAGATAAAAATGTGCCACGTCAGCCGAGGAACCGGTCGCGCAGCTTCGCGAACAAACCCTGCTGGTACTGGCTCAGGGTGGGCGCAGGCGCTGCATAACGGGCAGCGAACTGCTCGATCAGGTCGCGTTCCTTGTGGTCGAGCTTGGTCGGTGTAAGCACGTGGATGCCGATCTTTAGGTCGCCTCGCCCGTTGCCTCGCAGCTTGGTGATGCCACGGTCCTTGATCGTGAGCACTTCTGAGCTTTGCGAACCAGCGCGAATCTCCACTTCGATATCACCGTCGAGGGCTTTCACGGTGACGTTGGTGCCAAGAATTGCGCTCGTCATCGACACGTCGAGCGAGCACATGAGGTCGTCGCCGTCGCGACTGAACACGTCGTGGTGGCGCACCTTCATCTCGAGGTAGAGGTCACCATTCGGGCCGGCGGCGGGACCGGCTTCTCCGCTGCCGGGCATCTGCAGGCGCAGGCCGGTGTCGACTCCGGCCGGAATGTCCACCGGAACCGTGCGCCGGGCGCGCACGCGGCCCTGCCCGGAGCAGGTCATGCACGGCGTCGCGATGATAGTGCCGAAACCGCGGCAGGAGCCGCACGGGCTCGACGTCATCACGTTGCCGAGCAGAGACCGAACGGCGCGCTGAATACTGCCGGTACCGTGGCAGATGTCGCAGGTGATCGGTGATGTGCCGGGGGCGCAGCAGGAGCCCTTGCAGGTGTCACAAACGATCGCGGTGTCGACCTCGAGGTCGCGATGCGTGCCGAAGATGACCTCATCGAGGTCGAGTTCAACCCGGATGAGGGCGTCCTGGCCGCGTTCGCGGCGCGACCGTGGACCGCGGCTGCTGCCGCCTCCTCCGCCGAAGAAGGTCTCGAAGATGTCGCCGAAGTTGCCGAAGTTCTGGCCGTCGAACCCGCCGTTCTGACCGCCGCCCTGGTCGTATTTCTGACGCTGTTTCGCATCGCTCAGCACGTCATAGGCATGGGTGATGCTTTTAAACCGTTCCGACGCTTCAGCGCCGGGGTTCACGTCGGGGTGCAGTTCACGGGCAAGGCGGCGATAGGCCTTTTTGATTTGGTCGGTGGTTGCGTCGCGGTCAACGCCGAGAGCTTCGTAGTGGTCAGCCAAAGGTGGCTCTCCTTGAGTTTTTTATGAATATGGTTCTGGTTCTGGTGATGTGGTCTCTGCCGCCGAGGCGACAACAGCTTTAGGTCTCGCCGAGCAGGCGGGAGAGGTAGCGAGCGACGGCGCGCACCGCCGCCATGTTATTGGAGTAATCCATGCGCGTGGGACCAAGCACGCCCAGGCGGGCGAGGTTACCGTTCGCGGTGTAGCCGCTGGTCAACACGCTTGCTTCGGGAAGGCCGAACGCCGCGTTCTCCCGGCCGATGCTCACCGAAACTCCGTGCTGGTCGGTCTCCATTTCGCCGAACAGTCGCAGCAACACCACCTGCTCTTCGATGGCTTCGAGTACCGGGTAGATGCTGCCGGAGAAATCTTCCTCGGTGCGCACAAGGTTCGCTGCTCCCGCCATGACGAGTTTATCCTGGCGGTTGGCGCCGATTTGGTCGGCGAGGGTGTTCGTGATGAGGTCGATGAGCGGTTGCAGCATCGGCGCGCCCGGCCAGACGCTCGCGGCGAGGGCGGCTCTGGCCTCGACCATGCCGAGTCCAACGACAGCGACATTGAGTCGGGTGCGTACTTCGACGAGGGTCTGCTCATCGAGCGCCCGCGGCAGATCGATCACGCGTTGTTCCACCCCGCCGGAATCAGTGATCAGCACCGACAGGATACGCGTCTCGGTCAGCGGCACGAACTCGATGTGCCGCACCTTGGCGCGAGACACAGAGGGATATTGCACGAGCGCGACCTGATGAGTGAGCTGGGAGAGCAGTCGCACACTGCGCACGAGTACCTCGTCAAGGTCGGCGGAGTGACCCAGAAAGGTTTCAATGGCTTGACGTTGCGCCGGCGTCAGTGGCCGCAGATCAGCGAGGTGGTCGACGAAAACTCGGTAGCCCTTATCGGTGGGGATGCGCCCCGACGAGGTGTGCGGCGCTGCGATCAGGTCTTCTTCTTCGAGGAGGGCCATGTCGTTACGAATGGTGGCAGCGGAGACGCCGAAGGCGTGCCGATCAACGATGGATTTGGAGCCGACGGGTTCACGAGAGGCAACGTAGTCCTGCACGATGACGCGCAACACATCGAGGCCACGGTCGGAAACCATTGCGCCCACCTTCCTGATTCGTGAGGTCCAGCTTGAGTTCTGCGGATGCCGCTTACCGCGCGCTCTAAGGGTCACACGGGAAGGTACGTTTGCCAGCACATCGCTGGCACTCGCATCCATTGACTGCTAATCATATCGCGACTGCCTGAGCAGACCCATTGCCAGCCGTTCGAAGCGAGGGTTTAATTACGCGTATAGCACCCAGCACGTTCAGTGAAGGGGACGATCACGAGCGATCCATAGTCACAATCTTTGAACGACCCACACAATCGTGAACCGAACGTCGAAAAAGCCATGGGACGGCCGGAACGACCGATATCCGTGGTCGATTCCGGTCAGTTCACCACGGGCACGGTTAGTCTGGAGGCGGCAGGCGTGGCCACTGCACGACTGTATGAGTGGCTCCGGTGACCAAGCGCCGGAACTGCTGCGACCAGACCAACTTACTCGAACAGGAGACCACATGTCCGAGAACGATCCGCGCACGAACCCCTATGAATCCACCCCGCCGCAAAATCCCTACTCGCAAAATATCCCTCGCCAGCCGATGAGCCCGGCAGACGAGAAGATGTGGGCGACTTTGATTCACGTCGGCGGCATTCTGCTCGTTTTTCTACCCGGCCTCATCGGTTACCTCATGCTGCGCGATCGTGGTCCGTTCATTCGCGCCCACAGCGCAACGGCGCTGAATTTTCAGATCACCCTGACGATCGTCTATGTGGTGGGAAGCGCGTTGACGAGCATCCTGATCGGATACCTGATTCTGCCGGTCGCCTTCGCCCTCGGCATCATTTTCTCGATCCTGGCCGCGCTGGCAGCCAATCGCGGCCAGGGCTACGCCTACCCGCTCACGATCAAATTCTTCAGCTAATCGCTGAGACGCCGCACCACAGCGTCGGCCAGGAGTCGCCCGCGTAGGGTCAGTTCTACTGTTCCGGCAAGGGCGGCTTTGGCGTTGATGAGTTCGTCGGCGATCAGACCGGCAACCTCGACACGCCCGGTCGCCGACAGCGACGCGACCGGGATCCCGGAGCGGATCCGGCTCTGCAAGAGGATGCGTTCGAGCTCACGGGTGGGCGCGTCGAGCGTCTCGCGACCAGCGGCCGGCGACAGGCCGTCCCGCATCCGTTCGGAATAGGCGGCCGGATGCTTGACGTTCCACCAGCGCACGCCGCCGACGTGGCTGTGGGCGCCGGGGCCGACGCCCCACCAGTCCTGGCCGGTCCAGTAGGCGAGGTTGTGCCGGGATCTGTGGGCGTCGCTCGTCGCCCAGTTGCTGACCTCGTACCAGTCGTACCCGGCGGCGGCGAGAAGTTCGTCGGCCAGCTCGTAAAAGTCAGCCTGCTGATCGTCGTCGGTCGGAGCGATCTCGCCGCGGCGAATCTGCCGGGCGAGCTTGGTACCGTCTTCGACAATGAGCGAATAGGCGCTCAGGTGGTCGGGATGCAAACTGAGCGCCTGTTCGAGACTCGTGCGCCAGTTCGCGAGGGACTCCCCCGGCGTGCCGTAGATCAGGTCGAGGCTCACGTCGAGCCCGGCGGCGCGGGCCCACTCCACGACGAGCGGCACCCGCTCGGGGTCGTGGGTGCGCTCCAGCGTGGCGAGCACGTGCGGCACGGCAGACTGCATGCCGAACGACACGCGCGTGAAGCCGGCATCGGCGAGGGCACCGAGGTAGGCGGCGTCGACCGAGTCGGGATTCGCCTCGGTGGTCACCTCGGCGCCGTCCTGTAAACCCCACTGCGCGCGCACCGCAGCGAGCATGCGGGTCAGGTCGGTCACCGGCAGTAGCGTCGGCGTGCCTCCCCCGAAGAAGACCGTGGTGACTTCGCGTGCCGGCACGTCCGACGCGGTGAGGATACGCGCGGCTGCCTCGACCTCGAGCACGGCCTGGCTGGCATAGTCGCTTTGTTTGACGCCGCGTAGTTCGGTCGCCGTGTAGGTATTGAAGTCGCAATAGCCGCAGCGCACCCGGCAGAACGGCACGTGCAGGTACACACCGAAATCGCGTTCGGCCGCACTGACGGCCGCCGACGCGGGAAGGAGTCCGTCGGCGGGTGCTGGGTCGCCGACGGGGTGGGGTCCGGCCATGGGTAAAGCTCCAGTACGTTCGTTATGTGATGCGCGTTATTTGATCGCGCCGACGGGATGCAGGGCCCGCAGGTATAGCTTGGTGAATTTCGCCTGCTGAAAGCGCAGCACCGGCCAAGCCAGGCGGTAGTACCAGGTGCTGGCCCGCGAGAAGGAGCGGATGGTCAGCCAGACCGAGTCGTCGTCCCGGTGTTCGACGATGAAGGATTCTTCGCCGCTCTCGGGGTGACCGGTCAGAGTTCCGTACGCGAACCCGATGCGGGCGGCCTCGTCGATAACGTAGACCACGCGCACCGGCGCGGTCACGGCGAAGAGCCAGACCTTCATTTTCAACGCCGCGGTCATACCGTTGGCGATATATGGCGTGCCGTCGTCTGCGAAAGTCGCTTCATTGACCGGATGCTGCTGCCCGACTGCAGGGGTGCCGTCGGCTTGAAAGGTGACCGGGGTGTACTGCACGCCGGTACCGTTCTCAAGATCGGTCACCTCCATGCCGCTGCCGCGCTGGATTCCCCACGTCATCAGCAACTTGGTCGCGGCTTCGAACCGTTCGTGGGAACTGCCCAGCTTCACGCTCTGTTCCATAGGGCGGTAACCCTTGGGCGGATAGCTCATCAGGTCGGGCGCCAACGTGCCGCCGATGGCAGCGTAGCTGACGGCGGCGTCGGTGAAAGTAGCCCTGCGCATCTGTTTTACTTCTTGTCTTTCGTCTCAATGTCCCCCGACAGTGCCGCGATGAACGCTTCCTGGGGAACTTCGACCCGGCCGACCATCTTCATGCGCTTCTTGCCCTCTTTCTGCTTCTCCAGCAGTTTGCGCTTGCGCGAGATATCACCGCCATAGCACTTGGCGAGCACGTCTTTACGCATCGCCGAAATGCTCTCGCGGGCGATGATGTGGGCGCCGATCGCGGCCTGGATGGGCACCTCGAACTGCTGGCGCGGAATGAGTTTGCGCAGGCGCCCGGTCATGAGAGCGCCGTAGGCATAGGCCTTGTCCCGGTGAACAATGGCAGAAAACGCGTCAACCTGCTCGCCCTGCAGCAGGATGTCGACCTTGACGAGGTCGGCTTCCTGCTCGCCGGAGGGCTCGTAGTCGAGTGAGGCGTAGCCGGCGGTGCGGCCCTTGAGCATGTCAAAGAAGTCGAACACGATCTCCCCCAGCGGCATCGTGTAGCGAATCTCGACGCGGTCTTCGCCGAGGTATTCCATACCGAGAAGCGTGCCGCGGCGGCTCTGGCACAGCTCCATAATGACGCCGACGTAGTCTTTCGGCGCGAGGATGGCGGCCTTGACCATGGGTTCGAGCACCTTGGCGATCTTTCCGGTGGGGTATTCGCTCGGGTTGGTGACCGTGACGGTGCGTTTGTCGTCGGTGGTGACCTCGTATGGCACGCTGGGCGCCGTCGTGATCAGGTCGATGTTGAATTCACGCTCGAGGCGTTCGGTGATGATCTCGAGGTGAAGAAGGCCGAGGAAGCCACAGCGAAACCCGAAACCGAGGGCGACGGAGGTCTCCGGCTCGTAGCCGAGACTCGCGTCGGAGAGCTTGAGCTTGTCGAGGGCCTCGCGCAGCGCCGGGTAATCGCTGCCATCGATGGGGTACAGCCCGGAGAACACCATGGGCTGCGGTTCGTTGTAGCCGGGCAGTGCGTCGGTCGCCGGGCGCAGGGCGGTCGTGATGGTGTCGCCGACCTTGGACTGTCGAACGTCCTTCACGCCGGTGATCAGGTAGCCGACCTCGCCGACTTTGAGTCCCTTACTCTCGATCGGTTCGGGCGAGATGACGCCGATCTCGAGGATCTCGTGGGTCGCCCTGGTCGACATCATCTGGATTTTTTCGTGCGCCTTCAGGTGCCCGTCGATCATGCGCACGTAGGTGACGACGCCGCGGTAGCTGTCATAGACCGAGTCGAAGATCATGGCGCGGGCGGCAGCATCCGGGTTGCCCTTCGGGGCCGGAATCATCGTGGTGGCGAGGTCAAGCAGTTCCTGCACCCCGGCGCCGGTCTTGCCGGACACGCGCAGCACGTCTTCGGGCCGGCCCCCGATGAGGCTCGCCAGTTCACGGGCGTACTTGTCGGGGTCGGCGGCCGGCAGATCGATCTTGTTGAGCACCGGGATGATCGTGAGATCGTTCTCGAGGGCGAGGTAGAGGTTGGCGAGGGTCTGGGCTTCGATGCCCTGGGCCGCGTCGACGAGCAGAATAGCGCCCTCGCAGGCGGCGAGGCTGCGTGAAACCTCGTAGGTGAAGTCGACGTGGCCGGGGGTGTCGATCATGTTCAGCGCGTAGGTGACGCCGTCCAGCTCCCACGGCATGCGCACGGCCTGGCTCTTGATGGTGATGCCGCGTTCACGCTCGATATCCATGCGGTCCAGGTACTGGGCCCGCATGGAACGCTCGTCGACGACGCCGGTGATCTGCAGCATCCGGTCGGCGAGCGTCGACTTGCCATGGTCGATGTGGGCGATGATGCAAAAGTTGCGGATGAACTCGGGGGCCGTGGCGGCCGGTTCCAGCGCGTGAAGGGCTCGAGGTGACATAGTGCACCCATTCTTCCACGCTCGGTGCACGTTGACGTTCGACGCGACTGGTGGCGTCGAACGGGAGGGCAACTTTGCACCAGTATGCTCGCCCCGCCAGGCGTGGACTACGCCCCCGTGAGGGTCGCCAGCGTGCTGCCGGCTGGGGCAACCTTTCGGGCGAATCAAACAGGTTTGGCGCAGCCCGGGGCAGACGCCCAGCTGACTGGCCCCGCGGCTGGCTAGGCTCACGGGCATGGCGACTCCCAAGGCCCCCGTGCCGGTTCTGCTCGTGCACGGCATCCGCACCTCGGCCACGATGTGGCGTTTTCAAGAGGAGCGATTGCGTACGGCCGGGTATCCCGTGCTCGCGATCGATCTGCCGGGACACGGACAGCGGATGAGCGAGCCGTTCACGGTGCCGGCCGCGCTCGCCGCCATCGACGACGGAGTGGCGGACCTCGGCGGCCGGGTGCTGCTGGTCGGGCTCTCGCTCGGCGGCTACTACGCCGTGGCCTACGCCGGAGCGCACCCTGATCGCGTGGCCGGGCTGGTGGCTGCGGGCTGTAGCGCCGTGCCGAAGGGAATGTTGCTCGAGGGGTATCGACTCCTGGCCCGTTGGATTCATCGCCTGCCCGATCGGGGCTTATGGCTGCACGAGGCTATGGTGCACCTCATGCTGCCTTCCGCCGGGGCACACGACGTACTCGCGGGCGGCGCCGCTCTCGACGTGATGGATTCCGGGCTGCGCGCGACCTCGACGCTGACCCCGCTGGCCAGCCTGGCCGCGTATCCGGGGCCGATCTGGTTGGTCAATGGCGCGCTCGATCATTTTCGGTTGAACGAGCGGCGCTTCCTCGCCGCCTGCCGCAACGGGAAGGTCGTCGTGGTGCACGGGGCGACACATCTGGCAAGCCTGGCCCAGCCCGAGCGTTTCACGACGATCCTGTTGCGGGTTGCCGGTCAGGTGTCGGCGCGGCCGCGCCCGGTCTGAAGTCGCAGCATCCGTGTGCGTCCCCGATACGACTAGCCGCTGCGGTCACCGGCGTAGCGCCCGCCCTTATCGAGCGCGGTCATCCTTCAGCAGACTGAGGCGCGTTTGGGAGCGCAGGCGATTACTGGTACTGTTAGTGGTTGGCTTGCGTGTCGGGTCCCACCCCGCACGATTTTCGCCGCTTGAGCGCCCTCTACCCGCTCAGCGGCTGTCCATACTAGAACCTAACGAAAGCGTAAACAACGTGGCAAATATCAAGTCGCAGATCAAGCGAATTGGCACCAACAAGAAGGCCCAGGAGCGCAACAAGGCCGTCAAGAGTGAGTTCAAGTCCGCGATTCGCGCGACTCGTACCGCGATTGCCGCCGGCGACAAGGACAAGGCCGTCGTCGGTCTCGCCTTTGCTTCCAAGAAGCTCGACAAGGCCGTCAGCAAGGGTGTCATCCACCAGAACCAGGCTGCGAACAAGAAGTCGGCCATCGCGAAGGCCGTTTCCGCACTCGTCTAATCGACACCCGCACGTGAGGAAACTGTCTCGGCTCCCAGCGAGCGGATGACGCCCCTCGTCGCACAGAAACCCCCCGTCTCACCGGCGGGGGGTTTTTGTTCGTGACGTGGGGCCCGGCATAACTCGCTGGTCCGCGTAGCGGGGCCAGCAACCCCACTAGACTGACGCGGTGACGAGCACCCCACCGGCCAGTTTCAGCACCGCCGACAACGCCCCGCATCACCGGGCGCACGCTCGTTTTGTCGCCGCGTTGCTCAGCGCCGTAGCCTTCGCCGTCGCGGTGTGGCTGGCTGTCAACACGAACGATGCAGTGTTCGGCAGTATGCGCAACCAGCTGCTGATCTCGCTGGTTTCGATCGTGCTTCTAATCATTGGAATCTCGTTCTACCTCAGTGCGGCCGTGACCGGACAGCACGACCCCGAAGGTCTCAAACCCGGGCGGCAGGCGCGCATTGCCCGCCGCGTCCGCTCGCTCTCGAGGCTCGGTGCGGTGTTCGCCGTCGCCGCCCTGCTGGCCGTTGCCGTGCTCGGAGCAGTACGCATTCTGGCGCCGCCCGCCGAACGGCCGGTGTCGGTGCAGTTCACCGAGATCAGCGGGCGAGTGCAACTCGAATACTGCCCGGGCCTGCCGTCATCGTTCGAGGCCTTGGCCAAGTCGACCGACATGGCCAGTTCGTCGACCCTGCTGCCGGTCTGGGTGGCCAGCCGGGTGTGCGGCAATCCGAGTTTTCAACAGGGAGTGTGGCTCTACCTGAACCGCGCGAGCATCACGGTTGCCGACGCCGGCGACCGCTGAAGTCTGGTGCCACGATGCACCGGCAACCGCTAGTGCTCGCCGCGACGAGCGATCACGCCGATCAGGCGTTCCAGCGCGAACACCGGGTCGCGCCCGGCACCCTTCACCGCGGCATCCGTTTCGGCCAGCGCGAGGATACAGCGGGCAAGGCCCTCGTCGCTCCAGCCGCGCAGGTCTTTTTGCGCGCGTTCCACCTGCCACGGGGCCAGGCCGAATTGTGCGCCGAGCTGCGCTGACCCGCCGCGGGCACCAAACACCTTGGCCATGGTGCGAATCTTCATGGCGAACGCCGCGACGATGGGCACCGGATCGGCCCCCGAAGACAGAGCGTGGCGCAGAGTCACCAGGGCCTCACCGTTGCGGCCGGCGATGGCCCAGTCGGCTACTTTGAACGCGTTCGTTTCGACCCGACCGCCGTAATAACGATCGACCGTAGTTTCGGTCACCTCGCTCGTCGCGTCAGAGATGAGCTGCTGGCAGGCGGCGGAGAGTTCGGCCAGGTCGTCAGAAAACGCTGCGACGAGCTGGCGGAGCGCACTGACCGTGACGCGTTTGCCGGCCGCCTTGAACTCGTTCGACGCAAACTCGTATTTCTCGGTGTCTTTCTTGAGTTCGCTGCAGACGACTTCGATCGCGCCGCCACGACCGCCGCGGATGGTGTCGAGTAGTTTCTTGCCACGCACTCCCCCGCCGTGCCGCAGCACGACGTAGGTATCCTCGGCCGGGTTCTCCAGGTAGTCCAGCGCCTCGGTGAGAAAAATGTCGCTGCATTTTTCGACATTGCTGACCCGAATCAGCCGCGGCTCGCCGAACAGCGACGGGCTTGCGAGGGTGAGCAGCTCACCCGGCGCGTAGCTGTCGGCCTGCACGTCGCTGATTTCAAGGCTCGGGTCTTCACGTTTGAGAAATTCCCGCAGTTGGCGGATGGCTCTCTCGGCGAGGAACGTTTCGGTGCCGGAGACGAGCACGATCGGGGCCGGACGCACCTCATGCCAGCCGAGCTGGGGAATGACGGTACCTTTATTCGGTCGCGCGGGCGCTGCCTTGCCGGTGCGGGAGCCGGTCGTGGCGGGTCGTACGGCCAAAGCGATCTCCTTGGGTTTGGTGCGGGTGTAAAACCAGCCTAACCCGCACCACTGACGCCCGGAGCAGCCGCGTGGGGAGCAGCTCCGACCGATGCGGCCGTGGCAGACGGAGAGACCGAAACGGCGGCCGGCGTGCCGGGCGGTGACCCGGGCGGACCTCGGGCGGCGACCTTCTCCGTCCAGAGTACGAGAGTGCCGTTGGCTCCCGGCGCGACGACCGACATCCCCTCCTGATCAGTGCACGCCGATAGGGTGCCGACCGACGCGAGAATAGTGAGCAGTTTGTTCGTGGGGTGACCGTAGGTGTTCTTCACCCCGACCGAGATCAGTCCGACGCGGGCACGAAGTTCTGCGTACAGCTCCGGGCTCTGGTCGGCCGAACCGTGATGGGCCACCTTGACGACGTCGACCCGTCCTGGCGGTGACACGCGTCGGAGGGCGTCCTGTGCCTCTTGCCCCAGGTCGCCGAGGAAGATGGAACGGATGTCCCGCCCGTCGAACGTGATCGTGATACTTCCCGGGTTGCCAACCTGCATGGTCGTCGCTCCACGAATGGGCCAGAGGATGTTCCAGTGCAGGCCGCCCAGGGTGCCGGAATCGCCGCGCGCGGCCTGCCGGACGGTAGCCCCGCCCGCGGTGAGGCGCGCGTGCAGGCTCTCATCCTGCGCATTCTCGGGCACACCGACGAGGGCGGTGTCGACCCGGCCGATGACGGCATCGACCCCGCCGATATGGTCGAGGTCGTAATGGGTGAGCACGAGTAGGTTGATGCGGGTGATGCCCAGAGTGGCGAGGCAGGTACTCAACAGTTTGGGGTCTGGCCCAACGTCAACGAGACCGTAGGCGTCGCCGTCGCGCACGACCACGGCGTCGCCCTGGCCGATGTCACACGCCGCAATCTGCCAGTTCGGTGGAAACGAGACCGCTCGGCCGATTCCGGTGCCGATCAGCGACCCCGCGTAGCCACCCAGGCCGACCACGAGCACGGCGAGCACTGCCGCCGGCCAGCGCGCGGGTCGGGCGCCCGGCCCGCGCAGCACGACGACGAGGGTGAGCACGGTCCCAACGGCGAGCAGCAGCACCCCCCAAGCGCCGCCCGGCCAGGGCAGCCGGTTACCCGGCAGGGTCGAAACCGCCTGTGCGACGGCGGCGATCCACGCCGCAGGAATCCAGGCCAGCGCGAGCAGCCCGGACGCCACCCCGGGCAGCACCGGCAAGGCCAGGCAAGCGATCAGCCCGACCACTGTCGCCACGGGCGCGGCCGGTCCAGCCAGAATATTTGCCGGAACCCCATAGAGCGGCAGGCTTGGACTCAGCAGAATCAATACCGGCTGGCAAGCCAGCTGGGCCGCGAGCGGAATGGCGATGAGGGCGGCGAGGACGGCTGGCATCCACTGACTGAGTACCCGACACAGCGGACCGGCGATCACGAGTAGTCCGGCGGTCGCGAGCACCGAGAGCGCAAACCCATAGTTGCGCGCCAGCCACGGATCGCTCACCAGCAGGCCGATCACAACGAACAGCAGGGTTGGCACCCCCCGGCCCGGTCGTCCCGCCCCGATCGAGGCGAGGGTCACCGTGGCCATGACTGCCGAGCGCAGCACGCTCGGCTCCGGGGTGACCAAAATGGTGAAGCCGAGCAACGTCAGGAGCGAGAGCACGATGCGCCAGGATCGGCGAAGCCGGAGATAGCCGCCGAGCAGCATGATGGAGGCGATGACGATCGCGCAATTGGCTCCGGATACCGCGGTCAGGTGGCTGAGAGAACTGGTCTTCATCGCGGCATCAAGCGTGGGGCTGACCGCGCTCGTATCACCGATGGCCAGTCCGGGCAGCAGGTCACCCCCGTCGCCGGCGAGGCTCGTCGCGGCCGTAGCGAACTTGGCTCGCAGCTCGTTGGCCCACTGCAACCACCACGGGGGCGCCGCAACACCACGCGCCGTTTCGGTCGTGAATAACAGGGCGACCGTGGCATCACCGGGTTCAGTCATGCGCAGCGTGCCGCGCACTTGGAGGATTGACCCGATCTCTGGTTCGGTTCCGTCCCTGGCTGCTTCGGCGAACACCACGACCGGGCTCGACACGTGCGCGGTCTCGCCGCGGCTGTCGATCTGGGTCAGGGTGGCCTTGTACCGTACCCGTCCCGACGTTCCGCTGCCGATGAAGGCTTTGGTCGCAACTGGAACCGACCAGGTAGTGAGTGTCGCGGTGACCGGCGCGTGCGACCCGGCGGCGTCGCGCACCTCGGGCGGCAGCCGAACCGGCGCCCACGCGGCGACGGCGGTGGCCACGAGCGCCGCGCCGGCGCAGCAGAGCAGCACGCTGGCGCACGCTGTCTGCCAGCGCCTGGATCTCGGCGCTGTCGGCCACTCGATGCGCCGCGCCATTCGGCCGATCATCAGTATGCCGATACAGCCGCCGGCTACCAGCCACAGCGTCACAGCGACGGCGCCGGCCCCGTCGGGCGCGCCGATCAGCAGGCCGGCGGTCAGCCACACAGCCAGTGCCGGCAACGCAAGCCGCAGATCGAGGCTCATACCGTGATGAAGTCTTTGAGCGCCTCGAAGGTTTTGTCGCCGATCCCGGCGACGTCACGCAGCGCGTCGATGCTCGTGAACCGGCCGTTCTTCGTGCGATAGTCCGTGATGCGCTGGGCCATGGTCGGGCCGATCCGAGGCAGGGAGTCCAGGTCGGCCACGGTGGCCGTATTGAGGTTGACCTTGGGCGCTTTCGCGTTGGCTCCCCCAGGACCGCCGACCCCAGTGCCGCCGACTGCCGATCCGCCGACCGCCGCGGGGAGCTCCGGTGGCACTTCGCCCTGCCGGGGTACATAGAACTGCTCGCCATCACTGAGGAGGCGCGCCAGATTCACCCCTGCAGGATCGGCCTCCGCCGTCAAACCACCGGCAGCAGCAATCGCGTCCATGACCCGATCGCCGTCAGATAGTTGAAACAGCCCGGGCCGTGCGATAGCACCGAGAACGTGCACAAAGATGGTGACATCGGCGTCGGTCGCAATCGCCTGGCCGGGCGCGGCGCTCACACCCGCCCCTGCGTCGAACGGTTCTAATGTCGCGCTGCTGCCCGAGGCGATCGACGCTTCGGACCCGACCGTGCGCTGCCCGGCTTGCTGGCCGACGGCGGACACGATGACGGCCACAACGAGGGCGAGCAGCAGCAGCACGACGGCCGCTCCGACGCCCACCCGCAGTCGGGGACGACCCCGAGAAGCCGGAGCAAGGCGGTCGAGATCGAGCGGGGAACGATCGGGCTGCATGCTCGCACGCTAGGCCGGGCACAGCATCCGCCAGCCGCACACTGCCCTATCTGTGGATGCCTCCAGCAGGAGCAGACCTGTGGAGAAGGCCCCGGCCGATCGCGCGCGATCGACCGGGACTGCTCATTCGTGCAGCGCTACGGGCGTGTGACGAACGAGACGAGCTTGGGCACGCGAACGATCACCTTGATGATCTCGCGATCACCGATCGAACGGATGACCGCAGCAGCGTCCCGCGCCATTTTTTCGAGGTCTTCGCTGGAGATTTTCGGCGAAACTTCGAGCAGGGTACGCATCTTTCCGTCGACCTGCACGACCGCCGTCACGGACTCCTGCACGAGCAGGGTCTGCTCGGCCTTGCGCCACGGCACGAGAGCGATGCACGGCTCGTAGCCGAGGTGCTGCCACATGTCTTCAGCCGCGTAGGGGGCGAAAAGGTTCAGCGCCATGGCGGTGGCCTCGGCGGCTTCACGCACTGCGGCATCCCCTGACCCGGCACCGGTGTCGATGACCTTGCGGGTGGCGTTGACGAGCTCCATCAGGCGTGCCACGACGACATTGAACTTGAACGACTCCACCAGGCCGGGCGCATCCGCGAGGAACCGGTGCGTGACGCGGCGCAGGGTGACGTCACCGGTCTTCCACTCCACGTCGGGTGCGCTGGTTACGTCGCGTGCGACGCGCCAGGCGCGGGCGAGGAACTTGGCCGAGCCGACCGGGGACACGTCAGCCCAGTCGATGTCGTCTTCGGGCGGGCCGGCGAAGGCCATTGTGAGGCGTACGGCATCGACACCGTGGCGTTCGACTTCCTCGGTGAAGTAGACGAGGTTGCCGCGGCTTTTGCTCATCTTGGCACCGTCGAGAATGACCATGCCTTGATTGAGCAGCGCGGTGAACGGCTCGGTGAAGCTCACATAGCCTTCGTCGAAAAGGAACTTCGTGATGAAGCGCGCGTAGAGCAGGTGCAGGATGGCGTGCTCGACACCGCCGACGTACTGGTCGACGGGCGCCCATTTCTCGGCCTCCTTCGGGTCGAAGGCTTTGGTGTCATCACTCGGGTTCAAAAACCGCAGAAAGTACCAGGAGCTGTCGACGAAGGTGTCCAGGGTGTCGGCGTCGCGTGTCGCCGGAGTGCCGTCGATCGGGTTCGGCACATTGACCCAGTCGGTCGCTCCGCCCAGGGGCGAAGTTCCCCGCGGCTTCAGATCGAGCCCCTCTGCGGGCGGCAGCAACACCGGCAGCTGATCTTCAGGCACTGGAATCTCGGTGCCGTCGGCGCCGTGGATGATCGGGATTGGAGCGCCCCAGTAACGCTGGCGTGAGACGAGCCAGTCGCGCAGGCGATAGTTCTTCGCGGAGCGGCCGAGCCCGTCGTTGGTCAGTTGCTCGATGATGCGCTTGATAGCGGTGATCTTGCTCAGGCCGTTGAGGGGGCCCGAATTGATCAGGCGCCCCTCGCCAGCCAGGGCGATGCCGGTGCTGAGCGGGTCGAGCTCTGGCAGCTCTTCGGTGCCGTCGAGCATGCCCTGGGTGATCACCGGGATCATGCCGGTGGCCGGAGAGTTGGTGTCGACGACGACCCGCACGGGCAGGTTGAAGGCGCGGGCGAAGTCGAGGTCGCGCTGATCGTGGGCCGGCACGGCCATGATCGCGCCGGTGCCGTAGTCGGCGAGCACATAGTCGGCGGCCCAGACGGGCAGGCGTTCGCCGTTGACCGGGTTGATCGCGTAGCGACCGAGGAACACGCCGGTCTTGGGTCGATCGGTGGCCTGACGCTCGATCTCCGTGCTGCGCTGCACCTGCAGGAGGTAGTCCTGGAACGCCTCCTGCACGTCAAGGGTGGCCTCGGCGACGAGTTCGGCGGCGAGGTCAGAATCTGGCGCCACGACCATGAAGGTGGCGCCGAAAAGCGTGTCGGGGCGGGTCGTGAACACGGTGACGCGCTCCGTGCGGCCCTCAATAGCGAAGTCGACATCCGCTCCGATAGAGCGTCCGATCCAGTTGCGCTGCATGTTGAGCACCTTGGCCGGCCAGGTACCCTCGAGCTGGTTCAAATCATCCAGGAGGCGGTCGGCGTAGTCAGTGATCCTGAAGTACCACTGGGTGAGCTTCTTCTTCACGACGACGGCGCCGCTGCGGTCGCTCGTGCCGTCGGCCAGTACCTGTTCGTTGGCCAGCACGGTCTGGTCGATCGGGTCCCAGTTGACCCAGCTGTCCTTACGGTAGGCGAGCCCCTTCTTGTGGAGCTGCAGGAACAGCCACTGGGTCCACTTGTAATATTCGGGGTCGCTCGTGTGCAGTTCGCGGTCCCAGTCAAAGCTGGTCGCGTAGAGCTTCATGCTCTTCTTCTGCTGGGCGATGTTGTCGTAGGTCCAGCCGCGCGGGTCGATGCCCCGCTTGATGGCGGCGTTCTCGGCCGGCAGCCCGAAGGAGTCCCAGCCGATTGGGTGCAGCACGTTGAAACCCTGGTGGCGCCAGTAGCGGGCGACGACATCACCGAGCGCGTACACCTCGGCGTGACCCATGTGCAGGTCGCCGGAGGGGTAGGGGAACATGTCAAGCACGTACTTGCGCGGGCGGGTATCGCCCTCGGCGCTCGTCTTGAACGGGGCGAGTTCCTCCCAGATGGGTTGCCACTTCGCCTGGATCGCCGCGAAGTCGTACATTTCTTCGTCGCTCTCGTCGCGCGCGTCAATGCGGACGCTGTCATGCTCGTGTGCCACGTGACTCTCATTCATTGCAGGGGTTGTACATGATCGATGCGGGAGCATTCGCTCGGGCGCACGCGCGATGAAGCGCACGTGTGCAGGGTCTAGATTACTAGGGCGCGGCGATGCCGAGGCTCGCCAGCAGTGCGTCCGCCTTGATCCGGGTCTCTTCGATCTCTTCGGCGGCGATCGAGAGGGCGGTGATTCCGCCACCCGTTCCGATACTGGCTCCCTCGAAATCGAGCACGATGCTGCGGATGACGATGGCCAGGTCGGCCACGCCGCCGTGCCCGATATAGCCGAATGCCCCGGAATAGACGCCCCGCGGCCCCCGTTCGAGCGCGTCGAGAATGGTCATCGCGCTCTGCTTCGGGGCACCCGTCATGGAACCGGCCGGAAAACACGACTCGATGGCGTCGACCACCGTAATACCCGGTGACAGAAGCGCCTCAATGGTGCTGACCAGCTGGTGCACGTGCGGGTAGCTCTCCACCGCCAGCAGGCTGGAGACTGCTACGGTGCCGAGCTCGGCGATTCGTCCGAGGTCGTTGCGCATGAGATCGACGATCATCAGGTTTTCGGCGCGCTCTTTGTCGCTGCGGGCGAGTTCCACTTTCAGCCGTTCGTCTTCGGCCGCCTCGCTCGAGCGTGGCCGGGTGCCCTTGATCGGTTTGGTCCGGATGCGTCGATCCCGGCTCACGTGCAGAAACTGCTCTGGGCTTGCGCTCAGCAGCGCCACGTCGCCAAAGCGCAGCAAACCGCCGTGGTGGCTGGGGCTGCCAGCTCGCAGCCGGCCGTAGGTTTCGACCGGGTGCCACTCGCCCGGCACCCGAATCTCATTGGTCAGGCACAGTTGGTACGCGTCGCCGTTGCCGATGAAAGCCAGGCAGGTCTCGATCAGGGCGTCATAGTCGGTGGGGCTGTGACGCCACTTTGGGGCAGCGGATGCCCGCGGCGAGGGAGCGCGGGTCGGCGCGGGTGTGACGCGGTTCACCGTCTGGGTCGCCGGTAGCGCCGCGATGACCTGGTCGAACCAGTCGGCGACGGACGCTCCTGTCTCGGTTGCACTCGCTCGTGCCACGAGCGTCACCGTACGGTCACCGTGGTCGAACCGGATCATGCGATCTATTTCGAGCAGTGCGGCATCGGGGTACCGTGACTCGTGCGTGGGCGTACCAACGGTGTTCGCGCCCAGTTCGTAGCCGAGCCAGCCGACCCAACCAAGCTCAAACCCATCCTGACGCGAGGCAGCGCCTGCAGGGGGGCTATCGCCGGTGAGGTCGCGACGCAGAAACTCGAAGACGGTCTCGTGTGTGCTCACCGGCGGCGGGGCATCCTGTGGATAAACGTATGTGCTGGTGACCGTTCCCTCCATCACCGATGCCGTGACGAAACGGGACCGGGGCGACGCCGCCCCGAGATAGCTGACGCCGGTGCGCGCCCCCGGTCCGGCATCGAGCCAGAAAGAATACCGGTCGGAAGCATAAAGCGCCGTAAAAACCGCGGCAGGGTCGAACCAACCGGCCAGGAGCTTGCTTTGCACGGTGCCGGTCACCACACCAGCCTAGCTTTTTGACGCGGTGTGGTCCGAGACGACCTTGTTGAATCGCGCGCGGCACGTAGGCTGGGCACAATGAATGACATCCTCACGTGGATTCTCGACACCGTCTCCGGCGTCGACCCGGTCATTCGAACGCTCCTGGCCGGCGTGGGCATGTTGTTGGAGACCTCGGTACTGGTGGGGCTGGTCGTACCGGGCGACACCATCGTGATCGTTGCCAGCACTGGGGTAGCCAGCCCGGTGGAATTCGTCAGCCTGGTTCTGGCTGTGATCGTTGGAGCATTGGCCGGGGAGAGCATCGGTTTTGCCCTCGGGCACCATTTCGGCCCGTTCATCAGGACCAGCAGGCTGGGACGGCGCATCGGCGAGCACAACTGGGCTCGCGCTGAGACCTACCTCGACCGGCGCGGAGGGTTGGCCGTTTTCATCTCTCGGTTTCTGCCGGTATTGCACTCGCTGATCCCGCTCACCGTGGGAATGAGCCGTATGCGGTACGGCACCTTCATGGCCTGGACCGTTCCCGCCTGCATCATCTGGTCCCTCGCCTACGTGAGCGTCGGATCGGCTGCGGCGGAAGGCTACCGCGAGCTGAGTGGACGCCTGCACTTTGCCGGCTACCTGTTCGTCGGCGTGATCGCCCTGTTCGTGCTCGCGGTCTTCTTCATCAAGAAATGGCTGCACCGCCGCGAACTGCGCCATATGGACTGACCTCAGGTGGCCCCTTCGGCACGGGCCGGCAGCGTTACCCTGGCGGTCACGAGCTCGTCGGGCACCGGGGTGTGCGAGATGAGCAGCACTGCGCGGTGCGCATCGGCCGCGGCCGTCAGGATGTCGCGCACGAGGGCATCCGCCCCGGCACTGTCGACATTGGCGGTGGGCTCGTCGACGATCAGCACCGGAAAATCGGCGAGCAGGGCCCGCGCCAGGGCGATGCGCTGCGCCTGACCGCCAGAGACCAGCGCACCACGCTCGCCCACCGGGGCGTCGAGGCCGCCGCGCGCGCGGGACCACTCGATTAGTCCGACGCGGGCCAGCACCGCCTCGAGCTCGGCATCGGTAGCGGTATCGCGGGCGAACAGCAAATTCTGGCGGATGCTGTCGTCAAACAGCCATGGGCGCTGCTCGCACAGTCCGACCACGCGTCTCACCTCGGACTGGGCGAGCAGCCGCGCCTCAACCCCGTTCAATCGATACGAACCGGTGTAGTCGAGAAAGCGCACGAGGGTTTGGGCGAGGGTGGTCTTGCCGGCGCCGCTCGGCCCGGCCAGGTGCACGCGATCGCCCGGCGCTAACCGCAGGGTGACGCCGGCCACGCCGGGTTCGTGCTGCCCGGGCCAGCGCGCACCGAGGTCGGTCAGTTCCAGAACGACCGGGCCGATGGCCCGATCGGGGGCAAAAAGCGTCAACGGGTCGACCACATCGACGGGAATCTCCCCCGGTACCACCGCCGGAACGATGTCGGCGACCCGGGTGGCACTCACCCGCACCTGCCGCCAGGCCGAGCCTGCGAGGGGAATCATGCCGAATACCTCGAACACGGCCATCGGTACGAGCACGGCCACGATGACGGTCGGGCCGAGCAGCACGGGGCTGAGCAGGCCACCACCGCTGTCGAGGGCTGGGACACCAAAATAGAGAGCCCCGAGCGTTGCCGCGCCGGCGAACAGCGCTACAACCGCCGACTGAACGCCGATCCCGACCGATCGGCGCAGGGTGGCCTGTCGGAGGCGCGCGTCGGTACGCGCCAGATGCTCGAGACGCGGGGTGAGAGCGTCGAAGGCGGTGAGGACGTCGAGGTTTTCGATGATCTCGAGCACCTCGTCGGCGAGGGCCCCGCGCAGGGGCGCGAGTTCACGATCGGCACGTGCGGACAGTGTGCCGGAGAAGAGGGTTCCGAGTATTCCGGCCAGCAGCAGGCAGACCAGCAGCGTGAGTCCGGCAGCCGGAACGATCAGCCAGATACCGACCACACTGAGCAGGGCGGTTATTCCTGCCACCAGTAGCGGTTGCACGACGCGCAACGGCAGGTCCTGAAGATCATCGACATCCCGCACGAGGCGGGTGAGCAGATCACCACGTCCGGTGCTGGCAAGCCCGGCCGGAGCGATGGGCACGATGCGTCGAAACATGCCGAGGCGCAGTTCGGCGAGCTGCCGGAAGGCGGCATCGTGGCTGGACACCCGTTCCAGATAGCGAAACACGGAGCGAAAAATAGCGAAGGCGCGAACCCCGACCACGGCCAATCCCAGAACCGCGAGGGACGGCATTTCGGCCGCGACGGTGATCAGCCAGGCGGAGCAGGCCACAAGCGCCACCGCCATGACGGCGCTGCCGATGCCGGCCAGCAGGCCGGGAACGAACCAGCGTGGGCGAGGCTGGGCGAGGCGCAACACGTCGCGGGTATGCGGGTGCAACGTGGCCTCAGACATGAGCCAACTCCTGCAGTTCGATCACGTTGTCGGCGGCGGCGGCGACAGCCGCGCGGTGACTGACAACGATCACCACGCGCCCCTGGTCGGCCAGGTGTCGGAGTCCGACGAGCAGACCGGCCTCGGCGTCGGAATCGAGCGCCGAACTCGGTTCGTCCAGGATCAGCACGTGGCAATCGGTCGCGAGGGCCCGGTAGATGGCTCGCGCTGCGGCGACACGTTGGGCCTGACCGCCCGAGAGACCCTCACCGTTGACCCCGAGGACCGTAGCCGGTGACACCTCCGCGGCGCCGGCCCAGCGTAGTGACTGCACGACCAGCCTGTGGTCGGGGCCGGTGGAATCAACGGATGCTGCCCCGAGCGCCACATTTTCGGCCACTGTCCCCCGGAACAGGCCCGGGCGTTGGCCGGCCCAGGCCAGCCAGCCGCGCGTCGCGCCGGCCGGCACTGTCACACCATCGAGGGTGAGAGTACCGGTGAAAGGGACGAAACCAAGCAGGGCTGCGACGAGGGTCGACTTGCCGACTCCGCTTACTCCGCGCAGCACGCTGAGCTGTCCGGGAGCAAATTCCGCATGCAGGTGATCGATCACGAGGGTGTCGCCACGCCGAACGGAGACTCCGTTTAGCAGCAGGGCGCCCACGCCGAGCTGCACCGTGTGGGCGACGGCATCCGCTTGCGATATTTCCGGCGTCGTCTCGTCGTCGAGAATGGCGAACAATTCTTCGGCAGCCGCGAGCCCGTCTGCTGCGGCATGGAATTGCGCTCCGACCTGGCGCACCGGTAGAAAAACCTCCGGGGCGAGCAGCAGAACGAACAGGCCGACGCCGAGCAGCAGGGCACCGTCGATAAGCCGCAGGCCGATCGACACGGCGATGATCGCGACTGAGAGGCTCGCGGCGAGTTCGAGCACGAAACCGCTGAGGAAGGAGACGCGCAACACCTTCATGGTGCGGGTGCGGTATTCCTCGGTGATCGACCTGATTCGATCGAACTGGCGTCGTTCGCGGCCGTAAATCTTCAGGGTTCCGAGGCCCCCGACCACGTCGAGAAACCCGGTCGACAACCGCTGCAAGGCCTGCCACTGCTCCTGCTGCACCGACTGGGTGACCCGGCCGATGAGAATCATGAAAAGCGGAATCAGCGGAATCACGACAATGACGATGAGCCCGCTGATGAGGTCTTGCGAGAGGATGACAATGATCAGGATGGGGGTGGCGATCATGGTCAGCAACAGTTGGGGCAGGTATCGGGCGAAATAGTTGTCGAGCGCGTCCAGTCCGGTCGTCACAACCGTCGAGAGTCGCGCGCTCTGCCGGGATGCGACCCAGTCGGGGCCGCGCTCGGCGAGCCGGGCAATGACTTTGGCGCGCAGCTGGCTCTTGACCTTAGCGGCGCCGCGGTTGGCCGCGACTTCGAGCAGCCAGATGAGCACCGAGCGCAGCACGACGACTCCGGCGAGGGCGACGAGGGTCGGCGCGATAGTGCGGAGGGGCTCCCCCGCGACGGTGAACGTGATCGCTCGGGTCAGCAGCCACGCGAACGCGATGACGACGAGCGTTTGCGCCAGGCCCAGCAGCGCGCCGACCAGAAGAAACCGACGTGCTGCATGGGCGTAGCGAAGGAGACGAGGATCCAGAGGGCGCACCGTTTTAGTGTACGGCGAGGTCAACATGCGCCCGGCCGATGCGCTTGCGGAACACCCAGTAGGTCCAGCCCTGATAGAGCAAAATGACGGGCATAGCAATCAGGGCGGTCCAGCTGATCACACCGAGCGTGTAGGTCGACGAGGATGCGTTCGCGATCGTCAGGCTGTTGGCCGGGTTGTTGCTGGCCGGCATGACCTCGGGAAACAATGACGAGAACAGGGTCAGCACGACAAGACCGATCGTGCCGGCCATCAGGGCGAACGCGAGCCGTTCAGCGCCGCGCAGGTTGGCCAGGAACGATGCGATCAGGAGGGCAGCGGCCAGGGCGGCAAGCAGAGCGGATGCCACGGTGCCGTAGGCGAGCGTCGTCCAGGTCAAGAAAGTGGCCGCGGCGAGAATCGCCACGATTCCAGCCTTCGTCGCCAGTTTGCGGGCCCGCAGTCGAATGTCGCCCTCGGTTTTGAGCGACACGAACACCACCCCGTGCACGAAGAACAGAAGCAGCGTCGTGATGCCGCCGAGCAGGGCATAGGGGTTGAGCAGGTCGAAGAGGGTACCGATGTAGTCGTGGTTGGCATTGAGCTTCACGCCGCGCACGATGTTGGCAAAGGCCACACCCCAGAGAAACGCCGGAACGGCCGAACCGACGATGATCAGGCCGTCGAACCATTTCTTCCACGATGATTCCGGGCGCTGGTGCCGATATTCGAATGACACACCACGCAGGATCAGGGCCACCAGAATGAGCAGTAGGGGCAGGTAGAAGCCGCTGAACATTGTTGCGTACCACTCCGGGAACGCCGCGAAGAGCGACGCCCCGGCCACAATGACCCAGGTTTCGTTGAGGTCCCAGACCGGACCGATGGTGTTGATGAGAACGCGGCGATCGGTGTCGTCTTTACCGAGAAAGGGCAAGGACATACCGACCCCGAAGTCGAAGCCATCGAGTACGAAGTACCCGATGAACATGAAAGCGATGATCCAAAACCAAAGAATTGTGAGATCCATTGTGTATTTTCCGTAACCCCGTCCTAGTAGACCGTGACAGCGTGCTGGTGTGCGCCGGATTCGGCGTCTTGAACCGGCGCATCGTCCGGGCCCTTCTGGACGGCCTTCAGGATGAGCTTGAACTCGACCACGGCAAGGATTCCGTATAGAACAGAGAAGACGATCAACGAGATCAAAATCTCCACACCGGTCACGCCGGGCGAGATACCGTCCGCGGTGCGCATGAGTCCGAACACGAGCCAGGGCTGGCGACCCATCTCCGTGAAGACCCAACCAACGCTCATCGCCAGCAGCGACATCGGGAAGCTCAAGATGGCGACCTTCCATACCCAGGTGCGCTTCGGGCTGCGCCCCCCACGGGTCAGCCACAGGCCGACGACGGCGACGAGCATGTGCGCCAGGCCGAGTCCGATCATCCACCGGAATGCCCAGTAGGTGATCCAGATCGTCGGGGTGTAGTCGCCAGGACCGTAGAGGGTGACGTACTGGGCCTGCAAGTTGTTGATGCCCTCGACCGTGCCGTCAAAAGTATGGGTCGACAGAAAGGAGAGCAGGTACGGAATACGCACGGAGAACAACTCGTGTACGCCGTCCGGAGTGCCCAGAGTGAACACTGAGAAGCTTGCATTGGCACCGGTCGCGGTGTGATAAAGCGCCTCGGCCGCCGCCATCTTCATCGGCTGGGCATCAACCATAGCCAGACCGAGCTGATCACCGGCGAGCGTGGTGAGCACTCCGGCAATGACCATCATCCAGAGACCGAACTTGAGTGCTGGACGCATCGTCTCGAGGTGCTGGTTGCGATAGAGGTGCCAAGCGGCTACCGAGATGATGAGTCCGGCAGACACCATAAAGCAGGCAAAAATCGTGTGCGGGAACGCAGCGATGGCAATGGGGTTCGTGAGCAGTTCCCAGATGCTCGTGAGTTCGGCACGTCCCTTCTCCTCGTTGATCGTGTACGCGATCGGGTTTTGCATGAACGCGTTCGCCGCAAGAATGAAATAGGCCGAGGCGATCGAGCCGACCACGGTCATCCAGATCGTGCCCAGGTGAATCTTTTTGGGCAGTTTGTCCCAGCCGAAGATCCACAATCCGATGAACGTCGCCTCAAGAAAGAATGCGACGATGCCCTCGAAGGCGAGCGGAGCGCCGAAGACGTCACCGACGAAACGCGAGTAGTCCGACCAGTTCATACCGAACTGAAATTCCTGAACGATTCCGGTCACCACGCCCATGGCGACGTTGATCAGAAAGATCTTGCCGAAGAAGTGCGTGAGCTGCAGGTACTTCGCTTTATCCGTGCGCACCCACGCAGATTGGAAGATCGCGACCGTGAGCGCCATACCGATCGTGAGTGGGACGAAAATGAAGTGATACATGGTCGTGAGACCGAACTGCCACCGTGAGAGGAGTAAAGGGTCCAACCACTCGTTCATATGCCCTCCAGCATTATTGTTACCCGCGCACACTTTTCTACGCTGTGTAGAAGATTACCCTTCTACGCTGTGTAGAAACCTGTGTACGACAGTGATTTTCTACGACACGTAGAAATTACAGTTCGACAGCGTAAGATGCTCTGTATGGCAAATTTGGGCGTGCTTGAGCGGCTTCTGATGGATGTCCTGTGGGACTCCCCCACACCGTTGACCGCTAACGATCTCAAGGACTCTTTGATGAGCCCGGGTCTTGCGACCGGGCCCACGAAGCCACTGGCGACCACAACCGTTCTGACGGTGTTGTCTCGACTTGAGACAAAGGGGTTCGTCACCCGCGACCGCAGCGTGCGCCCACATGCCTACACCGCTGTTATGACCCGTGCGACCCACACGGCCGGGCTCATGCATGAGGTACTCGGGCAGATGCCTGACCGCCAAGCTGCCCTCGTGCGGTTCATTGGAGGCGTCACACCGCAGGAGGCAGACACACTGCGCCAGCTCCTCGGCGTTGCGACGACCGACAACGTCTAACTCCGCCAGACCTTAACTGCGATACCCGTGATCATTAGCGCCGCCATGCTTGGCGTCATTGCCGTGACTCTCGCCTGGCCTTTTCCGTTGGTGCTGGCCCGCTCGGATTGGCCCGCGCGCTCCCCGGACGTCGCCCTCGTGCTCTGGCAGGCCATCGCCCTGTCCGGTGGCATGTCGATGATCGGCTCACTGCTGCTCTACGGTCTTGTTCCGTTCGGTAACGCTCTGCCACAGAGCGTCATCGCCCTCGGCCACAGCCTACGGTCCGGCACTCTTCCGGCCGATACGCGGTTCACCCACGTGCTCGCGCTCGGGGCAGCTATTTTGCTCAGCGCTCACCTGCTGTTGAATTTGTTCGCCACTTTCGTGCGCGCCGAGCGACAGCGACGCCGCCACTACACTCTCATCGCTCTGCTCAGCGATCCTCTGAACGGCCAACCGGGAATGCGCGTCATCGACCATCCTGCCCCGGTCGCCTATTGCCTTCCCGGTGCTGGTCATTCCGCGACGGTGCTGTCTAAAGGATTGCTCCGCCTGCTCGACGCCGACCAGGTGCGTGCGGTGATTGCCCACGAACGAGCCCATCTGGTTCAGCAGCATCACCTGGTGTTACTGGCCTTCAAGAGTTGGCACAGCGCCCTACCCTGGTTTCCCATCGCCAATCGCGCCGAAAATGCCGTGGCGCTCTTGGTCGAAATGATCGCGGACGATCGCGCACGCCGCGACGTGGACGACCGAACACTTGCTACCGCTATCGCGCTCGTGGGGCTGGGGCAACAACCGGAGGTCCTCGCCACAGCGTCGGATGGCGAGTCGGACGAGCCGTGGATCTCGTCGGCGGAGCGCGCGCTCGTCGCTCCGCGGGTGTACCGGCTCATAAACCAGGCTCTTCCCCTGTCCCGCCTCGCCACCATGGCCGTCTTCGTGACCGCGATCGCGCTCGCCCTCGCTCCAGCCATCGTGCTGTTGCGGGCATAGACGCACAAAACCCTCACACCGCCCAAGACGGGGTCGTTGTGAGGGTTTTGGGGAAACGATACTGCTAGAAGAGGTTTGCCTTTTCGAGCCAGGCCGCCGCGATGGCTTCAGCGGACTTCTGGTCGTTGACGCTCTCGGAGTTGAGGCTCACCAGGTCCTCAGTGCTGAGGGCAGCACTGATCTTGTTCAGGACCGACGCGGCCTTGTCGGTGACCTTTTCGGAAACCAAAGGCACGACGTTGTCCGCGAAGAAGAGATTATCTGGGTCGCTCAGCGCCACGAGCTTGTCTGACTTGATGTTGGGGCTTGCCGTATAAATGTTGGTCAACTGAATAGCGTTGTCAACAAGAGCCTTAACGGTCAGCGGGCCACCACCATCCTCAATCGGGGTGAAACCGGCGGTTTCGATGCCGTACTTCGCCTTGAGAGCGGCCGGCCCATACGGACGTGTCTCCAGCACAGAGGTGCCACCAACCATGAGCGGTTCGGTGACATTCTTCAGTGACGCAATGTCCGTTAGGTTGTATTTC
Source organism: Cryobacterium sp. Y29 (assembly GCF_002929825.1). Classification (GTDB taxonomy): domain Bacteria; phylum Actinomycetota; class Actinomycetes; order Actinomycetales; family Microbacteriaceae; genus Cryobacterium. The sequence continues at coordinate 147,811 of NZ_PJJN01000037.1, forward strand.
TCCGCGAAGGCTTGGGTTACGGTCCAGGAATTCTGGTCTGAAGCCGCCGCTTTGTCCAGCACGCGCAGGGTGGCGGGAAGCGCCGCTTGGAGCTCGGTGTAGATCGCGTCGCTCGTGCCACCGACAGCATTCGGTTCGAGTGCCTGCAGCAGGCTACCGGTGTATTCGGGGAACACATCGACGCCGCCTGCTTCCAGCTCGGGTAGGTACACCTCACGCTGGCCTATCCGGAACGTGCGGTCGACGGTGAAACCGTTGGCCTCTAATGCTTGCGAGTAGATCTCGGCGATGATCTCGTTGGAGTAGTAGTCCTGGGAACCCACAACGAGCGTGTCGGCAGCGCTTACGGCACCACTTCCACTGCCCAAGGGATCACCGGACGCGCACCCTGCGAGGGCTACTGCGGCCCCAACCGCGACCACACTGATGAGCGCGAGTCGGCCTTTTTTTGCTGTGAACATGCGTTTTCCTTTCATGATGGCGAATTCCATCACCGGGCCAGCTTGGTGAAACCGGCCCAGATGTCTGTGGGGCGTCCGGCCGCAACTCCGCGGGGAACAACCAATTTCTGAAGCACCGTAAAGATGCCCTCAAGCAGCAGCGCGAGCAGAATAACGAGAATGGACCCGCCCAGCATCTGCGCATAATCGAGATTTTTCAACCCCGTGAACAGGAAGCGACCCAGTCCGATGTCGGCCACGTAGGCAGCGAGTGTGGCGGTGGCCACGATTTGCAGCGTGGCCGAGCGCAACCCACCCATCAAGAGGGGAAGGCTGAGCGGAAGCTCCACTTTGCGCACAATCTGCCCCGCCGACATCCCCACGGCCCTGGCGGCATCGATGGTCGCGCGATCAATCGCTTCGAAGCCGGTATATGCCCCCGCGAGAATGGGTGGGATCGCGAGCACCGTGAGGGCCGCGTAGGGTGCGGTCAGACCGATTCCCACTGACAGAGCGACAAGCGTGAGCAACCCCAGGGTCGGAATGGAACGGAAAGCGCCTGCGGTTCCGACGGCCAAGCCACGCCCGCGTCCAGTGTGTCCAATGAAGAAGCCCAGGGGTATGGCGATGACGGACGCAAAGACAAGTGTGAGCAGAGTGAAGCCCAGGTGTTCCAATACCCGGTTGCCGATGGCATTCGATCCCACATAGTTGGTCGGATCAAACAGCCACGCGACTGCATCTGCAAAGTAGTTCATGCCACCGCCTCCTTGTCAGAGCGCATCGGCGCGCGCGCCGCCGTCGATGGCGCAGATCTCGTCCACGGCATGAGAAGGCGACCGAGAAGAACGAGAGCCCCATCCAGTGCCAGGGCGAGTCCGACCGTGGCGATAATCCCGGCAATAATTTCCGCCTGGATGCCGCGCTGAAAACCGTCGGTGAACAGACTGCCCAGGCTCTGGGCACCAATGACAGCGCCCACCGTGGCAAGACTGACCGTGCTCACGGCGACGACCCGCAACCCGGCCAGCAGGACCGGCCCCGCGAGTGGAAACTCCACCCGCCAGAATTGGGTCCACTCGGAGAAGCCCACCGCCGTCGCGGACTGTCGAACGTTCCGGTCGACGGAGGCGAGACCATCGGCCACCACTCGCACCATGAGCGCCACACCGTAGAGCGTCAGGGCGATGATGAGATTGAGCGGCGAACGAACGGTCGTTCCCACGATGAAAGGAAGCACAATGAAGAGTGGGAGCGAGGGTACGGCGTACAGCAGGCCTACGCCCGAGAGAATGATGCCGCGGCTAACGCGGAAGCGGTATGCCAGCCAACCGAGGGGAACAGCTAGGAGAAAACTGAGGATGATGGGCGGAACGCTCAGCACGACGTGATCGAGAGTGCGATCCCAAATGAAGTCCAGGTTTGACCATATCCAGGTCACCGGGGATCCCCACCCTGCGCCGGGGCACCCGATTCCGCGAACGGACCGGCCTTTACTTCGGGGGCGGCCGTTTCTTCGGTCGCGGTCTGTGCTCCGGCGGCGGCACTCGGGGACGTTCCACCCGCAAGTACGCCGGCGAGCCGTCCATCGGCGTCGACAAGCACGTCGCCGTCCGAGTGGGACTCGAGGTGCAGCACGCGTTTGCCGCGGTCTGCTCCGACAAAGGCTGCCACAAAATCGTCTGCCGGATTGGCCAGGATCTCCGCCGGGGACCCCACCTGGGCGATCAGCCCGCCGGTACGCAAAATCACCACTTGGTCGCCGAGCAGGAAGGCTTCATCGATGTCGTGGGTGACGAAGACCACGGTCTTGCCCAGTTCTCGCTGCAAACGAAGCAGTTCCTGCTGCAGTTCGGCGCGCACGATAGGATCTACCGCGCCGAACGGCTCGTCCATGAGCAGAATATTGGGATTGACGGCGAGCCCACGTGCCACACCGACGCGCTGCTGCTGGCCGCCGGAGAGCTGGCTGGGATACCGGTTGGCAAGCGAACGGTCAAGTCCGACCGTGTCGAGTAATTGGAGCGCGTCTTCGCGGGCCTTCTTCTTCGGTGTTCCCTGCAGCATTGGCACGGTGGCTACGTTGTCGATGACCCTGCGGTGCGGAAGGAGACCTGAGTTCTGCATGACGTAGCCGATGCCGCGCCGCAGCTTGACCGGCGCGAGGGTACCGATATCGGCTCCGTCAATGTCGATGGACCCACTGGTCGGATCGACCATCCGGTTGATCATGCGCAGCAGTGTTGTTTTCCCTGACCCCGACGTTCCGACGAAGACGGTCGTTTTGCGGGAAGGCAGCACCAGGCTGAAATCTTCGACGGCGAGCGTGCCGTCGGGGAACCGTTTGGTCACCGAGTGGAATTCAATCATCCTGGCGGCTCGCTCCTCGCATCTTGTGGGTCAACACAAACCAGATGCTAACCCAATCACTATTTTGCGCGACAGACAAAACCCATCGGCAATAAAGTTTTATCTCTGAGCGAACAGGCGCGGCTTTCCGGGCACAAAAAAGCCGGGCCCCCAGTTGGGGGCCCGGCTGTCAGCGGGGATTACGGCAGAGTGGCGAGAAGATCCAGCGCCTGTGGGCTGTAGAAGCGGTCGAGGTAGTCGCGCATGACCAGGCGGCACTCGGTGATAAAGCGCTCGTCACCGATCGGATCGCTGTGGAAGGCGCGGGCGAGCAGCGCGTCGGCCATCTCGACGGCGACTCCGAGTCGAAAGATCAAATCGTCGCCGCTGGGCAGATCGAACTCGTTCACGAGAACGTCGGCGAGGCGGCGGGCGAAGAAGTCGGCGTCCGCAACGGCGTCGGCGGCGGGAGCGCCGTCGCGGTCGTCGAAGTTCACGATACGAAAGCCCGGTTCGGTGCGGTACAGGCCGACAAAGGCGGTGACGACGCAGTCCACGGCGTCCCACCAGGAGGTGAGGGTGCTGGCACTGAGTTCGTCAACGACACGCTGCCGAAAGCGCGCTACGGCACGCTCGTGCAGGGCGTGCAGAACAGCGACCCTGTCGGGGTAATAGCGGTACACGGTGCCGATGGAGGCACCGGCGCGTTCGGCGACCATGGCGGTCGTGATGCGGTCGAAACCGACCTCGTCCACCACGGCGGCGGCTGCATCGAGCAGACCGGACAGACGTGCAGCACTGCGCTGCTGAATCGGCTCGGTGCGCACCTGTTGTAGTGCTGCACCGGTCCCTTCACCTAATAGGCCACCAAGCGACATTTATCCCCCTTGAAGATAAGTCACCATACTACGGGGTAAAACCCTTTTTCTACAGTCCTGATCGGGGGATGCACAGCAAACATGGCAGAATGAAGGCGTGCCAGAGTTTCCAGACGCCACTCCGCGTGCGCCCAGTCCCGAGCGAATCATGCACCGTGCGGCCCGCATCGAAGACTGGCTCCACGAACGTCGCGAGCATTCCGCCCGGCGCCGCGGCTACCAGCCCACCGTCATCCCTTATACCGGTTACGGTTCGACCGCCTGGGTACGCATCCTGTGCCGCGTACTCTTGGCCAAGCCGGAAAAGCCCACGAAACGTCAAAAACGCCCCCGGGCGGATGGCCGTGACGCCGGCATTCGGGGCTGGCGGAGCTTCACGAGTGTGCCCGTCAACGATGTCACCGTCACGATTGAGATCGACGGGCAGACGCACCTTGTTCAGGCGGATCGCGGCGGGGTCGTCGATACCGTGGTGCCGGTATCGCTGCCCGCCGGTTGGCACGTTGCCCGACTGCACACCGAATTCTCGAACGTGGTGGACGCCCCGATCTTCATCGTGGCGTCCACGGTCGGCTACGGCATCGTCTCCGACGTCGATGACACCGTGATGGTCACCACCCTCCCCCGCCCCCTGCTGGCCGCTTGGAACACGTTTGTGCTCGACGAGCACGCCCGGGTGCCGACCCCTGGCATGGCCGTGTTCCTGGAGCGTCTGGCGTCGTTCACCCCCGGCGCCCCGGTCATCTATCTCTCGACCGGCGCCTGGAATGTGGCCCCCACCCTGTCACGTTTTCTCTCCCGCAACCTGTATCCCGCCGGGGCGTTGTTGTTGACCGACTGGGGGCCAACACACGACCGCTGGTTCCGCAGTGGCAGCGCTCATAAACGCGACAACCTCCGCCGACTCGCCGAGCAGTTTCCGCAGATGCGCTGGATTTTGATCGGCGACGACGGTCAACACGACGAAGCCATCTACAGCGACTTTCAACGCGACTATCCGGGCAGCGTAGCGGCCGTGGCCATTCGTCAACTCTCCCCAAGCGAAGCGGTCCTCGCCGGCGGTCGCTCGCGTGATGCCGTGCTCATCGAGGGCGGCCCTGAGGCCCCCTGGGTCTACGGCCCGGACGGCTCCAGCCTCGCCAATCAACTCGCCGAACACGGGCTGCTCTAGCCTCGCTCAGAATCGTCGACCGTACTGTAGGTCAGCGCGTCAGTTTACGGCGCTCTACCCCATGCTCATACGACGCAGTACCAGGTTCTCGACGAGCTGGGCCAGGCCGTAGAGAACGAGGGACACAATGGTGATCACCACGACCGATGCCCACACCTCGGAGTTCTGCACCTTGGCAACGGCGGCGACAATCGAATTGCCCAGTCCCTGACCGGTCGTAAGCCATTCGGCCAGCAGCGCGCCGGTGATCGCCCCGGGCACCGAGATCTTCACCGCGGCGAAGAAAGACGGCAGCGAACTCGGCAGCGCCACCTTGCGCAGGGTCGTGAAGGCGCTGCCGCCGTACACGGTGATCACATCGCTGATCTGCGGCGAGGTGGAACGCAGGCCGAACGCGATGTTCACGAGTGCCGGAAACAGCACGACGATGGCCCCCATCACCACGGCGGTCGTGAGCCCGCGCCCGGTGATGAGGCTGATGATCGGCACGAGCGCCACGAGGGGCACCGACCGCAGCAGCAGGGCAATGGGCATGAGGGCATGCTCAACCCCCCGCGACAACGTGAACAGCACGGCAAGGAGCAGGGCGCAGGTGAGCCCGGCTACGAACCCGAGAAAGGCGTCACCGAGGGTCACCATGAGGTTGCCGAGGACGAGGGCGCGATTGTCCGCGGCATCCGGTGCGGTCACGAGCCAGGTCCAGACGTCGAGGGGCCCCTTAGCCAGGAACGGCGAAATGTCCAGCACCAGGAGCAGTCCCTGCCAGACGATCACAACCAGGACCAGGGTGATGAGCCCGGTGAGCAGACCGCGCGCTACGGTCGCCAGCGCTACCCGTGCAAAGCTCATCGGCTGCTCCGTCCGGTCGTCCACGGCGTCGCTAAACGCAGGATGACGGCGAAGATCGCGTAACCGAGACCCGCGGCGACCCCGGCGACGAGCGCGAGGCTCCAAACCCGGTCGACATTGGCCGTTGAACCGGCTACGAGCATAGCGATACCCAGCCCCCGACTGACCCCGCCGAGATATTCCCCCAGGATGGCCCCGATGAAGGCGGCCGGTGCTGCGACTTGCAGCGCGGTCAGCACACTGGGAAGCCCGGCGATCAGGCGCACCTTGCGCAGCTGGGTGAACTTGCTGCCGCCATAGACGCTGATGAGGTCGAGGCTGGCGGCATCCGCTGCCTTGAGGCCGACAAGCGACCCGATGACCGTGGTGAAGAACACCGACATGGCAGCGAGAAACACTGCCGTTCCTGCCGGGTCGCCCGCGCTCGGCGCCCCGATCACGATGTACGCGATCGGGCCGATGGCTACGATCGGTATGCAATAGGTGATCACGGCGACCTGCATCGCGATCTTCTCGATGCGCGGCAACAGGAGCACGAGCGCCGCGAGGGCCAGGGCGAGCCCAGTGCCCCAGGCGAAGCCGATGAGCGCTTCGAGCACGGTGACGCTGACGTGGGGCAGGTAGAAAGCTGGCCCATCGCTGACGAGTTGCACGAACACATCGAGTGGGGTGGGCACTGCGCCGCCGGGCATCGACCCGACCTCGGCGAAGACGGAGATGGCTCCGATCCACCACAGGCCAATGACGAGCGCGGCTCCGATCAGACCGGTCGCCCAGGCGGGCAGGGCGCGCAGCGAGCTGCGGATCACCGGTCGTCGCCCGCCACGACCGCATCACTGAACAGCAGGTCGGAGGCGCGGTCGTGCAGGGCGTGGAACTCGGGCGTACGCATCATCTCGGGCAGCCGAGGCCTGGGGAGGTCGACGTCGATGATTTCTTTGACCCGACCGGGGCGGGCGCTCATGACCGCCACGTGGTCGGAGAGGAAGATGGCTTCCGCGATGCCGTGGGTGACCATGAGCGTCGTGGCCGGCTTCTGGGTCCAGATGCGCAGCAGCTCCAGGTTGAGCCGCTGCCTGGTCATGTCGTCGAGGGCTCCGAAGGGTTCGTCGAGCAGCAGCACCGAGGGCTTGAGCACGAGCGACCGTGCAATCGATACGCGCTGCTTCATGCCACCGGAGAGCTGCGCCGGCTTGGCTTTCTCGAAGCCCTGCAGGCCGACGAGGGCGATCAGTTCGTCGATATAGGAGTCGTCGACGGGGAGGCGAGCGACCTCGAACGGCAGGCGAATGTTGGAGCGCACGCTGCGCCAGGGCAGCAGGGCCGAATCCTGGAAGGCAATGCCGAGCTGATGCCCCTGCCGGAGTTGCTGCGGGCTCTTGCCGTCGACCCGGGTGGTACCGCTCGTGGGCTGTTCCAGTCCGGCCAGAATGCGCAGGATGGTTGATTTTCCGCATCCGGACGGTCCGAGCAGTGAGAGAAAGCTGCCCTTGTCGGTGTGCAGGTTGGCGTTATCCAGGGCGACGACGTCGGTGCGCCCGACAGTGAAGACCTTGTGCAGCTGGGAGATGTGCAGGCCGGTGCCCGCAGCCTCGCTCCCGGCAGTCGTGTTCGTGACCGAGTCACGAACTCCGGCATCAGTACTACTCACGTGATTCGCTCCTTGGCGATGGCAAAGCGGGGTGATTCCCCGGGGTCCGGTATTCATTTTACGTTCCGCATAGGCATCCACCGTCTCGTTCCGACGGATGCCCATCGCTCCCCCCGCTGCTATTTGCTGTAAGCCACCAGGTCGGGGTTCTCGGTGTAGACCTCGTCGAGCAGGGACAGGTCGAACAACTGGCTGGCCGTGATCGTCAGGCCGGTAGCCGCGAGGGTGTCAATGCTCTGCTTCTGCAACTGGTCGCTGATCGTGAACAGGCCATTGGCGAGGGTGTCGGCGCTCACCACGAGGTCAACGGACTGAATTTCGGCCTGCCGGGTCTCTTTCTCGATTGTGAGGTCGAAGGTCGGCCCGTAGGTCTCAAGGGTGAGCTTTGCGGCGGCCTCCGGGTCGTTGATCGCGTCAGTCCAGCCGCGAATCTCGGCCACGAGCAGGGCTTTGAGCTTCTCCCGGTCGTTCTTGATGGCGTCGTCGGTGACCGTGAGGGTCTCCGCCACGAAGGGGAGGCCGAAGTCGGCCAACGGCAGGTTCACCGGGTCGAGTCCGAGCAGTTCGGCGTCGATGGATTCGTTGGTGAGGTAGGAGAACCAGCCGTCGACCTCGCCGTTGAACAACGGCGTCGGGTCGTACTGCACGGGGAGGGTGGTCAGCGAGTTCTCGTCGATGTCGTTGATCTCGAGGAAGGCTTCCCAGAGGCTCAGGTTGCTGGCCTGAACGCCGATGGTCTTGCCTGTCAAATCGGCGAGGCTTGCGATGTTGCCCTTATCGGCCAGGGAAAGAATGGTGAAGGGGTTCTTCTGGTAGGTGGCGCCAATGATCTTCAGCGGCGCACCCTCATTGGCGATGATGGTGCCGGTCGAGATCGCGTTGCCGATGCCCATGTCGACGTTGCCCGAGATGACGGCTGCTTCGATCGAAGCCGGCCCCTCGATCATGTCGACGGAGTCGAAGCCCGCTGCGCTGAAGTATCCGTTCGCGTCGGCGAGGTACTCCCCCATGAATTCGGCGTTTTTGATCCAGCTGAACTGAATGCTCGCGTCCCCGAACGATGCCGCCGCGCCGTCCGCCCCGGCCACTTCTTCATCGCTGCCCGAGCACGCGGCCAGGGAGAGTGCCAGGACGGCGGCGACCGCGACGCCGCGTACCACCCGGGTTGCCGATCGATGATTGAACGAGCCTCTGGACGGTGTCATTGCGGGTTTCCTTTCGAGGATGCAAGGGCGCTGTGGAGATACAGCTGCTGTGGTTTTCGGGACGCTCGTTTTCGGGCGCTGTCGAGCCGCGAAAATACCCCGGAAAAGGCAGTGTAAGCGTGTCATGTAACGATCCCAGTTCGACTTTGTTTCGAACAGATGTCGACAAAGCGAGGAAACCCTCCGCTAGACCGGCTCGACGCTCGGTCAGCCGAAACCCTAGGGTTACCAGGCGGCAGGCGCCAGGATGCGGTCGAGTCCGCGGTTGATCTGCCGGGCCCAGAGGGGACCGCGGTAGAGGAACGCCGTATAGCCCTGCACGAGGGTGGCGCCGGCGGCGAGGCGTTCCGCCACCTGAGCGGCCGTGTCCACCCCGCCGACTGAGATGACGCAGAACCCGGGCGGCACGACGGCACGAATCTGCCGCAGGATCGCGAGCGACCGGGCGTGCAGCGGGGCGCCGGACAGGCCGCCGGCTCCGGCGGCGGCGATGGTGGCGGCACCCGTTCGCAAGCCCGTGCGGGAGATCGTGGTGTTGGTGGCGATGATACCGTCAAGGCCGAGTTCGACGGCGAGGGCGGCAATGCGCGCGACCTCGGCGTCCGACAGGTCGGGTGCGATCTTGACGAGCAACGGGGTGACGCCGGCGGCCTTCTTGACCGCGGTCAACAGCGGGGCGAGCTGGTCCAGTTCCTGCAGTCCGCGCAGGCCCGGGGTGTTCGGTGAACTCACGTTGACCACGAGGTAGTCGGCGAGGGCGGCGAGCGTGTGGGCGCTCTGCAGGTAGTCAGCCGTGGCGTTCTCGACGGCGGTGACCCGGCTCTTGCCAATGTTGATGCCGAGCACCGGACGGCCGGCCACGGCACGCACCCGGGTGAGCCGGGCGACGGCTGCGGCGGCACCGTGGTTATTGAAGCCCATGCGGTTGATGACCGCGCGGTCGGCCACGAGGCGAAACAGGCGCGGCTTCGGGTTTCCGGGCTGGGCGACAGCGGTCAGAGTTCCGACCTCGACGTGGCCGAAGCCGAGCTGGCCGAGCCCGAGCACGGCTTCGCCATCCTTGTCGAAGCCAGCCGCGACGCCGAACGGTGACGCAAAGTGCAGGCCGAGGGTGTTCACGCCGAGGTCGGTGCGCGGGCGCGTGAAGCGGTGTACGAGATGGCCGATGCCCAACGCCGGCAGCAGCCGAATGACGGTGAAAGCGAGGTGATGAGCGCGCTCGGGGTCCATCCGGGTGAGCACGAGCTTGAAGAACAGCGGATACATCGGTCCCTACCGTTTGGTGGCAGCAGCGTCGACCACGGGTGCGCCCGCGGTTGACACTGCGCTCGGCTTTTTCGAGTCGTGTGAGTGCTCGGTGCGCAGCGTGGCGATGGCGGCTTCGAAGTCGTCGAGGGAGTCGAACCCCTGGTAGACGCTCGCGAATCGCAGGTAGGCGACCTCGTCGAGGTCACGCAGCGGCGGGAGAATAGCCAGGCCGATGTCGTTGGCGTCGACCTGGGAGGCACCGGTCTGGCGGATGGTCTCCTCGACCTTCTGAGCCAGCATGGCGAGGTCGGAGTCCGTGACGGGCCGCCCCTGGCAGGCTTTGCGCACGCCGGAGACGATCTTTTCTCGGCTGAACGGTTCGACCACGCCGCTGCGCTTGATGATATTCAGGCTCGCCGTTTCGCTGGTGCTGAACCGGCGGCCGCATTCCGGGCACTGCCGACGGCGACGAATCGACAGTCCGTCGTCGCTCGTGCGCGAGTCGACGACTCGGGAATCGGGGTGGCGACAAAACGGGCAGAACATGGTGCTGCCAGCCTAGTGGTCGGCCGCAAAACGGGCAGCCACTGCATCGCCGTGTGCGGGCAGGGCTTCGGCGCCAGACAATGCCGCAATGTGATCGGCGACGGCTTCGAGAGCCTCGCGGCTGTACCGAACGATCTGCTGCGGCCGTAAGAAGGTATACGCGCCGAGTCCCGACGAGAACCGGGCTTGTCCCCCGGTGGGTAACACGTGATTGGAACCCGCGACGTAGTCTCCGAGGCTCACCGGTGAGTACGCGCCGAGAAAAATTGCGCCGGCGTTCTCAATGTCGGCCAGCACCGCATCGGGGTCGCTCGTCTGAATCTCGAGGTGCTCCGGTCCGAAGGCGTTGCTGAACCCTGCGGCAACCTGCAGGTTGTCCACCAGCACGATCGCCGACTGGCGCCCACCGAGCGCTGCGCTCACCCGCGCGCTGTGGGTTGTGGATGCTGCCAGCTCGGTCAGGCGCGCCGCCACCGCGTCGGCGAGTTCGGCCGAATCGGTCACGAGCACGGCAGCTGCGAGTTCATCGTGTTCGGCCTGGCTGACCAGGTCGGCGGCGACGAGCAGCGGGTCGGCGGCGGCATCCGCTATCACGAGGATGTCGGTGGGGCCGGCCTCGGAGTCGATGCCGGCCTGCCCACGAATGAGCCGCTTGGCGGCGGCGACGTAGACGTTGCCGGGGCCGGTGACGATCTGCACGGGCTCGAGGCCGATGTCAGCGACCCCGTAGGCGAGAGCACCGATGGCGCCGGCGCCGCCCATGGCGTAGATCTCGTCGACACCGAGCAGTCCGGCGACGGCGAGGATGGTCGGGTGTACCCGGCCGTCGAAGTGGCTCTGCGCCGGCGAGGCCAGGGCGATGGACCTCACGCCGGATACCTGCGCGGGCACGACGTTCATCACAACGCTCGAGGGGTAGACGGCCTTGCCGCCCGGCACGTAGAGACCGACCCGGTTCACCGGCTGCCAGCGTTGGGTGACGGTGGCCCCGGCCTCGATCGTGGTCGTCACGTGTGGGGGTACCTGCGCGGCGCTGGCGAGGCGCACGCGGCGGATTGTCTCGGTGATGGCCGTGCGAACGGCCGGGTCGAGTCCGGCGATCGCGTCAGTGATGTGGCTGGCGGGAACCCGCACCTGGTCCGGACGCACTCGGTCGAGGCGTTCGGCCTGATCGAGCAAAGCCGCCTCGCCGCGCTCGCGCACGTCAGCGATGAGGTCGGCGGCGATGTCGGCGGCGACGGCGACGCTCGTGAGGGCGCGCGGTACAGCAGCCAGGAGGGAGGCCGGGGTCGGCTCGGTCCCGCGAAGGTCAATAGTCTGAATCATCGTGTCCCAGCCTATCCGGCGCGAGCCGGAACAAGCAGCGCACGGGAATAGGCTGAGGGTGAAACAGATTGTTGGTTGTGTATGAAAAGTAATGTCGAACCCCCACTGACCCTGCCGGTCGCCCCGCCGCTCGCCGCTGATCCCCATGCCCCCGACGACCTCGCCGCGTTCAAGCACGCGTTTCGCCGTCACGCCGCCGGGGTCGCCGCGATAACGACCCTGGCCCAAGACGGCAGCCCGGTCGGCTTCACGGCTACCTCCCTCGCGTCGCTCTCCGCAGTTCCGCCGCTCGCCACGTTCAACATGGCCCGATCGGCGAGCTCGTGGCCGTCGATCGCCGCCGCCGACCGCGTGGTCATCCACATGCTCGGCGCGCATAACCGAAGCGTCGCGGAGAAACTCGCCGGGCCGCACGCCGAACGCTTTATCGGTGAGCACTGGCAGCCCGGCCCCTACGGACTTCCGGTGCTGGAGGGCGTGACCAGCTGGATGATCGGCCGCATCGTCGAACGGGTGTCGGTGCACAACAATGCCGTCGTCGTCGTGCAGATCGAGGGCGGTGGCATGGGCCCCGACGCTGAGGCACTGCTGTACCACGAGCGCACCTACCGAGTACCGGGCGCCGCCGTCTAGGACCGGGGCTTCGCCTTCGCGGCGGCCAACTTCTCCGAGGCCCTTCGACGGCGCCGTTCAGCCTCGACGACCGCAGCTTCGGCCGGTGTCGGCGCGGTCCCGCCCAGGTGTGCGGGCTGCCACCATGCCCCGGCGCCCGGCACCGGGTATTTCGCCTGCACGGCGTCGACGAGAGACTGCAGGGTGTCATGCAGCCGCACCGTGTGCACCGCGACGTTGCGGTCGGTCGGGCCTGCCGCATCCGGCGGAATCGGCTGGCCGAAGCGGATGCTGACCGGCACGTCGACCCGCTCCCGAAGTGTCGACCGGTGGTTCTTAGTCATCAACCGATGCCCACCCCACACGGCGACCGGGATGATCGGCACGTTCGCGGCCTGCGCCATGCGCACCGCTCCGGTTTTGAGCTCCCGCACCGTGAACGAGGCATTCACGCCGCCCTCGGGAAAAACACCCAGCAGTTCGCCGTCGTGTAGAGCGTCGACGGCCCGAGCGTAGGCCTCCCTGCCGCTGTCCATGTCGACCGAGATGTGCTTCATCCCCCGCAACAGCGCACCTACCAGCGGCTGGTCGAAGGCGCCCTTCTTGGCCATAAAACGAATGTGGCGACGATTGTGCCGCCAAGTGATCCACTCGACCAGGGCGAAGTCGAGGTAACCGAAGTGGGTGATCGCGAGTACCGCGCCGCCGGTGGCCGGCAGATGTTCCAGGCCGGTCACGGTCGGGCGCACCCGGAGCAGGCCGAACAGGGCGCGTCCGGCGCCGATGGCGGTCGAATAGATCGGCTCTCGATTGTGCATATATCCAGCCTAGGCTGGCACGCTGTCAGTCTTCTGCAGCGCGTGCGCCGCTCATCAGGTCAGGCAGTTCGGGCCGAGGATGCTCTTCAGCTCGCCGAACAGGTCCGCGCTCACCTTCACGCGGTGCGGCAGTTCGAACACCCGAGCCACGTCGCCCTTGACCAGTTTCAACCGCACCTCGGCGTCTCCACTGTGCCGCTGGAGGATCTCGCCGAGCGCACCGACAGTGTCGGTGGTCGCGCGGGCCTCCCCTACCGTGATTGAGACCAGGCTCTGGTCTGAGCCCTGGCCGAGCTCCGGCTGGAAAACACTGAACGCGTGCAGGTTCATGCCGTCATCGCGCAGGCTCACGCGGCCGCGCACCACGACGACCGCGTCGCTGACCAACTCGGGTGCGAATTCGAGGTAGGCCTTGCCCATGAACATCGCGGTGATTTCACCGCCGAAGTCTTCGACCTGGATCATGCCGTACTGGTTGCCCGATTTCTTGGCGATACGGTGCTGCACGCTCGTGATCAGGCCGGCCACGGTCACGGTGTCGCCGTCTTCGGTCGATTCTGACGCGATCAGGTCGGCGATGGTCGTGCTGGCGTGTTTGGCGAGCGGAATTTCCAGCCCGGCGAGCGGATGGTCAGACACGTACAGCCCCAGCATGTCGCGTTCGTAGGCGAGCTTCTCTTTCTTGCTCCACTCCGGCCGGTCAGGCACCTGCTCGGTGTCCTGCGGTTCGTCGAAGAGGCTGTCGAAGTCGAACCCGATATTGCCGTTGCTCTCTTCCCGCTTGATCTTGACGGCGGACTCCACGGCCGATTCGTGAATCTCGACCATGCCGCGCCGAGTCGCGCCGAGCGAATCGAATGCCCCAGCCTTGACCAGCGATTCGATCGTGCGCTTGTTAGCGACGGGCAGCGGCACCTTGCGCAGAAAGTCGTGGAACGACTCGAAGCGGCCCTTTTCCTCGCGGGCGCTGCGAATAGCCTCGACCACGTTGAAACCGACGTTGCGCACAGCACCCAGGCCGAAACGGATGTCCGTACCCACGGCCGCGAAGAACCCGATCGACTCGTTCACGTCGGGCGCCAACACCTGGATTCCCATGCGGCGGCACTCGTTGAGGTAGAGCGCGAGCTTGTCGCGGGAGTCGCCAACGCTCGTGAGCAGCGCCGCCATGTACTCGGCCGGGTAGACGGCTTTGAGATACGCGGTCCAGTAGGAGAGCACCCCGTACGCAGCGGAGTGCGCCTTGTTGAAGGCGTAGTCGGAAAAGGGCAGCAGGATGTTCCAGACCGTGGTCACAGCATCCATGGAGTAGCCACGGTCCTGCATGCCCTTCGAGAAGCCCTCGAACTGCTTGTCCAGCTCAGACTTCTTCTTCTTACCCATGGCGCGGCGCAGCAGGTCGGCTTCACCGAGCGTGAAGCCGGCGAGCACCTGCGCGATGGACATAACCTGCTCCTGGTACACGATCAGGCCGTAGGTGGTGCCGATGACCTCTTGGAGGGGCTCTTCGAGCTCCTTGTGGATGGGAATGATCTCCTGCACACCGGTCTTGCGCAGCGCATAGTTGGTGTGCGAGTTGGCGCCCATGGGCCCCGGGCGATACAGGGCGATGACCGCCGAGATGTCTTCGAAGTTGTCGGGCTTCATGAGCCGCAGCAGCGCTCGCATGGGGCCGCCGTCGAGCTGGAAGACACCGAGGGTGTCTCCGCGGGCGAGCAGTTCGTAAGCGGCGGGGTCTTCAAGCCCGAGGTCTTCGAGTACGGGCCGGTGGCCGCGGTTCACCGCGATGTTGTCGAGGGTGTCATCGATGATGGTGAGGTTGCGCAGCCCCAGAAAGTCCATCTTGATCAGTCCGAGGGCTTCGGAAGCGGGGTAGTCGAATTGCGTGACGACCTGACCATCCGCTTCACGCTTCATGATCGGAATAATGTCGATCAGGGGGTCGCTCGACATGATCACGCCGGCGGCGTGCACGCCCCACTGACGCTTCAGGTTCTCGAGGCCGAGGGCGGTGTCGAAGACGGTACGGGCTTCGGGGTCGCTTTCGATCACCGCACGAAAGTCCGCCGCTTCCCGGTAGCGCGGGTGGTCCTTATCGAACATTCCGGTGAGGGGCACGTCCTTGCCCATGATGGCCGGCGGCATGGCTTTGGTGAGTTTGTCGCCCATGCCGAACGGAAAGCCGAGTACGCGGGAGGCATCTTTCAGGGCTTGTTTGGCCTTGATCGTGCCATAGGTGACGATCTGGGCAACGCGTTCCTCGCCGTATTTCTCGGTGACGTACTTGATGACCTCGCCGCGACGACGCTCGTCGAAGTCGACATCGAAGTCGGGCATGGAGACGCGGTCGGGGTTCAAAAACCGTTCAAAGATGAGCCCGTGCACGAGCGGGTCGAGGTCGGTGATGCCCATCGCATAGGCGACCATCGAGCCGGCGCCGGAACCACGACCGGGGCCGACGCGGATGCCCTGCTGCTTGGACCACATGATGAAGTCGGCGACGACGAGAAAGTAACCGGGGAACCCCATCTGCACGATGATGCCGACTTCGTAGTCGGCGCGCTTGCGCACGTCTGCCGGGATGCCCTTCGGGTAGCGTTTGGCCAGCCCGATCTCGTTCTCTTTAATGAACCAGCTTTCCTCGTTCTCACCCTCCGGGCAGGGAAAGCGGGGCATGTAGTTGGCTTTGGTGTTGAATTCCACCTCACAGCGCTCGGCGATGAGCAGTGTGTTGTCGCAGGCTTCGGGGTGGTCACGAAACAGGTGCCGCATTTGAGCGGCGGTTTTGAGGTAGAACTCGCTGGAGTCGAACTTGAACCGATTGGGGTCGTCGAGGGTTGATGCCGACTGCACGCAGAGCAGCGCGGCGTGGGCGGTAGCGTCGTGAGCGTGGGTGTAATGCAGGTCGTTGCTGGCCAGCAGGGGCAGGTCCAGCTCCTTGGCGAGCTTGAGCAGGTCGGTCATGGTGCGGCGCTCGATATCGATGCCGTGATCCATGATCTCGCAGAAGAAGTTCTCCTTGCCGAAGATGTCCTGAAAATCTCCGGCTGCCTTCTTGGCCTCGGCGTACTGGCCGAGCCGGAGGCGGGTCTGTACCTCCCCACCGACACAGCCGGTGGTTCCGATCAGTCCCGTGGAGTACTGGCTCAGCAGCTCGCGATCCATGCGCGGTTTGAAATAGTACCCCTCGAGGCTGGCTTTCGAAGAGAGCCGAAACAGGTTGTGCATTCCCGCAGTGTTCTCGGAGAGCAGCGTCATGTGGGTGTACGAGCCGGCGCCACCGACGTCGTCGCGGTTTTGGCCACTCGTTCCCCAGCGCACCCGGGTCTTGTCACGGCGGTCGGTGCCAGGGGTGATGTACGCCTCGGTACCGATGATCGGCTTGATACCGGCGTCGGTCGCGCTCTTCCAGAAGTCGAACGCGCCGAACACGTTACCGTGATCGGTGATCGCCACCGCAGGCATCCCCTGCTCAACAGCGGCCTTGATCAGGGGTTTTACTCGCGCTGCACCATCGAGCATTGAGTATTCGCTGTGCACGTGCAGATGTACAAAATTTTCGGTGGCACTGACCGGGTTACTCACAAAGACTCCGACGAGTTGATGAAACGGTTAGGGACGAGTCGGCCGGTCAGTCTCCGCGCAGCACCGCGAGGGCGTGCGAGAGGTCAGCCGGGTAATCGGCGTTGTAGGTGACCCACTCGTGACTGTCCGGATGGGTGAAAGCCAGCTGTTTCGCGTGCAGCCACTGGCGCTTGAGTCCGAGTCGGGCGGTGATCGACGGATCAGCGCCGTACATGGCGTCGCCGACACACGGATGCCGCTGGGCCGTCATGTGCACGCGAATCTGGTGGGTGCGCCCGGTCTCCAGGTGTACCTCCAGCAGGGAGGCCGAAGGGAAGGCTTCGAGGGTCTCGTAGTGGGTGATCGAGGACTTACCGTCAGCCATTACCGCGAACTTCCAGTCCGATCGCGGGTGGCGGCCGATGGGCGCGTCGATGGTGCCGGCGAGCGGGTCGGGGTGGCCCTGGACAACCGCGTGGTAGATCTTGTCCACCTCGCGGTCGTGGAACGCCTTTTTGAGGGCGACATAGGCCGTCTCCGACTTGGCAACGACCATAAGCCCGCTGGTACCGACGTCGAGGCGGTGCACGATGCCTGCACGTTCGGCAGCGCCGGACGTCGCGATGCGATACCCCGCCGCCGCCAGGGCGCCCGGAACGGTTGGGCCAGTCCAGCCGACGCTCGGATGGGCGGCGACGCCGGCCGGCTTGTTGATGACGACGATGCTCTCATCGTCGTGCACGACCGTGAGGTCGGGAACGGCGATGGGGATGATGCGCACCGGCTGCTTGGGCTGCCAGGTGACTTCGATCCAGCTGCCCGCCCGGAGGCGATCCGATTTGCCGACGACGGCGCCGTCGAGCACGACACCACCCGCCTCGGACACCTCAGCGGCGAAGTTGCGGGAGAACCCGAATAGCTTGGCCAGACCGGCGTCAACGCGTACGCCCTCCAGCCCGTCCGGCAGGGGCAGCGATCGCCGCTCCGGAGGGCTGGACAGGTCGTGGGAATCGGTCATGGCCGGGCCTCGGCCCCGGGGTTCGGCCGGTCACTGTTCGTCGAATCGGGATCAACTGATTCGCGGGTCATGAGATCGGGGGTCACAGCATCCGTTTGTTTCAGTGTTGGGGTGGCGGTCTTGCTGACGGCCACGACCTTATCGCCGTCGAGGCCGATACCGCGAATGGTCAGAATCATGAAGATGACCATGCTGCTCACGATGGCCATGTCGGCGACGTTGTAGATCGCCGGCAACAACCACGGTGTCGAGATGAAATCGACGACGTGCCCAACTCCGAAGCCGGGTTCGCGCAGCAGCCGGTCGGTCAGGTTGCCGAGCACTCCACCGAGGAGCAGCCCGAATACGAGACCCCAGGCGAATGAGCGGATACGCCGGGCGAACCACACGATGAACACCACGACGGCGCCAGCGATGATGGAGAAGATCCAGGTGGACCCGCTCGCGAGGGAGAATGCCGCCCCCGGGTTCCGAACGAAATGCATTTGCAGCGCATCATTCAGAACCCGGATCACGGAACCCTCGGTCATCGAAGTGACGACGAGATACTTACTGGATTGATCGAGCGCGTAAACGCCGAGCGCGACGAGAGCTAGAACGATGAGCGCTCGCGAACGCTTCTTCGTTCTGGCGCTAGGCTCCAAAGCCCTGGAAGCTGGGCTTCGACGCGTTTCCAGCGTCAGCCGCAGAGCCAACCGAGCTCGCGTCGAGGTCGTGCAACTGACCCTCGATGTAGTTCTTGAGCTTCAAACGGTACTCGCGCTCGAACGTGCGCAGCTCGTCGATTTTGCCTTCGAGCGTCGAACGCTCCTGGTCGAGCTTCTGCAGCTGAACGCGCTGCTGGGTCTCTGCCTCGGCGATGACACGCGCCGCAGTGGCGTGGCCTTCAGCTATCAGGGCGTCGCGCTTTTCAGCGCCCTCCTTGACGTGCTCCTCGTGCAGGCGGCGAGCCAGCTGCAGCAGGTTAGTTGTGCCGGCGGTCTCGTCGATCGGCGTCGCGGCGACAGCGGCAACCGGAGCGGCGACGGGTTCGACGACAGCGGGTGTGACAACAGCGGGTTCGGGCGACGCCGCAGCGAGCGGAGCGGACTCAGCCACAGGGGCAGCGTCCCCTCCGACCTGACCGCGCAGTTCCTCGTTTTCCTTGGTCAGACGACGCAGTTCGACGACAACCTCGTCGAGAAAGTCATCGACCTCGTCTTGGTCGTATCCCTCACGGAACTTGGTCGACTGAAACCTTTTGTTGACTACATCTTCCGGAGTTAGCGCCATGGCTTTCCACCCTCAAAACTTGTGTTAATTGTGAACATTTGACTGACTTGAGGCGATGAGTGCCTCAAGTGTTGGATTGACTACGGGCTACCGACGAGCGAGTGCAGGCTCAGGGCGAACCAGTCATCCGATAAGGATACATGCCCCATTAGGCGCGTTGTATTATTCCTGCCACGGTCATACCGACGATGCAGCAAAGCATCGTCAGCGTGAAGCCGAAATCCAGTGCGATCGGCCCAATGCGAAGCGGCGGGACCAGACGACGGAAAAAGCGTACCGGCGGGTCCGTCAACGTGTAGACGAATTCGACGAGCACGAGCAGGAAGCCTTGTGGACGCCAAGCCCGGTTGACACCGCGCACGAGGTCAATGATGAACCGACCCCAGAGTACGAGGAAGTACATGAAGAACAGGAAGTAGAGAAGATTTCCCAGAATTGATAGACCAGTCACACTGAAGTCTAGCCTTGCGCGAAGAAGGAGCTGTCCTCAGCGCCCTCTTCGGTGGTGCTGTCGCCGGAGACGACGACGTGGGACGGCGAGAGCAGAAAGACCTTGGCCGTGACGCGCTCGATCTTGCCGTAGAGGCCCTGCGACAAGCCACTGGCGAAGTCGATCAGGCGGCGAGCATCACCGTCGCTCATCTGCGACAGATTGATGATGACGGGAATGCCTTCGCGGAAGGATTCGGCGATGACCTGGGCGTCTTTGTAGGCGCGGGGGTGAACCGTGAGAATTTCATTCATGTCAGACGCAGCCACATTCTGGGGGGTCGAAGTCTTGTGCAGCGGGGTGACCGGTGCACGACCGGCTGAGTTCTGGGCTGTGTTGGAGGGTGCGGCATTACCGTGCGGCGCGTTGTCGTGCCCGCGTGCAGGCACGGCACTCACGTGGTTGGAGGCGGCAGCACTCTGAGCGCTGGCGGGCGCCTGGTACTCCAGCTCTTCGTCTGCCAGACCCAGGTAGACCATGGTTTTCTTGAGCGGGTTGGACATGTCGACCTCCGTGTTGGTTTGCTACTTCGAGATTAACTGAGCACCGGGCGATTGCCGGTGATTGCCGTGCCAATTCTTAGGTGTGTCGCCCCTTCGAGCACGGCAGCCGCGTAGTCCTGGCTCATGCCCATGGACAGCGCGGTGGCCGTGGGCACCTGCTGACGAATCTGTTCGCTGAGTTCGCGAACGTAGGCGAAAGCACGGCGCGGCTCCTGCCCCAAGGGAGCGACGGCCATGAGCCCGAGCAGACGCACGCCGGGAACGATGAGAGCGCTGTCGACCAGGGCCGACAGATGTGCGGGATCCACGCCTCCGCGCGCCGCGTCATCCGTTAAATTCACCTGGATGAAGCAGTCGATCGTTGATTCTTCTGAGGCCAGTGCGGTCACGAGAGACTCCCGATCAACCGAGTGGATAACGTTGGCATAGGCCCGCACCTGGCGCGCCTTCTTGCCCTGCACCTGCCCGACAAAATGCCAGACGAGGTCGAGATCGGCCAGCGACGCGGCCTTGGACTGCGCCTCCTGGTGCCGGTTCTCACCCATGTTGCGCACACCGAGGGCGTAGAGCTCTTCGATCAGTGAAATGGGGTGAAACTTGGTCACGACGATCGTGGTGATGTCGGCCGGATCGCGGCCCGCTGTTCGGACCGCATCAGCGACACCGACGCGCACGGTTTCCAGACGGGTTGCCAATTCGCTCGGTGCCGACGTGTTAGCTGCCGGTTCGGAGGATACCCCGTTAGGAAATTCCAGGCTCATAGTGCTCTGTCCGTTGCGTGTGGCCGATTCGTGTGGCCGATTCGTGTGGTGATCAGGGTACATCCCGAAGCCGATGCGACCTGATCGGCTCCGGGATTGCCTGTCATCGACCTATTTGAGGAAGTCGGGTATATCCAGGTCGTCGGCCTCTTCTTCAAAGGCCGGGTCGGCAACGGTCACGCCGTTACCAGCGTCAGAGCCGCCCCAGACGGAGGCCGCGAGCTCGCCATCACTGTAGCTGCCGGAGTCGGCTGCCGGGACTTTCGTGGCGCTGCCAGCGGATGCTGCCGCACCGATCGTTGCTGACCCGGCACCGGCCGCAATTCCAGCGGCCACCAGGTCGGCACGCCGAACCTCGACCGCTTTGGCGCCGGGCTCGCCACCGTCGAAGCCGGCAGCAATGACGGTGACCCGCACCTCGTCGCCCAGGGTGTCATCGATGACGGCACCGAAGATGATGTTGGCTTCGGGGTGCACGGCTTCTTGCACGAGGCGGGCCGCATCGTTGATCTCGAAGATTCCCAGGTTGGATCCGCCCTGGATCGACAGGAGTACGCCGTGAGCGCCGTCGATCGAGGCTTCGAGCAGGGGCGACGCGACGGCGAGTTCGGCCGCCTTGATCGCACGGTCGGCTCCGCGAGCCGAGCCGATGCCCATGAGGGCCGAGCCGGCACCCTGCATGACCGACTTGACGTCGGCGAAGTCGAGGTTGATCAGCCCGGGGGTGGTGATCAGGTCGGTGATTCCCTGCACGCCAGCCAGGAGCACCTGGTCAGCGGTCGCGAAGGCCTCGAGCATGCTGATGCCGCGGTCGCTGATTTCGAGCAGGCGATCGTTGGGCACGACGATGAGGGTGTCGACCTCGTTCTTGAGCGAGGCAACACCGGTCTCGGCCTGGGCCTGGCGGCGCTTGCCCTCGAAGCCGAACGGCTTGGTGACGACACCGATGGTGAGGGCGCCGATGGACTTGGCGATACGAGCCACGACGGGGGCACCACCGGTTCCGGTGCCGCCACCCTCTCCAGCGGTGACGAAGACCATGTCGGCCCCGGCGAGGGCTTCCTCGATCTCCTCGGCGTGATCCTCGGCGGCGCGGCGACCCACCTCAGGGTCAGCGCCGGCACCGAGCCCGCGGGTGAGATCGCGACCGACGTCGAGCTTGACGTCGGCATCGCTCATGAGCAGAGCCTGGGCATCCGTATTGATGGCGATGAACTCGACACCGCGGAGGCCCAATTCGATCATGCGGTTGACGGCGTTGACACCGCCACCGCCGATACCGACAACCTTGATGACGGCTAGATAATTTTGATTGTTTGACACGTCCGGCCTCCGGGTGGAACCCTAAACCTCTAGTCGAAGTTTAAAGTTATGCTGAGTATGCAATTCCTGTTTACGAAAGTATGCGCGCGCGACGCGTCACTGGGGAGGCTCGCCCGCGTGTCGCGAAGAACGGGCAGAATCCGTTGCGATCTAGCGCAACACCGCACTGTCGGGCGACGACACGTCGTACTCATTGGCCGTGCCGGCGGGGTGGCCGATCAGCAGGGCGGCGAGCACGATGGCTTTATACTCGGATTTTTCCGGGCTGCCCCAGACCACCCGCTCACCACCGAGAAGGCTCAAGGTGACATCGTCGGTGCTCACGGCAGTCACCGCGTCCAACTGGGTACGGATGCTTTCGGGCAGGGCTGCGAGAACCGCGGCGGCGGCCTTGAATCCGGCGCTGGTGATTCCGTCCGGCGCGTCAATGAGCGGGTAGCCTGCCGTGCGCTCCGGCGTCGTGTCAATGACCACCCCGGCGGCGTCGACCAGGTCGAATCCGGTCGGACCGGCGAGCACACCCACCGGTACCCGTTCGACGATGCGCACCACGAGGGTGCCCGGCGGGCGACTCTCGGTGACGTAGCTCTGAATCAAGGCGAACTGTGACAACTCACGCTTGATCAGGTTGCTGTCGATCAGGGGCAGCGGGGTTCCGATCTCCTCGGAAAGCGCTGCCGACACCTCCCCTGCCGGAATGCGGCTCGTCCCGACGACCTCTATCGTGCGCAGAGCCATCAGGGGTGAGTAGGCGGCACCGATGATGAGCGTGAAGGCAAGAAGAACCGAACCGACACCGAGAATCCACGCAGTGCGTCGACGACGCGTGCGCCCGGTGAACCGCCGCACTTCGGCCCGTTCGAACCGTTTGCGGGCGCGCTGGGCCGCCCGCAGCAACGACCGGGCCGCGCGGGCACCCGCAGTATCGCCGGAGGGCTCCTGGACCCCCTCTGCCTTGACCGAAGCCGCCGGCGCAGTCGGCGTCCGAACCGACACGGGCGCGGCTGTGCTCAGCGAAGCGGATGCCCGTCCCCCGGCGAGAACGATCGGTTCCGTCGTCGTGTCGGACGCAGTGAACGGTTTTGGTGCGCTCTTGTGTGCAGCGCCACTCGCGGCGCGCGCACCCTTGTGCGCTGTCGACGAGGGAGGTTGCTTCCTGGGCACCCGTGACGGCGCTGAAGCCACGTGAGTGTCTGCGGGCGGCGTGGGCGTTGGTTTCGCCCGGGGCGAGTCCGCACGCCGCTTCGAGGCAGGAGCGGTCGGGCGAGCCGACTCGGGAGTCTGCTCGCCCGCCCGATCGAAGCTGGCCGGTCGCCTCACCGCCGCCTCATCCGCGTACTTTTTCGAGCGCGGCGAGCAGCTGGGGCACGATGCGGTTGACGTCTCCGCAGCCGAGGGTCACGACGAAGTCACCGTCGCGGGCGATACCGGCGAGGTAGTCGGCAGCATCCTGCCAGTCGGGCACGTACGCGACGTGCGACGGGTCGCGGAACCGGTCAGAGACGAGCGCGCCGGTGACACCGGGTTCTGGATCTTCGCGGGCGCCGTAGACGCCAAGCACGATGGTCTGGTCGGCGAAGGTCTCGAGGGTCTCGGCGAATTCCTGCGCGAACAAGCGGGTGCGGCTGTACAGGTGCGGCTGGTGCACCGCGATGATGCGGCCTTCACCGACCACCGTACGGGCCGCGGCGAGAGCGGCGGCGACCTCGGTCGGGTGGTGGGCATAGTCGTCGTAGACGCTGACGCCGCCGACCGTGCCGTGCAGTTCGAACCGGCGCTGGGTGCCGCCGAAGCCGGCGATCGCGTCGAGGCTGGCGGCGGGGTCGAAACCGAGGCCGACCAGCACGGCGAAGGCGCCGGCGGCATTGATGGCGTTGTGTTTGCCCGGGATGCGCAGGGTGGCGCTGTAATCCGCTCCCTCCCAGGCGACACTGAAACTAACCGGCCCGACAGTAGTAATGGAATGCACGCGCACTGTGGAATCGCGGTGCTCGCCGAACGTGACGACACGAGCGGCGGCATCCGCTTTATTCAGGCCGGCCGTGACCGCCGCGGTGACCCTCACCGCACCGACGTCATCGGAGGAGATGACGACCAGTTCGCTGGCAGCGCGGCTGAATTCGACGAAGGCGGCCTCAAAAGCTTCGAGCGAGCCGTAGTGGTCGAGGTGGTCTGGGTCGACGTTCGTAATCAGGGCGACCGCCGTGTGGTAAAGCAGAAAAGAACCGTCGGATTCGTCGGCTTCGACCACGAACAGGTCATCGGCGCCGCTCGCGGAGCTCACCCCGAGCGATTCGATCACGCCCCCGTTGACGAAGCTGGGGTCCTGGCCGAGGCCGAGCAGGCCGGTGACGATCATGCCGGTGGAGGTGGTCTTGCCGTGTGCGCCGGCGACCGATACCAGGCGGTGCTGGCGGATGAGCCAGGCCAGGGCCTGGGCGCGGTGCAGCACCGGCAGGCCGCGTTCATTTGCGAGCACGTATTCGGGGTTGTCTTGCCAGAGGGCGCCGGTGACGACGAGGGAATCGGCGGTTCCGACGTTGGCGGCATCATGCCCGATGTACACGGTTGCACCGAGTTCACGCAGGGCCTGCATGTTCGATGAATCCTTCGCGTCCGACCCGGTGACCGTATAGCCCCGATCCAGAAACAGCCGAGCGATGCCACTCATGCCGGATCCACCGATGCCCACAAAGTGCACACTTCCGAGCGTGTCGGGAATAGTCAGGTTGAGGTCTGGTTTGATCACCGTGGTGCGCTCTTCTCGATTGAAGCTAAAAAAACAGTTTGTGCGGGCACTACGTTACGCGTGCCCACCGACGTTCAGGTCGTGAGCGCTTCGTGAATCAGGTCGAGCATCTGGATCGTTCCGTCGAGCGCGCCCACGGATGCCGCCCCGCGCGCCATCGCCGCCAGCCGCGCCCGGTCGCCCAACAGGGTCACCAGCTCAGCCTGAACAAAAGCCGGCACGAAGTCCTTATCATCGATCACAATGCCCCCACCGGCCGCCAGCACCGGCTCAGCGTTGAACCGCTGTTCGCCATTGCCAACTGGGTAAGGCACGTACACGGCCGGGATCCCGAGCGCACACAATTCGCTCACGGTGGCAGCTCCCGCCCGGGTTACCGCGAAATCAGCCGCCGCAAGGGCGAGATCCATGCGGTCGCAGTACCCGACCAAGTGGTAGTTCGGCAGCTGTGGGTCGGTGACCTCGGCCTTCGACCCGGTAATGTGCAGTACTTGCCAGCCCGCTGCGACGA
Source organism: Cryobacterium sp. Y29 (assembly GCF_002929825.1). Lineage (GTDB taxonomy): Bacteria > Actinomycetota > Actinomycetes > Actinomycetales > Microbacteriaceae > Cryobacterium. The sequence goes on from NZ_PJJN01000037.1 coordinate 173,095, forward strand.
GGTCCCGCGCCGCAGCGACCATGGTGGCGTTGAGCTTGCGGGCACCGAGTGACCCGCCGGTGACGAGCAGCACGGGGCGTTCTTGTACGAGACCGAAGAACGCAAGAGCGTCGGGGCGGGCCTTCGTCCGGTCGAGTCGTTCAATCTCCGGTCTCAGCGGCATGCCCACGAACCGGGCATGCCGAATCGGGGTGCCGGCGAACGCGACGCCGACGTGCCGGGTCAGGCGCGCCCCCAGCTTGTTGGCCAGTCCCGGCCTGGCGTTGGCCTCGTGAATAACGATCGGCACGCCGGCACGCCGGGCAGCGAGGTATGCCGGTGTCGAAACGTAACCCCCGAAGCCGACAACCACGTCGACCCGGCGCGAACGGATCACGTCGGTCACCGTTCGCACGGCCGCGTTGAATCGCGGCAGGAAACGCATGGCGGCCCGATTCGGGCGGCGTGGAAACGGCACCCGGGGAACGACGATGAGTTCGTAGCCGCGGGCCGGAACCAGGCGGGATTCGAGGCCTTCAGCGGTGCCGAGGACCAGCACCGTGGCATCCGCTTCACTGGCGCGGATGCGGTCGGCGACGGCGAGTAGGGGGTTGACGTGGCCGGCGGTTCCGCCGCCCGCCAGAAGGTACGTGGTCATGCCCGGTAAGCCTCGTTGGAGTCGATGTCGTGGAAATCGTTCTGTGCTTCGCTCGAGCGGTCGCCACGCGCGAAAGAGAGCACGATGCCGATCGCCACGAGGGTCGTGAGCAGGGCTGTGCCACCGGCCGAGATGAGCGGCAGCGGTACGCCCAACACGGGGAATACTCCCAGCACCACGCCGATATTGACGAAGGCCTGGCCGATAATCCAGACCATGGCGGCGGCGGTGGAGACCTTGGCCTGCACGGTCCTGACCGAACGCATGATGCGGAGGAAGGCGAAGGCCAACAGAATGAACATGCCCAGCACGACGATGCAGCCGATCAGGCCGAGCTCCTCGCCGATGATGGCGAAGATATAGTCGTTGTCGGCCGCCGGCAGCCACGACCATTTGGCCTTGGAGTTGCCGAGGCCCACGCCGAGGATTCCACCGTTGGCCAGCGCCCAGGTGCCGTGCAGAGGCTGCCAGCAGCTGCTGGAGATCTCCCCGATCAGCTGCGTACAGCTCTCGTTGAGAAAGCTCGTGATGCGGGTCATGCGGTTGGGGCTCACAATGGCCAACACGATAGCGCCACCGACACCGATCAAAAGCGGCACGGCGAGCAGCCGCAGTTTGACGCCAGCGAAGAACAGTGCACCGAAAAGTATGCCGGCCATGATCATGGCCGTTCCGAGGTCACCGCCCATCATGACGAGCAACACCGCCCCGCCACCGACCCCGAACACGGGAATGAACACGTGCTTCCAGTCGTCGAGCTGGTGTTGTTTTTTCGACAGGATCATGCCGAGCCAGATGACCAGTGCCACCTTGATGCCCTCGGATGGCTGGAACTGGATGCCGAAGATGTTCAGCCAGTTGGTGTTGCCTCCGGTGCCGCGGCCGAGTCCGGTGGCCACCACCAGAAATTGAAAGAAACAGGTGATCAACAGCGACGGCCAGGCCACGCGCCGCCAGAACGCGAGCGGCAGCCGGCTGACGACGAGCATGAGTGGAATGCCGATCAGTGCGAACATCCCCTGACGGAGCAGCCCGCCGAAGAAACCCATGTCAGCCAGAAAGGAGTCGACCGACGACGACGACAGCACCATGATGAGGCCGAAGATGACCAGAAACAGGGTGGTGCCCAGCAGTAGAAAGTAGTTGCCACCCTCAGCTTTGAACACCCGACCGAGGTTGATGCGAACCTGGGGTCCGCCCGGCGTTTCCGGCTTTGTCGGCTGGGCGGATGCCAGCGTCGGGCGCCCGAAAGCTGGCACTGTACGGGTGGTGGGGCGTGACGTGGTGCGGGATGCGGGGTTGCGCGGCACCTGTACCATCCGCGTCACCTGCCTAGAAGATCGTGTACTGCCTGATTGAAAAGCCGGCCGCGTTCGACATAACTCTCGAACTGGTCCATCGACGCGGCAGCCGGTGCAAGCAGCACCGTATCCCCGGCCCTGGCGATTCCGGCAGCGAGCCGCACTGCCACCGTCATCACCTGTTCGCTCCCGTTCGATACAGTGTCGTCCGGGTCGATCTCGAACACGGTCAGGTCGGGGGCGTGTCGCGCGAATGCCTGGCGTAATGCCAGGCGATCGACGCCGATGATGATCGCGCCGCGCAGGCGCCCCACGTGCTTGTGCACGAGCTGATCGATGTCGATCCCCTTGAGCAGCCCGCCGACGAGCCAGACGACCGACTCATAGGCGGCCAGGGAGGCATCGGCGGCATGCGGATTAGTCGCCTTGGAATCGTCGACCCATTCCACGCCGTCCCCGATGGCCACGGTCTCGATGCGGTGCGCGTCGAGATGGAAGGTCTCCAGTGCCGTGTGGATGGTGGCCGGCAGCACGCCGTACGACCGGGCCAGCGCGCTCGCGGCGAGCACGTCCATGATCACGTGCGGGGCGCCGAGGCCGGCCGCGACGAGGTCGGGAACAGTGGTCAGTTCGAGGGCGCGTTCGAACCGGTCCGGAAGGAAGGCCCGGTCGCAGACGATGCCGTCGACGATGCCCAATTCGCTCGGCCCTGGCACGCCCAGGCCGAAACCGATCGCCCGGGCACCGTCTTGCACATCGGCTTCCTGAACCATTTCCCGGGTGGCGACATCTGCTGTGTTGTAAACGCAGGCAACCGCGGTGTTCAGGTATACCTTGGCTTTTGCCGCACGGTATGCGGCGGCCGAACCATGCCAGTCCAGGTGGTCGTCAGCGACATTGAGGCAGAGGCTTGCCCAAGGTGCCAGGGCACCCGGACCGCTCTGCGGCAGGTGGTGCAGCTGGTAGCTCGACAGTTCAACGACGAGCACATCCCAGCCGGCGGGATCACGAATGGCATCGAGCACGGGCACACCGATGTTGCCGCAGGGGGCGACGCGGCTGCCGTGGGCGGCGAGCATGGTGGCGGTGAGCTGCACGGTGGTGGTCTTGCCGTTGGTGCCGGTGACGAGTATCCACTCGGCGGGGACGCCGACCTTGTCGCGCAGCCGCCAGGCGAGTTCGATGTCACCCCAGACGGGAACCTGGTTCTCCGCCGCCCAGGTGAGCAGCGGGTGATCGGGATGGAAGCCGGGCGACACGATGATCACGTCCGGCCTCTGTGCTACCAGTTCTGCAGGCACCTCCCGCAGGTCAGCCTGCACGAACGGCACTCCAAGCACCGTGAGCAGGTCGAATCGTTCGTCGGGCCCGGTTGACGCCAGCACGAGCACGTCCGCGCCGAGTTCAGCGAGGGTGTCAGCGGCGGCGAAACCGGTCACGCCGAGTCCGAGCACGGCCACGCGCAGCCCGTTCCAGTCAGCGTGCCAACTGGTGAGTTTGTCGAGTCGGTTGTTTATAAACATATTGGCATCACCCATTAGCGCGACAGCCACTCGAGGTAGAACGAGCCGACACCGGCCGCGACGAGCAGGCCACCGATGATCCAGAACCGCACGACGACCGTGACTTCGGCCCAACCCTTGAGCTCGAAGTGGTGATGGATCGGACTCATCAGGAAGATGCGTTTACCGTGGGTGATTTTGAAGTACGCACGCTGCACGATCACCGATCCGGCTTCCATCACGAACAGGCCGCCGATGAGAACGAGGAGCAATTCGGTGCGGCTGAGAATCGCAAGGGCAGCCAGCGCCCCTCCGAGGGCGAGTGAACCGGTATCGCCCAGAAAGATTTTGGCCGGCGAGGTATTCCACCAGAGAAAACCGATCAGGCCACCGACGATAGTCGCCGCGACGATGGCCAGGTCAAAGGAATCGGGACCGAGGTAGCACTTGTATTGGTCGGCGGCATCCGATCCCCCGAAGCAGCTCTGGTTGGACTGCCAGAAGCCGATCACCACAAAAGACCCAATGGCAAAAGTGGATGCCCCCGTAGCGAGGCCATCGAGGCCGTCAGCGACGTTGACGCCGTTCGAGGTCGCGGCCACGATCAAGCAGATCCAGAGCAGGAACACGGCGATGCCGAAGAACGTGCCCAGTTTCATGAAGTCGAGGGGTAGGTCACGAATGAATGAAATGCTCGTCGAAGCGGGTGTCTGGCCGTTGCGGTCGACGAATTGCAACGACAGAACACCGAAAGCCCCAGCGACGATGACCTGCCCGAGAACCTTGGACCAGCCACCGAGCCCCAGGCTGCGCTGGTGGCGGGTCTTCAAAAAGTCGTCGAGAAAACCAACGAGCCCGAGGCCTACCATCATAAACAAGACGAGCAACGGTGACGGGGTGAACGGTCGTTGCTCGATCAGCATGGCCGCGAAATAGCTGATCAGCACGCCCAGAATGATGATGATTCCACCCATGGTGGCGGTACCGCGCTTGGCGTGGTGACTCTTGGGGCCGTCGTCCCGAATGAACTGGCCCCAGCCGAGCTTCTTGAACAATCGAATGAACAGCGGCGTCAGAAACAGGGTGAACGCAAGGGAAAACGCTCCGGACAGCAGAAGAACTCTCACGAGAACAAGTCCCCCAGTCGATCGCCGAGAAATCGCAGACCCGCTGAGTTAGATGACTTCACGAGCACGGTGTCCCCCGGATTCACGCTGCTGCGCACCAGTTCGAAGGCTTCGTCCGGCGTGTCGACATAAACCGACTCGCCGTCCCACGAACCCTCGTTGATCGTGCTGATGTGCATACGGCGGGCGCGCTGGCCCACCACTATCATCTGGGAGATGTTCAGCCGCACAGCGAGTAGCCCGATGCGATCGTGCTCTTCACCGGCCAGTTCGCCGAGTTCGGCCATCTCGCCGAGAACCGCGATGGTTCGGCAGCCGGGAGTGCCGATCTGAGCGAGCGTCTTGAGCGCTGCGCTCATCGAGTCGGGGCTCGCATTGTAGGCGTCATTGATGATCGTGACGTTGTCCTTACCGCCCAGCACCTCCATGCGCCAGCGTTCGGCCCGTGTGGTGGCTTGCAGCGCGGAGACGATATCGCCCAGCGACACCCCGAGCACCTCGGCGGCGGCCGCTGCAGCGAGGGCATTCATGACGTGATGCTCACCGAGCACCGGAAACACGACCGGGGCGCTCTGCCCGTCGGCGAGGTGCAGGGTGAACGTCGTTCCCGTGCGACCGGAGTGCAGGTCGCTTGCGCGCACGTCCACCTGGCCATACTCGCCGAACCGCACAATGCGCGCCGGGGTGATCGCGGCCATCTGCGCGACACGCGGGTCGTCGGCGTTCAGCACCGCGACATCCGTTGGAAGTAGGTCGGTGACCATCGCGGACTTGGCCCGCACGGTGGCGTCAAGATCGCCGAATTCACCGGCATGGGCGAGGCCGATGGTGAGCACGATGCCGACATCGGGTCGCACCAGGCGCACGAGGTTCGCGATGGCGCCCTCGCTGCTAGCGCCCATCTCGATCACCAGAAAACGGGTGTCGTCGGTGACCTCGAGCATCGTCATCGGTGCCCCGACCTGGTTGTTGAAAGAGCCGTGCGGGGCGACGGTGGGCCCGACCCGCTCGAACATGCTGCGCAGCAAATTCTTGGTCGTGGTTTTGCCATTGGAACCGGTGACGGCAACGATCTTGAGCGTCCCGGCGGAGCGCACCCTGGCGACAACGAAGGAGGCCAGGGCGCCGAGCGCTGCAACGGCGTCGGCCACGACGATCTGAGTGACCGGCAGGTCGAGCAATCGTTCCACGATAAGCAGCGCGGCCCCCGAGGCTGCGGCGGCGGGCGCGAACAGGTGCCCGTCGGTGACCGCTCCGGGCTTGGCGATGAAGATGGAGCCGGGTTCGACCAGGCGAGAATCGGTCTGCACCGATCCGTTGACCCGATCCGCTTGCGCGGACGCGCCGGCGAGGTGCAGCGCACCGTCGACGACCTGGCTGATATCGACCAGGGAGAGGGCGATCATTTACAGCCACCCCGCGTCGCGCAGCGCCTGGCGGGAATCATCCCTGGCCGAATACGGCAGCTTCACGCCTTGTACCTCGTGGTAGTCCTCGTGGCCTGGGCCGGCGTACAGAATGGTGTCTCCTTCGTGTGCGAGTGACAACGCCGTGCGGAATGCCGCACGTGGGTTGGCAACCTCATAGAACTCGCCGTCTGGCACTGCTTGGCGCGCTGCTTTCAGCAAAACAGCACGGATGCTCGCGGCATCTTCAAACCGCGGATGAAAGTCGGTCACAACCACGATATCGCTGCCCTCGGCGGCGATCCGGCCCATATCGGCGCGTTTGGTGGTGTCGCGGTCGCCGTCGGCGCCGAACAGCATGATGAGTTTACCCGGCGTGAATTTACGCAGGGCCGCGAGCGTATTGAGGAAGGCATCGGGGCTGTGCCCGTAATCGATGTAGACCAGCGGACCGCGATCACCGGAGATGCGCTCCGCGCGGCCGGGGATGAACGCGACGATGCCACCGTCGCGGTTCAGCGTGTGCTGGATGGCGCCGAGGTCGAAGCCGCTTTCCACGAGCATGACGATGGCCAGCGCGGCGTTGGCGGCCATGTACCAGCCGAGCAGCGGCACCCGGGTGTGCAGGCGACGGCCGTCCCGGCCCTCGAGCACGAAGTCGGTGTGCGTGGCGGACTCCCCCATAACGCTCATGTGCCAGTCGGCGTCGACGTCGGCCAGGTTGCTGATGGTTGTCACAGGGATGCGGCATTCGTCGGCGAGGCGACGGCCCCACTCGGTGTCGACGGTGACGACGCCTCGGTGCGACCGGTCGGGCTGGAACAGCTCCAGCTTCGCCTGGAAGTAGTCATCCATCGCCGGGTAGTCGTCGAGGTGGTCGTGGCTGAGGTTGGTGAACGCCGCGATATCGAAGACGAGGCCGTCTACCCGGTAGCGACTGAGGGCTTGCGCCGAAACCTCAATGCCGACGGCGCGTACCTCGGCCTCGTTCATACGGGCCAACAAGGCGTGCAGTTCGCTGGCCTCGGGCGTGGTCAGGGAACTCGTGACGGCTAGATCACCGATGCGGCGTTCAGCAGTCGAGGTGAGCCCGGAGACGACGCCGAGTTGGTTCAGAATGCCGAACAACAGGTAGACGACGCTGGTCTTGCCGTTGGTGCCGGTGACCGCGAACAGGGTCGCCGGATTGTCATCGGTGCGATAAATCCAGGCCGCGACGGCGCCCAGCGCGGCGCGGGCATCCGGTGTGACCAAAACCGGCAGACCGCTGGCTGCAGCGAGCAGCCCTCCGGCCTCGTCGGTCAAAATGGCCACCGCCCCGGCCTCGGCGGCCGCAGCAGCGAAGGTCGCGCCGTGCAGGTGCGCGCCGGGAACGCCGACATAGAGGTCGCCGGGTTGCACCGAGCTCGAGCTCAAGCTCACTCCGGTGACTTCGAGACCGTCGATGTCTCCACGCAGTTCTAGATCAAATTCGGCAACCAATCCCGACAACGACCGCGGAACGGGATGCTCGGGACGGAGAGCCGACGGCGCCAGTTCAGACACGCAGGGCTCGCTTTCTTACCAGGTGGAAGGGAGGTCAGGCGCAGTCGCGCCTGAGGGAACCGCCCGGTACTTTTTCAACACCTGACTCATGATCTCCTGGAAGACCGGAGCCGGTGCGGCAGACGTATTCAGTTTAACAGGGTCGGCGATGCTGACCGAGACGACATACTGCGGATCGTCGGCCGGAGCGTAGCCCGACACCGATACCAGATACCCGTTGGAGTACCCACCTTGGCCGTCCGGCATCTGCGCGGTTCCGGTCTTGGCGGCGACCCGATAGCCGGGAATGTTCCATTTACTCTGCACCCAACTTTTCTGATACACCATTTCGAGCACGTCGCTGGTGTCGTGGGCTGCCTTCTCCGACAGCACCCGCGTGCCGACCTGGTCTGGCACGTTGGCCATGGTGCCGTCGGTCTGCCTGCAGCCCTCGACCAGCTGCACCGGCATGCGCACGCCGTCGTTGGCAATGGTCTGATAGATGCTCGCGACCTGCAGCGCGGTCGTCGTGAGACCCTGCCCGAACATCGTTGCATAGCTGGTCTGGTTGTCCCACTCGTCGACCGGATGCAGAATGCCGCCATCTTCTCGGGGAAAGCCGGTCTCAGTGGGCGTGCCAACGCCGAACGCTTTCATGTGGTCGTACCGTTGCTGGTCGGTGAGTTTCTCACCGAACTTGGACATGCCGGTGTTGCTTGAGTCAATCAGCACGCCGGCGAGGGTCATGCGCTGATCCGGGTGCGCGTGGCTGTCGTTGATGTTGGCACCGTTGGCCGGCAGGTACCGGTAGGGCGCGACGATCCCGGTCTCGAGGGTGGCCGCCCCGGCGTCGAGAACGGATGCCATGGTGAGCGCCTTGAAGGTCGAGCCCGGTTCGAAGGACTGGGTGAAGGCACGGGAGCCGCGATCTTCCGGGTTCTTGGTGCCGCCGACGTTGTTCGGGTCGACCGAGGGATAGTCGGCCACGGCAAGGAGCTTGCCGGTCTTGACGTCCTGCACGACCGCGGTCGCCCACGCTGCCCCGGTCTCCTGCGCCCGCGCGGCGAGGGTCTGCTGCACGAACCAATTGAGATCGGAGTCGATGGTGGTGATGACGTCGCCGCCATCGACAGCCTCGGTACTCGTGACGCTGCTGCCGGGGATGCGCACGCCGTCGGCACCCTTCTCGTAGGTTTCTGAGCCGTTGGTCGAGGCCAGGCAGGCGTTCTGTCCGGATTCGAGGCCGGCCTGCGGCACGCCCTCCCCCGACAGGTAACCGAGCATGTTGCCGGCGACGGCCCCGTTCGGGTACACCCGGCTCGGGCTGTTCTCCGAATAGGTCCAGGGAATGTGCAGTTCCTGCACGGCGCGCAGCACGTCGACATCGACTTTCTGGGCGATATAGGCGAAATTCGCCTTGGCGTTGGCCTCGAGGGCGGCCCCAATGGTCAGCAGGATGGCGTCACCGGTTTGACCGGTTGCCGCGCCGATTTCGGCGGCGGCCTCAGCCACTGAGATTACGACCTTCTTGCCGTCGACCGTGCGTTTGAAAGGCGTTGCGTTCACCGGGGACATGGTGATGTTGTAGCGCATGACCGTCCCCGCCAGCACGACGCCGTTGGCGTCGACGATCTCACCCCGCGAGCCATAGACGACCTGGCCAACCGAGCGGTTTCCCACGGAGTCCGCCGTGAGCGAATCAGCCTGCACCACCTGGATATCAACGAGCCGCACCAGGAACACGCCGATCACGGCGAACAGCACGACGATGGTGAAAAAAGTGCGTCGACGGCTGGACCGGGAATTGGTCGGGTTGGTTCGGGCTCCGGTCTGTCGGGCACTGCTGTTGCGCACGCTCATCTGCCCATCATTGTCGACTCGGGGAAACTATCGGGTAGTGGGCGCCGCGAGTCCCGCCGGAACTACCGGTGCGCTCGTGATCGCCAGGGTTTCGCCCGTCCCCGTCGCCTTCGGAAGCGCAGAGAGCGGGGTACTGCCAGCCAACAGGGAGTTAGGAACAAGGCTGGCCGCTCCGGCCTGCGAGCCCGACGCTGAGGCTGGAGCGCCCAAAACGGCGCCATCGGACAGACGGAGGTAGACGGGGTTGGAATTGCTGACCATACCCAGGCCCTCGGCATTGGCGGCGAGGCTCTGCGGGGAGGATACCCGTACGAGGTCTTCACTCACACTGGCGGCCGTGCGGCCGAGTTCGGACTGGCTCGACTGCAGGCTGGAGATTTCATAGGCACCCTGGGAGATGCCCACGCTGAGCAACAGCTGGGCGACGATGATGGCTGCCATGCCGGCCACCGCGGTGAGAGCGTAGAAGATGCGCGGGCGCGTGCGGCGGTTCGGAGCCGCTGAGACAAGACGAAACCCACGCCGTGCCGGCGCCTCGTAGGGTTCGCGTTCGCTGGAAAATGACACGCGTGCCAGGTTGTCGCTCATTCGGCGGCCCTTCTCAGTCGAACAGCGGCGCGCAGTCGAACCGGCGTCGCGCGGGGGTTGAGTGCTTTTTCTTCGTCGGAGGCCAGTTCAGCGCCACGCAGCAAAAGGGTGAAGAGTGGTTTGTGTTCGGGAAGTTCCACTGGAAGGCCAGCGGGCGCTGTCGAGCCGGATGCCGCGGCGAAGGCCCGCTTGACGATGCGGTCCTCGAGCGACTGGTAGGCCATGACAACGATGCGGCCGCCGACTTGCACGCGGTCGAGCGCGGCCGGAATGGCCCGTTCCAGTGCGGCCAGTTCCGAGTTGACCTCGATGCGCAGCGCCTGGAACACGCGCTTGGCGGGGTGACCGAGGCGCTGGACGGCGACCGGGGTGGCCTTGGTGATGACGTCGACCAGTTGCGCTGACCGAACGAAGGGAGTCGTTTCGCGGGCTTCGACGATGGCCTTGGCGTAGCGGGCGGAAAGTTTCTCTTCGCCGTAGTCCTGGAAGATACGTTTGAGGTCACGTTCGCTGTAATCGGCGAGGATGCTCTCAGCGGTCAGGCCAGCGGTGCCGTCCATGCGCATGTCGAGCGGGGCATCTTTTGAATAGGAGAAACCACGTTCGACGCGATCGATCTGCAAGCTGGAGACACCAAGGTCGAAGAGCACGCCTGCAACCTCACTGATGCCGAGGCTATCGAGGGCTTCGCCGATGCCGTCATAAACGGTGTGCACCAGGTGCACCCGGCCGGCGAAGGCCTTGAGGCGTTCCTCGGCGATGGCGAGGGCTTCGGTGTCGCGGTCTAGTCCGACCAGGGTCAGTTCCGGGAAACGCGCCAGGATCGCCTCGGCGTGGCCCCCCATGCCCAGTGTCGCGTCGACGAGAACGGCGCCGGGTTTTGTGAGCGCCGGGGCGAGCAGCGCGACGCAGCGTTCGAGCAGTACCGGGGTGTGGATTTCGTTGCTGGTCATAACACCGGGCTAGGCCGTGAGGCCTGATTCCCCTCCATTTCGACCTGGCACGGGGGAAGTGTGTCAGGGCAAAAACGGCGGGGAGTCAGGCACCAGGGGCTAGAAGAGTCCCGGAATCACCTCCTCCGTCGTGTTGGCGTACGAGGTTTCCTGCTCGGCGAGGTACGTGGCCCACGCTTCGCTGTCCCAAATCTCGACTCGGCTGCCAGCACCGATGACGGTCAATTCCCGGTCGAGCCCCGCATAACTGCGGAGGTTGCCGGGGATGGTGACGCGGTTTTGTTTATCCGGTGTTTCCGAGCTCGCACCCGACAAAAACACCCGGAGGTAGTCCCGAGCTTGCTTGCTCGTGACGGGTGCCTGGCGGATTTTGTCGTGCAGCGTTTCGAATTCGCGGGTGCTGAACACGTAGATGCAGTGTTCCTGTCCCCGTGTCATCACCACACCGGTGGAGAGTTCATCCCGAAACTTCGCGGGAAGAATGATGCGACCTTTTTCGTCGAGCCGGGGGGCGTAGGTGCCAAGGAACACGCGCACCCCTTTCTTCCGGCCAGATTCAGGTGTGGCTCCACTTTACTCCACCTCCAACCACCCACCTAAGTTTTTTGACGTATTTTCTCAAAAAAAGCGCCATATACACCGCAAATCATTGAAGAGTAGCGGTGGAGGAAAATGGAGCAGCATCGTCAAGAACGCTTGCAGACAGCGCGTTTTTGGGCACAAAAAAAGGGCCGATCAGATGATCGGCCCTTGTGAACTGGAAGTTTTTTAACTGTCGAAGCCCGGTGGAGGCTTGGAGTGGATTGAGATTACTGACCGTCTTGCCGTCGGTCCCAACGGTCATTCAGGCGGTCCATGAAGCCCTGGTTGGACTTGGCTTGGGCTGGGCGACGACCGGGTGACGACGGTCCGGGTACCGAACGAATGGCCCGGCCGGGAGTCACGGCAATGAGAACGCCGCCGAACATGATGACGAAGCCGACAATGCCGAGCCACAGCTGCGCAATGGCGACACCGGCGATGAGGGCGACGATGCCGGCTACGGCGAGCAGCACACCGAGCGCGATAGAACGGTAGTTCGGGCGAAGCCTGGACACTCCGACGCTGGCGACAAAGTCGGCATCGTTGTGATAAAGGCTGCGCTCCATCTCTTCAAGGAGTCGCTGCTCCTGTTCCGAAAGCGGCATCTCATTCCCTCCAGTTACGGGATCGAGCGGGTGATTTGACAAATTCGCACCGGGCAAGCTCGACTAGCCTAATTCTAGCCCCGCCAGGATGGCTAGGCTACACGTGTGCCTGAAAGCAAACGCCTGATCGACTTGGTTCAATCTCGCATCGACGCGTACCTCATGTCCCGCGAACCAATTGTGACTCTGATCAGCTCCGATTTGACTGCACTCGTTGACTACTCACGGCAGTTTCTCAGCGGTGGAAAACGGTTCCGAGCGCAGTTCTGTTATTGGGGAGCGCAGAGCGTTTTACCGCCTGATTCCGGCCCGGAACAGGTCCGGCCAACGACGGGCTTGACAGCCCCAGCCGGGTTGGGCGCAATTGTGTCAGCCGCCAGTGCCCTCGAAATTTTTCACGCGGCGGCGCTCGTGCACGACGACATCATCGACAATTCCGATACCCGTCGAGGTGCGCCGAGCGCCCACAAATTATTCGAACAGTTGCACGAACATGAGGGCTGGGCCGGTGACCCTGCCTCCTATGGCCGGGCGTCGGCCATTCTGCTCGGCGACCTGCTGCTGGGCTGGAGCGATGAACTGCTCGACGAGGGGCTTGAAGAGCTCGAAGATCGGGCCTCCGCCCGGCGTGCCAGGCTTGAATTCAACTTCATGCGCACCGAGGTCACGGCCGGCCAATACCTCGACATTCTCGAGGAACGCGCCTGGCTGGCCCAGCCGGAGGCGGAACTCCTCGATCGGGCCCTGCGCGTGATCGTCTACAAGTCGGCGAAGTACAGCGTTCAGGCCCCGCTCGTGATCGGCGCAGCGCTAGCGGGCGCCTCGGCCGCCCAGTTGAACTCGCTGCGTGCATTCGGCCTGCCGCTGGGCATGGCGTACCAGCTGCGCGACGACCTGCTCGGTGTGTTCGGCGACGCCGCCGTGACCGGCAAGCCAAGCGGCGACGACCTAACAGAGGGCAAGCGCACGGTGTTGATCGCGCTGGCACGGGAACGCCTGACTACCACCGACCGAGCATCGCTCGATTCACAGCTCGGTGATCCAACGCTCGATGCCGCACAGATTCGTTCCCTGCAGCAGCTCATCACAGCCAGTGGCGCCGTCGACCGAGTCGAGGCGCTCATCGAATCCCAGGTTACCGAGGCCCTGGCTGCTCTGAGCAGCGCGCCCATCGGTGCCCGTGCACGGCAGAAGTTGCTGGACCTGACCGATCGGGTGACGCGTCGAGCGTTTTGATCGGCAGTACGCCGGCCCGCTGAGTCGAACCCCTGTCTAAGCCAGGGCTTGGGCGACCCGACGCACTTCGGCCTTGCGGCCGGCCCGGAGAGCTTCGATCGGCGGCACCCCCAGGCTGTCATCGACCTCGAGTAGCCAGGTCATGGCCTGCATGTCCGTGAATCCGTCGTCGGCCAGAACGAACAGCGTGCCGCGAAGTTCGGGTACGGGAGCGCCGTCTCGCAAGAACAACGACGGAACCGACACGACGTTGTCGCGCCGGATGGCCAGGAGGTATTTGTCGTCGATCAGGTGCCGCACGCGGCTCTGGCTCATTCCGAGCAGGTTGACAAGGGCAGGAATAGTAAGCCACTCGGGCTCTGAAGACACGTCATTCACTCGTGTAGCTTCCCATGATTTGGGGCCGCGGCAAAACTTCGCGGCACTATTGAGTCGTGAACCGCCCTCTCCGGTCGCTTGATCAATTGACTCCCTCTCATAATTGTGAAAACCTCGCTGTGGGGAATGCTGCATTCGACCCGATGCTGTACTTGCTGTCTGGATTACGCGCGTGCGCACAATGAACGGAGCACCATGTCGACCAAGGTGAATACGACTATGGCGGACGCCGCGGCATCCGCCGCTCGAAATGCGACCGTTGACGAAGCAGGCAGCGTCGCCCTCTCCGGTCGTAGTTTCTTCGGTAGCGACGCCGCAGCAAAGCGGCGTGCGAAGAAGCCCAGTGACCTGCGTTCCCTTTCGGCAGCGTTGACCGTGCCAATCGTGCTGGTCAGTACCCTCGCGATCAGCCTCAACCTGGCTGCTCCAGCCCAGGCACAGGCCTTGGCCAAGAAGCCGCTCAAGTCCAAGCTCGCCGAAACCAGCCCCGTAGGAATGGTGCCCGCGGTGACCGCCACCGTGCAGGTTGCCCCTGACCGGTACTCGGTCCTGGATGGCGATACCGTGAGCGGCATCGCCGCCCGGTTCGGCCTGTCGACGGCGGTCGTGCTGGCACTGAACGGTCTCGATTCCCGGGCCCTGATCTTTCCGGGCCAGGTTTTAACCCTGGCCTCGGCGGCGGTGCCAGCCACCGTCGTGGCCGCGCCGGCAGCATCCGCCTCGTACTCGGTGCAAAGCGGCGACACCATCAGCGGCATCGCTGCCGCCCACTCACTGAAGACCGCGGACATTCTGAGTGCCAACGGACTGAACGGGCGCAGCGTCATCTACCCCGGACAGGTCATCCTCCTCGCGGCGTCTCCAGCGCTGGAGTCGGCGGCGTATGTCGTGCCGGGCACCGAGATCGCCGCAGCGACCACCCGGACCATCGCCATGGGCGAAACCATCACTGCCGTGGCTAACGCGGCCGGGGTGAGCGTGCAGGCGGTGCTCGACGCTAATGGCTTGGGCTGGTCGAGCATCATCTACCCGGGACAGGTCTTGACTCTGCCGGTCACGCCGACACCGGCATCCGTTTCGGTAGCTGCACTGATTCCCGTGGCGACGGCGGGTCTGGTGACTCCGATGACAGAGGAAATGCGGCAGAACGCGCAGACGATCGTGGCCGTTGGGCGGGGAGCCGGTGTGAGCGATGCCGGTCTCGTCGTCGCGCTGGCTGCGGCCGCCCAGGAATCCGGGCTGCGGAATGTGGACTATGGCGATCGGGATTCCCTCGGCCTGTTCCAACAGCGTCCGAGTGCCGGCTGGGGTACGCCGGAGCAGGTGATGGATCCCGTGCGGGCCAGCCTCGCCTTTTTCGGCGGCGCAAGCAACCCCAACCCGAACGTGACCCGCGGTCTGCTCGATATCGCGGGTTGGGAGTCGATGACTGTGACCCAAGCTGCCCAGGCCGTGCAGGTATCGGCCTTCCCGGACTATTACGCCAAGTGGGAAACGTCAGCGCAGGCATGGCTGTCCCAAATCGGCTAGCTTGGCAGTTGACCCTGTGGCCCCCGACTTGGCTGGCGCCCTTCTGCGCGCCGCGCGTCTTGGCCGCCGCCGAGTTCCGTAGAATCTAGGAGTGAGCGTTCCTGCGACCGACCCGATGATAGGCCGTCTTATTGACGGCCGGTATCAAGTGCGCTCGCGCATTGCGCGCGGCGGCATGGCCACGGTCTATCTGGCCACCGATCTGCGCCTCGAACGCCGGGTCGCGATCAAGATCATGCATGGCCATCTCGCTGACGACAGCGCGTTCAAGGTCCGGTTCATTCAGGAGGCCAGGTCGGCCGCCCGCCTCGCCCACCCCAACGTCGTGAACGTTTTCGACCAGGGTCAGGACGCGGACATGGCCTATCTCGTGATGGAGTATCTTCCCGGAATCACCCTTCGGGACCTGCTGAAGGATTACGGTCACCTCACCCCCGAGCAGACGCTCGATATTCTCGAAGCCGTGCTCAGCGGGCTGGCGGCCGCCCACAAGGCGGGCATCGTGCACCGCGACGTCAAGCCCGAGAACGTGCTGCTCGCCGATGACGGCCGCATCAAGATCAGCGATTTCGGCCTGGCGCGCGCGGTCAACAACAACACTGCGGCCGGCCAGGCCCTGCTCGGAACCATCGCCTATCTTTCTCCCGAGCTCGTCACCCGCGGTATCGCGGATGCACGCAGCGACATCTATGCCCTCGGCATCATGACCTTCGAAATGCTCACCGGTGAGCAACCCTATGTGGGCGAGGCACCGATGCAGATTGCCTACCAGCACGCCAACGACACCGTGCCGATGCCGAGCAGCAAGGTCGCCTCCGTTCCCCGCGAACTCGACGAACTCGTGCTCTGGGCTACTGCGCGCGACCCAGAAGATCGTCCCCGAGACGCCAGGGTCATGCTCGATCAACTGCATGACGTGAGCGTGCTGGTACGCGACGGTACTCAGGAATTGGCTTTGCAGTCGACCATGGTGCTGCCCGCCAGCCTGCGCACCGGCGCGAACGCGGTCGCGGATGCCGAAACGCAGGTTCTCGACGCCAAGCTCGCTTCCACAAGACCTCCCGCCGCGACCTTGCTCGGTCTTCACCCGGTCGGCACCGGTCCGGTCGATCCGCCCGACAGCGGCGACCTGCTGACCCAGAAAGCACATAAGCGCAAGCGCCGCGGGTTCTGGCTTTTCGCCCTCGTTATTCTCATCGCCGCTGCCCTCGGCGGTACCGGTTGGTATTTCGGCTCGGGGCCCGGGTCAGACGTGTCCGTCCCGAACTTCGCGTCGGACTCCCCCGAGGCCGCGTCGACGCAGTTGACCGAACTCGGTCTCATCCCAAAGCTCGGCGGCGCATTTAGCGCCACGATCGCCGAGGGACTCGTCATCGGCACCGATCCGGATACCGGCAGCCGGGTTCCGCAAGACAGCACCGTCACGATCATCGTCTCCCAGGGCCTGCAGCCCATCACGCTGCCCACCCTGGCCGGTTTGACGCAGGAGGCGGCATCAGCTGCCATCACCGATCTGAACGCCGTGGTGGGCAGCGTCGATCCGGTCTTCAGCGGCGATGAGGCCGAGGGATCACTCATTTCGGCGAGCAAGGAATCTGATGGCGCCGACCTATCGGCCGGCGGCGAGTACTTCGAAGGCCTGACCGTGAATCTCGTCGTGTCGCTCGGGTCCATTCCCAACGTCGACGGCAAGACCGTGGCCGAGGCCACCGACATTCTGGTCGGCAAGAACCTGCTCGTGGTCTCGGGTGAGCAGACGTACAGCGACACGATCGCGGAGGGCGACGTCATTGCCGCGCAGGTGCCCGAGGGCACCATCCGCGCGGGCGCTACCCTCACCCTGGTCATCTCCCGCGGTCCAGAGCCGGTCACAGTACCCAATGTCGTCGGCATGTCCTGGACCGACGGCAAGAACGCCCTGACCGCGCTCGGCTTTAAACTGACCTACAACCCGGGCGCGGATGCACCGATCTACTCCTCGCTCATTCAAGTAGCGTCGACGGATCCAGCAGCTGGTACGTCATTGCCGAAGGGCAGCACGATATCGCTCAAGCCGACGAACCCGTTCGGCTGATCCCGGGCCCACCTTACGTCCGTGGGCCCAGTTTATAAACTGGGCCCACGGACGGGGCCCGGGCCCCGTCCGAAAAGGGGCTAGCGGGCGGCGAGCTCCTCGGCCACCAGGAAGGCCAGCTCGAGGGACTGCATGTGGTTGAGGCGCGGGTCGCAGAGCGACTCGTACCGGGTCGCCAGAGCGGCCTCGTCGATGTGCTCGGAACCACCGAGGCACTCGGTGACGTCGTCGCCAGTGAGCTCGACATGGATTCCACCGGGGTGAGTTCCAACGGCACGGTGTGCCTCGAAGAAGCCCTTGACCTCGTCGACGACGTCGTCGAAACGACGCGTCTTGTAACCGGTCGGCGTGGTGACACCGTTGCCATGCATCGGGTCGCTGACCCACAGCGGCGTTGCTTCGCTGGCCTTGATGGCCTCGAGCAGCGGCGGCAGGGCGTCGCGTACCTTGCCGGCGCCCATGCGGGTGATGAAAGTCAGGCGACCGGGTTCGCGGTTCGGGTCGAGCTTGTCAACGAGTCGCAACATGTCGTCCGTCGAGGTGGTCGGGCCAAGCTTGACGCCAATCGGGTTGCGTACGCGCGACAAAAAGTCCACGTGTGCGCCGTCGAGGTCGCGGGTGCGTTCGCCGATCCAGATGAAGTGGGCCGAGGTGTTGTATGGCGTTCCGGTGCGCGAGTCGATACGGGTCATCGGCCGCTCGTAGTCCATCAGCAGGCCCTCATGGCTGGTGTAGAACTCGGTGCGCCGCATGGCCTCGAAGTCAGCGCCACAGGCGATCATGAACTTGATCGCGCGGTCGATCTCCTTGGCAACTTTTTCGTACTGCTGGTTGGCCGGGTTAGCGGCAAAACCCTGATTCCAGCTATGCACCTGGCGCAGGTCAGCAAAGCCACCCTGCGTGAACGCGCGAATGAGATTGAGGGTCGAAGCTGACGTGTGGTACGCCTTGACCAGCCGGTCTGGGTCGGCCTCGCGCGACTCGGGCGTGAACGGGTACCCGTTGACGATATCGCCGCGGTAAGCCGGAAGCGTCACGTCGCCGCGCGTCTCAAAGTCGCTCGAGCGGGGCTTAGCGAACTGTCCGGCCATGCGCCCCATCTTGATCACCGGCATCGAGGCACCATAGGTGAGCACGACGGCCATCTGCAGCACGGTTTTCACGCGATTGCGGATCTGATCGGCCGTGGCGCCGTTGAAGGTCTCGGCGCAGTCGCCGCCCTGCAGCAGAAAACCCTGCCCGCCGGCGGCCTGAGCGAGCCGGTCGCGCAGAATGTCGACCTCACCGGCGAAAACCAGCGGCGGCTGGGTCGCCAGCTCGGCGGATGCCGCCGCCACCTTGGCCGCGTCGGGCCAGGTCGGCTGCTGCTTGATCGGCAGCGTGCGCCAGTGGTCGAGTCCCGTGATGACAGAGGCTTCTGCGGCAACGATGGGCTCGGTGGGGTCTACCACGGGATGGTTCCTGTTTTCTCTGCTGGGCCGTACAACGTGTACCGACCCGAAATGGATGAGGTGCTGCACCGCCATAATCGCGGACAGCACTTCAGGCAGCTTATCGCGAAAGGCTGGCCCGCTTTTCCTTGACCGAGGAAGCGTAGACGTCGACGTACTCCTGCGTGCTCAGTCGCTGCAACTCATACATGAGCTCATCGGTGACGCTGCGTAGGACGAACCGGTCCCCCGCCATGCCCGCGAACCGGGTGAAGTCGAGCGGTTTGCCGATCACGATCCCGATGCGACGCACCCGGGGAACGCGCGTGCCGGTCGGCATGGCCTTCTCGGTATCGATCATGGCCACCGGAATGACCGTCACGCCCGATTCCAACACCATGCGGGCCACACCGGTACGTCCGCGATAGAGGCGGGCGTCGGGGCTGCGGGTGCCCTCGGGATAGATGCCGAGGATGCGGCCCTCGCCGAGCACTCGCAGGCCGGTGTTCAGCGAGTCCTCCGAGGCCTTACCGCCGGAGCGATCGATGGGGAGCTGCCCCGCCGCGGTGAGAAACTGCCGCGTGGCCCAGCCCTTGAGACCCGTGCCGGTGAAATAGTCGCTCTTGGCGAGAAATGCCACACGACGCGGTACGACAAGCGGCAGAAACACCGAGTCGATGAACGACAGGTGGTTGCTGGCTAAAATCACCGGACCGGTTCTCGGAATGTTCTCCAGGCCGATGATCCACGGGCGAAACAGCGAGAGCAACAACGGGCCGATGACGATGTTCTTCATGACCCAATAGAACATTCGCACTCCTTCATCCGACCTCGAAAGCTTAGTCCGCCTGCCACAGCAAAGCGGATGCCGCGCCCAGCCCCGCCCACGGCATCCGCTCAGCGCACCGCGTGTATTCGGGCGAGGTCGGCCGCGCCGACCACACCGGCGTCATTGACGAGCTGGGCAATGGCGAACTCCGCTTCCGGATGGTAGCCGCGGGCGGGGAGAAAATCGAGGTAGGCCGCGCGAATCGGCTCGAGCAACAGGTCGCCAGCCGCGGCCACTCCCCCGCCGAACACGAACACCTGCGGATCGAGCACGGCGCCCAGGCTGGCGCAGGCTTGCCCGAGGGCACCGCCCAACTGACGCAGGGCCGCGAGAGCACCGCCGTCGCCGTCTTGAATCAGCCGCCCTACCTCTTTGCCGGTGAGTTTGCCGCGTCGCTCACGGGCACCGGCCAGGCCCAAGCCGATACCGCCGGCATCGGCGAATTCGTTGGCGATCCGCAGCAGCGCCCGACCTGAGCCGTACTGCTCCAGGCAGCCATGGGCTCCGCAGCCACAGGGAAGCCCGTCCGGAACGACCCGGAGGTGCCCCAGTTCGGCGCCCGCGCCGAAGCCTCCGCGGAACAAGGCGTTGCCCGTCACGATCGCGCCGCCCACGCCTGTACCGACAGTCAGGGTGACCATGTCGGTGTACGCGCGACCGGCACCGAAGCGAAACTCCGCCCAGCCGGCCGCGTTGGCATCGTTTTCGATGATGATGGGCAGATCGAGTCGAGCCTCGAGCTTGTCGCGGAACGGCTCATTGCGCCAGCTGATATTCGGTGCGTAGTACACGGTCGACTGGGCGGAGTCGATGAAACCGGCGGCAGCGACCCCGGCAGCGACGACGTCTTCGCCCTCGGACAGCGCCAGCACCATCGCCACGACAGCATCTTCGATCTCATCCGGGTGACCCGGCGTCGTCGGCTGCCGGTCAGACCGGATGATGGTCCCCGCCTCGTCGACCAGCGCTCCGGCAATCTTGGTGCCCCCGATATCGATACCTATGGCGTGCACGGGCCACCTTTCTTTCTCGGCCTGAGAAAAAGCTGCGTCCGTCTGCCGGACCGCCACGCAGGACACCGTCTAGAGTGTACTAAACCAGTTTGCCGCTGGACGAAACACCCGCTCACCGAAGGATTCTCTCGCGACTGCGCAGTGGGCACGTTCAGCCGGTACCAAAGGAGTTGCCGTGAAACAGTTTGATATGCCCGCCGTCGTTCCCGCCGATCCTGGCGCCAACATCACTGATCTTCTGATGGATCGTCTGACCGCGACTCCCGATCTGGCACTGTTTTCGCTGCCACGTGACGGCCAGTGGCTTCCCGTCACCACTCGGGAATTTCATGCGCAGGTCGTGGCGCTGGCCAAGGGCTTTACTGCCGCCGGCATTGAGCCCGGCGACAAGATCGGGCTTATCTGCAAGACCCGCTACGAGTGGACCCTGATCGACTTCGCGGTATGGTTCGCCGGGGCAATTCTGGTGCCCGTCTACGAGACCAGCTCACCCAAACAGGTGCAGTGGAACCTGAGCGACTCCGGCGCCATGGCGGTCATCGTCGAAACCGCCGATCACTTCGCCCGCTTCGATGAGGTGCATCCGGAGCTGCCCGACATCCGCTCGGTCTGGCAGATCGATCTGGGCGACCTCGACAAGCTCGTCGCCGGGGGCGTCGTCGTGACGGATGCGGAAATCGAACGCCGCCGTAATCTCGCCGTGGGCGATGATATGGCGACCCTCATCTACACTTCCGGTTCGACCGGCAAGCCCAAGGGCTGCGTGCTCACCCACGCGAACTTTCTCGAGACCAGCCGCAATGCCGCGGTCGCGCTCAAGGAGGTACTGGTTCACCCCGAAGGCGCCTCGACCCTCTTGTTCATCACCACCGCCCACGTCTTCGCGCGTTTCATCTCGGTCTTGTGCGTGCACGCGGGGGTGCGGGTCGGCCACCAGGGCGACACCAAGACGCTCCTGGCCGCGCTGGGCAGCTTTCAACCGACCTTTCTGCTCGCGGTACCTCGGGTCTTCGAAAAGGTCTACAACTCGGCCCAGCAGAAGGCCATCGCCGGCGGCAAGGGCAAAATCTTCGATGCCGCCGCGCATGTGGCGGTCGAGCATTCCCAGTTGGTGCAGGCGGGAACATCGATTCCGCTCGGGATGAAGATCAAATTCGCGCTGTTCGACAAGCTGGTTTACAGCAAATTGCGTGCCGCCATGGGCGGCAAGGTCGTCTGGGCAGTCTCCGGCTCTGCCCCGCTCGGCGCGCACCTCGGTCACTTCTTCAAGAGCCTCGGCATCGTCATTCTGGAGGGCTACGGCCTGACCGAAACGACTGCCCCCGCCAATGTGGGCCTGGCTACGCGGGCCAAGATCGGCACCGTCGGACCCCCACTGCCCGGCGTCTCGGTGCGCGTCATGGACGACGGCGAGATCGAGGTCAAGGGCGTCAACGTTTTCAAGGAGTACTGGAATAACCCACAGTCCACCGCAGACACCTTTCACGACGGCTGGTTGAGGACCGGCGACATCGGCGACTTTGATTCCGACGGCTATCTCACCATCACCGGGCGTAAGAAAGAGATCATCGTCACAGCCGGTGGCAAAAACGTGGCACCGGCCGCCCTGGAAGACCCCATTCGCGCAAATCCGCTCATCAGCCAGGTCATCGTTGTGGGCGACCAAAAGCCGTTCATCGGCGCGCTCATCACCCTCGACCCCGACATGCTGCCGGTCTGGCTCAACAACAACCACGAGGATGCCGGCATGTCGCTCGCGCAGGCATCCGTCAACAAAGCCGTGCTCGCCGAAGTCCAGCGAGCGGTCGACCATGCCAACGAGGCAGTGTCGCGGGCGGAGTCGATTCGCAAATTCACGGTGCTCGCTCTTGAGCTCACCGAGGACAGCGGGCACCTGACGCCGAAAATGAGCATCAAGCGCAACATTATTCTGCGAGATTTCGCCGGCGAGATCGACGCCATGTATTCGGGGGCGCCGGTGACCGAGGGCATCTCGCTGCGCGAGTAACGTGGCCGCTGGGCTCCGCCCGCGCGCTCATTTCACAGGCACTCAAGACTTCGCCCGGTCAACCTGTGGTTGCAGGGCTAAAACCAGGTGGACTCCCGGATTTCCTTCATCGCGGCCTTGCGGTTGATTTTGTCGAGGCGGTCGATGTAGAGAAAGCCGTCGAGGTGATCGGTTTCGTGTTGGAGGGCCTGCGCCATGATGCCGGTACCGGAGAGTTCGACCGGATTGTTGTCGAGGTCGATGCCGGTGACTCGGGCGAACGGGTAGCGCTTGGTGGGGTACCAGAGGCCGGGAACGGAGAGGCAGCCCTCGTCGACGAGTTCAGGCTCGCCGGAGAGTTCGACGACCGTGGGGTTGAGAATGTAGCCGATGACGCCGTCGACGTTGTAGCTGAAGGCGCGCAGGTTGATTCCGATCTGCGACGCGGCAACGCCGGCCCGACCGGGCAGTCGCACGCTGTCGATCAAGTCCTGTACGAGACCGCGTACCCGGTCGTCGATCCCGTTGATGGGATCGGAGACGGTCTTCAGCACCGGATCTCCGAAGAGACGGATCTGGCGTTCGGGCACGGGGAAACTCCTCGGTAGGGCGGCTGGTGAACGGCGAGTGAGTCGGCGGCCGGTTAGAGGTTGCGGTCGGCGGGGAGGCCCTCAACGACGAGTTCGGCAAGGGTGCGTGCGGCCAGCCGGGTGATCGGCTTCAGGTCCTTGTACGACACGACGCTGCCGGCGGCGAGTTGCGGGTCGTAGGGAATCCGCACGATTTCGCGCACGCGGGAGCGAAAGTGCGCCTCGATTTCTTCAAGCCGAACCAGATTGGTGCCCTGGGTGGCAGTGTTGATCGCGACGATCGCGTTGCGCACCAGCTCACCGTATCCGTTTGCTTCAAGCCAGGTGAGCGTCTCAGAGGCCAAACGTGCCTCGTCGACGCTGCCGCCGGAGACGATCACGATGGAGTCGGCGCGCTGCAGCGTAGCTCGCATGACCGAATGCACGATGCCGGTGCCGCAGTCGGTGAGCGCGATCGAGTAGTACCGGGCGGCCAGATCGGCGACGACGTTGTAGTCGTTCTCATCGAATGCTTCCGAGAGCAACGGGTCGGTGTCGGAGGCGAGAATGTCGAGGCGGGTCTCGTCGCGGGAGACCAGAGAGGAGAAGTCGGTGAAATTGCCGATCGACGCGGCCTTCGAGACGACGTCGCGAACGGTCGAGCGTGTCTGCTTGCTGACGCGTTCGGACAGTGTGCCGCGGTCGGGGTTGGCGTCGATGGCAATAATGCGGTCGTCGCGGGCGTCGGCCAAGGCCATACCGAGCAGGGTCGTGACGGTGGTCTTGCCCACGCCACCCTTGCGGGTGAGGATCGGCACGAATCGCGTACCGCCGTCAAACTGGCGACGAATACGCTCATCCATTTCTTTATACGCCCGCACCTTGGCGGAGTCACCGAGGTTGACCAGGTGCAGCGTCAGCGCATAGACAAATTCAGGCCAGACGCCCTGCGGCGCTTTGCGGGTCTTGCGGTTGACCGCGAGCAGGCGATCAGACGTGAGCATGGACGCGGACTCGGGGGCTGTGCTGTTTTCGGTGCGGATGCGTTCGCGCCGGACAGAGGAGGCAGCATCCGCTCGTGAAAGTGATTCGATGGCAAAACTGGCGCCGCCTGCTCGGGTCGGCGCTGGCGTTGAGATTTCGACGGTGTGCGTGGACGGGGCCGACACGATGCGCGTTGTCTCGGTTCCGTTGCCCGCTACCAAAGACGGCCGAACGGCTGCAGCCACCGAGCGGCGAGGCCCGAACGTCACCTCGATCGGAACGCTCAGGCTCTCGGGCAATGACGCGGCGAGGTTGTCGATCGTGTGCGGCGGTAGCTCACTGTGGTAGTCGTCACCCTGCGTGTCGAAACTATCGCGCTCGTCGCGGGTTCGCTTTGCGGCAGACACCGGGCGGGCAGGAGCGCTCTGGTCGTCAGTACGTTTGTCTGGCACGGTACATCCTCAACTGGTCGATATCGGCATTAATCTTAGCGTGGACGCACCGTCAAGAGCAGATCGCCCGCATCGACCTGCTGGGTGAGCGGGATGGCGACGCGTTCGATGGTCCCGGCGATGGGCGAGGTGATCGCCGCTTCCATCTTCATGGCTTCGATCGAAGCGACGCTTTGGCCAGCTTCGACGTGCGCGCCCTCCTCGACTTGCAGGGTGACCACGCCGGAGAAGGGTGCGGCGATCTGGCCGGGCTGGTTGGCATCAGCTTTCTCGGCGGCCTTGGTCTGCACGGTGATGCTGGTGTCACGCACGAACACCGGGCGCAGCTGACCGTTGAGAATGGTCATAACGGTACGCATGCCCTTGTCGTCGGCTTCACCGATCGCTTCGAGGCCCACGTAGAGCCGCACGCCCTTGGCGATTTCGACGGCGTGCTCCTGGCCCTGCTGAAGGCCGTAGAGGTAGTCGACGGTATCGACAACCGAGAGGTCGCCGTAGCTCTCCCTGACTTGTTGGAACTGGCGGGTCGGCGCGGGGAACAACAACTGGTTGAGCATCGCGCGACGTTCGAGGCTCGAGGCGCCGAGCGCGGCGCGCTCCCCCGCGGTGATCTCGGTGACGCCGACGCGCACTTCACGTCCCGCGAGTACCTTGGTGCGAAACGGCTCGGGCCAGCCACCGGGCAGGTCCCCGAGCTCGCCCGCCATAAAGCCGATGACCGAGTCGGGGACATCGTAGTTGCCCGGGTTTTGCTCGAAATCGGCCGGATCGGCCTTCACAGCGGCCAGGTACAGGGCGAGGTCACCGACCACCTTCGACGAGGGAGTGACCTTGGGCACCCGGCCGAGGATGCTGTTCGCGGCGGTATACATGTCTTCGATGAGTTCGAAGTGGTCGGCGAGCCCGAGCGCGACGGCCTGGGTGCGCAGGTTCGACAGCTGGCCGCCTGGAATCTCGTGCGAGTACACCCGGCCGGTCGGTGCCGACAGACCCGATTCGAACGGGGCGTAGAGGGTGCGCACAGCTTCCCAGTAGGGCTCGAGGTCAGTCGTGGCCCGGAGCGAAATACCCGTGTCGCGTTCGGTGTGGGCGAGAGCGGCTACGAGGGAGGATGCCGACGGCTGGCTGGTCGTGCCGGCCATGGGAGCGGATGCCACGTCGACAGCGTCGGCGCCGGCCCGGGCTGCGGCCAGCAGCGTCGCGAGCTGGCCACCCGGAGTGTCGTGGGTGTGCACGTGCACGGGCAGGTCGAAGCGTTCCCGGAACGCCGCCACGAGCTTCTCGGCGGCGCTCGGCCGGAGCAACCCGGCCATGTCCTTGATGCCGATCACGTGGGCGCCGCTTTCGACGATCTGATCGGCCAGGCGCAGGTAGTAGTCCAGGGTGTAGAGCTTTTCGGCCGGGTCGAGCAAATCGCCGGTGTAGCAGACGGCCACCTCGGCCAGCGCTGTGCCGGTAGCAAGCACGGCGTCGATAGCCGGCCGCATCTGCGACACGTCGTTCAGGGCATCGAAGATGCGGAAGATGTCTACACCCGTGGCGGTCGCCTCGCGCACAAACGCGTCGGTGACCTCGGTCGGGTACGGGGTGTAGCCCACAGTGTTGCGGCCGCGCAGCAGCATCTGCAGGTTGATGTTCGGCAGGGCCTCGCGCAGGCTCGCAAGGCGCTCCCAGGGGTCTTCGCCAAGAAACCGCAGCGCCACGTCGTAGGTGGCGCCGCCCCAGGCTTCGACCGAGAGCAGCTGCGGCGTCAGCCGGGCGACATAGGGCGCCACGGCCACGAGGTCCTTGGTGCGTACCCGTGTCGCCAGCAGCGACTGGTGCGCGTCCCGGAAGGTGGTGTCGGTCACGGCCAGCGCAGTCTGCGCGCGCAAAGAGGCGGCGAAACGGGTCGGACCGAGCAGTTGCAGCTTCTGTCGGGAACCGTCGGGGGCTGGCTGGGTGATGTCAAGCTCTGGCAGCTTGTCTCGCGGGTGCACCGTGGTCGGCGGCGCGCCGTTGGGCTGGTTGACGGTGACCTCAGCCAGCCAGGTGAGAATCTTGGTGCCACGGTCCTTGGACTCGCGGCCGCGCAGCAGCTCCGGGCGCTCGTCGATGAACGAGGTACTGAGGTCGCCGGCCGCGAAGTCCGCATCGTCGAGCACGGCCTGCAGGAACGAAATATTGGTGGAGACGCCGCGGATGCGGAACTCGGCCAGCGCGCGCTTGGACCGCACGACGGCGGCCGCATAGTCGCGGCCTCGGCAGGTGAGTTTGGCGAGCATCGAGTCGAAGTGCGGGCTGATCTGCGCGCCCGTGTTGATCGTTCCACCATCCAGGCGGATGCCGGCGCCGCCGGGTGAACGATAGGTGGTGATTTTACCGGTGTCGGGGCGGAACCCGGCCGCGGGGTCTTCGGTTGTGATGCGGCACTGCAGGGCCGCGCCGCGCAGGCGGATCTCCCCCTGGGTCAGACCGATCTGTTCGAGGGTCTCCCCCGCCGCGATGCGCATTTGTGCCTGCACGAGGTCGACATCGGTGACCTCCTCGGTCACGGTGTGCTCAACTTGAATGCGCGGGTTCATTTCGATGAAGACGTGCTGCCCGGCGCGTTCCCCGACGGTGTCGAGCAGAAACTCGACGGTCCCGGCGTTGACGTAGCCGATCGACCGGGCGAACTTGATGGCGTCAGCGTAGAGCTGAACCCGAATTTCATCGCTCAGGTTCGGCGCCGGAGCGATTTCGATCACTTTCTGGTGCCGACGCTGCACCGAACAGTCACGCTCGAACAGGTGCACGGTCTCGCCGGAGGCGTCCGCCAGAATCTGCACCTCGATGTGACGGGGCCGCAGCACCGCAGCCTCCAGGAACATCGTCGGGTCACCGAAGGCACTGGTGGCCTCACGCATGGCCTCTTCAAGCGCTCCCCGCAACTCGCTTTTCTTCGCAACCCGGCGCATGCCACGGCCGCCACCGCCGGCGACGGCCTTGGCAAAAATGGGAAAGCCGATCTCATCGGCCTGGCTGATCAAGAGTTCGACATCGGTCGACGGCTGCGTCGACTTCAATACCGGTACGCCGGCCGCGATGGCGTGTTCCTTTGCGGTGACCTTGTTACCGGCCATTTCGAGTACGTCAGCGCCCGGGCCGATGAACGTGATGCCGGCAGCGGCGGCTGCATCGGCGAGTTCCGGGTTCTCCGACAGAAATCCGTAGCCGGGGTAGATGGCGTCGGCGCCGCATTCCTGGGCAACCCGGATGATTTCACTCACGTCGAGATAGGCCCGAACCGGATGCCCCACCTCACCAATCTGGTAGGCCTCATCCGCCTTCAGGCGGTGCAATGAATTGCGATCCTCGAACGGAAACACCGCCACGGTCTTTGCTCCGAGCTCGTAAGCCGCGCGCATGGCACGGATCGCGATCTCGCCGCGGTTGGCAACAAGGATTTTTTCAAACATGCAAGCCTTTCGAGGGCGTACGTGGCGCACAGCTAACGGTTAGGTTCTCTAACACTAGTGAAGGTAACGTTGTTACTCATGCACGTACTCAGCGTAAGTTCCCTTAAGGGTGGTGTCGGCAAGACCACTGTGACCCTTGGTCTGGCTTCCGCTGCCTTCGCCCGTGGCGTGCGAACACTCGTCGTGGATCTCGATCCGCAATCCGATGTGTCCACCGGCATGGATATCCAGGTGGCCGGTCATTTGAATGTTGCCGATGTCCTCGGTTCGCCCAAAGAAAAGACGGTTCGCGCGGCGATCGCCCCGAGCGGATGGACCCGCAACCGCCCAGGCACCATCGACGTCATGATCGGCAGCCCGTCGGCGATCAATTTTGACGGGCCACACCCGAGCATTCGCGATATCTGGAAACTCGAAGAAGCGCTCTCAACGATCGAGAAAGACTATGAGCTCGTGCTCATCGACTGTGCTCCCTCCCTGAATGCCCTCACGCGCACCGCCTGGGCCGCGAGCGACCGTGTCGCCGTCGTCACCGAGCCCGGCCTGTTCTCGGTCGCTGCTGCCGACCGTGCGCTGCGTGCTATCGAAGAGATTCGTCGTGGTCTGAGCCCTCGCCTTCAGCCGCTCGGCATCATCGTGAATCGGTCCCGTTCGGCTTCGCTCGAACACCAGTTCCGCATCAAAGAATTGCGCGACATGTTCGGGCCGCTCGTGCTGAGCCCGCAGCTGCCGGAGCGCACGTCTTTGCAGCAGGCGCAGGGCGCCGCAAAGCCCCTGCACATCTGGCCGGGTGACAGTGCGCTCGAAATGGCCGGCTACTTCGACCAGCTGCTCGACCGGGTGCTGCGTACAGCGCGCATCGGTGAGTACGCCGAGGCTCCAGCGGTCTAAAGGATTTCTCCTTCGGCCCTGCGGGGTCGATGAGTCGGGCCTCGGCCTGTGCGGGTTTTGGGGGCAATTCACCGTGGGCATGTTGTCTTCGCGTCCCATGACGCTTGCACGGCCGCCTCGCGGCCTGGCACAACAGCGTTTGCCAACGGAGCACAGGAACCGTTGCCTGAAGGCGCGAACGCGGCGTGATGAACGCGCGCTGATGAACGCGGGGCGCCGAGCGCTGAGTTGGGGAGCGAATGACAGGTTGCAGTCGCGCGCCGTGCTGCGCCCAAGCGAGGGCGGTGGCGCTAGGAGATTTTGCGGGTGCTCCGGCGGGTGGCGAGCTCGTCGGCGGAGTCAACGGCCTGCACGTCGAGTTCGACCAGGCTCGTTTCTACCTCGCGGAGCACTTTGCCCACGGCAATGCCGAAGACGCCCTGGCCACGGCTGACGAGGTCGATGACCTCGTCGTTCGAGGTGCACAGGTAGACACTCGCGCCATCGCTCATCAGCGTGGTCTGCGCGAGGTCACTGACGCCCGATTCGCGCAGTTGGTTGACCGCCGTGCGAATCTGCTGAAGGGAGATGCCCGTGTCGAGCAGCCGCTTGACGAGCTTGAGTACGAGGATGTCACGGAAGCCGTAGAGGCGCTGTGAGCCGGAACCAGCCGCCCCGCGCACTGTGGGCTCCACCAGGCCCGTACGGGCCCAGTAGTCGAGCTGACGGTAGCTGATGCCGGCCGCGCGCGCAGCGACAGCACCGCGGTAGCCGCAGTTCTCATCAAGCTCGGGCATGCCATCGGTGAACAGCAGTCCCAACGAGTAACGCGAAGCGTCAGCGTCAGGCTTGAGCTCACTCATGGGGGTTGCCTTTCGGAGGTTACGTGGTGCCGTGACTGCTAGCTGCAGTGAAGCAAGCCTGGATCACTGTGGTGCTGAAGTGACTGTGGTGCTGAAGTGACTCATGCGGTTCAGCTGGTGATGCGAAAACAATTTGCTGTGCTTCGCTCTCTCTACGCTACCGAGGCAAAGACCGTGCGCGCTGACATTCGCGTAATGGTTTTGGCGTGTCGATCGAGTACAGGCAGACGCGCAGACGCGCAGACGAGCGATTGCACCATACGGGCGGCAGCCCAGCCGTGCGCCTGCGCCAGTCTACGACCTACTGGGTCAGTCGGCCCAGTGCTGACCGAATCAGGCTGCCGCGAATAATCTCGAGCTGCCCGGCAATCTCGACGGCCATTTCAGCCGCCTTCGCCCGGCTGGAGGCATCTTTGCGGCGGGAGAGCGGTACGAGCGCGCTTTCAATGAGGCCGAGTTCGCGTTCAGCAGCCCCGCGAAAGCCCCGAAGATGCCGTGGCTCGATCCCGCTGCGTTGCAGTTCGACGAGGGCGCGCAACACGTGCAGCACGCCGTCGCCGTAGTATTCGGCGGGCAGAATGATTGATGCGGATACAGCGTCGTGCAGCAAAGTGGCAGAGGCTCCGGCCTCGCGCAGCAAGTCGTCGCGGGTCAAACGTCGCAGCGTGCCCAGCATTGACGGCCCGGGAGTGGTTCCGCCCGGCAGCACTGGCGCCAGCCCGGCATCCAGATCAGAAAGATAGGAGCGGATGACTTTCAACGGCAGATAATGATCTCGCTGCATCGACAGGATCAGTCTCAGGCGATCGACATCGCTGGCGCAAAATTTACGATAACCGGATTCCGTGCGAGCCGGCGCGACGAGGCCCTGTTCCTCGAGGAAGCGCAGTTTCGACGGGGTCAGATCGGTGAATTCCGGGGTGAGTCGGGCGAGCACCTGTCCGATACTCAGCAGCGGCGCTGATCCCGCAGCTTGCCCGTGAGCTGCTGACGAAGACACAGGCACGGAACGAGCCTGGGCGGAGTTTGCCGCCACTACTCGCTCGTCGCGCGCACGAGGTCGAGGCGCGAAGCGTAGAAGGTGAGGCGAAACTTACCAACCTGCACCTCGGCGCCGTCGGTCAGAGCTGCCGTTTCGATCCGTTCCCCGTCGAAGTAGGTGCCGTTGAGCGAGCCGAGGTCTTTGACCGTGAACGATGTGCCGTTGCGCAAAAACTCGGCGTGTCGACGCGACACCGTGACATCGTCGAGAAAAATGTCAGCGTTGGGGTGGCGCCCAACGCTCGTGAGGTCGGCGTCGAGCAGAAAGCGGGCACCGGCATTGGGCCCGCGGCGCACGACCATGAGCGCCGACCCCGAGGGCAAAGCCGCGATGGACTCCTGCTCTTCCACGGTCACGTTGGAATCGATGAACGCGATCTGGGTGGCGAACTCTTGGCTGAAGTTCATGGTGGTGTCGGTGCTGAGCATGTCGTGAACCGTCGTCGCTTCGCCGTTCGTCTCGTCCCGGGCCGCGCCAGAAGTGGAGGATGCTGGGGTGGACTGTGCCTTGCTGGGCATTATTTCGCCTGTCGTCGGGTTTTCGGACTGATCTGCGGGCACGGGCTCGTTCTGCTCCTGGGAATTAGTTTTTCCGGATAGATCGACCATCATGCACCTCCTATCGATCCAGCGTATCGGAAGATACACCCGGGGCGACCCTCGGCAATCGAATCACCCGCATCGTTTCACTGGCGTAGACGATGCCGGCCCACCAGTACAGAAAAGCGCCCCACAGGCCAAACGCCCACCCCACCGGCTGCGACCACCATTCCAGTTGCGGAAAGGCCTGCCCGAGCATGATCATCGGCAGTGCGTAGAACAGGCAGAAGGTAGCAACCTTGCCCAGGTGGTGCACTGGCAGCGGGCCAAACCCAAAACTGGCGAGGATGACCCCCAAAGCCAGTAGAAAGATGTCGCGTCCAACTACGACCAGCACAATCCACCACGGAACCAGATCACGCCAGGCAAGCCCGATCAGAGCGGCAAAGATATAGAGGCGATCGGCGGCCGGATCCAGCAGCTGCCCGAGACGAGTGATCTGGTTCCAGCGCCGCGCAAGAAAACCGTCGAGCCAGTCGGTGACACTGGAGATGCTGAGCACGACCAAGGCCCAAGCATCTTCTCCCTGAACAAGGAGCACGAGAAAAACCGGCACCAGCACCAGCCGCAGAAAGCTCAGCACATTGGGTAAGGTCAGCACCCGGTCGCTCACCACCTCGTTCGCTGCCCCGGTCACGGTTCGAGTCTATCGAATGGGCTAGATTCAGCCGAGCCGCCCCCGCAGGGCGGGCCAGCTGGCGGCAAAACCAGGATGGAGGGTGAGGAGGTCGACGGTATCGGCCGACACCCAGCGCAAGGCGATGCTCTCCTGATCGCTGATGACGGGTACAAATTCCTCAGTCGCCTCCACGACAACAGTGGTGTACGACCAGAATCCCAGGTCGAGCAGAGATGTGAATTTAACCTCCACCAAGTGGGCTGGCACGCCGGCTTCCTCCCTGGCTTCGCGCAGGGCGGCGTTGATCGCGGTTTCGTTTTCGTGGCGGGCACCACCGGGCAGCCCCCAGGTGTCGCCGAAATGGCTCCACAGCGCGCGGTGCTGCAGCAACACACCCAAGCGGGGGTGGTGCACGAGTAGTCCGGCGGCACCGAATCGGCCCCAGAATTTGCGGCCGTCTGGAGCGTGCACCCACGCATCACCGCTGTCCCGGTTGGGGCTGGTTGGGGGGATCGCAGCCCCGTGCACGCTGCTTGCATCGACACCCGAACTGTCAGTCATGCACCAAGCATGCCCCACACGTGCCCCAGATGCATGCGAAACATCGTCCGGTGTTCTAGATCGACATGATTGCGTGCACCGGCGCAGTGCCGAGCCGTTCACGGCCGTGCAGGTCGGTGAGCTCGAGCACGACACCGACTCCGGCGAGGGTGTAGCCGGCCCGCTCGATGAGGCGGCTCGTGGCTGCAATGGTGCCGCCGGTGGCGAGCACATCGTCAAGGATGAGCACGCGGGTACCGGCCGAAAGCTGCCCGACTTCGAGTTCGAGCCGAGCCGAGCCGTACTCCAGGTCGTATTCTTCGATCAAGACAGTGCCAGGCAATTTGCCGCCCTTGCGCACGGCCAGAACGGCCGCATTGGCCGCGTAGCCGACGGCGGCGGCCAGGAGGAAGCCGCGTGCTTCGATGCCGGCTACAGCGTCGAACTGCCCGCGGTGCTGATCAGCGAGGTCATCGATGATCGCACGAAAAGCGACGGCATCGGCAAAGACCGGGTTGAGGTCGCGGAACAGAATGTTCGGCTGCGGAAAGTCAGGATAGGAGGCCAGTAAAGCCTCGACGTGGGCGGCGGCCGATGACGGCGAAGCGTTGGGTGCAGAGAGATGAGTCACTGATTCATCTTAAGCGGCACTGGTGTCAGTGGCAGACCGGCCGTCAGGACTCGACAGACTGCTCGATGGTGGTCGCTTCGGAACGTGGCATGACGGCGATGGCGCTCATTGCTTCGAGAAAATGCACCACGGCTGCCTGTTGGTCGGCCGTGAGATCGAGCGCGATCTTCATCAGCTGCTTGTGGGTGCCCGACAGCGCGCGTCGCATCTGGATGTGCGATGCCTGCGTGGCGTACAGCCGCTGGGCACGACCGTCGTTTGGATTCACCTCGCGGCGAATGTGGCCGGAGGCCGTGAGCCTGGAGAGGAGTTTTGCCGTGGCGGCAGTTGAGATATTCAAGAATTCGCTCAAATGCTTCGGGCTGGCAACCCGGCTCTGGCGTTCGCAGGCGATGAGATGACGAATGGCCATCAGGTCGGTTTCGTTGATGCGCATGTCATTCTGGGCATGACGACGCAGCGCGGCGTCAGCAACTCGGAACCGGCGCACGGCACGTAAAACGTCCATTGCCGAAGAAACTCCAGCATTCTTCGGGTCGTACCAGTACATCTCTGGTTCTGGAGGGATACTCTCTTTCTGGAACATATACCCATGGTAACGTGGGGAGTCGCTAACCTGGTTAGTTATTCTAATCATGGCCAGGTTGAACCGGGAAGGGGAGCCAGCGTGGAGACCGCAAACGCTCTTGATGAACACGTTATCCTTCTCGATGAGAAGGGGCGTCACATCGGCACCGCGCCGAAGTACAGCGTGCACGGGTTTGACACCGCGCTTCACCTGGCCTTCTCCTGCTACGTCCTCAACCCGCTCGGTGAGGTGCTGGTCACCCGCCGTGCGCTGACGAAGAAGGCGTGGCCGGGAGTGTGGACCAACTCGGTCTGTGGGCATCCGCTGCCCACTGAGCCGCCGACGCACGCTGTCACCCGCCGGGCCGACTATGAACTCGGGCTCGAGCTCGACAATATCCACCTCGCCCTCCCCCTGTTCCGGTACCGTGCCACCGATAGTGGCGGCATTGTCGAAAACGAAATCTGCCCGGTTTACCTCGCCACAACCCTGCAGGAACCAACGCCGAACCCGGACGAGGTCGCCGAATACGCCTGGACTCGACCGGCGGACCTGTCCCGTGCGGTTACGGATGCCCCCTGGGCGTTCAGTCCGTGGATGGTGCTCCAAATGCAGCAGCTGGACAATTTTCGTGCTTGACACCGTTGCGGCGGGCGTCGAAACCGAACTAGCCCGTTTTTTCGCGGCGGCACGGCTACGTGCGAGTGACTACGGCGAACACTATGTTGCTCTGTGGGATTCTCTGGAGCAGGCCAGTAGCGGCGGCAAACGGGTACGGCCAGCCCTGGTGCTCGCGGCCTATGCCGGTTTCGGTGGGCGCGATCAGGCCCTCGTGTCACCGGTCGCGGTGAGCTTTGAACTGCTGCACACGGCGTTTCTGATTCATGACGACGTGATCGACCACGACCTGGCCCGGCGCGGAGTCGCCAACATCGCCGGACGGTTCACGGACCGCGCTCTGGCGCACGGAGCCTCCGTTGACCAAGCCGGCGTCTGGGCGGCCGCTGCGGCCATCCTCGCCGGCGACCTCGCGTTGAGTGAAGCGCATCGCGCGCTGGCAAAACTGCCGCTCGACGTGCCCACCCGGCTGCGGCTGGTTGACCTGCTCGACCGAGCGGTCTTCGTCTCGGCCGCCGGGGAGTTGGCCGACGTCACCAACAGCTCTGCGGGGCATCCGCTCACCATGGCCGAGGTCATCGCCACGCTGGAGAACAAGACCGCGGTGTACTCCTTTGAAGCACCATTGCAGGCGGGGGCCGTGCTGGCCGGCGCGTCGGCCGAGGCGATTCGCCTGCTCGGACAATACGGACGCCTCGTCGGGGTGGCGTTTCAGCTCACCGACGATCTGCTCGGGGTGTTCGGCGACCCCGTCAAGACCGGCAAGAGTGTCACCGCCGACCTGCGCGAAGGCAAACAGACCGCTCTGATCGCCCATGCCGGCGGTACCGAAAGCTGGTCGCTGATCGCGCCCTATCTCGGCAAAGTCGATCTCAGCGAAGAGGAGGCCGAACGGGCGCGGGAGCACCTGCGTGCGTGCGGTGCGAAAGCTGCCGCTGAGGGGCTTGCCTACGACCATTCCCGCCTGGCGGTCGAAACGCTTAGCCCGGCAGTCATTCCGGCAAACCTGCGAGCGACCCTGATCGAGCTGGCCGAGGCCGCCGTGAATCGGGCCCGCTAGTGAGCCAGCGCATCAGCCACCAGCCAGCCGTGCCCCCGCGAACGCGCTCTGACACGAATCTGAACAAGTACGCGCAGACGGCGCAGGCCAGCTCGACGACGGTGATCGGACATTACTCCACGTCATTCGGACTCGCCGCTCGGCTGTTGACGGCCGAGGTGCGCACACCGGTACGCACGATCTATGCCCTGGTACGCATTGCCGACGAGATCGTCGACGGAGCTGCCGCCGAGGCCGGCGTCTCGGTTGCTGAACAGCGACAGCTGCTCGACGAGCTCGAACTCGAGACCGAGCGCGCGATCGTGCGCGGCTACAGCACCAATCTCGTGGTGCACGCTTTCGCAGCGACGGCCCGGCAATGCGGCATCGACTCCACCCTGATCGCGCCCTTTTTCGCATCGATGCGCCGCGATCTTGATCCGACCCCGTTTAGCGCGGAAGGCGTCGCCGAATACATTTACGGCTCCGCGGAAGTGATCGGGCTCATGTGCCTGCGCTGTTTCGTGCACTGGTGCCCCCGTAAGGCCACCGAACTCGCCGTGCTTGAAGATGGCGCACGCCACCTCGGCGCTGCCTTTCAGAAGATCAACTTTCTGCGTGACCTGTCGTGTGATCGCGAGACGCTCGGCCGCAACTACTTTCCGGGGATCGATCCGCTGAACCTCAACGACGAGCAGAAGACCGTGATCCTCGACGACATCGACGCCGATTTGGCCATTGCCAGCGCCGTTCTGCCGTTGCTGCCGCCCGGTTGCCGGCGGGCCGTGGCCGCGGCGCAGGGGCTCTTCACTCGATTGTCCAAACGGTTGCGGTCGACCCCGGCCGATCAGTTATTGCGCTCCCGCGTTCGGGTGCCGGATGGAGAGAAACTTATGATCGCACTGACTTCGAGCATCGGCCCCGGCGCGTGGAAGCGATGACACGCACCATTGTGATCGGCGGCGGTATCGCCGGTCTGGCCAGCGCCGCCCTGCTGGCCCGCGAAGGCCACGACGTCACGCTGCTGGAATCCCAGGCAGAACTCGGCGGGCGCGCCGGACTGTGGGAAACGGAGGGATTCCGTTTCGACACCGGCCCGTCGTGGTACTTGATGCCCGAGGTTTTCGAGCACTTCTACCGCCTGTTCGGCACGAGCGCGGCGGAGCAGCTCGACCTCGTGAAACTGGATCCCGGCTACCGGGTGCTCTTTGAGGGCGATGCCCAGCCGGTTGATATTCGCAGCGACCGCGCCTTGAACATCCGCTTGTTCGAGTCGGTGCAACCGGGGGCCGGCCAGGCGCTCGATCGCTACCTCGACTCAGCCGCCGAAACCTACGACATGGCCGTGAAACGGTTTCTGTACTCGAGCTTCGAGTCGTTCCAACCTTTTCTGGTACCCGACGTGCTGCGGCGCTTGGTGCGATTGGCTCGACTGCTGCTGCAGCCACTCGACAAGTTCATCGCCGGGTATGTGCGGGATCCGCGACTGCGGCAGATTCTCGGGTACCCGGCCGTTTTCCTGGGGTCCGCACCGAACCTGACACCGTCGATGTATCACTTGATGAGCCATCTGGACCTCGCCGACGGGGTGCTCTACCCGCAGGGCGGCTTCAGCACGCTGATCGAGAGCATCGCCGCGATCGCCCGTGCCGAAGGGGTACGAATTATCACCGAAGCGCGAGTGAGCGCCATTCGGGTCAGCGCCGACAAGGCGGTGCACGGGGTCAGTTACATCGATGGCGCCGGACAACCGCACGACCTCGACGCCGACATCGTGGTGTCGTCTGCTGACCTGCACCATACCGAGACCGAGCTGGTTCCCTCCGAGCTGCAGACCTATCCGGAGCGTTGGTGGGACAAACGTATGTCGGGTCCCGGCGCCGTGCTGGTCATGCTCGGCGTGAACGGCGCACTGCCCCAGCTGCAGCACCACTCCTTGTTTTTCACGACCGACTGGGGCACGAACTTCGGGCAGATCTTCGGCAAGAAGACCTCCGTACCGTCCCCGGCATCGCTGTACGTCTGCATGCCGAGTGCGACCGACCCCTCGGTCGCACCTGCCGGCGACAGCAACCTGTTCATACTGGTACCCGTACCGGCCGATGTGACGCTCGGTGCTGGAGGAATCAACGGCGCCGGTTCAGCCACGATCGAGCTCATAGCGGATGCCGCCATCGCGCAGGTCGCCCAGTGGGCCGGCATACCCGACCTCGCCGAACGCGTCACGGTGCGACGCACAGTCGGCCCGGCCGATTTCGCCGACGACCTGAACAGCTGGAAGGGCGGCGCCCTGGGCCCAGCGCACACCCTGCGGCAAAGTGCCTTCCTGCGCGGAACGAACATGTCTAGGAAGATTGCCGGCCTGTACTACGCCGGTGGCACCACCATCCCCGGTATCGGCCTGCCGATGTGCCTGATCAGCGCAGAAATCTTACTCAAGCGGATTCGACATGACACAACGACGGAACCGCTCGCCGAACCGCTGCCGGCGCGCCGCCTTGGCCCCGACGCGGCCCCAGCGGAGTCCGCGCACAGGCGGTCGTGAGCGTTCTATACCTGCTGGTACTGCTTGTTTCGCTCGGAGGCATGACAGTGCTGGATTGGCGCTTCCGCCTCTTCTTCTGGTGCTCGCCCCTCCGGGCCACCCTCGTGCTCGGCACCGGAGTGCTGTTCTTTCTGCTCTGGGACCTCGCCGGTATCGGCCTCGGCATCTTCTACCGGGGTGAGACCACGCTGATGACCGGCGTGCAGCTGGCGCCGGAATTGCCGCTCGAGGAATTCTTCTTTCTGACCTTTCTTTGCTATCTCACCATGAATCTCGTGCAGGCTACCCGACTCGTACTGGCGCGGCGGGCAGCGCAATGACGTATCTTGTGTTGAATGCGGCCTTTCTCATCGTTGCGGCGCTGGTAGCCGTCGTGGCAGTGAAGCGCCGGCTCATCTCGGTCCGTTTCGTCTCAGCCGTGGCTGCTGCGCTCACGCTCACCCTGCTGCTGACGGCCGTGTTCGATAACCTGATGATTGGAGCTGGGCTGTTCAGCTACGACCCGGAGCATATTTCGGGGGTGTTGATCGGTCTCGCCCCGATCGAAGATTTTGCCTACCCACTGGCCG
The DNA here is from genome assembly GCF_002929825.1 of Cryobacterium sp. Y29. Lineage (GTDB taxonomy): Bacteria > Actinomycetota > Actinomycetes > Actinomycetales > Microbacteriaceae > Cryobacterium. Next base: position 211,605 of record NZ_PJJN01000037.1, read on the forward strand.
CGGCGATTCTGCTTCCGGCTCTGTGGGTGATTTCGGGCGGTACCAGGTTAGGACGAACGGATGACTGAGCAGGTCAGCATGGCACGAGGGAAGACCCGGCAGGTCGTGCTGTCGTCGCGGCCTCTCAGCTGGGTCAACACGGCATTCCCGTTTGCCGCCGCGTACGTGGTGACCACCGGGCGCATCGACGCGATGCTGATCGTGGGCACGCTGTTCTTTCTCATTCCCTACAACCTGCTCATGTACGGCATCAACGATGTCTTCGACTACGAGTCGGATTTGCGCAATCCACGAAAAGGCGGGGCTGAGGGCGCACTGCTGCACCCTGCGCTGCACCGAACAGTCATCGCTGCGGGGGTCGTTTCGTCGGTGATTGTGGGCGGGGCGATGGTCGTGTTGGCGGGGGCGGCGCATCCGCTTTCCTGGGTCGTGATCACCGTCAGCCTGTTCGCCGTCGTGGCCTACTCAGTGTCCGGGCTGCGGTTCAAGGAACGGCCCGTTCTGGATTCGATTACCTCCAGCACCCACTTTGTCAGCCCCGCCGTGTATGGGCTCGCGGTGGCCGGCGCCACCGTCAACTTCGGCCTGATCGCCCTGCTCGCGGCATTCTTTCTATGGGGAATGGCCAGCCACGCCTTCGGCGCGGTGCAGGACATCGAGCCCGACCGCCAGGCCGGGATTGCGTCGATCGCCACCGCGCTCGGCGCCTCGCCGACCGTGCGGCTCGCGATCACGTTCTGGGCCGTGGCCGGCCTGTTCATGCTCGCTACACCCTGGCCGGGGCCGCTCGCGGCGGTGCTATCCGCTCCCTACATTCTGGCAGTGCTGCCGTTTTGGTCGGTCAGTGACGCAGAGTCGGAGCTTGCGAACCGGGGCTGGAAACGTTTTCTGTGGCTCAATTTCTTCACCGGTTTTCTCTCGACGCTGCTGCTGATCATTTGGACGCGGCAGGGCGCCTGAGCGTTTGATTCGACCTCTTTCTATTACAGTGAACAGATGGAGCTAACGTCTGCCCGCGTCGACAGTTGGAGCTGGGGAGTGCGCCTGTACAAAACCCGCTCGATGGCCACGACCGCCTGCCGCGCCGGACATGTGCGGGTGAACGGCGACAAGGCCAAGGCCGCCCAGGCCCTGCATATCGGCGATGAGGTGCGAGTGCGCTTTGATGGTTTCGACCGGGTTCTGATCGTGTCACGCCTCGTGGTGAAACGGGTAGGAGCCGTTGTGGCCGCCGAATGCTACGTGGATAAGACTCCCCCGCGACCGCCACGCGAAGAGTTAGCTCTGGTACCTATGCGCGATCGCGGCGCCGGGCGGCCGACCAAACGTGAACGCCGGGAGATTGATGAGCTGCGCGGGCACGTCAACGAGTGACGCTGACCGCGACGCGGCTACGGCTATGCTGGGGGCTGCGAAACCGGCAGGGGGGCAGCTACCGGTCCTGCCGGCACGACCTCCGGCTGCGACGGTTTGAGCCGCGCCTCGGCCTGGGACTGATGCGATTGCGCCGCCTGCAAGGCCGCGAGCATGCCGAGGGATCGTTTGATGCGGTCCTCGGCGTTCTCGTCGACGTGGCTCGCCGCCATGTTGGCCTCGATGACCGCACGCAGCACTTCGTCGCGCTGAATCTTCACCCCGCGCGGGGCGTCGATTCCGATGCGCACGCTGTCTCCGCGCGCGTCAAGCACGGTGACGACGATGTCGTCACCGATGAGGATTTTTTCCCCGGGTTTGCGTGTCAGGACCAGCATTGTTCAAGCCTATCCTTTAGGCCTACCCCGGACGTGCCGCCCGTCGGCCGCTCGGCGGTGCGGCCACGCGACCGTCCATCCATTCCACGGGAAGCCCGAACGACTCCACGGTGGCGGGCGAGGTCGTGAAGTGTCGTCCGATCGCAGCGACGGCATCGATCGGAACGGCCTCATTGACCATGTTCACCCAACGCGTGCTGTCCTCGCTCTTGCGTCCGGCATCCACGACGACCCAGACCTGGTCCGCGCCGATCGCCTCGAGCGCGGCGGCGCGGGCCACCCTGTCGGAGGCCGGGTCGACGCCGAAAGCGATGAAGGCGCTGTAGCCCGTCCCCACCCCGCGGGCACGGGCTGAGCGGGCGCTGCGCCGATCCTCCACCCGGTCGTGCCCGTCGACAGCGCCGCCGGCGTACACGTCACCACCCCCGGCGAGGCGTTGCATGAGGCGCGCGATACTGAGCGGGTCTTCGCTTAAACCGAGAATCAGTACGAGGTCGCCCGGCCGAGTGAGCGGTGCGGGAACCACCAGGGTGCTGACCGGGGTGCGCTGGGGTGCTGCCATGGTCGAGCCGCCCTCATCGGGGGGGCCGAAGGGGTCGCCGCCCGGCAGCGTCGACGGACGCGTGGTCGCGAAGGTCAGCTCATCCATGAGCGCGGCGAACCCGTCGGACGCCGTCGACAGCTGCGGGCCAGTGCGGGCGATCTCGTACTCGGCATCGTCGGCGTCGTCGAGCAAGGCCGCGATCCCGAGGCGCTTGTTCAGGTCGAGCCCGGAATAAGCCGACCGTCGGTGCGTGTCCGGCGCGGGCACCTCCACCGTGACCTCATAGTGTTGGCGAGCGAAAAAGCCGCGGATACCGCCGACGGTAACCCGTTCGGCGGCGATGATCACCGCATGCTTACCGTGCACGACCAGGACGCGCTCCTGGATCTCGCGCATGGTTGATCCCTCAAGCAGAAATCGAGTCGGTCCCACGAACCACACCTACCGTCTCAATGGTGACGTTCGCGGAGGTGACTTCCTGGTAGGACAGCACCGGCAGTCCGCCGGTCTGGGCCGAGACCAGCCGACGAATGGCCGGGCGCAGCGCCGGAGCGCAGACCAGCACGGCCGACAGCCCGCTCGCTTCGGCCGTGGCCACGGAGGTCCGCACGGAGGAGAGCACCACTTCGATGCGGGCCGGATCCATCAGAATCTGAGTTCCCTGGTCGGAGGGGCGCATGCCCTCGAGCATGCTCTGCTCCAGGGCGGGGTCGATCATGATCACGCGCAGCACCGAGCCGTCGAGGTATTGCGCCGTCAGCGCCGGTCCGAGGGCCATCCGGGCCGCCTCGATCAGGCCTTCCGGGTCATGCGACGTTTTCGCGCGCAGGGACAAGGCCTCGTAGATGCGGGGCAGGTCGTTGATCGGAATCTGCTCGATTAACAGTCCCTGCAACACCCGCTGCACCTCGGCGAGGGACAGCAAGCCGGGGATCAGGTCGTCGACCGAAGAGGGGTTGACCTGTTTGACCCCGTCGGTGAGCACCCGCACGTCTTCCCGGGTCAGCAGCCGAGCCGCGTTGGTCGTGATGATCGACGACAGGTGGGTCACCACGACGGAGACCCGGTCGATCACGGTGGCGCCGGTCATTTCGGCGCTGTGCCGCATTTCGCTCGGCACCCATTTTCCGGCGAGGCCGAACACGGGCTCCACGGTTTCGACTCCGGGCAGGGTCTCGAGAAAGTCACCGAGCGCGAGAACCTTGCCGGCCGGGGCGATTCCGCGGCCGTATTCGACGCCGGCGATGCGAATGACATAGGTCGACGAGGGCAGGTCGACGCTGTCACGAGTGCGCACCGGGGGCACCACGACGCCGAGATCCATGGCGATCTTGCGCCGCAGGCCGCGCACCCGGGCCAGCAAATCGTCGGAGGCACCCGAGACGATATCGACCAGGTCGGGAGCGAGCATGATCTCGAGGGCGTGCACGCGCATCTGCTCGATCAGGTCTTCGGTCGTGTCGGTCTTCGTGACGTTCTTCTCGGCTGCTTCGCTTGCGGCCGCCGTGGCGACGGTGCTCGCCTCGCGCACCTTCAGCCGTTGCGCGATCACGATGAGGATGCCGCCGACGATGAGGAACGGCAGCACCGGCATCCCGGGAATGAGCGCCATCAGAATGGCCGCTCCGCCGGCGATGACGAGGGCCACCCGCGACTGCGTCAGCTGAGCGGATGCCGTCGACCCGATGTCGGTCTCCGCGTTGGACCGGGTGACGATCATTCCGGTGGAGACGGCCATCAGCAGCGCGGGGATCTGGGTGACCAGGCCGTCGCCGATGGTGAGCAGCGCGTAGGTGTTGAGCGCGTCGCCGATATCCATGCCGCGCTGCAGCATGCCGATGGCGATGCCGCCGACCAGGTTGATGATGATGATGATGAGGCCGGCGATGGCGTCACCCTTGACGAACTTGGAAGCACCGTCCATGGCGCCGTAGAAGTCGGCTTCGGCGGAGACCTCGGCGCGGCGGGCCTTGGCCTCGGCGTCGGTGATCAGGCCGGCGCTCAGGTCGGCGTCGATAGCCATCTGCTTGCCGGGCATGGCGTCGAGGGTGAACCGCGCCCCGACCTCGGCCACCCGCTCGGCACCCTTGGTGACGACGACGAACTGGATGACCACAAGGATGAGGAAGATGACCGAGCCGATGATGATCGAGCCGCCGACGGCGACGTGGCCGAAGGCCTCGATGACCTGCCCGGCATAACCTTCGCCGAGGACCAGGCGAGTGGACGCGACGTTGAGACCGAGTCGAAACAGGGTCGCGACGAGCAGCAGCGACGGGAAGACCGAGAATTCCAACGGCTTCTTGACGAACATGGTCGTGAGCAGGGTGACCAGGCCGAGCATGATGTTGACGATGATGAGCATGTCGAGCAGGATCGCCGGGATGGGCACGACCAGCAACAGGATGATGCCGACCACGCCGACCGGAATGGCGAGCTTTGCGAGGTTCTTATTCACGTCAACGGCCTCCGGCTGTCTGGGTCTGGGTTGGGGTGTGGGTCTGACTTGCGGGCATCGGTCGTGCGGTGCCGAATGGTTGGGCTGCCATCGTGTGCACGCCCGTCCTGGTGCTGCCACGGGCCTTCAGCGCCATCACAAAGGCGAGCACCCGGGCCACCGCGTTGAACAAGTCGGCCGGGATCTCCTCGCCGATCTCACAGGCGGCGTGCAGGGCGCGAGCCAGGGGAATGTCCTGCACGATCGGCACCCGGTCGGTGTCGGCCTGCTCACGAATGCGCAGGGCGACGTGACCGAGTCCCTTCGCGACGACCCGTGGTGCTGAGCGGCCGGGTTCGTATTTGAGGGCCACGGCAACGTGAGTCGGGTTGACCAGCACGACGTCGGCATCCGCTACCGCAGAAATCATGCGATTGCGGCTCATCATGATCTGACGAGACCGGCGTTGGGATTTGATCAGCGGGTCGCCCTCGGCGGCCTTGTTCTCATCCTTGACTTCTTTCTTGGACATGCGGGTTTTCTTGCGGTTGCGCCGCATGACCACGAACACGTCGGCGGCGGCGAGCACGAGGCCGGCCACGACGGCGGCCTGCAGCAGGGAAGCAGCCCCGTCCGTCGCCGCGACCATCAGCTCCGACACTGGGAGTCCGCCCGCTGTCATGAGCACGGGCATCAGGCCCTGAATGATCATATACAGCACGATGCCGACGGCCGCGGTCTTGGCCAGAACCTTGACCCCCTCCCACAATGCTTGGCCGCCGAACACCCGCTTCAGGCCGGTGACAGGGTTGAACTGCTCGTATTTTCCGGTGAACTTCTTAAAGTGAATGCCGCCCTGCAGCGCCGCTCCAGCCAACACGACGACGACGACCACGACGAAAAACGGGGTCAGCACATCCACCATCGACATCAGGCCGTTTTCCATGGCCTGCAGGGCGACAGCGGGATCGGGAGTGGCGGCGAGGGTGTTGATCATGAACATCTGGTCGGTCCCCGCTGCTGCGCCACGCTCAATCGTGATGGGCAGCATGAGGCCTGCCGCGCCGACGCCGATCCAGGCGGTGATGTCCTGCGACTTGGAGAGCTGTCCCTTTTCACGCACCTCCTTCATGCGTTTCGGGGTGGCTAGTTCGGTCTTTTCGCCGGAATCTTCAGCCATTTTGTTCCACCCCCATGAGCGCGTCGAGGGCCTGCCCGGTGAGGGACGAGACAATCTGCGGGAGGGCGACAAACACGGTCGCCGCGAGGACGAGCGTGATGAGGATCTTAAGGGGGAACCCGAGCGCGAAGGCGTTGAGCGCCGGCGCGACGCGCGTGAGCAAGCCGAGGCCGGCATCCGCTAAAAAGAGCACGACGAGGAGCGGGCCGGCGATCTGCACGGCGGCGAGGAACATTTGGGATACCGCGGCGACGAGCGCCTGGGCGGGGTTGGCGAGAACGATGCCGCCGCCGAGCGGGAGTGCAGTGAAGCTGCGGGCCAGGCCACCGATGATGAGCTGGTAGGCGCCGGAGGCGAACATGAGGGCGAGAGCGGTCATCTGGAACAGGCGGGTGAACTGGGCGCCGTTGACCATGGACTGCGGGTCGAAGCCCTGCGCCATCTGGAATCCGCTGAACATGTCGATGAGGCCACCGGCGGACTGCACCGCGGCGAAGATGACGAAGACGAGGAAGCCGAGCACCGCCCCGACGAGGATTTCGAGCACGAGGGCGCCTATGAAGCCAGCGGTGTCTTGGGCGACGTAGCCGATCGTCGTGCGCGGCGACATGGCCAGGGCGAAGCCGACCGCGAGCATGCCCTTGATACGCAACGGAATGGCGTTGTAGGAGAACGGCGGGGCGATGACGATGAACGCCACCATGCGCACGCCGGAGAGCATGACAGCCTCGATCCAGGCGTAGTTGAAGACGAATTCCACTCAGCCACCGCCGAGGAGCGAGGGGATCTTTTCGAACATCTGGTTAGTGAAGGCCACCGATTCGGCGATCATCCAGTGGCCGCAGATCAGCAGGGCGAACGAGACCGCGATGGCCTTGGGCACGAAAGAGAGCGTGACTTCCTGAATCTGGGTGATCGACTGAAGCAGGGAGATGGCGAAGCCGACGACGAGGGCCGTGATGAGCATCGGCGCCGAGAGCTTGGCGGCGAGGATGAGGGCCTGCAGGCCGATGTCGAGAACAGCGTTGGTATTCATGTGACCATCTGGTAACTGCCGATGAGCGAGGTGATTATGAGTCCCCAGCCGTCGACGAGAATGAACAGCAAAATTTTGAAGGGCAGCGAGATCATGACGGGCGGGAGCATCATCATGCCCATGGACATGAGTGCTGCCGAGACCACGATGTCGATGACCAGGAACGGGATGAAGATGACGAAGCCGATGATGAACGCGGCGCGAAGTTCGGAGATCATGAACGCGGGAATGAGCGTCAACAGCGTCACGTCGTCGGGGTTGTCGGGGTTCGGCTGGTCGGCCGCGCGGGTCATCAGGGCGAGGTCTTCGCCCCGGGTGTTGGCCAGCATGAACTGCCGCAGCGGTTCGGAACCGAGGTTGAGGGCGTCGGTGAAGGTCATGATGCCGTCGAGGTAGGGCTGCAGGGCGACGCTGTTGATGTCGGTTAGCACGGGCGCCATGATGAACAGCGACAGGAACAGGGCCAGCCCGGCGAGCACCTGGTTTGGCGGGATCGACGGCAGGGCCAGGGCATTTCGGGTCATCGCGAGCACCACGAAGATCTTGGTGAAACTCGTCATCATGAGCAGCAGCGCCGGGGCGACAGAGAGCAGCGTGATTCCGAGCAGGGTGACGATCGCCGAGGACGGCGCGCCGTTCGGGCCGTTAATGTCGACGCTGAGGCCGCCGCCCCCGCTGTCGTCGGGGTTGGTCGGGTCGGTGGGCTCGGTCGGGTCGGTCGGTGTCGTGGGGTCGACCGTCACGGCATGGGAGGCGTGAGCGCCGAGCCACAGGAACACCGCGGTGAACACGATGACAAAGAGAATCAAGATGCCGACACGCGCGAAGCCGACGCGGTTGATCGGCCGCGCAGCAGCGGTCGCGTTCACCGGCCGTTCCGAAGGGCGGCGGCGGTTTGCGTCCAGGTGGCCGGCGACAGGATCGAACCGGCCAGACGGGAGGTCGGGGCGGCCTTGGGCGCTGACGTACCTTTGCGGCGCGGGCGGAATTCGAGCGTGGGGGCGAGGGTAGAGTTGGACGTGGCCGAGTTGAGGGACCGGGCGAACACGGTCGCGGAGGCCTCGGCGGTGTCGTTGACCGGAACCGGGGCGATGCCAAGGGCATCCGTTTGTATGGAGTCGTCGACGGGGCCGGTGCTGCCGTGCAGCACGCTCACGGCGTGCTCGGTGACGCCGAGGACCAGCCGCTGGCCGTCAACGTCCACGACGACGACGGATGCCTTCTGGCCGACATTCGCGCGGCCGACGACGGTGACGAGGTTCGCGGCGAGCTTGGCGCGCCCGCCCTTGACCAGGCGGCGCTGCAGGTACCAGAGTAGCCCGAACACCACCCCCAGCGAGAGGAGGACCCGCAAGGCGACGATGACCGTATCCACGTATTACAGGCCCTCGGCGACGTCGAGAATCTGGGTGATGCGTACGGCGTAGTCCTGGTCGACGACGACGATCTCGCCGTGGGCGATGAGGCGGCCGTTGAGCAGAATGTCGGCGGGGGCGCCGGCGGACCGGTCCAGTTCGATGACGGCGCCGGGCTCGAGGGAGAGCACATCGCGAACGGCCATGCGGGTGCGGCCGATCTCGACGGTCAGCGTCATCTCGACGTTGTTGATGCGGCCGAGGTTGCCAAGCACGGCCTTGTTGATGGTGGCCGCTCCCCCGCCGATGGTGCCGTTGGAGCGGAGACGGATCGCGAACCATCCGGTCACGACGCCGACGGCGCTGAGCTCGAACACCTGGGTATCGTCGGCCAGAAACAGGGTGGAGGCGTCTTCGACCCGCGAGTCGCCGAGCACGCCGATGCCGAGCACGCTCGCCGCGCTCTCCAGGGCCGGGCGGAGCACATCCTGGCTGGAAACCAGGGCGGGGGCGGCGCCGGACGCCGCGTCGAGCGAGGACGCATCCATGAGTACCACGGCCAGATCGGCGGAGCTGGACCCGACGAACGACGCCACCACGCTGGAACCGAACCGAGCGGAAAGTTCCGCGCTGCCACTGTGCGCGGTCGCGTGCAGGGGCACGGCGGTGGGCAGAACCCGCAGGAGCGCGTCGACGGCGGCTTCGGAGACAGACTGGGTGGAGATCATGAAGTACTTTCTTCGGTGTCGATGACGATGCAGGCGAGGCGGGAGCCGTTGGCTCCGACGGCCGCCCGGGCCAGGGACTGGCCTCCGACGGCGAGGTCAAGCGGACGATGCTTGGGATGCGGAATGGGGAGCACGTCGCCGACCATGAGCGACAGGATGCGGCTGGGCAGAACGCGGGCCGGGGTGAGGCGCAGGGCGACATCGACCGGCACGGCAGCGAGCTGGGCCTGCAGGTATTCGGCCGAGTTCGTGGTGATGCGCATCGGGTTGGCTTCCCCGAGCTGCGGCATGAGTGCCGCGGCGGGAATGGCGAGCGTCGAAGTGGTGGTGTTGCGTTCGATACGAATCGAGAAGGTCGCTACGATCATCAGGTCGGCCGGGGCGGCGGCCTGGGCGAACTGCGAGTTGTACTGGATCCCATCGACGGCGAAGTCGTTCACCAGGAGCGGACCGAACGAGTAGCGCAGATCCTCGAGCGCCTCGGTCATCATCTGGCGCATGAGCGCGAGTTCGATCGGGGTGAAGTTGCGTTCGGACGGAATCAGCTGGGATCCGTTGCCGCCGAGCATGTGGTTCACCCAGGTCAGTCCGGTCACCGTCGGCAGTTGGATCACCGACTTGGCGTCGAGCGCTGCGATCGTGCAGAGCACCATGGCCGTCTTGGATGGCAGCGATGCGGCGTACTCGTCGTAGGTCAGCATGAGCACCTGATCGCAGGTGATCGTGCAGAGCGCACGAACCCGCGCGGTGATTTGAGTGCCCCACTGGCGGGCGAAAGTCTCGAAGGCGAGTTCAAGGACGCGGGCATGATCCCGCGCCAATGTCGTCGGTCGGCGGAAGTCATATAACTCCACCGACTTTGGCGCTTTAATGGGCGCAATTATTTGATTTTGTTCCTGGACCGTCACGTTGACACTGTCGGTCGCCTGGTGCGCTTCGTTAGCAGTTTTGCGCAGAGACCGTGTGCTAGGGCGCGCTGGCGGGCAACGTGCTGGTCAGGTCGAGCGCCTGCGGAATGAGTGCGCGCACGCTCTCGGACTGGGCAGACAGCAGCACAATGTCGACGCGACGGTTCTGCGCCATGTCCGCCAGGCTCGTGCCTTCCGACGAGGGTCTGGCCGAACCGTAGCCGACCGCGCCGATCAGGGTCGGATCGACGCCGCCCTGCTCCACCAAGCGCCGCAGTACCTGGGTTGCTCGACCGGATGACAGTTCCCAGTCGGTCGCGAAGGTCGCCGACTGGCCGTGCTTGTCGGCGTGGCCTTCGACAGATACCTGCAGTCCCGAGGTCACCATGACCGGAGCGGCAGCCTCCAACACCGAGATGGCCGTGGGGCTGAGCGCCGTGCTGTCGGGAGCGAAGAAGGATTCAGTGCCGACCAGCCCCAGGGTGAGTCCACGCTCGTCGATCGAAAAGTCCACCCGGTCCGCCACGCCGGCGGCTGCAAGGTTGGCGTTGACACTGTCTTCAATCGTGTACAACTTGGCTACTTCGGCCACCGCCGTTTCGGCATCGGTGAGGGTCACGTCGATGAACCCCTCGGCCTGGTCCTCGACCATGTCGGAGGGTACGACGACGCCTTCAGCGGTGTCGATGCGGCCGACCTCGACGGCACCGAACCCGGTAGCGAGGGAATTGGCGAGCTTCTCGAATTTGCTCTGATCCACCGTCGACATGGCAAACAGCACGATAAACATACACATCAGCACGGTGACCATGTCCATGTAGGACGCCATCCATCGCTCGTTGGGGTGCTCCGGCTCGTCGTCGTGGCCTTTGCGCCTACGTCCGCGCGCGCTCATGCTGCTTCGGCGTTGTCTTCAACCATGGACTTCTTACCCTTGGACTTCGTTTTCACCTTGCCGGCGGGTGCATCGTCCGCTGCGGCACCGGCCGCTTTGGCTTTCGCCTGCGCCTTGGGCAGGTCTTCGAGCGGCACCATGGCGCGCAGGCGTTCGCGGAGCAGGCGCGGCTGGCTGCCCGATTGCACAGCGAGCACGCCCTCCATGAGGAGGGTGAGCCGGTCAATTTCAATGTCGGACAGGCGGCGCAGGCGCGCACCGATGGGCAGCCAGAGAAAGTTGGCTGAGAGCAGCCCCCACAGGGTGGCGACGAACGCGGTCGCGATCATCGGCCCGAGCGTCTCGGGGGTCGACAGGTTTTCCAGCACGTGGGTCAGCGAGACGACGGTGCCGACGATGCCGACGGTCGGTGCGTAGCCGCCGAGGCTCATGAAGAACTTCGAGGCGCTGCGCCCCGATTTGGCCTTGGTGGCGATTTCGTCTTCGAGCAGCATGCGCAGTTCGTCACCGTCTGTACCGTCCGCGATGTTCTGCAGGGCGCCACGCAGGAACGGGTCCGACACGTTGTCGGCCTCCTGCTCGAGTGCGAGCAGGCCCGATTTGCGGGCGGTCTCGGCGATGCCGACGACCTGGTCGATGATCTGCACCGGCGGCGTGATCTTGCCCCGGAATGCTCCGGGGAGCGCCTTGAACGCGCTGATGGTGTCGCGCACTGTTCCGCCGGCGATACCCACGGCAACGGTCGCACCGAACACGAGGATCATCGGAGCGGGAAGAAGAATGCTCATCACCGACGAGTGCTCGAGGGTGATCATGGCAACCAGCGCGCCGAAAGCGAGCAGGATGCCGATCAGTGTTGCCGGATCCACTAGATGGCCCGTGGGCCCCGCGGCAGGTCACTGGCCGTCGGGTCATAGGCGAGGGCAATGACGTGGGCCCGGTACCTCGCGATTTTTTCGATGACCTCGTCCATGGACTCGGTCACGATGAAGTTGGCGCCGTCGACCATGACGAGAGTCGTGTCCGGGTTGGCGTGGATTCGTTCGATCAGGTCGGGATTGATCGCAAAGTGGCTCTCATTCAGCCGCGTGACTACGATCATGAGCTCTTCCCTGGTTTCTGACACCCCAGATGGGGTACCAACCTCTACTGTCGGTCATTCTGCTGCTGGCGTTAGGCATCCGCGCACTGGACAACTTTGGCGGGTAAACGGGGGCGCAGGCGCGCACACCCCAGAAGGGGCGGGCCAGGTCGCTGGCCAGCATGCGACCGGTGGAAATTCCGGCGGCAACGCCGCGCGCCACCGCAAAAGGACGTGCGAGAAGGTGCGACGGGAGGTCCTGGCGTTCGGTCATTGGACGAGGATGACGCATCCGACCCCGGCCCGCAGATGTTATGTACAGCCCAGGGGCTCAGTCGACTAATTTGTGGGGTCCGGACGGCCCTAGACCCCACAAAGTGGTCTACTCAGGTGGTGGCAATGCTGTTGGGTTAGCGCTTCAGATTGGTGAGTTCCTGCAGAACCTCGTCGGAGGTGGTGATGATGCGGGCGTTGGCTTGGAAGCCTCGCTGCGCGACGATGAGGTTGGTGAACTCCTGCGACAGGTCGACGTTCGACATCTCGAGGGCGCCGCTGGAGAGCGAGCCGAGGCCGGAGGTGCCGGCGGTTCCCACGGTCGGTGCGCCCGAGTTGAACGTGGCGCGGTAGGCCGAGCTGCCGGCCTTCTCAAGTCCGCCCGGGTTGACGAAGTTGGCGAGGGCGATACGGCCGATCGCGAGCTGCTCCCCGTTGCTGAACAGTCCGACCAGGGTGCCATCGGCGCTGAGCGTGTAGGAGTTCAGCGTTCCGGCGGCCTTGCCGTCGGTCGCGGATCCGGAGACGGTGGTGAGGTCGGCGAAGCCCCTGAGCTCGGACAGGTCGATGGTAACGGTGTCATTGACCGTCAGCGGTCCCGACGCGGTAAATCCTCCTGTTCCATTGGCGGACAGAGAAACGGTCTCAGCAGTGTTGTCGGCATTGCTGACGATCCATCCGTCAGCCGGCCGAGTAGCATTGGCATCGAGTGAGCGCGTGAAGGTGAGCGTCACGGTGCTGGAAGCTCCGAGGTCGTCGAAGATCTCAAAGTCGCGCTTCAGCTCCGTGCCGTCGGCGGCATCGGACGGCAGGTTACCGCCGAACGCTGCGTTGGCCGTCGGGGTGGCCCCGATGATGGCGCCCACCGGCAGTGTGATGTTGCCGGTCGGACCGCCGTCGGAGACGACGCCGTTGTCCGCGCCCCAGCCCTGCACAATGGCGCCGTCGGGCGTGACCAGACGGCCGGCGGAGTCGAAGTCGAACGCGCCAGCGCGGGTGTACAGGGTTTCACCGCTCATCTTGGTGATGAACAAGCCGTCGCCGGAGATCAGCAGGTCGGTGGACTTGCCGGTGGCTTGCGAGGAGCCCTGCGAGAAGTTGGTGGAGATGCCGGCGACCTGCACGCCGAGGCCGATCTGGGCCGGGTTGGTGCCACCGACCTCGCCCTGGGGGGCGCCGGCGCCGGCGGTCAGCTGCGAGAGCGTGTCCTGAAACTGGGCGGCGGAGGCCTTGAAGCCGGTGGTGTTGACGTTGGCGATGTTGTTGCCGGTGACGTCGAGCATGGCCTGGTGCGAGCGAAGACCGGAGATGCCGGAGTAGAGAGAACGAAGCATGAGAATCTGCCTTTCAAGAAAGCGATTGAATGAAGAAAATGGGAAAACTTTGGGGACGGAGCCGGGTTAGGCAGCGGAGGCGGTCGTGACCCCGGAGACAGCGTCGAGAGCGATGGACCTGCCACCGATCGTGACCTGCGGAACTGCGTCCTTGAACGAGACCGAGGAAGCGATTCCCGTAGCCTCGGTGCCGTCATCCAGTGAGTAGGTTACGGTTTGGCCCACGAGAGCGGCGGCCGAGGAGCGCATCTGCAGCGAAAAGCTCTCCTGGCTGGCCGTGGCCATCTCCGTGATCTTCTCCATCATCGCGAGCTGGGTGGTCTGGGCGATCATCTGATTGGTGTCCATCGGCGAGGAGGGGTCCTGGTTCTGCAGCTGGGTGACCAGCAGCGACATGAACACCTCCGAGTCCATCGACTGGCTCGGCGTGCGGGTGGTCGCGCCGGAGTACAACCCGGCGGCCCCGGCGGCAGCTACTGCGTCTACTGGCATGATTGGTCTCTCTTTCTAAGCCATTACGTCGATGGTCGACGCGGATCCGAATATGAAGGAGCGCGGCGGTTGCTCGCCGTTAGGAATGTCGGGCTCGCGCCCCAGCAGGTTTCTGGGTGCCTGCTCCGGCCGAGGCTGTTTGGCTCCTGGCGAGTCGCCGGCCAGATCCCCCGCCCGGTTCTGCGACGACAGGTCGAGTTGCGCGCTCAGTCCCCCGCCAGCCAGGTCGCGGCGCAAGTCGGGCAGAATGGCGCGCAGCGCTTCGCGGGCAAGATCGGTGGGGGCGAACAGCTCGACCCGAATATTGTCGATCGATACGTGGGCCCGCACGGTGACCGGGCCGAGGTTGTCGGGGTTCACCGTGATGGTCAGCTTGTGTTCGCCGGGTGCCACGGTGGCGAGCGAGAACAGCGGCTTGGCGATCTGCGTCGTCAAAGGCACCGGCACAGCGGATGCGACGGGCACAGGTGCCGCGACCGGCGTCAGGTTGGCCGCGGGCACGGTCGTCGGTGCGACCAGGCCGGGCGTCGGGGCCGGGGCTGCGGCATCCGTTGTCACGATGCGCACGGCACCGAGTTTCGGGCTGCGGTCGGCTCCGTCGGCCACCGCGGTGAGGAACGTGGACGCCGCGGCGGCGGGGGGGGCAGCGGCTGGGGCAGCGGCCGAAGTAGCGGCCGAAGTAGCGGCCGACGACGCTGCGGTGATCGCTGCGGTGGACGCTGCGGTGGGGACGGCGCCGGTGGCCGCGTCGGCGACGGTGAGCGTCGCGCCCGCTGAAGCAATTGCGGCGGCCGTCGCCGCTGCGGCGTTTGCGCCCGAGCGGCCGGTGGATCCAGCGGACCCGGTTGTGCCGGCGGGGGCCACCGGTGCGGCCAGCGCGCCGGCCCGGCTCGATGCCGCGAGTCCCGCGGCGGACCGGGTGGACGCGCTCGTTGCGCTCGTAACGGTGGTCCCAGCGTCAAGAAGTTCGGCGACCGCGGCGGAACCCGTACTGGAAACTGCAGGGGAAGCCGCTGCGATATCCGCGCTGGCGACCGACGCCGAGACGCTGGCCGTCAGGGCCTGGCTGAGCACACCGGCGACAGGCGGGAATGTTGCGAGGCCCAAACTGGCCACATCGAGCAGGGTCGGGGTTGCACCGGCGGCAGACGCAGGCTCGACCGACTTAGGAGCGACCGCGGGATCGGTCGAAGGCGTGGAATCACGCTCGGCCGGCGACTGCGCGTCGTTCTCGTTTCGGGCGGCGGCGCGATCAGCAACCGCGGAGACTGTGGCAGAGGACGTGGTCGACGACGCGCTCGAATAGGCGGAGGACGAGTCGCTCCCACGGCCGGTGGCATGGTCGGCGGCGCGAACCTGCTGGGCAGAACGGGAGCGGTCGGCATCCGCTGCGGCTGAACGGCGAGCGGTCGCGAGGTCGGCGACGGAATCGGCCATGGCCGAGGCGAAACCGTGGGCTCCGGCCGAAGGGGTGCCGGCGGCAGCGCCGGAACGCGGGGCGCCGGTCAGGCCGGCTGCTCCGCCGGAACGGAGGTGGTTCAGCGCGAGGCTCATGCTGCGCCGCCCTTGGCGAAGGCCGCGAAGGCGGCGCTCAACATTTCTGTAGTGGGCACAGTGGTACTGGCTGTGCCCGTGTTTCCCGCCGTGCCGGAGGGAATGATGCGACGGATGGTCGTGATCTCCGAATCTGACATATAGACGTCCCGCAGGCACACGGTGCGCCCCGGGTACGGTGCGTGAATGATCTTGTTGTCGCCGGCGTAGATGAGAATGTGGTCGCCGCCGCCGGTGACGATGAGGTCGCCCGGCTGGGCTTCGGCCAGCGATGCCACCTCCGTGCCCATCTTCATCTGGCTAGAAACCAGGCGCGGCATGTCTATTCCGACATCGGAATATACCTTCTGCACGAGGCCGGAGCAGTCCATTCCGCTCGCGTCCTCACCGCCAAAGACGTAGGGAACGCCGAGGTACTTCTTGGCGGCGTCGACGACGTTGGTTCCGGTCACCCCGCCCGTCGCTCCGACAGCGGATGTTCCGGCAGCGGATGTTCCGGCAGCGGATGCCCCGCCAGCGCCGGCGGTTCCCAGCGCCGAGGCCATGGAGGCGGCGAAGCTGTCGGCCGAAGCCGTCGCCGTGGTCGCCGTGGCCGCGGCCGCGGCGGTCGTCGTCGTCGCGCGCGGCCCGGCGGCGAGCTGCTGCATCATCGACTGGATCTGCTCGATGCGTCCCATAGCGGCGATCATGGTCATTGTGAGTCACCATTCTGGGGTGTGGTCGGAGTGTCGGTACGGTCGCGATACCAGCGCATCGAAGCGATTTCATCAAGCACGATCTGTTCGGCGCGAAGGTCTTCGGCCCGGATGGTTTCGTGGTGGCGTACCTCGAGCTTTTCGAGGGCGATCGCTTCGGCGCGGGCCGCGTCGAAGGCGGCCTGCGCCTCGCTCAGGGTGGACGCGTTGCTGCGGCCCAGGGCATCCAGGTCGGCGAGCATGCTCCGCGACGATGACCGGGCGGCGGCCATGGCGTTCATCGCCGCGACGGTGTCCGGCGTGATCGATGTGGCGCTGAGGGCCGATCGAGCCCGGCCGCGGTGCGCTTCGTTCGCCGCCACTCGCGCGTTCGCTTCGGCCAGGTCGCTCGCCGCCTGGTCCTGCTGCAGGTGGCGCAGGCGCAGCAGTCCGGCCAGCGAAAAGAGCCGGCTCATTGCACGCCCCCCAACTTGCGGGTGAGCCCGGCGAGCTGCTGCCAGGCCGCGTCTGAGGGAGTCTGGTCATCCATCCGCTGTTGCAGAAAGAACTTGATGGCAGCGTCATGCACGACGGCGGCGTCCACCAGCGGGTTCGTGCCGGTGCGGTAGGCGCCGACGTCGAGCAGGTCCTGGGCAGCGGCGCGCGCGGCGAGCACCTTGCGCAGGGTCGTGGCGATCGCGTTTCGTTCCGGCGAGTTCACCCGGGAGGCAACGCGGGAGATCGAGCCGAGCACGTCGACGGAAGGAAAATGGCCAGTAATAGCGAGTTTGCGGTCGAGCACGACGTGGCCGTCGAGAATGGACCGGGCAGCGTCGGCGATGGGTTCGTTGTGGTCGTCACCGTCGACGAGCACGGTGTACAGGCCCGTGATCGAGCCGACCTCGTCGGTGCCGGCGCGTTCAAGCAGGCGGGCCAGCACGGAGAAGGTCGAGGGTGGGTAGCCGCGGGTGGCCGGCGGTTCGCCGACCGAGAGGCCGATTTCACGCTGGGCCATGGCGACGCGGGTGAGTGAGTCCATCATGAGTATGACGCCGGCGCCGCGCGAGCGGAAGGATTCGGCGATGCGGGTAGCGGTGAAGGCCGCGCGCAACCGCATCATGGCAGGTTCGTCGGAGGTCGAGACGACGACGATGGAGCGGGCCAGGCCCTCGGCTCCGAGGTCGTCTTCGAGAAATTCGCGCACCTCACGGCCGCGCTCCCCCACGAGTGCGATGACCGACACTTCGGCATCCGTTCCGCGGGCGATCATCGACAGTAGCGACGACTTGCCGACGCCGCTGCCGGCGAACAGGCCCATGCGCTGGCCGCGACCCACCGTGGTCAAAGTGTCGAGCACACGCACGCCGAGGTGCAGCGGCGCGGTGATGCGCGCGCGGTGCATGGCGGAGGGGCTGTCGTTTTCGAGCGACACGGCACCGTCCGAGAGCAGCGGGCCCTTGCCGTCGATCGGGCGGCCGAGGCCGTCGATGACGCGGCCGAACAGTCCGGCGCCGGTGGGAACCAGCAGCGGACTATGCGCGGCACTCGCACGAGCGCCAGCGCGCAGGCCGGTCATGCGGCCCAGCGGCATGCAGCGGATGCTGTCCCGGGTGGTCGCAACCACTTCGGCGTCGACGCCGGGGGCATCCGTTTCGCCGCCGAGCACAACGAGGTCGCCGATCGCGGAAGGCAGTCCGCGTACCTCGACACCAAGGCCGACGATCGACGACACGACGCCGACGCGTTCCGGCCGGGCAATCTGCAGCGCGGTGGCGAAGGTCTGGGCGCGCGGGCGCCACGTCATTCGGGCACCATTACAGAGGCCAGCAGAATGGCGGTGGCGCGGGCCAGCGCGGTCTCGATGCGGGCGTCGAGAATTCCGTCGTTGACTTCGGCGATGGCGTCGCCGCGCTTGATCGCGGGGTCGGCAATGAAGGTCACGCCGGTCACGGCCGCGGTGCGGTCGGTCAGAATGGCCAGGTCGTCGGGGTTCATGCGAATGCAGTGGGACGCGTTCGATTCGCCGACAGCGGATGCCGGCATGGCGCGGTCGAGCGCGCGCCGGGCCGACGGCTCGGTGCGGCTGAGTTCGGCGCCGATGATGGCCTCGGCGAGTTGCAGGGCGCAGGTGATCAGGGCCTGTTCGGCGTCGACGAGCACCGGCAGGCTGCGCCGGTTGAGGGCATCGGCGGCCGCGCTCAGCACCCGCACACCACGGTCCATTTTGGCGCGTGCCACTACCTCGGCCTGCCCGCGCTCGGCTTCGAGGTCGAGGCGCAAACGCGTCATATCGACGGATGCCGCACGCAGGCCTTCAGCGTAGCCGGCGGCGTGCCCCTGGGCGCGCGCCGTTTCGTCGGATTTGGTGCGTTCGTCGTCGTGCAGGCGGGGAAAGGTGATTCGACCGAAACCAGTGTCAGCTGACATATTCCTCGTCCGATCCGCGCTGCACGGTGATGATTCCCTGGGCTTCCATGTCGCGAATGGCGCGCACGACGCTCGCGCGGGCATCCTCTACCTGGCTGATGCGCACCGGGCCGAGGCTGCGGATCTCGTCGTCGAGCGCTTCGCGGTTGCGCTCGGAGAGGTTGGCACGAATGACCTCGGAGACCGCGCTCGAGGTGCTCTTCATGGCCATGGCGAGCACGGTCGTGTCGATTCCGCGCAGAACCTGCTGCACGTCGCGGCTTTCGAGCTTGACGATGTCGTTGAAGGTCAGCATGCGCGAACGCACTTCCTCGGCCAGCGCCGGGTCGCTCTCTTCGAGGCCTTCGAGCAGGGCGCGCTCGGTGGCGGCATCCGCCTGGTTGAGAATGTCGACGAGCGGCTGGATGCCGCCGACGACCTCGATGACCTCACGGGAGGCGAGGGAACCGGCCCGCTGCTTGATCGATTCGGTGACGACGCGGATGGCTTCGGGGGTGGCGCTGCCCATCGTGGCGATGCAGCGGGCGACGTCGGTGCGCAGGGCCGGGTCCATGCCGGTGAGCACGCCGGAAGCCTGGTCACGACGCAGGTGCGCGAGCACGAGGGCGATGGTCTGGGGCATTTCGCCGTCGAGCAGGTTGAGCACGTCGGCGGGTTCGGAGGAGTCCAGAAATTCGAAGGCCTTGCTGGCCATCGAGGTAGCCACGCGGGTCATCATACCGGCCGAGCGTTCGGCGCCGAAGGAGGCTTCGAGCAGGCCCATGGCGAAGTCGTGGCCGCCGCGGGCGTGTCGTCCGCCGCGCTGGGTCATCTCGTGGAACTCGCTCAGGATCGCCTCGGCGATGGTGGAGTCGACCTTGCGCAGCTGCACGATCTCGGAGACGATATCTTCGGCCTCGACCTCGGTGAACTGCTTCATGACCTCGGTCGCGCGCTGGCGATCCATGTTCATGAGCACGACGGCGACCTTTTGGGTGCCGGTGAGGGGAACATCCGCTCGGGCGACCGTGGGGATCGCTACGGTCTCGCTCATACGCTCTGCCGGTCGTCCATCAGGCCGCGCAGCTGCTCAGCCATGCCGCGGGGGTCGTTCTGGGCCAGCGCGTCGATTTCTCCACGACGGATGTCTGCTTCCGTCGGTTCAAAATGCACCGTGCGAATGACCTGGGTCGGCAGGTCGGTCGGGTTGAAGAACAACGAGCCGGGTCCGGCGATCTGCGAGTTCGCGGGGTTGGCGCCGGGGCCGGTGAGTGCACCGACACCGCCGAGGCCGCCGAGCATGCCCTGCGACTCGCTGAGTTCGCCGATCTCAACCGACTCGCGGCTCTGCCGACGCGACCGCCGGGCGTAGAGCACGAGGCTGACGATGATCGTGGCGACAATGCCGAGCGTTATGACGGCCACGCGAATGATCTCCGCCGTGGCAGCTGCGGCGGCGGCATCCGTCGAGGCCTGCAGCGCTGCGGCCGCGGCGGTGGCGTCGGCGGTGCTGAAGGCCATCACTTCAACCGTGACGGCGTCGCCGCGCACGGCGTCGATGCCGGCCGCCGAGGTTACCAGCGAGGTGACGTCGGCCACGTTGATACCGTCTGCGGCATCGGCGTTGATCGCCACCGACACCGTCTGCCGGGTGATCGAACCGGCCGGAATGGTGCGGTTCTCGGTGACCTTGTTGATGGCGTTGTTGCGGGTGGTGGATTCGGAGGTGAACGTGCCGTCGGTGGCGGTGCCGTCGGTGGTCGCCGCCGTGTCGGTGCCAAGCACACCGGCCGCCGCTCCCCCGGTTCCGCTGTAGGTTTCGGTGTCGACCGAGTCGCTCAGCGTGAGCGCTTCGGTGGGCGACGTGAACGATTCTTCAACCCGGGAGGCCGATTCGGTGCTCAGATCGGCGGCCACGACCACCGTGGCATTGCCGATACCGACCACCTGGTCGAGCATCGCCTGCACCGAGCCCCGCACGCGGGCCTCGTAGTCGGTGGCCTGCTGGTCGGAGGAGCCGGTGGCGCCGATGCCGACGGCCGAGAGCACCGTTCCGGTGGAGTCGATCACGGCCACGTCGGAGGCCTTCATGCCGTCGATCGATGCGCTGGTCAGGTGCACGATGGCCTGCACCTGGTCACTGGACATGGTCACGCCGTTGCGTGCCTGCACGAAAACGGATGCCGTCGGCGCGTTTTTCTCCGACACGAACACGCTGTCTTCGGGAATGGCGAGCTGCACCGACGCGGTCTGCACGCCGTCCATCGCGCCGATGGTCTGGGCGAGTTCGCCCTCGAGGGCCCGCTTGTAGGTGACCGACTGCTGAAACTCGGAGGAGGTGACGCCCATGGTGTCGAGCAGGGAGTAGCCGCCGGTGCTGGAGGAGGGCAGGCCGGCCGCGGCCGCCTTGATGCGCTGGCTGTAAACATTGGATTCGGGAACCATGATGCTGGCGCCGCCGTCGGCGAGTTCGTAGCTGACGCCGTCGGCGGTGAGCTGGTCGACGATGCTGCTCGCATCCGCTCCGCTGAGGCCGGTGAACAGGGGCGTGTACGCGGGCTTGGTGACCCACATGCCGAGTGCGGAGGCGCCGAGCACGAGCACGGCGACGCCGATGATGGCCACCGTGCGCTGAGCGATGGTGAATTCGCGTACGGCGTTGCCGAAGCGGCGAAAGACAGAACTGACCTGGCGGGGCATTAGGCCTGCATCCTCATGATCTCGTTGAAGGCGTCGACGCCCTTGTTGCGAACGGCAGCGACGAGTTCCATGGTGAGCTGAGCGCGGGTGCTGGCCAGGGTGGCGGTGTGAATGTCATCGAGGCTGCCGTTGACGGCCTGAATGGAGAGTTCGTTCGAGGTGGATTGCAGGCCTTGCAGGTTGTCGACGGCGCCGGACAGCGCGGTGCCGAAGCCGGCCCCGCCGGTTGCGGTGGCGCTCGAGGCGCCCATGACGCCGCCGGTGGTGCTGGCTCCGACAATGGCGGGGGGAAAGCCGATTGCGCCGATGGGCATCAGCCACGTCCGATCTGCAGTGCTGCTTCGTAGGCGGTTTTGGCCCGGTCGACCACGGCCGCGTTGGCCTGGTATCCGCGCTGGGCCATGATCAGGTGGGCCATCTGCTCGGCCATGTCAATGTCGGGGTACCGTACGTAGCCGGCCTCATCGGCAAGCGGATGCGTCGGCTCGTAGATGAGCGTTCCGGCGGCGTCTCCGAAAGCGGCGGAGGCGGCGACACCGGAGGTGCCCTGCCCTTCCTGCGCCACGATGAAGCGCTCCTGAAAGGCGGGGCCGGCGGTCGCGGTGACCGTGTTGGCGTTGGCGAGGTTGTCGGCGATGGCGTCGAGCCACTTGCGGTGCATCGTCATTCCGCTGCCCGAGATGCTGATCGCGTCGGTCATCAGTTGGTACGCAATGCGGTGCGCATGGCGGTCGCCGGGCCTTCGACGGCCTTCGCCGCGAACTGGTAGCGCAGCAGGGCGTCGATGTTGGCGAGGGTCTCGGTATCGAGATTCACGTTGTTGCCGTTGAGATTGGTGGCCTCGAGCGACCGCGTTGTGGTGGCCGCGGTCACGCTGCCCTCGCCGGCCTCGACCGACTGGGCCAGGGCGTTCTCGAACGAGACGACCTTGGCGTGGTAGTTCGGCGTATTGATATTGGCGATGTTGCTCGCGATGGTGCGCTGGCGCAAAGCAAGGCCATCGAGTGCGCTGGTGAGCGCCACACTGGTCACGGAATCAAGCACGACTCCCCGTTTCGTCGATAAAGACATAAACGGCCAATCCGTGGCCCGGTTCGAGCAATCCATGCTCAGTAGTTGCTATCGGCGGGGATAAGCATTTCGTAAGCAGTTACACAGAAACTTCTCAAAATTAGATCTTGCGTGCGATTCATGCCCGGTGCGGGCGGCCTAAGTTCCGGTATTCAGCCGGTGCCGCACGCTATGCCCGTAAATATGCGACACGCCGCGGCATCCGCTGAAAAACTGCCGGCGTGTCGCAAATTTACCGGCGTTACGTACAGCGGGCGAGCGGCCTAACCGGCCACGTCGAGATAAACGGATGCCCGCGCATCGCGTGGCACCGCGCGCACCGCGGCGAGGTGTTTCGCGGTGAGGTTTCGCGCCGCCTCGAGCTCCCCAATGAGCTTCTGCTGATTGTGCAGCAGGTCTGCCACCCGCTCCGCCAGCTCCACCGGAATAGCCCCCAGCCCCAAAGGCGCTGCCCATTCATCGGGAGTCGAGACATCCGCGCCCCCTCCGCTGGTCGAGCTTGTCGAGTTCGCCATTCCGGGAACGTGACCCGCCCGCCCAACCCGAGCACCCGCCCCGACACCCGCCATAGACCGCGCGGCGGCATCCGCTCGCATCTCGAGATCCTCCAGCACCGCCTCCCAGGCGGCGAGATTACCCAATGCCAAGCACTCCCCCAGCCCGCGGAGTCGAGGCGGGTGCGGCCGGCAGCATGCCGGCGGCTTCGTGCCAGGTCTGCCGCAGCGGCTCGAGCAGTTGGATGCACTCCCGGGTGCGCTCCGAATTGCGGCTCGTGTTGGCGCTCATCATGGCCGTCGACGCGTACGTATATAAAGAGAACAGTCCCTCGCCGCCGTCCCAGGCATCGACGTTGAGCGACGTGCTCAGCTCCGACACAATGGCCTGCGCGTGCAGCAGGTTGTCCGACGCGATCTGCCAGTCCTGGCGTAGCTGCGCCGCTTCGGCGCGGTTCAGGTCGAGCAGCAGACGGTCGTAGAGCATGGTGAGCAGGCGCACCGGCGTCGCCGAGAGCACCGCGTCGCGGTTGTAGCGGGAACGCTGGGCCTGGGTGCCGGGTGCCATTGTCATAGTCATCATTTTCCGTTCGAGCTGCTGAGGCCCTCAACCTGGGCGGTGAGCCACGCGGATTGTGCGTTCATGTTGCTGAGCTGTACTTCCATGGCCGAATACGTGCGTTCGAGCGTCGAGCGGCGGGAGGCCAGCCGCACGTCCCAGCTCTCAATCTGGGTACCGAGGCTCTTCACGAGCGACTCCTGCCCGGTGATGCGCGAGGTGATCATGCCGTCGTACTTATCCGACGCGTTCTCGGCGGCAGCCTCGACCCGGGAGGCGATAGTGGCGAGCACGCCCTTCACATACTCGGGGTCGGCGGCCATGGCCGTAGCGAACTTCGAAGAGTCGAATTCCATCGTGCCGCTCTTGGTGATGCTGATACCGATCTCCGACGGCGAGTGGCCGTCAATCGGCTGGCTCGCAGCGCTCAGCAGCTGCTGCTTCACGTCGCGCACCGTGCTGTCGCCGCTGAACACGCCGGCCGACAGCACCGCCTTGCCGCTCGAGTCGGTGCTGTTCACCACGGCGCTCTTGGTGGAGATGAGCGCGAACACCCCGTTGAGGGCGCTCACCAGCTCGGAGGCAATCGTGCTCACCGCGGCATCGTTGCGCGACACGCTCACGGTCACCGGCACGTCTGAAACAGCGAGTGCCGTCACCGACACCCCCGGAAGCAGATCGCTGAAGGTGTTGGTTGCGCTGGTGATGGCCTGCGCGGCGGTGGTTCCCGCCCAGAGCGTGACCTGGGCATCCTGTGCCGCCGTGATCTTCGTCATGGCCGGGTCGGTCGTCGGGTCAGACGGATCGAAGGAGAACGAGAAAGCGCTGGCTGCGCCGGTGGACGAAGCGGTGAACTGCAACCGATACAGGGCATTACCGCTGCTGTCGGTGCCAGCGGCAACCTTGACGGCTTTCACCCCGGAATCCGAGGCGTTCACCGCGGTGACGACATCGTCGAGGTTAGAGGATCCGGCCGAAATGACCGTCGCTTTGCCTGAAGTCGTGTTGGTGATGGAGAAGTTTGATCCGGGCCACGCGGTGACCGCGTCGGAGACCGAGACCTGCGCCTTGGCCAGCCGGTCGACAACGACGTCGATCGAGCCGGCGGTAGCGGATGCCCCGGCCGTGACGCTCACGCCGGCCGAGTTGCTCGTGGCTGAGTACAGGTCAAGCGCGTCGGTCGCCGTCGCCTTGCCGGCCAGGGTCGCCAGCGACGCAATCGAGGTGTTCAGCCCCTGCAGCGCCGTCATGAGCGTGTTTGTGCTCGTGACCTTGGCCTTCAGCTGGTTCTGCGGCCCGGCCTCGAGGGTCATCAGGGAGTTGATGAGTGACGTCGTGTCCAAACCGCTGATGAGCCCATCGACTGCCATCGACATGGGGTGCCTCTCCTGGTGCTCGTTCGATTAGTGAATACGGGGTCTGTATGGCGGCGGTGTTGGGCGAGGTCCAGATCGCCGGTTCGCTGCCGCCATACAAGAATGGGGGTCAGCCGTGGAGATTACCGGGCTGAGGGTGGTGAGCCGACTGAGTCGGGTGCGGCGTGGTGAACGCGCAGGCGGCATCCGCTTTGATCAGGGTTTCATCGCGGCCACGGTTCGGCGAATGCCGTGCGCCCTGGCGGCAAGCACTGTTTGTGTCTCTGTGCGCGCTAATGATGATTCCTCCATGAACAACTGCTGCTGCACCGGCCCATCCATGGGCCAGCATCATAAGCTATCGACCGCGCGGGCCCGCCGGTTAGAAAACCAGGCAGATATCTGCGGCGTGATACCGGGCAAACTGGGCGCCCGGCCCGGCTGAAGCAGGGCCCGAGACCGGCTCACGCTTGCCTCAGCGAGCCGCCCATTCCGCTGATCGAAATCTCGACAAGCTCGATCCAAGGCTTGCCGAGATCACCATCACCCCACGCAACCTAACCCGCATTCGCAGCCATCCGCTGATCGAGCTTGCCGAGATCGCCGTCGACCGACGCGAGCCGCCTCAGGAAACCGGGTCGCCGGATACTTCCGGGCTATCGGGCGGCATCCCCTTCACCAGATCGGCGATCCGCCCCTCCATGAGCGTGACCCGCTTCTTGCGGCCCCAATTCTGCAGCTGTTTCTCACGGCCGTAGGCGTCGGTCATGCGCTCGTATTCTTCGAAGTAGACGAGCACGACCGGGCGCCGAGCGTCCGTGTAGCTGGCACCACCCTCGTCTTTGCCGTGGTTGTGCTGCCAGATTCGACGCTCCAAGTTCCACGTGCTGCCGATGTAGAAGCTCCCGTCGAAGCACTTCACCATGTACGTATAGGGCATGGGCGCAACAGTGGCACCGTGCGTGCCAGCCAGTAAAAGTTGCTCACAGGCCGGGTAGCGGATGCGAGATAGCCAGCGTCAATATTGGCGTATCTACCCCAGGCATAGGTGGCGTTAACTTCAAATACCAACCCCCTTCATCGCGCCTACCAATACCTCAGCATGACTTGTCATCTTTCTGGCAACAGCTGCAGTGCAGTAGCCGCCGTATTGCAACTGGGATTTATCCGTCAGCAGGCGGCGCAGAAGTTTCGCGAGAGCCGGGCCGTCGGGCCGGACTGCCGCCAGCAAATCCGCTGCTGCGGTATGGTCCTGGTCGTTGGCACGTTCTCCCAATACAGCGCCACAGATGGCGTCCGCTGCTGCGATACCAGCTGAAATTGCGTTCGACGCACACACTTGCGCTTCTGCCGACGGCCCGATCTGCCCGTCAATGTATTCCTTCCGTTCAAGAGCAACCTGCAGGTGCTCGCGCGCTGTACCCGCGCGTTGCCGAACGTCGGTCTGCGTCAACTTCTTGGTACGTGCCACGGGTTACAACTCCGCCATCATGCGTTGTAGGTTCGGACCAAAAATGGTACGAGCGTCCGAGAGCAAGGAATCTATGATCGGGTCATTGGCGTTTTTCATTGCCCGCAATCTCAGGTGGTCAAGCTCCAAAACGTTGCAGGCATTGCCGGTCCATTTCGGGACGTGCTGTGCAAGCGAGTCGACAAGTAGTTCCGCTTCGTCGGCGTTGACGGAATCGGGAAAGAGAAGAAGCAGATCGATATCACTGTGCAGTGTGCTGGTTCCCCGTGCGACTGAGCCAAATAGGGCGACAGTGCACCGCACGGCGTCGACCGGATTGAGGTGCGCCCCCAGCTCCGCAACTATTCGCGCTTCGAGCTCGACCAAGATCGAATCTGCTGCGTGCACGGCGGCCTCGATGGCTGGCCAGGCGAGATGCTCCCGGTTGGCTTGATAGAGCAGTGACGGCCCCGCTTTGCGGACCAAGACAGTGCCCTGATTCACGAAACGATTGAGGGCCTTTCTCACGCCGGTCTTGGAGTTTTCGACGAGTTCAGCGATTCGCGATCCGGTCAACGGAAGTGTGGTTCTGCTCAGCGTGCGCAGAATCGGCCCGTCAAGACCCGGCAGTATTACGCTCAATGGCTCGCTCAGATTCACGATCGTTGCCCTTCCGTTCTCTCCCCAATGGACACTAAAGTGTCACAATAGACACTTTAGTGTCGGAATGGACACTTGAGTGATCAAAGTGACGCCGGTCGTCCGAAAGGGGCCAGTCTGCGCACACTGGCCCTCGTCCAGCCATCTTCCGCGCCTGCCGCTCATCGTTTCGGCTCACTGCCGGCCAGCTCGTAACAGTTTCCCGCAAGCACGGCAGACCAACGGATGCAGCATGGCTGGCATCCCGAGGCCGCCAGCGCCAATCTCACGCTGGTCTCGGAACTGGGGGCGTCCCCGAGACCGGCTCGCGCCGTGCGAATGGCGGTCTCGGCAAGCCTTGGATCGAGCTTGTCGAGATTTCGACCAGCGGAGTAGGGGCGCCCCGAGACCGAGTCGCGCGTGTCTAGGGAGGCCAGCCCATCCGCTGATCAAGCCTGTCGAGATCACCACGGGGTGACGCGAGCCAGTCTCGAGAAGCCGCCCCTTCCGCTGATCGAGCCTGCCGAGATCTCCATCGACCAACGCGAGCCGGTCTCGAAAAGCCGCCCATTCCGCTGATCGAGCTTGCCGAGATCACCATCGACCAACGCGAGGTCTCTCGACGACCCAGCCATGCGAAGCGTTTTCGAGACCGCTCGCGCAGTGCGCATGGCGGTCTCGGCAAGCCTTGGATCGAGCTTGTCGAGATTTCGACCAGCGGAGCCGCACCCCCAGACACGAAAAAGCCTGGCCGCAACCACGGAGCGACGTCCAATTCGCTCCGCGACTGCGGCCAGGCTCAGATCAGAATCGACCTGTTCGTTCGTTGCTACCGGTACTACTGGAGAAGCTGCAGTACGCCCGAGTTGGACTGGTTCGCCTGCGCGAGCATGGCGGTACCGGCCTGCGACAGAATGTTCGCACGGGTGTACTTGACCATTTCCTCAGCCATGTCGGTGTCGCGAATACGCGATCCGGCAGCGGTGAGGTTCTCCTTGGACACGGCCAGGTTCTTGATGACGCTCTCGAACCGGTTCTGCACAGCACCGAGGTCGGCACGTGCTGTGGAGATGTCCGTGATCTGCTGGTCAATAGCGTTAATGGACAGCTGAGCAGATGCTGCGCTGTCAAAACCCAAAATGGTCGTGCCGGTAAAGGTGGCCGCTAGCGGGGTCATGACCGGGGGATTAGCGCCGTTCAGTTGCGACATAACGACTGGGTCGTCAGAAACTAGATTCGAAGTCACCTTCAGTGTCGTCGTTGTCACATTCGACGCGTCCGTCACTGACGTGCTCGACGCTGTGAAGTTCTGTTTGAAGCTCGCATCGTTGTTCAAGTACGCGGCGAGATCAGAATCAGGGCCCGCGAAAGCGGCAACGCTGACAGTCGTGCCGCCCTGTGCGAATTGAATGGCCTCTATGTCGCTAATGCCCGTCGCGTTAATTGAGGTGTCTTTTACGACGGTGTTGCCAAAGTCCAGTGCATCTACCACGTTCTGAACGTTGGCCCCTGTCAAGCCGACTTGAATCTGGCTGCCCGCGTCGCCGTTGGCTCCGATCTGGAAATTAAGAACACCGCTTGTCGTGGGTGCGCCATTCAGCAACGATGTTCCGTTGAAGTTTGTAGACTCACTGATTCGAGACAACTCATCCCGGAGCGCGCCAACTTCAGTCGTGATTGCACCTCGCGACTCAATGCTGTTCGAGTCGTTACCAGCCTGAACGGCGAGGTCACGCATGCGCTGCAAGATCGAAGTGACTTCGTTGAGCGAACCTTCAGCGGTCTGGATGACCGAGATGCCGTCCTGAGCGTTGCGGGCGGCGACCGTGAGGCCACCGACCTGCGACTTCAGGCCTTCGGATATTGCGAGACCAGCTGCGTCATCCGCGGCGCGGTTGATGCGCAGGCCGCTGGAAAGCTTCTCCAGCGACTTGGACAGGTCGTTCTGCGTAGTTGCGAGGTTGCGGTATGCGTTGTTCGCCGCAATGTTTGTGTTTACCTGCATGCCCATGATGAATCCTCCGTGATTGGGTCAAAGTGCGCCAGTCCATCCATGGGCTGACACCTAGAGCTATCGGCCGCACCCACCCACGCGTTAGCAGCGCCCCGCAATCATCTGAAGAAAAATTCACGTTCAGCGGCCAGCATCCGCGTGCACAGGGCGCAAGCAGCCTCCAGATACAGCAGTACCCCGCCGACCGAAGTCGACGGGGCAGTGGCCGTGCATACGCCAAGCCTCTGGAGCGGCTGCGGCGGCTACTTGCGGGCGGGCTCGAGCAGCTGCAGCACGTCGGAGTTGGACTGGTTGGCCTGGGCCGACATGGCGACGCCGGGCTGGGCGATAATGCTCTCCTGCG
Organism: Cryobacterium sp. Y29; assembly: GCF_002929825.1. Taxonomy (GTDB): domain Bacteria; phylum Actinomycetota; class Actinomycetes; order Actinomycetales; family Microbacteriaceae; genus Cryobacterium. The sequence continues at coordinate 240,878 of NZ_PJJN01000037.1, forward strand.
TGTGCTGGCTCATCTGCGCGGCCATCTCGGCATCGCGCAGCGGGGTGCTGGCGGCGAGCTTGTTCTCGGTCGCGACGGCAGCCAGTGCAGAGGACTTGCCGGTGAGCTCAACGGTGTCGGCGGCATTGTCCCGCACCCCGCCCGAGAGGGCCACGGTGGGCTGAGCCAAACCGTTTTGCGACGCCGCCAGATTGCGCAGGGCGGTGGAGGCGGAGTTCGAAGTGTTGACCTGAATACTCATGAGTTTTTCTTCCGTGAGAGGTGATTGTCACGCCGGCCCATCCGTGGGCCGATGCTGTTGAGGGATGTAAAGCTGGTTAGTGGGGGTTAGGACGCCACGAGCGCGACCTCGGGTACCGGAGCCCCGGCAAGGGGGCCTCGCACCGCGCGGGTCATGCCCACGGCTGCCAGGTCGGCCAGTCGAGCGAGGTATGCGCTGCGACGGGCCGGCGCAATGCGCGATTCCGGGTGATATTCGGTCTCGATGTCGTCGGAGTAGTGGGTGCCCAGGCCGTCACGCAGCAAGCGGATGGCTTCGGCTCGGGTCTGAGACACGGCCGAGTGGGTGGTTCCCATCTCCGCTGCAATCTCTTTCACCGATCGGTCGTCGAAGTAGACCTGCTCGACAATCTCGCGCATTTTCTCGGGCAGGGCCGCAATGGCCGCCCGCAGGTAGACCAGGCGCTCTTCGGAAAGCAGCGAGGCTTCGGGCATGGCCGTGTCGGCCACGAGGTACTCGGCGGTGGTGTTGTCGAGGCTGGACAGCGTGCGGGCAGCATCGGAGAGGCCCGCCGCGGCGGTCTCCCGGTCGACGCCGAGGGCAGCCGCCACTTCATCCACCTTGGGCGTGCGGCCGAGGGCCGCCGACAGGGTCTCCTGCACGGAGAGGGTCTCTTTGATGCGGCGCCGCGCGGTGCGAGTGGCCCAGTCGTTGGAGCGCATCTCGTCGGCGAAGGCGCCGATGATGCGACGGCGGGCGAAGGCGCCGAAGGGTACGCCGAGATCGGGATTGAAGGCATCCGCTGAGGTGATGAGGGCTACCGAGCCGGCCGAGGCGAGGTCGTCGCGAGACAGGTGCCGGGCCTTGGCCCAGACTTCAGACACGAGGTAGCCGACGAGCGGCAGGTTCTCGACCACGAGGGCATTGCGGTCACTTCTGTTCACAAGCCTGCCCCCGAAAATATTCAACTGTCTTTCAACACGTGCCCGCTCGTGCGTCACACGCGGTAGACCCTGCGGCCTGATAAGTCGAATCTACCCCAACTTGGGGCAAGTGGGTAGTGCGTTCATGCCCATTTAACCTAAATTGACCCCGCGAACGGGGGAATAGCCACTGAGGATGCCTCTGATTTAGTCTTCAGGCTGAACTTCGCCTCCCCAATCTGAGTGTTTGCGGTATTTGCAGGCTCTTTTCTAACGCTTGTCGGCGATCGGCCGAAAGTGGCAGTGAATCAATAGATGCATCTACGTGGTGGGTGCCGATTGACCCCGAACCGATAAAGGTGGTTGTAGGACTCATGGGTGCCAATGAACTCTCAGCGTTGCTCTGGCGCGAACGGGAACTCCTGGAACTGCTCGTGTTCAAGCTCGAAGAGGAGCAGCTCCTGCTGCAGGGCGGCAAGTCACGCTGGCTCCAGCATGCCACCCGCGAGGTCGAACAAGTCTTGAACCTGGTGCGCGAAGCCGGCCTCGGCCGCTCGGTCGAAGTGGCTGCCCTCGCTACCCAGTGGGGAACGCAGGAGGATTCGACCCTGCGCGAGCTCGTCGCCAACGCGCCGACCGGTCCGTGGGGCGAAATCTTCGCCGCCCACCTCAAGGCCATGGGCGATCTCACCGCGCAGATCAAAGAGCTCCGCGACTCCAACGAACGCTTCATCAGAAACGCCGCCCGGTCGACCCAGGAGACCATGGCCAGCGCGAACGTCAGCGCCAAGACCTACAACGCGAGCGGAGCGACCGGCACCCCGGTGACGAACGCCCGCATCTTCGACCGGAACCTGTGAGGACGTTGCGATGAGTACCTTCAGCGGTCTGAACACGGCCTACTCGGGTCTTGTCGCGGCCAGAAAAGGTCTCGACGTTGTCGGACAGAACATCTCCAACGCCAATACGGTGGGGTACAACCGGCAGCGGGTGACCACCTCGGCCATCGGCAGCCTGGCCGAGACCGGCCGACTCACCGGCGGCGCGCGCGTCGGCGAGGGTGTCTCCGTCACCGGGGTAGCCCGCCTCGGCAATGCCCAGTTGGATGCCCACGTGCGCAACTCCGCAGCGGCCGCCGGATACACCGCGGTGCGCGCCAACTCCCTGAGCAGCATTGAAACCTCACTCAACGAACCCGGCGAGAACGGTATCTCGGCCAAGCTCGACGCGTTCTGGGCCGGCTGGCAGGAGCTGTCCAACGGATCGGACTCCTCTACCCCCGCCGCGTTGCTCCTCTCTACTGCTGGCGAACTCACCACCATGATCACCCGGGGCTACCAGGCCGTCAGCACCGAGTACTCCTCGGTGCGCGGCGACGTCGGCAGCATGGTCACCGAGCTCAACACCGCGGCCAGCCAAGTGGCCGCCCTCAACGTGCAGATTCGCACGACCATCGCCACCGGCGGCAACGCAAACGAGCTGCTCGACCAGCGCGACCTGCTCACCACGACGATTTCAGCCCTCACCGGGGCATCCGTTGTGGCGCAGAGCGACGGCACCGTCAATGTGTTGATCGGCGGCAACGCCCTCGTGAGCGGCGGAACGGCGAGTGCGCTCAAGGTGTCTGGTGGAACGACACTCGACGACGCGATGGCTGGCACCAAAGTCACCCTGGTGTGGGCGGATGATTCGCGCACGTCCGACGTGGTCGTTGACGGCGGCGAGATTGCCGGGGCGTTGACGTTGTTGGCGCCCGAGGGCGACTTGGCCACGGCCGCAGCTGCCTACAACACGTTCGCTGAGGACCTAAAGACAAAGGTCAACAGCATTTACATGACCGGGAAGTCTTCGTCGGGTGCGCAGTCGAGCGAGTTCTTTTTATTCGCCCCGAGTAAGCCAGCCGCTCTCGGCCTGTATGTTGTTCCCACCAAGAGTTCAGATATCGTCGCTGGAGACCTTCAAGGCGGTGGCGCCTACGACGGTTCGATAGCGGATGCCATCGCCCAACTCGGTGCCGGCAAGGCTATCGACGTCAATGGAGACCTCATCGCCTCCCCCAGCACCAAGTGGTCCGACTTCGTCTCGATGATTGCCGTTGCCACCCAGTCCGAGCTGCAGCAGGCCAACCTAGCCAGCACCACGGCCACCTACGCCTCAAGCCAGCAGCTCGCCAACTCCTCCGTCGATCTCGACGAAGAGAACGTGAACCTGCTCATGTTCCAGACCGCATACCAGGGCGCCGCCCGGGTATTGACGGCCGTGGATGAGATGCTCGATACTCTGATCAACCGCACCGGACTGGTGGGAAGGTAAATCATGATCACTCGTGTCACCGGCCAGACCCAGATGCGGGCTGCCCAGCGCAACCTGCAAGACAACATGGCACAGCTGTCCAAGCTCCAGGAACAAGCCAGCACGCTCAAGGGCATCAACCGGTCGTCCGACGACCCGACCGCTGCAGCATCCGCTCTGGCGGTGCGTGCCGAGCAGGCCGCGACCGCCCAATACAGCCGCAACGCCAACGACGGCGACAACTGGCTCACGACGATCGACTCCGCCATGTCGGCAACGGGCGACATCATGATTCGGGTGCGCGACCTCACGGTGCAGGGCGCCAATGGCGCCGTCAGCGCCACCGCCAAGGAAGCCATCGCGGTCGAGCTCGAAGGGCTCAAGGCTGAGCTGCTCACCCAGGCGAACACGACCTATGTGGGACGCAGCGTGTTTGCGGGCAATTCGGATGCCCGGGCAGCATTTACCACCGACATGAGCGGCAACCTGACCTACAACGGTGTCGCCGGAACCGTCGAACGGCGCATCAGCGCCGACACGACGGTACGAGTGGATGGCGATGGTGCGGCCGTCTTCGGTTCGGACGCAGCAACATCCGTTTTCGCCGTACTCGACGATGTCATCGCGAGCCTGCGCGGCGACGGCACAGACGTGAGCAGCCATCTCGGGAACATAGACACCCGGATGCGCACCATGACGAGCGAGTGGGCCACGATCGGTGCCCGCCAAGTGCAGGTCGAACGCGCCCAGGAGACCTTGCTGAGCAAGACCGGGGCGCTCGAGACCCAGCGCGTTGGACTCGAAGACGTCGACCTCACCCAGATTGTGCTCGAACTGCAATTGCAACAGGTTTCCTACCAATCCGCCCTCGCTGTCACCGCCAAGGTGCTGCAGCCCACACTGATGGACTTTCTCCGATGAGCACTTCTCCGCTGCCTCCTGTGTCGTCCAACACGGTGTCTCCGAGCGCTGCACCGGTCAGCCCCCTGCTGAGCTTCGTCACTCCGCCGCCTGGGCTCGACCCGCACACGGACTTTCGGCTGAGCGAGATCGAAGGCGCGGCGGGGCTGTATTCCCTGCAGGCCGCCGCCGAGCCCGCGACGCGCATGTTCGTGCTCGATGCCGGCGTGTACCTGCCCGATTACTTCCCGGTGATCTCGAGCGAGCAGTCCGATGCGCTCGCGCTCCTGGCGCCGGTCGATGCGATCGTGCTCGTCGTGGTCAACCCAGGCAAGGAGGCAACGACGGTGAACCTCATGGCTCCGATCGTGGTCAACGCGATCACCGGAATCTGCGCGCAGGTCATTCTCGAAGGCCAGGACTGGCCGCTTCGCGCCGAACTCGGCGCCCTCGCCGCCTGACTCCTCCGTTCTCGTCACCCTCGCCTGGTGAGGCGCGGTCGGGAATCCTGCGCCGTTAGCGCGACTCGGCGTCGATCAGGGCAGCCTCGAAGGCGACCCAGGGCAGCATGGCGCACTTGACCCGGGCCGGGTAGCGCGACACTCCCCCGAATGCGGCGGCATCACCGAGAATCTCCTCGTCGGGCTCGATCTTGCCGCGGGAGCGCAGCATCTCACGAAAATTGTCGAGGAGGGCGCGGGCCTCGGTCGTGCTGAGGCCACGCAGGGTGTCGGTGAGAATCGAAGCGGATGCCTGCGAGATCGAGCAGCCCTCCCCGGTCCAGACCAGGTCCGTGACCGTCTCGGTGTCGAGCGAGACGCGTAGGGTGACTTCGTCACCGCAGGTCGTGTTGATCTGGTGCGATTCGGCCACCCGCAGGCCGCTCGCCGTGCCGATCGCTATGGCGTCGGCCAGCGGCGTGAGCTCGACCGCCCCGTGGCGGGCCTTCGCGTGCTCGAGAATGATGGTCTGGTAGAGCTGCTGCAGGTCGCTCATGGCTTGACACCGAAGAAGGGGGCGACTTCGGCGAGGGTGGCCAGAAACAGGTCGACCTCGTCGGTGGTGTTGTAGAGGTAGGTGCTTGCCCGGGTGGATGCGGTCACACCGAGCCGGCGGTGCAGCGGCTGGGCGCAGTGGTGGCCCACCCGCACGGCGATGCCGGCATCGTCAAGAAACTGGCCGACATCGTGGGCGTGCACTCCGGCGACATCGACGGCGGCAAGCCCCAGCCGTTCCACGCCGAGCCCTTGGCCAAGGAGGCGCACGCCGGAGATCTCGGCGACCCCGGCGACCAGGCGCTGGCCCAGCTGGGCTTCCCAGGCTGCGACCCGATCCATGCCGGTTTCGCTCAGGTAGTCAACGGCCGCCGCCAGCGCGATCGCCTGCGAGATGCGCTGCGTACCGGCTTCGAAGCGTTGCGGCGGCGCGAGAAACTCGGCAGTGTGCATGTCCACGGTGGTGATCATTGATCCGCCGGTCAGAAACGGCGGCATGTCGGCGAGCAGCTCGGCCCGGCCATAGAGCGCGCCGATGCCGGTGGGGCCGAGCATCTTGTGGCCGGAGAAGACGGCGAAGTCCACATCGAGCGCCTTGACGTCGACCGGCAGGTGCGGCACGGTCTGGCAGGCGTCGAGTACGACCAGTGCCCCGACTTTACGAGCCAGCGCCACAAGTTCGGCGACCGGGTTGATGGTTCCAGTGACGTTCGAGCCGTGGGTGAAGGCGAGGAGCTTCGTGTGTTGACCGACGATAGCCGCTGCGGCCAGCAGATCGAGGCTGCCGTCGTCGAACACGGGAATGAAACGCAGGGTGGCCCCGGTGCGCTGCGCCAGTTGCTGCCAGGGAATGAGGTTGGCGTGGTGTTCCATCTCGGTGACCACGATCTCGTCGCCGGTGCCCAGGCTGAACCGGCGCGCGGCCGGGCCGCCGAGGCCGAGCGAGGCGTTGGAGAAGCTGTAGGCGAGTAGGTTGATGGCCTCGGTGGCGTTGGAGGTCCAGACGATCTCGTCGGTCTTTGCGCCGACGAAAGCGGCTACTTTGTCGCGGGCGGCTTCGAACCCCTCCGTCGCCTCGACGGCGAGCGTGTGCGCTCCGCGGTGCACTGCGGCGTTTCGCTGCTCATAGTATTCCTGCTCGGCTTCCATCACGCTGATCGGGTTCTGCGAGGTCGCTCCCGAGTCGAGATAGACGAGCGGATGCCCATTCACCGTCTGGTGCAGCACCGGAAAGTCGTTGCGAATGCGTTCAACGTCAATGTTAATCAGCGGAGCCAATTGTGGGTGCTGGGCGGCATGGGCTGGGGAAATGGCGGACGATGGGGCAAAAGACGTCATACCCCAAGGATATTCCCTCGCCCGGAACGTGGGCACCGCAAAGCGCAGTATGACACAGCGGTGGAAAACCCGGCGGTAGCGTGTGAGGCTTGAGGGGTGACCCAGACTGCCGAACGTACCGAGCTGCGCGAGGAGGTGTCACTCGACCGACCGTGGGTGACCCTGGTCTGGGACGACCCGGTCAACCTCATGTCGTATGTCGCCTACGTTTTTCGCAGCTATTTCGGTGTCACTCCCAAGCAAGCCGAACGACTCATGCTGCAGGTGCACAACACCGGCCGGGCCGTCGTGGCTACCGGCAATCGCGAATCCATGGAACGCCACGTCGAGGCCATGCACGGTTACGGTCTCTGGGCGACACTCGCGAAGGCCGACGAATGAGCATCTCCCGGCGCTTCACGCCGCAGCAGGACGGCAGGTTGCTCGGCCGCTTCGAACCGATCGAAGCAGACCTTCTGCGCCTGGCCACCACCCAGCTTCTCGAAATGTTCGACTCGGGCGCCACCGACCCGCAGCTCGCCGCGAGCGACGCAGTCTTCGGCCGGCTGCTGCCCGACGCCTACCGAGATGACGACGAAGCGGCGGCCGAGTTTCGCCGCTTTACGGCGACCGGCCTGCTCGAACGCAAATCGCAGAATGCCCAGATCGTGTTGGACTCGTTGGGTGCCAGTGAACCGGATACCGCCACGCCCGACAGCGAGGATCGCCAGCCGGTCATGGTCAGTATCGACCCCGACGCCGTGCAGGCCTGGCTGCGCAGCCTCACCGACCTGCGCCTGACCCTCGCCGATCGGTTGCAGATTTCGCCAGACGGTGTTGTTCACCTCGCCACCGAGGACACTCCGTTTCTGCGCGAACTCTATGAATGGCTGGGCATGCTGCAGGAAGAACTGGTCTACGCGATCGACGTCTGACCATCCAGCGTGACCGCGCTATCGGCCTGCTCGGCCAGCAGGGCTCGGGCAGCGAGCCCGATCACGGCGCTGTAGGTGGGGTAGGCGAATCGCACGTTTGCCAGCGTGGCCACGTCGATCCCGGCGGCCATCGCCGTCGTGACAGACTGGATGACCTCGACGGCGTTCTCGCCGACCGCGTGGGCGCCGAGAATGTGCTCCCGGCGGCGGTCGGCGATGAGCTTGAGAAATCCCCGCTGCCGATCGTCGATCACCGCCCGATCCAGCAACGAATAGGGCACCACCGTGACGACGCACAGCTCGTCGCGGCTGCGGGCGTCAACCTCGGTCAGGCCGACGCCCGCGTAGTCCGGATCGGTGAACCCACCCGCAGGAAGCAGGTGGTGCGGGGTTCGTCGGTTGGCATCCAACACGGCGTTCTCGGCTGCGGCCTCTCCTTCGAATTGTGCGGCCTGCACGAGCATGTCTTGGCCGTTGGCGTCACCAACGGCAAAAATGTGCGGTACCGAACTTCGAAAATTTGCATCGACGGGAATGGACGACCTCGTCGTGACCACACCGGTATTTTCCAGTCCGAGGTCACCGATATCCGCCGGCCAGCCGGTTGCCATGATCACCGCGTCGAAGCTGCCCGCTACGGTGTGGCCATCCTCTCGCCAGGTCAGGGTGATCGAGCCATCGGAGGCGCGTTCGAGCCCGTCGATTCCCTTAATGCCGAGGCGAAGCGCGATTCCCTGCTCGACAAACGCTTCGGCGACGGCCTGCGAGACGGACTGATCGGATGTGGCGAGCACCCGGTCAGCTACGTCGAGCAAGGTGACGTTGGAGCCGAAGGAGCTGAACACGGTGACCAGCTGTGCACCGGTGTTTCCGCCACCGATCACGGCCAGGCGAGCGGGAACATTCGGGAGGTCGAGCACGTGCTCTGGTACCGTTGCGAGCTCGGCTCCTACAACGGGCAGCCGCCGGGAGTGACCACCGACGCACACCAGCACGGCCCCGGCCGTCACCCGGCGCCCAGACTCCAGTCTGAGCGTGTAGGCATCCAGAAACCTGGCGCGTCCCTCAAGAATGAGTTCCACACCGGCGTCAGCGAACCGCGTTGCCTCATTTTTCATCACACGCACCCGGTCGACTGTTTGCTGAACGCGGGCGACGGTGGCGGGCCAGTCCAGGGGGCGCTCAGACACGGAGATTCCGTACGCGTTGGCGGTGCGAATCTCCCGCATGAGCCGAGCCGTTTTCGCCAGCACTCGGGTGGGTACGCATCCGGTGTTCACGCATGTGCCACCCAGGCGGTCAGATTCGCAGACGGCAACGGATGCGCCCAGTTCCGCCGCACGCAGGGCTGCAGCGGTTCCAGCCGGGCCGGCACCGATCACGACCACATCGAAATGATCAGGAACGAGCCGGCTCACATCAGCATCCTGCTGTTCGAAGGGCATCGTGTGTTCAGGGGTTGGGGCAGCGGTCATCTCGGTCTCCCACCGTCGTAATCGACGAAATACTGACAGTGTCGGCTGGGAATCAACCTGCGCCCGAGCAGCCGAAACGCCCCTGTTGGGGGGTACTCCCTTCTCTGCTAATCCCGAGCCTCCACAGGTAGTCTGATCGCGACCAGATGGGGCACCTGTTACCGCGGCTCGATCGCCCCGGGCCCTCATACCGTGTGCCAGGGGCGCTTGCGCGGACGCGCCACCGCCGATCACGTTAGCTTCACGACATGCGACGAAAGACATATGGACCTCAGCACCCTGACCCAGATCACCGCAGCACGGCAGCGCACCGACCTTATCGCGCTCGGGCCGACCGTCGTACCGCTGGCCGGCGGATCCGAGCTGTTCGCCGACCCGCGCGCCCACCTCACGGCACTCGTCGATCTGCTGACCCTGGGGTGGCCAGCGCTCACGATCACCGGGGATGGTCTCGAGATTGCCGCAACATGCACCTTCGCCGAGCTTTCCCAACTGCCGATGCGGGCGGGCTGGGCGGCGCATCCGCTGTTCTACCAGTGCTGCACGGCCCTGTTCGCCTCCTTCAAGGTGTGGAACGTCGCGACGATCGGCGGCAACCTGGCCACCTCACTACCGGCCGGCCCCATGATCACCCTCGCGGTCGCCCTCGACGCCGAACTGCTGGTCTGGCGGGCTGACGGTAGCGACGCCATCGTGCCCGCCCATTCGTTCGTGACCGGCAACATGACCAATACGCTCGCCGACGGCGATGTGTTGCGGTCCATTCATGTGCCGCTCGCCTCGCTGCAGGCGCAGACGGCGTACCGCAAGATTGCCCTGTCACCGCTCGGCCGCTCGGGCGCTGTGCTCGCCGGCCGGCTCGACGTGCTCGGTGCTTTCGTGCTCTCGGTGACAGCGGCGACGCTGCGCCCGGTGCAGCTGCGCTACCCGGCGGTACCCACCGCCCACGTTCTCGCCCGCGATATCACCGCGATCGACTGCTGGTTCACGGATGCCCACGGCGCCGCCGACTGGCGACGCGCGATGGGTCTGCTGCTCGGCGAAGAGATTCGCGTCGAACTCGAAATGGCCGGAGGCCGCCAATGACGCTGGAACAGGCGAAAATCGAGGATGTCGGCGCCATGACCCTTGAGGTCAACGGCACCATGGTCGAGGCGACGCCGTCTCCCGGTCAGTGCCTGCGCACGCTCCTGCGCGAGCACGAACACTTCGACGTGAAGACGGGCTGTGATACCGGCGACTGCGGTGCCTGCACGGTGCAGGTCGACGGCACGCCCGTGCACTCCTGCATCTTTCCCGCGTACCGAGCCGCGGGAAAGCAGATCACGACGGCGGCCGGCCTCGGCCAGCCGGGCACCCTCTCGCCCCTGCAACAACGTTTTGTCGACTCCGCTGGCTTTCAGTGCGGCTTCTGCACCCCGGGCATGATCGTCACCGCCACCGCCATCGAAGCGGATACCGATCTGAGCGTCGACGACCTGCCCCGTCTCTTGAAGGGAAATCTCTGCCGGTGCACCGGCTACCGCTCGATTTCCGATTCGATCGTCGGCGAGCACACCCCGCTGGACGGGTCCTGCCACACCGCGTCGAGGCGCGAGCACACCGAGACGTCAAGCCTCGGACCAGTGCGGGCGACCGGGCGCACTGGGGGTGCGCGGGCCGTCGGCCTGGTCGGCACCTCCCCCGGCGCGATCGCCGGGGAGCGCGTGGTGAGCGGCCTGGAGCCGTACACCCTCGATGTGGCCGTCCCCGGCCTGCTGCACCTGGCCGTGCTCGGCAGTCCGCACGCCCACGCACGCATCCGATTTCTGAATGTGGCCACAGCTGCCGCGCTGCCGGGCGTGCACCGTGTGCTCACCCATGCCGATTCCCCCACCACCCTGTTTTCGACCGCGCGGCACGAGAGCAGGTTCGACGACCCCGACGACACCCGGGTCTTCGACCAGACCCTGCGCTTTCGCGGCCAGCGGGTGGCGGCAGTCGTGGCCGATTCGGTGGCAATCGCCGAGGCGGCCTGTCGGTTGATCGAGGTCGAGTACGACCTCCAAGACGCCGTGTTCGATCCGAAGCTGGCCCGACTACCGGGGGCTCCCCTGGTGCACGGTGACAAAGATCCGGTCATCTCGCGCCTGGCCGATCCCGGACGCAACCTCGTCGCTGAGCTGCACGGCGAATACGGCTCCGTCGAAGCCGGTCTGGCCGAGGCCACTACCGTCGTCTCGGGCAGCTGGCAGACCCAGCGCATCGCGCACACCCACTTTGAGACCCACGCCACGATCGGCTGGCTCGACCACGGCCGACTGGTCTTGCGCACGAGCTCGCAGGTTCCATTTTTGGTGCAGAAGGAGATCTGCCGCCTGTTCAGCCTCGACCCGGCCGGGGTACGCGTCTTCACCGCGCGAGTCGGCGGCGGCTTCGGGGGCAAGCAGGAGCTTCTCACGGAAGACCTCGTCACCCTCGCCGTGCTCGCAACCGGCCGCCCGGTGCAGTACTCATTCACCCGCACCGACGAGTTCACCATCGCCCCGGTACGACATCCGATGACGATCGACGTCACTCTCGGAGCAGGGCAAGACGGCCGTCTCACCGCGTTGAAGCTGGGAGTGCTCGCCGATACGGGCGCCTACGGCAACCACGCACCTGGCGTGATTTTTCACGGTACGAGCGAATCCGTCGCGCTCTACAACGTGCCCAACAAGAGAGTGGATGCCCAGAGCGTCTACACGAATAATCCTCCGTCGGGTGCCTTCCGCGGCTACGGCCTCGGCCAGATCACCTTCGCAATCGAATGCGCCCTCGACGAGCTGGCCCGCGAACTGGCTGTGGACCCGTTCGAACTGCGGCGGCTCAACTCGGTGCAACCCGGAGATCCGCTCGTCGTCACCCACCAGGAAGGCCCAGATCTCGTCTTCGGCAGCTATGGCCTCGACCAGTGTCTCGACCTCGCTGAAGCGGCCCTGAAGCGCGGCAATGGGGTCGTCCCACCGGTCGGGCCACAGTGGCGGTTCGGTCGCGGCATGGCGTCGTCGATGATCGCCACGACACCGCCGCGCGGCCACCGCTCGCAGGCATCCGTTTCGCTGATGCCCGGTGGCCGTTACCTGGTGCGGGTCGGTACGACCGAATTCGGCAACGGCACCACGACCGTACACGCGCAAATCGCCGCGACGGCGCTGTGCACGACGATCGATCGAATCGATCTGGTGCACTCCGATACAGACGCCGCCGGGTACGACTCGGGTGCGTTCGGCTCGGCCGGTGTCGTCGTTGCCGGCAAGGCCGTTCTGGCCGCGGCATCGGCGCTGGCCGAATCGCTCGGCGAGGCCGCGGCGTCATGCACCGGGGTTGGCTCAGCGGTGGCCTGGCAGCTGGAGCGCGACGGGCTCCGAGCCGTGGAGTCAGGCTCCGAGCTTCTCTCGCTTGACGACCTGGCGCTCTGGGCCGCCGCCAACGACGTAAACCTGACCGCCACGCGGCGAGAAAACGGTGCGCTGCGATCCCTGGCCTTCAACGTGCACGCGTTTCGGGTGGCGGTGAACACCGACACCGGTGAGGTGCGCATTCTGCAGTCGATCCAGGCCGCGGATGCCGGCTTCGTCATGAATCCCGAGCAGTGTCGCGGACAGATCGAGGGCGGGGTGGCCCAGGCGCTCGGCACCGCCCTGTTCGAGGAGGTTGTCCTCGATGGCGCCGGGGCCGTGACGACTCGGGTGCTGCGTAATTACCACGTGCCCCAGCTCGCGGATCTGCCGGTTACGGAGGTCTATTTTGCGCAAAGCCACGACGTGCTCGGGCCCTACGGTGCCAAATCGATGAGCGAATCGACCTACAACCCGGTCGCGCCGGCGCTGGCCAATGCGGTTCGCGATGCCATCGGTATCCGCCCGACCGAGCTGCCGATGTCACGCGACCGCATCTGGCGGCTGTTGCACGGCTGAGCAGACGCCGCGCGTCGGCCGGCAGCGTTGGTGTGGAGAGTGTCGCCGAAACAGAGTACGTTGTCCGCTGTATCTCGTGAATGAGGATATTATACGTAGATATGTACGAATCAGCGGGTCACGCAGTCTTTCGCGGTCATATCTTTCACATTGCTGGCGCTCCGACTGTCGGTGAGGCTCGCCAACACCTCGTCTCAATTCCCGACGGCGCCCTCGTCACGGATGAAGATGGAAGCATTGTCTGGGTCGGCTCGTGTGCCCAGCTGCCGGCCGCGTTCGCCCAGCTGCCGGTGACCCGAACCGGGTTCATCCTGCCGGGGTTTGTCGACACCCATATCCATTTTCCGCAGACCTACACGACGGATGCCTACGGCGGCGGCCAGCTGCTCGAATGGCTCGATGAGTGCGTGTTTCCGGCCGAGTCGCGGCTGGAAGACCCGGGGTTTGCGCGCCAGGTGGCACGCGATTTCACGCGGCGGCGGGCATCCGTCGGTACGACGAGCGCCCTCGTGTTCGGGTCGGCGTTTGCGCCCGCGCAGGACGCCCTGTTCGAACAAACGCAAGCGGCCGGCCTGCGGCTGGTGAGCGGACGCGGCATCCAGACCGTGGGCACCGACTCCGCTCGCTCGCTCATCACAAGCGAGCAGGCGGCGATCGAGCTCAGCCTGGCCGAGATAGACCGCTGGCACGCTGTTGATACCGGTGACGCCCGCACCGCGCTGCTGCAGGTCGCGATCGTGCCGCGATTTAGCCTGTCGGTGACGCCGACGACCCTGGCCGGGCTCGGTGAGCTCTACGACTCGGTGCGCGGCCGCGGGGTGTACTTTCACAGCCATCTCAACGAGAACGACCGGCCAGGCTCCGGGGAGATCGACGTCGTGCGCTCGGTGTTCAACACGAAGACCTACCTCGACACCTATGACGGATACTTCCTGCCGGGCTCACTTCGCGGCGGCTCCAGCCTGCTCGGTCCCCGCAGTATTCTCGCCCACGCCGTGCACTGCCAGGACAGTGAGCTGGCCCGTCTTGCCGACACCGGCACGTCGATCGCGCACTGCCCCACCTCGCAGGCGTTCCTCGGGTCGGGCACCATGCCGTGGCGCCGCACTACCCAGTTCGGAGTGAACGTCGCGATCGGAACGGATGTCGGTGGCGGCGACGAATGGCTCGTTTCACGAGTGCTCAACGACTGCTACAAAGCACACCTGTCCGAGCCGGGAGATGCCGGCGTGGCACTCGACCCGGCCGCGCTGTTGTTCACCGGCACCCTCGCCGGGGCACGTGCCCTCGACATGGAGGAACGGTTCGGCAACTTCGACCTCGGCAAGGACGCGGACTTCCTGCTGATCGACCCGGGCTGCTGGGAACCCCTCGCACTCGTCCTGGAGAACGCTGTGCGCGCCGACGACGCCGCGCTGGCGGCCGAACAGACCCTGTTCGCACTGCTGCTGGCCCTGCGCGAGCCCGCGATCACCGGCGTCTACGTACGGGGCCGCCGCGTGAGCGTGGATTAGGCCGGCCTGGGTTTCGCAGGCCGCCACAAAAACTCTACGATGACAGTCATGTTTCTTCCGCCGTCGCCCAGCCGCGTGGCCGGGCTGGTGCTTGCCGCCGGTGCCGGTTCGCGCTACGGCATGCCCAAGGCCCTCGTGCGCGACAGCGCCGGGCGCTCCTGGCTGCAACGCGCCGTCGACGTACTGGCCGGGGCCGGATGCTCCCCCGTTATCGTCGTGCTCGGCGCCCGCGGGGCCGAGGCGGCGGCCCTGATCGACGCTGGTGATGATGACCCCACCAGTGCGCCTGTTTGGGGCAGGGACCGGCCATCGGCATCCGTTTGCATCGTGCAGGCCAACGACTGGCCCGAGGGGCTCTCCGCGTCCCTGCGCGCCGGCCTGCGCTGCGCCATTGAACAGCCCGATCTCACGGCCATCGTGGTCATTCCGGTGGATGTGCCCGATCTGAACGCTGCCACGGTCGCGCGAATGGTTGGCACGAATTTCGGCACCACGGCTGCACCGGGTACGACCGTTCTCTCGGCCAGCACTCTGCGCCAGGCCCGGTTTTCCAGCCGACCGGGGCATCCCGTCGTGATCGGCCGGGAGCACTGGACGCCCCTCCTTGATACCCTCGTTGGTGACACCGGTGCCCGCCCGTACCTGCGCGCGCACCCGGTCGAGCAGATCGAGTGCGGTGACCTGGGAACGGGTGTCGACGTCGACCGGCCGAACTGACCGGTTCCTCGCCTAACTCCGGGCGGGCACCCGGGTGAGAGCTGCGTAGGCCCGCTCGGCCCCGGATCGCCTGGTCAACGACAGCGCGAGCGCGTCGAGGCGGGCGCGCGGGGCGCCACTCGGGTCGGCACTCGAGTCAGCGC
Organism: Cryobacterium sp. Y29; assembly: GCF_002929825.1. Taxonomy (GTDB): domain Bacteria; phylum Actinomycetota; class Actinomycetes; order Actinomycetales; family Microbacteriaceae; genus Cryobacterium. Next base: position 256,247 of record NZ_PJJN01000037.1, read on the forward strand.
TGAGGCGCAGCATCCGCTCACAGGCGGCCCGCAGGTCGAGAACCGTAGCGGTATTGGGCGGCAACGAGATGCCGAAGCCCGCCTCATCGAGAGCGGCCGCGCCGGCGAACTGGTCGGTCGAGAACGGCAGCACAACGAGCGGAACTCCGGCCGTCATCGCCTCGGTGACCGAGTTGTTGCCGCCGTGGGTGACGGCGAGCACGGCCTGTTGCAGCAGGCGCACCTGCGGCAGGAACGCGCGCACCAGCCAGGCGGCGGGCAAGGCCCCCAACTCGGTGGGATCGGTCGCCCCGGCGGCGATGGCGACCCGCACCGGAAGGCCGTCGAGGGCGGCGACGACGCGGGCGAGCACGTCGCCACGCACCGAGAGAAAACTTCCGAAACTGACGTAGACAACGGGCAGCGAATCGGCTGCCAGCCACGCCTCGACCTCGGGGTCGACGGCCTCGGAGCGCACGGCAGATCCGAGAAACACGTGGGGCGGCAGCAGCCTCGTTCGCGCCGGCGCGTGCAATTCGCCCGGGTAGTTGAGCAAGAGCACGTCGCCCGATTCCTGAAAGGCGTCCCGGCTTGGCTCGGCATGCGGGTCGAGCTCGCGCAGGGCATTGTTCCACTGGGCCGTGAAGGTGTCGCGCACGGCCGCGCACTGCCCGTGGAGCAGGGCCAGTTCCGAGGCGGCGGGCGAGAACACGGCGGGCCAGGCCGGCGGGTAACCGTAGACCTCGGCGGCCACGGGCAGTGCAGACGGATGCCCCAATACGACATCCGCGTGCGCGACGCCGGCACTGAGCAAGCCCAGCCGTGCGCTGAAGGCCAGGTGGTCGACGATGACCTGGTCTGGCTGCACCCGGGCGACGATGCGCTGCACCTCGCGAGCGATGACGACCGGGTTGTAGAGCAGATCGCTGCTGCGCGCCTCGGCCTGAAATTGCAAAGTGTCGACCATTCCACGGCGGGTCGCATCGAAAAATCCCCGCAGGGCGTCGTCTTCGCCAGCGGGCTGCTGCTCGGCCCGGATCGTGCCGGGGTTGGAGCCGCGGCCCAGTTGAAGAAGCTCCCGTTCGAACCCGAACGCGGTCACGATGTCGGCCGTGGCCGGCCCGCTCGCGACCACGACGCGTTCGCCGGCCTCTGCCCAAGCAACGCCGAGCGTTGCGAGTGGGTAGAGGTGCGAGGCGTAGTCCGGGCTGATGATCAGCAGGGTCACGAAACGCTCAGTTCCCAGGCGACCGGCTCGGTCGCCACTGCGACGCCGCGGTAGACCTCACCGAGTGCCGACGCCATCGCTTCGATCGTGAACTTGTTCGCGACCATGCTGCGGGCTCGTGCCGCATTGGCGCCACCCTGCGCGCCGCCAGCGAGGTCCAGGGCCTTCGCAATGGAGCGAGCGAGAGCGGCACCGTCACCGGTATCGACGAGAATGCCCGTCACTCCGTGCTCGATGTACGTGGCCGGTCCGCCCCCATTCGGCGCGACCACCGTAAGTCCGGTGGCCATCGCCTCGAGCAGAGCGATTCCGAATTCTTCTTTCATACTCGCGCAGACGTACACCCCGAACGGTGCCGCCAGGCCTGGGCGGCCGTAGCGCACGGCGGCCAGCCACCGAGCGACGGTGTCATTGGGGCGATGACCAGCCAACAGCAGGCCCCGGGCAGCCAGATCGGCCAGGGCGCCGCCGGCCAGGGTGCCGCCGGGCACGATGTGGGTCATGCGCTGCAACTCGATCCCTTCATCACACGACGGATGCTCCAGGTCGCCTCCCACAATCAGCAGATTGCAGCGAGCTCGCAGTTCGGAGTCAGCGTTCCACGCCTCGACCAGGCTGGCCATACCCTTCACGCGGTGCAGCCGACCGACGCTGATCAGCACTGGCAGGCCTCGCCGAGCGGTCGGGAGCGTGCCGAGCAGGTTGTCGAGCTGGGTGAAGGCCACCGCTGCGGGTTCCGCCGCTTCCCGGGTATGCGCCTCGGCAGAAACCAGCAGACTTCCGCCGGTGAGTCCGAGAGACCCGAGCGCATCCGTGCGGGAGCGGTCGATCACGGCGAGATCGATTCCCTCGGGAATGACCGAGTGCCGTTCCGGGTGCGCGTCAATGTCGATTCCCGTCAAACGTTCCATATCTTGCTGCAGTCGCGGTCGCGGAAACAGCACGGTGTGAGCGGCATCCGCAGCGAGCCGCTGCACGAGGCGGGCGCGAAACCAGAAGTGCTCGACGGCATCGACGGTGCCGAAGTTGGCCCGGGTGAGCGCGCCACTCGCGTCGAGGGAGTCGATCACTCCGTGCGGGTCTGGCGCGACGGTGAAGACGACCGGAATGTCCAGGTCCCGCGCCACCGTTGCAGCGGCGAGGCTGCCGACGTCGGCCATGCGCAGGTGAATCGCATCCACCACACCGGCCGAGCGGAGGATGCGCCGAATGCCGCGCTGCGCGGCAACCCGCCGAGGCCACGCATCGATCGAGGGGACCGCGCCACCAACGAATGGAATCGCCGCGAATGAGTGCCCACGCCGGGTCTTCCCGATACTGGCCAGGCCGCTCAGCGCCGACTCGTGCGTGCCACGCGACATGGTGATGACCCGCTCTACCGATTCCGTTTCTTTCGCGCGGCCAGCGGTGAAACGGCTGCCGGCGAAAGGCGCACGAAGAGCGGATGCTGCGGCGCTCTGCGTTCCGCCGGCCGGCCGGCCGGCCGGCCGAGCAACGAGGGCGTCACCGAGCCGGACCAGCAGGGTCGCGATGCCGCCGTTGTCGCCGACGCCCACCGTGGAGAGTTCACCGTCGATGTCGGCGTGGAGGAACAGCTGCGCGATCGTGGTGCCCCGGTTCCATTTCGGCCGCGGCACGTTCGTCACCGTGAGATCGAACAGTGCCAGCCGGGCTACGGCTGCGAGTTCGATCTCGTCGCCGCCAGCTGCGCTGTCTTGCGTGAGAGCGCTGAGCAAACCGAGCACGGCTTCGCTCGGGGATCGATCGCCGAGGCCGGCAATTGCGGCGGTACGAGCGTCCAGGCTCTCGGCGCTGTCGGTGGCCACCCGACGCAGCAGGCGTTCGGGAACGCGGCCGGGAATCAGGCCGATGGTCTCGATGAGGCGGGCGCGGGCATCCATTTCGGAGATGCCGAGCAGCGATCCCTCCAGCAGCAGGGCCACCTGGTCCGCAGCCGAAGAGCCCCACTGTTCCAGGGTGCGCTGAGCGAGCATGCCGGAAAAGCCACCCTGCCGCACCAGGGTGACCAGGCCGGCGATCGCGTCGTAGCGCGGCAGCCGGGCGCCAAAGGCCCAGGCGGCATGCTCACGCAGAAAGGCGGAGTCGTGGTAGAGCAGGGCCACCAGCACCTCATCGGCAGAGTCGTCGAAGACCTGGGCGAGGGCGTGAACGGCGGCGATGGCGGTGAGCTGGTCGCTCAAATCGGTCGCGGCTTGGGCGAGCAGTCGCACGGCGCGGGCGCCCCCATCGCGGCTGGCTGCGACGGTGAGGTCGTCGGCGCGTCGAATTCCCTCGAGCAGCGTTGCCGCGGATCGTTGATCGTCGAGTGCGGTGTGGGTAGCCATCGGCTGCTCCTTTTCGTGAAACTCCGCGGTTCAATCGTGGCGATTCGGGGTTGCCACGAGAGAACATGGGTGAATTTCGGTACTTCCGGTTCGAGAAACGTTGAGGATCCCGTACACGAAAGCGCACGAATCAGGCATAGCTAGCTAGGCTAGCAACTTCCCCACTCGCCATCATTGCATGAATGAGAGCACCCGGGCTGACATAGTGCCCTAATCAGCGCCGAGCGCGCAATACGCAAAATAGAGCCACGCCCCAGTGAGTGGGGCGTGGCTCTATGTGTTTATGTCTGCAAACGTCGGGTTTAGCCGAACAGGGCCGTTACCTTCGCGAGTGTCTGAGAAATGCCGAAGGCCAGCGGGATACCCACCAGCGCCCAAGCCACGATGACTTTTAAAACCTTCATGCGTGTGCCTTCCTTGCTTGTGCACCGACGAGCGGCTTTTCGGGTTCGTGATAGTCGGTGTGAACTGGTCGCACGAACAGGTTCGCCACAAAGCCAACAACGAGCAGCCCCACCATGGTGAGCAGGGCCGGCTGATAGGCCGCTGCCGTCAACGCACCCGGAGCGCCCTGAGCATCCAGGAACGAGTTGACAATGAGCGGACCGGCAATACCGGCCGCCGACCAGGCCGTCAGCAGGCGGCCGTGAATGGCCCCCACCTGAAAGGTTCCGAACAGGTCACGCAGGTAGGCCGGAGCCGTAGCGAAACCGCCACCGTAAAAAGAAATGATAATGAAGGCCAGAACAACGTAGAGCGCCGTCGTGCTCGACCCGACGATGGCCAGCAGCACGTACAACACCGTGCCAACGCCGAGGTAGACCATGTAGATGTTCTTGCGTCCGGTCTTGTCCGACGTGGCCGACCAGGCGAATCGTCCACCCATGTTAGCGAGCGACAACAGGCCCACAAAGCCTCCGGCAACGGCCGCCGAGACCAACGAGTTGCCGTCACTCTGCCGGAAGAAGTCCTGGATCATCGGTGCAGCCTGCTCGAGAATGCCGATACCGGCCGTGACGTTGCAGAACAAGACGACCCAGAGCAGCCAGAACTGACGCGTGCGAATGGCATTCTTGGCTGAAACGTGGTTGCTCGTGACGAGGGCCTTGACCCGCACCTTGGACGCATCGAATCCGGCCGGCACCCAATCAGCAGCCGGAACCTTGATCGTGAAAGCGCCGAACATCATGTACGCGAGATAGATCACGGCAAGGGTGAGAAAGAGCTTGCCCACGGAATCGCCGCTGGCCACCCAGTTCGCTGCCCCGGAGTTGGGGTCATAGAAGCCGAGTAGCGCCGTCGACACCGGGCTGGCGATGAGGGCGCCGCCTCCAAAGCCCATGATGGCCATGCCGGTGGCGAGGCCCGGGCGGTCCGGAAACCACTTGATAAGCGTCGAAACGGGCGATATGTAGCCGATGCCGAGCCCGATACCGCCGATGAAGCCGTAGCCGACGTAGACCAGCCACAGCTGGTTCGTAAAGATTCCGAGCGAACCGATGAGGAACCCGCCCGACCAGAACAGAGCCGCGACGAACATGGCCTTGCGCGGCCCGTTGGTGTCGACCCAGGTACCCATGATGGCCGCCGACAGGCCGAGCATCACGATGGCGATCGAGAAGATCACCCCGATCTGCACCAGGCTGGCGTCGAAGTGCGCCACGAGCGCCGTCTTGTACACACTCGTGGCGTAGGCCTGGCCGATACAGAGATGCACGGCCAGTGCAGCGGGCGGAATCAGCCAGCGGTTGAATCCAGGTGGGGCGATGGTGCGGTCTCGGTCGAGCCAGCTCATGGAGATGTCCTTGCTGCCGGTAAGGCGATAGCGACTCTGCTGTGCGTTTCGGCTGTCCACGATGGCCGTGGACGTACTCCGCAAACGGATAGGTGGAATAGTCTGCGGAGGCAATACTAGACGATTCACCGCGCAAATTTCGTCCCCAAATTTATACCCATTTCATATTTCGGGGGAATTCCCTCTTGCGGCAAGGCAGGATAGGTATATGACACGTTCAGCTCCCATCGAAGACATCAACGAAGATAATCTCGTTGTAACCGCCCCCAAGACCCACGCGGCGGGTGTCGGAGCCGTAGTGGTGGCGCTCGATCGAGGTATCGCCCAGGCTGGTGTGATGCGTACCGCGCGGTCACTGCTGCGCCTTAATCAGCGCGACGGCACCGACTGCCCCGGCTGCGCGTGGCCGGAATCTCAGGGACATCGCAAGACCGCGGAGTTCTGCGAAAACGGCGCAAAGGCCGTCGCTGAAGAGAGCACGCTGCGCACGGTGACGCCCGAGTTCTGGGCAGAGCATTCCATCGCCGAGCTTGCTACGAAAACCGAGTATTGGCTCGGAAACCAGGGGCGCATTACGCATCCCGTCGTCATTCGCCCGGGCGACACGCACTACTCGCAGATCTCCTGGGATGATGCTTTCGAGCTCATCGGTGAGCAGATTCGCGCCACCGTGCCCGACCGCACCGTCTTCTACACGTCCGGCCGCACCGCCAATGAGTCGGCGTTCATGTACCAACTGTTCGCACGGTCCATCGGCACCAATAACCTGCCGGACTGCTCCAATATGTGCCACGAGTCGTCGGGCTCAGCGCTGAATCCCACGATCGGCATCGGCAAGGGTACGGTCTCGCTCGAAGACATCCACCGGGCTGAACTCATTTTGGTGGTTGGCCAGAACCCGGGCACCAACCACCCGCGCATGCTGTCGGCTTTGGCCGAATGCAAGGACAACGGCGGCAAGATTGTGGCCGTCAACCCTCTGCCCGAAGCCGGACTGTTCAACTTCATGGACCCGCAGACCCCGAAGGGCGTCGTCGGCAAGGGCACCAACCTGGCCGATGAATTTCTGCAGATCAAGGTCGGGGGCGACCTGGCCCTGTTCCAGGCGCTCGGCCACCTGCTGCTCGAAGAAGAAGCGCGCGTGCCAGGGTCAGTCATCGACCATGAGTTCGTCGCCGCGAACACCGACGGCATCGAGGCTTATCGGGCAGCGCGATCGGTGATCGACTGGACCGAGACGAAGAAGGCCACCGGCCTGGACCGTGCCGCAATCGAGACCGTGGCGCAGCTGCTCATCGCGAGCAAAGCCACCATCATCTGCTGGGCGCTCGGACTGACCCAGCAGCCACACTCGGTGAACACCCTCAAGGAAATCATCAACCTGCTGCTCCTGCAGGGCAACTTCGGCAAGCCTGGCGCCGGCGCGTGCCCGGTGCGCGGCCACTCCAACGTGCAGGGCGACCGCACCATGGGTGTGTGGGAGAAGCCGAAGGAGCCCATGCTCGCCGCTCTCGACGCCGAGTTCGGCATCGTATCCCCGCGCGAGCACGGCCTCGACTCCGTCGATACGGTGGATGCTTTCGTGCACGACCGCGTCGACGTGTTCGTCTCCATGGGTGGCAACTTCGCCCTGGCCTGCTCCGATACCGATTTGCTGGAGAAGGCCATGCAGCGCGTCGGTCTCACCGTGCACGTCTCCACCAAGCCCAATCGCTCGCACGTCATGCACGGTTTGACCTCGCTCATTCTGCCGACCCTCGGCCGTACGGATACCGATGACAAGCATCCGTCTGGCCGTCAGGTGCTCTCGGTGGAAGACTCGATGTCGGTCGTTCGCACCACTCAGGGACGCCTCGAGCCGGTGTCGGAGCACCTGCTTGCCGAACCGGTGATCATCGCCCGCATGGCCCACGCCACGCTCGGCGACGACCACGCGGTCGATTGGAAGGCGATGGCGGATGACTACGACATCGTTCGTGACCACATCTCCCGCGTCGTGCCCGGCTTCGCCGATTTCAACGTTCGGCTCAAGACCAAGAACGGCTTCGTACTGCCCAACCCCCCGCGCGATACACGTAGCTTTGCCACCGACATTGGTCTGGCCCGGTTCACAGTGAGCCCGATCGAGTATTTGTCGGCGCCAGAGGGCCACTTGATCTTGCAGACCATCCGCAGCCACGATCAGTACAACACCACGTTCTACGGGCTTGACGACCGCTACCGCGGCATCAAGAACGGTCGTCGCGTCATCCTCATCCACGAAGACGACGTCACCGAGCTGGGCTTCGTCGACCGCGATATGGTCGACGTGATCAGCACGTTCCAGGGCGTTGAGCGCCGAGCCGACACGTTCCGCCTCGTGGTCTACCCGACACCGCGCGGCTGCGCGGCGGCGTACTTCCCGGAGGCGAACGCGCTCATGCACCGCGAGCTCGTGGCCCGGGAGTCGAACACCCCCGGCTACAAGGCCATGACCGTGCGCTTCGTTCCCGCCGGCGCCGCCGCCTAGCTGTACCCGGCGACCTGATCATCACGCTGTGCGTCGATGATCCGGTCGCCGCCGGCGCCTAGCCGGGGCCCGGCGGCCTGCTTATCACGCTGTGCGTCGACGATCCGGTCGCCGCCGGCGCGTAGCCTGAGTCAGGCGGCCTGCTCGTCATGCTGTGCGTCGATGATCCGGTCGCCGCCGGCGTAGACGACCATGGAGTTGCCGCGGAGAAAACCGACCAGGGTCATACCAACCTCGGCGGCGAACTCCGCGGCGAGTGACGACGGCGCCGAGACCGCCGCGAGCACCGGAATGCCCGCCATCAGGGCTTTCTGGGTGAGTTCGAAACTTGCCCGGCTCGACACCATGAGAACCGTGCCGGTCAACGGCAGCCTGTTCTCTTTGACCGCCCAGCCGATGACCTTGTCGACGGCGTTGTGCCGGCCGACATCTTCGCGCAGCACGAGGAGTTCGCCGGTGGCGGCATCGAACAGTCCGGCAGCGTGGATGCCGCCAGTCTTCTCGAACACGTTCTGCCCGGCGCGCAGCTTGTCAGGAAAAGTCGTGAGCGATTCGGCAGTCACGTGCACCGCGTCATCCGCTATCGTGAAGACTGATTTGGTGCGCACGGCATCGATGCTCTCTTTGCCGCACAGGCCACAGGAGCTGTTGGTGATGAGGGAGCGCTCCAGGCTCGGTGCCGGCGGCGCGACGCCGGCACCGAGGGTGACGTCGAGCACGTTATAGGTGTTGACTCCGTCGATCGCCCCGGCGCAGTAGCGGGCCGAATTGAAGTCGTCACCCCGTGTGATGACGCCCTCCGAGACCAGAAACCCAGCTGCAAGGTCGATGTCGTTGCCCGGGGTGCGCATCGTGACGGCGAGGCGGCGGCCGTTCACTCGAATTTCCAGGGGTTCTTCAACCGCCAGCAGGTCCTCGCCAGCCAGAGGCTGGGCACCAACGGTGATTCGGGTGATTTTGCGTCGCGCGGTAATTCTGTTCATTCTTAAAGTCTCCCACGCTGGTGCCGTTACCGCGCTCCAGGCTGTTGATTAACCGCCGATATAGGACATTTCGATTTTTTTGGCACCGGATGCCCGCAACTCACTGGTCTTCGCGCTCCGCAGCTGCGAATAGCGGTCGGTGCGCTCCCGCCAAAGGTGTGCCATGACGGTGGACAGTTCGGCGTCGGAGCAGCCGCCGCGCATGAGTGCCCGCAGATCGTGGCCCTCGGTGGCAAACAGGCAGGTGAACAGTTTGCCGTCGGTGGAGACGCGGGCGCGGGAGCAGGACTGGCAGAACGACTGGGTCACGCTCGAGATAACGCCGATCTCGCCGCCGCCGTCCCGGTAGCGCCAGCGCCTTGAGGTTTCACCGCTGTAGTTCGGGGCGATCTCTTCGAGCGGCAACTCGGCATGGATGCGCGCGATGACGTCCTTCGACGGCACAACCGCGCCCATCTCCCAGCCGTTGCTGGTGCCGACGTCCATGAATTCGATAAACCGCAAGATATACGGGGTGTCCTTGAAGTGGCGGGCCATGGCCACGATGTCCTGGTCGTTCTTGCCGCGCTGCACCACCATGTTGACCTTGATCGGGCCGAGCCCGACCGCTTCGGCCACGTCGATGCCGTGCAGTACCTTCGCAACGGGAAATTTCACATCGTTCATGGTGCGAAAAGTGGTGTCGTCGAGCGAGTCGAGGGACACGGTGACTCGCTTCAGTCCGGCATCCTTGAGCGCCTGCGCCTTGACAGCCAGCGCCGACCCGTTCGTGGTGAGCGCGATGTCAATCTCACGGCCGTCGGGAGTGCGCAGCTCGGCCAGTTGGGAGATGAGATCTTCAAGCCCCTTGCGAAGCAGCGGTTCACCGCCGGTCAGCCGGATCTTCTCGACGCCATGGGCGACGGCTATGCGCCCGAGCCGGGTCAGTTCCTCGAAGCTGAGGAGCTCGTCGTGCTCCATGAACGCGAAGTCGCGACCAAAAATCTCTTTGGGCATGCAGTACACACAACGAAAGTTGCAGCGGTCGGTGACGCTCAGGCGCAGGTCATGCAACGGCCGGTTCATCCGGTCGGTCACGGTCCCTGTGGGCGTTTCGAGGTTCAACGGAATGTCCGCGCGCTCTCGATAGAAGCGCGGAGCTGATTGTGCAAAGTCGGCGCCGGTCATGGTTCCAGCCTAACCCCGCGCCCCGCACGGGGATGCCCAGAACATGGGTTCTAAGCGGATGCTGATCAATTTCGATACAAGGATGGCCCGCCCGGGAGAATCCCCGGGCGGGCCATCCGCTTAACTGCTGTTAGCCCTTGACGTAACCATTGGGGTTCAGCACGTACTTCGTCGCCGCACCGGCGTCGAATTCGGCATAGCCACGCGGAGCATCTTCGAGGCTGATCGCCTGGGCATTGACGGCCTTGGCGATGTGTACCTTGTCGTACAGAATCGCCATCATCAGCTGGCGGTTGTACTTCATCACCGGGCACTGGCCGGTGGTGAACGACAGCGATTTGGCCCAGCCGAGTCCCAAACGAATCGACAGCGAGCCCACCTGGGCGGCCTTTTCCTTGGCCCCCGGGTCACCCGTGACGTAGAGGCCTGGAATGCCGAGGGCACCGCCGGCCGCTGTAACCGTCATGAGTGAGTTGAGCACGGTGGCCGGAGCCTCGTGGTCGGCGTCCTTACCGTGGCCGCGCGCTTCAAAGCCCACCGCGTCGACGCCGGCGTCAACCTCTGGCACGCCGAGGATCTGTTCGATCTGCTCCCCCGGCTCGCCTTTGCTGAGGTCGATGGTCTCGCAGCCGAAGCTGCGGGCCTGCGCGAGTCGCTCCGCGTTCATGTCACCGACGATGACGACGGCCGCGCCCAGCAGCTGCGCCGAGACGGCGGCCGCGAGGCCCACCGGGCCGGCACCGGCGACGTAGACGGTCGATCCGATACTGGCACCGGCAGTGTAGGCGCCGTGGAATCCGGTCGGGAAGATGTCGGACAGCATGGTGAGGTCCATGATCTTCTCGAGCGCCTGGTCCCGGTCGGGAAACTTCAGCAGGTTCCAGTCGGCGTAGGGTACCAGCACGTACTCGGCCTGGCCTCCCACCCAACCGCCCATGTCGACGTAGCCGTATGCACTACCCGGACGGTCCGGGTTGACGTTGAGGCAGATGCCGGTCTTGCGTTCCTTGCAGTTGCGACAGCGACCGCAGCTGATGTTGAACGGTACCGACACGATGTCGCCGACCTTGATGAATTCGACGTCGGGACCAGTTTCGACCACTTCGCCGGTGATTTCGTGACCCAGCACCAGGTTCGCCGGTGCGGTCGTGCGGCCACGCACCATGTGCTGATCGGAGCCGCAAATATTGGTGGTTACTGTTCTGAGAATGACGCCGTGCGGCACCTTCCGGCCGATGTTGGCCGGGTTGACACCCGGTCCATCTTTGAGTTCGAACGTGGGGTAGTCGATGTCAATGACCTCGACGACTCCAGCACTTTTGTAGGCAACTGCTCTGTTCCCCGTCATGAATTACCTTCCTCGTTTTTCTTCGCGGAGCAGACCAGACGACCTTCTCCACATTGGGTGAGCGCTGCCATTTCTGACAGCAGCCCCTTTACTTCACCACGAATCTCAGAAATTACAATCAGCAAACTCCCAGTTCGTGGCCCCCGTTCTGGCCACAGGAACGACCAGAACGGGGAACGACTCAGGGCTTCCAGACCTGCACGACGGATGGCCGCGGCCCGGCCCACGCGCCAGCCGGAGCGGTCGCCCCCAGCGCAACATAGTCCGGGAATCGGCTGGCCTGGGCGGCCCAGCTGCCGTCCTCCCCCGGATGCTGCACGGCGACATAGACCATCGACTGCTCCGAGCGGATAACCGGTCCGCAGGTCTCCGCCTGCCGCGGCACCGCGAGGAACTGTTGCACCCGCCCGCGCTCGGGTCCGGCGAGCGGAACCTTGAACAGTCCGTCGCAGAATCCGATCGTGCTCGGTGCGCCGTCGGTGGAGATCCACAGGTTGCCCTCGGTGTCGAAGGCCACGTTGTCTGGGCAGGATATTGGCGACACCTTGTCGCTCGGGAAACCAGCGAAGTAGGTGCTGGTGTTGGTCTTCGGGTCGCCGCAGACGAGCAGCAGGTTCCAGTCGAAGGTCACCGAGGTGGCGTCGGATCCGGTTTCAGTGATTTCCACGATGTGACCGTCGCGGTTGATCGTCCGCGGGTTGGCCTCGGTGGCACCCTCCTTGCCAGGCCGGCCACGATCGCTGTTGTTGGTGCAGGCGACATAGATCTTGCCGGTCACCGGGCTCGGCTCGACGTCTTCGCAGCGGTCCATTTTGGTGGCGCCGACGGCATCCGCGACCAGGCGGGTGTTCACGAGCGCATCATCCGTGGTGAAGCCGGGAACCTGGCAGACGCCGTCGATGACGAGCGCCAGCCACTGGCCGGTGCCGTCGAATTGCCCGTCGGCGGGCAGCTGGCCGGTGCCGGTGATCTCGCCGGCTGGCGAGTTGCCCGTAAACCGGGCCACGTACAGGGACCCCCTGGTGAGCAGGGACTTGTTGTGGGTGCGCGCCTTCGGGCTCTTCTTCTTGTCGAAGCGGTCGTGGGAGACGAACTTGTAGAGGTAGTCGAAGCGTTCGTCGTCGCCCATGTAGGCGGCGACATGGCCGGTCTTTCCGACGATCACGTTGGCGCCCTCGTGCTTGAACCGTCCGAGCGCAGTGTGCTTGACCGGGGGCTCGTTCGGTGCTTCCGGGTCGATCTCCACGATCCAGCCGAATCGGTTGGGCTCGTTCTCGTTTCCGGCGACGGTGGCATCGAAGCGGTCGTCGATCTGCTCCCAGAGCCGACCGGTGGGGCGGTTGGCCAGGCCGTAACGGGCATCAGCTGTGCTGGTGCCGTTCGTGCGAAAGTATCCGTTGAAATTCTCCTCGCCGGAGAGCACCGTGCCCCAGGGGGTGGTGCCACCGGCGCAGTTGCCGAGGGTGCCGAGCACGGTACGGCCGGTGGGGTCGCCCTTCGTCTTCAGCAGATCACTGCCGGCGGCCGGACCAGTGACGGTGAACGGCGTGCTCGCGGTGATGCGCCGGTTGAGGCGGTCACCCACCCGGTAGGTCCAGGGCTGCCCGGCGCGCTTTCGTTCGAGGGCGACCACGGACATGCCGTGGGCCATCATGGCAATGCGACGCTGCTCATCGGCCTCGGCCGGTGTCGTGGCGGGGGCGAACATGATGTTCTCGTTGGTGTATTCGTGGTTGGTGACGAGGATGCCGTCCCGCCCTTTGCGCCCCGGACCCTCGAGGATGTCGAGGTAGTCGTTGTTGTAGCCGAACTGGAGCGCCTGCAAGGCGGCCGTCTGGTGTTCTGGGTCGAACCGGTCAGTGGCGGCGAATAGCGGGTCCCCCCAGCGGATGATGGGGTTCCAGGAATAGCCGGCGGGCACCGAGAAGGCGTCGACGGCGGCCGGAACGGGCGCGATCGGCGTGAATGCGAGGCCACGGCTGACCGGACCGCCGGGTGCCGCCAGCGCGGGTACCGACTGGCCCGACCCGAGTACGATCGCCGCAGCACCGACGCCCACGCCCACGAGCAGGGAACGGCGGCTCAGTGCAGCGCCGACGATGTCACGAAAGTAGTCGTTCTTGCTCTCGTTGGGCACCGGGTGGAAGCAGGCGTCAGCGCACTTGAGGTGGCAGGTGACCGCGCTGCGCTTGCCGAGCGTGTGCCCCTCCATGGGCAGCAGCGGCAGCAACGGCCGAACACGATCGGTCGTGTGCTGACGGGGGCCGGTGGATTCACGATTCAACATGCGAGCGCTCCTCATGGTTAGGTTCTGCCCCGAACTGGGGGCGAGTCTACTCTCCCGCCGCGCGGTGTCTCGAGGGTTAACCGAACATGAACGCTCGGTGTCGCCGGGCACACAGATTTGCAGTTACACGGGCCTACAGTTACACGGGCCTACAGAACGATGAGGCCGATCACCCAGACGGCGGCGAAACCGGCGACACCCTGAATTGCCGTGGCCGGGGTGAGCGTGCGGTACGCGGTCGCTACGGGAATACGGCTGAGCTGCGACACCACCCAGAAGAAGCTGTCGTTGGCGTGCGAGACCACCATGGCGCCGGCGCCGATCGCGAGCACTGAAAGCACCTTGCCCAAGTCAGAATCAAGGCCGAGTGCCGGCAGCAGGGGCAACAGCAACACCGAGGTCGTCACCATCGCTACCGTAGATGAGCCCTGGGCAGTCTTGAGCGCGGCCGAGATCAGGAACGGCACAGCGAGCCCGAGCCCGAGGGTCGACAGGGAACTGCCGAGAAAGTCGGTGAGGTCGGAGGCGGCGAGAACGGCTCCGAAGGCAGCACCGGAGGCCGTGATCAGCAGGATAGGTGCCGAGATGCGGATGCCCTCTGTGACGCGTTCACCGAACATGTCGAGCTTGCCCTTGCCCCGCAGTAGAAACAGGGAGGCGAGCAAGCCGACGGCCAGGGCGATGACCGGGGTGCCGAGAAAGACGACGGCTATGTACAGGCCGGACTCGCCGAACGGCAGGCTGGGAAGCTTGGCGATCGAGGCGATGCAGATCAACAGGATCGGCGCGAGAATCGGCAAAAAGGCCATGAACGCGTGAGGCAGTTTGCCATAGGAGGCGCGAATCTTGTCGTAGTCCTGCTCATCTTCTTCACCGGCCACTTCCGGCATGAGCTCGATGTTCTTCTTCAGGAACCGGTTCGCCCAGAGCAGCCCGGCCACCGCAGAAACCGCAGCGGCGATCAGGCCGAATCCGATGATCAGTCCGAGCTGGTCGATGACGTTGAGATTGCCGGCGGCGGCGAGCGGTCCGGGGGTCGGCGGCACGAACACGTGGGTGGCGTACAGGCCGGTCATCAGCGCGATCGTCATCGCCACCAGCGACACCTTGGCTCGGGCGGCGAGCGATTTCTTGAGCGAATTTAGAATCACGAAGCCGGAGTCACAGAACACCGGGATCGACACGATGAAGCCGATGACGCTCATGGTGAGGGTCGGGAACCGGGTGCCCAGCACCCGAATGAGGGCTTCGGCCATGGCGATGGCGGCGCCGGTGCGCTCGAGGATCACCCCGATGATGGTGCCGAACAGAATGATCAGACCGATGTTGCCCAGAGTGGCGCCGAAGGCCGTCGTGATGGTCGAGGCGATCGTGTCGACCGGCAACCCGAATGCGAAACCACCGATTAAGGCGGCGGCGAGCAAGGCGAGAAAGGGATTGATCTTCAGCTTGGCGGTGGCGAAGACGATGGCGGCGACGAGAGTCAGCAGGATGGCAATGCTCAGCATTGAGACGATCTTTCTATTTCTGGGTGGAGCGGCAACTAGTGGGACTGAAGAAAGAGGGCGACGGCCTGCGCCGTCGTGTCGCGCACACGTTCGGCCGCGTGGTGCTGCAGGTCGTCGAGGGTCGCCGGTCCGCCGGCGATCGAGAAGGCGGCGGTGACCCCGGATGCTGCGGTGTCGGCCGCAGGCAGTGACACCCGTCCCGCGATGACGACGACCGGGCATCCTGCCGGGGCCAGACGAGCGACAGCCACGGCTACCTTGCCGCCGAGGGATTGGGAGTCGAAGCTGCCTTCACCGGTGAGCACGAGGTCGGCGTCGGCGATTTTGTCGGCGAGGCCGACGGCATCCGCTACCAGGGTGGAGCCGGGAACCAGCTCGGCGCGAAGCAACGGCACCAGAGTGGCCGGCATACCGCCGGCCGCTCCCGCACCGGGCCGGTCGGTCATGTCCTCGCCGGTTTCGCCCAGAACGATGGCGGCGAGGTGGGCCAGACCGGCGTCGAGCTCGGCAATGTCACTCGGCGCGGCACCCTTTTGCGGGCCGAACACCGCGGCGGCGCCGGTCGAGCCGCAGAGCGGATTGTTCACGTCGACGGCGACACGCCAGCGCACGGCGCGGGCGTGCGGGTGTAGTCCGGCGAGGTCGATCGACTCGATCTGCGCCAGTCCGGCCCCGCCGGGAGCGACGATTTCGCCGGCCGCATCGAGGAAGCGTGCGCCGAGCGCGGCGAGCAGGCCGGTTCCACCGTCGGTGCTGGCCGAGCCGCCGATACAGAGCAGAATCTCCTCGACATTTTGGTCGAGTAATTCCCAGGCGAGCAGACCGACACCGAAGGTGTCGGCACGCTGGGGCTGGGGCGCGGTATCCGCTACCAGTGGCAAACCATTGGACTCGGCTGCCTCGATCAGGCCGACCCGGCCATTAGCTGACCGAGCATAGCGGGCCAGTCGGCTGCGGCCAAGCGCATCGACGGTGGGCATGGTGCGGGGTTCGACGCCCCAGACAGCGGCGATGGCATCGAGGGTCCCCTCACCGCCGTCCGCCATCGGACAGAGCGTGATCTGGGCCTGCGGCAGACCGAGGGCGATGGCGGCGTCGCGGGCACCGTCGGCCATGGCAGCGGCGGTGGCGGAGGCGCTGAGGCTTCCCTTGAACGAATCCGGCGCGATGACTATTGTGAGCGGCTTCAATGCCGGGCGACCGTTCATTCGTTCAGGCTAGGTCACAATCGTGCACATATTCAGGTCGAGTGAACCCATATTTTTCGCTGAGTTTCGAGACGATTACTGTGCACCGCACACATAGAGGGCGTCGTCGGCCGCCAGTGCGACCCGCATCGAGACGGCGGAACTGAAATGCCGCATGTTGAGGGTCGTGAGCACTTCGATGCGGTCGAGTCGCTGCACGACGGTATTGCGGTGCACGCCGAGCGCTCGCGCAGCGCCGGCGATCGACAGTTCTTTGCCGAGAAACACCCGGGCGGTTTCGCGCAGGGTGTCACTGAGCGGGGCGAGTACCGACGCGGCGAGGTCGTCGATCATGGCGTCGGGCAGGCCGGCGATCGCAAGTTCGAGCCCCAGTGAGTCGAGCCGAATCTCGGGGCTGGCCCGCGTGCTGAATGGGACGAGCAGTCCGGGCCGGGCCAGCAGCGTGCCGAGGCGCTCCGCGTCACCGGTGAGTTGCGGCATCGTCGCGCCGACCCGCCCGGTCAGAAACCACAGGGGCTGCGCGCGGGACTGTTGCAGGCGTTGCCGGAGCAAGGACAGGCCGATCGCCGTCGACGATCCGCTCAGCACCCAGACGGCGCCGTTGATATCGGCGGCCACCACCCCGGAGAGCTCGCGCAGCTGGCGCAGCAGCGACACCGACGAGTTCGCGCCGGGCGCTGTGTTGAAAACTCCGGTCAGGTTCCACGGCGGCTGCAGGGGCACATCGATGCCCCGCAACCCCGATATCAGGCGGGTTTCGGTGAGTTTGCCCAGCGACAAAGTCGAGAGGATGTCCCGGGTCGCCGATTCTCGCCACGACGCGTTGTCGCGCAGTCGTTCCTGGGTGAGCAGCATGTGAACGGTCAGCACCAGCACCTGCGCGACCGGTAGAACCTCTGCTGGGGTTCCGGTGACCCCCACGACCGCGACGACGTAGCCATCGAGGATCAGCGGAATGTTCACGCCCGGCCGGGTGCCTTGGTGTTCGTCACCGGGGGCGATGTGTACCGCTTCGCCGCGGAACGCCGCCTCCCGGGCTCCATCGTGCCGGATACCGATGCGGGCGGCGTCCATCGAGCCAATAATCATGCCGGTCGCATCCATGATGTTCACGTTGTGCACGAGGCTCGGCGCAAGTTGTTCGACCAGACGCTGGGCGAGCTCCCTGGTGATCTGCGCTGTGCTGGGTGAGCTGCCGGTCGGTGCAGTGCCGGTCGGTGCAGTGCCGGTCGGTGCAGTGCCGTTCGGTGTTACTTCGATCATCTGGCCATCGTAGATCGCGAGCGTCAGCTGGGCCGCAGGCGATCGCCCATGGCGCATGTCGGTGGGGTGACATACACTTTTACCTAGAAGAGATATTCGATAGTGATTGGTTTCAACGAGATTTTGTTCGAACTCATTGCAGGTTTTTTTAACCATCGCTCATCAGGTTTTTACCATTATCACCCGTCACGAGCCCAGGGAGCCCACCTTGCCCCAAATTATTGATGCACCGGTCGACGTTGAGTTGTCCCCCGACGGCGACCCGCGCGCATTCATCTGGAATCGGTTCGAACACACCGTCATCGGGCAACCGCAGGCGGTGTTCAAACGTACCCGGTGGTGGGAAGACGAGGGAACCCCTACCCGCATCGACACCGAGCTGTGGCGGCTCGATGCCAGCCGCGGCGGCGAAGAACAGCACCGCTACGACCTGCGCCGCGGCATTGACGGGTCCTGGACTTTAGCATTGGACTGGGGATGAGCAACGCACTGGCGACGAGCTTCGCGCACCTACACGTCGCAAGCGCCTACTCGACCCACTATGGGGTTACGCTTCCCGAAGCCCTGGCCGAGCAGGCGGCCGCGCAGGGCGCGAATTTTCTGGCCGTCACCGACCGTGACGGACTCTACGGCGCCGTCAAACACGTGCGAGCCTGCGTGGCCGTGGCTATCCGCCCCGGGCTCGGCGCCGAACTTGCCGTGCACGACGAGGAGTATCGCCCGCTCGGTCGAGTGGTCGTGCTCGCCCACGGCCACACCAACGGTCGCGGGTACGCCGCGCTCTGCCGGGCGGTCAGCTCCGCCCACGACGGTGGTGCCGGTCAACGCTCCGCGCTCACGCCCGGCAGCACCGGACCGAGCATTTCGCGCGATCGCCTGGCCGACCTGGCCGGCCTCGCCTCGCTCACCGTGCTGCTCGGCCCCGACTCCGACGTCGGTCTCGCCATCGCCCGCCGCGACAATGCGGATGCCGCGGCGCGGCTTGCCCACTGGCAGCGTGCCCTGCCCGCCCAGGCCGTCGTACTCGAAATCGTCTGTCACCTGGCCGAAAGCGGCACCGTCGGCAGCGTGACGCCGGCCACGCGCATGCTCGCCCTCGCCGAGAACGCCGGGCTCCCCGCTGTGCTCAGCAATGCCGTGCGATACGGCACGCCCGACGAGGCAGTCACCGCCGATCTCGCCGATGCCGCACGCTTTCTGCTGCCGCTTGCCGAACTCGAAACCCCCCAAACCAACGGCCAGGCCTGGCTCAAGCCGGCCGGAGCGATGCGCCAGGTGGCCCGCATGGTCGTTGATGCCGGCCTACACGATGACGGGGCGCTCGAACGGCTACTGCGTGACACCGAGCAGCTCGCCGACCGGTGCAGCCTCGACCCGGTTCTCGATATCGGGCTGGGGCGCCCGCGCATGCCGGAGGCGCGCATCATCGGCGTCACCGGCGACCCGGTCACCGAACTCTGGCGGCGCGCCACAAGCGGCATCGCCGACCTGTACTCGGCGAGCGGCTCCCGCGCGGTCGAAGCGGCCCACGCCCAGCTCGCCCACGAGATGAAAACGGTCGAACACTTAGGCTTTGCCAGCTACTTTCTGACCGTGTCACGGGTGGCCGACATTATTCGCGGGATGGGTATCCGCATTCAGGCGCGCGGCTCGGGGGTCGGGTCGGTGCTCAACTACGCGCTGCGCACCTCCTCGGTCGAGCCCATCGGCAACGGGCTGCTCTGGGAACGTTTTCTCTCCCCCGAACGCCAGACGCTGCCCGATATCGACATCGACGTCGAGTCGGCCAGGCGCCACGACATCTACCGCGAAGTGTTTCGTGCCTTCGGCAGCGACCGGGTCTCGCTCATGTCGATGACCAACGCCTACCGCGGCCGCGGCGCCGTGCGCGACGCCGGTCTCGCCCTCGGCCTGCCCGATGCCCAGATCAACGTGATCGCCAAGCAGATGTGGCGATTCAACGCTCGCGACTTTCGCCGCGCCCTCGAAGAGAAGCCCGAACTCGAAGCCCTCGCCGCCGAGGTACGTGAGTCGCAACAGCTCGACCTGCTCGTCGACCTCACCGCGAAACTCGACCGGCTCCCCCGACACATCTCGGTGCACCCCTGCGGCGTGATTCTCTCCGACGCGAGCCTGCTCGACCGCACCCCGGTGCAGGCGAGCGGCATGGGCCTGCCGATGTCGCAGTACGACAAACACGACATGGACCCGATGGGGCTGATCAAACTCGACATTCTCGGCGTGCGCATGCAGTCGGCGATGGCGCACGCCGTTGAAGAGCATCACCGACTCACCGGCGAGAGTATCGACCTTGACCGGGTGCCGCTCGACGACCCGAAAACCTTCGAGCTCATTCGGTCCACGCGCACGCTCGGCATTTTTCAGATCGAATCGCCCGGCCAGATGGAGCTGGTCGGCAAGCTGCAACCGGAGGTGTTCAACGACCTCACCGTGGAGATCTCGCTGTTTCGGCCCGGCCCGATGAAAAACAACATGCCGCTCAAATATCTGCAGGCCCGGCACGGTGAGGTCTCCCCCGACTACATTCACCCCCGGTTCGAGCCGATTTTGCGCGAAACCAACGGCGTCGTCATCTTTCACGAACAGGTCATGCGGCTGTTCGACGAGCTCACCGGCTGCGGCCTGGGCAAAGCGGATGTCTTTCGCCGGCACCTGGGTAAACCCGAGCGACTCCCCGAGATCGAAGAGTACGTGCGCGAACGGGCACTGGCGCGCGGGTTCAGCGTTGCCGTCATCGACCAGGTCTGGACGGTGCTCGCCGGGTTCGGCAGCTTCGGCTTCGCCAAAGCGCACGGCGCAGCCTTCGCCTTGCCCACCTACCAGTCCGCTTGGCTGAAAACCCATCACCCGGCCGCTTTTCTGGCCGGGCTACTCACCCACGACCCCGGCATGTGGCCCAAAGACCTCATCGTCGCCGAGGCCCGGGTGCTCGGGGTGCCGGTACTCCCCCTCGACGTGCAGTCGAGTGCGCTGGACTACCGGGTGGAGGATCTCGCCGACGGAAGCCAGGGCATCCGTCTGGCGCTGCCCGAACTGGTCGGTAGCACGGAGACGGAGCGGGAGCGCATTGCGCAGCATCAACCGTTCGGGTCGCTGCAGGACTTTCGGGACCGGGTGCACCCTAGGCGGCGCACCTTCGAGGCGCTCGCCCGAGTGGGCGCCCTCGACACGTTCATCGGCTACGACCGGGCCCGACGGCACGAACTGCTCGCGCACATTCAATCGCTGCGCGGCACCGCCGTGGTCATTCGCGCCGACCAGCTAGCGTTCGAGGTGGAGCTGCCGGTGCCGCAGTACTCGGGCGATCGCGCCGGCGCCATCACCTCACTCGAACTGCGCGGCCGCACCCAGACCGATCTGGAGCTGCAGGACCTGAACCTGGCCGTCGGATCACACCAGATGAAACGCTTTCACGCCCTGTTCAGGGAGTTGGGGGTGACCCCGGCGAGCGAGCTCGGTAACCTGCCCGGTGGCACCGAGGTGCTGCTTGCCGGAGTTCGGCGAGCCACGAACACGCCTCCGATGCGCGGCGGCCGCCGCGTGGTGTTCATCAGCCTCGACGATGGCACCGGCCCGGTCTCCAACGTCGTGTTCTTTCACGACGCGCAGGAGCGGGTCGGCGGGCACGTGTTCCAGACCAATTACATGCTCGTGCGCGGTCGTACCCGGCGCTCCGGTGCGCGCGGCGTCTCGGTGACCGGGGAGAATCTGTGGGACCTGTTCGATGTGGCCCGCCAAGTGAAGGAGCGGCACGCCGTTGAACGGGTGGCTGCCGAGGAAGCGGCCAGCGCAGCGGCCTACGCGGCCGAACTCGCCGCGCAGCCGGCTCAGCTGTCATCACGCCCCGGCGGCACCCTGCACCATCTCAATGCGGCGCAGAGCGCGTGAGACGGCGCTAACGGCCCACCACTATTTAGGCGGTGCTACGGGCACACCATTCCTGAGCGGCGCTACTGGTCAGGGGTGATGGGAGCGGCATCCGGCGGAGCGACCGGCGGAGCTGCCGGCGGAGCGACCGGCGGAGCGACCGGCGGAGCTGCCGGCGGAGCGACCGGCGGCGCCACAACCGGCGGAGCGACCGGTGGCGCCACGACCACGGGCGGTGGAATGTACTTGGGGGCGAGTTCGTCGAAGGCATCTCCGCCGTACTTGGCGTTGACGACCGACATCACGACCGGCCACATGCGATGCCGGGCCGTCGCGATCTGGTCACGTCCAAAGAACTGCCGCCGCTGGCTGAGCGCTCCGGTCACGCTCACCACGGCGACCACCGTGGCCACCTTGGTGCTGGCGCCGCTCATCCAGGTGTCTTTGGCACTATCCGTCGTTCCGGTCTTGCCGATCATCGGCACCGCAGGCAGTGCTTTGGCGTTGGATTGCCGCCCGGTGCCGCTCGTCATCACCCGATGCATGGCGTAGGCCATGCCAGCCGCGACCGTCGAATCGACTGATTGCGTGCACACCGACGGCGGCACCGGAATCTCCACCCCACCCGGACTGACGATGCGGTCGATGGCAATCGGCGAACAGGTGACGCCCTTGTTGGCGATGCCGGCGAAGGCGACGGCCATGGTTAGCGGCGCAACCTCATTGGTTCCGATCACGGTTGCTGCGGACTGCGAGAGCGGGTTGCCATCGGCCCGGTGCACCCCGAACGCCTCCGCAGTTTTGCGGATGCCGCACAGGTCGAGCCGCTTCGCCATGCCGATGAAGCCGGTATTGATCGAACCTACAGTGGCCTGCAGCGCGCTGTAATTGGCGCCGGATTCGTTGGCATCGTTGCGCGGGTTGAAGGGCCGTTTATCCTTGTCATAATTCTGAGGCCCCAGGCAGCTGTCCTGGAAGGTGCCCCATTTCGCCTTGCGCCGGGAATCGACACGTTCGTTGAGCGAGTGGCCCTCCTTGAGCCACTCGGCCAGGGTGAAAACCTTGTAGGTCGATCCGGGTTGGAATCCGAGCGAGCCGCCCTCGGCGAAGTCGGTGGCGTAATTGATACCGGTGTAGTTGGCTCCGGTCGCCTGCACTATGGGGTCCTGGCTGTAGTCCTTGTTCTGGGTCATGGCGAGTACTCGACCAGTACCGACCTGCACACTCGTGATCACCGCGCCGACATCGCCGCCAGCGTAGACCTTGGGAACCTGCTGGTTCATGGTGGTGACGGCCGCGTTCTGCACGTCGAGATCAAGGGTTGTGTATACGTCGTAGCCGCCCCGGCGGAAGTTGAGCATACGAGCGGCAGCATCGGTGCCGAAGGTGGGATCGTTCTGCAGAATCTTGGTCACATAGTCGCAGAAGAACGCGTTGGCCGCGGCGGTCTGGCAGCCCGTGCTCGGTTCGGTGATCACGGGTTCGACCGGTAACGCCACGGCGGCGTCATAGTCGGAATTCGTGATTTTCTTATAACGCAGCATCTCGCGCAGAATGTAGTCGCGGCGTTGTTTGTTGGCCGCGTAACCGTTTGCGGCTCCGTTGGTCTCGCTCGCGGGTTTGTCAAGCTGAAACTTCACCGGGTTGTTCACGATCGCGACCAGGCTCGCCGCCTGCGTCACAGTGAGGTTGGCCGCGGTGGTATTGAAGTAGTAATTGGCTGCGGCCTCGATGCCGTAGACCGTGCCCCCGAAGCCGGTGATATTGAAGTATTGCTGCAGTATGTCGTGCTTGCTGTACTCTTTCTCGACTCCGATGGCGAGCCGCATTTCCTTGAGTTTGCGATCAGGCGTGGTCTCGGTCGCCGCGCTGTAGCACGCGTCGTGCGCCCGCTTCTCGGTGAGCAGCTCGCACTTCTGCACGAGCACATTCTTCACATACTGCTGCGTGATAGACGACCCACCCTGCGTGTTTCCCCCGGCCACCGTCGTGGCCGTGGCCCGCAACGTGCCCTGCAAATCCACCCCGCCATGCTCGTAGAAGCGAGGGTCTTCTCCCGACACCGCGGCATCCTTCGCAAACTGGCTGATCGCATCCCAACTCACCTCGATGCGGTTTTGATCGTAGAACGAGGCGAGTAGTTCGGCCGTTCCGTCGCTGCGAGTGGCGAAGATGTCACTCTTCTGCGACAGAGGCTCGATGTTGACGTAACCCGGCAGATTCTCGAACACCGAGATCGTGTTGGTCGCAGCTATGCCCGAGAGCGCCACGACCGGGGTCACCGACACGGCGACCAGAATGCCCGCTGCCGCGCTCATGGCGACGAACCCGAGCAGGCCGCCCAGAACGCCATGAAGAGAACGCCGCCATGATTGGGCCACGCCAGCCGGAACCTCGGTCACCTGAACCACGTTTACCCCCCAGCGAATCCACCCGATACGAAAGCCCACGCCTGCACTTCGGTACGTGACTAAAAGTCATGTTAGTCATATGTGGGTGCTCATGGGGCCAGCTGGCCGATCGGAGAAGGTATCGGCTTGATACCGTTTTCTCAGGCTCTACCCGTGCCGTCATGCTCGGGCAGGCGCTGACCACGCACGACTGAGCGCGCTGGGATCTTCAGCGCGGGGTGCAGTTTGGCGATCTTTGTGCCCTGCCTGGCCGTATTCGCTACGGCAGCAGGTGGTCGCCTTCCTTTTTGGAGAGCTGCGCCGCAGCGGCGTCCATCGCCGCCGATGAAGACACTGACGACGGAGCAACCGCCGGAACCGCTGCTGCCGGTGCGGTGGCGGTCGATGTCGGGGCTGGCGTCGTGTCATAACCGGCAGCGCCGGTCGCAGTCGAACGCGTCGACGCGACAGTGGGTGAAACGGATGCACCGGCGTGCGTGGCCGCGGCGTTCCGCAGGGCGGCTCCGGCTGTTCCACCGAGCAACCCGCCGAGAAGGTCCTTGATGCCGATTCCCATGGTGGAGCCGAGCACGGCGTCAACCTCGCTGAAGCCCGACGCGACGTTCTTGGAGAGTTGGCTGGCGCCATCCGTTGAAATGACGGTGAGCTGGTCGATGTTGCCCATCGGGGCGGCGAGCTCGTGCGCAATCTGCGGAAGCATTTCCACCAGGCGCAGCTGAATGAGCGCCTCGGACTGCTGGGCAACGGCCTCGGCGGAAAGACGGGTGGCCGTGGCCTCGGCGGTACCACGGGCGAGAATGGCATCGGCCTCGGCCTGACCCTCGGCGCGGGTGGCGTCGGCGTTGGCGACACGACTGTCGCGATCAGCGGTGGCCTTGGCGACGGATGCCTCGGCGGCAGCGATGGCGGTCACCCGGATGCGGTAGGCGTCGGCGTCGGCGATCGCGTTGACTTCGGATTCCAGCTCGGCCTTGCGCAGGCTGGCGCGGCGCTGGGCGGTGAGTTCCTGCTCCTGCACGATGGCCTGCTGCGCCTTCGCCTCGGCGAGGGGCTTTGACGCGGCGGCCTCGGCAGAGGCCTTGTCGGTGTCGAGCTGCAACGCAGCTTTACGCAGGGCGAGAGTGTTCTGTGCTTCGGCAATGGCCTGCTCGGCGGTGATCAAAGCTTCCTGTGACTCGCGGTTCGCCACGTGCTCAGCCACCTCCGCCTGACGACGCACCTTGGCCTGCTCGGCACGGCCGATATCGCGGATGTAGTCGTTCTCGTCGGTGATGCCCTTGATCTCGAATGAGTCAACGTCGAGGCCCTGGTTAGCGAGCGACTCCCGAGCGGTGGCGAGCACCGAGGTGCCGAGCTCATCTCGCTTTTGAATGACGGTCATCACGTCGGTCGCGCCGATCGACGAACGCAACGAGCCGCTCAGTACTTCCTGTGCGAAGCCGTCGATGTTCTTGTCCTGGCCGAGAAACCGCTGGGCTGCGGCACGAATCGACTGCGGTGCGTCCCCGACCTTGACGATGGCCACGGCGTCGACGGAGAGCGTGATGCCGTTGCGGTCCTGCGCGACTGCAGTGATCTCGATCGCCCGGCTGCGCAGGCTGATCTTGAACGCCT
This sequence comes from Cryobacterium sp. Y29, assembly GCF_002929825.1. Taxonomy (GTDB): domain Bacteria; phylum Actinomycetota; class Actinomycetes; order Actinomycetales; family Microbacteriaceae; genus Cryobacterium. The sequence goes on from NZ_PJJN01000037.1 coordinate 281,780, forward strand.
TCTGAAAGAAGGGCGTGATGAAGACACCCTGTCCGTGCACGACGCGCTGGCCGGACTCCTCGAGCGTGGCCCCATCGACGATGGTTTTGCGGCTCTTCTTGCCGGTGATGATGAGGGCCTCATCGGGCCCCGCGTTCTTGTAGATCGTCTTGGCGTAAATCAGGCCGATGAGCAAAACCACAACGATTGTGAAAATGATCCCGGGGATCGGGCTGAACAGAAAATCGAGCATGGAGTCCTTTCGAGGCGCGTGGCGCGTACGTCGTTTCGGTGATCCGGTCTGTCTCCCGTGTCGCCGAGCTGTGAGTTCAGTCTCGCAGGCCACTGCGCCGGATGCGAAGGGTGTCGCGACAGCACCTACTCGGGCGCTGCCACCTCGGGCAACCGAGCCCTCCGCTCACAGGGGGTTCACACTCGGGCTCCATTTATGATCAAGCGGTGACTGAAGCAGCCCTCCCCCGCCCTTTCCGCCCTCAGTCCCGCTGGGTACGCAGCGTCGGGCTCATGATCTTCTTCAGCCGCTGGCTGCAGGCACCCCTCTATATCGGGCTCATCATCGCGCAGATCATCTACGTGATCGTGTTCATGGTGGAGCTCATCAACCTCGGTGGCGACGTCTGGACGTCATTGACCGTGCCCGGCGACGACGGTGGCATCCACGTTGAAGAAGCAGCGATCATGCTCTCCGTGCTCGGCCTGATCGACGTCGTGATGATTGCGAATCTGCTGATCATGGTCATCATCGGCGGCTATGAGACGTTCGTCTCGCGTATCCGTTTAGATGGCCACCCCGACCAGCCGGAGTGGCTCAGCCACGTCAACGCGAACGTGCTCAAGGTCAAACTCGCCATGGCCATCGTGGGAATCTCGTCAATTCACCTGCTCAAAACCTTTATCGAGGTCGGCGATCTGGCCGCGCGCGGCACCTCGATCGACTCCGGCCCGAGAGAGACCATCACCGGCAACGTCTACACCTGGGACGGCGTGCTCTGGCAGGTCATCATCCACATGGTGTTCATCCTCTCGGCGATCGCGCTGGCATGGATCGACCGCATGTCCCAGGCCGGGCACGCAGCGCCGCCCACACCATCACCCGCGGTCGTGCATGGACCGGCCATCGCCCCGGAGCCGGTCACGGCCCTGAGTGCCGCGCCCATCCGTCGCGAACTCGCGCCAACGGCATCCACCGGTATCGCCCTGCACTTGACCCAACTGGGTCAACTGCGTGACGCAGGCGTCGTCACGGACGCCGAGTTCGTCGCGAAAAAGACGGAGCTGCTCGCCCGCTACTAAGACGCGACCCTCTGAATGAGTTCTTTCAGAACGCGTACCTGCTCGGTATCGGAGCCGCCGGGCCGCGTCGCGGGCCGTGAGCCCCGTCCTTGCAGCGGATGCTGTTAGCGCTTGAGTCCCGGAAACTGGTCGTCGCGCCACTCGTCCGGCAGTCGGATGTCCGAACCGGCCGCGTCGTCTTCACGCTCGCGCAGCTCGACCCGGCGAATCTTGCCCGAGATGGTCTTGGGCAGGTCGAAAAACTCCACCCGCCGCACCCTCATATAGGCCGGCAGCCCGGTGCGGGCGTGTCGCAGCACGGCTTCTGCGGTCTCCGCCGTCGGTTCCCAGCCCGGCGCGAGATGAATGTAGGCCTTGGGAATGTTCAGCCTGGTTGCGTCGGGAGCGGGAACGACAGCGGCCTCGGCGACCGCGGGATGTTCGAGCAGAACGCTCTCCACCTCGAACGGCGATACCTTGTAGTCGCTCGACTTGAAGACGTCGTCGGTGCGGCCGATGAAGGTGAGGTAGCCATCGGAATCCACCGTGGCGACATCGCCGGTGTGAAAAAATCCGCCGCGAATGGCGTGCGCGGTGAGGTCGGGTTCGCCGTGGTAGCCGCTCATGAGGTTGACTGGGCTCTGCGAGAGGTCGAGGCAGATTTCGCCCTCGTCGGCGGGCAACTCGGTGATCGGGTCGAGCAGCTTGATCGCGACGCCGGGCAAGGGCAGGCCCATCGACCCGGCCTTCAGCACGGATCCGGGACCGTTTCCGACGATTGCGGTGGTCTCGGTTTGGCCGAACCCGTCGCGAATGGTGAGCTTCCAGCCGTTGTCGATCTGCCGGATCACCTCGGGGTTGAGCGGTTCTCCAGCCGAGAGCAACTCGCGGAGGCTAGCCGGGCGGGCGCCGACATCCGCTTGAATGAGCATGCGCCAGACTGTCGGCGGTGCGCAGAACGTGTTGACCTCGGCGCGGTGCAGCTGCGCAATCAGGGCGGCGGGGTCGAACTTGGAATAGTTGTAGACGAACACGGTCGCCTCGGCGATCCACGGGGCGAAGAAGCAGCTCCAGGCGTGCTTGCCCCAACCGGGCGAGCTGATGGCGAGATGCACGTCGCCGGGACGCAGGCCCAGCCAGTACATGGTGGAGAGGTGGCCGACCGGGTAGGAGGTCTGCGAGTGCAGCACCATCTTGGGCTTGCTTGTCGTGCCGGAGGTGAAGTAGATCAACGAGGGATCGGCGGATTCCACGACCGTGGTGATGGGTTCCGGGGTCACCTGGTAGGCATCCGCGAAGTCGGACCACCCAGGGAGGGCCGCGCCGACAGCGATGCGGGTGTAGTCGCCGGGAACGTCGTCGAATTTGACCGCGTCGGCCGAGTTGGCGATCACGTGGGCGACGCCGCCGCGCTGCACGCGATCCGCCAGGTCGTGCGAGGCGAGCACGGCGCTCGTGGGCATGATGACGGCGCCGACCTTCATAATGGCGAGCATCGCCTCCCAGATCTCCCGCTGGTTGCCAAGCATGAGCATGACGTGGTCGCCACGCCCGACGCCGTGGTGGCTGAGCCAGGTGGCGACCTGGTCGGATCGATGGGCCATCTCATCAAAGGTGAGTTTTTGCTCGCTGCCGTCTTCTTCGACGATCCACAGCGCGATTTTGTCATTGCCGCGGGCGAGCACGTCGAACCAGTCGGTGGCCCAGTTGAAGTGTTCTCCCACATCTGGCCAGCGAAATTCCTGGGCGGCGCGAGCGTGATCGTCGCGCAGGGCCAAAAGCTGGTCGCGTGCGGCACGGTAGTTACTCGTGCTCACCTGGTGTGTCATACGCCGTTGTCTCCTTGAACGAGCCGCCACGAGCGAAACGGCGACAGTACATTCTCTCAGGGCTGTGGCTCGGCCCATACCGGGCCTGGCCGATAGCAGCTCGCACGAATCGGATGCCCGCGAGCTTGCCCGAGCCGAGGAGGGTGGGCAGACTGATGACCACGTGTCCCTGCGGGATGTGTCGGTCGGGGCCATGAACAGCAGCCTTATCGTGCACTGGCCTATCGTTAATGGGTGACCTACTCGATTCGTTCCCTGATTCCCGCCGATCTGCCGCTCGTACTCGCGCTCAACAATGCTGCGGTTCCCGCGGTCAACGAGTTGGATGCCGACGCGCTGGCCGCGCTCGTCGAGCACAGCAATCTTGCCGTTGCTGTCGTTGACGACGCTACGTCCGACATCGCCATCGGCTTCGCAATTCTGTTCATCGCCGGGGCCGAATACGCGAGTGAGAACTACCGCTGGTTCTCCAGCCGGTCCACCGATTTTCTCTACGTCGACCGCATCGTCGTGGCCGACGGGTATCGCGGGCAGGGCCTCGGCCAGGTGCTCTACGACGCCATCTTTGGGGCTGCCCGCCGTCTGAACCTCACCGAGGTGTTCTGCGAGGTCAACCTGGAGCCGCCGAACCCGGGCTCGCTCGCTTTTCACGACCGCCTCGGCTTCGCCCCGGTTGGCCAGCTGTCAACCAAGGGCGACACCGTCGTCGTGAGCCTGCTCGCGGCGTCCGTTTAGGGAAGACCGCTGTCACTGATGGTGGCTAGTCGTTCGTCGTGTCGATATTCGGGTCAATTTTCTGTATACACAGTCGAAAGTCGCTGAATCCATTCATCTGACCAGTCGTTGAAGGTACGGCTTTGCGTCCGCGGAAACGGAGGCAGACATACTGCTCTGTATACATAGATCAGCTGAAAGTTCAAGGGGGTGCGGCAACAGGTAATTGCCCCCTATGGTCTAGTGGACGCGAGTTACCGCTTGCGCAGAACCAAGCCAAGGGACCACCCTCGATGCGAATTACCTGCCCGTTTTGCAAGTCACAGGCCGACCTGAAACCGAACCCCGCGCAAGCCCTTCGGCTCTCGCTCCCCCTCTACGTTCTCAAATGCACGGGTTGCGAGCGCACCAGCATCCGTGTTGAACCCGTGCGCCTGCCGCACGCCCTCGCCTCCGCTTAACTGCGCGCCCGCGACGTCCTGCCTCCTGCTCGGCCCCCTGCTCTGCCGCCCTGCTTTGCCACCCATGAGTGCCGTTGACCCTCAGTCCGACCGGTCAGCGGTGCACGTGGGGCGAGTCGTGCGAGTCTGTGGCTGTTGCCGAGCGCCTCAAGGTATTCGTGACAGCCCATCTCGGCATCGCTTCCAGCGGCGCTGTCGCTGGCACCCGTTGCGCGAAACATTATTGACGGCATGCCCGAACACGCGGCTTAACCCGGGCGGGGAGGATACGCTGACGGCATGATCGATGGAGACAGCGCCCCGAATGCAGACCCCGCCGCTAATCCCGACCTCGCACCGGCCCATCGGGGCATTCCGATGCCCGATTATGTCAACGCGTGGGTATCGACGCAGCGGTGGTTCGGCAACAAGGGGCAGATGCCGGTTCTTCGCAGCATTGGCCATTTCTCTCTAGACTCGATCGACCCGGACATCACCATTCGCATCGACCTCATGTTGGACACGGCGAGCCTGGGCCTCACCCTCTACCAACTGCCGACCACGGAGCGGGCTTATGAACTTGCCGGCTCAGCCAATGCCCTGATCACCGAGCGCAAAACCGGCTCCGACCGAGCACGCTTCATTTATGACGCCGCCTATGACCCGATCTTCGCCTCTGCAGTGCTCAGCTTCATGGAACTGCAGGGCGTGACGAGTTCGACCGGTGCTCCGGCACATGACCATACCGCCGCCAGCGCGCACGGCGAAGATTTGAGACCGGATTCCGCCTCCCCTCGGGAGGCCGCTGTGGTCTCCAGCCGCGTCCTCGACGGTGAGCAATCCAACACCTCGATCGTCGTGCAGCGCACGGACGCAACCGGTACGCCGACAACGCCGATCATCTGCAAGATTTTCCGCATCATTCATGCCGGTGAAAATCCTGATGTAGTGGTGCAGGCCGCACTGTCCAGCGCCGGATCAGAGCGGATCCCGCTCCCTTTCGGGGACATTCTTGGCCAATGGGATGACCCCGCCGAACCTGACAGTCGGGCCGTCGGCCATCTGGCCTTTGCCCAGGAATTTCTGCCCGATGCCCCAGATGCGTGGCGTACAGCCCTGGTCGCTGCGGCTTCCGGCAGCGACTTCACGGGTCCGGCTTTTCGACTGGGTCAGGCTACCGCCGATGTACACCAGGACCTCGCCCGCACTTTGCCGACGCTGGATGTGACCCCCGCGGTCATCGCCGACGAAATGGCCAAGATGCGGCAGCGTTGCCGCCAGGCCCTGCACGAAGTACCGATCCTGACCCAATACGGCGCTGCCATCGAGGCGGTCTTCGCTCGTGCGGAGACAGCGACCTGGCCGCGATTGCAGCGCATTCACGGTGATTTCCACCTCGGCCAGGTGCTCGACGTGCGCGGTCGTGGCTGGGTATTGCTGGACTTTGAGGGGGAACCTCTGCGCACCCTGCGGGAACGGACTCGGCCCGATATCCCGCTGCGCGATGTCGCCGGGATGCTGCGATCGTTCTCCTACGTTGCGGGTGCTATGACGGCAGCGACGGACGACTCGACCAGGGCGGAGGCGCCGGGCGAACCAGTCGCCGGAGAATCAACGGCTGCCGGATCCACTATTTTCCAGTGGGCCATGGCCTGCCGCAATGCCTTTCTCAACGGTTATGCGGAACGCTCCGGCGTGAAACTTGCCGAGCAAAGGACCTTGCTCGATGCGTTCGAACTCGACAAGGCACTCTATGAAGCCGTCTACGAGATACGTAACCGCCCGACCTGGCTGCCGATCCCTCTCGCCGCGATCGAGCGGCTGGTCGGCGGGTCGAACTAACCGCCGTTGTGGAAAATGCCGAGGTGCGGTGACACCATCCGTTGGGCCTGAAACCAGACCTGGTCACGGTCGATGCGCAGACCGATTCAAGAGGCCGATTTAGGAGGCCGACCGGGACTGCTTCGCCGTGCGTTTGGGCGTCGGCTTGGCTCGCGCACGGCTAGCCTCGACGCTGCGTCGCAAAGCCTCCATGAGGTCGAGCACCTCGCCGCCCTCACTCTCCTGCACTGTTTCGCCGAGGGTCGCCTCGGTCGACACGGCATCGCCGCTCTTCAACTTGGCCTCGATCAGCGCTTGTAGCTCATCCTGATAATCGTCGTTGAAGGCATCCGGCGCGAAATCAGCCGCGAAGGACTCGACCAGCGCCGCTGACATGTCCAGCTCCTTCGCGCTGATGTTCACCCGCTCATCGAGGGATGCGAATTTGGCCTCTCGCACCTCGTCGTCCCAGAGCAGGGATTGCAGCATCAGCACATCACCGTGTACGCGCAGCGCGCCGAGGCGCGTTTTCTGCCGCAGCGCAAAATGCACAATAGCCGTGCGATCGGTCGCTTCCAGCGTGCGCCGCAGCAACACGTAAGCCTTCGACGATTTACCGTCGGGTTCGAGAAAGTAGCTTTTGTCGAGCATGATCGGGTCGACCTGGTCGCTCGGTACGAATTCGACCACGTCGATCTCTTTGCTGTGCTCGGAAGGCAGTGAGGCGAAGTCCCCGGAACTGAGCACAACCGTCTGCTCACCGTCGTCGTAGGCCTTGTCTATGTGGTCGTAGGGAATAATCTTGGCGCAGATCTCGCAGCAACGTTGATACCGGATACGCCCTCCATCCGCATCGTGAACCTGATGAAGTGCAACGTCGTGATCTTCGGTGGCGCTGTACACCTTGACGGGCACATTGACGAGCCCGAAGGTGATCGCACCGGTCCAGATGCTTCTCATACGCCCAGTACACACCCGAATGAGACATTCGTCGTCTAGTAGACCCAGAGTTTCCGCGGCACAGTTGACGCATGAACGCCAGTAGCCAGGTGGTCTCCATCGAGGGGCACCGCATTACGCTCACCCATCTCGACAAGGTCTTATACCCGAAGACCGGAACCACAAAGGCCGACGTCCTGGCCTATTACGCGGCGAGCGCCGACGTGCTCATCGGTCATGCCGCGAACCGCCCGGCCACCCGCAAACGCTGGGTGCACGGCATCGGCACGAGCGAGAACCCGGGCGCGATGTTTTTTCAGAAGAATCTGGACCCATCGACGCCGAGCTGGGTGAAACGGTGCGAGATCCAGCACAAAGACCATGTCAACACCTATCCACTCGTGAACGACCTCGCCACCCTTACCTGGCTCGGGCAGATGAGCACCCTCGAAATTCACGTGCCGCAGTGGCAGTTCGGCCGCACCGGTACCCCGCGCCATCCCGACCGGCTCGTGCTCGACCTCGACCCGGGGCCGGGGGTTGGACTGCTCGAGTGCGCCGAGGTTGCGCGGCTGGCCCGCGCGATTTTGCACGATATGGGGCTGGAACCGATGCCGGTGACCAGCGGGAGCAAGGGCATCCACCTCTACGCGGCGCTCGACCTGTCATACAGCTCCGACCAGGTCTCGGCGGTGGCGCATGAATTGGCGCGCGCCCTTGAGGCCGACCACCGTGACCTCGTGGTCAGCGACATGAAGAAAAGCCTCCGATCCGGCAAAGTCCTGGTGGACTGGAGCCAGAACAACGCCGCGAAGACCACCATCACGCCATACTCGCTGCGAGGGCTCAGCCACCCCATGGTCGCAACCCCGCGTACCTGGAAGGAGCTCACCTCGGCCGACCTCGAGCAGCTCGACTACAAGCAGGTACTTGCGCGCCTGAAACGACGGGAAGATCCGCTCGCGCAGCTCACAGCCGGGTCTTTCGAGCACCCGGTGAGTGACGCCAGCGCCGCGAGCAAAGGCTCGGCCCCGGCGCTCGTCACGCCGGACCGGCTGACGGCGTACCGCGGCAAGCGGGACGCCGCGAAGACACCCGAACCGGTTCCGGCCGTGTCAGTTGCGGCATCCGCTGGCACGTCGTTCGTAATTCAGGAACACCGCGCCCGCAGCCTGCACTGGGACTTTCGGCTCGAACACGACGGGGTGCTCGTATCGTGGGCGCTGCCCCGCGGTGTGCCGGTAACACCCGCACAGAACCGGCTCGCGGTCCACGTCGAGGATCATCCCCTCGAATACGGCGGCTTCGAGGGAAATATTCCGGTCGGAGAATACGGTGCCGGCGACGTGTCGATCTGGGACCACGGCGAGTACGAACTCGAAAAGTGGCGCGATGACGAGGTGATCGTGACCCTGCACGGCGAACCAGACGCCGGGCTCGGCGGCACCGCCCGGTTCGCCCTCATTCGAACGAGCGACCGCCACACCAGCAAAGCAACGAACAACTGGCTGATTCACCGCATGAAGCCGAACATTTCGGCCTCGGGCGGCTCGCGCACGAATGCCCGGCCGCGCAGCAGGCCTGCGGCGACCCTGACGCCCGCGCCACCGAAGAACGCCTACTCCCCCATGCTCGCCACTGCTGGTTCCGAAGCCGACTTCGGCGACGAGGGGTGGGCCTTCGAAATGAAGTGGGATGGAATGCGGGCCCTCGCCTACGTGTCGCTGCGTGATCAGGCTGTTCGCCTGGTCACCCGCAACGGGCACGATGTGACCGCGTCGTATCCAGATCTTGTGGCCGACCTCCTTGCCGCGGTAGCCGCACGGTCAGAAACGGATTCCGCGGTGCTTGACGGTGAGATCGTGGCCGTCAATAAACGCGGGCGGCCCGATTTCGGACTCCTGCAGACGCGGATGAAATTTACCGAGGCTCGGGATATCGCGTCGGCGGCCGCGACAGCGCCCGTGCAGTTCCTGCTGTTTGATCTGCTCGAAGAGAACGGGGACCCACTCACCGACCTGACCTACAGCGCGAGACGTGACCGGCTCGAGTCCGCGGTCACGGCAACCGGCTCGACCCAGGTGCCGCCGCGGTTTGAGGGTGACTTTTCCGAGGCATTCCACACCAGCCGCCAACTGGGACTGGAGGGGGTCATGGCCAAACGGCTCGACGGGCGCTACGCGATGGGTCGCCGGTCCCACGACTGGGTGAAGATCAAACATTATCGCAACCAGGAAGTGGTGGTGGGCGGCTGGCGACCCGGCCGCGGCAACCGGTCCGGCGCGATCGGCTCGCTGCTGCTCGGGGTACCAACCGACACCGGGCTGCGCTACGTGGGCCGGGTCGGCACGGGGTTCGGGGAACGCGACCTGACCGATATCCGTTCCCGACTGACCGGACTCGTTCGTAAGACCACACCGTTCAGTGACATTACGCCAACGGATGCCCAAGGCGCGGTCTGGGTGCGCCCCACGCTCGTCGCTGAGGTGGAATTCGCCGAGTGGACCGCGACCGGTCGGCTGCGCCAGCCATCCTGGCGGGGGTGGCGCCCCGACAAGACCCCCGGCGACATCACGATCGAATAGTTCTGGCGCGACCTAGCATTACTCCATGGTCAGTGATCGACATCCGAAAAGCGCTGCGACACCACACGCCACACGCGTCACGCGTCGGTGGCCGCTGATCAGCGGTCTCGCTGCGCTCGTACTCACCGTCCTCCTCGGCTATCTGGTGATGCTGCGCGGCGGCGCTGGATCCGCTGGCGCCGGGTCGCTTGCCATCGACCGAGCCTGGCTGATCTGGATCGACCAGTTTCGCGGACCGATCCTGGATATGCCGGCGCTAGTGCTGAATTATCTCGGTGCCGGACTGACCGCATCGCTTCTGATCCCGGCGCTGATCGTGGGCGCGCTGCTTGTGGCCCGGCGATATTGGGCGGCCGGCTACTTTTTTGCGGCGACGGTGCTCACCGGCGCTGCCGTGCAGGCACTCAAGCAGCTGTTCGAGCGCACGCGGCCCCAGGACATTCTGGTGACTGTCGATTTCGGGTCGTTTCCGTCGGGACACGTGGCGAATGCGGCCGTGATGGCGATGATTTTCGCACTACTTTTTCCAAGATTCTGGGTATGGGCGCTCGGTGCCGCCTACACACTGGCCATGATGCTCAGTCGAACCTATCTGGAAGCGCACTGGTTGAGCGACACGATCGGAGCCCTGCTTCTCGGCTCGGGCATTGCTGTTCTCGTCTGGACGCCGCTGGCGGCAAAACTCGACGGCGAACGACGGCTGCCGCGCGGCCAGCACTGACCGCAAATCATTTCTTCTCCGGAACATCATTACTTTCGACAGGACGCGACATGAGCGATACCCGGCCCACAACGGTGTGGCGCATCCGCTATGAGAAATATGTCGCCGATGCCCGGCCACTCTCCGAGGCAGACCGTCGGCGATTGCGCCTGATCGCGATTGCACTCGTGAGCGTTGGTATCGTGCTTTTTGTTGGCGTGCTCATCGACGTGCTACAACCCGACCGGGCATCGTTCTATGATTCTCCGGTGCGCCTGTGGCTAGTGGACGGCCGGTCGCCAACCCTGACGGCGATCATGATCGTACTGGCCATCATCTTCGGTCCGGTGGCACTGCCGATCATCGTGCTGGTGGTGACCGTGGTCTGGGGTGTCGCGGGCAAACACGCCTGGCGACCGCTCCTGCTCGCCCTAGCCATGCTCACCGGGGTCATTCTGGGTCAGATCCTGGTCCCGCTCATCGCCCGCAGCCGGCCACCGCTCGATCTGATGCTGTTTGGCGCCGACCACTCCTTCTCGTTTCCGTCGGGGCACGTTCTCGGCGCGGCCGATTTTGTTCTGGTGCTGACCTATCTGATCGTGTCCCGGCGGTACAGCCGACGCGCGGTCATCGTCGGATTCAGCATCGCCTTGGCCTGCATTGGGCTCGCCGCGGTGAGCCGCCTCTATCTCGGCTATCACTGGGCGACGGATGCCCTGGCCTCACTGTCGATCTCGCTCGTGGTGCTCGGCGGTGTGATCGCCGGGGACACCCGTCATACGGCGCGCGGACTACAGGCGGGCGCGCCGGGCCCGAACAAAACAGTAGACACCATAAACGAGCAGGCCGAAACCGATTAGGGTCAGGGCGATCGTTCCGTACGGCAGGGCGGCGAGTGCCTTGAGCGCCCCGTCGAGCCCGGTGGATTTACTAGCGTCGCGAGTCAGAGCAGCGACGCCGACAAGGATCGCCAATACGCCGAGCGCAACGCCCTTGGCGATGTAACCGACGACACCAAGGGCGACGACCGTGCGGCCGGCCGTTCCGCTCGGAACGGTCAGGTCGGACCGGAATTTCTGCGCTGCACCCTTGTAGATGAAGTAGCCGGCGATCCCGAGCACAGCTACTCCGGCCACAAACAGAACGATGGCACCGCCAGGCGATGCCAGCAGCGACGAGCTGGCGTTCTGGATACTGCTGGCCGAACTCGCCGACCCGCCCCGGGCGAAGGTGAGCGCGGTGGCGCCGAGGGCAAAGTAGACGATGGCCTTGGCGATATTCGCTAACCGCCGAGACCATTTGCGTTTGGGGTCGCCCTGCATGACGAATGCCGAGACGACCAACCACAGCCCGAGGGCGAACATTCCAACGACAACGGTCCAGAGCACAAACACTCCGCCCGGGCTCGATGCGAGCTGCGCCAGTGCCCCGCTCTGGTCGGCGGAGCCGGTGCCCGCACCGAACGCTACGGTGATGGCGATGAATCCGATGAGGATGTGCAGCAGCCCGTTGACGGCGAACCCTACCCGTGCCAGCAGTTGCAGTATGGAACTGTTGTGCGCGTCGCGGGCGATGTGTATCGCCGATGCTTTCATCACGGCCTCAGCATAGGTGGATACACACCGTCGCGCTCAGAATTTTCTTTAGGTGGGCGTCCCACTGATAGTGACCACCCAGGCTGTACCAGACTTGTCCGTCACCAAACCGAAGCTGTCGCACTAGGGCGGCTTCTTGAATGGCATCATGTCGGACCCGCCGTCGACCAGCTTCTCCCAGTACCCGGTGAGTTGGGCCTCGTGCTCGTCAGCTCCGAGTGCATGATTTTGTCCTTCTCGGCCGGATTTTCGCCCGCGTTGTACTCCCCATAGGTGGTGCGGGCGACGTCGCCCCCGAACACGCTCTGGTAGAAGTCCATCGCTTCGCGGGCGTTGTCGCGAAATCCGAGGTACGGGTTGAGACGACTGCTCATGGTTGATTCTCCTCGCCGGTCTACTGAATGCTTGCCGACGGTGGTTCTGTGATCACTGCCTAAATCAGGCATTCGCACGAGCCCTGAGCACCACGAGCCCAGAGCACCACGAGCCCAGAGCCGGGGGCGTAGCCGTTGAGCGGCGCAGGGTGGATGGCAGGGAGGTGCGGGCGGGTACAGTATGGGCATGAAGCTGATCGCCATCGACCCGCCCACCCGCAGTTTTTCGCGCTGGCTGACCGACGAAGAAATCGGGCGGGTACTCGCCCACAAGCGCGGCTGGCGTCAGGCACCCGATGGCACCGTGTTGGCTGGCAAGATTCGCAAGGTGCTTGTCAGCGCCTCGCTTGCGCAACTCGGCGCCGCTTCCGTCGCGCACGGCTGGGCCAGCCGACCACGGGTCGAACCGAACGACGGCAGCGGTCCCACCCACATGATGTGGGGCATCATCGATGCGCGCACCGACGCCGAAATCACAGCGGAGTTGCGCGGGGAAGTCTAAATTGGCCCGGCCAGTTCGACGCCAGTCGCGTAGCGTGGATGCATGAGCCTCAACCCCAGCTACATCAAGCCCGGCCTGGACTTCAACCGCGACACCAATTACATCGAGGACCGCATCACCCGGGATGGCCGCGACGGCTGGCCGGTTGAACCGGGCCGCTACCGACTCGTTGCGGCCCGCGCCTGCCCGTGGGCGAACCGCACTACGATCGTGCGCCGCCTTCTGGGCCTCGAAGGCGTCATTTCTCTCGGCCTGCCCGGCCCTACCCATGACAAAAACAGCTGGACCTTCGACCTCGACCCGGGTGGGGTCGACCCGGTGCTCGGCATCGAACGTCTGCAGCAGGCGTTCTTCACCCGTTTTGCCGACTACCCGCGCGGCATCACCGTGCCGGCGATCGTCGATGTGCCAAGCGGAAAGGTCGTCACCAATAATTATCCCCAGATCACCCTTGATTTGGAGCTCGAATGGACAGACCACCACCGGGCCGGCGCCCCTGACCTCTACCCGGAAGCGTTACGGGCCGAAATCGACGAGGTTGCCAACCTGATCTTTCACGACGTGAATAACGGCGTCTACAAGTGCGGCTTCGCTGGCAGCCAAGAATCGTACGAGCGGGCTTACGACGCCCTCTTCGCCCGGCTGGATTGGCTCGAACAGCGCCTGGCGGGGCAGCGGTATCTTGTGGGCGACACGATCACCGAGGCGGACATCCGCTTGTTTACCACCCTCGCTCGCTTCGACGCGGTATATCACGGGCATTTCAAATGCAATCGCAACAAGCTCAGCGAGATGCCCGTGCTGTGGGCCTATGCCCGCGACCTGTTTCAGACACCCGGCTTTGGGGACACGATCGATTTCGAGCAGATCAAGAAGCACTACTACGTGACCCACGTCGATATCAACCCCAGTGGCATCGTGCCAAAGGGGCCGGATGCTGCTGCTTGGCTGGCTCCGCATTCTCGCGCTGATCTCGGCGGCCGTCCGTTCGGCGCCGGCACCCCGCCCGAGGCACCACTGGCCGCTGAGCGAATCGTGCGTTGAATGACCGTCGGACCGTAGCGCCCTGGTTCGTGTGGATTCCGCGCCCGGCCCTGGTGCGCGCTGAACCGTTGCAGTGACAGCGCACGGGCACCGTTGTCCCGGATAAACGCCTCGCCCACCACGATGACGTGGTGGGCGAGGTCGCGTCTGATAATTCCTAGTTGGAAGCGTCAGCCTTCGGCTGTCGTTTACCAGGGACTAAGGGATGTAGTTGAACTCGTCGGGGTTCGGGCCCGTGCGCTCATTGCGGTTCAGGTCAGTGATCGCGGCGATATCCGCTTCGGTGAGGACGAAGTCGAACAGGGCGAAGTTCTCGTCGACTCGGCTGCGGGTAACCGACTTCGGGAAAACGATGTCGCCCCGCTGCAGGTGCCAGCGCAGGGTGACCTGAGCGGCAGACTTACCGAGACGGTCGGCGATCCCTGTAATCACCGAGTCGGAGAGAACTGCGCCCTGCGCGAGCGGCGACCAGGCCTCGGTCGCGATGCCGTGCTCGGTGTTGAACGCCCGCAGCGCATCCTGCGTGAGGTACGGGTGGACCTCGATCTGGTTGACGGCCGGCACGGTTTCGGTCTCGTCGAACAGACGCTGCAGGTGCTCTCGCTGAAAGTTGCTCACTCCAATGGTGCGCACGCGACCCGAGAGCTGCATTTCCTCCATTGCCTTCCAGGTCTCGACGAAGTCTCCGACAGCCGGGAGCGGCCAGTGGATGAGGAACAGGTCAAGGTAATCGAAGCCGAGGGCGTCCATGGTTCGATCGAAGGCGGCCAGAGCGTCGGCACGGTCATGGAACCCGTTGTTGAGCTTGCTCGTAACGTAGATCTCGGACCGGTTCAGCCCCGACTCAGCGACGGCTTCACCGACCTCTTTCTCATTGCCGTACATCTCGGCCGTGTCAATGTGTCGGTAGCCGGCCGCAAGAGCGGTAAGAGTCGCCGCCTTGGTCGTCTCCGGCGTGACCTGGAAGGTGCCGAATCCGAGCTGCGGAATCGTTGTGCCGTTATTGAGGGTGACGGTGGGGACTACGGTCATGGATGTATCTCCTCGTTCGATATTTGAGTGCGCCGCTATCTGTCTTGCCGACCGCTTTGCCGCTGGTGTTACCCACGGAGAAAGCTTGCTCGGTCACATTAGGGACGTCAGCAGTGTCACGGTGAACGTGCCTAACGGCGTGCACGTTCATCAAAACCAGCCTACCGACGGAGATATTCCGCATGCCTAATGGCCGGTCACACTCCCAGCCCGCACACAATATTGGTGCACGGGCGCACGATGTCGTCGTGAATCACGCGGGACACCTCGCCGACGGTCGGCTACAATGCATCGAACTGGTGCGCGTTCTTCGCAGGTTGCCGTCCTAGCATCGGATCATGATTGAGCGAGTGCAACGCGACCCCATCCGCCCCGGCCAGGAATCCGTCTGGGACTACCCCCGCCCACCCCGCGTCGAACATACCGGGGAACACATCACCATCGAACTCGACGGTGTGACCATCGCCGACACGAGAGATGCCGTGCGGGTGCTCGAGACCAGCCATCCACCGGTGTATTACCTGCCGAGGGATGCCTTCACGTCGGGCGTGCTTCAACCGGGTGCCGGTCATACCCATTGCGAGTTCAAGGGCGCTGCCGGATACCTCTCGGTCGGCTCCCGCGCCCGGTCCGCCTGGTTTTATCCCACACCGAGTGAGGGTTTTGAGTCTCTAACCGACCGCGTCGCTGTTTATCCGGGAGCGATGGACCGGTGCACGGTCGACGGTGAAACGGTGCGCGCACAAGACGGCGACTTTTACGGCGGCTGGATAACCGAAAAAATCGTCGGGCCGTTCAAGGGTGCGGCGGGCACCATGGGCTGGTAGCCCACAGTTCGACACCATTTCATTGCGCGGAATTTCTCAGCTTGGGGTAGCCTCGGACCAGCCTGGCATCCGAAGTATTCGAAACTGAAGGAGTTGCTGTGACCCACAACGCCGTAGACGAAGAGATTCTCAAGCAGTGGATCCGTCGCCTCAGTCAAGCACTGCAGATTGTGGACCTCGAGGTAGACAACGACCTCGTGCTCACCGTCGCCGATGAAGCCGCCCACGCGGTGAATCCAATGGCCGCCCCGATCACGACGTTCATGGTCGGCTATGCCGCCGGTCTTGCCGCAGCCAACCCGGCGATGACCTCACGCACAGCCGTTGCCCGGGCTGTGGATGTGGTCACCGCCGTCTGCCAGCAGCCCGAGAAGGAACACCCCGACGCCACCGGCTGGGTGAACACCGCGCAGTAGCGTCACGAGTCAAGCAGCACGCTCCAATCGAATGATGACAGCCTTCGACACCGGTGTGTTGCTGCCGTCGGCGACACTATCGAGCGGCACGAGCACGTTCGCCTCCGGATAGTAGGCGGCGGCACAACCGCGTGGTGTCGGGTAGGCAACCAGCCGATAGCCGCGTAACACCCGGTCGACGTTGTCACTGAACTCACTGTGCACGTCGACCAGATCGCCATCGACGAAACCTAGAGTGAGCAGATCTTTCTTGTTGATGAAGACAACATGGCGACCCTTCTTAATGCCGCGATAGCGGTCATCCAGGCCGTAGATGGTGGTGTTGAACTGGTCGTGACTGCGCAGCGTCTGCAGCACCAGACGCCCGGGCGGTACTTCAAGATACTCCAGGGTGTTCGTGGTCAGCATGGCCTTGCCGATCGGGGTGTTGAAGGTGCGCGAGTCCCGGGGCCCGTTCGGCAACATGAATCCGCCCTCCTGCCGGATGCGTTCGTTATAGTTCTCAAATCCCTCGACCACGTGGGCGATGTGGTCACGGATACGGTCGTAGTCGGCCTCGAATCCGGCCCAGTCGACCGCGACCGAGTCGGCGAGCACAGCGCTGGCCAGGCGTGAAATAATCGCGACCTCCGAAAGCAGGTTTGGTGCGACCGGCTTGAGCTTTCCCCACGACGGATGCACCGCGCAAACCGTGTCCTCCACGGAGACAAACTGCACCCCGCCGGCCTGCTCGTCGATTTCGGTGCGCCCCAGGGTCGGTAGTATCAGCGCCTCCTCGCCGGTTACAGCGTGCGAGCGATTCAGTTTGGTGGAGATCTGCACGCTCATTTCGGTGCGTTGCATGGCGGCTTCGGCAATGCCGGTGTCGGACATGGCTGCGACGAAGTTGCCGCCAAGCCCTACCCACACCTTCAACTTTCCGTCGCGCATCGCGCGCACTCCGTAGACGGCATCAACGCCGTGCTCGCGTGGCGGGTTGAAACCGAACTCACCTTGCAGGGCGTTGAGGAAAGCCGGCGGCATCTGCTCCCAGATGCCCATGGTGCGGTCACCCTGCACGTTGCTGTGGCCGCGAATCGGTGAGGCACCGGCACCGGGCTTGCCGATGTTGCCGCGCAGCAGCAGCAGGTTGATGATTTCCTTGACGGTATCTACGCCTTTTTTCTGTTGCGTCACCCCCATCGCCCAGGTGATGATCACCCGATCAGCGGCCAGGTAGCGTTTGGCCAATTCGTCGATTTGTGCCGCGCGCAAGCCGGTCGCAGCCAACACCATTTGCTCGTCAAGTTGGGAGAGATGCTGCCGCAGCTCGGTCAACCCGTGGCAATGTTCGTCAAGGAAAGCCTGATCGAGGACGGTTCCTGGGGCGGCGTCCTCGGCGTCGAGCACCCGCTTCGAGACGGCCTGCAGCAACGCCATGTCGCCGCCGAGGCGGATTTGCAGAAACTGGTCTGCTATCTCGGTGCCATGGCCAATCACTCCACGCACCCGCTGCGGGTTCTTGTAGCGGCGCAGACCGGCCTCGGGCAGCGGGTTGATCGCCACGATTTGCGCGCCAGCATCTTTAGCTTCTTCGAGCGCGGTGAGCATACGCGGATGGTTGGTACCGGGGTTTTGGCCGATGATGATGATGAGGTCGGATTTCGCAAAGTCGTCGTAGCTGACCGTGCTCTTGCCAATACCGACGGTCATGCCCATAGCCCAGCCAGTGGATTCATGGCACATATTGGAGCAGTCCGGCAGGTTGTTGGTGCCGTACGCACGCGCGAACAGCTGGTAGGCGAATGCGGCCTCGTTGGAGGCGCGGCCACTCGTGTAGAAGGCGGCTTGGTCGGGCGAGTCAAGACCGTTGAGTTTGGCGGCGATCATGCGAAACGCCTCGGGCCAGCTGACCGGGCGGTAGTGATCGCTGCCGGCTGGCTTGTAGACGGGTTCGACCAGCCGACCCTGCATGCCGAGCCAGTATTCACTCTTCTCGTACAGGTCGTGCAAGGAATGCTCGGCCCAGAAAGTTGTCGGGATGGTGATCGGGGTGGCCTCCCAGGTGACAGCTTTGGCGCCGTTCTCGCAGAACTCAAAGGCCTTGCGGTGCCCGGGGTCGGGCCAGGCGCAGCTCATGCAGTCGAATCCGTCTTTCTGGTTCATCGCCAGGAGGGCGCGCATTCCCCGCGTAGCGCCCATCTGCGTGATCGCCGGCTGCATGGAGTGCAGCACGCCCGGTATGCCGGCGGCCCAGGATTTGGCGTGGGTGACCTCGATGTCGATGTCGGTGACGTCGTTGATCGGGGGTTCACTGCTCATGCTGCACCGCTCTCGTTGCGTTATCGCTTCGCCGCCCATACGGTCGACGCTGGCACGATACACCCACGGGGTTGGAAGCATCCGGTAGTGCCGTGATTATGCCCTTAATACCCCCATGGGTATAGCATGGAGATAATTCCGAACGAAAGGCACCCATCATGTGCAGAGCCGTCACCTGCAAGACCTGTCAGAAGACCACCTGGGCCGGGTGCGGCCAGCACGTCGATCAGGTTATGAAGGGTGTTCCACGCGCCCAGCGATGCGAGGGCCATGTGCAGGAGAAATCCACCAGCGGTTTCTTCGCGCGCCTGCTCGGCCGGTAGCCGCGGCGCCCAGGAGGCCCGGGGTTCAAAGCGACGCCCAGCGACTCGGTCGCCTCACCCTCGATTCGATGTGCGCACCATGATTGGGAGCGTCCTGGTCAAACGCTCGACCGAACACTTACACTCGAGGCACATGACTCTTCCGGAAACTGGCAATGCCGCATCGCGCTCGCGCCGTTCGCTGCCACGGCTGCTCGGCCGGCTGGCCCTCGGCGCCGCGCTGCTTTTGGCTGGAATCAGCCACCTCACGTTCAACCGGGAGGCATTCCAGGCTCAGGTTCCGGCGTGGGTTCTGCTGGACGCCGACTTGGTCGTCGTACTCTCCGGAATAGCCGAAATAATACTGGGAACCGCGTTGCTTACGCTGCACCGGTGGCGAGTACTCGTCGGCTGGGTTGTCGCCGCGTTCTTCGTGGCCATCTTTCCCGGCAACGTCTCACAGTTCGTCACGGCGACCGACTCCTTCGGACTGAATTCGGATCTGTCGCGGGGCATCCGCCTCGCCTTTCAGCCGCTGCTCGTGCTGTGGGCGCTCTGGGCTACCGATGCCTGGCGAGCGTGGCGAGCGTGGCGAGCCCGGCGCAGCCGGGTTGCGGCCCGGCCTCAGTCACACCGATAGCGGCGGTGTGCACGCCATCGATAGTGTTGGTCAAATGGACCCGTTAACCTTTCGTCGCGCGACGACCGATGACGTTCCGGCCTTACTGGTCTTGGTGACAAGCGCCTATCGAGGCGATGCGAGCCGGCAGGGCTGGACCTGTGAGGCCGACCTCATCGACGGGCAGCGCCTCGACGCGGATGTACTTCGTGGAGACCTCAGCCGCGCTGACAGCCTCGTTCTTCTCGGTGAACGCGGCGGCGATCTGGTCGGGTGCGCGCATATCGCGAAGGATGTGGGCGATACGGCCTATTTCGGCATGTTCGCCGTGCGCCCGACCGGCCAGAGCCAGGGCGACGGCAAACGTATTCTGGCCGAAGCTGAACGCCTGGCTGTCTCGGAATGGGATTCAACCATGATGACGATGACGGTCATCGATGTGCGAGACTCCCTCATCGCGTTCTACGAGCGGCGAGGCTACCGACGAACCGGCGTGCAGAAACCCTTTGACTTCGACACACGCTTCGGAGTACCCCGGCGCGACGACTTATATCTCGAGGTGCTCGAAAAAATTCTGCAGCACGGCTAAACACCCCGCCTCTTCGGGGCGCGAGCATCAGGGCGCGGTACTGGTGGGGCGTGAGCGCAACCACATGCCCGACGGGGGATGAAACGGCAGCAGGAAATGCAGGAGGAGTCCGGACAGCACCGTGACGGTCACCGCTCCGATGGCGCCGAAATTCGTGAACTGTGCCTCAACGTTGACCCCGGCCAACGTCGTCACGGTCCATCCGAGCGCCCACAGCGTGGCCATGCCCAAGACCCACAGCCAGCGTTGACGCGTGCGCGGCGGTAACCCCATGGCCTGCGCGGCACCGAGCACGAGCCCGGTGATCGCTCCCATCAGGGCCAACTCCGGCAGCGTCGTGCGATAGTCGACCACCGTCGAGCCCAAAAGCAGACCCAAACCCAAACCAATCCCGGTCAGCGGAACCCAGTTCAGCGGATTGAGACGACGCCGACTGACCAGCACCTGACCGAAGCCGATGACGACCCCACAGACCGCGCCACCGATAAGGGCCGATACGGGGTTACTGATGCGCCCCCCGACTGCCGTGCCGGCGAAACCCGCAATCGGGAACGCGAGAAATCCCACGCTCCACAGCAACCAAGTGGAGAAAAATGTGGGGTTTCGGAAGCTGGGATTGCGATGGAGTCGCCGCATTCTGGTCACGTTTCTACTCCAGTCCAAGGTACTGGTCGGTGAGTGCAGCCCAAGTCATTGAGAAGAATCTCGGACCGGCATGCAGACATGCTACGCCCAAGCCAGTGCAGCCCGGACTACGCGGCCGACGCTTAGGCCGAAAGTACCTCCGGGGACGCCAAGGGAGTGATGTAGGAGTAACCGGTGGCCGTGTTCTTGGTGATCGACAGCACGAGCTGCATGGATGGTTCGAGCGCGGTCACCTTGTCAAGCGGAGCGCCGACGATGAGTTGAAAGCCAAGGCCTTTCCACGCGGCGACGGCTCGGCCGGCGAACTCAGCGTCGGATTTGACGAAACCCTCGTCGAGAAACACCGGCGCGAAGCGCGGCCGGGTGCGGCTTTCATCGCCGAGCTGAAAGCGCAGGGCTGCGCCGACCACGAAAGCTACAAGCTCCTGCGACTCGCCACCGCTCTTTCCGCCGAGGGACGAGTAGGTGCTGACGCGGGTACCGTCCTGCGTCACGCGAACAGCCGTGATCTCGACGTGCCGGCGCACATCGAGCAACACATCGCGCTGGGAGTTGATGGTGCCGTCAGAACGACGAATCACAGCCATGAACTGCTGCAGCCGGGTGAACCGATCCTCGGTTTGATCGTCGGTGAATTGTTCCGTCGCGCCGGAGGAGAGCGCTTTAAGCTCCTTGCGGAACGCGGTCGCGTCGTCTCGGTGCAGTCGGCGCAGCGAAATCTGTAGGCGGTCGCGGGTTGCGCCGAAAGGCAGGGTCGCGAGGATCTCATTGATTGGCCGCAACCGGTCTTCGATCTCTTCGATGGCCGTGTTGAACGCACCGGTGAGCGGCACGAGGTCCTGCCCGCTCCACGCGGAGAGCCGCCGTTTCCATTCTTGGCGACGCTCGGAGAGACCGAGGGTGCGGATGGCGTCGAGAATATCGGTGTAACTCGTGACCGATTCGAGCGCGACACCGATATTCGGGTCGGGCCAGCGAGCCTGGTACGTCTCGAAGATGCCGATCATGGTGGCACGGTCGCGCGCGGCACCGTCACGATCCTGCGCCGACTGATTGATCAACCGCTCACGCAGGCGTTTGAGGCCGCCGGGGAAAGTGGCGAGGTCATTCTGGTCGGTGACGCGCGCGAACTGCTCATCGAGGTGCAGAGAATGTTCCGGCGACAGGGACAGCGCGTCGCTGTGTTCGATCTGTTCGAGTCGATCATTCACCGCGTCCTGTGCGTCGACGATGCTGCCCTGCTCGTCATTGAGCACGGCCCCGGCCTGCTCGGTGCTGTGCTTGATTTTCTGGGCAGCGTCCAGCTCGAGGGCGAGCCGGGCCCCTTCGTCACTCAGAGCGCGCAAAATATCGCTGCTGGCCAGCATCCGCTCTTGTTCCGATTTCTTGCCCTGGATGCGTTCGGCTGCAGTCGCGACGTCAATGGTCAGCCAGTCGGTGTCGAGAATGTACTGGTGAGCGGCCTGTCGGTCGCGCAGTTCACCGAGTTGCTCGGTAACAGCGGATGCCCGCCCCGCGATCGCGTCAGCCGCCAGCCCCTGTGCGGCCAGCTCTACGGCAATGTCATCGAGCCGGGCCCGGCTCGAAAAACCGATGATCGACTTCTGGCCGGTGTTCCAGCCATGGGCGCCGCGGGAACCGTTGCGCGTCTGCCCGCTCGGCGTCACCCGTGCACCCTCACCAACCAGCTCGGACGGGTTGGCCACGCAGAGCGCGTCGAGGCTCGACGACCGGAGACGCGCCTGCACCCAGCTGCTGAACGGCGAGTCCTTCAGGTCGAGCTTGCCAGACACATAGCGGGCGTCGCCGGTCACGGCCTGGTGCTGCTTCAGTGCCACACCCTCGAAGTGGATGCGCAGAGGCAGCTGCAGTGGGTCGATCGCCGCGCTCAGGTGTGCGAGGCGAGTCTCGTCGACGAGCAGAACCCGCACGACCGACGACAGGGTCACCTCGGCGGCCTGCCGCCACTGTTCCTCACCGGCGGTGATGTCGATGAGTTCGGCCACGAAGGGGAGTTCCTGGGCCGGAATTCCCGACGCTTCGGCGATCAGCAGCCGGGCCTGGTGCAGGGGCTGTGGCACCAGGCTTTCGCGCCCGGTCAGAAATATTCGCTCTTTTTTGAGGGAACGAATGCCCTCCTCCACGGGGTACGCCTCCCGCTGCAGT
The DNA here is from genome assembly GCF_002929825.1 of Cryobacterium sp. Y29. GTDB lineage: Bacteria > Actinomycetota > Actinomycetes > Actinomycetales > Microbacteriaceae > Cryobacterium. The sequence goes on from NZ_PJJN01000037.1 coordinate 304,492, forward strand.
GCCGAGCGGGTCGCCTCCAGGGCAGCCTCGGCGGCGGCGAACCCGGTGGTGAAACGGTTGGCCTCCTGCTGGGCGGCGGCGAAGGTAGCAGCGGAATCGATCGATGCCGCCAGAATGTGCACCCTTTGACCGAAATTCTTGTGCTCTCGAGCCACAGTGTCGCGTTGGTCGCTGAGGTGCACGAGCTCGGTTTGCAGCCGTTCGAGTACATCGCCGCCGTTGTCGCGCTCCTGCTGTTGCAACTCGACAACCCGGATTTTCAACGCGGTCTCGGCGTCGCGGGCCTCTACGAGGGCGGTCTGGTTGTCGCGGCGGGCTGCCCGGTTGGTGTCGGCGGCATGCTCGAGCAGGGTGTGCTCGGTGAGCAGCTGCCACAGCACAAACGGAGTGTCCCCAGCCCGGTGCACCCCGAAGGTGTCAACCAGGTCGGCCTTGGCGGTTGCGACCTGGTAAGCCTGGTGCAGTTCGGGCAGGCGTTCGAGCACCTGGGCCTTCTGCGCTTCGGTGACCATGGCGCCGTAAGAACGTTCCAGGTCTTCGAAGTGATCGACCGCTTTGTCGGCGGCAGCGAAGGTCGCAGGCTCTTCGAGCACCATCGACTTGTAGAGTCCGTCGACCGTTTTCACCTGCTGGCCAGCCTGGATGCGGGCGAGCAGGCGCAGGGCCTTGCCGCCCTCGCCGTTAGCGCCGATACCGAGCCGGGTGTACAGGGTTTGGGAGAACGAAGCGTAGGTATCGAACACGTCGAGGCCCTCGAAGCGGGCCTTGAGGGCGCGCTTGTCGAACCGGTTTTCAGCGCAGGAGGCGAGGTCGCGCAGGTCAAGGCATCCGTCGGTCGTGGCCATTTTCATGGCGACGTCGGCGAATTTATGGGCGCCACGCGGTACGAAGTAGGCCCGCAGCACGGTGAACCGGCGCTCGTTGTCGTCGATGAAGGTCAGGGCGATCGCGCCCCAGGTGGCCTCGTGCGCGCCGCGCAGCACCTGGTCGGTCAGCTCGCCTGTTGCCGCTTCCCGGTTGGCGTCGGTCTTGCCGCGCAGGTAGGTCATCAGGTTGCGCTGGTCGTGGCTGCGGGCACGGCCCGAGCCGGCATCGTTCGAGGCACCGTTGAACGGGGTGTCCGAGGGCATCATCAGCGCCAGGTAGGCGTCGAGCAGGCTGCTCTTGCCGGTGCCTGAGGCACCGGAAACGAGCGTGGCCGCGGCACTGAAGTCGATCGTGTGGTGACCGTGAAATCCGCCCCAGTTGACCAGTTGCATGGATTCGGCCCGCCACTGGGTAGTGCCCTCGGTGGCGCCGTCGATGTAGAACAGCGGGGAATCGTTCATGCGAGGGGCTCCAGGGGCGAGGCGGCGAGCGGTTCGGTGTCGTCAGCACGGTTTTCCTGACGCAGCCAGTCGAGCAGTTCACCGAGGCGCTCCACCGACAACAGCACTTCGATCACGGCCGAGATGCGAAACCGGTCTGGGTCGCTGGTCTTCAGCAGCACCCTCGCCTTGGCGAGGCTGTCGACCGCGGCAGCGGCCTTTCGGGCGTCACCGGAAAGATCGGTGGCGAATTCGGGGCGAAAGTGCGCAACGTTCTCGACCAGGTTGTCCCGGTCGACGAGTACGATCTCCTGGCCACTGGCCCGTTCACTGCGAAAACGCTGGCGCAGCAGCACGAGCAGAATTGTTTCCTCGCGGGTGTAGGCCACGTCGTGCAGCAGCGTGGGAAACCGCTCGCCGCCCTCCGCGAGGGCCTGCCGCTTGAAGGCGACCTCGTAGTGGTGGTCGACATGCAGGTCGAGGAAGACGTCGTTGAGGCGGGACTTGAGCAGGCTCTGCGACTCCAACAGGGTCTGCCATTCGGCGGGTTGCAGGGCCGCCGAGATATAGCGGTGTTTCAGCAGCAGCACGAGGGTGCGACGCTGCTCTACGCTCAGCCCGCCCTCGTCGCCCTCGAACAGGGACAGGGTCTGGGGGTCGCTGTCGATGGCGGTGCCCTCAGCCGAAAAGTCGTCAATCATGCTGGGAACCCAAATTCTGGGCGGCCAGGGCCGCCGTGTCGTCGTCGGTCAAGATGCGTCGCGGCACGTCGAAGACCCGCACCGAGCCATCCGGTCGTATCGCTTCAAAACTCTCCAGGCTTACCGGGCCGGCCGACGTGCCCAGCTGCGCCGCCAGTTGGAGCAGGCCGAGAATCTCGACCGGGCGGCGCAGGCTCGCGCCGAACCCGTTGAATGCGCTGCCAACGGATGCCGCCTCCCCCGCCGCAACAGCGGCCACGAGGGCGTCGCGCAGATCTTCCAGCAGTGGCCCGCCCTGCAGGCGCAGGTCGCCCAGGCTCGGTGCTGCAGGCGCAGCGTCCGACACATCGGCCAGCGCGGGCGGCCCGAGGTGGGCAACCGGATCGTAGAACCGTTCGCGCAGGTGTTCCACCTCGAGAGTGCCGGGCATGAGCTCGGTGGTGACAGTGGAGCGGGGGCCGGCGGTCTGCATCCAGACGGCGAGTTCGCGGTTGATGTCACGCAGCACGAGCTCGAGCTCGCGGTCTTTCACCACGTCGTGGTTGACGATGTGCTCGCGCAGGGTGGTCGTGAGCCCTGTGCGCTGGGTCAGAACGTCATCGATGCCCTTGCGCAGCAGCGTCACCGTGCTCATGAAGCTGCGACGTTCGGTCAGGCTCAGTTCGAGGGCGAACGGATGCAGCAGGATCGACTCCAGATCTGCCTTGAGCCCCTGCATGAGAGTGTCGTTGCGCAGCAGGGTGAACGCACCCTCGAAGGCGCGACCCTCAGCCGTCGAGGACATGAGGGCATCCGTTTTGGCCAGGTAGTCGTCGAGAACCTCGCTGATGGGTCGGTCCTCGCCGCGAAAGTCGTTGACGATCTGCCGGTGCATGGCCGCGACCGATTCCTCGACCCGTTTGAAGTCGCTCGGAAGTTGCTGGATGAGGTCGATGAGGTTTGCGTAGCCCTCATGCATCTGCTCGTTCGAGGCCGCTTCGACAACGCCGCCGCGAGCGAGACGATCGCGCTCGCTGGTCAGTTCATCGATCTGCTGGTCGAGGCGGCGAACCCGCTCTTCGCGATCGGGGTTGGCCTCCGTGGCCCGGTGGCGCACGGTGTCGACGATCGTCGAGAGTCTGGACTCGCTGATCAACGCCCGATCGCGCGCGAGGCCGTCGACGAGAAGCAGGGCTTCAAGGGCGTGGCTGGTGAGTGAGTAGTGCTCCACGTTCTTTTCATCGTTGCCGCCGCCATTTCCGCCGCCATTTCCATCGCCCAGATCGCGCACTTCGCGGTATAGCCAGAGGTCGTTCATCCACTGCACGCACAGGGCACGGCCGGTCTTCTCGGGGGCGTCGACACCGGTGCTGCGGAGGTCGGCGAGGTAGGCATCCACTTGGGTATGCAGCAGCTCGCACGCCACGCTGCGGCGGTCCCGGCTGAACGAGCTCTTGAACACCGCGAGCACGAACGGCGCCCATTTGCGGTCGAGCAGGCGCAGAGTGGGTTTGTCGAAGGCTCCGCGTACCCGCGCCAATTCGCTCGCAATATCACTCAACAGCTGGTTCCTCTCCAGCTCTCCACTTTAACCGACTGGGTGGGTTGCCCCTGACCCGCTCAGCCGAGCAGGCGCGGCCTCTTCCAGTCGGCGCCGTGCACGTGCTGGTCGAGAAAGGCGAACACGGTCTGATACCAGAGAACAGCGTGTTGCGGTTTCAACACCCAGTGGTTCTCATCGGGAAAGTAGAGGAACTTGTGCTGGGTCGCGCCGTCGGCAGTGGCGTGGTGTTCGGCGAGCTCCGACCACAGTCGCAGGCTTTCGCCGATCGGCACCCGGTAGTCGTGATCGCCGTGAATCACGAGCATGGGCGTGACAATGTCGCGCACGGCCTGGTGCGGTGAATTGTCGACCATGCCCTGCGGGGAAAAGATGCTCTGCCAATACTCGGAGTTGTCGGTCGTGCCACTGAACTGGTCGAGCGACCAGAGACTCGCGTGGCTGACGATGGCGCGAAACCGGTCGGTGTGCCCGGCGACCCAGTTGGCCATGTAGCCGCCGAACGATCCGCCCATCGCCGCGGTCAGTGTCGCGTCAATCTCGGGGCGGGCCTCGGCGGCGTCGGTGATCGCGAGCAGGTCGGTGTACGGCTTAGCGCCCCAGGCGTTCCAGCCGCGCGCGATGAACTCGAGGCCGTAACCCGTTGACAGCGCAGGATCGGGCAGGAGTACCGCGTAGCCGCGGGCCACGGCGAGCAGCGGGCTCCAGCGCCAGCTCCAGGCGTTCCAGCTGTTCAGCGGGCCGCCGTGGATCCAGAGCAACAGCGGGGCCGGATGCTGCGCCGAGGCTCCGTCAGGCAGCAGCAGCCAGGCGCGTACCCGCGCTCCATCCTCGGCGAGAGTCTCGACCTCGGTGATCGTGCCGGGAACGTCGGGCAGCGCGGCCGGTGTGGCCAGCGTGGTGACGGTGCCGGAACGGCTGATGCGCACCGGATGCGCCGGTGCGATCCAGGAGGAGCGCAACGCCACGAGGTCACCGGTCTGGACATCGACGCACACATTGGTGTAGGTGAAGTCATCGGTGGTGAGCTGTTCCGGGGCCCCGCCGTCGAGCGGTACCCGGAAGATGGGTCCGCGGCCGTCGTGGTCGGCGGTGACGAAGAGGCCCGGGGCGGATTCGCCCGGAGCGCCGCCGTGCGGTGCGTCGAAGACCAGGCTGGTCGGCCAGCGATCCCACTCGGCGGCGAGGCGGCGGGGGTGGCCGCCGTCGAGGTCGGCGACCCAGACTTCCTGGTCAGCCGGACCCTGCGGGGTACTGACAGCGGACCGCACGAAAGCGATCAGTCGTCCGTCGAGACTAACGGCCGGTGACTCGAAGTCGACCTTCGGTTCGTTGAACAGCGTGGTCTGGGTGCCGGTCGAAACGTCGATCGAGACCAGAACGTACCGTCCGGAGCGCTGCTCGGCCACCCGCCGCGCCACGATGAGCGTTGATCCGTCGGGGGTCAGGGCCTGGCCGGCGGTGTCCATGGTGCGGCCGGGGGTAGGGGTGAGGTCTCGGGGACGTGGCAGATCGGCCGGGTAGGGAGCGGGGGCATCCGTTTCGCTGACGCTGGCACCGTCACTGTCACTGTCACTGGCACCGTCACCGTCACCGTCACCGTCACTGGCACGGTCACTGTCGGGAGGTGTGACGATGTCATGTAGGTCGGCGAGATCGAGGGCGAGCAGGTGCGGCTCTGCGGGGCCGAGGTCGTGGTCCCAGTAACGCACCGGGTAGCTCTCGTGCAGAATGGCCGCGACCTTCTTGTCGGCGCGCTCCTTACGTGCGACGCCATCCGATTCGAGGTCGGCGGCGCTCGGCAGCAGGTCGGCGGCGATCACGAACGAGTGGGCGGCAGCGGCGACCGCGGCGATGCCGGATACTCCCCCGGCAAGGCGGGTGATGGCGCGGGCTTCGCCGCCGGCGGCGGGCAGCAGCCAGAGCTGGGCGACCTCGGTGTCTTTTTCGGCAGCAGCATCGGGCCGGCTGGAGACGAACAGTACATCGCCCGCGGCGGTGAAAGCCGCCCCGGATTCTCCCTTGGCCGACCGGGTCAGGCGGGTCGGAACACCGGTGCCGTCGGAGCAAACCGACCAGAGTGCCCGCTCGTAGGTCGTGCGATCACGGGTGAGTGTGGCGACGGTCAGCACGACGCGCACCCCGTCGGGCGAGAGGGTGAGACCTTCCACGCGGGGCAACGCGATGTAGTCGTCGAGGCTGGAAAATGGCGTTCTCTGGGACTCCGGTGTCATGGTTGCAGGCTAGCGGATGCGCAGCCTCGTGCTCAGCATGAGTGGCAGGGTTCGGCTTAGTTGCGCCAGGGTGGTTCGGGGCTGGGGGTGTTGGCGCGGTGGCTTCGGGCGGGGCGCCAGGTTTGGGTGGGGTCCCAGAGCAGTGGGCCGCGTATTTGGGGTTGGCCGTTGATCATGCGGATTGTCCATCCGCTGGTGTTGATGGTGTGGTGGTGGAACCAGCAGAGGAGGACGCCGTTGTCGATGTTGGTGGGGCCGTGTTGGTGCCAGGGGATGACGTGGTGGATTTCGCTCCAGCGGGCGGGGGTGGTGCAGCCGGGGATGATGCAGCCTTCGTCGCGGGCGGCGATCGCGGCGCGTTGTTTGGCGGTGAAGCAGCGGACGGTGTCGCCGAGGTAGAGGATGTTGCCGGTGGTGCCGGTGGTGCCGAAGATGACGTGTTGGGCGCCGCCGGCGCAGATGGCTTCGTTCACCCGGCGAAACGAGATGGGGGCGTCGACGCCGTCTATCCAGCCGACGCCGCGACCGCTTTGAAGGTCGGTGGCGTTGATGTGGATCATGACGGTGGGGGCGGCGCCGCCCATGGTGGGGGTCTTCGGATCGCGCGCGGCCGCTTCGAACACACAGCGGAGGATGTCGGCGNTATCCAGCCGACGCCGCGACCGTGTTGAAGGTCGGTGGCGTTGATGTGGATCATGACGGTGGGGGCGGCGCCGCCCATGGTGGGGGTCTTCGGATCGCGCGCGGCCGCTTCGAACACACAGCGGAGGATGTCGGCGCGTTTCTCACCGGCGGTGCGGCAGTCGCCGTCGTAGCGGGAGTCGAGGGGTGTGGTGGGTTCGAATCGGGGCGTGCGAGACCGGGCTGACAGGTAGGTGTCGAAGAGGGTGTCCATGATGCCGCGCAGTTCGGGAGTGACGTCGGCGCGCAGCGGGTAGAGGCCGTGGTGCAGCAGCCCGAACGTCAACGTGCTCTTTGCTTCGACGGTGTCGTCGTTGGGGGCGGTACCGTCGGGATCGAGCCGGCCCTGCCACTCCAAGGCCTGCGCCCGCAACAGGTCAGGCGCGAAGCGGATGCCGGCCCCGGGCAGTCCGGCAGTTTCCGGGGTGATCGCGCCGGTCGCGGAGGCGACCAGGGCACGTTCCACATGGTCAAGGTCATCCTGCAGAACTTTTCCATGAAGGGCGGTGAGGGTGCCAGCGATGATCTCTGCCGCTTCCAGGCCGAGGTTGCCGCGGACCAGTGCTGCGGCGATGACGGGGTACCGCGCGGGTACGGGCAGGCCCATCGGCGTGCGTTCCACGACGGTTTCGCCCAGCTTCAGACGACGTTGAGCTTCGCGGCTGGAGATACCGGCGAGTTGGGTGATGAATTCAACCCGGTTACGGCATCCGTTCTGGAAGGCGAGGGACCCGTTGCCACGGTCAGTCTCAGCGCGCACGCCGATGTCGGTGGTAGCTCGTAGCCTCGCACCATCAACCTTGCGACCAAGTTCTTCTAACGCTGCCATGACCGCGAGGGCTTCAGCATCATCCAGGTGACCAAACCGTGTTCCATCCAGAACAGAGCCCAGCAATGCACCAGCCTGACCGATGACCCAAACCCGAGAACCCGCAGGTTCCGGCACAGAGCCGGTTGCAGCAGGCGAAGCGGTGAGGGTCATGGCGTCAGCGCCTCCTTCACCCACAAGTATAGCCCGAATCGCTCCTTAAGGCGAGGAAATCTCACCAAATAGCGAAGGTTTTTTGCGAGTTAAATACTATGCTGATCACCGAGGGCTGCTCGGCACGACGACTCAACGATTTGGTGCCCTGCTTCGTCTTCGATGTCGCTTCCCTGACCGCGTATTCAGGTCAGCGACGCCAGAATTATGCGCGACCGAGCGGCGCATCCCCAACCAGGTAGAGCCGCTGTGTGGCCCGGGTCATCGCTACGTAGAGCGCGCCGGCTCCACGCTCGGAGGCGGCGAGAATGGCAGCCGGGTCGACGACGATGACCGCGTCGAATTCCAGCCCCTTGGCATCCTGCGGCGTGAGCAGCGCGATCTCGCGGCTGAGGCCGAGCGCACCAACGCCGAGCAGATCGCCGAATTCAGCGCGCAGGGTAGATTCAAGGTCGTCGAGAGCGGAGTCGACGACGATCACGGCGAGGGTGCCACCGGTTCCAAGCGCCAAGTCGCGGCGTACCGCGACCGCGGCATCCGCTACCGTTTCGACCGGCCACTCGCTGGACCGCACCGTGCGGGAGCGCGTGATCGGCAACCGATGTGACATCGCGACCGTCTCGGCCGCCGTAGCGATCTGGCTCGGCGTGCGATAATTCACGGTCAATTCTTCGAGCCGCCAGCGGTCCGCTTCGGGCGAGCCGTCGAGCACCGGCTGCAACGCCTCTTTCCAGCTGGCGGATGCCGCAGCGCTAGCTGCCTGCGCGATGTCACCGACGATCGTGAACGACCGGCGCGGACCACGCCGCAACACCAGCCGCCACTGCATCGGGGAGAGTTCCTGGGCCTCGTCAATGACAACGTGGCCGTAGGTCCAACTGCGATCCCGAGCGGCACGCTCGCTGGTGGTTGCGCGTTCATCGAGTTCGGCGAAACTGGCGGCGAGGTCCTTCGCGTTGACGAGGCCCTTCACCTGCATGTTCTCAATGGCCGTTTCGGCATTCTCTACGTCGCGCTTGCGCTGTTCCTTGAGCGCGCGCTTCTTCGCCTGGTCGACCGCGTTGTATTCTCCGAGCAGCTCGGCGGCCTCATCGAGCAGCGGAATGTCGGCGATCGTGAACTCCGCCGTGCGCGGGCGCGCCAGCAGCTTGCGCTGCGCGAAACGCCAGCGCGGAGTCAGCTCCTCCAGCCACTGCGGCCGCGCATAAAGATCTTGCACCAGTTTTTGCGGCGTGAGCGGCAGCCAGGCGGTATTGAGCGCGATCCGCACATCGTCGGCCAGACGTAGGTCTTCGCGCAGCATGGGCAGATCGGTGTCGTCCATTGAGCGGCCCTGCTGCTGCAGTTGCTCGAGCCAGACCCGGGAGAGCGCGTTGATAGCGGTCTTTACAAAGGTCACTCGTGCCTCGTTGTGGGTCTTACCGGTGCCGCGAGCGCGCGCGATCGCATTGGCGACGAGCTCGGGCTGCAAAACGATGCGGTCGCCGTTCACGACCAGCTGTTGCGGGGCAGACGGGGTGCGCTGCCGAGAATGCACTGCCCGCGCAATGAGGTCGGCCATGAAGAACTGGCCCTTCAGCGCCGCGACGGCCGGGGCATCCTCCTTGGTCGCTTCAACGCCGGGAAAGAGCTGCCCGACCGAGGCCAGCACGACACCAGTTTCACCGAGAGAGGGCAGCACGGCCTCGATGTACTGCAGGAACGAACGCGACGGGCCGATGATGAGTACGCCACTGTCGCGCAGGCGATCCCGGTGCGTGTACAGCAGGTAGGCGGCACGGTGCAGCGCCACGGCGGTCTTTCCGGTGCCGGGGCCACCCTGCACGACCAGAACACCGGCCAGTTCCGAGCGGATGATGCGGTCCTGCTCCGCCTGAATGGTCGAGACGATGTCGGACATGTGTCCGGTGCGCTGCGCGGTGAGCGCCGCGAGCAGGGCGCCCTCGCCCTGGTGTGTGCTGGCATCAGGGTCGGCGAGCAGGGCGGCATCGAGAATTTCGTCTTCGATGCGGATGATAGTGCGCCCCTTGGAGAGCAGGTGGCGGCGGGCCCTGGCGCCGAGCGGCGTGGCGGCGGTGGCCTGGTAGAAAGCGCTTGCCTGCGGCACACGCCAGTCGAGCAGCAACGGCTTGTGATCTTCGTCACGCAGGCCCACCCGGCCGATATAGCGGTAGACCGAGTCGCCGGAGTCGTCTGGCATGGTTTCGAGCCGGCCAAAGGCTAGTCGGTCATCGACCTCGCGCAGTTGCACGATGCGGTCCTCGTAGAGGCGAGCGAAGGTGTCGCGTTCGCTGCGGGATTGGTGGTTACCGCCTACGTCCAGGCGGCGCACCGCTTTGAGCTGGCCTTCAGCCTCTTCCTGCAGCGCGTCGAGCCGCTCATACAGCGCCCGAACATAGTCCTGCTCTCGAACAAGCTCCTGGTCAATCACGAACACCCCTTAAACCCAAGCCCCTAGTTTAGTCGCGGCCAGCGTGGGCGACGCTGCACGTATGCGCGTCAGATTGAGCTGCCCGCGAACGGTTACCCGGTTCGCCAGCGCGGCGTCGGCATCCGCTCATGTGTCGAATGTTTACGTGCCTGTTCGCTTATTCTCGACGGCTGGAACAAGCTGTGGTCATGTCAGTCATCAAGGTCGCACCGCTGGAGCATATCCGGCGCGAGCGCAGCAGCATCAAGTGGACTCGGTTTCCCGCCGACGTACTTCCCTTGTTTGTTGCCGAGATGGACTACCCCCTCGCCCCGGCCATTGTCGCCACCCTCGTGGAGCGGGTTCAGGCTTCCGACACCGGTTACCTCGACGGCCCCGGCCCGCTCGCTCCGGCCTTCGCCGCATTTGCCCTGAACCGTTGGGGCTGGACCGTTGACCCCAGCCACGTGCACCTGGCAACCGACGTCAGCGTCGGCATCGTCGAGGCCCTCCGCCTGGCCGTGCCGGCCGGCGGCCGAGTTGCGATCACCCCGCCGGTCTACCCGCCGTTCTACGAACTCGTCGAAGAGGCCGCGGCATCCGTTATCGAAACGCCCCTGCTCGAGCAGGGCGACAGTTGGGCGCTCGACCTCACGGCACTCGAAACCAGCTTCGCCGGCGGCATCGACGCTTTTCTGCTCTGCAACCCGCACAACCCGCACGGCATTGTGTGGCAGCGTGAGACGCTCGAAACGCTGGCCCGACTGGCCGCGCAGTACGACGTGTTCGTCATTTCCGATGAGATCCACGCACCGCTCACCTACCCGGGCGTCACCTTCACTCCGTTCGCCCCGCTGGCCCTGGCCGCCGGGGCCCGTGCGGTCACCGTGACCTCGGCGAGCAAAGGCTGGAATGTGGCCGGGCTCAAGTGCGCGCTCGTCATCGCCGCCGATGACGCCACCAATGACCTGCTGAACCGGCTGCCCGAAGAGGTGGCCTGTCGCACCAGCATCCTCGGCCTGCACGCCAACATCACCGCCTTCTCCTGTACCGACTGGCTCGACAATGCCATCGATCAAATTGTCGACAACGATTCCCTTCTTGCTGAACTACTGCGTGAACATCTGCCCACTGTGATCTACCACCGGCCGCGCGCCAGCTACCTCGCCTGGCTGGACCTGCGTCACCTTGGCCTCGGCGAGAGCCCGTACCAGCGCATTCTCGACGAGGCCCGCGTCGCCCTCAACAACGGTGAGTGCTTCGGCCTCGGCGGCCAGGGCTTCGCCCGGCTCAACCTGGCCTGCTCGCCCGACACCCTGCGCGAAGCCATCGCCCGTATCGCGGCGCTCGTGGCACGAGTTCAGGCCGCGTCTGCTGCTTTGCCGACGCCGGTAGTCGTCTCATGACGACCACGGATGCCCCGCTTCAGCCCGACACCGACGCAACAGGAAGTTTCATGGCCACGCCAGTACCAACAGCAACTTCACGCAATTCTGACGCCACCGAGGTGGTCGCGCCGATCACCGATTGGGACGCCTTCAGTTTCGACACCCGCCAGGTGCACGTGGGCGAGTACGCCGACGAGAACCGCGGCGCGCGCATTCCGCCGCTCACCCTGAGCGCCGGCTACGTCTTCGACTCCTTCGACGACGGAGCTGCCCGGTTCAACGGCGGTTCCCGCGAACCCATCTACTCCCGGCAGGGCAACCCCACCAACGCGGTCGCCGAACAGCGGCTCGCCTCACTGGAGGGCGGCACGGCCTGCGTTGCCGTGTCGAGTGGACAGGCCGCGATCAGCGCCGCCCTGTTTGCGCTGGCCGAATCGGGTGAGCACATCGTTTCGACCGCGAGCATCTACGGCGGCACCCGCATTCTGCTCGGCCGGAGCTTTCGACGCATGGGCATCGAGGTGGACTACGTCTGGGACACCGACTCCGATGCCGCCTGGGACGCGGTGATCCGGCCGGAGACCAAAGCGATCTTCACTGAAACCATTCCGAACCCGCGCAACGACGTCGTCGACATTGCCCGCATCGCCGCCGTCGCCCGCCGCCATGGCATTCCGCTCGTCGTCGACAACACCGTCGCCACGCCGTACCTCATTCGCCCGTTCGAGCACGGCGCCGACATCGTCGTGCACTCGACCACCAAGTTTCTCAGCGGCCACGGCGCCGGGGTATCGGGCGCCATCGTCGACGGCGGCACCTTCGATTGGGCGGCGAGCTCCCGCCGCTACCCGCTCCTGACCGACTCGTTGCGCCCCGGACTGCCGTCGCTGCTCGACCGGTTCGGCCCTGCCGCTTACGCCCAGTACGTGCGCGAGGCCGTCGTCAATGACGTTGGCCCGTCGCTGTCGCCGTTCAACGGTTTTCTGCTGCACCAGGGCATCGAAACCCTGTCGCTGCGTATGGAACGTCACGTCGACAACGCGATCGCCATCGCGCACTGGCTCGAGGAGCAGCCCGAGGTCGAGGTCGTCGACTATGCCGGCCTGCCGAGTAGCCCGCTGCACGAGATCGCGCAGAAGTACTACAACGATCGTACCGGCTCGGTGTTCGCCGTCACCGTCAAGGGCGGGACCGAGGGTGCCCGAGCGTTCACGAACGGTCTGCGGGTGTTCAGCCGCATGACCGGTATCGGCGACACCCGCTCGATGGTGCTGCATCCGCTCACCACCACCCACGCGTCCTTTGCCCCCGATCTGAACGCACGCCTCGGCATTCAGGCTGGCATGCTGCGCCTGTCGGTGGGCATCGAATCGCTTGACGACCTTTTGCTCGACCTCCGCGGGGGGCTCGACCGAGTCACCGGCATCCTCTAAACGCTAGGTATTCTAAGGTCATGCTCTTTAACGCGCCATTTTCTTCTGCGCCCACTCGCACGTTTGCCACCCTGGGAGCGCTCGTTCTGCTCGCTGCACTGAGTGGATGCGCCACCGCTGATTCCGGCGCTGGCGCTGGCTCGACGACATCCGCTACCGCTGAAGCAGACGGCTCAACTGAGAACTGCACCGGCGTCAATGTGATCGTCGACTTCGGCACCCTCGACGCCGACTCGGTCAGCGGATGCGTCGACGCGACCGCGGCGACGGCCGCGAGTGCGGCCCTGGCCACAACCGGCGTCACGACCGCGGGCAGCGTGGAATACGGCGACCAGATTGTCTGCCGCGTCAACGACCGTCCGTCCGCCGATGAAACCGTCGTGGTCGAGGGCCAGGAATCGTTCACCGAGAGCTGCGCCTCGATGCCGCCCGCGTACGCGTACTGGGCGCTCTGGGTGAAGGCCACCCCCGACGCCGACTGGGCCTACGCCCAGGAGGGCCTCGGCACGCTCCAGGTCGAGCCCGGCCAGTCCGTCGGGCTCGTCTACACCACGGGTACCGAAACGCCGACGCCCGGCAGCTAGTGTTTCGCCTGCGCCTGGCCCCGCTCCGCGCGGCAGTCGTACTCGCGGTCGGCTTCGTGCTGCTGCGGGTCGTCTACCGGGTGGTCTTCGGCGGCGCAGGCGCGGGCGCGGGCCCGCTGCTGCTGGATCTTCCCCTGCTGCGGCTCGACGGACCGTTCAGCCACATCACACTGCTGGGCCCGATCACCCTGCTCGGGCTCGGCAACGCCGCGCTCAGCGCACTTCCGATCGCCGCCGTCATCGTCTTCTTCGGCGTGCTCAACGCTGTCATCAACGTGCAGGCCCTGTTTGCCCGCGGTGCCGGTCGCGGGCCGCTACGCGCAATCTCCCGTTCGCTCGTGATCGCCTGGGCCACCTTTCCGGCGCTGCTGGAATCCGTGCGCCGCGTGCGGGTCGCTCGCGCGCTACGTGGTGAACGGTCGATCGCATCGCTGCTCGTGCCTATCTTCGAGCAGACGATCGAGCGCGCTCTCGCGCTCGCCGCATCGATGGAGACCCGCGGATTTGCAGCCACCCGCGTCGTCCCTGGCGTCTGCGAGGCACCCGTGGTACTGACAGATGCCGGTTTAGATTTCGGCGCAGACTGGCACCTCGACGAGCTCAACGTCACACTGCGACCCGGCACCCTGACGGTCATCGTCGGCGCAACCGGATCGGGCAAGACCAGCCTCCTCCACAGCATGAGCGGCCTGTTCCAGCACTTCTACGACGGCACCCAGCACGGTCGCATCGACATTGCCGGCGCCGACCGGGCGTCGACTCCCCCACGCGACACCGCCGGTTTCGTCGGACTCGTCGCGCAGAACGTGCGGCTCGGTTTCGCGTCCGAAACGGTCCACGACGAGATCGGCTTCGCCTTGGCCGTGCGGGATGTCGCCGCATCCATCGTGCATGCCCGCGTTCTCGAGGTGGCCGCCCGGCTCAAAATCGAACACCTGGTCGACCGGCCCATCGAGCAGCTCTCTGCCGGCGAAGCCAGCCTCGTCGCGATCGCAGCGGCCCTCGTGAATCACCCCATCCTGTTGCTGGTCGATGAGCCGCTCGCCGACCTCGACACAGCCGCCCGCGACCGGGTCTGCACCGTGCTCGACCAGCTCGCCCACGAGGCCGGGGTCTGCGTCGTCATCGCCGAACACAACACGCGCGAGTTCTCATCGACAGCGGATGCCTGGCTCCAGATTCGAGGCAGCCGAGTACACCACCTCTCCCCCGAAATCGGCACGACGATTACAACGGGCAGTGACGCAGACTTGAATGGCCGACGCCCCGCCGATTCACTCGCCGTTTCGTGGGATACCGCACGGCCATCATTCGGGAGCGGTGCGGGCATGGCAGCGGCGGCGCAGAGCGCGACGCTGGAGATCGGCTCTGTGCCTGCGATGCCGCTCGCGAGCATCCGTCGACTCAGTGTTCGGCAGAAAGCCGATCTGGTCGTCGACGACGTGTCCTTCGACGTGCAGGCGGGCGAGCTCGTGGCCCTGCGCGGTAGCAACGGCGCCGGCAAGACCAGCCTGCTGCGGGCGATCGCGCTGCCGACCGCTGCCGACATCGTCATCGTCGGCGGGCACGATGTTCGATCCCGCAAGCGGCGAACGCGCCGGCAGTCCGTGACGCTCGTGCCCGAGAACTTCGACGACCTGCTGTTTGCGATCACCGTGGCCGAGGAATGTCGCCGCGCTGATCGAACGCTGCGCGAACCGAATTTTAGGCGCGGTCTTCGCGCCGTCACTCACACCGAACGCAGCACCGCAGCCCTTTTTGCCCATTTACTCGGCTTCCATGCCCCAACGGATGCCGCGCCCCTGTTGCAGCGCCACCCGCGCGACCTCTCGGCCGGCGAACGCCTCTGCCTCGTCATGGCCATTCAGCTCGCCGCCCGGCCTGCCCTGCTCCTCGTCGACGAACCCACCCGCGGCCTCGACCAGACGGCGCGTGCGCTCGTCAGTGCGGCGTTGCTCACGGCCGCCGGCGCGGCCTCAGCGGTCGTCTTCGCCACCCACGACGACGACTTCGCGCAGGACCTGGCCACGCGCACCCTGCGCATGCAGGCCGGACGGCTCGCCGCGCCGATCGAGGTGCGCTCATGACCGACGAATCGGCCACGGTCCGCGGGAACGCGGCCGCCGCCAAGATCGCAGTCAGCGACCGCCCTCGCGAGCGCGCGGGTCAGGCGCGGCCGCGCCGCAGCATCCGCTGGACGGAGGGGATTCTCGCTGGCGGCAGCCTGCTTGCCGTCGCCGCGTTCGCCTGGCCGCTTTTCGTCGGAGCCGTGCCGGCAGACGCGCAGGTCGCGGTTCCGATCGTGGCGTTCGCGCTCATCCCCGCACTCATCGTGGCCCTCGCGCTCACCCTCGACCGCGAGATGTACACGGCGAAAACCGTCGCGCTGCTCGGAGTGCTCTCGGCCGTCGGTGCCGCCGTGCGCATCGCCGGCGCCGGAGTCGGCGGAGTCGAGGCGGTGTTCGTGCTGCTTATCCTGGCCGGGCGGGTCTATGGCGCCCGGTTCGGTTTTCTGCTCGGTCTGCTCACCATCGCGGTGTCGTCGGTGCTCTGGGGCGGCTTTGGCCCGTGGACCCCGTTCCAGATGTTCGCCTGCGGCTGGGTCGGCGCCGGTGCCGGGCTGCTCCCCCGCTGGCAGAACGCTACTGGGCGAAATTCTTCCGGCCAGCGCATGCGCGCCACCCTCGAAATCGCCCTGCTCGCCGCCTATGGCGTGGTCGCGTCCTACCTGTTCGGCCTGCTTATGAACCTCTGGTTCTGGCCTTTTGCGGTCGGCAGCGGCACCGGAATCTCCTACGAAGCCACCGCCGACCCCGGCGAGAACCTCGCCTCGTTCCTGCTCTACTCACTCGTGACGTCGACCCTCACTTGGGATACGGTACGCGCCATCACGACCGTGGTCGGTATCACCTTGGTCGGCCCGGCCGTGCTCGCGGCCCTGCGGCGAACGAAGATATCTCCCCGCCGTTGACCGGGATGCCGGCCCTGAGCGCGCCGGGCCTGGAGGGGAACCCCCAACGGGAATTCTCACCGCTAGCTACCGGCACGTGCGTGCGTTGATCGCGGCTCATACAGTGCAACTTGTGAATACGGCCTCGTCTATGTCGCCTCCCCGCGTGTCCTGGCCGATTCTGTGCATTCTCGGTATATCAATACTATGTAACTAGATACTAAGTTTGCATTACTCAGGCTGCACGATTCATACGCGACCACAACACGCCACTTCAGGGAGCACCCATGTCCGTTCGCCAAAGCCTTCTCGCCATCCTTGATCAGGGACCGTGCTACGGCTACCAGCTGCGAACGGAGTTCGACCGCCGCACCGGGTCGATCTGGCCGCTGAATGTCGGCCAGATCTACAACACTCTCGACCGGCTCGAGCGCGATGGACTCGTCGCCAAGGGCGACACCGACGAGCAAGGCCACGTTTATTACCAGATCACGGATGCCGGTCACGACGAAGTCGCGAGCTGGCTCAGCTCTCCCGTGGTGCGCTCAGCTGCAGCGCGTGACGAGCTCGCGATCAAGCTGGCCATCGCGGTCACCCTGCCCGGTGTCGACATCGCGGCAGTGATCCAGGTGCAGCGACGCGGGAGCCTGCGCACCCTGCAGGATCTGACGAAGACCAAGAACGCGAGCGCTGAGCCGGAATCCGCCGGCGACCTCGCCTGGCAGCTCGTCGTCGACTCGCTCATCTTCGCCGCAGAAGCCGAGGTGCGTTGGCTGGACCATTCGGAGGCCAGGCTGGCACGGGCCTCCGCCGCCGGTCTGATGGCGCCGATACAGCTCAAGCTGGAACCGCCCAAGCGCGGCCGGCCGGTCAGGGCGGCTGCGGATACCGACGCACAGGTCGCTGGTTCACGATGAGCACGCATTTCGCCGCTGGTTCGACGCGCCCCACAATGCCCGATGAAATCCTGCGCCTCGACGGGGTCGCCATGCACTACGGCACGGGCGAGACCTCTGTCTCGGCCCTTTCCGGCATTGACCTCACGGTATCCCGCGGCGAGCTCGTCGCGATCATGGGGGCATCTGGTTCGGGTAAATCGACCCTGTTGACAATTGCCGGTGGGCTGACCCAGCCGACGAGCGGTGAAGTCGTCATCGAGGGCCAATGGCTCGCCGACCTGCCCTCCGCGCAAATTGCCATCCTACGTCGCCGAACGCTCGGCTTCGTTTTTCAGGACTTCAATCTGATCCCGACGCTCACCGCCCTGGAAAACGTCACCCTGCCGCTCGAACTGGACGGATGGCCTCGCCGGAAGACGCGCGCGGCTGGGCTTGACGCACTCGCGGCGGTCGAGCTGAAGGACCGCGCGCACCGTTTCCCCGATGACCTGTCCGGTGGCCAGCAGCAGCGGGTCGCGATCGCCCGCGCCATCGTCGGCACCAGACGCCTGATCCTCGCCGACGAACCCACCGGCGCCCTCGACTCCGCTACCGGTGAGGGCGTCCTGCGGATGCTCCGCGACCGAGTGGATGCCGGTGCCGGCGGTATCCTGGTCACCCACGATGCACGCCACGCAGCCTGGGCTGATCGCATCGTGTTTCTCCGAGACGGCCGGATCGTGGACGAGAACGTACGCGATCATCCCGAATCACTCCTCGCCGGACGGCGCACCATATGAAACACCCTGGGCCTCGCCGCGCATCCGCTCACGCCGCCCAGGCAGGACCGCCCCGGTCCCCGGGAATGGCAAGCACTCCGCCCCACCTCCTCGCCGCCCTCCGCCGGGCGAGGGTCGCCCTACGAATCGCCCGCCGGTCGAGCGTCCGATCGCCGGGTCGCAGCGCCCTGATCATCGCGCTGGTCGCACTTCCGGTCGCCGGAATGGCGGCCATCACCCTGATTATCCCGAGCACGGTGGCAACAACTGCAGAACGTTTGGCCGTCACCCTCGGGCACACTCAAGCTCAGATTCAGCTCTCCATGCCGGGCAGCAGCATCCAACAAAACCCGTTCTCTATGATGTCCAGTGCCCCAACCGGCGAAGAGACCGAGCCGGTTGAACTGCGCGCACTGTTTCCAGCCGGCACCCGGATGATCCCCGTTTTCGACACATCAGTGACGGCGAAAACCCGTTCCGGTGTAGCAGTGCTCGATGCCGTCGAGGGCGAAACCTGGGACCCCTCGCTGGCGGGCCACTATGACGTCACGGCCGGCCAGACTCCGCAAAACACGAATGAGGTGATGGCATCCGCCGCGATGCTCGACCGGTTGGGTCTCAGCCTCGGCGATGAGGCCGAGCTGCTGGCACCGGTGAAGCAGACGGTCACGGTGGTTGGCGAACTCGACGATCGCACCCAGCCCTCCAGCGGTCAGACCCTGTTCGGATTTGCCGGAACCTTCGGCGGAGACACAAACGCCGAAAACAATCCGGAGGTGTACACCTACCTTCCCGACACGATTGTTGACTGGGCACAGGTTCAGAAGTTGAACGAGCACGGCATTGTCGCGCTCTCGCGGGACGTCTTCGAGAATCCGCCTCTGGCGGGCACATATCCCGCAGTGAACGACGGTAATGCCGTCGGTACCTGGATCATGGTCGCCGGGTTGATCGTGGGATTCGGTCTCCTCGAAGTGATGCTCCTGGCGGGTGCCGCATTCGCGGTCGGTGCCCGATCCCAGGTGCGTTCGCTCGCGACGGTGGCCAGCGTCGGCTCGAACCGTTCGACCATCTTCTCGATCATCGCGGCAAACGGCGTTGTCCTCGGCGCGCTCGGCGGCATTGCGGGGGTAGGGGTCGGCATTGGAGCCGGTTCGGTGTTCATGCTGCTCACCGACGACGGCAGCGCGACCATGTATTTCGGGTACCACCTCTGGTGGCCCGCCATGATCGGCGTCGCCATCTTCGCCATCGTCATCGGATGGGCCGGCGCCGTCGTTCCTGCAATCCGCGCTTCGAAACTCGACGTGATCGCTGCTTTGCGCGGTGCCAGACGTCGCTCCATTCCGAGCAAGCGACGACCGATCATTGGCATCATCGCCGTGCTCGGGGGAATTTCTCTCACGCTCCTGGGCGGCATCCTGAACATCGTTCTTGCCGATCAGGGCTTCCTCGACTCCAGAGGCATACTTTACGGGGCACTGTTCGTCATGTTGCTCTCGGGGCCGATCGTCGCTCAGATCGGTCTGCTCCTGTGCAGTGGACTCGTGCTCCGATTCCTCGCGCGACTGCTCTCGAAAAGAGGCGTAGCTGCCCGACTGGCCTCCCGCGATGCTTCACGCAATCCTGGTCGAAGCGTTCCTGCCTTGGCGGTGATCATGACCACGGTATTCGCCGCCGTCTTCGCCATGACGATGATGACCAGCAGCGAAACAACCAACCGCGCCAACTATGAGTATTCGACCATGCCCGGCCAGGTGCGGCTGACGCTCAACTATCGGGATCAGGAGACTCGGATGGAGGCGACGTACACCAAGCCAGACGAATTCGTGGCTGCGGCACGCGCCTCCGTGCAGGTCGACACTGTGCGCACTCTCCAGAGCGTTGCTGAGGCCAGCGGACCGGCATCGCCGGACATTCAACTCTCCGACACTCAGGCGACGCAACTATGGCCTACTCTGATCGTGCCTCCCGCCAACCGATGCGCCGCCATATCTGCGTGGGATCACCCGATAACAAATCAGGCCGCGCGGCAAGCCGTGAAAGAGATGGAAAGCGACTGGCGCTGTCAGCACTCCTTCGTCACGAGCGGCACCCATGTCACTGGCGGCCGAGACCACATCATGGTCGGCAATGACGCCGATCTTGCGCTCATCCTGGATGCTGAACCGACCCAAGCGGCCAAGGATGCGCTGGCGAGTGGCGGAGCGGTCTCGCTCTATCCGGAGTATCTGACCGACGATCAGGTGACCATTTCCTGGTGGACGGCCGCGTCCTGGCAGGAGTCCTTCTACGCAGCAAGTCGTTTCGGCGAGGGAATGGGCGAGGCAGAAAAGAGCGTGAGCATCAACGCGGTGGTCAACGAGGCCGCTCATCCGATTAACTTCGGCATCTTCATCTCCGAGCAGACCGCTCAGACGCTCGGGCTCGACTACACCGATTCAACAGTTCTCGCCTCCACCACCGCACTGCCGACAGATGATCAAACGGATGAGCTCAACGCGGCGATCGACACGCTGATCCAACAACCCGGTCACTACTGGGCCGAGGTGGAGCGCGGGCCGGCGACCGCATCAAACGCCCTGTCCTGGGGGCTTCTGGCGCTCTGCGCACTGATTGCCGTTGGCGCGGCTGCCGTGGCGATCGGGCTCGCACGCTTCGACGGTCGTCGTGACCAGGCAACGCTGGCGGCTATCGGGAGCAGTCCGCGCGTGCAGCGCGGATTCGGATTCTGGCAAGCCGTGATGATTGCCGGAACCGGTGCTGTCCTGGGTGCCGCCATCGGGCTTGTCCCACCGATTGCGTTGACACTTACGGGGTCCGGAACCTCCTTCGCCGCGCCCTGGCTGCTCATCATCACCATTGCCATCCTGTTGCCGTTTGCCATCGCCTGCGTAAGCTGGCTCTTCCCCGGTCGAAAGGCTCCGGTGTACCGAGCCGTAATCGAGTGAGTGGATCTTCCGACTCGCCCGGGGAAGCAACCTGAACTAACGACCTAAGGCGGCACCATTCCAGAATACCCACGGCGTCAAGCGATCGAGGGCACCAGCTGCCGCGCCGTTCGACTCGCGCCGTTCCACTACACCGCCGTTCCACTACACCGCCGTTCCACTACACCGAGAAGTACTTTGCCTCCGGGTGGTGAAACACGAACGCGTCGGTCGACTGCTCGGGGTGCAGCTGCAGCTCCTCCGACAACACCACGCCCATCCGCTCGGGTTTCAGCAGCTCGACCACCTTCCGACGGTCCTCCATCTCGGGGCAGGCCGGGTAGCCCAGGGAGAACCGGGCTCCCCGATACTCAAGCTTGAACATGCCGGCCACATCGCTCGGGTCCTCGTCGCCGACACCGAATTCCGAACGGATGCGAGAGTGCCAGTACTCGGCGAGCGCCTCAGTGAGCTGCATGGTGAGCCCGTTGAGTTCCATGTAGTCGCGGTACTTGTTCTCGGCGAACATCTTCGCGGTGACCTCGTCGACGTGCGAGCCGGCGGTGACCAGCTGGAGGGCGACGACATCCGTCTGCCCGCGTTCTCCTGACGAACCGGTTTCGCGACCCCGCACGAAGTCGGCCAGGCACAGGTGTTTGTCACGGCGCTGCCGGGGAAAGTTGAAGCGCAGTCGGTCCGTGCCGAGCTCGCCTTCGGAACCGCCGTCGGGCGCGAGCAGTCCGGCCTGGCCGAGGCGCCCGGTCGGGTCATCACCGTGGTGCAGAACGACCATGTCATCGCCGTCGGCAACCACGGGAAAGTAGCCGTATGCGACGGAGGCATCGAGCATGCCCTCGCCCAGGATGCGGTCGAGCCAGTAGCGCAGGCGCGGCCGACCGACGGTGTCGACCAGTTCCTGGTAGCTCGCGCCGTCTTCGGCGCGGCTAGGCTTGAGCCCCCACTGCCCCATGAAGGTGGCCCGTTCGTCGAGAAAAGCCGAAAAATCGGCGAGGGCAACACCCTTGACGATGCGGGTGCCCCAGAACGGCGGCACCGGAATCGGGTTGTCGCTCGCGACCGCGGACCGAGCGGGCATCTCTTCGGGTTCGGTCAAGGTGAGCAGACTCTTCTTGTGAATGCGTTTCTTCAGCGGTGGCAAGCCCACCGACAGAGGGTCGGCGCCGCGGGCGATGGCCACAAGCGGTTCCATCAGGGCGAGGCCCTCGAAGGCATCGCGGGCATAGCGCACCTGCCCGGCGAAGACACTGTCGAGGTCGTCCTCGACGTAGGAACGGGTGAGGGCCGCGCCGCCGAGAAGAATCGGCCATTTGTCGGCGAAGCCGCGCGACTCAAGCTCGAGCAGGTTCTCTTTCATCACCACGGTGGATTTCACGAGCAGCCCGCTCATGCCGATGACGTCGGCGTTGTTCTCCTCGGCGACCCGAATGAACTCGGCTATTGGCTGTTTGATACCGATGTTGATCACGTCGTAGCCGTTATTGGTGAGAATGATGTCGACGAGGTTCTTGCCGATGTCGTGCACGTCACCGCGCACGGTGCCGAGCACGATCGTGCCCTTGCCGGCCGCTTCGGATTTCTCCATGTGCGGCTCGAGCAGGGCCACGGCGGCTTTCATCACCTCGGCTGATTGCAGCACAAAGGGCAACTGCATCTCGCCGCTGCCGAAGCGGGCGCCGACGACCTGCATGCCGACGAGCAGGTGCACGTTGACGATATCGAGCGCGCTCAATCCCCCGGCTCGGGCAAGGTCAAGGTCAGCCTCGAGGCCCTTGGCCTCGCCGTCGATGATGCGGCGTTCGAGGCGTTCGCCCACCGGTAGGGCGGCAAGTTCGGCGGCGCGCTCGTCTTTCAGGGCGGCGGAATCGACGCCGGCGAACAGGTCGAGCAGGGCCACCAGCGGGTCGTAGGTGAGGGTGCCCTCGGCGTCGTATTCGCGGCGGTCCCAGACCAGGTCGAGCGCCACCTTGCGGCGGTCGTCGGCCACCGAGGCGAGCGGCACGATCTTGGCCGAGTTCACGATGGCCGAGTCGAGGCCGGCCTCCGTCGCCTCGTGCAGAAAGACCGAGTTGAGCACCGAGCGCGCAGCGGGGTTGAGCCCGAACGACACATTCGAGACCCCGAGGGTGGTGTGGATGCCGGGGTACTTCGCCTTGATCTGGCGAATCGCCTCAATGGTCTCGATGCCGTCCCGGCGGGTTTCTTCCTGGCCGGTCGCGATGGGAAAGGTCAACGCGTCGACGATGATGTCCTCGACCCGCATGCCCCACGTGTTCACGAGGGTGTCCACCAGACGGGTGGCGATGCGTACCTTGTGTTCGGCGGTGCGGGCCTGGCCTTCCTCGTCGATGGTCAGTGCGATCACGGCCGCGCCGTGCTCCTTGACGAGCGGCATGATGCGGCCAAACCGCGATGTGGGCCCCTCGCCGTCTTCGAAGTTGACCGAGTTCACGACCGGCCGGCCACCGATGAGTTCCATACCGGCCTGCAGTACGGCCGGCTCGGTGGAGTCGACGACGAGTGGCAGGGTCGAGGCGCTGGCCAGTCGGGAAACGACCTGCTTCATGTCGGCGACGCCATCGCGACCGACGTAGTCGATGCAGACGTCGAGCAGGTGGGCGCCGTCACGCACCTGGCTGCGGGCGATGTCGACGCAGTCGTCCCAGTTCTCAGCGAGCATCGCGTCCCGAAATGCTCGCGAACCGTTGGCGTTGGTGCGTTCCCCGATGGCCAGAAAGGCGCTGTCCTGGTCGAAACTGACGTGCTGGTACAGACTCGCGACACCGGCGTCCGCTTCGAGGGTGCGCGGTTTCGCGGTCACACCACGCAACCGTTCGACCACGGCGGTCATGTGTGCGGGAGTCGTGCCGCAGCATCCGCCCACGAGCCCCAGCCCGAATTCCTTCACGAACTGTTCGTGGGCCGTGGCCAGCTGGTCGGGGGTCAGCGGATAGCTCGCGCCGGTCTTGGTCAGCTGCGGCAGGCCGGCGTTGGGCATACAGATGACGGGCACCCGGGAGAACTTCGACAGGTGACGCAGGTGCTCGCTCATCTCGGTCGGTCCGGTCGCACAGTTCAAGCCGATCGCGTCGATACCGAGTGGCTCCAGCGCGGTCAGCGCGGCGCCGATCTCGCTGCCCATCAGCATGGTTCCGGTGGTCTCCACCGTCACCTCGACGAAAATCGGCAGGCGGATGCCGGTCTCGCTAATGGCCTGCTTGCATCCGTTCACCGCGCTCTTGGTCTGCAGCAGGTCTTGGGAGGTCTCGATGAGGAAGGCGTCTGCGCCTCCACGGATCAACCCGAGCGCCTGCTCGGCAAACGTGGCCTTGAGGTTGGCGTATGTGGTGTGGCCGAGGCTCGGCAGCTTGGTGCCGGGTCCCATCGAGCCGAGCACCCAGCGCACGCGGCCGTCGCGGACTTCGAATTTTTCGGCGCTGGCGCGGGCGATCTCGGCGCCGAGTCGAGCGAGTTCCTCGATGCGATCTTCGATCCCGTAGTCCGAGAGGTTCGACCAGTTCGCACCGAAGGTGTTGGTCTCGATGGCGTCGATGCCGGTTTCAAGGTAGACGTCGTGAATGGCCGCGATGATGTCGGGGCGGCTCACGTTGAGAATCTCGTTGCAGCCCTCGAGCTGTTGGTAGTCGTCGAGGGTGGGGTTGTGGTCCTGCAGCATGGTACCCATAGCGCCGTCGGCGATAACGACAGAGTTGGTGACGGCATCCAGCAGTGCCTGGGATCGGGCCGGACGCGCCGCATCGACGGGTGTCTCGGGCTCAGGAATTTGCATAGTGCTCATCCGCACAGTTTAACGGAGGGTCCGAATCGACTGCGGCCCCGAGGTAACGTTTCTTAGCGTTCGGGATTATGAGCGGCGCGGCAAGCGTCGCTACGAGAGGCGAGCGCCACCCGGTTCCCCGGTTACGATCCAGCCGGTCGCAAAGCGAGTCTTCGTAGTCTGCGCCGACTCGCCCCCCTCGAGCTGCAGATTGTGCTCCAAAATCTTGGCCTCAATCGCACGGGCGCTGTCTCCATTGCACACCCACACCCTGATTGTGGCGCCAGATGCACTCGGACGTTTTGGCATAGACCAGACCTGAACCACGACGCTGTGACCGGACTGAACGATGCGCCAGGCTGCACGAACGGCCAGCAGATTCGACACGGTCGTGGCACCGTCCACGCCAGTGACGACCTCCGTCTTCGTCTGCGCGTTGTACCAGCTATCAAAGCTCAGGGTGACCCGCTGATCGATTTCGGCGGGCACGAGCCCCCGCAACCACCTCAGCGCGAGAACGTCAACGCTCGTACCACTGTGAGATGCCGTGTCATGAGGCATCGTGGCGCCGTCGGTCGCGCCCCGAAAGACCGATCGACCGTTTTGCCGCTTGGCGCCCCCGACTCGGAGGCGCCAAGTACGCAAATTCCACGTGAAGCGCAGCCTGTGCCCGAGTGCTGGACGGCCATAACCAGTGTCAGACACCGGCATCAGAGCCCCCGCATTACCGCCAGTTACGAGCCAAGCCATAGCTGTTCCTCCCCCTAGGCCAACGTTAGACATGTCTATCGTAGAGCTTCCACCGGCCGTGTACCGACAGTCCCGTCTACCCGTCCCTGCAAGGGGGTAGGCTCAGAGTGTCAACACGGGGGTACGGGATTGAGCTACGAGTCACGTCAGAAACGGGCGTACATGATGGTGGCTGAACTCGGTCTGCCCCGGCCGCTCACGGCCGAACTGCTGCATCGACACATGGAAACGGTGCGGGGCAAGAAGATCGTGGTTCACAGTGCGCCGCCGCGAATGCTTGCGGCCGGGCTCTGCGGGTTATGGATTGCCGTGACTGGAGAGAGTTTTGAGCGGATCCACCACGCACCGACCACCTCATTGGTGCACCGCCAGCAGTTCATCAATCACGAATTCGGCCACATGATCCTCAATCAGGAACAGGAGTTGCTGTCGCCTGAGCAAATCGCTCTGCTCGCACCGCTCATTCCCCTTGACGCTATCGCACACGCGCTGGCGCGAAGCCGGTTCACCGACGAACAGGAAGCCCTGGCCGAGGCCATCGGCGATCGGCTAGCCCTGATCATTCTGAGCGATGGGCCCGAAATTGCACTGGGTCTCCGGACCGGTTTCGGTCAGGTGTTGTAATGCAGACCACTGTGCTCATCTTTGTTCCTGCCGTCCTCTGGATCGCCGCGTTCCTGTGCGTACCCTCCGCTATTCGGGGAACACGCCGTCCGCTCCTGTGGTTCTTGATCATGTTCGCGTTGACCATGAGCCTGCAGCCCAAACCGGTCTATGAGGTTGTGGACTCGTTTCTGGGCGGGATCAATGCCACGTACTTTCTGTTCCACGCCCTTGCGATCGTAGCCGTGGCGTTGCTCGACATGATCGTTCAGGAGGCAGTATCCACCGGTAAAGTCACCAAGAAACGTCGACGTGTGACGGCGCTTATCGCCGGCCTGATCATCACAGCGCAGGCAATTTTGTTCTTCTCCAGTGACTGGCGCATTACGGACAATATCTCTCAGTCTTTCGTTGCCCGGTGGGATTACACCGCATATGCCTCGACAACGTGGATCGCCATGGCAATTTTTGCCGTGTCCGTGGCCTACGCGTGTTTATCTGACATTCGCCACCAACCCAGAATGGTCATCAGGCTGTCCCTCGGATTTGTTACGCTTGGATGCGTCGGCGTTCTAATTTATGCCCTCATAAGCCTGACAAGTTCCGTGCAATCCAACTTGACTCCGGGTTTTATCTTCCGAGGGTGGCCGCGTGTCGCGTACGTTCTTGCCCTCCTCATCGCGCCTCTAAGTCTGGCAGTCGGTCTCGGACTTACTGCTACCGTCGACGGGCTCATCTCCAGTCGAAAGAGCTACCTCGATCGGGTGTTGTTGTGGCGCATTACACCTTTGTGGCACCGCCTGCTTTTGACTGCGCCAGACCTCAGCATTGACCGAAAACTGACTCGTTTTGGTCTGCTCGTCGTTCGGCGGCCTGGCCTGCACTTGTACCGTCGGTACGTTGAAATTCGCGATAGCCTGCTTCTTGATCCGACGCAGGCCATGTCGTCGGCCGAACGATCGATCATCGATCGGGTCGAACGGCAAACCCAGGTTCTGCCCGGACCGATCCGACGCGATGGGATCAATACTGTTGTCTAATCTCCCGGAGCACGAGTCCCCCACTCCAAGCCCTCGTCCGACCATCAGCCCCCAGGTGGAGCTGGCCCGAAAACTCAATCTGCTGCTTGACGTGGTTGTGGCCGAAGGCAACACTCCATATACCTACAAGCAGATCGAGCACGGGCTCAAGAACAAGGGTGTCGCCTTGTCCCGAGCACGCTGGGCGTACATGATCACGGGCGAGGGCCCGCTCGTCACTGACGCCGCCCTCCTCACCGGAATCGGTGAATTCTTCCGCATCCCTCCGGAATATCTGCTCCACTCCGATGGCGAACTGCCTTACCGCGTAGACGCCCAACTCACGTTTGTGAAAAGCCTCCGCGTGCGGAGGGTCGTGAGTTTCGCTGCGCGAATGCTCGGGGATGTGTCTCCCGAGACCTTGCGTTCCATTACAGAGCTCCTCGAAGCAGAGGCGCCTGACTTCGATGCCCCCGGGTCGAAGACCCGGCGTCGTCATGAGGTCTAAACAACAAGCTCAAGCGAACGCCGCGCGTCACGTGGCTGCCGATGATTGGGAGGCGACCTTCCGTCAAATGGCACTGTATGACTTCGGTAACGACGTCAACATAGGTTTCGTCTTGGCGTATTTCAGGAGCTTCGCCGTTCCGCAAATATCAAAGGCACTTCTTGCGTCCGGCGAAATCACGCAGAGACCGGGCAAACGGTCGACGGATACCGGAATTGTTGTGTATGAAATCATTACGCACGGTTTTGACAGCGAGCGGGGGCGCAGCATGGTGAGCCTGCTGCGCCGCGTGCATGCGGGCGTTCCCGGTACCGATGATGATTTTCTCTACGTACTGATTAGCCTGCTTATCGCGCCGCTACGGTGGCTTGATAGCCACGGATGGCGAGCCGTGGAGCCAACGGAACGCGCAGCGGCACACCGCTTCTTCTTTGAGCTCGGGCAGCGCATCGGGCTCGAGGTAATTCCCAGCAGCTACAACGAAGCAGCGGTGTTCTTCGACGATTACGAAGCGTCACACGTGGCGGCATCCGCTGCAGGAATTGCTCTCATGATCTCAGCCCTACCCGCATTCACCAATAAGCTCCCACACCTGGTGCGCCGTTGGGACCGAGAAATCCTTGGCGCACTCATCGGCGACGTGCGGGTGAGCACAGCCCTCGGCCTACCATCGCCGGGCCGCGGTTTAACCGCCGCAGTGCGTGCACTTCTCACGGCGCGGAACGTGCGTACCGCACATTCGGCACCTTCAGAACTGCCAGTCTTTGCTTCTGGCGCGGCGACGACGATCTACCCGACCGGTTACATGCTTTCCGAAGTCGGCCCGCCGGAGTCGCGCCGTTAGTACATCGGATCGTCCGTCGCCCAGGGTCAGTGCCCGGTACCGCCGGCGATGGCGTACGACCACAGCTCGCTGCTGACACCGACCGGGCGCGCGGCCGGTTCGCCCTCTTTCGGCGTCTCGCTGCGGTGCCCGTGGGCGAACGACGGAGAGCTCAACCAGGCCTGGAACGATTCTTCGTCGGCCCAGCGAGTCAGGACAAGCCAGGTGAGGCGGTCATCGGTCGGCTTCAGCAGCTCGAAGCCTTCGAAGCCGGGCCGGTCGTCGACGGCGCCAGCACGGGCAGCAAATCGGCGGGCAAGCTCGTCGCCGCCGTCGCTCGGCACGGTGATGGCGTTAATTTTGATGATCGTCATGAAATTGCTTTCTGTTCGAACGCGCGAAGTGTATTTGCTCCATGCTGCCACTCTCGGCTGGCAGGCCGCGGCGGTGCTACCGCGACCAGGCACAGCCGTGCGGTCGGCGCATCTGAATCCCGTGGCACACCGGGTTCCCTATGCTCGAACTACGCGACCTTTCTCCTGATCGGTCCGGGCGTGCCGGAGCGCAACGTGATAGACCACGTGTAACCGAATTTTTCCCGTAACCTCAACCCTGTTTGGAGCTACTATGCCGATCACCGCTTTTCTCGATATCCATGTCAAGCCCGAGTCCCTCACCGAGGCTCCCGAGTTGTTACACGACACTCTGCTGACCACCCGCGCTTTTGATGGATGCCTCGGTGTCGATGTGCTCGTCGACACCGAAGACCCCACGCACTTTGTCCTTGTAGAACAGTGGGTCTCGCTGGAGCACGATGACGCCTATCGCGCATATCGTGCTGGACCGGGTAAATCTTCTCTGGGACCGATCTTGTCCGGCACGCCCGTGCTCACCAAGTTCGAGATCGCCACGGACATCTGACGCAACCGCCAGGTGCCACTCCAAACCCTCAACGCTGGGGCCGTCGGCGCACCCGTCTTCTCTTGCTCGGTCTCGTTGCCTATGCTGGAGGGCATATGCGACTTCTCCTGATCCGCCATGGCCAGACTCCCGGCAACGTTCTCGGGCGGCTTGACACCGCGCATCCCGGTCCTGGCCTGACCGATCTCGGTCTGCGCCAGGCAGCGGCGATCCCCAATGCGCTGCGCTCCGAACCAATTGACGCCATCTTCGTGTCGACGCTGCTACGCACCCACCTGACCGCGCAGCCGCTCGCCGCCGATCGCGGTCTTGAGTTACGGGTCGCGACCGGGTTGCACGAGATCGAAGCCGGCTCGATTGAGGGGCTACGCGATCGGGCCTCCGTTCGCACCTATCTGGAGACCGTGCTGGCGTGGGGCACCGGCAACCTGGATAAGAGAATGCCGGGAGCTGACGACGGCCACGGCTTTTTCCGGCGCTTCGACGCCGACATCGCGCTTGCAGCCGCGGACTCTGAGGTCGCCGCGGTCTTCAGCCACGGCGCCGCTATTCGTGTCTGGACCGCGGCCCGCGCGCAGAACGTACCGGCGAGCTTTGCGGGAGAGCACGAGCTCGACAACACCGGTGTTGTGGAATTCATGGGCTCGCCCGAGGAGGGCTGGACCCTGCTGTCCTGGGCCGGCCTGCCGGTGGGCGGGATGGCCCTTGCCGACCTGGGTGCTGCCGACCCCCTGAGCGATCCGCTCCCCGGGGTGTGAGTCGGGGGATGTGAGTCGGGGCGTGGGTCAGGGTATCCGTTCTCCGACCTGAAACACCAGCCCCGCTATTTCGGCCCGGCGCGGGGAACCCGGGGCCGCACCAGAGCGTGGCTGTCGCGCAGCAGCTGTTCAACCAGCTCGACAGGCACATGGCCATCGAGCACGATCGTGATCCAGTGCTTCTTGTTCAGGTGGTAGCCCGGCGTGATCCACGGCGAAAATTCTTCCCGCAGAGCGCGGCCCTCTTCCGGATCACACTTAAGCGACACCGTGAACGGCTCGCCCGCCAGGGCTGCGAGGGCAAAGATTTTGCCGTTGCCACTGGTCTTGAACACGCTCGTCTCGTCGCCGAATGGAAATGTTTCTACCGCCTGGGGCAGGCCCAGACAGAGGTCGACGAGCGCGTCCGGGGTCACGCTGCCAACCTAGCCCCTCGAGCTAGACAGTGACGAGGTTCATCGCATCGGCCGTAAGCTCGACCGAGCGCAGGCGGTCCTCGATCGACGGAGACTGGTGGGCGAGAATGAGCTCATCGGCCCCGGTTCCTTCGGCGAACTCCTCGAGGTAGGCGCGCACCTCATCGGCGGTACCAACCGCCGAATAGCGCATCATGTCGGCGATATTGCGGCCCTCCGGCGTGGTCAGAAACATGTCGATCTGGTCGTCATCGTATTCGGGGGTTGCCGGCCCGCGAGAGAGCATGCCGCGTACCCGGGTGCGGCGGGTCGACTCAAATTGTGCCACTGCATCCGCTGTGTCGTCGGCGGCGATCACGTTGGCCGCAACGATGAGGTGCGGCGCTGCCAGCTGCTCTGACGGCGTGAAATCACGGCGGTAGAGCGCGATCGCTTCGTGCAGCGCGTCGGGCGCGAAATGCGAGGCGAAAGCGTAGGGCAGGCCGAGCGCTGCGGCGAGCCCGGCACCGAACAGCGACGATCCGAGAATGTACAGCGGCACATTGGTACCGGCCCCGGGCACGGCCTGCACGCCGGGCACGATCGACTGGCCGCGCAGGTAGGCCTGAAGTTCTATGACGTCCTGCGGAAACTGGTCAGAAGCGCGCGGGTCGCGGCGCATCGCCCGAGCGGTGTTCTGGTCGCTGCCGGGCGCGCGACCCAGACCCAGGTCGATGCGGTCAGGATAGAGCTCGGCGAGGGTTCCGTACTGTTCGGCAATCACGAGTGGGGAGTGATTGGGCAGCATGACGCCGCCGGATCCGAGCCGAATCGTGGTGGTCTGCCCAGCCACGTGCCCGATCAGAATGCTCGTCGCCGATGATCCGATGGTCGGCATGTTGTGGTGCTCGGCATACCAGACCCGCTCATACCCGTGTTTTTCGGCCGTCTGGGCAAGCGCAACACTCCCCGCGAAGCTCTCCCGAACGGTTTGGCCGGGGGTGATCGGAGCAAGGTCAAGGATGGAGAGCGCGATAGTCATACTGGGGGCAACACCGTCGCACGGAAATCGTTACCCGGCTCCCGAAAGGTTCCCGGATTCGCTTGGTCAGGTCAATCACGGGGCGCCAATCATCCGCGGCATCACTCGCCTGATCCAAACCGGCCGACACCGGGCACGAATCGCCCGACCCGCGCACCGTAGCTGCGGTAATCGGAGTGCTCGGCCACGAGCATCCGCTCTTCCCACCGTGTCTTCATCGAGAGCAGCCCGACCAGCGCGATCCACGCCACCACGTGCCAAACGGATGCCCCCACCAGCACCAGCGCGACACCGCCGGTCATGAGTCCCGCGTAGATCGGGCTGCGGAGGAGCCCGTATACCCCCGTGGTGACCAGTTGGGCCTCCGCGCGTGGAATCGGACTCGCGGTCAACGCCGAGCCCAGTCCGATGAGGCCAAGAACCACGAGCACGGCGCCGACCAGACCCAACGCGATCGCTGCCACGATCACCCCGACGTTCGTCGCCCAGAGTGTGCCGTGCGGTAGGAAGGCCAGGGCTGCCAGCAGGAGGAATTGCCCGGTCACCAGGCCGAGTGCGAGTGCACGTTTCATAGTGCGAGGATACGCCCGGGTGCAACGAGCACTCATGCAGGTCACCGGCAGATCACCGCCATGTAATGAAATGAAACATTTTCGCTTTTCGGCAGACAAACACACGACGACAAGTTAACCTCGTGCGAATAGACCTGCTCCGCCGACGCCGCCGGAGAGTGACATCGGGCTTCGATTCCGATCGCGTGTCGACTTATCGCGCACGATCGACTCGGGCCACGCGCCTGCTCTGGCAGGTGCATTCGCCCGGCACCTCTGACGAGGTGCCCCGCTGAAGTGGAACCACCATGACCGACGACGAACTCCTGCTTGAAATCGACTACACCGGCTATGACAGCTCGTGCCGCGATCCGCACATCACACCCGCCGAGGACCTCGTTGAGTGCCGACGCCTGCGCGGCCACGGTGACGAACCACACGGTACCAGGGCCGGCATGCGCGCCATCCGCTGGCTGACCGGCGCCGTTCCCCTCGCCGCGTAGATAGCCGACTGCTTGTCGCCGCTCGGCCGGCTGCCAGCTGCTACGTTCCGCGGGTATCCTCGACAGGTGCATTCAACCGACCAGACCCGAATACTCGGGACCACCGCGTGGCGCGGCCTCGAGCAGGCCCACGAAGAACGCGCCGACGCGTTTACCCGTGGCCGCCGCGAGCGCGCGGCAACCGGCCAGACGCATCCGGTCGAGGATTTTCTGTTCACCTACTACCCGTTTCGTCCCGGCTTGTTGCGCCGCTGGCATCCAGGAGCCGGCGTGCTGCTGCAGGGCGCTGCCGCCGAGCCTCGCGCGAACTGGAAGTGGTACCGTCGCGAAGGTAGCGACAGCCAGGTGGACGCCACCGCCTTCTTCGAGAAGAACGAGCGCGTCATGCGCTTCATCGGTTCACTGCTCAGTGCGACTCGGCAACGCCCCGCCCAGTTCGGCTGTTTCGGACTGCACGAGTGGGCGATGGTCTACCGCCAGGGCGAGCACCGGCATGTTGCGCCGCTGCGGCTTGGCCAGAGCGACACCGACGCCGTCGTCGACGGCAACCGCGTGGCCTGCAGCCATTTCGACGCGTTTCGGTTCTTCACCCCCGCCGCTATTGGTCGGAACCAACTGCAACCGACGAGGGAGAACCAACCAGTTCTGGAGCAGCCGGGGTGCCTGCACGCCGGAATGGACATCTACAAGTGGGTGATCAAGCTCGGCCCACTCGTTCCCGGCGAGGTTTTGCTCGACTCCTTCGAACTCGCCCGCGACATTCGCCAGCTCGACATGGAGGCCTCGCCCTACGACCTCGCCGATTGGGGCTACGCGCCGGTCGCGGTCGAGACTGCCGCCGGTAAGGCGGAGTATGTGCGCCGCCAGCGCGGTTTCACCGAGCGCAGCAACGTCTTGCGTGACCGCGTCGTGGGCCTGCTCGCTTAGAGAAACTCCCCCGCTTGCCATCGAGAAGGGGTTGCCAGACTCTTCTCAGGCTTTGCCATCGCCACCCGCGGACGCCCCTCGTGGCGGCGATCGACCCACGTCACGGCGAGCATTGTCCCCGCCAAAAACGATGCATGACACCCGTTTGGGGTGCGTCGACCAAACCGGACGGAGCAGGGCTCCGGACCATTCGTGCGGCCCGAGTGAACTTCGGGTCGGAACAGAACAACGAACAGGAGCTCTCATGAATATGATCACGAAGCACACGAACGTTCGCAAGATCACCGCGCTGGGAATCACCGGCGCGGCAGCATCCGCTCTCATCATTGGAGGCTTTGTCGCCCCCGCCCAGGCGTTTGACGGCGACAGCACCAGCACGACCACGAGCACCGACAGCTCGTCCGAGCAGGACCGCCTTGACGTTATCGGCGACCTGTTCAACCTCTCTGGCAACGACTCGACCGGCAACGGCGTGCTCGGCAACGACACCTCCGTCGGGGGCGTCGGCAACGGCGGAATCCTGAACGGCGGCGTCGTCAACGGTCCGCTGGTCGATGACTCGCTCAACAGTGACATCGGTGATGTCGCGTCGGGCAATGAGGTCGGCAACGACGCGTCAATCGGCAGCGGCAACGACGTTGTCGCACCGATCGAAGCTCCCGTCACCGCCCCGGTTGACGCCGGTAACGGCACCGACGTTGGCACCGACGTCGGTGGCGTCGACGTTGAAAACATCGACGGTTCGGTCGATTCGATCGTCAACGATGTTCTCGGCGACCTCGGACTCGGCCTCGGACGCTAACGCGTTCGACTAGAAGTAAGGGCGTCTCCCACGCGGGGGCGCCCTTTTCGTGTTTCAGCCGCGCTGGTACGACTCGATGACCTCGCGCATGCGCGGCAGGCCGAACTGGTCGGCGATGGCCACGCCACTGTGCGTGCCGAGGCGGGGGTCGGCATCCGCTTCGAGCAGCAACCGCAGAATCACCTCGTTGTTTCGAAAAACCGCGCAGGAAATGGCGGTCTGGCCCATCGCGTTGATAGCGGATGAGTCCGCGCCGCGCCGTAGCAGCTCAGCGACAGTATCGGCGTGCTGCTGGTACGCCGCCACGATCAGCAGCGTGTCTCCACGAGGGTTGACCACGTCGAGGGGAACTCCGGCGTCGATCATCTCGCCCAGCGGGCCGGTCAGGCCGTCGCGGGCGAGGTCGAAAACGCCCTCGATGACCTGCGGGCTGATAGCTCCGCCGGGTACTTGCGTGTTCTCGTTCACTGATACTCCCGCTCGACAATCGTGTACCCAGCGTATCCGTATCGGCCCGTCGCGCGAGGTGCAGGTCACAGTTTGGGTTCCTGGAACTGGCGGCGCGATGGATGGGATGCCGCACTCGGAGCGCGCCGACGTGGATCGCCTAGTCTCTACCTGACGAGACCGTGACGCATCGGGAACCGCCTGGCTACGACGTACCGCTACCGCGCGCTAGTACCAGCCCGATGCTTCCGACTTGTCCCAGGCATCACAGGGTGTGCTGTACCGACTCGCGATATAACCCAGGCCCCACGAGATCTGGGTCGCAGGGTTGGTCTGCCAGTCGGCTCCGGCCGAGGCCATCTTGTTGCCGGGCAATGCCTGCGGGATGCCGGTGGCACCGCTGGAGGCGTTGTAGGCGTTCACGTTCCAGCCTGATTCTTTGTCCCACAGGCTCACCAGGCAACCAAACTGATCGTCACCCCAGCCGTACTGGTTCGCCATGAGCTGACGGGCGATTTGCTGCGCAGCGTTGGGGTCTGCTGGAGCGGACGGGCGGGCCGGTGCCGCCGGGACGGCATCGGCAGCTTCGGCCTCAGCAGCAGCCGCCGCCTCAGCAGCAGCCGCCTCAGCAGCAGCAGCAGCAGCAGCCTCAGCACTAGCCTGGGCAACGGCTGCCTGCTCGGCGGCAAGGCGATCGACCTCCGTCGTGGAGGCATGCACGTTCGCGGTTTCGGTTGTCGTGACGTCGACGAGCTCGAAAATGCGCTCCGGAGCAAGCAGGGTGACGTGGGAGAGCGAGGCAACGGACGCCGACAGGTCCGTGGCATCCGTCTTACCGTGCGCTGCGGCGATGACGACGCTGGCACCAGACACGGCACTCTCAGAGGCCTGTTCGGCACGCGCTCGCAAGCGCTCCGCATTGAGTTCCAATTGCTCGTCGTGTCCAGCGCCGCTGGAGGCAAGCGCTGTCATGACGGCTGTGCGCGCGTTTTCGTCTGCGACGCTGGATTGCACCGCGAAGCCGGTGCCGACGACTGCGGCGATAGCAGTGATGGCGCCGGCTGCCAGGAAGCCGGTCCGCTTCCGGCTCCGGCGGCGACGCGCAGTCTGAATGCGGCTCGCGTCAGTCTTGACAGGGGTGGTGGGCGTGGTTGAAGAAGAGATAGGCCTAGCTTTCAGAAAAACGAATCGCTGGCTGTCGCGCGGGCGGTTCTGGTTCGACACTCCACCCGCGGCGTCCGCGGGCGAAAAGACCAGTCTGCACGGCTTTCCTGAACCTTTCCTCACTTTTACTGCGTCGGTCGCCGGCACAGCCGTCATCGTCCTGATCCCCCGTATCGGCGAGGAAAGTATCCGTAACCCGGTCAGCTCAGCCCCTCGGAGCCGACGAGGGCAACGACCTGGTCGTCGATCGTCAGTGCCCGCTCACGGTCCTCAACCACTTCACGCTGCCTCTCACCCTCGCCTGGCTGCACCATCACATCGTCGCTGAGCACCCGCGCTCCCCCCTCCCCGATGGCACCCGTGGCCACCCTAAGTTCACACGGGGCACCCGAGTTTGCGCGCCACGATCACGTCCATCGGGGCGCCCGGCGCCCGCGCCACCTCGAAAGCGACCGGCACTCCCCCACGCGGCAGCCGTGGTGGAATAGGGGAATGTTGCACCGAAACACCCCCGCGCACAGTTTTGTCCCGTCCCACGACGGTGTGCAGTTGGCCACCTATGAGCTCGGCGACCCGGAGCACCCGACCGTGGTCGTGGTGCACGGCTTCGCTTCGAGCGTCATCGCTAACTGGCACGCCACCGGCTGGACCCGAGATCTGACCCGGGCCGGTTTTCACGTGATCGGCATCGACCAGCGCGGCCACGGCGCCAGCGACAAACCACACTCCCCCGACGCGTACACGATGGAATTACTCGTCGCCGACGTCGAGGCGGTGCTCGACGCCTACCTGCTCACCGAGGTGTGCTACGTGGGCTACTCGCTCGGTGCCCGGGTGGGCTGGCAGGCTGCCCGCAACCTCGGCGGCCGCATCACCCGGGCGGTGCTCGGCGGGATTCCCGACGGTGATCCGCTCAAAAGTTTTCAAGTAGCGGATGCCCGCGCCCATCTCGAACACGGCCGCGAGGTCAGCGATCGCCTCACCGGCGTCTATCTCGCCATGGCGAAGACCCTGCCCGGTAACGACCTCGCCGCGCTCGTCGCCCTGGTTGAAGGCATGCGCGGCGGCCCGCAGCCCGGCGCCGCAAACGCACCCACTCAGCCGGTGCTGTTTGCCACCGGCAGTGAGGACACCATTCTCGACGCCTCCCGGGTGTTGGCCGACGCCACGCCAAACGGTGGCTTTTTCGAGATTCCCGGCCGCAACCACTTCAATGCGCCCACATCGCGGCCGTTCCGCGAGGCGGCCATCGGGTTCTTGAAAGCCTAGGCCTCAGCCACGCGACACCGTTTCGGCGTCGTTGACGTGCCCACCGGGGTTGTGAGCCCAGATAACGCCGTTCGGGTCAGCGACGTGCCCGTGAAAGATACCGCCGAAAGCGCCGACACTGGATTCACCCGTTTGAGAAGCGGGGAAACGCCGCTTGCGCACCCGGCGCTACGCACGACTGAAAGCGGATACTGCGGCCGCGGGCATCCGCTTTGCAAGTTGCCAGACGAGCCTTAACACCGGGGGCGAACTCTTCGACTACCGTTGTACTATGACCGCCCCAGACACTACAACGCAGAACGAGGCAGATTCCGCCTCCATAACGAAGACATTTGCCGACCTTGGACTCAATGACGCCATGCTCAAG
Source organism: Cryobacterium sp. Y29 (assembly GCF_002929825.1). Lineage (GTDB taxonomy): Bacteria > Actinomycetota > Actinomycetes > Actinomycetales > Microbacteriaceae > Cryobacterium. The sequence continues at coordinate 341,934 of NZ_PJJN01000037.1, forward strand.
GCGCTCAAAGTTGTCGGCTACGAGACCCCCTCGGCCATTCAGGCCGCCACTATTCCCCCGCTGTTGGAGGGTCGCGACGTTGTCGGACTCGCCCAGACCGGTACCGGCAAGACGGCTGCGTTCGCGCTGCCTATTCTGAACCGACTCGACCTGTCGCAGAAGAACCCGCAGGCGCTCGTGCTCGCGCCCACCCGCGAGCTCGCGCTGCAGGTGTGCGAGGCGTTCGAGAAGTACGCCGCCCACATGCGTGGCGTGCACGTGCTGCCCGTATACGGCGGACAGGGCTACGGCCAGCAGCTGTCGGCCCTGCGTCGCGGAGTGCACATCGTCGTGGGTACTCCCGGTCGAATCATGGACCACCTCGCGAAGGGCACCCTCGACCTCTCGGAGCTGAAGTTCCTGGTGCTCGATGAGGCCGATGAGATGCTGAACATGGGCTTCGTCGAGGACATCGAGACCATCCTCGCCGACACCCCCGACGACAAGCAGGTGGCTCTGTTCTCAGCCACCATGCCGGCGCAGATTCGCCGTATCTCCAAAAAGTACCTGCACGACCCGGAAGAGATCACGGTCAAGAGCAAGACCACGACCAGCGTGAACACGACCCAGCGCTACCTGATGGTGTCGTACCCGCAGAAGCTCGACGCGCTCACCCGCATCCTCGAGGTCGAGAACTTCGAGGGCATGATCATCTTCGCCCGCACCAAGAACGAGACCGAACTGCTCGCCGAAAAGCTGCGTGCGCGCGGTTATTCGGCCATGGCGATCAACGGTGACGTGCAGCAGGTGCAGCGCGAACGCACGATCAATCAGCTCAAGAGCGGCAAGCTCGACATTCTGGTCGCAACGGATGTCGCCGCTCGCGGCCTCGACGTGGAACGCATCAGCCACGTCGTCAACTACGACATTCCGATCGACACCGAGTCGTATGTGCACCGCATCGGCCGCACCGGCCGCGCCGGTCGCTCGGGCGCAGCCATCAGCTTCGTCACGCCACGGGAACGTCGTTTACTCTCCGCCATCGAAAAGGCGACCCGCCAGCCGCTCACCCAGATGCAGTTACCGAGCGTTGAGGACGTCAATGTGACACGCCTCACTCGCTTCGACGACGCCATCACGGCGGCACTCGACGAGACCGACCGCATCAGCAAGTTCCGCGACATCATCGCGCATTACGTGTCCCACCACGATGTGCCCGAGGTTGATGTGGCCGCGGCTCTTGCCGTGGTCGGGCAGGGAGAAACTCCGCTGCTGCTTTCGGCCGAGGATGTTCGCGCGCAGCAGCGCCTCGAGCGCGACGAGCGGGTCGAACGTTCCGAGCAGCGCGGCGACCGCCCCGAGCGCGGCGGTCGTTCGGACCGCTTCAACCGGGATGACCGTGGCAGCCGGGACGACCGTGGCAGCCGCGACGACCGAGGCAGCCGGGACGACCGCGGCAGCTACGGCGCCCGCGACGACCGGCCGGTGCGCAGCGAACGCCCGGTACGTTCGAGCGGTAAGCCGATGGCCCAGTTCCGCATCGAGGTCGGCAAGCGTCACAAGGTAGAGCCGCGTCAGATCGTCGGCGCCCTCGCCAACGAGGGTGGGCTCAGCCGCGACGACTTCGGGCACATCAAGATCCTGCCGGAGTTCTCGCTGGTCGAGCTGCCCGCTGACCTGTCGAACGACGTGTTCTCCAAGCTGGAGAACACCCGCATCAGCGGCAAGCTCATTGAGCTGCGCGCCGACAAGGGCGGCGCCTCGCGTTCCGCCGAGCAGGGCGATCGCCCGCCGCGCGCTCCGCGCCGCGAGTACTAAAGTCTGATGCAGTCAAGCCCCCTCGTCGTTTGCGATGAGGGGGCTTTCTGCATCACTCGCAGACCGCTGCCGGGGCTAATTCAAAAAAACACACTGCTTACCCTCGGCGTCCGTGACCGCGCGGAACTCATTCGCTACCCCGCGGGTTTTTCTGTACCGGCCACCGAGCAGGGCCTCGCGTCCGGCCACCGATCAGGGCCTCGCCTTCGGCCACCGAGCAAGGCCTCGCCTCCGGCCACCGAGCAGGGCCTCCCGGCGCGCATAACTCCTGCAATTCGTACCGGGCCCCCGCAACATCCGCAGAAACACAAGGGGGTTCCACTCACGCCCCGCAAATTGCAGGAGTTATGCGCCGGGCCCGCTTCGAAAGCCGACCATCGGTGGCCAATTCAGAAGAATCGGCCGCCGCTCCGGCCCGTACCGCCCGATCCTGGGCAGGCCACGGCCCACACCGGCGGGATGTCCTGATTTAGCCACCGCGGATCAGACCGCGGGTCAGGCCGCGGGTCAGGCCGCTCGTTAGGCCGCTCGTTAGGCCGCGGAGACGTCGACGAGCACCTTGCCGGTGACACCGCTTTCGACGAGGGCATGGGCATCTGCTGTGTGGGCCAGGTCGAAGCGGTGCAGCGGCAGGCCCGCATCCGCTCCGACGGGCAATGCGCCGTCAAGGAGTGCCTCATTGATGGCAGCAGCCGCCTGCTGCACGACCTCAATGCCGACGGTGTACAACAACACGAACTGGTACCGCACATTCAGGCTGAAGTGCTTGCGCACATCGAGGGTCATCTGGTCGCCGCCGTTGTTGGCGTAGACCGCGATGGATCCGCGATTGCGAATGACCGCGAGGTCGAGTTCGGAGTTCTGGGCGGGAGCTACCTCGACGATGAGGTCGACGCCATCGGGCGCAATGCTTCGGATTTCGGTGGCAACGTCGGAGTCCGTGTAGGTGAGCACGTGGTGTGCCCCGGCAGCTGTCGCGAGGGCCGCCTTGGCCGACCCACTCACGGTCGTGATCACGGTCGCGCCGGCCCAGCGGGCGAGCTGGATGGCGGCGTGGCCGACGGCGCCGGCGCCTCCTGCGACGAGCACGATCTTGCCGTCAAGCGCCCCCGGATGCAGGCGCGTAGGCCCATCTTCGGCCACAGTGAGGGCCCGGTAGGCGGTGATGGCCGGCACGCCGAGGCTGGCTCCCTGGTCGAAAGTGGCCGGAGAGGGCAGTAGGAAGACGCGTTCGGCCGGGAGCACCGCGTATTCCTGGGCAGTTCCGCTGTTCGCGCGCTGATAGGCGGCGAGGGCGAGCCAGACGCGATCGCCGACCGCTACGTTCGACACACCGGGGCCGACGGCATCGACGACGCCAGCGCCGTCTTGGTTCGGCACGACGTCGGCGAAGGGAAGAGCCTCCCCCGGGCTGGTGCCTCGGCGCGATTTCCAGTCGGTCGGGTTCACCCCGCCCACCACGATGCGCACGCGCACATCGCCGGAACTGGGTTCCGTCACCGGCCGATCGACGAGGTGAAGCACGGACGGGTTACCGGTTTCGCTATACACAATGGTCTTCATATAAGAGCTAACGCCGGGGACGGCGGAATGTTTCCCGGGGGCGCCGTACCTGCGATCGTGGCGGACAGATTGGTTTGAATGGTGCTCACGGTCTCGGTGAGCGCCAAGTCGATGTCGATCTCGGATTTGTTCGCGAGCATGACGGTCCATGAGAGCGATTCAGCCGGTCTGGGCTGAAGCTCGGCGGTCGCGTCTCCCTCGATCGGCCAGGTTCCCTCGGCTCACTGCACGGGGAAAAAATAGGCAAATTCTGTTCTTTTCATACAGTCCTAGCGTGGTCTTCGTCACCTCCATCGGCGTGTTGGTCACATCGCCCGCCACCCCTCTGCCTTTCGAGCAGAACGAGCGGCATCCACCGCGTCGCGGTGCAGGGCGACGGTCAGCGGGAGCGGGCGCGGCGGCGGCGTTCCCGCCAGGTCATGGCCGCGAGCACCGCGGCCTCACTCTCGCGCTGCTGCCTGGCGGCTTCGCTCTGCGCGGCGCGGCGTTCCCGCCAGAGGGCGAGCTGTTTGGCCACATCCCGGGTGGGGGTGACCACGGGCGGGCCGCCCTGCAGCTGCCGGCGTGCCGCCACCACTCGGCTGTTGAAATCTCTGAGGATCTCGGTCACCGCAGCCTCAGATTGCACGCTGTCCAGCCGGGCATCGAGCGCGGCGTTCTCGGTGCGCAGGGTGAGGGCCGGCGGACCGAGCCCGGTGATCTTCTCGCTTTCGATCTTCTGGCGAATCCACCAGTCGGGGTCATACCCACGCTCGAGGTTCGCCAGCGGCTTGCCGGCGCCGGGCAGGTTGTCGAACTCGCCACGACGAATGGCCTGCTGAATGGCCATTTCCACATACTGGGCTCGAGCTTCCATCATGGATTGCCCGGCCGTGTTTTGCTCGGGGTCGTTTACTTCTGGCGCAGCGGAGTCTTCCTGGTCGGGCGGCAGCATGCGCTTGAGTTGGTAGCGGGCCACGTTGAGTCGGGCGTCGCTGGGTTGCGCGTCGCTGCGGTCCTTATTGCCGGTCATGGCTGCCAGCCTAGATCGACGTGGTGGCCGAGTCGACTTGGAACGCTGCACGGGAGGGCACTTCGACACGGACGAACTGCGGGCCGGGCGGCGGGCCGTGCCTCTGGCTGACATCATTTGGGCTCGCCTCGACATGTTCGACCGTCAGCGCGCCCACACGCGCATGCTCACGCTGCGGTTCGGCGCAGAGGGCGGGCCGCGGGCATCCGTTCGTCTGCGCGGTCGCACCGGACAGACACTCCCCGCCGCGGTGACCGACGTCGTTGCCGAGATCATTCGCCGTTCGTCGATCGTCGTGCCTTCGACGCCCAATGACCCCGGCGGGCGCTTTGCCCGCTACAACTTTCCCGGTTCGCTCGGCCGTTCTGACGTTCTCGAGGTCGTGCTGAACCCGCCGACCATCGACGATCCCGCACCGGTGCTGATCTCCTGAGCGGATGCGCCGGCCGTCGCCTCATCGGCGCGGGCGGCCTCGTCGTCCTCGTCGTCCTCGTCGTCCTCGTCGTCCTCGTCGCCATGTGCCTCGCCATGTGCCTCGCCATGAGCGTCGCCATGCGCCTCGCCATGAGCGTCGCCGTGTGCGTGCGGCAGTCCCGGCTCGTCCGGCGGCAGCGCCTCGGCGGCCAGCTCGACGCGTTCCTCCCCCACAGCTGCGATGCCGCCCAGAATCAGAAGCCCGCCGAGCAGCTGCAGCGGCGTCAGCACTTCGCCCAGCAGCAGCCAGGCGAACAACGACGCGAAGATGACCTCGAGCAGGCCGACGAACGAGGCGAGCCTCGACCCGAGAATTCCCGCCGCCGTGATGCCCGCCACATACGCGAGCGCGGTGCTGACAATGGCGAGCGCGAGCAGCGGGGCCCACCACGGCACAACCGTGCCGAGCAGGGACAGGTCAAGAACCGATGCGGTGAAGGGGAGCAGACCGGTCAGGCCGAGCAGGCCGAGTGCTGTCCCCCCGACCAGCAATCCGGTGGCCGCCAGTGCGATCGGGGGCAAGCCTTCGGCCGGGCGCGCGGCCACCACGAAGAACACCGCGCAGGAGATGGCCGCGCCGAAAGCGAACAGCACCCCCATCGGGTCCACGGCACGAATGGCACCGGGCCCGATCACGAGCAGCAGCCCGCCAACGGCGAGAGCCGATCCGAGCAGCACCGTGCGGCGGGGCATCCGTTGTGTCGTCACCCAAACGAACCCGACCAGAATCAGCGGGGCGAGAAATTCAATCAGCAGTGCGGTCGAGACTGGAATGGTCTGCAGTGCGGCAAAATAGGCCAGTTGGGTACCCGCGACACCGACGATGCCCATTCCGAGCACCCGCCAGCGGCCCCGCCACAGGGCTGCCCAACGTCCGCGCAACGAATACAGCGCGAATGGCAGCAATACGAGCCCGGCGGTCCACGCACGGGCGGTCACGGCGGCCGTCGGTGACCAGCCAGCCTCGAGCATCGGCTTGACCAGCGCGCCGGAGGTTCCAAACGAAATGGCAGCAATGGCGGCAACGATCACGCCTCCCGGCAGGGACGAGATCTTCATGCTCCTCCTTCAGGCGACGTGGGCCTGTCATGGTCTAAACTCAGTTCACCACTGACAGTAGAACCCTATTGCCAAGGAGTCAACTTGCATTTTGCCCCTGACACCGAGGAAGCACTCGAATTCGTGGTGCTGCTCGGCTCCACTGACCCCGGGGCCTCCCGAAGCGGCCGCGACGAACTCAACACGCTCGCCGACCTCGCTGCACTGCTCGCCCCCATTTTGTTCACCGGCCGCATCGACGGAGATGACGCCGAACTGCTCGACGTGCGACAGACCCGCGCCCTGCTGCGCCGGGTCTGGACTCTCGGCCGCGACGACGCCGTCACGGAGATCAACCGCATGCTGCGCGAGGCCAGGGCGCTCCCCCAGTTGGCCCGCCATGATGTCTCGGACTGGCACCTGCACGCGACCGTGCCCGAGGCTCCCCTCGGGGAACGCATGCGCGTCGAGGCAGCGCTGGCGTTGATCGACGTGATTCGCAGCGACGAAATGGGTCGCCTGCGCATCTGCGAAGCGGATGCCTGCACCGGGCTGGTTCTTGACCTCTCCCGTAACGGGTCCAAGCGTTTCTGCAGCGTGCGCTGCGGCAACCGCATGAACATGATCGCCTTCCGCGAGCGCCAGCCCACCGGCTCTACTCCGTCGCCGCCTCGTCGCGCACACGAATAACGACATTGCCGATCTTCTGCCCTGTCGCGACATATTCGTAGGCAGCGCGAATCTCTTCGAGCGGGTAGGTCCGGTCGATTATCGGCCGAAACTCGCCCGATGCGACCAAGCCCTGCAGGAACAGTGCATCGTCGCGGGTGTCCTTGGGAATCGGAAACAATACGCGCCTCCCCCTCAGTACCGGCGTGGTGAGCGCCAGGACCAGATTGTGCCAGAGCGTACCAAGTTCGGACGAGACGTAGATTCCGTCGGGAGCGAGCACCCGGCGGCAGCGTCCGAAAGAACTTTTACCAACCGCGTCGAGCACCACATCAAACTCATCGTCAAGCGCGGTGAAGTCCTCGAGCGTGTAGTCCACCACCCGTTCAGCTCCAAGTGATTCCATCATGGATAAATGCGGGGTGGCGCAGACCGCTGTGACACGAGCGCCGAGATTCACGAGCAATTGCACCGCAGCTGATCCGATTCCTCCCGTACCGCCGTTGACCAATACATTCTGTCCGGCGGTGACCCGTGCCGCGCGCAGCATGTTGAGCGCGTAGTGGGCGCCCTCCAGAATCGGTGATGCCTCAAGATAGGAAACGTCTCCCGGTATCTCAGCGACCATTCCTGTCGCGGCGACGGTCAGATAGCCAGCGTGACCACCAAATTTCACGCCGCTGTAGCCGAACACCCGCTGACCGACCGTAAACGCACTGACGTCGGCGCCGACACCGGCGACCTCGCCGGCGAACTCGCAGCCAAGAATCGTCGCCCGAGGCTTCCGCAGTCCGCTGAATAGCCGCACCACGAGTGGCTTGCCGCTGAGAAAGCCGCAGTCGGTGCGGTTGACCGTGCTGGCGAAGACCCGCACGAGCAGTTCGTCGCGCTGCGGTAGCGGCTGCGGCGTATTCTCGACTCGCACGAAGCTTGGTGGTCCGTAGCGACGGTACACGGCAGCTTTCATGCGGCTCAGCGTACCCTCGAACGCCCCGTCGCGACCGGGTGGCCTCGGGAGCTCGGCGCTGGCCAGTATTGTCAGCACACCTAAGCTGAAACCATGACCCAGGTTTCCGAAATTTTTGACCCTTCACTCTGGAAGCCCGTCGACGGCTTCTCCGCTCTGCAAGACATCACGTACCACCACGACAACGCCGGGCGGGTCGCCCGCGTGGCCTTCAACCGGCCGGAGGTGCGCAATGCGTTCCGCCCGCAGTCTGTCGATGAGCTCTACCGGGTGCTTGATGACGCCAGGCAGAACACGCGAATCGGCGTGGTGCTCCTCACGGGTAACGGGCCGAGCCCCAAGGACGGGGGCTGGGCATTCTGCTCCGGTGGTGACCAGCGTATCCGCGGGCGCGACGGCTACCAGTACCGTGACGGGGTCGCGAGCACGGGGCGGCTGCACATTCTCGAGGTGCAGCGACTCATCCGGTTCATGCCGAAAGTCGTCATTGCCGTCATTCCCGGCTGGGCGGCCGGCGGCGGCCATTCCCTGCACGTTGTCTGTGACCTCTCGATCGCCAGCCAGGAACACGGCATGTTCAAGCAAACGGATGCTGACGTCGGCTCGTTCGACGGCGGCTACGGCAGCGCCTATTTCGCCCAGCACGTCGGGCAGAAATTCGCCCGGGAGGTCTTCTTTCTCGCGCGTCCCTACGACGCAAAGCGCGCCTACGAAATGGGCGCCGTGAATGCCGTGGTGCCCCATGCAGAGTTGGAGACGACCGCGCTGGACTGGGCCAACACTATCCTGACAAAATCGCCGACCGCGATCCGCATGCTGAAATTCTCGTTCAACGCCGTCGACGACGGAATGGTCGGCCAGCAGATCTTCGCCGGCGAAGCCACCCGCCTGGCCTACGGCACCGACGAGGCCGTCGAGGGCAAGGACGCGTTCCTGGAACACCGCGAACCCGACTGGTCGCCCTTTCCCTGGCAGTTCTAGCGGGCAGCACGAACTCTCACCACCACATACCCGTACACCTTTTTCGGCGGCCACCGCATCCATCCAGAGGGCGCCGCACCCGTTGCGGATCTGGCCCGGCCATATATGATTCAGAAAACGATAATAGAACACTACGTTCCATTATCGAACACTGACGAATGCTGGCGTTCGCATCGTCGCACCGAAAAACCACGCTGAAAGACCACATCGAGAGTCCACACACAGAAGTGAGGAAACCGTGCAATTTCACCACCACGGATACGTGTCCACCGATCCGCGCCGGCAGGATGCGGCCGGAGTGGGCATCGATCGCCCCGTCGAACTCCCCGACAACGTCGACGTTCTGATCGTGGGAACGGGCCCGGCCGGCATGATCACCGCCGCCCAGCTCTCCCAGTTTCCCGGTATCACCACGCGCATCGTCGAGCGCCGCGGCGAACGTCTCGCAATCGGGCAGGCCGACGGAATCCAGGCCCGCAGTGTCGAGACCTTTCAGGCGTTCGGGTTCGCCGAGCGCATCATCGCCGAGGCCTACCGCATCACCGAGATGGCGTTCTGGAAGCCCGACCCCACCAACCCGGCCAACATCATCCGCACCACCCGCGCCATCGATGACCCCACCGGCATCAGCGAGTTTCCGCACCTCATCGTCAACCAGGCACGCGTGTTGGACTACTTCGCCGAGGTGATGGCCAATTCGCCCACCCGCATGACCCCGGATTTCGGCTATGAAATGCTCAGCCTGACCAACACCAATGAGGGCGACTACCCCGTCACCGTGACGCTCCGGCACACCAGCGGAAAGCTGACCGGCCAGGAGCGCAAAGTGCACGCTCAGTATGTGGTCGGCGCCGACGGTGCCCACAGCGCCGTACGCGATTCCATCGGCTGCACACTCGCCGGTGACGCGGCCTTCCACGCCTGGGGCGTCATGGACGTGCTGGCCGTCACCGATTTTCCCGACATTCGCACCAAGTGCGCGATCCAGTCCGGATCCGGCGGCAGCATCCTGCACATTCCGCGCGAGGGCGGCTACCTGTTTCGCATGTACGTCGATCTCGGCGAAGTGGCTGCCGACGACAATGGCGCCGTGCGCTCGACGACGATCGACCAGATCATCGTGAAGGCCAACGAGATTCTGCATCCGTACACACTCGATGTGAAAAACGTGGCCTGGCACAGCGTCTACGAGGTCGCCCACCGTCTCACCGACCGATTCGACGACCTTCTGCCCAAGGAGATCGGCATCCGCTCCCCGCGGGTCTTCATCACCGGCGACGCCTGTCACACCCACAGCGCCAAGGCCGGCCAGGGCATGAACGTTTCGATGCAGGACGGCTTCAACCTCGGCTGGAAGCTCGCCTATGTGCTCGACGGGCGTAGCCCCGACAGCCTGCTCAGTACCTATTCGGCCGAGCGCCAGGTCATTGCCAAGAACCTGATCGATTTTGACAAGGAGTGGTCGAGCCTGATGGCGGCGAAGCCGGAAGACCTCACAGTTCCGCTCGAGGATTTCTACACCCAGACAGCCGAATTCCCATCGGGCTTCATGACCCAATACCCGCCGTCGATGCTCATCGGCGAAGCGACCCACCAGGCGCTCGCCACTGGATTCCCCATCGGTAAGCGATTCAAGTCCGCCCCGGTCGTGCGCGTCGGCGACGCCAACCCGGTGCACCTGGGCCACCACCACCGCGCCGACGGCCGCTGGCGCGTGTACGCGTTTGCTGACGCATCCGCTGAAATACTGGCCTCATGGGCCGAGTGGATGGGTACCGCCCCCGATTCGCCGCTGCTCGCGCACACCCCGGCCGACAGTGACATCGACAGCGTCTTCGACCTGAAGGTGGTCTACCAGCAGGCACACGCCGAGGTTGACCTGGGCCAGGTTGACGTGGCGTTTTTGCCCAAAACCGGCCCGTTCGGGCTGATCGACTACGAGAAGGTGTACGCCACCGACCCGGATCACGACATCTTCGAGCAACGCGGCATTAACCGCGGCGGCGTCGTGGTGATCGTGCGTCCCGACCAGTACGTCGCCCATGTGCTTCCCCTGACGGCCACCAATGAGCTGGCGACGTACTTTCGGCAGATGTTGCTTGTTCGGTAGGGCAGAGCGAGCGGATGCCGGTGGGCCGCCCACCTACTCGGCCGCGGGACGTTGCCGGTTTTGCTTCGTGGCCGAGCGCTGCTGTTTGACCGCGAGGTGCCGCCGCGCGGAACCTCGGGTGGGCTTGGTCGCGCGCCGCGCTGCCGGTTCCGCGGCCAAACCCGCAGTCACCAGGTCGGCGAGCTTTCGCAGGGCAATCTCGCGATTGCGCAGCTGGGAGCGCTGCTCGCTGGCGGCGATGGTGACCACTCCGGAAACGAGACGGTGATTCAGGCGGGTGAGCAGCAGCATCCGCTCGTCGTCGGACAGTGCCGCGGAGCCGGCGACGTTCCAAGACAACTCGACCCGGCTGTCGGAGGTGTTGACGTGCTGGCCGCCGGGACCGGACGACCGCGAGAACCGCCAGCCGAGTTCGCGCTCGGGAATGGTCAGCGCCGCCGACACCTCTAGATCCATGCCCCTAGCGTTGCACACCCCACGATCCCCGCGCACGGCAAGCATCACAAACCCTGCGCAACTGACCTTTGAACAGTGGCCAGCTCAGAACAGTGGCCAGCTCAGAACAGTGGCCAGCTCAGAACAGTGGCCAGCTCAGAACAGTGGCCAGGGCACGGCGGGCATGTCGCCGCTCGGGGCCGGGAACCGTGCTTCTTGGCGCAATTGGTCGCAGCGCGCGGCGAACGCCGTGAGTTCTTCGGCGCTGACCAGGCCAGCGAGGGTGTTGCCGAGCTCGCCGGACAGGCCGGCTGTGACCCGGTCGATACCGTCGAGCTCGTCGGTGGTGAGAGCGTCGCCCAGCCAGCCCCACAGTACGGTGCGCAGCTTGTGTTCGACGTGAAAGGTGAGCCCGTGATCGACTCCGTGTCGGTGCCCATCGGTCATCGCCAGAATGTGGTCGCCCTTGCGATCGGCGTTGTTCACGACCACGTCGAATACGGCCATCCGCCGAAGCGGGGCGCTGTCTTCGTGAATGAGGGTGACCATCCGTTCGTGCTCGTCTCGCCCGTCGAGAACGTGTCGCCACCCGGTTTCCGGAACGGCGTCCGCTGCCACCAGGTCGACGGGGTTTTGGGCCGGGTCACTCTCCTGCCAGAGCTGCACCATGCCTTCGCCCATCGGACCCTCGCGCAGCCAGGTGCGCGGTACGACGTTCCAGCCGAAGGCTTGCGAGACCAGATAGGCCGCCACTTCACGATTGGCGAGGTTTCCGTCGGGAAAATCCCACAGCGGATGCTCCCCCGCCACCGGTTTGTAGACGACCATCGCGCCATCGATGCTGCCCAAGAAGGTTGCATTCGAGGCCGTCGCAATTCGGCCCGTGAGTGTCAACTCGCCGTCGACCAGGTCGGGAGTCGGCATCAGTCCCCGGGAACGGTGCAGGTGTGACCGTCGGCGTCGATGGGGTAACCGCAGAGGGAGCACATCGGCCGCCCGGCGCCCACGATCTCACGAGTGCGCTTCGCGAACGCGCGAGCGGTACCAACGGGTATGCGCACGAGCAACGCATTGGCCGCTTCGAGCGGTTCGAGCGATTCCTCGTCTTCGTCGACAATCGGGTAGGCCTCGATCACCACTTGAACCGTTGATGGGTCCCAGCCCAGGCTCATCGAGCCGGTGCGAAATTCCTCAGCGACCGGTTGCTCGAGCGGGTCGTTATCGACGAGCTCGATAGGGGTCGTGGTCGGGATGCTGAACGGGTTGCCCTCGAAGGTGATCAGCTGGTCGAGAATCTCGTCGATCTTCTCGGCGAGCAGCGCCGACTGCTGTTTCTCTAACGCGATGCTGATGATTCGCGCGCCGCTGCGCACCTGCAGATAGAACGTGCGCTCCCCGGGCAAGCCGACGGTGCCGATGACAACCCGGTCAGGCCAGACGAACTCATGAACGATTTGAGGCATGTGAACATTTTAGACGCGAGAGCTGCGTGACGTCTGCGGCTCGACCCGCCACCGATGAGAACGTCAGCCGAAAGGATGCCTTGCGGCTATCGAATCGCCGATAATAACCGGCGCAGGCATCAGTGACGCCGCTCAGTTGACTTCGCTGCGCAAGGGGAGCGTGCGCACGCTGACGAATTGCCGCGCTCCCCCGTCGATGGGGTCGGTGAAGCGCACCTCGTTCGCCAGCAACTGCAGGGGGCGGGTGAAATCGTCCAGCGCGACATCCTGCACAACGGGATAGAGCGGGTCGTCACTGATCGGAATTCCCAAGCCCAGCATATGCAGGCGCAATTGGTGCGTGCGACCGGTGCGGGGCGTCAGCCGGTAACTGCCCAGGCCATCGATCACCGATTCGAGTTCAATCAACGATTCAGCGTTGACCGGCGCGCCCGGCAGCACCTCGGCTTGCCAGCGACCAGGACGCGTGGTGAGGTGATTGCGCACCGTCACGGGCAGTTCGAGGCCCGTGTGCAGCGGAGCCAGCGCACGGTAGGTCTTCGCGACCTCGCGGCGTTGAAACATCGACTGATACGCCCCGCGCCATCGTCGCTCGGTCGCCAGAATCAGCAGCCCCGACGTCCCCCGGTCGAGCCGATGCAGCGGGGAGAGCTCCGGAAGCTGCAGTTCTGCGCGCAGGCGCACCACCACGCTTTGCACGACATGGCGCCCGCGGGGAATGGACGAGAGAAAAGCGGGCTTGTCGATCACCACGATCCGATCGTCGCGATAGATCATATGAATGAGCCCCGGAACAACGGATTCCTCGGCCAGATCGCGGTGGAACCACACAAAAGTGTTCGGCTGGTAGGGGTCGCGGCCTCCCACTGCGGCGCCGGTGCCATAGACAAAACGCTCCTGGGCCAGAAATCCGGCCACGTCCACGAACTCCGGCAACCGCTCGTCGAGCCAGGCCCCCATGGTCTCCCAGAGCGGATGCTGCGACCGTTCCGGCGTGCACACCCACGCGGCATCGAGCCCGTGCCGTTGCGGGAGCGGAGAACGCGGGGGCATCCACTGATCGTACGTGGCTTAGCCCTTCACTGCGGGTGTGCGGGCGCCGATCGAAACTGGGCAGATATGCCTGCGTGATTCTTCGTTGACAGCACCGGCAGATACTACTTCCTGGCCTCGTTGCGCCCGTTAACGAGAAAGCCCGCCCGTGTGAACACGGGCGGGCTTTCTATACGCGTGCCGCGCGGTGTTCGCGGTCGCTTAAGTGACGAAGATCAGTCGGCGCTGATCTGCAGGCGGAACCGGTCACGCTGGATGTGGAGGTTCCAGAGGTGCTCGGCCAGCTTCGCCGGGTCTTTTTCGGGGTGGCCAGCGATGATCCTACCGCCGATGATGAGCTGGGAGACCTGGATCCCCTCTTCGCCGAGAACCTCATTCAGTAGCTGCGCGTAGGCGGCCTGTCCGGCAAAGGCGATGGATGTACCCGCCAGGCTCCGCACCGGCGTCACGGCCGTGCCGCCGTTGACGAAGAGGATGGTGCCTCGGTTCTTTCCCAGAAAACGCATGCCGGGAACGACCTGGTGCACGGCTGCGACGGGGCCGTAGACGGAGAATTCGATCGGCCCAACCAGATCAGCGGGCGTGGTTTCCAGCACGGGACGCATGAAGTCCTTCTGCGGCAGGGGGCTGTACTGCAAGACCTCGATCGCGCCGAGGGTCTCCGTAACCTGCTCCAGCACCCGGCTAATCGACGCCGGGTTCCGCACGTCGGCGACGAAACCCTTCGCCGTGATTCCTTCTGTGCCCAGTTCCTCGGCCAGGGCGTCCACGCGCCCTTGATTGCGGGAGATCAACGCAATGGAAAATCCTTCTGCTCCGAAACGACGCGCTACTGCTGCGCCGAGTCCCTTGCCTGCACCGATAATTGCGAGAGTAGTCATATCGGTTGCAAGACCCGTCTCTGCGGAAATATTCCCTCATGATCGATCCGGCGACACCGTTGGCCCGGCATCAGAGCAGCGGCAGAACCTGCTCACGAACCTGCTTGCGCAACACCTTGCCGAGCATTGAGCGCGGTGTGTTCTCGATCTGCACGATCCGCCGCGGAATTTTGTAGGCCGCGAGGTGTTCCCGGCAGTGCGCCCGCAATACATCCTCATCGAGGGTGGCACCGGCCTTGAGTTCGACCGCGGCGACGACCATCTCTCCGCCGCGTTCGAGCGGTCGGCCGATCACTGCGGCGTCACTGACGCTCGGGTGCAGCCGCAAGACGGCCTCTACCTCGGAGGGTGACACGTTGAAACCGCCAGTAATGATCAGCTCCTTGGCGCGGTCTACGATCGTGGTGAAGCCATCCTCATCGACGGTCACGATATCGCCGGTGCGCAGCCAACCGTTGGGTAAGAGCGTCTTCGCGGTCTCCTCCGGGTTGTTCCAATAACCCTGAAAAACCTGCGGGCCCTTCAACAACAACTCCCCCGGCTGCCCCCGCGGCACCTCAACGTTCGGATCATCCAGATCGACCACTTTCATCAGGGTCGACGGGAACGGCACACCGATCGTGCCCGTGCGTCGGCTGGCATGAAACGGATTACCCAGGGCGACCGGAGACGATTCGGTCATGCCGTAGCCCTCAACGAGAAGTCCGCCCGATACCGATTCCCAGAGTTCCACGACATGATCGGGCAGATTCATGGCGCCCGAAATGCAGTATTTGCACGAGCGCAGCGAGATCCCTTTTTCCTGTGCGGCGAGCGCCGTGCGCTCGTAGATCGGCGGCACCGCGCAGTAGACCGTGGCGGGCGACTTCTTCATGGCGTCGAGAATCAGGGCGGGCTCAAACTTGGGGAACAGCACGAGCAGGCCCTGCTTGCGGACGCCGTAGGTCAGGTAGAGGGTCATCCCGAACGCGTGGAACATCGGCAGGATCGCGTAGAAGATTTCTTTGCGGTACTGCGCTCCGTGCATCCACGCCTCACCCTGCAGGGCATTGGAATACAGGTTGAAGTGGGTGAGCATGGCCCCCTTGGGGGTTCCCGTGGTGCCCGAGGTGTATTGAATGGCGGCCAGGTCATCGACCGAGGGGCGCGGATGCTCAAAATCGATCACGCCGAAAGCGAGCAGGTCCTTCCAGGACATCGTGCCCGGTGCCGGACCCGTCAGCGCCGCGCGTGATTCGCGCAGCCCCTTCACCGGCAGGTGCAGGGCGAGGCGCTTCAGGGTGGGAAACGCCGTGAGGAGATTGACCGAGACGACGTGGTCGATCTCGATGTCGGCCGGGAACTCACGCACGACGGCCGTCGCCTTGTCCCAGGCGATAACAATGCGGGCCTGATGATCTTCAAACTGGTGGCGCAATTCCCTGGACGTGTAGAGCGGATTGTGTTCCACCACCACCGCGCCGAGGCGCAGCACCGCGTAGAAAGCGATGACGTGCTGGGGGCAGTTCGGCAAGATCAGGGCCACTCGATCGCCAGCTTTCACCCCGAGGCGACGCAATCCCTCCGCGGCCCGGTCGATCTGATCGCCGAGTTCGGTGTAGGTCGTTCGACGCCCGAAAAACTCCAGCGCGGGGTGGGTGCCGGCTTCGGCCACTGCACGCTCGAGCATGGCCACGAGGGACTCCGTGGGAAGTTCGATCTCGGCGGGAACGCCCGGTTGATAGTTCTTGACCCACGGCTCGTGCTCAGTGTTTGCCATGACACCATCCTCCCCGATTTGACGCTGAATCCTGCGCGTGACGAGCGGATGCCGTGACACCGCGAGCGCAACGACCCGGGCATCCGCTGCCTGCGGAGCACCTGCACGCCCCCGCTCGTTGACACGCAGACATTCCTTGGGTGGGTCAGACAGTGCCACGTTCCAGTCTCGATCATGTCGGTGGAATCACGTAACGTTGTGCGAGCGGATGTCACCGTCGACACGTGCCACGGCACGGGATTTCCTCGCATCTCATCATCGGCACTGAAAGACTTTTTTTATGACGACCACCGTTCCCGCACTCGCCGCCCCCGCGGCCAACCAGCCCCTCGTTCGCACCACGATCGAGTTGCGCACCCCCGGCGCCCACGACGTGGCGATCGACATCAAGTTCGCCGGAATTTGCCACTCCGACATTCACCAGGCTCGCGACGAGTGGGGCGTTGGGCTGTTCCCGATGGTTCCCGGCCACGAAATTGCCGGCATCGTCTCCGCCGTCGGCAGCGACGTCACCCGCTACCAGGTGGGCGACCGCGTCGGCGTCGGCTGCTTCGTGGACTCCTGCCGCGAGTGCGCCAACTGCCTCGCCGGCGAGGAGCAGTACTGCCTGAAGGGCGAGGTCGGTACCTACAACGCCCGCAACCACGACGGCACCCCCACCAACGGCGGCTACAGCACCGCGATCGTTGTCGACGAGAACTACGTGCTCGGCATCCCCGATGGCATCGAGCTCTCCGAGGCCGCTCCCCTGCTCTGCGCCGGCATCACGCTCTATTCTCCCCTCGTGAACTGGGAAGCCAGCCCCGGCAAGAAGGTTGCCATCCTCGGCATGGGCGGCCTCGGTCACATGGGTGTGAAGATCGCCCACGCGCTCGGCGCCGAGGTCACCGTTCTCAGCCAGACCCTCAGCAAGAAGGAAGACGGCCTGCGTTTCGGCGCAGACCACTACTACGCCACCAGCGACCCGAGCACCTTCACCGAGCTCGAGAACCACTTCGACCTCATCGTGAACACCGTGGCCGCGAACCTCGAACTGGAGGGCTACCTCAAGCTGCTCGCCCTCAACGGCACGCTCGTGCACGTTGGAATCCCCACCGAGCCTGACAGCGTGAAGATGTTCTGGCTCGCCGCCCAGCGTCGCTCCATCGCCGCCTCCAAGATCGGTGGCATCCGCCAGACCCAGGAAATGCTCGACTTCTGCGCCGCCCACGGAATCGGCGCCGACATTGAGATCATCTCGGTCGATCAGGTGAACGAAGCATACGAGCGTGTTATCCGCAGCGACGTGCGCTACCGTTTCGTTATCGACGTGGCCACGTTTGCGAACGAGACCCGCGTCGACGCGTAGACGCCCTGACCGGCGCGGCATCAGCCACACCGGTCGGTAAAAAACCCAGGCACGAACTGCCCCGGGTCGCAGATTCAACGCGGCCCGGGGCATCCGTCATTTAAGGAGTCCCATGAAGTATGTGAAGCTCGGAACCACCGGTCTGGATGTCTCAGCGCTCGCCCTCGGCTGCATGAGCTATGGCGAGCCGGAGCGCGGAAACCACTCCTGGACGCTGACCGAGGCGACCAGTCGGCCCTTCATTCGGCAAGCCGTTGAAGCGGGCATCAACTTCTTCGACACCGCAAATGCTTACTCGGCCGGGTCGAGCGAGGAAATCCTTGGCCGCGCCCTCGCGGAGTATGCCAGCCGCGACGAGATCGTTGTGGCCACCAAGGTCTATTCGCCGGTCGGTGAAGGTCCCAACCAGCGCGGCCTGTCCCGCAAGGCGGTGCTGCAGGAGATCGACAACAGCCTGCGTCGCCTCGACCTCGACTACGTGGACCTCTATATCGTGCACCGCTTCGACCCCTTCACTCCCCTCGAGGAGACGCTTGAAGCCCTGCACGACGTGGTGCGCTCGGGTAAAGCGCGCTACCTGGGCGCCTCCTCGATGTTTGCCTGGCAGTTTGCGAAAGCCCTGCGCCTGCAGCACGTGAACGGCTGGACGCCGTTCGTGTCAATGCAGAGCCAGTACAACCTGATCAGCCGGGAAGAGGAGCGCGAAATGTTCCCCCTCGCCGCCGACGCTGGCATCGGTCTCACCCCGTGGAGCCCGCTCGCGCGTGGAAAGCTGACCCGAGACTGGGACCAGACGACCATCCGCACCGAAACGGACCTGATCAGCCAGGCCTTGTACGCCCAGGCAGAGGTCGGCGATCGCGCTGTTGCTTCCGTCGTCGCTGACATTGCTGCTGAACGCGGAGTGCCGCGGGCTCAGGTAGCCCTGGCCTGGGTGTCGGGTAACCCCGCCGTGACAGCGCCGATCGTTGGCGCCACGAAGCCGCAGCACCTCGACGATGCCATCGCCTCGCTCGACCTCGAACTCAGCGCCGACGAGCGCGCGCGCCTTGGAGCATCGTACGTTCCGCGTCTGCCCGAAGGGTTCTAAAGCGTCAGCGGCTGGACTCGAGCGCGGGGGCATCCGTCTGATCTGTGCGCCAGGAGGCCAGGATGCGCAGCGCGTCGTTTGAGGCGGATGCCGGCTGGGTGCTGTAGACGAAGAGTTGCTGGTCTGGTTCGCCCGGAACCGGGAAGGTCTCGTAGTCCACATCCACCCGGCCCACGATCGGGTGCTCGAAGCGCTTCACGCCGAACGTGCACTCCCACACCCGGTGTTGACTCCACCAGGCGCGAAATTCGTCGCTCTTGACGGTCAACTCACCGATCAGCTCGTTGAGGGCCCGGTCGTTGGGGTGGGACCGCGCATCGTGACGGAGCATAGCCGCCACATCGCACGCCACAATCTCCCAGTCCAGGTACAGCGTGCGCGCCGACGGGTCGAGGAATGTCCATCGGGCCATGCTGCGCCCGAGCCCCGAGGCCTTTGTGAAGTCCTTGAGCAGCAGCTTGGCGAGGTCGTTCATGGCCAGCACGTCCATGCCAACGCCGAGCACGAATGCCGGCTGCGTGGTGAAGGAATCCATGATGGTGCGCACCGACGTTCGCACTGCGTGGGTGCGCCGCCGCTGTTGGATGCGACCGCCGGTCGAGGCGGATAACAGCGAGAACAGGTAGCTGCGCTCCGCCTCATTCAGGTGCAGCACCCCCGCTAGCGCGTTGACAACGGCATCGGATGCCTGCGTCACCCGGCCCTGTTCCATGCGCGCGTAGTAGTCAACGCTCACGCCGGCCAGCCCCGCTACTTCGTCACGGCGCAGTCCGGGAACTCGCCGGGCGGGCGCGTGGGGGTTGACCGACACGCCGACGTCGGCTGGGCTGAGTCGGGCCCGGGCCGAACGCAGAAAATCAGCGAGGGTATCTTTGTCGTCCATCCCTCCAGTATCTCAAACCAACGCACGTCGAAGTGGGAAGGGGCGGCCCGCCCGTTGTCGACCAAGACCTCAGCGCCTGTGCACTCTCGCGATTGCACTGCTGTTCGCTGGTGTCATCAACTGTACGATTAGGTATTCGCGCAAGTCTGGGTTCTCCAGCGTCTGTCGGGTGTACAGCTGCACCGTGTCTTCTGTTTCCACCATCTGATGGATCAGCGCCGGGTCGCCTTTCTTGCCTACTCCCGAGCAAGAGAGCCACACACATGAAAATGCAGGATCTGACCGCAAAAATTGCTGTTATCACGGGAGCCTCGAGCGGAATTGGAGCAGCCGCTGCGCGCCTTCTCGTCGAGGAGGGTGCGCATGTCATCCTCGTCGCCCGGCGTGTGGAACGGTTGCAGGAGCTCGCCGCCGAACTCGGAGACTCCGCGACGGTCATGCAGCTCGATGTCGCGGATGCCGCCGCCGTCACATCGATGTTCGCCACCATCAAGAGCCGTTTCGGTGGGGTGGATCTGCTCTTCAACAACGCCGGCCTGGGCATCAATTCGCCATTTGAGAGCAGCGACCCCAATGACTGGAAGTCAATGATCGATGCAAACCTGTATGGCGTGCTGAACTGCACCCAGGCGGCCATCCCCCTTCTGCGCGGTCGGGCCGGTGCCATGATCTGCTCCGTTTCGAGCGTTGGTGGCCGCTACGGCGCAGCCACCTGGTCGGTCTACAGCGCGACGAAGTATGCCGTCGTCGGTTTTCACGATGCCCTGCGCAAGGAACTGGGCGAGGAGGGAATTCGCGTGTCGGTCCTTGAACCGGGCGCCGTCTGGACCGAGTTCGGCGAGAACGTCAGCGATGCGCTGCTGACCCGCCGCACCCAGCTGGAGGCGATGCAGTCCGAAGACGTAGCCCAGGCCCTCGTCTTTGCTTTTGCGCAGCCGGCCAATGTGCTCATCCAGGAGATTCTCATGCGCCCGGTCAAGCAGATCGCTCCGTGACCTGCTGCCGCTTGGCGGCCGGCACCGATACCAGACAGAGTCGATGTAAGTCCGGCCTCCCGTCAACTACTCGGGAGTAGTCGCACCGGGTCACCGCGGCCAACGCTTCCCGGGCGAATGACCTGCGCGTAGACGCCGAATGGAATGTCACTCCCGCTCAGTCGGTAGCGGGCGAGGGTCTTCAGCAGGTTCGTGCCGCGGGCGCCCGTTTCGGGCTCCACATCGATGACCGCGCAGCGCGGGATGCCGGCGCCCACGAGCAGGCGTGCGCTCCCCAGGTCGAGTTCACGACCGGCCCAGGAATCTTCCACGTGTGCAGCCGCGTCGCCCGTGTCGATTGTGAACGTCGCCCGAAACCGGCGAGCGTCAACGGTCGTGGCCGCCTCAGCGGCGAGGCGGCGCAGCGAACTCGTCGTCACGATGGTGACGGAGTCGGCGTAGACCACGCCGCCCGGGCCGTTGACCTGCGCCACAGCGACATCCTTGCCGAGCAAACGAGAAAATACCCGGGCCCACGGCCCGTCGACCACGTGCATGCCAACGGCGCGACCCCAATAGTCGAGGGTGACAGTTTGACCGTTCGACTCGGGCTTCGCTGCAACCAGCTGCCCGCCGATGTCGACCGACAGTACTCCGTCATCCCACCGGGCTTGGCACGTGGGCAATAACGGATGCTCAACGGTTTTCAACACCTGGCCGTTCGCAAGGTCAACGACCGCGAATAGTCGGTCCCCCGCCGGACCGTATGCTTCGAGCAGCACGTTGTCGCGCGTCGTGTGCCGGCCGCCCTTGAGCGCTGACAGGCCAATGTCGCGAATCTGCATAATAGTGATCACCCTAACGGCAAACTGCTTCCGGGCCGCGAGCAGTCGGGGCATACCGCGGGCGCTGCCCGGGGCACTTCCAAAGGTCCTGCAGACCTCAACGCCCACGCAGCGGCCGATCAGCGCAGTCGTCGAGCCCGCAGGACAACGTCGTGGGTGTGATGCGACCCGGCGCCGGTTGCGACATGGCGCGGCCGGGTCTCGTCGACCTCGACCTGCCAGCTGTCGTCCAACAGTGCAGCGACCTGGGCGGGGCCCACATAGTCGTCGACATGAAAACCGTGGGCCGCGGCCTCCTCCTTCGTCGGGGCGGGGTGATGCACAAAGAGCAGCACACCATTGGGAGCGACCGCCGCGAGCAGTGCGTGCTCGGCAACATTCTCGTCGGTGCGCAGCAGCGCGGGGTACTGCGCAGAGACGAGATCAAAGGACGCCCGCGGCAGCGCCGCGTCGACCAGGCCGGCGTGTAGCCAGTTCACCGTCACTTTGCGAACGGCGGCCTGGGCTACTGCCCGGTTGATCGCCACCTGCGACACGTCCAGCGCGGTGACGCGCCACCCGTGCTCCGCCAGATAGAGGGCATCCGCTCCCTCGCCGCAGCCGACATCCAGAGCGCGCCCGGCCGGTAAATCCTGCATCTCGGTCAGGAGTGTCCCGTTCGGATGCCCGCTCCAGAGCTGTGCCATGTCGGCGTAGCGCGCGTCCCAGAATTCCTCGACCGCGCCGGGATCGCGAGGGGCGTGAACAGCCCTTGCCGCCTCCGCGTTGTCGTGGTCGGTCTCGGCGTGGTCGGGTGAAATCTCGTTCGTGTGCTCCATGGTTCAAGCATCCGACTTTCCCGGGTGCCCGACAAATTCTAATGTCCCACGGAGCGGTCATGACCAGGTACACCTGACGCCCACTGCAGTCGATTGCTGGTGCACGTGGGAAGCCGAGTTGCCCTCGCCCCGCCGCTCGGCGCAGACTGGAGGTACCGGATCGCAACTGAGTCTTCCGCCCGTGGCTAAGGAGCTCACTATGACTGAACCGAACGATGCGCGCGTCGGTCTCTATATCGACTTCGACAACATCGTCATCTCGCGTTATCAGCAGTTGCACGGGCGCAATGCTTTCCAGCGCGACGGCATCCGCGATTTTAATAAGTCGAGTGCGGGTGCCGACCCCGAGGTCGCCGCGCGACTCGCCTCCGCCACGGTGGACTTCAACGCCATCATCGACTTTGCCGCATCTTTTGGCACCTTGGTCGTCAATCGTGCCTACGCCGACTGGTCGGTGCCGGTCAATGCGAGTTACCAGCGCCAGCTCATGTCTCGAGCGGTGGACCTGACCCAGCTGTTCACCACGACCACCCGCGGAACCAAGAACGGTGCCGACATCCGTTTGGCCGTCGACGTGGTCGAAGACCTCTTTCGACTGCCCGACCTGACCCACGTGATCATCATCGCCGGCGACTCTGACTACATCGCCCTGGCCCAGAAGTCGAAGCGGCTCGGTCGCTTCGTGGTCGGCATCGGCGTCGCGGGCTCAACGAGCACCTCGCTCGCCGCTGCGTGCGACGAGTTCGAGGACTACGACTCGCTGCCCGGAATTGTCAAAGCGACCGTCACGACCGTCACGGAGAGGCCCAAGGCAAGCAGGAAGGCCCCAGAGGCTGCCGAAATTGCACCCGACCCGGCGCCCATCCAGGCCCGCCTGTTCGCCACAAATCCCATGTTCTCGCACACCGAGGACGCGCAGCTCGACGAGCCTGAGGCCGGCGACGACATCGACCCACAGACGCTCGCCACCGAGCTCCTGGTGCGCGCGCTGCAGATCGGTCACGCCAAGGGTGACGCCGACGAGTGGCTCAACACGGGCACGATCAAGAACCAGATGCGCCGCATGGACCCCTCGTTCAACGAGAAGCCGCTCGGCTTTCGGTCCTTCACCGACTTCCTCTCCTCGCGCAGCGAGCTGGCCGAGCTGAAAGAGGATGGCCCGCAGCGGCTCATCCGGCTGCGCCCCGAGGCGGAAAGCAGACGCTAAAGAGGCGTTAACTCTGCGCAGCGGATCGGCGACGAGAGAGCGCTGCCATCCCTGCCGCCACGAGCATCGCCACGCCCGCCGCGGCCGTCGACACAGCGACGATCGTCTCGGTGAAGGGGGTCGTGTCGTGCGACTGATAGCCCACGATAGCCGGCGCGATCTGAAAGGTGACGACGATAGTGCCGGGCAAGGTGACGGCGAGCAGCAACAGGCACGCGACGGATGACGCCCACGACACGAGCAGCCAGCGCACGCTCAAGGCGATCAAACCGGCGAACCCGACCAAGCTCAGGAACAGCTGCACCGGCAGAAATTGCAGCGGAGACGGAACACCGATCAGGCCCGAAACGAGGGCGTGCACGCCGGTGATGCCGAAGGATGCCGCGGTCGCGACGGTGAGCATCCGCTCAAGGCCGCCGTCGCGATGCGCAACTGATCGCGCCACGGCCGTGATGCCCAGCGCCAGCAGCAGAAGACCCACGCCGAAGAATTGCGCGGTCGTGCCGACGTCTTGCCACGGGTCCGCGGGGTAGGAGTAGTCGAATCGGTGGTCTTCAATCGAGATGTCGGTGCTTGTCCGGGAAGCGCTGAGCACGACCCACCGTTCCAGCGAGGCGACAAGCTGCAGCGCGGCCGCTGCGAAAAACAGCCCCGCTGCAACGAGCGACCATTGGGCCGAAACACGACGGGCACGATGTGTCTGCATGTGGTTATCGGTGCTCGCGATGGCTGCCATGCGCCCAGAGTAGCAACATGGTGCGAGCTGGCGGGCAATTTGCGCGCAAGCGGCGGGCATCGACCGTCACCTCGGATTCGAAAGCCAGCCGGGCCCGTCAACCACCTGATATCTCGAATTCGCATGATTGACGTCAGCATGGCGAAACGCGTGGCTGTGCACGAGCCCAACTGATCTGAGACTGCTCCCGCATGCGCCGAGGAGTCAGTAAGTGATACAGATTTCCGGTGCACCATGAGTTTTTCGGCATCTGAAGTGTGGGTCCCGCCAAAATCTCTTGGCGGTCGCTTCCGGAGAACCGAACGCGATGAGCGCTGCGCCCACAATTAGTTTCACTCCATCACATGGCGTGTTATTCTCTGACCCTATGTGAGGAGCGCTGTGCACACAGCTATTTTTATTCCCGGTCTCGCCAACGCAACCCGTCCCGGTAAGTCGTTCACGAGAGTTTTCGTGCTCGCGGCGGTGGTACTCCTTGCCGTTTTTGGCTTGACGTTCGCTCCCTCCGGTTCGTCCGCATCAGCCGCGCAAACGATCGCCCAGTGCAACAATGTTGCGAACACTGGCGGTTTGGGTCTGAACTGTGATGTCACCGTTGTCAATAATCTCGACGCCAGCACCGGAGTGGCCAGTTCAACGGTGACCGTCAAGGAATGTCACGCGGCTGCAAACACTGCACCCACCTGCACAACCGCGACAACGTCGTATGACGCGCTCACCACATCGGTGAACCAATGCAACGATGCCGCCAATGGCGGAGGGTCCAGCGTGATCTGCAACGTGACCGTCACCAACAATGTGACCGGGGCGGCATCCACTGATGTCACGTCTGCAACGGTCAACCAGTGCAACGGATCCGGTGCGGAAGGCCCCGAGCCGACCTTGAACTGCGACCCGTTCCCCGCCAGCACCACTGGCGCAACGATCACGCAGTGCAACGGATCAGTCAACGGCGGCGGCGCTTCCGACCGAGTCACCTGCACGGTGACCCCGTCAACGACCAGCGCTCTGCTCCCGGTGTCGATCAACCAGTGCAACGGCACGGCCAACGGCGGCGGATCCGTTGTCACCTGCGCCGCCTCGTTGACCAATATCACCCTCGCCGCCGCGCCGGCGCCAACGGCGACGCCGACTCCGACGCCGACTCCGACGCCGATCGCGAAAAATACTCTGCACGATTCCAAGACCGACGGTTTCAATCCCGCCCCTAGCGATGACGCGGGCGCTCCCCTGTTTCTCGGAATTGGCGCACTGCTTCTGGCCGCGCTAGTCGCCGCCGCAATTGGCGCGCGCCGAATCAGTGCTCGGCACTAAACGGGCAGCGCTCATCGGCGCATCCGCCCTCCTCTGTGTGATGTCGGTCGGATGGTTTCTTATGCCACCGACCGACTCTGCGCCAACGCCAACGGCCACGGCCACAGCCACGGCCACGGCCACGGAGTCACCAAAAATTCACCGGGCGGTTCCGGCGACGCCGGCCCCACCCACGGCAGCGTCGTCCAAAGAAGTAACGATTGCAGCTTCAGCGCCGCTGCGTCTCCGGGTACCCTCCATCGGGCTCGACGGAGCCATATCCGAATATACCCAGGCCATGATCGAAGAACGGGGTGGATTTGACCCGTCCGAACTCACCACGATTTCCTGGGACACAACTATTTCCGGCGGAACGGCAGGCACGGACTCGACCAACACGGTGTACCTATATGGGCACTCCGCAGTCGAATCAGCAGTATTCAACAGCCTCAAAGATGTGCCTTCCGGGGCCGTGGCGAGCGTTGACACGGCGAATGGCCGGCTGTGTTACGTCGAGCAAAAAGCGCTTCAACTGAACAAGTCGGAGTACAAGTACAACGACGAACTCACCGACGCCATCCCCAACCGCCTGGTGCTCGTCAGTTGCTATCGCCCTTCCGACTACAACCCGGACGCGGCCACCGTGCAGAACATCGTCGTTGTGATGCAATTGGATCAGGCACAAACCACATCCGGCTGCTAACTACTGTCGACCCGATTACCGGTCGGGTCGTCGGCTCTCGGGAGAATGACCCAGAACGAGAGGATGGCAAGGCCTGTTGCGCCGCCCGCGATAAAGCTAGCCGCTGCACGATGCCGGCGACCGAGAGCCCGAGTCCGAGGTAGAAGTTGAGGTAGATGATGATTAGATCGTGATGAAGGTCGGTGAGTCTGGTCTGGAAAGTCAGCGGCAGGAAAAAGCCAGTGATTATTTGGGTACAAGTTTGCGTAACTCGGACCTCTTGAAGGGTGTCGCCTTGATTACGGTCTAGGCGCTCAACAGTCGATTCGTCTCGACCGATCCTGGCATCCACACCCGATGTCTCAGGTGTGAGCAGATGCCAGTGCTGGTGAGTGAACGGGTTCCGACGATGTGTTCATGGAGCCTCACATAAGGCGGTAAGCTCTTACAGTTGTCTTCTGCAGGTTTCGAATGTTGAAATCGCTTTGCGGAAGTGGCGGGCTGTGGCGCAGCTTGGTAGCGCACTTGACTGGGGGTCAAGGGGTCGCAGGTTCGAATCCTGTCAGCCCGACCAAAAGTCCCGGAAACTCACGAGTTTCCGGGACTTTTTAGGTTAAACAATTGATCACCCTACCGAAAACCTACGTTTTACCCCTCTCTGGACGCCTTTTACCGGCCCTGCCGTACGAGGTGCGCAGGTCAGTATTAGTCGTCTTTGATTACCTAGGTACGCCGGTCGCACCTACGGAATATGAACACAAACGAAGCAGTCTCTGTCTCACCCGTGGCGTTGGAGCCCCTGATGGATGTCGCCGAACTGGCGAACTACCTCGGCATCCCTATCTCCACCGTCTACGACTGGCGCGTGCACGGCAAAGGGCCCGCTGCATACCGGTTCGGCAAACACCTCAAGTTCGCCATCTCCGACGTGCAGGCCTGGATGGCCCAGCAGCGCGAGCCTTCTGTACTGCCGAGTGCCACCGATCGGCGGTGAGCATCACGCTCTTGGAGTATGACAACGACAACGGGGATCACCTGGAGATGCTCACCCGCATGGACGAACTCGCACGGCTTGTGGAGTCGAACCGTATCTACTAACTTTCGTGAAATTCGCGGGCACTACCAGCCGTTCCCAAGGTTAGGGTCACCGCGGGGTCTCTCGGTGTTCCGAAACCCAGTCAAGGCCAAAGCGAGTTCGGGCCGCGAAGGGCGCGTCTTACGCTGTCAGGCGGGACGCCTCAATGCTTTTCGGACCGCGATGTGGCGAGTTCCGCTCAGTTACTCGTCACCCCCCTTTCTTGGTTGAGGTACAAGCGGCATTACTGCACGCGTGCACGGCGTCGCGTGGACGAGCCCACTCTGGGGCACCTCGGCCGTGATCGCAGGCATCCCGATCGGCGGACGCAAGATCGTCGAGTAGATGCCAGTCGTCACCCGGCGGGCGTGGCGGTCAGGCCATGAGCAGCTGACCTATCGGCGCCGCATCATCCGCCCGCGCCCGGTGGGAACCCTGTCGCTGCCGGGCGATGCGGCCGCTCTGCGCGAGTGGAACGACCCTGAGTCGGGGGCGGTCATGATTCACGACCCGCACGCGCAAACCTTGACCGCGGTCGTGACGGTGTCGCACCCCGCATTCGCACTGCTCGACCCCGATGAGCAACATCGGCGCGTGGTCGGGTGGGGGCGAGTGCTGGCCGGGGCCTGCCGATCGGGCCGAATCGCGCGCCTGCAAGTATCGGAGCGCACGCTGCCCGATTCCGGTACCGGATTGACCGAGTGGTGGAGCGGCACGGCATCAACGATGACAGCTGGGCCGCCACCACCTTGCGCGATCTGATCGAGCGGGCCGGACCCGCCGGTGAACACCATGCCACGACGATTGCTCTTTCCCTCGATTTGAGCGCGGCCTCGCGCCAGGTGCGCACTCAAGGCGGTGGAATGCGCGGCGCGGCGACGGTGCTACGCCAGGAAATGACTACCTTAGCTGGAGCACTGCGCGCAGCGGACCTCACCGTCGGCGGCTGGCTCACCGCCGACGAGCTCGCGGTAATCCTGCGCACGGCGTACGACCCGGCTGTCGGCATCGACCTGGAGCGGCATCCGTTGGTAGGGCGGTCACTCGCCACAGCAGGACCGGTCGCGGTCGCCGAGACCTGGGATCGCCTCCGCACCGACAGTGCGTTTCACGCGGTGCTGTGGATCAGCGAATGGCCGCGGTCGCAGGTGTTTCCCGGTTTTCTATCGCCGCTGGTCTTCACGAACGGCATCCTGCGCACGGTTTCGCTGCACTACCTGCCCGTGCGCGCTGATCAGGCCGCGCGCGACCTGCGCAAGAAGAAGACCGAGCTGATCAGCGATGCCCACCAACGCACTCGCATCGGCCAAATAGAGGATGCCGGCGCCACCGCCGAGTACGACGACCTCCTGCACCAGGAGGCCGACCTCACCGCCGGGCACGGCGTGCTCCGCACCACCGGACTCGTCTGCGTGACCGCGCCCACCGTTGACGAGCTCGACGCCGCAGTGGCGTCGATCGAGCAGGCCGCAATTCAGGCGTCCTGTGAGACGCGCCGGCTCGTTGGTCAGCAGGCGCAGGCATTTACGGCTGCGGCGCTGCCGTTGTGCCGGAGCGTGTGAGCCCTGCACACCTGTTGTGCAGAGCACCCCGATTGGAGCCGACATGTTCACCGAAAGCCCGACAACACCAGATTGCCGATGGATCAGCGTCATCTTCCTGCAGGGCGACCAGGCCGAGGAAGTGCTCGGCATGATCGACCGCAGCGGCCCCACGGTGGCACGTCAGTTCCTACGGCAGTGGGACTACGGCGAGGAGACCACCGAGGCCGCGCTCACGAATGGGTACGTCTACGAACACATTCCGTCCGGAACGACCGACCGAACCATCGAAGACGCCGCCTCGCCGTACGCCCTGACCTACAGCACACAGTTCCAGTACGTCTCTCTCCTGCGACGGTATCCGGTCGCATCTGAATGGGAGCCCGCGCCAGCGCCGTCACCCAAAGCCGCGATTCGAGCGCGTCATGACGCCGATATCTGGGCCAAGCCAGAGAACCGCGCGCCTCATCTGGCCGGGCACACGGTCTCCCTGTGAAAGACATCGATGTGACCGAGCGGATGCACACGGCCGCGCTGGTCGAGCCGCGCGGCGAGCTGCGCCGCGACCGTCGTGCACGCCGGCGAGAGGCCGCGAAAATCGAAGCGGATGCGCAGAAGGCCAAGACCCTCGCGGCGCGCACCCGCTGGCAGGCCGAGCGGGACGAAACACGATCAGGCGCCTACCTGCCGAAAGCCGGCGAGACGGGACCCGCCCAACTACGCACCCCCGGACTACTGAAAATCCCCAAGCACCAGGACACCACCGCGACGCTGTCCGGGCACTACCCGTTTCTCGCCGAGGCCGGACTGGGCTCGGCCGGCGTCTTCGTCGGTCAGGACCTCTACTCGGGCGGCTCCTTCGTCTACGACCCATGGGTGCTCTACCACCGTGGCCTGATCACCGCACCGAACATCGTGCTGGCCGGCATCGTCGGCTCCGGCAAGTCCTCGTTGGCGAAGTCGCTCTACACCCGCTCGCTCCCCTTCGGCCGGCGGGTCTACGTGCCGGGCGATCCGAAGGGCGAGCACACCGCCGTCGCCGAGGCCGTCGGCGGCAAGGCGATCATCCTCGGCCATGGACTGCGCAACCGGCTCAACCCGCTCGACGAAGGGCACCGGGCGGCATCCGTTTCGGACGTCGAATGGTCCGCGCAACTGGCCGCCCGGCGGCGCGACCTAATCGGCGCCCTGGCGGAGACCGTGCTCGACCGAGTTCTCAGTCCGCTCGAGCACACGGCAATCGACCTCGCGCTTGCTGATGCCGTGCGCAGCGCGGAGGTGCCTATTCTGCCCATGGTGGTGGATCGCATCCTCTCCCCCAATCCCGAGGACGACGAGGGCCGCCTCGCCGAAGACGGCCGTCTCGTCGGCCATGCGCTACGACGACTGGTAGCCGGCGACCTCGCCGGACTCTTCGACGGACCGTCTACCGTGCGGTTTGACCCGTCGCTGCCGATGGTGTCGCTCGATCTGTCGCGGGTGGCCGAGAACTCGACGCTCATCTCGGTGCTGATGACGTGCTCGTCGGCCTGGATGGAATCCGCCCTCGCCGATCCGGCGGGCGGCCAACGCTGGGTCATCTACGACGAGGCCTGGCGGCTCATGGCGTATCCGGCGCTGCTGCGCCGAATGGATGCCCACTGGCGGCTGGCCCGACACTTCGGCATTGCGAACATGCTCATTTTCCACAAGCTCAGCGACCTCGACAACGTCGGCGACTCCGGGTCCGCCATGCGCGCTCTCGCATCGTCACTGCTAGCGAACGCGGAAACGCGCATCGTCTACCGGCAGGAGGCGGACCAGCTCGGATCCACCGCGAGTGCCCTCGGCCTCAGCCGAACCGAACAAAAGCTCCTGCCCGCACTCGGCACCGGTCAAGGGCTCTGGCGCATCAAGGATCGCAGCTTTGTTGTGCAGCACCAGCTGCACCCCGACGAGCTCGCGGCCTTTGATACGACGGCGCGGATGACGTCCGGGCAATAGCTGCGCACCTGGTATTCAGTTCGAGGAGGCACTGCAATGGATGAAGAGCGAAGAGCGAGGATGATGCTTGCGGCACTGTCCGAGCCCGGCGACACCATCACGGGTAATTTGCTCGCCCGGCTCGGCGCAGCGGAGACCGTGCAGCTCATCACCTCGGGCGATCGCCTTCCCAACGGCATCGACCCCGCCGAAGGCGAGCTGTGGCGGCGCCGCCTGGCCCCGCGTATCAACCCCGGTCAGATCGACCGGATCGTGGCGGACATGGAGCGTCACGACCTGCGGATGCTGACACCAGATGACATCGATTGGCCCGGCGAACTGCAGCAACTCGGCACGAGCGCACCGATTGCCCTCTGGCTCAAGGGTGACCCGAGCCAACTGTCCATTCCGCTCCCCGGTCGCGTCACCATCGTGGGCGCCCGCGCCGCAACAGCGTATGGCAGCCAGGTGGCGACCGAGCTCGCCTCAGAACTCGCCTCGCAGGGCCGCACGATCATCTCCGGAGGCGCCTATGGCATCGACGGATCCGCGCACCGAGCAGCCACCGTGTCTTTTCCCGGTACGACGATCGCCGTACTCGCCACCGGACTCGACCGGCTCTACCCGACCGGCCACGAGCAACTCTTCGAACGCATCGAACAGAGCGGCGGCCTGATCATAAGCGAACTCCCGCCCGGCTCTGCTCCCACGCGGTGGCGCTTCCTTCAACGCAACCGGATGCTGGCTGCCCTGTCCGGCGCGACGGTCGTGGTCGAGGCGGGCCATCGATCCGGCTCCCTGAACGTGGCCGGGCAGGCTCACGCCTTGGGTCGACCGGTCGGCGCCGTACCCGGACCGGTCACGAGCCCGGCGAGCGCGGGCTGCCATCGCCTCATTCAGGAGGGGATCGCAAACCTCGTCGCAGATGCGCAGGACGTGACCGACCTCCTGGATTCCACGGCTGGATTCTCCGGAGATCGAACGTTCGCGTACTCGCTCACGAGACGGTTCAGCCGCACCGGTCCGGACCTAAAGTTCTAAGCGGATGAGCACCCAACGACCGCAGGCAGCCCTCGGTGACGATCTGTCCAATTTTGGCAGTGGGCTTCTGATGTGTGCGGCTGTATTGGCCCTGCTGCTTCGCGCTGCAGGCGCTGTCGCGGCCTGGGCGACCGGGATTGCGCAACCAGCCGGCGGACCGGAGACCGGGCTCGCCGTGCTTCTCGATCCAGGAAACCCGTCGATGGTGCTGCAGGCACCGGGTTTGAACCCTTTTGCGTATTGGGTGACGGCGATTCTGCTGGTGGGTCTGTCATCCGCTGCTGCATTCTGGTTGTGGCGCATGTTTCGAGGCTTTGCACCCAAGGTGGACCTGCACCGCATTGCTGGTATCGCAACCCGTGCTGAGGTTTTTCGTGCCGCGTCGCATTCGGCCATCATGAAGCGGGCGGCGCATCTTCGGCCGTCCCTTTCGAACGCTGGCCCCAGCGATGTTGGATATCGAATAGGGCGATCGCGTAATACTGAGGTCTGGGCGAGCGTCGAAGACTCCATTCTGGTCATCGGGCCGCCGCGCTCCGGCAAAGGGGCGCACATCGTGATCAATGCCATCCTCGATGCGCCCGGACCCGTCGTGACCACCTCGACGCGACCCGATAACCTCACGACCACGCTGCGTGCACGTCAGCGGCTGGGGCCCGTGGCGGTCTTCGATCCGCAGCAACTGGCCGCAGGCGTGCCGGTGGGACTGCGGTGGTCGCCCATTCGCGGCTGCGAAGACCCGCTCACGGCCATGATCCGCGCGGCGGGGCTCGCCGCAGGAACAGGACTGGCCGCGGGCGGCGTCGACGGCGGCGGATTCTGGGAAGCCAAAACCCGCACGGCCCTTCAGCCGCTGCTACACGCGGCAGCGCTCGACCACTGCCCGCCCGCCGAGCTCTTTCGATGGACCCTCGACCCGGCCGCCGCCCACGACGCAGTATCCATCCTGCTCAGCACCCCCGCCGCGGCCACCGGGTGGGGCGACTCCCTGCGGGCCACGCTCGAGGCCGACCCACGAACGCGCGACTCCATCTGGCAGGGGGTCTCCCTGTCACTCGGTGCCCTGGCAGACCCTCGCGTTTTGGATGCCGTCTCCCCGCCAGAGGGCGAGGAGTTTGACCCCGAAGCGTTCCTGCGCAGCAACGGTACCCTGTATCTGCTCGCCACAGGCGCGGGCTCGAACAACTCCGCCGCACTCGTGTCGGCGTTTGTCGAGGACCTCGTCGAGACTGCCCGCCGTATCGCGGCCCGAAGCGCGGGTGCCAGGCTCGACCCGCCCCTGCTACTCGCGCTCGACGAGATCGGCAACCTCGCGCCACTCCCCTCGCTCCCGACTCTCATGGCGGAGGGCGGCGGCACCGGCATTACCACCATGCCCGTGCTCCAGTCGCTCGCGCAAGCACGGACAAAGTGGAGCGACAACGCGGCCAGTACCATCTGGGACTCATCAATCGTCAAGATCGTGCTCGGCGGAGGGTCCAACTCTCGGGACCTACACGATCTCTCGACCCTGATCGGCGACCGCGATGAGGCGACTGATTCGACCACGATCGGCGACCGAGGCTCACGGTCGTCGCAGCGCTCCATCCGCCGCGTGCCAATCATGCCGCCCGACACGATCCGCACTCTCCCGTTCGGCACTGGACTGATCATGCTCCGCGCAGCCCCACCGATCATCGCGAGCCTGCAGATGTGGACCGCCCGGTCTGATGCCAAGGAGCTGCGCGCCAACCGGGCCGAGATCGAGGGTTTGATGCGGACGCCAGAGCGGGACGCGCCCGCGCCCGCGCCGGTCAAAGAACCGGAGTGACGGCAATCCCAACGATCCGGCTCAACATCCGGCGCTATCGTTACCGGGCTGCAGACATCTGCTCTGGCAGCGCCGCCCCACCCAAGCCGATGCGTCAGCCCGGCGTGAGGACGCAGAACTCGTTGCCCTCGGGGTCGATGAGCACCACCCACGGCACGTCCCCCTGCCCAATGTCAGCATCGACCGCGCCCAGAGACCGCAACCGGGCAACCTCGGCCACCTGGTCGCAACGGAGATACGGCCGCAGATCGAGATGGATACGGGTCCAGACGGTGATGTCCGGCACACGAATGAACTCGAGATACGGACCGACACCCGCGGCCGACCGCAGCCTCGCCAAATCGTCGGTCACCTCGTGCACGGTCCAGTCCATCGCCTCGTTCCAGAACCGTGCCATCGCCCGTGGATCCGCACAGCTGACGACCACCGCGGCGATCGGCCCGGTGTCCGCGTAGATCGCACGAGGGTCCAGCACGCAGAACACGTTGCCCTCGGGGTCGACCAGAACCGTCCACGGCACGTCGCCCTGGCCAATATCAGCGGATGTTGCGCCCAACTCCTTCAACCGCGCCACCAATTCCATCTGATGAGCCAAGGAAGACGTGGCGAGATCCAGATGTGCGCGGTACTTCACGGTTTCGGGATCTGGCACGGTGACGACATCAACGCAGACGGCGGTAGGGTCTGGCAGGACCAATCCCGCAGGTTCGACGTTCGTCACACCCGGTCCCTCGCTGGACACGCCCCAATCGAGCGCGTCCGCCCAGAAGCGGCCGAGCGCCGAGTCATCCCAAGATTTGAAATTCACCTGAACCAGTCGAAGCGCCATGGCGCCGAGCCTATGCGGGGAAAAGACCCGACACTAGATGCCGCCGGCGTAGACCCTTCCGCTTCCGACCTCGAACTGGATGCGCAGGGCACGCCGAATCCAGTCTTTGTGGCGCTGGCACAAGGACCACTTGGCCGCACGACCGGCAAGGCTCGTGCGGCGCACCTCTCAGTGAGCGCGGATCACGACGGTCCGGCCACATCACAGGAGGTACAGTCCCATGACACTCCACACCCAGCAATCGCTGTCCGGTTTCATCGCCTCGGAACCGCAACAATCAGTCACCGAGAACGGCGACACCTGCTTCTACGTGCGCGTCGGCCAACCGCACTTCCGTCACGAAGCCACGGGCAGCTTCACCGTGCTCGAACCGACCTTTCACGACCTCGTCGCTTACCGGGCCACGGCCGACCGAGCTCTCACGCTGTTCGCCAAAGGCGACAGCTTCGTGGCTGAGGGCTATGTGCGCACCTACCAAGTCGAGCACAACGGCGAGACCCTCGAGCGGGAACAGTTCGTCGCTAAGAAGATCGGCCACGACCTCGCCCGTACGAACTACGAGGTCGACCGGACCCGCCACTCAGTTATGGGTGCCGAGCATGACAGCCCGGCTGCGCAGAATGCGATGTCGCAGGAGGCGGCGCCCGCGCGCGCCAGCGCATCCGTTCTTGGGATGTGACGACGGTCATGGCAGAGTCCCTAGTCGAGTGGGCGTCCGGCGATCACGACGACGCGTTCCAAGAGAGATCGTTGGACGACCTCGACGGGCCGCTCACTTCGGAGCCGCCGCATCCGATCAACTGGAACTTGCTCAGCGCTGACGACGCCGAGGCCGAATGGATCGAACTCAACCGCTGGGTGAACTGGCTGCGGCTCACCTATGGGCTGCCCGCATCCGTCGTGCCGCCGTTCTGGCATCGGCACCCAGAGCTCGTCTGGGAATTCTCCGCGCTGCACCTGCACTGGCTCGGTGCCTACGACCCCGACCAGCACGGCTCTGCCCCGTTCGGCTGGCATCGCGATTTTGCGGATGCCCGTCAGCGGCTCCGCGACTGGGTTGCGATTTCGGGGACACGGCTGGAACGGGACCGACCGACTCGGCAGACTTCATGGCCAGGCGAACCGCCCGCCAGCGCCGTCGAAGACAACATCATCAGCGATCGCGACGAGGATTTTGTGCAGTTCGTCGTCGACGATGTCGACCGGCGTCGCGAGGCCGAGGCGGCGTTTTATGCACGCGTCGACCCCGTCTGACCCCACGCGTCGGCATGCGGCTCAGACCAGCGCGTGCATATCTCCCGAATGCTGTGCGCGCGATATCACGATCATTCCGGACAGGTCCAACCAATATCCGCCGGGAACGATTCGTCGGCCAGACGCCGAAATTCGAGCCAAAATTCCGGCTGATTCACGGACGATACCTATCTGTGACGTCTGCATTCGGCCCAGCGAGTCATATCGTCAATAACCGGTAACAATGCACGGCCGACTTTGCGGATTGCGTCGAGTAGTAATGCATCTAATGCAGAATTAGTCGAACCAACGACGTATTTGGGTTATCTAAGTTTTCCCATCGAGCCAGTGGCGCATTTCCCGAAGACGACGGTAAGTGGGCCATAAAAGTGTCGATGACGGACTAAACCTAAGAAATGCCTACTCAAGCTGCAGACTAGGACCAGCCGGCAGCGTATTCTGCAGGAGGTGAGTCACTGCCGAGATGTGGCCCTCCATCGCCCTAGCGGCGGCCTCTCCGTCGTGTGCTTCCAGGGCCGCCGCGATCGCCGTGTGCTGCCGGATAAGTTCGCTCCGGTCGTCGACGTCATCGATTACTCGAGCCATCCATGCGTGGAGCAGGGACTTTGTGTTCTCCAAAACCGAGAAGAGAACTGCGTTGCGGGCGGCTTTGGCTATCAGAAAGTGGAATTTTGAGTCAGCATCCGCAAAGGCAGCTGGATCGACGGCACGCTCCATTACGGTGATCTGCGACCACATCGCCGCGCGGTCTTCAGCGGTGCTCCGTGCCGCCGCTAGTCGCACGAGAGAAGACTCGATAAATAGGCGCGCTTCAATCAGTTGTTGGGCTTCCGTGGTTTGCAGCAGGACACCCCAACCGATGACCTGCGGGAGGAGGTTGGTGGGCCGAGATGCGAGGTACGTGCCGTCGCCTTGTCGAATTTCAATTAGACCGAGCACGTGGAGGCTCTTGAGCGCTTCTCGAAGCAGCGATCGACCAACCACCAGCATGTCCGAAAGGCGGCGTTCGGGCGGGAGCTTTTCTCCTGGGGCGAGACCTGATTCGGCAATGGCCTGCACAAGGCTCTGCACAATGTCGCTGACTGAGCTACGGGGATCTGCTGGGTCTATCCGAAAACGGCGCTCCTCATCCCTAATGTGAGTCGATGCCATGAAAACTCCTTGTCCCTGTGGGAGCGAGCATAGGCTCGCCCCCTTTTTTCTGCCCTACGGTTAGAACCAGCGGTGGCCGACGGTTTCCTGCCCGAGAGCCGCGGCCATGTCCTTGATTTGACGGATCATAAGTCCCATGTCGGAGCCTAGGGACACCATCGAGAATCCCTGCTCTCGGCGCAGGATCGCTTCTTCGGTGCTGCGAGCCACGATGCCACCTGCTATGCCTCTGACACCGGCACGGGAGAGGATATCGAGGTTTACCTCGGCAACCCCGGGGCCCTCCCATTGGCCAACGTAGCCCATGCTAGCTGACATGTCCCCGGGGCCGAGAAAAACGGCCTCGATACCCGGTACGTCCAGTATTTGATCTAAATTTGCATATGAGTTCTTGGTTTCAATCATGGGAATGAATAGAAGTTCGTCATTGGCCGAGCGAACGTACTCCTCCAGCCCAAGGCCCCATTTAACGCTTCGCTCCCCTCCGATTCCTCGGCGGCCAATGGGTGGATAGTAAAAATGATCGTAAGCAGCCTGAACTTCACTCGCTGTATCAACCAGGGGCAAGATCACTCCGTGGGCACCAAGATCAAGCGCACGTTTAATGGGCTCGAGATCATGGCTCGGCGGACGCACGAGGACTGTCAGGTCGGTGCCCCGAGCTGCGGTGAGATGACCGGAAATGGCTTTGTAGTCTATATATCCGTGTTCCATATCGATGCAGATCCAATCGATCCCCAGCATCCCCGCGACTTCCGTCACCGCCGACGATTCAGACGTGACCCAGAGTCCAAACGCCGTCTCTTTATTCCGAAATTTCTCTCGTAGTTTCTCGTTCATCAGGTTTCCTTTTGTCGTTACTGCACTGCGAGTTCGGCGGGCGACGATTCGACCGCGCGCTTAGATTTTTTGGATTGTTCAATCCACTTGGTTTCCGCTTCCGGAGTGATGCCGCGTTGTAGCTGCCATCGCGATACAAGCATTACGAGGAGGGGCGCGAGGATGGCAGTAGTCACCGTTGCTGCCGCAACTTGTGCGGTCGCAAGGGCCTGAATTGCTTGATATGCGGGGTCCACCAGTGCGATTGCGGCGGGGGTGGCAATTGCGTTGCCAGCGGTGGTCGACTCGGCGGCGGCCGATATCATATTGCGAGCGGGTTTGGGCCTCCGACTGAGCACGTGGAACAAATGCAGCGTCCCGATGGCGGCACCGCCCGATAGCACAAGCGTCATGAGGCCGAGGAGGAGTCCTTGCATACCCGCCTGGCCGAGCGTGCCGAAGTCGATCCCGCGTCCAACAACGAAGCCGAGAAAGGGAATGAGGAGTGACTCGCCGGGCATGAGAAATTCGCGCACTGTCCTATTCAGGTTGCCCAGTAGAAAACCGATCGCGAGCGGTAGCAAGATACCGACCAACATCTGCAGTGGAAAAGCTGCGAGCCCGGCCGCTCCCAAGGCGATCATCGTAAAGAAGGGGCCATCGTTGACTGAGATGACGGCAACGGCACCGCGATCAGTTGCGTTACCGAATTGCTTGGTCAGAGCGACATAGAGAGTTGAGTTGGAATTGGTCATTGCGGCGATGATCGCAAGGGGGAGGAGGCCGAAAAGCGTTCCGCCAGGCACGAAAAAGGCTACAGACAGCCCAACGAGCACGCCGATTCCAACTTTGCCGATAAGGATTGCCATGCCCTTCTGGATGGTTGGTGCGGTCGATCGCAAGTCGATTTGTGCGCCCATACAAAAGAAGAACAAGCCCAGTAGCGCGCCCGTTCCATCCCGGAATAGCGCCGTCGAAAAACTTCCGACATCGAGTACCTCGGGGAAGAACGTGTTGATAGTTGCACCGATGAAAAGCGGGATGATCATGAGAGCGCCGGGGATTTTCCCAAGCAGTGAGCCGGCCCGCTGAAATGGTGCGATGAAGCGATTTGTCTTCATAATCCGAGTTCTCCTTTGAACGCGTTTTTCTCTTGGGAATAGTGGACCGTGTTTTGGTGCACGCCGGATCGATCTGCAGCCCAGCGTCGGTGAAGTTCGGACAGCGACGCAAATTGGCCATTGGCGACGGCGATGCCCGAATTTATCAACGCGTTCCGAGGGGTTCTTGAATTCTTAAATGCCTACCCGGCACTCGCCGTCGCTGGGGAAAAATTGAATGCCGTAAGCGGGTCGTCGGAGGCGACGGGCAGAGACCCGATAGGAGAGAACGCGGTCGGGTACAGAATCTTGCTCTCTTGAGAATCAAGCATGGGTCGCACAATCGCGATACACGCTTGCCAATCTGCATCCTCGGCCAGCAGTTGACGACGTCTGCGACGATCCTCGAGATCGGTGAATGCCCAAAGGTGTACGACCTGGTTCTGAAGTCCGAACTCGCTCGTAAAGTACCCGAGAAAACCCTCAAGAAGTCGTTTCTGCACCGGCAACCCCAGCGAACTGTAATTGTCCAAGAAATCTTTCATTGGGATGCCCGGCTTGATGTTGTAAGTCCTCTGCTCGACAAGAATCTTGTACCTCCAACTGCTCATTAATGTCTTTAGACAGCGAGGCCGTTGACCTGCGCCATGGTGAGCCTAAAATGAAAAGTCCAAAAGGTCAACCGGTCGATGTTTGCTGTAGTGTCAGTGAACGAGCCCAGATCCGCATGACTTTAGGTTGACGGGTACTGGGACATCACCCATTCAAACAAGGCTTCGCGACCGTATATCTACAAAGGAGTAGTGCCAGAATGAATCTATTTTCGCTATTACAGAAGCGCACTGCGGCCGTCGGGCCCATTCGCGTTGGTGTTATTGGCGCGGGCAAGTTCGCGTCCATGTTCTTCACGCAGGCCCTAAATTCCGCGGATATGCACGTCGTCGGCGTCGCCGACATTGATCTCCCCAAAGCCAAGGCGGCCCTCGCCCGGACGGGTTGGCCAGCTGAGCGTTACGCCGCCGAAACTCTCGATGCAGCGCTGCTCAGCGGGGGAACCTGCGTACTCGAAAGTGCCGATCAGTTGATCGAGAATTCCCAGATTGAGGTGATCCTTGAGATCACTGGCAATCCCCTTATTGGCACGTACCATGCGGTGAAATCTATCGAAAATGGTAAGCACATCATCATGGTCAACGTCGAGGCTGATTGCATGGTCGGTCCGATTTTGCAGCGTAAGGCAGAAGCGGCCGGAGTGATTTATGCCATGGCCTATGGCGACCAGCCCGCCCTCATCTGCGAAATGGTTGACTGGTGCCGAACAGTCGGGTTCGATGTCGTTTCCGCGGGCAAGGGCACCAAGTACCTTCCCGAGTACAACTATTCGACTCCCGACACAGTCTGGAACTATTACGGCTTCACGGAACAACAGTTGGCTACCGGGGACTTCAATCCCAAGATGTTCAACTCTTTCCTCGATGGAACAAAATCTGCAATCGAGATGGCGGCCGTTGCGAATGGCACAGGTCTCATACCTCAGGAAGAGGGTCTTTTGTTTCCCGCCGCGAGCACAGATGACCTACCAACGATCTTCCGTGAGAACACGTTGAAGGGGGGAAGTCTTACTCGCCGCGGAACCGTAGAAATCGCCTCGAGCCTGTACAGGGATGGCACCGAAGTCCCTCAAAACCTGCGCTGGGGTGTCTTCGTCACTTTTGAGGCGAAAACTGACTACGCCGCTCAATGTTTTGCCGAATACGGCATGCGCACAGATGAGACCGGCCGCTACGGTTCCCTCTATCGCCCGTACCACATGATCGGTCTCGAGCTCGGAGTCAGTATCGCATCAGCCATGATTAGGAACGAGGCAACTGGGGCGCCGACAGGGTTCCGAGGCGATGTCGTTACGACAGCGAAGAAGGATCTGCGGGTCGGAGACACTCTTGACGGCGAAGGCGGCTTCACCGTCTTTGGGAAGCTGGCACCAGCGCACCTTTCGCTCGAGCGCCGAGCGCTACCGCTGGGCCTCGCGCACAAGGCGCGAGTTATCCGCAATGTACCAAAGGACCACACGGTCTCCTGGGACGACGTTGAAGTCGACGAGACATCGCTCGCCGTCCAGATCCGACGAGAACTTGAAACAGAATTCCGCAAAGAACACGACACCACCGCTGTCCATGCCTGAGGTAATTGATCGTCAGATCTTCGAGAAGAGCCACCCATGCACGGCGTCGCCTGCCTTAAATGTGACGAGACTTGCTCACGGCAGCACGGCATCGCCTGTGTTGACGCCGACACTTAGAAACCGCCCGCCGACGGAAAACAGGGGCACCAGCCACTATGGAGGGTGATCAATTTGGATGATTGAGCGAATACAGGCGAGGTCGGTTCAACGGGCCAGGACTCAAAACGAGAGATCGGCCGACACGTCGGCATCTTGCAAGGGACTGTTGATCTGGCGTTGAAGTCGGACCTGCTGCCGAAGTATCAGCGAGCCGCGACCGGGTCGAGTTCTGACGCGTATGCGGCCCAGGGACTCAGGGACGCATATGGCGGTCTTGGACTTTAATCTGGCGCCGGGATTTAAGCCGGCTCCGTCAGGGAGCAATCCTCTGTTGCCCCCACGAGTGGCAGCTTGAACGAAGGCTGGATGCTCCACCGAGGTTCCAGGTCCGGTACGCGCACCGGCCGCGTTCACAGGTCAACGGAATCTTGCCCGCCTCTGGTGGCGCGCTACCGCTGATCGTCATGCTGGTTTCGAGTCGTGGTGAGAGCGCGCTGATGTACTGGGACTTCAAGCCTTGTGCCCCGTCGACCTGCTCTGACCCCATGTGACGGATGCCTCAGGCCGAGGCATCCGTCATATGCGTGATCCGAATGACCTACTCGACGATTGCCTTGTCCTGCACCCGCAACCGCGCACCGTAATGGCCACCCACAGCAGTAATCAGGGCAACCCCGGCAAGGATGACCGCTGCCGGCCAGAACGCTCCACCGGTGATCCCGAGGAGCCACAGGGCTAGGAACGGAAGGAACCCGCTCAGGGCGCCAGCGATGTTGTATCCAAGTGCCACGCCGCTGTATCGCAGGTGCGGCGGGAACAGCTCGGTGAGCAACGCGCCGGACACGGCGTAGGCGGTGGAGATGAGGGCAATTCCGAGTGTGACCGCGAAGATCACCGCTGCGGCGTTGCCGGTATTTATGAGCCAGAAGATCGGGAAGGCACCGACTGCGGTAGCCACACCGCCCCAGACCGTGACGCGTCCCGGTCCGAACCGCTCGGCAATCCGGCCCATCAGCAGAACCACACCGATTTGCACGACGGCCGCGACGAGGGTCGCATTGACCATCAGCCCACGGTCGAGGTTCAATGTGCCGGTACCGTAGCTGATCACGAAGGTCGTCATCATGTAGAAACCGCCTACGCCGAGGAACGCGGCCGCGATGGCCACAAGAAGCCGACCCCACGCCAGCTTGAACACGTCGACTGCCGGAATTTTGGCGCGCTCTTCGAGCTTCACAAGCTCCTTGAAAATGGGCGACTCTTCCACCTTCAAACGAATAATTACGGCAATAATCAGTAACGGGAACGCTGCGAGGAACGGCAACCGCCATCCCCAGGCGTCGAATTCTTCCGACGGCAGCAGCAGCACCAGGGCGAAAGCACCGGCAGACATGAGTGTGCCGACCGGCGAGCCGACCTGCACGAGGGCCGCGAAACGTCCGCGCTTCTGGATTGGCGCGTGCTCCACGGCGAGCGTCATGGCGCCGCCCCATTCGCCGCCAACAGCGAGACCCTGCACGAGGCGCAGGACGGCGAGCATCACCGGTGCGGCCAGGCCGATCGATCCAAAGTCCGGAAGCAGGCCTATTGTGCCGGTGGCCAGGCCGATCATCACGATCGTGATCAGTAGGGCCGGCTTGCGACCCACCCGGTCACCGATATAGCCGAAGAGGATGGCCCCGATAGGGCGTGCGGCAAAGCCCACCCCAAACGTGGCGAGTGCTGCGAGCGTAGCCGCGGTCGGATCCAGGGTGGTGAAATACAACCGGTTGAACACGAGCGCGGCCGCCGTGCCGAACAAGAAGTAGTCGTACCATTCCAGCGCGGTACCAACAAAAGCGGCGCGTGCGATGCGGCCGGCGTCTTTGCCGCTGACGGTGGGCGGATCGCCGGGTCCAGCGACGGATGCCGCGGTGTCTGCTGTGGTGGTCATGATCATTCTTCCCAACTGTTGGTAAATGGTGACCGTGCCGAGTCGTCTCGAGTCGTGCACGGCTGAGCAGGCAAGGGACCGATTACAGCCCTAGAGTCGCGATGAGGTCGGCGCCATGCACACAGCGTCCGTGCACAAATGTGGCCAAAACCGCGATGTCGCCGATGTCGTCGGTCATGACTTCCCCGGGATGGTCGGACAAGAAAACAAAGTCCGCGAGCTTACCGGGGGCCAGGCTCCCGCGATGGTCGTCGTCGCCGGCCACCCACGCGGCATCGACCGTGTAAGCGCGCAATGCCTGCGCCGCGGTGACCGTTTCGTGCGGCCCCAGAACAGTCCCGTTCGAGGTGC
The DNA here is from genome assembly GCF_002929825.1 of Cryobacterium sp. Y29. Taxonomy (GTDB): domain Bacteria; phylum Actinomycetota; class Actinomycetes; order Actinomycetales; family Microbacteriaceae; genus Cryobacterium. The sequence continues at coordinate 385,160 of NZ_PJJN01000037.1, forward strand.
GCCGCTGCACCATTGACTGCATCCCGGCGAGCGGTGATCCGGCAGCGATCGGGCGGTCCGAGCTTCCCGGTACACGCACGCCGCTCTCAAGAAAGGTTCGATGACGGTAAACCCAGTCCATGCGGTCTGGACCCACAGCATTTACGATCGTGTCGCCGACCTCGAAGAGAAATCGTGGTTGCGGCACCGGGGTCACGCCGAGGTGCGCGAACCGCGCCACCTGGTCGGGCCGCACGATTCCGGCGTGTTCAATGCGATGCCGCACGCGCGGTCGCGGATGCTCGCGCTGCGCGCTCTCGAAGGCGTCAAGGGCCACATCGATCGCCTCATCGCCGATTGCGTGGGCGGCTACGGTCCAGCCAGCGGCGTGTGCATCTCTTATTCGCGCGGTGAGTTCCGATACCGACAGCTGGTAACTGCCCGTCGTGTGGCCGTGGTCACAGAACGGCTGTGTCACTGCGGCGGTTCGACCAATCAGTGACCCGTCGATGAATATTTTCATGGCTCCGAGTCGGATGTGGTCGTCACCGAATCCGGTCACGAGACCAAGGTCGAGACCGAACGTCGCATGATCGTCGGTGTGAGCGGCCAGCGGATGCAGTGCATCGCTCGACACCATCAACTGCACTCGCGTCTTTAGCATGCCAGCCTGCTTCGCGGCGACATACGCGGCAAGTTCCACCGGACTGCGGCCGATCCACCCGGCGCCGATGCCGGCCTCGGTGACATGTGTCAAGCCTTCCGCAGCGTAGACGGCACTGGCCTGGGCGATCGCCTCGGCGAGGTCATCGATTGAGTAGGGAAGCAGAAGTGCACTCACCAGTGTCTGCGCCTGCTCTTGAAGCAGGCCGGTAGGGCATCCGCCAGCGTCGAGAACGATCATGCCACCGGCGGGCACCTGCGCCGTCCCGTCCAAAATCCCGGCGTGCTCGAGCACCCAGGTGTTGACGACACACATGTGGCCCGACCGGTGTTTGAGCCACACCGGGTGCTCGCCGGCGGCGGCATCCAGCCCGAGGCGATGCGGGTGTTCGCCCATCACGGTGTCATCGTAGCCGGAGGCAACGACCCACGCGGATGGAGCGAGCCCCTCCGCGTGGCGGGTGACGGCCGCGTAGACCTCCTGCACCGTTGTGCAGGTGCTCAAATCGAGCTCGGAGAAGGTCTGCCCGAACCACGCCATGTGATTGTGCGCGTCACCGAACCCCGGTACGACGACCCGCCCGCCGCAGTCCAGTGTGGCGCGGGCCTCCAGGTGCGCGACGTCATCGTCGAGCCCCACGATCCGCCCATGCAGCACGCCGAGGGTGTGGGCTGTTGGATGGCTCTCATCAAGAGTCGCGATGCGCGCGTTGGTCAGTTTCAGGTCGAGCACGGTGTCCCCGATCATTGGCGTTGATGGGGAGACGCCGGGTTCCCCCAATCTTTGGCCAAGTCGCGCGGTGCCGCAATGGGCAACCACACCCGTCTGAGGACTTAGTCTGGGCAGATGCACAATTCAGTCGGATCCGGCGCCGAGTCTCCTCTGGTGGACGAGGTCATCGGCGACGTCGTGCGCGCCTGCATGGTCGACATCGACGAGATCGTGGAGACCTACCTCGTGGGCTTGGCCAAGGTGGAGGGGTATGCGGCATCCGCTGTACCCCGGGAAGATCTGCGCGACACCGCCGTGGCGTCCATGGAACTGCTCTTGCGCCTGATCGGCAATTTGCCCCTCACCGACCGACTACTCAATCTGTCGGAGGAACTCGGGCATCGCCGTGCTCGCCAGGGCGTCGCCCTCGAGTCGTTGCTGCAAGCCGTGCGCCTCGACTTTCGGCTGCTGTGGTCGGCCATGCTGCCCCGCGTGCCTGCGGAACAGCTGCCGGCGTTCACCCGCGGGGCGATCGCGGTGTGGGAGGCCGTGGAGTTCCACACCATTCGGGTGCACGCGGGCTACCTCGCCGAGCTCGCGTCGCTTGCGCACGAGCATGAGCAACAGCAGGCGATCCTGCTCGGGCGGCTACTCGCATCCGACGGCACGGATGCCCCGCTCATCGCACAGACAGCCCGGGCCCTCGGCGTCGAGCCTGCCAGCCCGTTTTTAGTAGCCCTGGCCGCCAAGGACGCCCACAAGGAATTCCACCGGGCGGCTGCCCTGAACCGCGCCAAGAAGTCCCTACACGAACGTGATGGGGCTCTCGTACTGCTTCTCGAGCAACAGCCGCACACGCTTGGACTCGTGCCCGACTGGCTCGCCGAACTGCCCGGCGCGGTCGCCCCGGTCGCCGCCAGCCTGGCCGAGGTGCCGCGCATGGTGCGCATCGCCGAAGACCTCATCGCGGCGCGACGCGCCGATGCCACCGGAATGGCCACGGTGCGTCGGGACTGGGGCGGCGTGGCAGCACGCCGGCTTGGGGAGTTCGGTGATGTGCTCGCCGATTCCGTACTGAGCGGGCTCGCTGGCATCTCGGAACACGAACGCGCGCGCCTGATCGAAACCGTCAACGCCTACTTCGAGAGCGGTTCGGTGTCGGCCACGGTGCGCGAACTGTTCTGCCACCGCAACACGGTACTCAATCGGCTGACCCGATTCAAAGCGCTCACCGAGCTTGACCCCACCCGCCCGGTTCACGCCGCCGTGATCATGACGGCCTTGCACCATGAGGCGCTCGGCGATGCCGACTAGCGGCGAATTGTGCATTTGCCCCCTCACGAGCGTCAAAGTGGTAGCGAATCGTCATTGCATTGTGATTTCAGCACTGTGAGCCTGAAAGTACGGGCATTCTCGCCCGCGAGACAGAGCCGGAGGCCTTCGCCGTCATGATCGACCCCACCATCAACACAGACCGAGCCGGCGAAGACTTCATCGCCGACTTCACCTCACTCTCCCGCATCGGTGCGACCCCCGGCGGCGGCGTGCACCGGTTGGCAGGCACCGTCGAAGATGGCCAGCTGCGAGCCTGGCTTCGCAACTGGCTGGAGTCGCGTGATTTCACCGTCACCATCGATGCTGTGGGCAACATGTTCGGCCTCATCGAGTGGACGCCGAACGCACCGTACGTGCTCGTGGGGTCACACCTCGACAGTCAGCCGATGGCCGGCCGTTTCGACGGCGCCTACGGCGTACTGGCCGCAGCGCACGCGGCCGTTCGGGTGCGCCGGAACGTCACGGCCACGGGGCAAACGCCACCCTTCAACCTCGCCGTCGTCAACTGGTTCAACGAGGAAGGCGCCCGCTTCCAGCCCAGCATGATGGGCAGTTCCGTGTTCACCGGCAAGCTCAGCGCCGAACACGTGCTCGCGATCACAGACCCCGACGGGGTATCGGTGGAGCAGGCCCTCACCGCCCTCGGCTACCGAGGCACGGATGCGGCGCCCGAAACCGCCGCGTACGCCGAGATCCACATTGAGCAGGGTCGGCACCTCGAGAAAGACGGCGTGAGCATCGGCCTCGTCGATGCGACCTGGGCTGCCCACAAGTACTCGGCCGTGGTGCGTGGCGAGCAGTCCCACACCGGGTCCACCGTCATGGCCGACCGACGGGATGCCCTCGTCGGGGCCTCCCGCCTCGTAGTCGCGCTGCGGGACCTTGCCGACACGTTTGCGGACTCCGCCCTGCACACATCCGTCGGCCAGCTCTTTGCCTTACCGAACTCCCCCGTGGTCGTCGCCTCCGAGGTGCGCATGGTTCTCGACCTGCGCTCAGCCGACGCTGAGGTGCTCGCCGAAGCGGATGCCCGCCTGCACGAGCACGTCGCCGTCATTGAAAAGCGTGACGGCGTGCACATCGAGCTAACCCAGGCGCACTTCTGGGGGGTGCAGAGCTACCAGCCGGAAGGCATCGACCTCGCGCGCGCGGTCGCGGGAGAGCTCGGCCTGTCGTCGCAGACCATGATGACCCTCGCCGGTCACGACTCCACCAACCTCAAGGACGTCGTGCCCACGGTTATGCTGTTCGTGCCGAGCGTAGACGGTATCTCGCACAACGAGGGCGAGCTGACCCACGACGATGACGCCCGCGCCGGGGTCGACATGCTCACCGAAGTGCTCGCCCGGATGTGCCAGGGCGCACTACAAGACGCGGTCCTGCAGCACGCCGCTCCGGCGCAGGTCGCCCAGCGATGACCGCTAGAACACTCGACCCAGCCGTCGCAGCTCGAATCGTCGCCGCAGTGAACGCGGGGTTCGACCAACAGCTGCAATTTACCGCCGATCTAGTGGCGCAGCCCTCAGTGCGCGCCAAAGAACAGAGCGCCCAGGACCTGCTCTACACAGCGATGGGCGAGCGCGGCCTCTCGATGGACCGCTGGCAGATCGACCCGGCCCAGATCGACAGCCACAAGGGCGGCAGCCCAATCGCGATCAGCTACGACGACGTCACGAACGTGGTGGGAACGTACGAGCCGGCGACACACACCGGACAGTCACTCATCCTGAACGGACACGTCGACGTCGTCCCGACCGGCCCGGAGGACAACTGGGCGCGCTCCCCCTGGGATGCCCAGATCATAGACGGCTGGATGTACGGCCGCGGTAGCGGCGACATGAAGGCCGGCCTGGTAGCCAACTTGTTCGCTTTCGACGCGATCCGAGCCGCGGGGTTCGCCCCAACAGCGCCGATTTACTTACAGTCCGTCGTCGAGGAGGAGTGCACGGGCAACGGCTCACTGTCGGCATTGCTGCGCGGCTACACCGCCGACGCCGTCATCATTCCAGAGCCCGAAGAGAACATGCTCGTGCGCGCCAACGTCGGTGTGATCTGGTTTCAGGTGCGCGTGGAAGGGCGCCCGGGACATCCACGCGAGATGGACACCGGCGTCAACGCAATCGACGAGGTCACCGCACTGATGTCCAACCTCCGGGTACTGGAGGGTGAATGGAACGCGAAGCAGGGCGAGCATCCCTACTTTGAAGGCGTGCACAACCCGATCAACTTCAATTTCGGGCAGATTCACGGCGGCGACTGGCCCTCGAGCGTACCCTCGTGGTGTGAGGTACAGGTGCGCGCAGGCTTCTACCCCGGAATCTCGGCAGAGGATGCGTGGACCGAACTGCAGCAGTGTCTGCAGCAGAGCGAAGCGTCGCGCCGCGGCGTAACGTACCTCGTGCAGCGCACCGGCTTCTTCGCCGAGGGGTACGTGCTCGCGGAGGGCAGCTCTGCCGAAGCCACCCTCGCCACGGCCCACGAACAAGCCTTCGGGTCAGAGCTGAAGTCCTTTGTAACTCCCGGCTACCTCGACGGCCGCGTGTTTTCCCTCTATGGCGGCATTCCAGCACTTGTCTATGGACCGATCTCGGAAAACATCCATGCCTTTGACGAGCGGGTGTATGTCGAATCGGTGCGGCAGGTGACCACGGCTATCGCCCTGTTCATCGCCGCGTGGTGTGGGGTTGAGCCTGTCTAATTCGCCCGCTGCTCCACGAGAAAATAGTTTGTGCCCAGCACACTCCCTTACTCGGACTTTGTACCGGTTACTAGATTACTTGGGGAACAGAAGTCGCGGGGAGCCGGAGTGGGTTCATCTATTCCCGGCGATGAGGTGTCTGCCCTCTGAGTCTGAACCGACCCTGATTCCGCGGCGCGACTCATCGCCATTGCTGACAATCCCGTAAGAATGAAGAACGAAGCCGCCTTCGCAGTGCTCTGCGGCGTCAGTCCGGTCGAGTTCTCGTCAGGGCAAACGACGAAGCGGCGCCCCAATCGAGGTGGGAACCGTCAAGCCAACGCGGCCCTGTGTCGAAACCTACTGACACGACTTTGGTGGGATGAAACCACCCAGAATTACCTACAGAACCGCACCGATAAAGGAACAAGCAATCGAGACGTCGTCCGCTGCCTCAAACGGTACCTCGCACGCGAAATCTGCACCATCCTGCCTGAAAGCACTTCCCGACCAACACAAAAACCAGGCACAGCCCGAATTGACAACATAGAGGCATCAACGCCATGGCTGAGAGCTTCTTCGCGACCTTGAAAAAGAGTACTACTACCGCAGGACCTGGCCCACCGGGGCCCGAGCGATCCGAGACGCAGCGGTGTGGATCGAGGACCGCTACAACCGCCGCCACTCCTCGACCGGGCAAGTCACACCCGTAAACTTCGAGATGCAGCACTCAACCTAGGCCGCAGAATTTCACTCATGCGACATTTTGTATACCGAGGCGAAACTTATCGCCTATGTGCGAGTCTCGTTCCGGCCGCAGCCGACGAAGCGTCAAGCGGCGTGCGTGCTCCCGGCCGGAACTTAGTAACGTTGACTTCCCGTTGGCGTTCGCCGCCCCGCAACTTAAGGCCTCTGCCGGTAAGTGAGACCCTTTCGGGAGTATGGAGGCAGCATTCCTCGCTGGGCCGAGTGAGTGGGTCCCACCATTTACTCACCTCAATCAACCGTGACCGACCCACGCTGGACGCGTACACTCGGATGCAGTGAACCACCCGGTTCCCTGCAAAATCAAAGGAATCCGCGAGTTTCCCGCGACATTCGGTCACGTCCAGAATCACCCTGATTCTGCAAGGGGTCGCAGGTTCGAATCCTGTCAGCCCGACCTAACGAAAAAGTCCCGGTAGATCGCAAGATTTACCGGGACTTTGGCGTGCCCATTTGATTTGCCGGTTGACTTGCCCATTTCCTCGGGAGTGACGTAATACTGAGCGTCACCTCGTCGTCGCCGATCCGAAAGCTGACACGCTGAATCGCCTGGCTGCTGCCCTTCGCCAGAAAATTACGGTTGCGAGACGCGGCGCGTGCCGGTACCCGAAACGATCGTCATGAATGATAGACGAACGGTCGCCGGCCGGGGTACCGTCGTGAAGCCGCACGTCTTGCCTCATTGCGCTTGGCACGCCGGTCACGTCCCAACACCTGAATATCAGGGATCCAGTGCCGCGTAATGCACCACCACCCCGTCACGATAGATAATCCCGTCCATCACGCCGCCCTCACGCTCACCTACCGTCGTCTCAGAGCGTTGAACGACGCCACACGTACAACACCTCACAAAAATCGAGGCATGCGACGACCAGTTGAATCCGCCGTGCCGATCCCGTAACTTCGGTTTAGCGGAGGCCAAGCCTTTTCCAGACCACAATCATGGAGACCATGCTGACGAGGGCGGCAAATATGACCCAAAAGCTGGGAGCCATGTCATTTCCTGTGCTGTTAATTAGCACGGTGGCGATCAGAGGCGTGAAGCCTCCAAAGATGGTTACACCGATGTTGTAACCTACCGCCATTCCCGTAGCTCGTGTTTCTGCCGGAAAAACCGCAGCCATAGCCGCACCCATTGGGCCGTAGTAGCAGGCTTTGAACAGGGCCATGAAAAACACTACAAGCAGCAGTACGCCGAGGGTAGGAAACGTGACCATAACTGCGAACATTGGATAGATAAGAACCAGAATGAGACCGGCGGCGGGAATCATAATTCTTAACTGTCCGACCTTATCGGAGAAGTGCCCAGCAAACGGTGTGACAAGAAGTAACACGAGGCCCCCCACCAGCGTCGCTATGAATCCGCTTGAATCGGGGAGTTTGAGCGTCTGTATCGCATAGGTGGGGATGTACGTGATCATATAGTTCAGGCATGTGGTGACCGCCAGCAAACCGATCGTCAACAGCACGAGCATCTTTTGTTTGCGCATGATGGTTCGTACTGGCGTGTTGGGGATGTTGCTTTTCAACCGTGCTTCCGCTTCCGGCGTTTCAGGTACGTGTCGTCGGATAAAGATTCCTGCCGGCCCGACGAGGAGACCGAATAGGAATGGGATACGGAATGCCCATGACTCAATCTGTTCGGGGCTCAACGTCGTGGTCAGCAACGTCCCGATTGATGCGGCCAATAAGGAGGCCATGGCTTGACTCGTAAACTGCCAACTGGCAGCAAACCCGCGGCGTCCGGGGAGGTGTTCGACCATCATGGCCGTCGCGCTGCCAAATTCGCCGCCGGCCGCAAACCCTTGAACAAGCCTGGCTACCAAAATGCCAATCGGGGCTAGGACCCCAATGGCAGCGTATGAGGGCATGATGCAAATGAGTAATGTGCCGACCACCATCAGGCCAAGTGAGAGCGTCAATGCCGGTTTTCGTCCAGCACGATCGGCGTACGATCCCAACACAAGCGCACCGAGTGGACGGATCAGGAAAGATACCGCAAAGGTGCCCAACGCGAGGATGAGTGACAGGGCAGGGTCCTGCGTAGGGAAAAATACCCGCGCGATGTAGACCGCAAAAAAGCTATATATCGCGATGTCGTACCATTCCAAGGCATTGCCGACACAAGCTGCGGCGATGATTCGAAAAGGACTCGCTGGCTTTCTGGCCGCGGTCAATTTGCCCGTAGTACTGCTCGTCATGACGTGCTCCTTCGCAAGATTTGCGCATTTCGGATAGCCACGGTTAGTCTGCGTCGACTAACCATTCCGGGGTCACCTCGCCCAGATCCCAAAAAAGGCCCGCCATGATTTGCAGTGCCTCTCTCATTAATGGAGATAGGAGATGTTCATTCGGTGCATGCTGGGCGCAACCGGGGTAGGAATGTGGAAGCCAGATAGTTGGGAGGCCAAGGACGTCTGCAAAGGCACCGTTCGGTAGTGATCCGCCCAGGTTGGGAAGTAAGGCAGGTTTCTTCCCTGTGGTTTTTTCCAACGAATCGAGCGCCCAACGCACCCACTTGTTCGCCGGATCGAGCCTCGTAGCGGCCATGCCGAATTCCACTTTCACGTTGACCATTGAAAAGCCATGTTGGTCGAGGTGGTCCCGCAGTATTGCCGCTGTTGCCTCCCAATCTGTTCCCACGACGAAGCGCAACTGGCAATGTGCACGAGCGTTGGCGGGGATAGCGTTGACTGCTCCGTCGGGGTTTCCCGCCGTCATTGCAAGAATTTCTAAAGCGTTCCAGCCGAAGAGGCGTTCGCTCGGCGACAAACCTGGTTCTCCCCAATTTTCATCTATGGAAGGGCTTCCAGGCGATGTATCCACAGAGATGTTGGCCAGCGCTGCACGGATTGAAGCGGGTATCGGAGGAGGCGCTAACCCCGGAACCAGCAGTTTCCCCTGCCCATCGATCAAACTTGATAAGGCGTTCACCAGCATGGTGGCGGGGTTGCTGAGGACTCCGCCCCAATTGCCGGAGTGATGGCTTTCCTCGCGCGCATTCACGGTAAGCGTAAAATTGACAGCACCCCTTGCTCCCAAGAAAATTGTGGGTTGTTCTGCTGAAAGCCGGGGTCCGTCAGAAGCGATTAAAAGATCTGCAGACAGCTCGTCCCGCAACTGATCACAAATTTCATTGAGGCCAGGGGATCCAAACTCCTCGCCCATGTCCAGCAAGAACACTGTGTTGAATCCTAAATGGCCCCCGCGCGCGCGTATTACCTGTTCGAGTGCTGCGAGATTTACGGTGTGCTGGCCTTTGTTATCCGCGGTGCCACGTCCGTACCAACGATCGCCCTCTACGACGATCTCCCATGGATTCAAACCTGAGCGCCAATCGTCGGCATGAGCGAGTTGAACATCGCCATGCCCGTAAGTAAGCACGGTTGGGTACGCCGAATCCTCATTTCGACGGGCGACCAAGAATGGGTGACGGCTGGAAACGGGATTGTCCACCACCCGGGCGGTAAAACCTAGCCGTTCGAGTTGCGGAATAATCTCCTCGGTAAGGTAGGCACCCATGATGGGTCCGCTTCGAGGATCTTGGCTTTCTGTTCGATAAGCGACCCTCCGCTCAAGCTCGGCTTTAAACTTCCCCGAGTCGAAGTGGTCAGATGCAAAATTGATCGCAGAACTGCGACTCATTAGGAAACCTCCGGAAAATGAAAAAAGTACGAAGTGAAGAGTCGGGGTAAGTGATTTATTCTTTGTTGTTCCATCCGATTGGCGGAGGGCCAACTGATTTGATTCCCTTGGGACGAATCCTCGTCATAGTGACATGTAACGTGCACTGCGTTCAAGAGCTGTAGCCCATCTGCTAGCAGCATTTTGTTTGCACTATCATTGCCGAGACGGCAACGCACCTATATGTTGGGCAGATGTCTCTCTACGATCCCGCGTTGCGCTACTTCCTTGCAGTTTTTGAAACCGGGTCCATTAACGCAGCTGCTCGGCAACTGTTTATAGCTGGGTCTGCCGTGAGCCGGCAGATTAGCCGGTTGGAGAAGGAAATCGGCGTTCCTCTGTTCGAACGATTGCCGTCCGGAGTAGTAGCGACCCAAGCGGCCAACTCGTTCGCTGGCTTCGCCCGGCGCGCGATTCAGGACGCGGGGCATGTCGTCGATGAGATCCATGAACGTCACGACGCGGATTCGCTGATATCCATCGCGGCGTCGAACGGCGTCGGCCATAACTTCATCCCTCGGATAACTGCCGAGTATCGGACAATACATACGGGCACTCGGTTTGTGCTCAACCTGACCGAACCGGCAACCGCAACTCAGATGGTTCGTGATGGTGTAGTCGACCTCGCCATGACTTTCAATCTCGCGATTGATCCCGGGATCAAGATCATCAACTCGCGTCCTGCACCACTTGTGGCTGTTGTGCGCAACGGACACCCATTGGTAGCTGTACCGATCGTTTCTGTGCAGGACCTGCACTCCTATCCGCTTGCTCTTTTAGCTCCCAACACGACAAACCGACATTTGTTTGACCTTGTCAGCGCTACTGGGTATCGCGCCGTTGAGCCTGTCTTCGTGTGCGACAACCCCGACGCTTTACTAAGCTTCCTCAGAGCAAGCAACGCCGTTACGCTACTCGGTCAGATTACGATTTCCCGGGATATCGCGAACGGCGACGTGGTAGCGATTCCACTTAAAGAAAAGGAGCTCCGCCAACGCAATCTGCAAATACAAACAAAAGCGGGAAGGGAACTTCCTGTGGCACTCGCAAATTTTGTCAGTTTCCTTAGTGCCGCCCTTGCAACCACTATGGTCTAGACAAGCGGAAATTTTCTTAAAAGAGGGCCAACACGTGCACGCCTGTGCCCACTACGGCCTTGGCCATTATTGTTTCCCCGCAGCATCAACTGTCGTCATCACGGCACCGTCCTCGCCAGACCTAAGTCCAGCGCGTTAGGCCGGACACACCGTTTAAGAAACAGTCCCGGCGCTGGCTCGTCGCCGCAACAACGTCCTCTGGACCATGCTCCGCGACGGCGGCGAATACCGAGAACCCACCGCGTTTATGGCCCTATTTTCAGTCGGCGTTAACAGAGGGATGTCGGTGGCAGCCGCGTGCCAATCTTTGGGAGTGAATCGCAGACAGGGATATCGGTGGATCACAGCCGCTGGCGGGCGAATACGTGTTCCGGCCGTTGCGTCTTCGGGGCGCGACTGGGGCCAAGAGGAACGTCTGCGGATCGCAGAATCGCGGTGCGTTCGAGGTGGTGGTTGGTGAAGTCGGACCCGTGGTCGACGAGCTGGATGTCGGGGATGCCACACATCGCCCACGCCGGATCGGTCTTGCGCCAGAGATTCCACCCCTCCGGATATCGCAGCCTCAGGAGCAAGACCCCTACCCGAGGGATGCCACCCCCAACACTAAAAGTAATGGTCAAAGGCTAAACCAACGCGGATAACTGCTACTGACCCACGCTCCTCGTACTCAATGACCTATCAGTGACCTGCCGCGGATATGTCGGACGGTGGGCCCTCTTAAAATGAGGGTTCACTGAGAGTAGAGATCAGCATGACCGCAGCACGTAGGCGTTTCACCCAGGAGTTCAAAGACGAGTTGTGCCGCGAGGTGATCAACACCTCCAAACCGATCAAGGACGTCGCCACCGCATACGGTGTCGGCCCCGAGACGCTCCGCAAATGGTTGGGCAAATACCGCGAGGCCAACGGCGGAACCGAAGCCGACCTGACCGTGTCGGAACGGGCCCGTCTGAAGGAACTTGAGCGGGAAGTTCACGAGCTGCGGGCGGAGACCGCGTTCTTGAAAAAAGCCAGCGCTTACTTCGCGCGGGAGCAGCGGTAGTGAGCAAGTACGAATACATCGACTCCCAAAAATCTGACCCCACCAACCGGGATTCGGTGGTGAAGATGTGCCTCTGGCTGGCCGTCTCCACGTCCGGTTTCTACCACTGGACAATCCGGCCACAGTCCGCGACCTCGGCCCGCCGAGAGGCACTGATCGCCCGGATTCAGCACTTCTTTGAAGAGTCCGACGGCACCTACGGATACCGCCGAATCCACGCCGACCTGGGCGCCGAGCAGACCGAGTGCTCGCCCGAGCTGGTGCGGCAACTCATGCGCCAGATCGGCCTCGTAGCCTGCCAACCGCGGCCCTTTCGCATCACGACCGAAGCCGATGCCGCGGCAGCCGCGAGCATGCCCGACCTCGTCAAACGCGACTTCACTGCCGAGCGCCCCGGAGTGAAGTTCGTCGGCGACATTACCTACATCCATACCTGGCAAGGCTTCATCTACCTGGCTACCGTCATCGACTGCTATTCGAAGAAGGTTGTCGGCTGGTCCATCGCCGACCACATGCGCACCGAACTCGTCGCCGACGCTCTCCGCAACGCGGCGGCGACGACGCTTGTGGAGCCTGACGCGATTTGGCACTCCGACCGCGGCAGCGTTTATACGTCGGCCGAGTTTCGGGCGCTGGTGACCGGCCTGGGGATGCGTTCCTCGATGGGCCGCACCGGCGTGTGTTGGGACAAACAGCATGGCCGAAAGTTTCTTCTCGATGCTCAAGAACGAACGCGTTTACCGCACCGCATACGCCACCAAATCACAAGCTCGCAGCGATGTCATTCGCTATATCGAAGGCTTTTACAACAGTCGACGCCGGCACTCCGCACTCGGTTATCGCCGGCCTAATGAAGTCCATTATGGTTATCAACAGCCAACATTGGCAGCGTAGAAGAATCCACTAATTCCGCTGTCCGAAATGCCCGCGGCAGGTCACAGTCGGTGGAGCTGATTGGGTGGAATGGCAGCCGCGGATCGGGTGGTGGGATCGCGGAAAGCAGTGCCGCGGTGTAGCCGTGGATGGGGTGGTCGAATACCTGATCGATGGGTCCCGTCTCGACAATGCGTCCGTGACGCATGACGGCAACGCGGTCGCTGACTTCGCGCACCACCCCGAGATCGTGGGAGATGAAGAGCACCGACACCGATGTGGTGTGGCGCACCTCCGCAAACAGCTCGAGGATTTGGGCCTGCACCGAAACATCGAGAGCCGAGACAGGTTCGTCAGCGACGATCAACTTGGGCCGCACAACGAGAGCCGTTGCAATACTGGCTCGATGTCATCCCAGCTATTGCAGGTTGACAACTATAGGAGCGTCAAATTCCGTCGCCCTGGCACACAGCCACGGTCTCCGATAACGGATGCCGCCTGCCGGAGCATCAAAGTGAAACCACGAAAGGAGTGCCTCGGAAAAAGTTCTTCCCAGACACTCCCTTCGAGCTAACGACTCGATCACCGAATCGGGTCCGGAACCAACTCCGGGTCTGATTCATCGAGATCTAAAGCGTGAGCGTCGTCTGCTGCCTTGTGGTGTTTACTCGATTCGTGCTGGGAGTAGTACCAGATGGGAATGTAGAGCGACAACACGATGAAGCCGACCCAGGTTGCACCCCAGCCGATTTCCAAGCTGTTCAGGTAGACCACACCCACCAGGCACAGGGGCAGGTTGAACAGGCCGAAGAGCATGGCAACATGTTTCCAGCCCTTGGGTGCCTTGAAGGGGCGTTCCAGGTTGGCAAAAGACGGGTGCTTCTTCGCCTTGACGTAGGCGAACAGACTGATTCCGTTGGCAAAGGTGTACCCGATGGCAGCAGCCGCCAGGATGGCCGCCATGGATCCGACGGAAATCAGCACCATGTTGAACGCCGCGGTGACGAGCAACGCAACAAACGGGGTTCCGTGGCGATTGGTCTTGCCGAAGAACTTAGGAAGGTTGCCTTCCGTCGCCATGGAGTGCATGGCGCGGGACGAACCCAGGTAAGCCGTCTGAATGATCAGGATCATGGCGACGATCAACATGATGATGGTGAGCAGGGAACCGGATTCACCGAAGATCGCCTGGGCGACGGGAATCAGTGGCGACACCGGCTCGGCAATGACACCGTCAACACCGAGCACACCGATCACGGCAGCCTGCACCAGCACATACGAGAGGAAGCAGATCAGGCCGACGGCCAGCAGAGCCTTCGGAACATCCTTGGACGGGTTCTTGTATTCCGGGCCGTAGATGGCGGCCGTCTCCCAGCCGCACGCGCTCCACTGCGCGATGGCAAAGATGCCGAGCAGGATCAGGATGTGGTTCATGTCCCAGGTCCAGTCAGCCGGCAACCAATTGCCGGTGATGTTGGCCAGATCCACGTGGCCGGTAGCGAATGGCGCCACGGTCAGAACGATCAGCGGGATCAGGGACAGGACCCCCAGGATGTACCCCAGAATGGCGCCGTCCTTGAGGCCGAACCAGTTCACCACGGACAATCCGGTGAAGATCACCAGGCCGGACAGCAACGAAAGCTGATACTCAGTGAAAGTCTCGCCCAGGATCGGAAACAGTCCGTGCAGGTAGCCGCCGATCAAAATGGCGAAGATCGCCAGCACCGGGTTCCAGGCGAACCAGTAGCTCCAGGCGCTGAAACCGCCGATCAGCTTTCCCTTGTCGTACTTGCCGGTGAAGTTCTCGGTGCGAAAGATATGCTGCGCAAAACCGGGAAGACCGGAGGCCTTGGGAAAGGTGGTGGCCATTTCGGCGTAGGCGGCGTTCTGCATGAAACCCTGGATGACCGAGAGCCCCCAGATAACGATTGCGGCAGCGGATGTCCACAGCGGCAGGTAACCCAGGGACGGCAGAATCAACAGGGGCACCCCCAGGGCGATGGCCATCCCCTGCTTCCAGTCGATCGATCTTTTGAGACGATCGACTTCATCCGTACGATGTTCACTCATGACAATCTCCCTTAAATATCTGTAGGTCCCTGTTTTTTAGCGACGTAGGTACTTCTGGAATATCTAAAAATGGCAGTGAAAATGCAGCGCTCTGGCCAGTGGTCAGCCGAGCGGTGGACGTGGTGAAGCGAACTCAGAGTTCGAAGTACCTGAACGAGTGGGACTCCAGACCCTTGGGGTTGGGGCCGTAAATGGTGAACATGCGGGCGTAGACCGGTGCCCAGTATCGACCGGTTCGTCCGGGATTGACGCGTGCTGAGTCACCGGGCTTCAGGATGACCGTCTTGCCATCGGTCTCGATGTGGAGTTCGCCCTCCATGAGAAAGTTCGTCTCGGTGTGCGGGTGAAAGTCTTCCCATCCGCAGGCGTCCAGCTCCCACTCCGAGAGGATGACGTCGTCCCAGGCGCCCACCGGGTCGGCATTGATGAACCGGCAACGCAGGCGGGGCCATTCGTCTTTCATCGGCTTCATGAGCTTCGTCGGCCAGTAGTCGATTACGTCCAGCATCGAAAGCGTCGGGGGCCGAGGGGTAGTTGGCGCCATTGTCTGTAACCCTTTTCGTCAGTGAAAATCTGCGTGGAGCATGCTGTAGGGCATCTGCGCAGCATGGCCGCATCGCGTCGCGGGCCACTTTGTTGTCAAGACATTGTCATGGACAGATGTTCAAGTCAATGGTCCAAGATGTAGAAGTAGCTCATTTCGAGTGTCCAAACGAATAGTCTTTCCCCACCGTCTCTCTCGAATTGAGGTCGGTAGAAGCTGGAGCGTGCCCGTGCGGATACCCGCAGAAGAACGAAAAATTCAGCTCATTGCAGCGACCGTGGAACTCATGCGACGTGAAGGTGTTCAATCGGTGACGATGCGCGCCATTGCCAGGGAGGCCAATGCTCCTCTGGCCGCCGCGCACTATTGCTTCAGCAATAAGGACGAGCTCATGGACGCGGCCGCCGAGGCCTGGTTGAAGAACTTGAATCGTTTTTCCAGCGATGTTCCGGTGCATTTGGGCCTTCGCAAGGCAGTGGAACAAATTGCAGAAGGCTACTGGCGCTCACTCGAAGAAGAACCAGCCAGCTTGGTCGCTGAGATCGAACTCATCATGTGGGCAACCCGCAATGCCGAGTCCAGCCCGCTGGCCGCGAAAATCTATCCTGCCTACGAAGTCGAGCTGGGAGACGTGCTGGAGTCGGTAACCGAAAGCAGCGATGATCAGTGCCTCATGAGCATCCCCGCCCTGGTCAGGTGTTTTCTCATGATCTACGACGGAGCGGTGCTGCAATACCTGACCGATCCCAAGTCCACCGATCATCGCAGCCTATTTTTCATGATGGTGGACGCTCTGTTGATCAAAGCCGGTCTCTAGCCCCTGGCGTTCTGCGGACCATGCGTTCATTTTTGTGCAATTTCAACTTGAACCATTGACTTGAACAGTTGTTCATGTGAAAGTTTGTGCAGCGAAGATTGGCGACGCTCACTTCACCGGTAGAGCTCGGAGCAGAGCTCTACCGGACCCCCAGAGATTAGGGAATGTCAGGTTGCCAGCTGTTCCTCCCGGCGCTTCCAGCCGGGGTTTCGGACTCGATCTCGAGCGCAGTGTCATAGTCCCAAAAAGATGGCCAAATCTGACCCATCTTCAGAACACTAGTCACAGGAGACACCATGGAAACAGTTTTGGGCACCCTCAGCAAGGCCGGCGCGATCTACAAGGTCGAAGGCGGTTACCTCGACCTGCCGACGATGAACGAACCCGGCACCGACGCCGCCATCGGCGACTCCCTCTCCAACCCCGAAGGATCGGTCATGAGTGCCGGCTTCTTCGAGCTCAAGGCCTCCGAACCCCTGGTCTACACCTACACCTACGACGAAATGAAGGTCGTCATTAAAGGCGAATTCATCCTCACCGACCAGACCACCGGCGAAGTGACCCGAGCCACCGAGCGCGACGTACTCTTCTTCCCCAAGGGCACCACCGTCAAGTTCGAAACCCCCGACTACGCCCTCGGCTTCTTCGCCGGCGACCGCACCTTCGCACCCTAAACCCACCATGCGGGGCGCATTCAGGCCGTCATCGACCAGGATGCGCCCCGCACTGGATCAGGTTTTTTGACCCCGTTGCGTCACAAAGACGCAGCCGGGCTTTCGGCGCATCCGCTTTTCTGGCCGGGCACTGCTGCCCGGCCAGACGCTGACCCATTTTCTGCACCGGGCACGGGTCGAACAAGCGACATGTATGTATACGTACGCACAGCACCCCCCGCTGCCGCCGTGCGACATCCCGATTGGTCGTTTGCGTCAGACGTAGCGTCACTCAGGCGTCGCACACCAGCGACCCAGCTATCCACCGGATTAGGAGAACAGCATGACACTTCGAGTTGGAATCATTGGTGCGGGCCCCAGCGGGATGGCGCAACTACGAGCATTTGAATCAGCCCGCCAGAAGGGCGCCGCGATTCCCGAGATCATGTGCTTTGAGAAGCAGGACGACTGGGGCGGGCAGTGGAACAGCAGCTGGCGGATCGGCCTGGATGGTCATGGCGAGCCGGTGCACTCAAGCATGTATCGCCACCTATGGTCGAACGGGCCCAAGGAATGCCTCGAATTCTCGGACTATTCCTTTGACGAGCACTTCGGCCGTGCCATTTCATCCTTCCCGTCCCGCGAGGTGCTGTTCGACTACATCAAGGGCCGCGTCGAAAAGTCCGACGTGCGCAAGTACGTGCGGTTCAACACCGTTGCCCGCCACACCAGCTACAACGAGGACACCCAGGAATTCACCCTGACGGTCGAGAACCTCAAGACCAACTTCACCGAGACCCACGTCTTCGACAAGCTCGTGGTCGCCACCGGCCACTTCTCCGTACCGACCGTTCCCGAGTTCAAGGGCATCAAGTCCTTCCCCGGCGAAGTGTTGCACGCCCACGACTTTCGCGGAGCCGAACGGTTCTACGGCAAGAACCTGCTCATGATCGGCAGCAGCTATTCCGCTGAGGATATCGGCATGCAGGCCCACAAGATGGGCGCCGCGTCCATCACGTTCAGCTACCGCACGACGCCGATGGGCTACGAGTGGCCGGAAAACTGTCTGGAGCGCCCACTCGTCACCCACTTCGATGGCCGTACCGCATACTTCAGCGACGGCACCCAGGGTGACTTCGACGCCGTCGTGCTGTGCACCGGATACCAGCACAAGTACCCGTACCTGCCCAGCGAGCTTTCGCTCAAGTCGGCCAACGTGCTGTACCCGGCCAACTTATATAAAGGAGTGGTGTGGCAACAGAACACCAACCTGTTCTATCTGGGCGCACAGGATCAGTATTACACCTTCAACATGTTTGACGCGCAGGCGTGGTACGCCCGCGACGTCATGACGGGAACGATCGCCCTGCCGCCCTTGGCGGAGCGTCGGGCGAATATCCAGCTCTGGATTGAGCGCCTGGCCGCGCTGCCGGATCACAATGCTGAGGCCGACTTTCAAACGGACTACCTGCGGGAGCTCATCGCCGCCACGGACTACCCGCCCTTCGACCTGGACGCTGTGTCCCAGCTGTTCAAGGACTGGATGCACCACAAGAAAACGGACATCCTGGGATACCGGGACATGCTGCACCGATCTGTCGTCACCGGTACCATGGCCACCAAGCACCACACTCGCTGGCTCAACGCTATGGATGACTCCATGGAGCGGTACTTGAACGGCCCGTCCCAGGAAGTGGACACCAGCGCGGCGGACGCTGTTGACGACATCCTGGCCGCGAGGTAACCTTCAGCACTCCCCCATACGAATACCAATACCAATACCACGAGCACGCTCTCCGCCGTGGCTGACTGTGCCGCCGATACCCGACTGGGAAATCTTCGCGAACGTGTCGTTTTCGGCCCCGATGGTGATCGTGTCGCCGTGGCCTGTGCGCACCACCGTGGCGGTCGGCAGCGTCTTGAAGGCGTTCCGGGAACTTTCGAACCGAACCGGATCGTTGCACCCTCATCGGGCTGCACCCGGATCACCGCGGCGTTCTGGCAGAAGCCGTCCTCACCGTAATCGCGGAACAACAGGTTGGGGGGCGCGCTTGAAAACGACCGCGATTTCGGTTAGACGGCGTCCCAGCCGCCGGCGAACTGCCCGCGCGCCGAGTGGGTGGACAGGTCCTCCGGAAGTTTCAACGCTGCAAGGACCTTTTCTTTCTCCGCGCGCAGGTCATCGGCGTTGAACGAGATGGGTTCCTCCGTAGCGGTCAGGGCCAGCAGTTGCAACAGGTAGTTCTGGATGACATCCCGTGCCGCGCCCACGCCGTCGTAGTACCCAGCGCGGCCGACCGTGCCGATGTCCACGGCCATGGTGATCTGCACATGGTCCGCATAGTTGGCGTTCCACAGCGGTTCAAATAACTGGTTTGCAAAGCGGAGCGCCAGGATGTTCTGCACCGTTTCCTTACCGAGGTAGTGGTCGATCCGGAATACCGCATTCGGCGGGAAGATGGACTCTACAATGTCGTTGAGCCGCCGAGCTGACTCCAGGTTATGCCCGAACGGCTTCTTGATCGCCATACGCCGCTATTGATCCCCTTCGGCCTGCGCCAAACCGTGCCTGGACAGCTGACGGCAGACCTGCTCAAAGACCTCCGGCGGGATGGACAGGTAGAACGCGTGATTGCCTCGCGTTCCCCGCAACTCATCAAGTCCATCGATGGTTTCACCCAGCCGCTGGAACGCCTCGTCATCGTCGAACTCGCCCTCCACAAAGCGGATACCCGCGGCGAACTGATTCCACACCGTCTCATCGAACGGCGTGCGGGCGTAGACCTTAACGGTGTCGGTGTCCTTGACCTCGGCGACAAAATCCGTGTGGCTCCACTCCCGGCGGTCGAAACCCACCAACACGAAACTCGGCGGCAGGAGTCCTACGGTTCGCCAAGTCGTACATGGCGGGCATCAGCTTCTTGCGGGACAAGTCCCCGGTGCCACCGAAGAGCACCAGACATGAAGGGCCGCCACCCGGGACAGACGGCGGTCGCGTGGCTCCCGGAGCGGATTAGATCCAGACCTCACAGGCGTTTCAACGGGAGTAGCAGACATCGTAGTTTCAAACTTTCAACATGACAGTATGGTCGCGACCGACGGTCACGAAAGTATCTGCTCGCGGGTCTCCCCGAAGGGCACGGTATCGCTGAGCGCGAGCGTGTACCGAAAAAAGTCGTGGCGGGTAACCAAGATGCCAGCACACCGTTGCGGTATCTGACGGAGCACGGCCTCTGCACGGTCGAGCATCTCGTCCAGTTGGCCGGGGGCAGTAACGAAGACTTCCAAATTCTCGGTGGTCTGACCTTGCATGATGAACAGCTTCCTTCCCTGCGACGAGGGACTCTAATAGGTCAACCCCTCATCCTTGAGGGCGTGCTGTGTCTTGGATTGTTCCCGTAATTTTTGTACTGCCCACGGTTGGTTTCTCCGCGGGCAGTACGGGTAGAGAATGTGTACGTCTGCTGGCCCCGGAATTGCGGGGGCTGCACCCGGTGGTGTCCCGTTGCCGTGGGGCTCCGGGTCGCCACCCGTATCGGATGACTAGCCGATGGCTGTGAGGGAGCCGACGATGGCGTCGCGGAGGTCCTTGGCGGCTTCGGCCGGGTCGGCTGCGCTGTAGATGGAGCCGCCTACGACGGCAACTTCGGCGCCGGCACGCTGGACGGCCCCAATGGTGCGGAGGTTCACGCCGCCAGCAACGGAGAACGGAACGCGGGCTTCCTCGCCGGCGCGGAGCAAACCGGTCAGGTCGTAGCCGGGCTTGGCCTGCTCGTCGAGGCCAGCGTGCATCTCGACGAACTTCGCGCCGAGTGTGCGCGCTTCTTTGGCGCGGGTGACCTTGTCTTCCACACCGATGAGGTCGACGACGATGCCCTTGTTGTGAGCCTTGGCGGCCTTGACGGCGCCGGCGATGGTGGAGTCATCGGCGGTTCCGAGCACGGAAACGAGGTCAGCGCCGGCCTTGAAGGCGATGTCGGCCTCGAGCTCTCCAGCGTCCATAGTCTTCATGTCAGCGAAGACCAGCTTGTCCGGATGAGCGTTCTTGACGGCCGTAACGACGGCAAGACCGGCCGCCTTGATTAGCGGGGTGCCAAGCTCAATGATGTCGACGTACTCGGCGACCTGGTCGGCCAGCTTGAGGGCGTCTTCGATGGTGAGCAAGTCCATTGCAACTTGGAGCTTCATGATGATGTCTACTTTCCGTTGAAAATTGCGGTGGGGTGGAAAAATTTGAGGTCTCGATTATTCGAGGTTGGCGTGCCTAAGCCAGAGCTGTTCGGCCGGCTCATCAGCGTGGTCCCACAGGGACTGGAAGACAGCCTCCGTAGCGAGGAAAAGCACCTGTTCGAACAGCGACCCGGAGTACTGGCGAGAAACATTGGAGCCGTGATCGGTCTTCTGCGCGGCGGGAATAATCACCAGGGCATCAGCTAGTGCAGCGAGCGGTGAGTCCTCATTGGTAGTGAACGCGGCAATTTGCGCTCCAGCCTTCGCCGCTGTTTCTGCCGCCTTGACCACTCCCGAGGTCGTTCCGGATCCGGACGCGACCAAAAGCAGGTCGCCGGAGCCGATGGCCGGCGTGGTGGTGTCACCGGCGATGTGGACGGTCAGGCCCAGGTGCATCAGTCTCATGGCGGCCATGCGCAAGACCAGGCCGCTTCGCCCCGCACCGGCGACGAAGATGCGACCCGGCTGGCTGAGGAGGCTGGCCAGGTCGGCCACCTGCTGTTCGTCGATCTTCGCCGCTGTGTCAGCAATCTCGTCCCTGACAAGAGTCAGGTTGCGCTTAATGTCACCTGCGGTGCTGCATCCGGCTCCTGTTGAATTTGCCGTCGGATTCACGATTTGTCCCCTTCGATTCGGTCACTCGGCCGGGAGCCGCCGCACTTGCCCTCGTGTTGTCACTCATACTTGCCAAGCAAGAGAGCGGGAGTAATACTGTTTTCTGACGGTTCTACCTACACCTTCGGATGGGGCCGTTTACAATGCGGCGGCGGGTGCGCTGCAAAGCCATGATTCTGAATGTTTTATTGCATAGACTCTGACTAAGGATCACAGTCCGCCCGTCCTGGTTGGACTGCGTGATACACCCCATCCGTATGCCATTTCGAAAGCGCAGACCTCTAGCCATGTCGACCCCCTTCCAGTCGCAGATCTATCGGTCCCTGCCGGAAATCGAGAGGGCCGATGCGATAGTCGACAGAATCACCAAGGCCATCACCCTCGGACTCCTGAAAGTAGGGGAACGCCTGCCCCCCGAAGCTGCCCTCTCCGAAATGTTCGGGGTCGGCGGCGCGACCCTGCGCGAAGCCCTGGCGGAACTACGCGAGCAGGGCGTTGTCGAGACCCGCCGCGGCCGGAGCGGGGGAACTTTCGTGGTCACTCAACCTCGGCACCAGACCGACACCATCCGAGACTGGTTTCTCTCGACCTCCATTTCGGAGATACGCGACATCGGAGACGAACATGCCGCCGTAGCCGCCGCGATCATCCGTCTGGCCTGTGAGCGTGCGGAAGCACACGATATCGAACGCCTTCACGAACTGGCGCGGGCGTTGGTCCTGGCCACGAGCCCCGAAGTGCGTGCTGTGGCTGACAGCCGATTCCACATTGAGTTGGCAGTATCCGCGCAATCACCGAGGCTGGCCAATGCCGAAATACGGCTTCAGGAAGAAACTGTCCAGCAGCTGTGGACCCCCCTCGCCATAGTATTCGACCCTGAGCCGGCAACTGCTGAACACTTGGAGCTCGTTCGGGCTGTTGCCCAGGACCAGCCAGCCAAGGCCGGACACCTGGTTCTTGAACACATCAGGCGAAACATCTTTCACCTGATTGATACGAAGCTCACCCTCGGTTACGCCCGATCAAAGCAGGATGCCAATGAACCCCGAGAATGAAATCGTCCAGGCCGCAAATGCGCTCACCCCGTGGTTCAATGGCGTCGCCACGGAGATCAGGGAACTCTCCAAAAACGTTGCAGCACTCCTGGAACGCAGTCTCGTCGGCAAGTCCAAGGTCAACACGGCTGCCATGGTCGGATTGGACGAACTCTCGCGGGAGTTCCTGACGAAGAACTCTTTTGCTGTCGGCGCCGGCACGTTCTTCGCCGCGGATTCAGTTGAGGAGGGCGGCCGGCCTCTGGAATGGTGGTCCCGCAATTCATCCGGTGCCATCGGCAGACTCAAATTCGACCTGACCCCAGGCAGTGATCGTTATTACGACTATCAGAAGCTTCCGTTCTTTTCGACCGCCGCTTCCACAGGAGAGCAGACCGTCTGGGGGCCATATATCGACTATCTCGGCGCCGAGGAGTACGTTCTGACCTTCACTGCGCCGTTTTCCCTCCGCGGAAACTTCATGGGCGTGGCGGGATGCGACATCCGACACAGGGATCTGGAACCGCTTATCATGCCCCACCTGCGTCTCATCCGAACCAACGCCGCCCTCATCAACGCCAGCGACCGCGTCATTCTCGGCAACTCAGGCATGTACCTGGTTGGCGAGCGAATCAAGTCCGAATCTCCACGCCAACATCGACTGGCCCTGGACGTTCCCCACCTGGGGCTCTCACTGATCTTCACCACCCAGCCATAGGGTTTGGAAGCAGGAAATCGATCACCGAGGACTCTGCTGCCGCTCGGTGATCTGGTGCGTCAGAGGCACTGTGATCGACGAGACCCGGTCAGCGTGCCAGAGAATTCTTCGATGCCCGTGCGCAGTTCTTCCTGGCACCGAGACCAGCAGAAAAAAATAAAAACTACCAGAATTTATCTTTAAGCATGTAGCCTCTGCAATGATCTGTTTTACCGAATATCCCGAAATGGTCGAAAGTTCTTCATCACCCTCGATTTTGAAGGAGCACTTCGCCGATGCGACACACCCCGTCGTCCCATTCCGTGCCCGCTAGTTCAAACCGATCAGCGTATTCCTAAACAGAACTGAGTACTCAACAGGCACCACATTTCTACCGCCTGATTAAGGCGTCTCCCCTTGGGGTACGCCAATCAGGACGACCCATGAACCTTCAACAGTGCAGTTAAGGGAGATTGTAATGAGTGAAAATCGTTTGGAAGAAGTCGGTCATCTGAAAAGGTCGATCGACTGGAAGCAGGGGATGGCCATCGCCCTGGGGGTGCCCTTGCTGATTCTGCCCTCCCTGGGCTATCTTCCGCTGTACATGTCTGCCGCGGCAATCGTGATCTGGGGGTTGTCGGTCATTCAGGGCTTTATGCAGAACGCCGCCTACGCCGAAATGGCCACCACTTTTCCTAAGGCTTCGGGTCTGCCAGGTTTTGCACAGCACATCTTCCGCACCGAAAACTACAAAGGCAAATACGACAAGGGAAAACTGGTCGGCGGCTTCACCGCGTGGAGCTACTGGTTTGGTTGGAGCCCGATCCTGGCGATCTTCGCCATTCTGGTTGGCGGCTACCTGCACGGGCTATTTCCGGTGCTGGGCGAGATTTTCACCGAGTATCAGCTCGCGTTGATCTCGGGCCTGGTGATTTTCACCGGAGTGTTCGTGGTGAACTGGTTCGGCCTCAAGGACGGCGCCATCCTGGGCTACATCCTGGCGGCTCTTGCCCTGATCCCGCTGGTTATCCTAACCGTGGCGCCCTTTGCTACCGGACACGTTGACCTGGCTAACATCACCGGTAACTGGTTGCCGGCCGACTGGGCCTGGGATCTGCACCACATCTTGATTCTCCTCGGCATCTTCGCGATCGCGCAATGGAGTGCCTGTGCTTGGGAGACGGCCGCAATTTATGGCCCGGAGTACAAGAACCCGTCCAAGGACGTCCCCAAGGCATTACTGGCCGTTGGCCTGATCTGCTTCCTCTCTTATGTACTGGTGCAAACTGCCGTGATCGGTGTGCTGGGCGTTGACGGAGTGTTGGCCGAGCCGGTCTCGCCCCTTATTCCCGTCGCCCAGGCTGTCTTCGGCGAAGCCGGTGCACTGATCACCATCATCATGTTGATTTTCGCTATGATCCTGATCATTCAAACGGCGTATCTGGGGTCGTCCCGCGCCATGCACTCCATGGCGACGGAAGGCAACCTTCCCAAGGTCCTCGGCAAAACCAATCGCCACGGAACCCCGTTTGTGGCCATGTTGGTCATCGGCATCTTCAACCTGGTACTGATTTCTATGGGTAACGCTGCAGCAATCCTCGCGGCCTCGGCGATCGGCTATACCCTGGCCAACGGCATCAGCCTGTTCGCCTATGTCAAAGCCAGGACACACCCGAGCTTCGCCGATCTGGAACGACCTTTCAAAGCCCCGAAGAACTGGAAAACTGTTGCCATGCTCTTTGGCCTGTTCAATGTGCCCCTGGGCCTGGTGGGCGTGGTGTATCTGAACAGCCTGGAAATCGGCTGGGCCTCCACCTGGGTCGGCTTCATCGTCTTGGCGCTATACATACCGATCTGGTTCTATTCTCAACATGAGTCGCGGCGCTCAAAGACCAAGGCAGCCGGTGCTCATTCCTCAGATCTCGATGCCGACGATGACGGTCGTCTTACCCCCTCTGTGGAAGTAACCACCTAAGGCTGACGGGCAGGCCGGCTCAGTCACGGCCTGCCCCTCACCAGTATTCACCGGACTGCGGAGCGCCTGGCTGCGGTTTCCCTGGTTCTTCGAGCCGTGACAGCATGCGGTCCCGAATTGCGTTTTCTGGATATTTCCCAATCGATTCTTGGCGCGTAATGAAAACTTTATTATCCTTATGGATATTTATAAAAATAGCTGGACTATATGAATTATGTGCCGTAGCTTATCAACCAGGCGAACGCATGACGTGCATTTTCACCAATGAGGCTCGGAGCAGTGTTCCGGTTAGCCGTCTGAAAATCAAAGAATCGCACTCGCAAAGTCACACAGTTGAACAGATCTGACACACCTTTCACAACTCATAGGAGAGATCATGGAAACCGTATTGGGCACCCTCAGCAAGGCCGGCGCGATCTACAAGGTCGAAGGCGGTTACCTCGACCTGCCGACGATGAACGAACCCGGCACCGACGCCGCCATCGGCGACTCCCTCTCCAACCCCGAAGGATCGGTCATGAGTGCCGGCTTCTTCGAGCTCAAGGCCTCCGAACCCCTGGTCTACACCTACACCTACGACGAAATGAAGGTGGTCATTAAAGGCGAATTCATCCTCACCGACCAGACCACCGGCGAAGTGACCCGAGCCACCGAGCGCGACGTACTCTTCTTCCCCAAGGGCACCACCGTCAAGTTCGAAACCCCCGACTACGCCCTCGGCTTCTTCGCCGGCGACCGCACCTTCGCACCCTAAACCCACCATGCGTGCCGCATCTCAGTCACCGGCGACAGTCACCGGCTGCGAACCAGGTTTCCGCGGGGTCATCTGTGTGTCATTCGGCGCAGCAAATACTCTCGCGGATCACGACGCCGGTGGCATGCCCCGGCAGGATTTCCGCTTCGCTTCCGCAAACCCGGAAGCCCTCGCAAACCTGAGGTCTGTGCTCGAGCGTTCGTGCGTCGGGGTCCGTCTTGTACTCGCCGGCCCACCGGCCGACGTGCATGCAGCAGCATCCGCGGTCGCGGAATGTGGCTTGGTGGACGAGGAGATCACCCTCCTGTGCGACGAGGTCGGACCCCGGGTAATTTTCTGCGGACACTGCCATGCGTCGACCACAACCGATCACCCGATCGGCACCGATGTGGACTGTCGAGGATGTGCCACCACCCTGACGTTCACTGACCACTTCTCCCGCCGTGTTGGCGGGTACCTGGGATTCTCAGCCCATGCCGAGGAGGCAGCATGACCGCCACTGCTCTCCAGACCAAATTCCACCCGGTCCTGGAAGGAACCCTCCAGCTGGAGGTGACAAACGTCAGCGCTCAGACGGATTCGATCACGAGCATCACGTTTGGTGATCCGCTTGGGGAACTGCTGCCGAGTTATGTCCCGGGGAGCCACCTCGTCGTGCAGTACGGAACTGGTGCCAATGCCTATTCGCTCACCGGTGCAGGTAACGCCCCCAGGGAATACGCCATTTCCGTTCTGCGCGTTGAAGACGGTGCCGGCGGATCTCTGGCCATGCACGCGCTCTCCGTGGGCGACCGGGTTCAGGTTTCGCGTCCCCGCAGCGCCTTCGCTCCGGCGGCAACAGCGAAGCATCATCTGCTCATCGCGGCGGGAATCGGCATCACGCCGGTGCTGTCGCACGCTCGGTACGCTGCCGAATGGGGCGCATCCGCTTCGCTGATCTACGTGCACCGTCCTGGGACGGGGGCACACGTCCAGGATGCGCGGGATCTGTTGGGATCTGGCCTGACGGAATGTACAGATCGCGGCAGTTTTCAGGAGGTTCTCACCAGAAAGCTCACGACCCAGAGACTCGGAACCCACCTCTACGTCTGCGGGCCGGCTGACTTCATGGACAGTGTGCTCGAGCAGGCCCGGGATCTCGGCTGGCCCAAGGGTCTGCTGCATTCCGAAGCGTTCTCCGCGGCGGCGCTGGACGATGGCCAACCGTTCGCGGTGAACCTGGCTCGCAGCGGGATCACGGTGGAAGTTCCGGCCGGTGTTTCGTTGTTGGAAACCCTCGAAAATGCCGGACTGAGCATTCCGAATATGTGCCGCAAAGGCATCTGTGGCGAATGTGCCGTGCCCGTGCTTCGTGGGGTACCGCAGCATCGGGATCTCTACCTGACCGACCAGGAAAAAGCTGACAACACCACGATGATGTGCTGCGTGTCACGCAGCCTGGACCCAGAATTGGAGCTGGACCTGTGAATACCGTCCTCAATGACACCGTCCGTGACACCGACGTGCTTCCCGAACGGATCAAGCACTTTCCCTTTCCGTTCTCCGGTGACATCTACCGCTACAGCGCCAATGTCGAACCGTCCCGCAAAATAATCACGACTGAAGCCGGCGCCTGGGGCGGCCGGCTGGTCCACATCGACGAACACTATCTGGCAGAGCTCAAGGATCGTGACGAGGTGCTGGAGCGGGATCCCTCCCGGCTCCAGGTGCTCCCCCACATGCGACCCGCCGTGTGGGATGCCATCTCCACCCTGCTGCCCGCCCTGGTCGAGGAATACCCGGACACCTTATCCTTCGCCCGTGAAGGAAACAGCTGCCGCTGGCGGAACTCCCTGCAAGACCTCGACGTGGAGTTCACGATCGGCGACGACACTTCGCTTCCGATGGGTCCCTTGCGTTTTCTGGGCAGCCAGATCCAGGACGACCTGGTCTTTCTCGACCACCGCCAGGATGCGTTGTGGCTCGATGCAGGCGTGGTCACCTTCGCCGCCGACTGGTCCGTCGGATTCGACGTCGGCATGAAATTCATGGAAGTCCATCACCCCGTTCCCCGGGTGAAGGAAGAGAAGATCGCTAGCCGGGCCGAGCAGTTCTTGATGCGGCTCCAGCCGGGGGAACAGTACCGCCGAACCAACTGGACCCTGACCATCGACCGGCGTCTGGACACCTCCACCGAAACCTACCCGGACTGGGCCCATGACCGCATAACCATTGCCGACGATCCGGCCCTGCCGGACCGGCTCCACCTGCGGGTAGAAGTTCAGCACATGATTCGTCTCCCACACTCCGGGGCCGTGCTGTTCATGGTCCGGAGCTATCTGTTGCCGCTCAGTGACATTGCCCGGGTACCGGTCTGGCGAGAGAATATGGGCCGCGTGCTGGCCGAACTCCCCGACGATATGGCCGAATACAAGGGCATCATCCATTATGCCAAGGCGGCGTCCGATTGGTTGCTGGCCAACTAGTCCCCCCTCCCCCCTTTTTTTACTGCCTTCCCGAACCTGAAGAACAAACCAAGGAGAAAAGCATGACGATCAGCATCGAAACTCAGACCGTTGTCGGGGCACACCCGCTCGACCCGCTTTCCCGCGCCGAGATTTCCCGGGCGGTCGCAATCCTCAAGAACGGGCAAGCGGCGGCCGAGACGTTCCGCTTCATCAGCGTTGAGCTGCGCGAACCGTCCAAGCACGCCCTCCGAGCCGGCACTGAAACGGAGCGCGAAGCCGACTCGGTACTCATCGACCGTGGCACCGGAAATGCGTACGAAGCCGTTGTCAACCTTGATGCCGGCATCGTCTCGACGTGGACGCAGTTGGCTTCCGGCGTGCAGCCGCCCTTCATGCTGGACGAGTTCGCCGAGTGCGAGATCAACTGTAAGAAAGACCCGCGCGTCGTGGAGGCACTTGCTGCCCGCGGCCTGACCAATCTGGACCTCGTCTGCTTTGAGCCGTGGTCAGTTGGCTGGTTCGGAGAAGACGCTCAGGGACGACGCCTAATGCGCGCGCTCGTCTTCGTTCGGCAGGATCCGGACGACAGCCCCTATGCGCACCCGATCGAGAACTTCGTCGTCATCTACGACCTCAGCTCCGGCACAGTCGCCAAGGTTGAGGACGCCGAGGCCATCCCAGTCCCGTCAGCCGGGGGCAATTACCTGCCCAAGTACGTCGGGCCGGCCCGCACCGACCTCAAGCCCATTTCGATCACCCAGCCCGAAGGTGCGTCCTTCGAGGTGACGGGTAACCACGTGCAGTGGGCCGACTGGTCCTTCCGCGTCGGTTTCACGCCCCGCGAAGGCCTAGTGCTCCACCAGCTCAAATTCCGCAACAAGGGCACCAACCGATCCGTCATCAACCGAGCGTCACTGGCGGAGATGGTCGTTCCCTACGGTGACCCCGCTCCCGTACAGGCCAAGAAGAACGCCTTCGATTCCGGCGAATACAACATCGGCAACATGGCCAACTCGCTCAAGCTCGGCTGCGACTGCCTGGGTGAGATCAAGTACTTCGATGGCATCACCACCGACAGCCACGGCAACCCGATGACCATCGAGAACGCCATCTGCATGCACGAAGAAGACGACAGCATCATGTGGAAGCACTTCGACTTCCGCGAGGGCACCGCCGAAGTGCGACGCAGCCGCAAGCTCGTAATCTCCTTCATCGCCACTGTCGCCAATTACGAGTACGCGTTCTACTGGCACCTCTTTCTTGACGGCAGCATCGAGTTCCTGGTCAAAGCCACCGGCATTCTGTCCACGGCCGCCCAGAACCCGGGCGAGAAGACCACGTATGGTCAGGCGCTAAACAACGACGGACTCTACGGCCCCATCCACCAGCACCTCTTCAACGTGCGGATGGACTTTGAGATCGACGGCCCACTGAACTCCGTCTTCGAGGTTGACACCGAGATTCCAGCCGACAACCCCACCTACACCGCCTTCCGGGCGGTTGATCGCCTGCTGGAAACCGAGCAGGCGGCCATCCGCAAGGCCGACAGTTCGAAGCACCGCTTCTGGAAGGTCGCCAACCGCGACAGCAAGAACCTGGTGGACGAGCCGGTGGCCTACCGTCTGATCCCCACAAATGCCATTACCTTGGCAGCCGACGAACGGTCGAACGTGAGTCAGCGCGCACAGTTTGCTCGGAACAACCTGTGGGTCACCGCCTACGACCGGGCCGAGCGTTTTCCGGCTGGCGAGTTTCCGAATCAGAGCACCGGTGGCGATGGCCTGCCCGCGTGGACCCTCGCGGACCGGAACATCGTCGATCAGGATCTCGTGGTCTGGTACACCTTCGGGATGCACCACGTTGTGCGCCTCGAAGACTGGCCCGTCATGCCCCGCCAGAACATCGGCTTCATGCTCGAACCCCACGGCTTCTTCGACGAAAATCCCACCCTCAACCTGCCCGAGTCGGACACGGTCGCCGCCGCCGCCGCCAAACAGTGCTGCAACGGAACCGATCACTAAACCGACCAATTTTCCTGGAGAAAATCAAAGGTCACCGCAGTCACAGTGCCGCCAATTTCTCTTCGAACTCATTAGGGTACGAAAGCTTGATCTGGATCTGGGTGATGCCCTGGGCTTGGAGAAGGAACAGCACTAAACAGCCGGTCCCCGGTGCGGTTGCAGCCGCACCGGGGACCGGCTCCGTACCCAGCCCAGACAAATAGAAAGCGTGATCCGCGTGTTCGATCTCCCCGCAGTTACCTGGACCCTCACTACCGTACTGCTGCTAAGTGGCAGTTATTACCTCGTGCAGGCAACAAGGTCTCATCAACTCACGGACCGGGTCAACAATAGCCTTCATGCCCTCATGAACATACTGATGGCGTCCATGCTCTGGAGTCTCGGGGCCTCGACAATATTGGCGCAGATCGTTGTCCTCACCGGCGCGGCACTCTGGTTTTTTCTTCAGGCGGTCGCCCGACCAGAGCTCAAAGCACTCTGCACTGATCGCCAGGGCCGTATTAAATGCATCTACCACAGCTTCACCATGGTCGGCGCTGCGATCATGGTCGCAATGATGATGGGTCATGATACCGCTGGCCAAAGCCCCCTTCCTGCTGGCGCTGTGGCAATATCTCACCACGCGATGCCAGTCCCGACCGCAGCCGCAGCGACGCTCGGGCCCTCACCCGATCTGGCAATTTTCCTGACCCCATTCTTCGGCGTTGCAGCGGTAGTCTTTCTTGTCCTTCTGCTGCGTTTCCAGGTAGCGAAGGCCATTCCCCGCTCGACGGCTTTGAGAAGCGCTGCCCGTGCAGAACACGGGGTGGAAGCTCTTGGCGCGGCTGTCATGACTTTGATGCTTGCCTCCATGTCATAGCCGCGTAAATAAGTTAAAACGGTGGCTTGGGTTTTTTCACGTAGTGGGCGGCGTCGCTCTTAGTAAATTTCGGTTCCGCAGTCGTGCCACACTTTGCACCGACTCTTTTGCACTCCTCCATCATCCTGCCGACCCGACTGTGACTTCCTAGAAGTCCACATTTTCCCTTGCAGATTGAAATGTCCCAATGGGTTCGGGGTCGAAGCGACATCTGCGACGAGAGGCCCCCTCGTCTCGTTTCGAATTTGCGTACCTGCCGACACCCATCAACTACCCACCTGAATCAACCGTGAACGTCCGAACGGGATCGCGTACACTCGGAAGCAGTGAACCGCCCGGTTCCCCGCAAGATCAAGGGAATCCGCGAATTCCCGTGACATTCGGTCCCAACTAGAATCACCCCGATTCTGCAAGGGGTCGCAGGTTCGAATCCTGTCAGCCCGACCAAAAGTCCCGGAAACTCACGAGTTTCCGGGACTTTTTAGGTTAAACAGTTGATTAAGCCATCAATGCGTCATCACTTTCAGCGTTCCAGAGCCGGTGATTCGGCCCTGTCGTCCGAGGCACCGACGTCGGTTTCGGTACCTCCCGATCGTCCGGGATCGTCGTGCACACCTCTTGGGCATGAGTATCCACGACGACGAGCCAACCTCGACTCCCACCGACGGTTGGGGGCTCGAGCCTCTGATGGATGTTGCCGAGCTGGCGGCCTACCTGGGCATCCCCATCTCCACGGTCTACGACTGGCGGTGCGGCACGAGGTGCTCCCCCGCAACCCAATGAACTACGTCTCCCACCTCCACCGCGACCGTAGAAAGGATCAAAAGTCAGGCGCGCGGCATCCTGATAGATTCCGTCTAAAGAAAATGACCGCTACTAGTTATAGTGAAATATTTCGCTAAAAGGAATATAAGGATCACAGTGCCGGCTTCGGCGATTTCTGAATCTGACGCAGTTGACGTGCTCATCGCGGCCGGTTTCGACGTGTCCGTGCGTTCCGACCAGCGTCGGGGCGTTGGCCTTCTTGTGAGCCGCGACGGCGAAACCGCTGCAGTGCAAGTGAAGGTGCGGCAAAAGACGATCTACGAATGGGACGCCCTGCATCTGCTTGAGAATGCCCACGAGCGTGTCTTAGTCGTCATGCCCGTCGCAAGCCGCGGCCTCATCGACGCCGCGAAGCACGATCGGCGGTTGGGCGTTGTATCGCTCAGGGATCGACTCCTTGTCTGGGACTGCGAGGAGATTCACTCGCCAGACGCGATCGTGGCGGCGCATACGTCAGAGGCTGTGCCTGGCCGTCGACGCAACCCGTGGGGTCGCTGGGCAATCATGCGTGCGTACCTCCTCGACGGGGAGCCTCGATCCCAAGTCGAGCTGGCGAAGGAAACCGGCGTGACGCAGTCTGCGGTGTCCAAGTCAAACAGCGCGCTCGGCGGCCTTATTGTCAGATCAGCTTCTGGTTGGAGGGCGACAGATCGCTTAGCGCTCTGGGAGATGTTCATGGCTGAGTACGCGGGCCCGGGCGGGATCACAACACACTGGTACGGGCTGGATGCTGTCACTGACCAGTCGAATGCGGTTGTGGCCGCCGGCGCATCCGCTGGAGTTCAGGTTTTGGTCTCTGGAGATTCCGCAGCTGACCAGTTGGCGCCGTGGCGGGTGCCTGCGCGTGCGGTCATCTACGCCACGTCGGGGATCGCCCTGAGCAAGCTTGGCTTCGCGCAGACCACTGATGCGCCTGCCACGCTCACGTGTACTGTTCCGGCCGACCAAACGATTTGGGCAACCGCAGCCTCGTGTTCGCAACGAACCACCACGCCGACCGTCGATCCGGTCATCGCGGCGTGGGATGTCAGGCGGACGGGTGGTCCGGACGCGGATGAGGCTGTTCAACGGATCCGTCATTTGGTGCTTGCACGAGGAGGATCTTGATGGTTCGACGCTCGGTGGAGACGGTTGCGACCTCCAATGCCGACACGCCGCCTACCGGGCGTTGGAAGACGTGTCCCGTATCACCGAGCACCTCGAGGATGTCCGTGTCGTCGGCGGCCACACGGCCAGCTTGCTGCTGACCGCATTCCCCGTCGCGGGAGACATCATCCGGCGAACAATATGGCTAGATGAGTCGATCGAATTGGCCGCAGTCCCAAGTGGCGTAGGGGTGAGTTGTCGGATAGTGTCGCGTTTTTCGCGGTTCGCGGGCTTGTCCATCTGTGGAGGTGCGCACGCGCAAGCACTTCCATGGCTACGGTTGTAACGAGCACAGTGATTGAGAGCGCGTGATGACGTACAGCGTAATTCGAGTTCGCGCGACGCCTGGTGCCTCGCGCTCAGGGCACATGGGTGGCGTGGTCGTGGTTGCTGGTATCGCGGTGGCCGCGTGGGTCTCTTTCGGTCGCCACCTCTTCGGGATCGGTGGCGACCTCACCATCATCTACGCGGCGACGCTGGGTGTGATTTTTGCCGCCTTGCTGGTGTTCACGGGGCTCGCGGTACGACGCACGGCACGTCGAGGGTTCGAAACTCGCGCGATAACATACGCGTTTTTCCTTGCATCAGGCGTTAGCGGACTCTTGTTGGGACTCACGCTTCCAGATTCAACACCTCGCGGTTTGCAGACAATCATCAGCGGACCCACACAGCCTGCGTTGGATATCGCTATTGGTATCGCGAACCCCCTGGGCGTTATCGGAATCGCGACCGCGATCATTGCGCTCGTGCTTTCGATTCGCGATTCGCGCGGGCGAATCACGCTTGTTGAGTCTTGGGGCGACGAGGATGACGGCGCCTTTGTCGACCCCGCGTAGCGGCAATTCGTTGCATCGACGCCGCTCCCGAAAGACCCACGTGCAGCGCGTCAGGCCGGAAACACCGTCTAAGAGACAGCCCCCACCTAAGCTGAGCAGTATGACGGTCGAACAGGTTGAGCAAGGGCCTCGCCAAGTCGCGCGCACTGTTGAGGTGCCGGCTTCGGCCGAAGACGTCTTCGCGTTGGTGGCTGATCCGCACCGTCACGGTGAGCTGGACGGCTCGGGCACCGTCGGCGGTACGGTGTCGGGGCCGCGGCGGCTCACCCAGGGCGCAAAATTCTCGGTAGCGATGAAGCAGTTCGGCATCCCGTATCGCATCACCAGCACGGTGACGCGCATCGAAGACGGTCGGCTTGTAGAATGGCGTCACCCCGCGGGACACCGGTGGCGCTGGGAACTCACGCCGCTCACGCCCACGTCTACGCGCGTTACTGAGACGTTTGACTACAGCACCGTCCCAGCCGTTCAGGGAAAGGTCTACGAGCTGCTCGGCTTTCCTCGGCAGAACGCCGCCGGCATCGAAGCCACCCTTCGCCAACTCACGTCGCGCTCCGCCCGCGCTTGACGTGAGGCCACCGGGCCGGAGTCGGTTACGCGGCCGTGATGACCAGCGCCACCGACTCGTCGGTCGTCCGGCTCAGGCGCCGGACCGCATGGTGGCGAAGTGCTCAGTGACTAGATCCCGCTTAGCGCTTCCGCATCCGCCGCAACATTTTTCTGCACGGCGAACTGGGTCCGGTGCAATTCCTCGTACCGCCCACCCACAGCCAGCAGTTCCTCGTGCGTACCGCGCTCCACGATCGAGCCGTCCTCAACCACGAGGATCAGGTCCGCGCTGCGGATGGTGGAGAGGCGGTGTGCGATCACCATCGCTGTCCGTCCCTTGAGCGCCTCGCTGAGCGCCGCCTGCACGGCGGCCTCAGACGTCGAGTCCAGCGCCGCCGTCGCCTCGTCGAGGATGACGACGCGCGGCTGGGCGAGCAGGAGCCTCGCGATGGTCATCCGCTGGCGCTCACCCCCGGACAATCGGTAGCCACGTTCGCCCACCATGGTGTCCAGCTGGTCGGGCAGGGACCGGATGAGCGGCTCGAGCCGCGCACGGCGGACGGCGTCCCACACCTCGTCGTCGGACGCCTCCGGCCTCGCGAGGCGCAGATTGGAGAGGATGGTCTCGTGGAACAGGTGGCCGTCTTGCGTTACCATGCCCAGGCTGTGCCGCATGGAGGCGAACGTGACATCGCGGACATCCGCCCCCGCGAGGCGCACGGCGCCGCTGTCGACGTCGTACAGGCGCGAGAGGAGCTGCGCAATCGTGGATTTGCCGGCACCGGACGAACCAACGAGGGCAACGGTCTGCCCCGGCTCGATCCTGAAGGACACACCGTGCAGCACCTCCTCGCCGCCGCGGGTGTCGAGCGTGGCAACCTCCTCGAGAGAGGCGAGGGACACCTTGTCTGCGGACGGGTAGGCGAAGCGCACGTTGTCGAACTCGACGGCCACCGGGCCTTCGGGAACGGCGACGGCGTCGGGCTTCTCCTTGATGAGCGGGTCAAGGTCGAGCACCTCGAAGACGCGCTCGAAGCTGACCACCGCGCTCATGATCTCCACCCGTGCGTTTGCCAGGCTGGTGAGCGGCGCGTAGAGGCGGGTGAGGAGAAGCGCCAGGGTGACCACGTCGCCGGTATTCAGCTGGTCGGCTAGTGCGAGGGCGCCGCCGAGCCCGTACACGAGCGCGAGGGCGAGAGCGGAGACGAGCATCAGGGCGGTGAAGAAGACGAACTGCAGCATCGCGGTGCGCACCCCGATGTCGCGGACACGGGCGGCGCGGACGCGGAACTCTTCAGCCTCTTCGTCGGGCCGGCCGAACAGCTTCACGAGGGTGGCGCCGGGCGCCGAGAAGCGCTCGGTCATCTGCGTGCTCATGGCGGAATTGTGATCGGCGGCCTCGCGGCGCAGCGCAGCGAGGCGGCTGCCCATGCGGCGGGCGGGTATCAGGAAGATGGGGAGCATGATCACGGCGAGAACCGTCACGAGCCAGGACGTGCTGAGCATGACGATCAGGGTGAGGATCAGCGCCACCAGGTTCGTGACCACGCCGGACAGCGTGCCGCTGAAGGCCTGCTGAGCGCCGATCACATCGTTGTTGAGGCGGCTCACGAGGGCGCCCGTCCGTGTGCGGGTGAAGAACGCGATCGGCATCTTCTGCACGTGGTTGAAGACGGCGGTACGGAGGTCGAGGATCACGCCTTCGCCGATCCGCGCCGAATACCAGCGCGTCACGAGTGACACGGCGGCGTCGGCCACAGCCACGAGGGCGATGACGACGGCGAGCCACACGATTGTGGTGACCGCGCCCTGGGCGACGATGACGTCGACCACCTGGCCGGCGAGTACCGGCGTCGCGACCGCGAGGAAAGCTCCCACGGTGGAGAGGGTGATGAAGATCAGCAGCTTGGACCGGTAGGGCACCGCGAACGTCATGATCCGCCGCACGGACTCACGGGAGAAGCCGTGCTTGCTGTCCCTAGCGCTCGAGATCTTGTTCAGCGAGCTCCAGGCCGCGCCTTCCATGCTCATGATGGTTCCTTCCGTGGGTACCAGACCAAGTTTAGATGGCGAGTTGCCCGAGCTCGGGGTTCTCCCCAGCGGCAACGAGCCGGGGTTTTTTCATGAAACGGCTCGCCCGGCAACGAACCTGTGGGCGGTGTTTGCAACGCGGCTGCCGAGGTGACGCGCGGTGCGCCGGTCAGCGTCGGCAATGACATACGCCCGCGAAAAGCGGGCCAAATGGTCATCATTTACCCATCACATTCATCGCCAAATGACCCAAATCGATGACGTACGATTGGAGGCAGCGAACCGCCCGGTTCCCTGTAAAAACAAGGGAATCCGCGGGTTTTCGGAGACATTCGGTAACGACATAATGTAGGCAAAAACCTACAAGGGGTCGCAGGTTTGAATCCTGTCAGCCCGACCAAAAGTCCCGGAAACTCAAGGGTTTCCGGGACTTTTTAGGTTAGACAATTGATCACCCCATCAAAAACCCCTCCGAGAACGCCTTCTGGCGACTCAGCAGTGCGAGGCGACCACGTCATACTCGGTCGTCTTTCATTGCTTAGGTACGCCGGTCGCACCTACGGAATATGAACACAAACGAAGCATCTCCAGCCACCGTCTCCCCCGAGGCGTTGGAGCCCCTGATGGACGTCACCGAGCTGGCGACCTACCTCGGCATCCCGGTCTCGACCGTCTACGACTGGCGCGTGCATGGCAAAGGCCCTGTTGCGTACCGGTTCGGCAAGCATCTGAAATTCACGATCTCCGACGTGCGCTCCTGGATGGCACAGCAGCGCGAACCGTCTGGGCCGCCCGACCGGCGGTGAACTGAGATGTCGCGGCCGCGCCTAACAATCGGCACGTTCGGTGACATCACCGTGCGGATCATGCCGTCGGGCCAGTTCATGGCTCGCGCCATGTATCGCGACTGGGACGGCCAGTCCCGCCAAGTGCAGGCGACTGGCGCCACGGCCAAGGCCGCCGAGCGCGCATTGAAGGGCAATCTCGCCGACCGAAACCAGCTGCAGCCGACGAACGGCTATCTGCCTCCAGACAGCCCGTTCCCTGACCTGGTGAAGTACTGGCTGGACGACATCGACGCGGAGAATCGAATCTCCAAGACCACCCGCAATCTGTATGAGCGCAACATGCGCACGCTCGTACTGCGGGTGTTTCAATATCTCGCGCTGCGCGAGATCGGCGTGGTTCGCTGCGACCAGTTCATCAAGCAGATGGCCAAGCTCCCCTACATTCGCGCCAAACAATCGCGGGTCGTGCTGCGCCTGGCACTCGAGCTGGCGGTGCGGCACGAGATCGTCCCGACCAATCCCATGGACCACGTGGCCCGTCTGCACCGCGAGCCGCACATCCCCGACGCGCTCACCGCGGTCGAGGTGAACAAGATCCGCTCCGCGATCGCCGCCTGGGAGGCGGGCGTCGGATACGTCTCCGGTCCCCGGACAGACGGGCAGCTCAGCTCAATCGTCGAGG
The DNA here is from genome assembly GCF_002929825.1 of Cryobacterium sp. Y29. Lineage (GTDB taxonomy): Bacteria > Actinomycetota > Actinomycetes > Actinomycetales > Microbacteriaceae > Cryobacterium. The sequence goes on from NZ_PJJN01000037.1 coordinate 423,560, forward strand.
TGATGCTCGGCACCTCAGCACGCATCGGAGAAGTGCTGGCAATCCGCCGCCTGGACGTCGACGTCACCAGCGCCGTCCCGTCCATTCGCCTGGCCGGCACGATCGTGAGCCGCAAGGGCGAGCTGACCCTTCGGCAGGATCATCCCAAGACAGCTAAATCGAGGCGCGTGGTGGCGCTGCCAACCTTCACATCCGACGCGATGCGTCGACGTCTCGCAATGTCCCGCGACCGCGACCCGGATGCCCTGCTCTTCCAATCACGGGATGGGACCCCGCTGACCACCGCGAACGTGCGCCGACAATTACGCAGCGTTCTTGGTAATGCCGGAATCGCCGGGGTGACGCCGCACCTGCTCCGCCGCACGGTGGCCACCGCGGTCAACGAAAACGCCAACGTCGAGCTGGCCGCGGAACTGCTCGGTCACACGGACACGAAGACCACCGTGCAGCACTACATCCGGCGCAGCGAGGTAGTTGTTAGCAGTAGTGAACCCGGCAACGGCGAAGCTTCTCGACAAGGCATTTGCGAGAGACAAGAACTGAGCGCTGGGCGCGAGACCGCCAGAGTTCTTCGGAATGCAGCAGCAGCACTGAGGCCTTGCGAATCGTTTCGGGGCTCCCGTGCACGATTTGTTCCCGACCGCGGCGCTCTGTGACGACTAACTCAGCGTTTCGTTAGGATCGCGGTCGGTGTTGCTCAGACAGCCGGACTAATCGCGAGCGACCGACGCCCGATTAAGACCAGATTCGGGCGGCTCGTGCGTTGTTTTCCTGGCGCGCAGCCAGCGCTTCCTCCATGTTCACAGCGACGAATCGGGTCTTCGTACCCGGCGCGCAACGCGCGACCAGGTCCATATCCGCGGAGATGACCGTGGCGACCATAGCGTACCCACCGCCGGAGACAGCGTCGCGGTGCAGGATGATGGGCTGGGTACCGCCGGGAATCTGAATGGAACCGACAGCGTATCCGGCGTCGACGATATTCGAAGGATCCTGCCCGGCTCCGAAGGGCTGCTCGCGGTCTTTCCACTCAACTCCGGGTCCGCTGTACCGTAGTCCCATCCGGTCAGCGACAGGAGTTAGCGTCCATTCGCTGTTCAACAGGCTGTCTAATCCTTTGGCAGAAAGATTGTGATCGTACAGCCCGAGCATGACGCGCACCTTCACCTCCTTGGAAAAGACGGGACGATCGTCAACGGCGATGGACGTGACCACCGGGAGGCCGTTATCTGAGCCGACACCAACCGGAACAACGTCTCCGGCAACGAGCGCACGCCCGTCCACTCCCCCGATGGCTCCGATGGGATAGGTCGAGCGCGAACCGAGAACCTCCGGTACATCGATTCCACCGTGCACGGCGATAAAGTACTTGGTGCCGCCCTTGATCACACCGAATTTCAGCTCGTCTCCAGCCAAAAGCTCGATCCGTTCGTATTCGGGTACGAGCTGGCCGTTGACGAACACATCGACCGGAGCTCCCGTTACGGCAATGACCGCGTTGGTTGTGGACACGAGTTTGGGACCGATATAGGTGCACTCCAGCACCGCATCAGACACCGTGTTACCGACTAGACGGTTGGCGAGAGTGGCCGAATACTGGTCCATCGATCCGCCCTGCGGAAGGCCAAATTTGTAGTAACCGATACGTCCCTGGTCTTGCGCTGTTGTGGACAAGCCGGGCTCGAGAACGTCAAATGCCATTGAGTGCCTCCAGAAGCGACAAGGTGTACTTATTGGGGTCGGCCAGGGCCGCACTCAAATCGAAATCAATGGGTGTTTGTCGGTACCGAAAGGTTCCGGCATCGACCTCTGTCTGGATGCGCCGATATTCTGCCTCGTCAATCGGCTTGAACTTCACAATGTCACCCGGCTTGAAGAAAATCATGAAGTCCGAGAAGTCGTCCAGTCGCTGGGCCGGATCGAAGATCGGGGCGGCCGCCACGCCGAACATCTGATACCCACCGGCACCGCGCACCGAGTAGATGCAGCTGAAGCAGCCTCCGTAGCCGACCGTCAGCGCCGGGGTATCCGTGCGGGGGCTCAGGTACTTGGGAACCTGGAGTTGCTGCTCACGCTCGACCAGCTGGTAGAGAAAGGGCAGACCGGCCACAAAGCCCACCATGGAAACCAGCCACGGAGTTTCATGGTGCCGTTTGATGAATTCCTCGGCATCGGCCAGCCCATTCACCTCCGCGGCGTAGTCCAGGTCGTTGCCTTCGGGCCGCTGATGGTAGCCCTCACGAAACCGGGCACCGGTTTCGTTCGTGTACGGGTCGTTATACCAAACGGGGATCTCGATGATGCGCGTTCGGAGAACCTTGTCGGTGGCCGCTCGCACCTCCTGCTCCAGTCGGCGCACTGCTCGTTCGAGTTGTTGCCAGTCCAGGATGTCCGGGTCGAACCGCACCAGGAGTGACGCGTTGGCCGGGCAGATATCCACGATGCCCGCGAGTTGCTGCAATTCCAAGGCATTCGCGATGCTGTTGGAGATGAAGTTGGCTTCGAGTGACATGCCTTCAGTGATTTCGACAAAGAGAAATTCGTCGCCACCCCAGGTGTATCGGGCCATGGTCTGCTGCATCATGCGGCGTCTCCCAACGGGCTCAAGACGGTCTCGATGTATTTGGTGTGGTGGTTGACCTCGGCGAAGTCATCCAGGGCAACCAGTGAGCGGAGCAGCCCGATGGTGGTTTTGACTCCGTCGATGTGCGCTTCGTCAAGGGCCCGTTGCGACCGGGCGATGGCCAGCTCCCGTGTCGGTGCCCAGACGATGATCTTGCCGAGCAGCGAATCGTAAAACGGGGCCACGGTTTTGCCCGCGGTGAAACCGAAATCCGAACGCACGCCCGCGCCTCCGGGCAGGGTCATGGCCTTGATCAGGCCGGGGCTCGGCATGAAGTTGTTGTCGGGATCTTCCGCATTGATGCGAAATTCCAGCGCGTGGCCGACGAAGTGAACGTCATTCTGCGTGATGTCGAGCTTCTGACCGGCGGCGATCCGCAACTGCTCACGCACCAGGTCCATTCCGGTGATGGCCTCGGTGATGGTGTGTTCTACCTGAATACGCGTGTTCATTTCAATGAAAGCGACCTCATGGCTGGCCGGATCGTAGAGAAACTCGATGGTACCCACGCCGACATAGTTCGCCTTGCGCGCCAGCTCCACCGATGAGTCGCGCATCCGTTCCCGTACGGCGTCCGGCAGGCTGGGCGCCGGGGCTTCCTCCAGAATTTTCTGCTGCCGGCGCTGCATGGAGCAGTCTCGGTCCCCGAGGTGCACGTACGTCTCACCGTCTCCCAGAATCTGCACCTCAACGTGGCGGGCCTGCGTCACGAACTTCTCGAAGTACACATCGGAAGAGTTGAAGGCACCGAGGGCTTCCGCCTGCGCTATCTCGACCGTCGCGCGCAACTGTGCCGGGTCCTCCACCAGACGGATGCCGCGCCCCCCACCCCCTGCAGAAGCCTTGACCACCAGGGGGTATCCGATGCGTGCCGCAATGGCTTCGAGATCATCGTCGTCCTGCACTGCCGTTTCGGTACCGGGGAGAGTCGGAACACCGGCGTCAAGCGCCGCCCGTCGAGCACGGGACTTGTCTCCCATGAGTTCGATCGACTCCGGGGAGGGCCCCACCCAGATAAGACCGGCGGCAAGTACTTTGCGAGCGAACTCGGCATTCTCGGACAGAAAACCGTAACCGGGATGAACGGCATCCACGCCGCTGTCGAGGGCGGCCTTCAACACGGCATCGTGGTTGAGATAACTGAGCCCCGCCGGGGCCGGCCCCACCACGATGACCTCATCGGCCAGGTCTGCGGCGAGAGAGGCTTTGTCGGCTTCGCTCGCGACCGCGACGGTCACGAGCCCCATTTCGCGAGCGGTACGGATGATTCGAACGGCGATTTCGCCGCGATTGGCTACGAGGAGTTTTTTCATTGAGTCTTCCAGTGAGTCGAGTGAAACGTGATCGATGGCGGGGCAGCGCTGATCTCTGCAGACGACGTTCAGGAGGTGAGGGCGATCACGTCACCGGGGTTGACGACGCCGAAGTCGTCGACCTCAAATTTTTCGAGCACACCGTCGAATTCGGCGCGCACTTCGCTGAATTGCTTCATAATCTCCACGAGGCCGATGGTCTGCCCTGCCGAGACGGTATCGCCCTCGTTGATGTAGGGGTCTTTGCCCGGGCCGGGCTTGCGATAGAAAATTCCGGGAAGCGGGGAGATGATCTGGCGGCTCATAAGTTCACTTTCATCGAGCGGTTGGGAGTGGAAACGCACGCGGAAGCCGCTCGGGGCACCCATCGGGCGTGGTGAATCATCGGCCGAGCGCCTCACGCACGGCAACGGCGACGGCTGGAGAGTTCGAGGTGTCAGAGTGCACGCACACGCTGCCGAAGGGGATCTGGAGTTCGGTACCGTCGTTGGCCAGCACCGTACCGTCCGCGAGTGCCCGGCGCACCCGGGTCGCAGCCTGAGCCGGGTCAGTGTTCTCCGGGCGACGGAGAATTATCAGGCCACCCTCAGCGTTGTAGTTCAAGTCCACGTAGAGTTCCGACACGAATTCCACGCCTTCGCGCTCGGTAACCGTCTCGTGCGCGGTGCCGGCTAGACCGAAAATCGGCACACCATACGACTTGGCAACCTTCGCTGCCGCCTGCATGAGCGACTCATCACGGGACAGCATTCCAAACAGGGAACCGTGCGGCTTGATGTGGTTGAGTGGCATGTCGTACTTGTGCAGAAATGCAACGAGTGCGCCCACCTGGTACCGAATAATCGATTCCACCTCGGAGGGCATCAGCTTCATTTCGCGGCGACCGAACCCGACCAAGTCGGGCAGCCCCGGATGCGCTCCGACGAGCACCCCGTGCTGTCGAGCGAGCGCAACGGTGGTGTCCATTGCATCGGGATCTCCGGAATGAAAGCCGCAGGCAACGTTCGCCACGTCGACCAGTTTCATAAGGGCTTCGTCATTTCCGAAACTGTGAATGCCGAGGGCTTCCCCCATATCGGAGTTCACGCTGATGTTCGACCTGCTGTTCACATCTACCATCCCCCCACGCTACGGTGCGCAGGCGGCACGGCCCAGTGGGCATCTGCACTAAGCTTGCGGAAAACTTTGTGCAAACTGCCGTTTAGACTGGACGTTCCGATGCGCGTTGTCGACCTGATTCTGGAACGGTCCCTGCAGTTGTTGCTGCAAACGCCCTCATCGGAGGCGCGTCTGGCGACCGAACTCAGCGGATGCGCTCCCACCGAACTGATGGATCCCACGCCGTTTCTTGATCCGCATGCGTTGCTACTCACCAGCGGTATCGGAATGAATTTCTCCGATGAGCGTACCTGGGACGCTTTCGTTGAGCGCCTCGCCGAGGTACCCGTCTGCGCCATAGTCTTCGCGACGGGGATGGCCCATCGCGTCCTTCCTCCCGGCTTGGTCGCCGCCTGCACTAAGCGGGATATCCCCCTGTTGGAAGTGCCTGCAGCGGTTCCCCCATTGCAGGTGAATCGCTTCATTGAAAGCGTTATGCACGCCGAACGGCTGGCTGTGGTCAACCAGGGCTGGACGCTTGCCGATGAATGCGCTCGGCTTGCCAACCAGGATGCCGAGGTGGTGACCCTGCTTGCCACCATCTTCAACACGATCCAGTCTCCCCTGGCCGTTTACGACGCCTATGGCACGGTGATTGCGCAATACCCGGCAATCGCGTCGTGGACGGAGGGAATCAGAACAAAGCCGGAGGTGGGAGTGTTGAATATTCCCCTGCCGATGGGACTCAATAATCCCTGCCGCCTGGCCATCCGAGACAAGGACAGTGACAGCCCACTCGCCTCCCTGCTGGGACCGGTCGCGTCCATCATTGCGCTGCAACTCAACCGATCGGTGATTGTTGATGCCAGCCGTCAGCACGAGATCAAGAATTTTGTGATCGCCTGCCAGTCTTGGGAGGAAGCGACGCATCTCGACGTGAGGCGGACCTTTCAGGACATCGGCCTGGATACGAGTGAGGAGACGACCGTTCTGGTCGCGGATATGAGCGGCGAGTTCGCCTCGACATCCTGGCAATTGCGGGTTGCCCTGCACGAGAAGTTTCAGACTGTTCGGGTTGCCGAGTTCGGCGACCGCATGGTCGCGCTGGCGCAAAACCCTCGCGTTGACTTCGATATCGTCGTCGAGCGCCTGCTGCACATCCATGATTGGCAGCCACTAGTTCTGAAACGTCCCACGCTCAGCCTGTTCGAGCTTCGATTGTCGGTGGTGCACGCTCTTCAAATGGTGCAAAGGATCGATCGGCCCCAGCTTGCCCCGGACTTCGGACTCAGCGCCGTCGTCACGGCCACCGCCGGACGGGGGTCAAAGGAGTCAGCACGCAAATTTCTGGCCCCGCTCTGGGAACACGACTCGAAGCGCACCGGCCCATTGGTGGAGACGCTGCGCGCGTACCTGCGCAATGACGCACAGCCGTCGAAGACCTGCAGCGCGTTGTTCATTCATCGCAACTCGCTCAATTATCGACTGCGCAAGATCGAATCGCTGTTGCGCTTGAACCTCAGCTCCGTGGAAGGTCAGGCCACTTGCCTGTTTGCATTGCGTCTGGTCGACCTTGACGACAAATAGCAACGGCGTGGGAATGCCCGAAGGCACTCCCACGCCGCAGCAACAGGGCAATCCTGTTACTTGGTACCGGCAAGCGCCGTGACCAGAGCCGTGCTACCCGCAGTGGTCTTCCACAGCCCACCGTTAACGGCGGAGGCGACGACAGCGGCGAGATTGGGGCCCCAGGTCGCGCCCACACCGGCGAGGCCAGTTTCAGAAGCGTCGGGTCCCGGGATGGTGAAGGTGAGGAAGATGCCCACTGAGGCGCTGAAACCGTAAGCGAGAATGTAGAACACCCAGCCAAAGCTCCACCGCTGGTGGAATTTGGTGTCCTTGCGCTTTCCGAGTGCGGCGTAGTCCATGGTGAACATCATCATGATCCACACGCCCATGTACGCAGCGAATGTGGCGAGCCACCCCGGGCCACTTGTGACGACGGCGAGTCCGGATTCGGGCTGCTGGGTGAGCCAGGTGCTGGCCTTGCAGGACCAGAGTGAATACCAGGCCCAGTAGGTGAGTCGTCAGACGAGTTTTTCAACTTCCACGAATTCGATCGCTCGCGACCCACGATTCTCGACGGTGTGTTCGGCTCCAGACGGCCGGGTGTAGCTCTGGCCAGTACGAATTTCCGCGACGATCTCTGAGCCGTCGGAGTTGATCACGTGCATGGTTTCGTTGACGAGGGGCACGACCGCATACTCGAATTTATGAACATGCATCGGAATGGCACCTCCCGGTTCAATCGTCCACTTGGTCACGCGAAAAATACCATTGTCGATCTGCGTCTCACCGGTGGCCATGAGTTCCCTTGCTCGTTGGAGATAGTAGCGAGCTTACTCAGGGCGGGATGAGAGCGATTCGGTCTATGCGGCGGGAGCAGCGACATCCACTGGCATGGTGCTGCTGTCGCCGGGGTGCTTCCAGACTGGGTACCCGATGAGTTCGACGGCAGCGCCGATCACGAGGGAGGCGCCGAAGCCCTGCAGGTCGGCAGCGCGACCGAGAGCCGGCTGGATGAAGACCCCAACGAGACTGCCGAATAGCGAGCAGCCTACCCGTCGGTTTGCCGCGACCGTCACGGTGGCGTGGGTGCAGGCCGGCATCGCCACGAGTGACGGCCGTCATTTCTGCTCGAGTTGGTGGGCGGGCTGCAAGGCATGGCCCGGGGGCACGTCAAGGTGGTCGACGCGTCCGGAGGTCTAGTTCACGGCGGCAAAGGGGTCGGCGATGCCCACATAGCGTGTCTCCACGTATTCGTCGATGCCCTCGAAGCCGCCCTCCCGGCCAAGCCCAGACTGCTTGACTCCACCAAACGGTGCTGCCGGGTTCGAGACGATGCCCGTATTCACTCCGAGCATGCCCACCTCGAGCTCCTCGGACAGTCGCAGCGCACGGTTGAGATCGAGGGTAAAGACGTACCCAACGAGACCGAATTCGGTGTCATTAGCCAACGCGATCGCTTCCTCTTCGGTCACGAAGGTGATGATCGGCGCGACGGGACCGAAGACTTCTTCGTGCATGATGCGGGCGGAGGCGGGGACATCCGTCAGCACGGTCGGCTCGTAAAAGTATCCCGCGCCGTCGATGTACGCCCCGCCGAGGGCGAGGTGCGCGCCCGCCGTCTGTGCGTCGGTCACGAGCTCGTGCACCTTGGCCCGGGTGGCTTCATCGACGAGCGGGCCGAGCAACGATCCGGGCTCGGTGCCGCGGCCGACGGTGTGGGCGCGCATGCGCTTTACCAAACGTTTGGTGAACTCCCCCGCGATGGATTCGTGCACCAGCAGGCGATTTGCCGCGGTGCAGGCCTCGCCGCCGTTGCGCAGCTTCGCGACCATGGCACCATCGACGGCCGCGTCAAGATCGGCATCTTCGAAAACAATGAGCGGAGCGTTGCCGCCGAGCTCCATGGACACCCGAAGCACTTGATCCGCCGCACTTTTCAACAGGTTGATGCCCACCGGGGTCGATCCGGTGAATGACAGCTTACGAAGCCGGGGGTCCGTGATCAGCGGTCCCGTTACGGCGCCGGCGCTCGTGGTCTGCACCACGTTGAGTACTCCGGCTGGCAGTCCGCATTCTTGCAGCACCTGGGCAAAGAGCAGCGCGCTGAGCGGGGTGAGCGCCGCGGGCTTCAGCACCATTGTGCAGCCCGCTGCGATGGCCGGGGCGATTTTGCGCGTGGCCATCGCGAGCGGAAAATTCCACGGCGTGATGAACAGGCACGGCCCGACCGCGCGCCTGGTCACCATCAGGCGGCTTCGGCCGTCGGGCGCGACCGCAAACCGTCCCGAGATACGGGCGGCCTCCTCCGAGAACCAGCGCAAAAATTCGGCGCCGTAGGCTACCTCGCCGCGGGCCTCGGCGAGCGGCTTGCCCATTTCGAGAGTCATCAGCAGCGCGAAGTCGTCGGTGCGCGCAGTGACTGCTTCGAACGCCGCCCGCAAGATTTCGGCGCGCACTCGCGGCGGGGTCTTCGCCCATTGCTCTTGGGCAGCGGATGCCGCCGCCAGCGCCGCCAGGCCGTCTTGCGGCGTCGCATCCGCTACCTGAATCAGAACGTTTCCGGTCGAGGGGTCGCAGACGTCGAAAATTCCTCCATCGCTCGCAGCTCGCCACTCACCCCCGATGAACAGGCCCGTGGGCAAGCTCGCGAGTAGAGCCAGTTCGTCGGCGCGGGTGACGCCTGCAGGCTGGCGTGCTTCGGTCATGTTCGTCGCGGGCAGGTCGGTCGCGGGGGTGATAGTCACAGGGACTCCTTCAGAATGCGCACCACGTCGTCGACGGTGGGCTGGATCGGATTGTTGACGGTGACGGTATCGGCGAGCGTGTCGGCGGCGAGCGACGCCAAGTCACCCTCGGTCACGCCGAAGTTCGAGAGTGGGCCGGTCATACCGACCCTTACGGCAAGCGCGGCGATGGCCTCGATGGCGCGCTGCGCGTTCTCGGACTCCGGCAGGTCGGTACGCCCGACGCCGAGGGCGAAGGCCACCCGGGCGATGCGGGCCGCGCGGGCGGCGAGGTTGAACCGGAGCACACCCTCGATCACGATGCACAGCGCGAGTCCGTGCGGAATATTGAACTGGCCCCCGAGTGGATGCGCGATGCCGTGCACGAGGCCAAGTCCGGTGTGTGAGAAACCGACTCCGGCCACGTGGCTTGCGAGCAACAGTTCGGACCGGGCCTCGATGTCCGCGCCGTTGTCGACCGCGCGCGGCAGAAACTCGGCGACGGTCGCGATGACTTGCAGGGCGATGCCGTCGCTATACGGGTTCGCTCGCACCGATAGATAGGACTCGAGTGCGTGAGTGAGGGCGTCCATGCCGGTGGCCGCGGTCGCTCCGGCCGGCAGGCCGACGGTGAGGTCGGGGTCGAGCACCGCCGCCCGGGCGAGCGCGCTGTCATGACCCACGTAGAACTTTCGGTGACTGACGACATCGGTGATCACGCCGAAGGCGTTCACCTCCGCGCCGGTGCCCGCAGTCGTGGGTACGGTCACGATCGGCAGCGCCGGGTGTTCGAAAGTGCTGCGATAGTCGAGGTCGATGCCGCGCTGCGGGTTCACGGAGCCGAGGGCGATGCCTTTCGCAGCATCCATTGACGACCCGCCGCCCACGGCAACAATGCCATCCGCGCCGACCGATGCCGCGAGATCGCTGCCTTCGTCAACGCATGTGGTCGTGGGGTTTGGGGTGACCCCGCCGAAGATGGTCACGGCGAGCCCTTCGCCTTCGAGGGCCTCTCGTACAGCGGCGACAACCGGGCTCGTGGCGAGGAACGGATCGGTCACTACCAACGCGTGCGTGACACCGCTCGCCGCAGTGATCCTGCCAACCTCAGTGACGGTGCCGCGACCGAAGTGCGCGACCGGTTTTGGGTCGAGCACGAGCGCCATCTCGCTGAGCGGCCGGGGCAGCGGCGCGAGCCCGGTCGCCGTAGTTTGTGGCGCGGCGTGCGCGGTTTCGATCGCACTCATACGGAGGCCAGGTCGGCGTTGACAGACGATGCCACGGCCACGGCCGCGGCGGACGCCGCGACGGACGCCGCGATGGACGCCGCAGTGGAGACTTCGGCGGCTTCTTCGGCCGCGGCGACGGCCGCGACGACATCAGCGGGGCTTGTCGGCGTGGAATCGTTCAGGCGCAGGTTGATGCCGCTGAGATCTTCGTAGAGGCGCACCGGGCTCATCTCACCGGCGCCGTCACCGTATTGGGCGCGGGCGCGGCGGTAGATTTGTTCTACCAGGCCGCTGAGTTCGGCGGGGACTCCCACCGTCCGGGCCAGGTCAATGGACAGCCCAAGGTCTTTGCAGGCGAGGGCGATGGAGAAACCCTCGTCGTAGTCGCCCTCGCCGAGAATCGACAGCACGTCGTGCTGCACGAAGTTGCTGTTGGCGGGGCTCGCAATGAGCGAGGCCCGCAATACGCTGAGGTCGACTCCGGCCTTCACTCCGATGCTCAGCACCTCTGCCGTGGCGACGAGGTGCGAGAACCACAGCTGGTTGATCATGAGTTTCACGGCGTAGCCGGTTCCGGCGGCACCGACGTGCAAAATTCGCTCCGGGTCTCCCATCGCCTCGAAGATTGGTCGCAGCTCGTCGAAGTCGTCAGAAGAGCCTCCAACGAAGATCTGCAGCATGCCCGAGGCTGCGCCGACCGACATACCGCTGACTGGGGCGTCTAAAATGCGCAGTCCGCGGTTGGCGTGTTCGAATCGCACTCCGTTGGCCACGTCGGGAACGGAGGTGGACATGTCAATCCAGCAGCCGCCATCCGCTATTCCGGCGAGAATTCCGTGCTTGCCGTTGATAACGGTGTCGACGTGCCGCGGCGTGGGCAGCATTGTGATGACGACGTCGGTCTGCGCTGCGACGTCGGCCGGGGTGTCGGCCCAGACGGCGCCGTTGGCGAGGAGTGCGGCGGCCGATTCACGACGGATGTCGTTCACCACCAGCGCGTAGCCGGCCTTCTGCAGGTTGCGGGTCATGCCGGAGCCCATGTTGCCGAGGCCAATAAAGCCGACTCGCGTCGACGGAGTAGCGGTCATAGCAGTTCTCTCAATTCAGTCTGTGGTGGTCGACTTAGTCGGTGGGAAGGTTGGAAGCACCCAGGTTGATCCAGGTGGTTTTCAGCGCGGTATAGGCGTCAAAGGCGTGCAGCGACCGGTCGCGGCCGCTGCCCGAGTTCTTGAAGCCGCCGAAGGGGGTGATGATGTCGGAGGCGTCGAAGGTGTTGACCCATACGGTGCCGGCGCGAAGTTCCCGGGCAGCGGCGTGGGCGGTAGTGATGTTGCTGGTCCAGACACTCGCAGCGAGGCCGTAGGGACTGTCGTTGGCCACGCGTACGGCCTCGGCTGCGCCGCGTACAGTGGTTACGGCAAGTGCCGGGCCGAATATTTCTTCCTGCCCGATTCTCCCCATGTTGTTGACGCCATCGTAAACCGTGGGCTCGACGTAGTAGCCGTCGGTGAGCCCCTCGGGGCGCACCCGACCACCACCGTGAACGTTTATGCCCTCGGCGCGTGCGATGTCGGTGTACCCAAGCACCCGGTCGAGCTGCTTCTCGCTCGCGATGGTTCCGATCTGGGTGGCCTCGGCAAGGGGATCCCCGAGCACGAGCGACCGCCCCACAGCAAGCACTCGGTCGACGAGTTCGTCGTGTACGCGCTCGTCGACGATGAGGCGGCTGCCGCCGTGACAGGTCTGCCCGGCGTTGTAGAAAATCCCCCAGGCCACGGATTCCGCGCACGCGGCGAGGTCTTCGGTATCGGCAAGCACGACCTGCGCGGACTTGCCGCCGAGTTCGAGGGCGACCTGTTTGCCGTTGGACTCGCCCGAGTAGGTCAGGAAGCCCCGCCCCACAGCGGGTGAACCGGTGAAGGTGATCTTGTCCACGAGCGGATGCCGCCCCAGTGCCTGCCCGGCCACTGGCCCGAGTCCGGGAACTACATTGAAGACCCCTGCGGGGATTCCGGCTTCGGCCGCCAACTCGGCAAGCTTCAGCGCCGACAGGCTCGTGAGTTCGGCCGGTTTCAGCACGACGGAGTTGCCCGCTGCGAGCGCTGGGGCGATCTTCCACGCGGTGATGATGAGCGGGTAGTTCCACGGTACCACCGCGCCGACCACGCCGAGTGGTTCGCGAGTGATGAGGGCGAGCGCCGATTGGGGCGTGGGCGCCACCTCGTCGTAGATCTTGTCGATGGCCTCCGCGTACCAGCGCACGGTGCGGGCGGCCTGCGGCACGTCAACCCGACGGGCATCACCGATTGGATGCCCAGAGTCGATCGATTCCAGTAGGGCGAGTTCATCGAGGTTCTCAAGCATTAGGTCGCTGAGCCGGGTGAGCACCCGAGCACGTTCCCGGCGGTCGGTACGGGACCAGAGCCCGTGCTCAAAAGCACGGACCGCGGCGCGAACGGCGTCGTCGACATCTGTTTCTCCGGCAGCGCTGACCGTGCAGAGCAGGTGGCCGTCACGCGGCGAGAAACTATCGAAGGTGGCGCCGTCACGGGCCGGTCGAAATGTTCCGTCGATGAAGAGCCGGGTTTCGGGGGCGAGAGTGTCGGCCCGAGCTATCCAGTCGGGTGTGTCGAGCACAGTGCTCATACGGTGTACCTCTTCACTGCGGTCCAGTCGATCTGCGCGCCGAGCCCGGGCAGGGAAGGCACAACCAGTTCACCGGATGCGTTGATGTCGAGCGGGGTGAGAAAGAAGTCACGGCGTTCGGGTGTCCAGCCGGGTGGATCGTAGGGAAACTCGAGATACGGCCCGGCGTCCACCCCCGCGGCAACGTGCAGGTTGGCGAGCAGTCCGAGCCCGTTGCTCCAGGTGTGCGGAGTGAAGAGCCGGTGCCGTAGGTTCGCTGATTCCGCGACCTGGCGGGCGCGGTACATGCCCACCGAGAGGGCGACGTCGGGCTGGTAGATGTCGTAGGCATCCGCTTCGATGAGGGCGCTCATTTCGCCCATGCTGCGTACCATTTCGCCCGCGGCGACTTGAATACCGGTCTCCGAGCGGATGCGTTGGGCGCCGACAACATCGGCCTGCGGCAGGGGTTCCTCGAGCCAGAGCACACCGAGCTCTTGCAGCTCCGCGGCGACACGGCGCACCCGTGCCAGCGGCAGGGCTGCCTCGATGTCTCCACTCATGCGCCACATCTGGTTGAGGTCGACCATGATGTCGAAGTCGGCGCCGACCGCTTCGCGGGTGGCGCGCACGGCCGCGATGCCCTGGTCGATCTGGTCGCGGGCGATGCGGATCTTCATGGCCTTGAAACCGCGTTCCCGGGCCGCGAGGGCCGACTCGGCCCGAATGGGGGCCGGTTTTAGCTCACCGCAGGAGGCGTAGGCGGTGAGGCGGTCGCGCGCGCCGCCGAAGAGCACGCTGACCGGCAGGCCGGCGACCTGCCCGATGATGTCCCAGAGCGCCGCTTCGAGCGGCCAGTACCGGCCGCCGTGAAAGTTGATCGTCTCGATACGGCGCACCTGATTGAGGATCTGCAGCGGATCGGTGCCGAGGAAGAGGTCTTCGTAAGCTTCGAAACCGTCCATCGTGTCGCCGGAACCAACTCCGACGAGGCCGGCATCCGTTTCGACGCGCACCAGGGTGGCCGGAAAGTTGCGGCGGGGAACAGGGTCCCAGGCCGCCGAAAACGGTGTGTCGAGCGGCAGGTTCAAGCGGATGAGACGGATCGCCGTGATCTTCATGTGGACACTCCGAATGAGACGCGGGACGAGGCGGACGATGAGCTACTCGCCGACATGTTTGTGGGTGTGCTCACCGAGGTGAAGAACGGGTTGGACGGGCTGTCGCGGGCCGCGATCACGGCGTCGGTGCTCGGCAGCGACATCGCCCCGTTGACGAGGGCGGTGTGCACAGACAGCCGGTTGTGGGCGTAGACGGCTTCGGCGTCATCCGCTCCGGGATTGACCCACACAGCGGCGATGATGACATGACTGTCGGCCTGTTCCCGCGAGATGGTGCCGTCAGCCAGCGCTTCGGCGACTCCGGCCGCGATGCCGGCCTGTGCCGGTCCCCAGATGAGCAAGCCGTGGGCATCCGTTGCTGGAGCGGCCTTGGTTACGAAGAGGGTGAGTGGTTTCACCGGCAGCGAGGGGCGCAGCACGGTGACGAAAGGAACGTGCCCCGCGCTCGGGGTGGCAAGGGCTGTCGCCCAGGCGACTCCTGCCGGACCGTCACGGTGCCCGAAAACCGTATTGACGTGGGCGGCGTTCACGCCGTCGCCGATGAAGCTCTCGCCGATCTGCAGGGCCTGTGTCATTAGATCAGCCCTTGCTCGGTCAGCCAGTCGTTGGCGATGTCTTCGGGGTCCTCGCCGTCAACGTCGGCCAGCGCATTGAGTTTCTGCATCTCTTCGGTGGTGAGCTTGTCGCTCATCAAGGCCATGACCGGGGCGATGCCGGGATACTCGTCGAGGGTGCTCTGCTTGAGGGTGAATGCTCCTTGGTAGACTGGGAAGAATTCGAGGTCGTCTTCGAGAACCACCAGATCGAGGGCGGTGATGCGGCCGTCGGTCTGGAACACCTCGCCGAAGTTGCAGTCGTCGCCTTTTTCGGTGGCCGTGTAGATGACGCCGGTGTCGAGCAGAGCCACATTGGCGTCGGGCACTTCGAGACCGTATGCGCTCTTAAGACCGGGCCAGCCGTCGTCGCGGGTAGAGAATTCGCTTTCGATGCAGAAGGTCTGCTCATCCGCGGGCAGGTCGGCGATGTCGCTGAGGGTCTTGACCCCAAGTTCGTCGGCTTTGTCGGCGCGAATGGCGAGAGCGTACGTGTTGTTGAGCGGTGCCGGGTCGAGCCACGCGATTCCGTTGGCCGCGTCGGCCTCTTTGGTGGCGTCGAACTGGGCTTCCTCGCCCTTCACCGGGGTGGTGTTGTTGTTGTAGGTGATCCAGGAGGTGCCGGTGTACTCCCAATAGCCCATGAAGTCGTCGCTTTCGAGGGCGGCGCGAACGTTGGCAGAGCCAACGACCTGCGTGTTGGCTTCCGTGTCGGCGCCGTGAGCGTTGAGCAGCGCACTCGTGAGGTGGGCGAGGATGTACTGCTCCGAGAAGTCCTTGGCTCCCACGGAACCGGTGAGTCCGGCGACTTCGTCACCTTGTCCGCCGGCTTCGGTCACTCCTCCCGAGGAACAGCCGGTGAGTGCGAGGGCGCCGACTGCTGTGATGGCCAGGATCGACAGGACGGTGGGTTTCTTCATGGTGACTCCTCTTGTGGGGTGCGTGGGGATGCGGGATGGGATCGTGGATGCGTGTGGTGACTGTGAAGGGGAAAATTCGAGAATTTAGGTGCCGCGAGGGCGCATCACGTCTTCGGCGGTGGCGGCGACCCAGTCGATGAGAAGCGCAATGCACGCCACGAGCACGGCGCCGGTCACGAGCACCGGGTAGCGCTGCAGTTTGAGGCCGTTCACGATCATGTCGCCGAGGCCGCCGGCGTTGATGAAGGTGGCGATTGTCGCCACTCCCACGCAGAAGACCAGCGAAGTGCGCAGCCCGGCGAGGATCACCGGTACGGCGAGGGGTAGCTCGATGCGAAAAAGCACCTGGTTCTGGGTCATGCCCATGCCAAATGCTGATTCGCGCACATTTTCGTCGACTTGCTGCAGGCCGATCATGGTGTTGCGCAGCACCGGCAGGAACGAGTACACGACGAGCCCGACGAGTGCGGTGAAGTAGCCGGTCTGCCAGAGGATGGCCAGCAAAATGATGACGCCGACCGCCGGTGTAGCCTGGCCCACGTTGGCGATGCCGAGCACGATTGCCTTGAGCGTGCGGGATCGGGTGCGGCTGAGCAAAATTCCGGTCGGGATCGCGAGCACGGCCACGAGCGCCGACGCGACCACCGTGAGTCCGAGGTGTTCGCGCACGCGGGCGATGATGTAGTCCGCGTTGAGGGTGCGGGATTCGATGGAGTCGAGCGTCATGTTCGAGAGCCCAACAAAGAGGGCGACGAGTACGAGCAGCACCACGGCGGGGGTCATGAACCGCTTGATTGACCAAATTTCGTCGCTGCGCCGGGCGGTGCGGCTCCGCACTACCGGGGTCGCGCTGGTTGCGGTCGGGAAGACCATGGTCACGCCTCCGCAGTGGGGGTGAGAATGGGCACCTCGGCACCGAGCACGGCGGAGATCTGATCAACGCTGATCGACCCAACTGCCTTGTTCAACTCATCAACAACGGCCAGCGCCGGGAGTCCGGTAAGCACGAGAGAATCAAGTGCGTCTCGCAGGGAATCGGTGGTGCGGACGGTGGTTCCTCCCTTCGACGCGGCGCTCGCGGGGCCGAGTCGAGCCGCGGTCACGGGAATGAGGACGAGGCGTTTGATGGCAGTGCCCAAACCGATGAAAGACGAGACATAGTCGTTGGCGGGGTTAGCGAGAATGTTCGCAGGGGTGTCGAATTGCTCGATCTGGCTACGATTACTGAGCACGGCGATTCGGTCGCCCAGCCGCACGGCCTCGTCGAAGTCGTGGGTGACGAAGATGATGGTCTTGCCGATCGAGGCTTGCAAGCGCAGAAACTCGGCCTGAAGCTTCTCGCGGGTGATCGGGTCCGTGGCGCCGAATGGTTCGTCCATAAGCATCACGGGTGGGTCTGCGGCCAAGGCACGTGCCACGCCCACTCGCTGCTGCTGTCCGCCGGAGAGCTGCTTGGGGTAGCGGTGCGCGAAGTCACCGGGTTCGAGGCCCACCGTGGTGAGCAGTTCGTGCACCCGGTCGGCGGTCTTATCCTTACTCCAGTTCAGGAGTTTAGGCACCACACCGATGTTCTCAGCAATGGTCATGTGCGGGAACAGCCCAATCTGCTGGATGACGTAGCCGATGTGGCGACGCAATTCACTCGGGTCGAGGGAGAGTACGTCGCGCCCGTCGATCGAGATCGATCCGCTCGTGGGTTCGATGATGCGGTTGATCATCTTCATGGTGGTGGTTTTACCGCAGCCGCTCGGCCCAACAAACATGATCAGCTCGCCGGGCTGCACGGTCATCGAGAAGTTCTGCACCGCGGCGACAGGCTGGTTCGGGTACTGCTTGGTGACGTTGTTGAGCTCGATGAGCGCACCACTGGTCTTGCCGGCAATCTGCAGCAGGGCGGTGTTCAGTTGCTTAGGCACGGAGTCCCCTTGAGGTGGTTGAACGGGTGACGCCCACGAAGGCGGCGTCGACGACGAGAGCGAGAAGCACGACACCGAGCGTTCCGGTGAGTGCGAAGTTGAGGGCGTTCTTAGAACCGAGCGAGCTGAGGCCCTGAAAGATGAACTGGCCCAGGCCCGGGCCGGCGACGTAGGCTGCGATGGCAGCGACGCCGATCGTGAGTTGGGCGGCCACGCGCACCCCGGTGAGGATGATCGGCCACGCCATCGGAAGCTGAACGCGGAGCAGCACCGTCAGCGGCGTCATGCCCATGCCGAGGGCGGATTCCATGATTGCTGGAGAAACCTCGCGAAGGCCCACGATGGTGTTACGCACGATCGGCAGCAGCGAGTACATCACCAGGGCGATCACGGTGGGCGTCCACCCCAGGCCGACTGCAGGAATCAGCAGGGCGAGCAGCGCGAGCGACGGGATGGTGAGTGCCACGCCCGCAGCGGCGATGACGGCGGACCGAGGAAGGGGCTTGTCCCACACCAACATCCCCACTCCGACACCGATAACCATTGCGATCGCCAGCGCGACGACTACAACGGTGAGGTGCTCGCCGAGCAGTTCCAGGATGTCGTCCCATCGGCGGGCCCAGAACGCCAACAGTCCGTTCAGGTCTAAGGTCACGGGCGCGCCCTCCTTCACTCAACTCTGCGTGAACCGCGATTCAGATCAATCAGCGGTGGAATACAGCGAGACTACGAGATCGTGTCTTTTTGCACAACCGCAGTTGTGTATATGGCAACTCTGAAGTATTCTTCATTCATGATGACCTCGCTCAGCGGCTCGGATACCGGAGCGGCCAA
Source organism: Cryobacterium sp. Y29 (assembly GCF_002929825.1). Classification (GTDB taxonomy): domain Bacteria; phylum Actinomycetota; class Actinomycetes; order Actinomycetales; family Microbacteriaceae; genus Cryobacterium. The sequence continues at coordinate 442,124 of NZ_PJJN01000037.1, forward strand.
AGCCGCGCCACGGCGAAACTCCGCTGGCCTACGCCGGGATCTAGAGCTTCTAGAGATACTCGGATCGCCCGAAGCTGACTCCGCTGGTGGGCTTGGTGTCTTGCGCGTGGCGCAACTGGCCAGACGCGATAAGGGGCTCGTATCACGCACCTTGGCGACACTTGCCGAGGTCGGTCTAGTCTCCCGCGACGACGCCACACAAAACTATCGCTTGGGGTACCAGCTCTACGCCCTTGCAGCGCGCACGCTGGAATCACGTCTGGTGCGAGCATCCGTGCCGTACCTTCGACGAATGGTCACGGCCACTCACGAGACCACACACCTCTGCGTCTTGCGCGGAGGAAGCGTGCTGACGCTCGCGAGCGAATTGAGTGAGTATGCCTTCCGCGGGCTCGGTTGGGAGGGTGTCAGCACCGCCGCATGGCGCACATCATCAGGGCGGGTGCTCGTCAGCGACTGGGCCGAGGACGATCTCAGGCGCTGGTACGAGGCCCACGGTCATGACGAGCCCGTGCTGGGTCCGCTTACTCCGCTTCTCATACGCAGCGACACGGCCGACGCGACCTCGCGCGACTCACAGGGGGTACCCCTCGTCACCGACTTTGAGAGCCTGATGCGCGAAGTCGCGCACATCCGTCAGCGTGGCTACGCCACGGTCGACGAGGAATTCGAGAAGGGCGTCGTGGGGGTCTCCGCTCCGGTCTTTGATTTTCGACGCAACATCATTGCGGCCATTAACGTCAGCGCGCCCAAGACCAGGTTGGGAACCCATCTCAACGAAGCAGGCCTGCTGGCGGCGCGAGTCGCTGCGGAGCTCTCAATTCAGCTCGGGGCGCCGGCCCACACGTAGACAGGGGAACGACTGCTACAAGGAGGTCCCGGAACTTCTTGTCCAAGTTGCCGAATCGGAGTTGGTTGGAAGGCGTCACCGAGATCACCATCCAGGGACGCCTCTGCCAAACCGACAGTAGGCGTCCGCCTCGACTGATCATTTCGAGACGTAGCTCATGGTCTGGCTAGTTGCCGCGTTGGTCCAAGTATGACGACAGGTCTGGACGCATCGTAGGTGTTGTTGCCGACCAGCCGTTGCGCTTTCCCAAATGCTGAATGAGCACGGGCGGCGGCGAGTTTCTGCGCGGACGACCCCCGCGGCGCCCGGCGAGACCGACCCGCTCCGTTATCCCGCGACACTACCGCTGCCGCGTACTGTCGTTGACAGCGAACGGCCCGGCTCCCTGCAAGGAAACCCGCGAGTCCCGAGCCATCTGGCGAGGACCAGATTTGGCCCGAGCTTTCAGGGGGTCGCAGTTTAAAATCCCGTCAGCTCGCCAAATCTATAGAGTCCAAATGAGCATTGGTTCATCGAAACTTTTGGGCCAATAATTCGCGATTTCATGGCTTTCCGTTCCGAGATTCGTCGCCTCTTGAATCGATCGGCCAGCTATGCGTGCAACGGTAGTTTCGAGACGTTCGCCGCCAGGATGGCTACGTACGTTAATTCACAATATGCTTCTGCGGATTGTTTGCCTCGCGGATCCCGGTCGCAGTGCACATCGACACCTCTCGAAGTTGTGCATGTTTATCGCGCCTAATTTCGTTCTCTGGCACCGGCCGTAGCGAGCGACTGGAGGAACTAGAGGAAAAATGGGTGACCAGCGGAGGAAATTGGAGCACGCAATCGCGCTAGATCCGCGCCGTGCTGGCTTTCGTAAACAGCCCACCAAGAAAAAGCGCAGGTCAGAGGCCAGTTCCGTACTTCGCGGGGCTGGCCTCTTTTGCGTAAATCAGTCGATTAAGCCAGGTGCCGAATGCGTTGGTTACGGCCTCGGTCCAGACCTCGTCATCCAGCACTAGAGGCACGTCGCCTGGCCGAAACCGTGACCGACTTCCTGTGACTGGTGAAGGCCGATTACGCGCGATCTTCCGCAAAGCGCAGCGCCATCGACTCCATTTGCTCCATCACCAATTTGATCGCGTCGGGCTGCTGGTCGGGCGGGTAGCCGTTCACCACGAGCAGCCGCTTGATCGACGAGCGCAGTTTTGCGCGCACGTCGTCGCGCACGGTCCAGTCGGTGCGCACGTCACGGCGCATCACCTGCACCAGCCCGCGCGCGATGTCGGCCAGTTTGCCCTCGCCCTGCAGATCCACGGCAGACTCGTTCTGCGCCACCGCGTCATAGAACGCCCGCTGCCGCACCATGTTGTTGCGAGTGGATGCAACAGCCTCCTCGGTCAGCAGCTTGCGCAACGCTTCAATTGCCAAATGCGGGTTGCGCGCCTGCTGCGTCTTCGCCACGAACTCCGGAGTCAGATCACTCAGCGACGGCTTCGGCATTCCGGCCGCTTCGTAGATGTCTAGCACATCACCCGACGACGTGGCGGACGCGATCAGCTCCCTCAGCAGACGCTGAATCTCCTCGGGGATCGGTTCGCCGCGGGACTGCCGGTCATTGGCATCCCACTTGGCCATCCACACGCGAACTTCTTCGTAGAACTTCACCTCGGGGCGCAACTCTGCAAGATTGTCCGATCCCGAACAGAGCGCCCAGGCACGCGACAACTGCCCGGAATACCGGCGGTACTTCACCCCGAGTGTCTCTTCACCCTCGACGATCTGGTTGCCGGGCGTGCCCGGTGCACGCAGATAGTTCACGGCGCCGGTCACCGCATTCAGATACGCCTTCGCCCCGCCCTGGTTTAACCTAGCTTTCCAGTCATGAGGCCAGTGGGAGTTCAGGCGGCGAGTTCGAGCCGTCCATTCTCGCCGTGTTATTTATTCCGTCTCGTGAGCGGTCCCCCTGTACAGTGTGTGCATAATCCTCACAGCTGTGACGCACTCCCGCGCTCATGGTTCGCCGTGGTGGAAGAACGGAATCCCCGCATGAGAAAAATCTCGCTCGGCTTGGTCGGCATCGTCGCCGCAGCCGTCAGTCTCGCCATTGCAGTACCCGCGAACGCCGCCAGTAGCGTCCTCTACGTACCGGACAGCTTCAACTCCGCACTTTCTGACACGAGGGCGACAGGGCACTACGAAGTGGTCGCTACCGGTCTCCGCATGTATACCGACTCGACCACCAGCACAGACAAGGTCGCTGAGTACGTCGACACGAACACCCTGCTCGCCGCAGCCGGCGAACCAACCCTTGAGTACACGAACACAGCCGGGGGTATCCCCGGCGCCCAGCTCATCGTCGACTTCGATGCTGACGGCACTGCCGATGGGATCCTCATCGGAGAGCCTGCCACCTATGGCGACGACTGGTGGTTGAGTAACTCCGCAGACCTGTTCGTCAAGGACGGAGCACCGTCCCACAGCGGCGGATTCGGCAGCGACAACCACGGCACCCTCGACCAGTGGCGGACCGCCTTTCCAAACGCTGTCGTCACCGCGTTCGGCTTCTCCCTCGGTTCGGGAGTCAAAGGCGAGGGCGTCCTCAACGCGATCAACTTCGCTGGCACTGAATACACGTTCGGAACTCAGACTGTGCTCGCGGGCAAGGACAACTGCAAAAACGGCGGGTGGGAAACTAGCACGAGTCCCGTCTTCAAGAATCAGGGTGACTGCGTCAACTTTTTCGCCTCTTCGAAGGGGTAGTTGTACTCGGCAAGGACATTGGTGACAGTTCGGGCTCGTGAAAGGTGAGGGCCTCCGGGCTTCGGGACTGCAGATGATGAACACGCTGGTTTGATTTCTGATCCGGTTTCGGGGCGTGAGCAACAACGGAACGGTCAGTGGCGTTAAGCGGATGGGTTGCGTCCATCTACCGCCATTGGCTGTTCCAATGTCGGTAAAGTTCCTGACAGATGACGAGGTCGCGACCTTCGGCCGGTACGCGGTGACGTTGACGCAGGCAGACCTGGACCGCGTGTTTCCTCGACGACGCCGATCTGGTGTTGGTGGGCCGGCATCGAGGCGTGCACCCTCTTGAGCTCGTCGCACTGACCTGATATTTCCGACCAACTGCGAGCTGCGTGCGCTGTCGGAGGTCTATGCGAGCCAGCACGCTATAAAGAAGTTCATAAGCGCCTTCGCATCCGCGTGGCACACGGTCATGAATCTTGACCGCTTCGGTCGGTAATGATCCATCTGCCGGATGATACGGGTGGGTGCGTGATCAACTTCCTCGAATGGTTCGACACGAACTACTCCGACGCTCGTCAGGGAACCACTCCGCCAACTCGGAGTGGCTGACCGCGACCGCCGAGGTGAGACCCCGATGCTGCCCTCATCCGGAGAGTCCACCGAGGAGAACGGGCACCCTATCCGAAAGGGTAGTGAGAACCGTCAGAAAACAGTATTACCCCTGCTCGTTTGCTTCGCGAGGATGATCATCAAGCGGAAAGCATCCGTTCGTCCATTACAGGCCGATGACTGAATCGAAGGGGTACAAATCGTGAATCCGACAGCACCTGCGATTCGTACCGTGCACGGTACCGCAGTTGACATTGCTCGTAATCTGTCCCTCGTCAGGGACGAGATCGCGAACACTGCGGCCAAAATTGACGAACAGGAGGTCGCCACCCTGGCGGCCCACCTTGGCCAGACAGGCCGGTTGTTCGTCGCCGGAGCGGGGCGGAGCGGCCTTGTCTTGCGAATGGCCGCCATGAGGCTGATGCACCTGAGCCTGACCGTGCACAGCACCGATGAACCGACCGAACAACTCTGGCTCAGGCACGCCAACCTCAAATAACCGAGGCCTCCACTTTCCGCATTCACCGTGTTCCCCTACAGAAAGAAGCAACATCATGAAACTCCAAGTAGCTATGGACCTCCTCACGGTCGAAGATGCCCTCGAACTCGCCGGCAAGGTCGCCGAATACGTCGACATCATTGAGCTGGGTACCCCCCTGATCAAGGCCGCTGGTCTCTCCGCTGTTACTGCCGTCAAGGCGGCGCACCCGGACAAGATCGTCTTCGCTGACATGAAGACCATGGACGCCGGAGAACTTGAGGCCGATATCGCCTTCAAGGCCGGCGCTGACCTGGTCACCATCCTCGGAGCCGCCGACGACTCGACCATTGCCGGCGCCGTCAAGGCAGCCAAGGCTCACAACAAGGGAATCGTCGTCGACCTCATCGGCGTGGCAGACAAGGTCACCCGCGCCAGGGAAGTCCGCGCGCTGGGTGCGAAGTTCGTCGAAATGCACGCAGGCCTGGACGAGCAGGCCAAGCCCGGTTATGACCTGAGCGGGCTGCTTCGCTCCGGAGAAGAAGCCCGCGTTCCATTCTCCGTGGCGGGCGGCGTGAACCTCTCCACGATCGAGGCGGTCCAGCGCGCCGGTGCCGATGTCGCCGTCGCCGGTGGTGCCATCTACGGCGCAGCCGACCCCGCCCTGGCAGCGAAGAATCTCCGCGACGCCATCCGCTAGCCCGTCCATTAATGGAGGCGTCTCACAAAGCTGCGGGACGCCACCCCCGGGGTGCGGTACCAGTATTTCCTGGCCCGCATTCCCGGGATTTTTTACCTCTGGCGCCATAGGCCATCCCATATGGATTTCCTGGAAAGTAGCTCCTATTATGCGCAGCCACGCCACCGAGCGTTTGGAAGTCCTCGTCACCGAGCCTGGTCGACTTCACGAAATTCTCAACGATGCAGAGGCCGAGCTTCGGCAAACAGCGATGGCCCAACGGTGCGCCGGCATCCTGGCGACCCGCCACAATGCAGGCCGTTACACTCTTGAACTCAGCAACACGGTTCCTTTTGGGGAGACTTGGGAGCAGACACTCTCCTGATTTCGGCAGGCTGCCGTGCATCCTCAGCGGAGTCCGGTGCTGTGCGCCAGGGCGATGGCCTCGGTGCGGGAGGCAACGTCGAGCTTCTTGAAGAGGTTCCGCACATGGAATTTGACTGTATTCTCACTGATGGCCAATGTCGAAGCGATGGTGCGGTTGCGTTCTCCGGCAACGAGGTGCTGGAGAACTTCAAGCTCCCGGGGCGCGAGGTTCCAGGCAGTGATATCCCTGGCCGGGCGGGCGGGCGGGTCCAGAGGGAGCGTCACGAAGATATCTGCACCCCATCCCGACATGACGTCGATCTGCAAATTTCCGTTGAGTGCCTGCACCCGACGGTCCAGGCGAATGATGCTTGGCGCATCCGCGGCGAGCGCACCGCGGCCGTTGTCTCTTACGTTGATGAGCAAGTTCTCCCCATCGCAGTCCCACTGCGTCCGGACCCTGCTGACGTCGGGTTGTTCCATCATGACCAGAAGGAGTCCGCGAACGATGGCCCGCGCCGCGTGCGCGACTTCACCGGGCAAGTCCCTTCCATTGAGCGGTGGCTCGATGAACTCGACCTCAAGGCCACCGAAGCGTGTGAGCGGTCGCAGGTCCTGCCGAAGGCGCTCGAAGGCTGTGGCGACGGGTTCTTTGACCAGGTCATTCGTGCGGTCGCTGAGGGTGCGCAGCTCCACCAGAGCTTTGGCGGTGAGGTCAATGACGGCCGAGTGGGCTGACGTATCATCCGAGCGCAGCGCTGCCAGGAGGATCTCCAGGGTTGTGGAGTGCAGATCCGTGAGTTCCGCCGTCACGCGAATACGTTCAGCCGAGGCCGCCCGGGATTCCAGCAGGTACGACGGCGGCGCATCGGTCACTTTCTCACGAATCCGCCGGGCAGCAATGCGCCACAGATACATCACCAAATCGTCCTCGTCGGCGTGCTGCGGATCGTTCGACTGCGGGTCCGTCAGGACGAGGAGCGCATTGCTGGAGGCGTGTTTCAGGGCGAGTACGGGGCGGTGTCGCCCGGCGAGCTCAGCTTCTCCGAACCAGGGAGCCTCATCGGGAAGGGCAGCGCGAAGCGCGCCAAGTTCGACGATAGAGACCTTTGAGATGATGTCTTCATCGCCCGCCTTCTTCTGCGGCCGCCCCGTGCAGTCTTCGGTGAAAATGATCAGCGCACTGCTTCCCAGGTAGGGAAGTATGGCGTCACGCAGTCCTTTTGCTATCTGGGTCAAGGGGGCGTCGGCCAGTTCCGCCACAGCTTGCAAAAGTGGCCACGGCAGTTCCGAAAGAGGCACGGGGACTACCTTGCGGCGCTGATCGGCGGAGGCGTTCATGTGCATACACTACCGGGTTGAAAAGACTCCCAACCTATCCCAAAGTGTAGTTAGAACCGTCAGAAAACAGTATTACCCCTACGCGTTTGTTTAGAGATCGTGGATATCACGCAGAAGCATCCGTTCGACCGCTACAGGCCGATGATCGAATCAAAGGGGATTAATCGTGAATCCGAGAGCTACCTATTCCAGCACAACAGATTCAGAGATACTGACCTGGACGTCCGAGGACCGGCGCGCCGTGGACACAATCCGGGTTTTGGCCGCGGACGCCGTTGAGAAGGTCGGCAACGGCCACCCCGGCACCGCCATGAGTCTTGCCCCGGCCGCCTACCTTCTTTTCCAGAAGCTGATGCGACACGACCCGAAGGACCTCGACTGGATAGGTCGCGACCGTTTCATCCTATCCCCTGGGCATAGCTCACTGACTCTGTACATCCAGCTGTTCCTGTCGGGCTGCGGCCTGGAGCTCGGCGACCTGGAAGCCTTGCGCACCTGGGGTTCCCTGACGCCCGGACACCCGGAATATAAGCACACCAAGGGTGTGGAAATCACCACCGGCCCACTCGGCCAGGGCTTGGCCTCGTCAGTGGGTTTCGCCTACTCGCAGCGCCGGATGCGCGGGCTCATGGATCCCGATGCTGCCCCCGGCACCAGCCCGTTCGACCACACCATCTGGGTTATTGCTTCCGACGGCGACATGCAGGAAGGTGTCACGTCCGAGGCGTCGTCCCTGGCCGGGCATCAGGAACTGGGCAACCTCGTGGTCATCTATGACGAAAACCATATCTCCATCGAGGACGACACCGACGTCGCCTTCACCGAAGACGTTCTCAAACGCTACGAGTCCTACGGCTGGCACACCCAGCGCGTGGATTGGACCGAGACGGGCGAGTACGTTGAAGACGTAGAAGCCCTCCACTCAGCACTGCTGGCCGCGAAGGCCGAGACCTCCAAACCGTCCATCATCTCCCTGCGCACTATCATCGGCTACCCCTCGCCCAAGAAGCAGAACACGGGTGCCATCCACGGGTCCGCTCTGGGTGCCCCCGAAGTGGCAGCACTGAAGGCTGAACTCGGATTCGACGTGGATAAAAACTTTGACGTCGACCCGGCAATCCTGGCCCACGCCCGCAAGGTCATCGACCGCGGAGCGGAAGCCCATGCCAAATGGACCACCGATTTCAACGCGTGGAAGTCCGTCAACCCGAAAAACGCTGCCCTGCTCGAGCGCATCGAAAAGAAAGAGCTTCCGGCCGGCTGGGAAGCAAACCTTCCTACCTTTGAACCTGGCAAGGACATCTCCACCCGCGCAGCGTCCGGTAAAGTCCTCAACGGCATCGGCGCGGTGCTTCCCGAACTCTGGGGCGGCTCGTGCGACCTTGCCGGCTCCAACAACACGACCATCGAGGGATATGGGTCTTTCGTGCCGGCATCCAAGCAGACCGACACGTGGTCCGGCAACCCCTATGGCCGGGTACTACACTTTGGGATTCGCGAACACGCAGCCGCCTCCATCGTCAACGGCATTCACCTGGGCGGTCCGACCAGGGCTTTCTCGGGTACTTTCTTGATTTTCAGCGACTACCAGCGCCCTGCCATACGCCTGAGCGCGTTGATGGGGATCCCGTCTATTTACGTATGGTCGCACGACTCGATCGGCCTCGGCGAGGACGGCCCCACCCACCAGCCGGTGGAGCAGCTCGCTACCCTGCGCGCCATCCCGGGACTGGACGTGGTTCGCCCCGGCGATGCGAACGAGGTTTCCGCGTCCTGGAAGAAGATCCTGGAAACCACGGAGAACCCTGCCGGTATTGTGCTCACCCGTCAGAACATTCCCACCTACGCCCGGGGCACGGGCGTAGCCACCTCCACTGAATTTGGTTCAGCCGACGGAGTGGCCAAGGGCGGCTACGTGCTGGCTGAAGCCGTCGCTGTCGGCTCCATCACCACCGCTCAGGTCATCTTGATCGCGACCGGTTCGGAGCTCCAACTCGCCGTTGAAGCCCGCGAAGCACTCGCCACCGAGGGTATCGCCGCCCGCGTGGTCTCCATGCCGTGCGTCGAGTGGTTCAACAAACAGGACGCCGCCTACCGCGAGTCCGTCCTGCCAGCCGCCGTCACGGCCCGCGTATCCGTTGAGGCGGGTCTAGCTTTGGGCTGGAAGGAATTCGTCGGCGATGCCGGCCGTTCCGTCAGCCTTGAGCACTTCGGTGCCTCGGCCGACTATCAGCGCCTATTCCAGGAGTTCGGCATTACGGTGCCGGCAGTCGTCGCCGCCGCCAAGGCTTCCCGCGCCGCGGCACTCAACTAACCACTGTTTTCGAAGAAAGAAGATCGAGTCATGACACAGTCAACTCCCACCGCACAGCTTTCCGACGCCGGCGTGTCCATCTGGTTAGACGATCTCTCCCGCGAACGGCTCTCCAGCGGCAGCCTGCAGAAGCTTATCGACGAAAAAAACGTCGTGGGCGTCACCACTAACCCGTCCATTTTCCAGGCAGCGATAACGTCCGGCACGGACTATGACGCCAAGATCGCCGAGCTTGCGGCCAGGGGCAGCAGCCTCGATGAGACGATCTTCGAGATCACCACCACCGACGTCGCCGACGCTTGCGATCTCTTCGCCCCGGTTGCCGCCGCTACCAAGGGCGTCGACGGCCGTGTCTCGATCGAAGTCGATCCCCGCCTCGCCTGGGATACCAACGGGACGATCGCCGAGGCCAAGCAGCTCTACAAGAAGGTCGGTAAGGACAACGTCCTCATCAAAATTCCAGCGACACTCGAAGGCCTTCCGGCCATCACGGCTACCCTGGCCGAAGGCATCAGCGTCAACGTCACTCTGATCTTTTCCCTGGAGCGCTACCGCGCGGTTATCGAGGCATTCCAGTCCGGTCTGAAATTGGCCATGGAAAACGGCCATGACCTCTCCAAGGTCCACTCGGTGGCATCGTTTTTCGTCTCTCGAGTGGACACCGAGATTGACAAGCGCCTCGATGCCATCGGCACCGACGAGGCCAAAGCGCTCAAGGGCAAGGCAGGTGTGGCCAATGCCCGTCTTGCCTATCAGGTCTACGAAGAGCTGTTCTCCACTAAGCGATGGGCAGTCCTGGCCGAGACCGGCGCACTGCCTCAGCGTCCCCTGTGGGCCTCCACCGGCGTCAAAGACCCCGCCTACCCCGACACCCTGTATGTCATCGGCCTGGCTGCTGCCGGCGTCGTGAACACCATGCCGGAAAAGACACTCGACGCGACCTTCGACCACGGCGTAGTCACCGGTGACACCATCACCGGCACCTACGAGGAAGCAGCCGGCGTGCTCACGGACCTCGAAGGCCTCGGCATCTCCTACACCGAGGTCGTCGCCCTCCTGGAATCCGAAGGACTGGACAAGTTCGTAGCCAGTTGGAAGGAACTTCTGGCCGACGTGGAAGGCGCCCTCGTCACGGCCCGGGAACGCGCCCTGATCCGCTGATCTCTCAGCTACGACGCTGCCGGCCTAATCCGGGCCCGATCCGCACGCTCTAAACCGCTACCGAAAGGCAGACACCATGTCCATTTCACCCTTGCAGTGCTGCATCAACCCCAGCATCCTTTCGGCCGACTTCGTCAATCTCGAAGCCGAATTGGCCCGCATCGGCAACGCCGACGCCGTTCACGTCGACGTCATGGATAACCACTTCGTGCCGAACCTCACCATTGGATTGCCGGTGGTGGAACGGCTGCAGAAGGTCAGCCCAGTGCCGTTGGACGTGCACCTGATGATTTCCGATGTCGACCGCTGGGCGCCGTCCTACGCCGATGCCGGGGTGGCCTCGGTGACCTTCCATGTGGAGGCGTCGGACGCACCCATCAAACTGGCCCGCGAGCTGCGTGCCAGGGGAGCCAAGGCAGGCATGGCGCTTCGCCCGGCCACGAGCGTTGAACCGTATCTGCACATGCTCTCAGAGCTGGACATGTTGCTGATCATGACGGTGGAGCCCGGTTTTGGCGGGCAGTCGTTCCTAGATGTTGTGCTACCCAAGATCCGCCGTGCCCGGGAAGCTATCGAGGGTTCAGGGGTTGACGTAGCCATTCAGGTCGACGGCGGCATTACCGAAGAAACCATCACGCGGGCCGCGGAAGCGGGAGCCAACGTCTTCGTCGCCGGATCGGCCGTCTACGGCAAGTCCTCGCCTGCGGATGCCATTGCGTCACTGCGCGACGCAGGCCAGCGTGCCTTCACAGCAGCACTCCACTCCAGCCACACGTAACCCCGACGAGTCTGAAGGAGCACTCATGCGCGTTCACATCGCAACCGACCATGCCGGCATGGAGCTCAGTTCCCACCTAATCACGGCACTGACAGCCAAAGGCTACGAGATGGTGGACCACGGCCCCACGGCTTATGACGCCGAGGACGACTATCCGGCATTCTGCATCACTGCCGCGTCCGCCGTCGTGGCCGACCAAGCCGCGGGCGTGGACGCTCTCGGGATAGTGTTGGGCGGCTCGGGCAACGGTGAGCAGATCTCTGCAAACAAGGTCATAGGCGTGCGCGCGGCCCTGGCCTGGAACATCGAGACGGCAAAATTGGCTCGCGAACACAATGATGCGAACGTGGTGGCCGTAGGGGGTCGCCAGCACACCGTTGAGGAGGCCACCGAACTGATCGAGGCCTTCTTGGCCGAGCCCTTCCGCAATGCCGAGCGCCACGTGCGACGCATCGGCCAGATCACCGCGTACGAGGCTCAGCCGAACAAGACCGCGGCCTCGTCGTAGCGCTCCTGCGGAACGACGTGCGATCATGCACCGGTGATGGGATTTTGCGGTATTCCTTTGCCTGTCGAAGGCTTCCGTCGCGATGGGCACGGCGGTATCGAAACCGAAGCTGTAGTCGGTCGCATCATGGTCGTTGTCCACAGCCTGCGGAACATCCACGATTTTTAGTTCTGCGTCCGTGAGCCGCTCGGCCGCAGCACGGGTTCCCGCCCCGCCAATCGCCACCGCCGGTGAAAATTCCAATTTTCGTGTCACGGCTCACACGGCGGAAAGCACGGACAAGGCCTCCCGAACGACATCAGTCGCGGGGAAGAAGGGGCGGTGCACGCCAGCCATCTCGTCCATGACGCGGATCACCTGGCAGCTGTAACCGAACTCGTTGTCGTACCAGACGTAGAGAATTAGGGTCTTGTCCGTTGAGACGGTGGCGAATCCGTCCACAATGCCGGTACGACGGGAACCGACGAAGTCGGTGGAGACTACCTCGGGTGAGTCACTGTAGTCGATCTGCTCGCGCAGGTCAGAATGCAGCGACATCTCACGAAGGTAATCATTCACCTCGTCCCTGGTCGTTGCGGTCTCGAGGCTGAGGTTCAAGATGGCGAGGGAGACGTTCGGCGTGGGGACCCGGATGGCGCTGCCCGTGAGCTTGTCCAGCAGTTCGGGCAGCGCCTTGGCCACTGCCTTCGCGGCCCCCGTCTCGGTGATCACCATGTTCAGTGCAGCGGAACGGCCGCGCCGGGCACCTTCGTGAAAGTTGTCGACCAAGTTCTGGTCATTGGTAAACGAGTGGACGGTTTCCACGTGGCCGTGGATTACCCCGAACCTGTCATTTATGGCCTTGAGCACCGGAGTGATGGCGTTCGTAGTGCAGGACGCCGCCGACACGATCCGGTCAGCATCAGTGATGGTGTCGTGATTGATGCCGTGGACGATGTCCTTCAGCGAACCGTCCCCCGGAGCGGTTAGCAGTACCCGTGCAACACCCGTGCTCTGCAGGTGCTGGGACAGCCCTGTGGCGCCACGCCAACGACCGGTGTTGTCCACCACCAGGGCGTTCGTGATGCCGTAGGCTGCGTAGTCAACGGTGGCAGGGTTGTTCGAGTAGATGACCTGCACCTGCACCCCATTGGCCGTTATCGTGTTGGCATCCTCGTCGATCCGAATGGTGCCGTCAAAGGGACCGTGAACCGAGTCACGGCGCAGCAGGCTGGCACGCTTGGAAAGGTCGTTGTCAGCCCCGCGGCGCACGACAATGGCACGCAGGCGAAGGCCATGACCGCCACCCACCTTTTCAATCAGCAAGCGGGCCAAGAGTCGGCCGATCCGGCCGAAGCCGTAGAGCACGACGTCGGTGCTGGTACCGTACTCGTCACCGTACTTGCCCACGATCCCGGCGAGCTCGGCGCGAAGGAACTCCTCCAAGGTGGCACCGCTGCCATCTTCTGTGAACTTCTGGTTCAGGCTGGCAATGTCGATCGCGGCCGAACCGAGCTGCAATTTCGCCAGAGTGTTCAGTAACGGAAAAGTCTCCTCCAGGAGCAATTCGTTTTTGCCGACCCGGCGCGAGAAGCGGTGCGCCTTGAGGATGTCCATTGTGGAGTTGTTGATCAAACTCCGGCCGTGAATACTGATGAGCACGTTGTTTTCGCGGTACAGGCGGCCTATCACCGGGATCATGGCCTCGGCGAAGGCCTCCCGGCCCATCCACGCATCGAGACAAGAAGCTGAAGTTTGTCGCATCGGACTGCCTTTCCGGAGAAGAAGCGATCATCCCATCCTTCTATCAATTGCGGGTAGGGGAAACGCTCATTCAGACGGTTCGAACCACCTGTTTAGGTAGGTAAATCTGGGATTTGCGAATAGGGCTGCCGCGCCTTATGGTTTCCTATTACACCAGCGAATGTAATAGTGGAGCGAATCGCGTTCGGTGGATGCACCGTGGGAGCACTCACTGCACTGGCTGGCTCATAAATCGGGCCAGGAGCAGTCCGTACCCGCGATGCCCGCTCGAGGTTGGTGTTTTGGACCTCGTGGTAGACCGTGCGATTTGATGAGTAGCCCTAAGGCAGTGCACTATTTCAAATGACCAGCGACCCCAGCCGACATCCCGCGACTCGACCGCGACCGACATCCATGGCGCGTGGCAACGATTTGTTCAGGGAGAGGACGATGTCTACGGCGTGAGGCCAGAAGTGGCGATCTCGTGGCAGCGATCCAGGGATAAGTACCACATCGACCCGTTTCTGTCCGAGGCCCCTAACGCGGTCTCACAGGTCACGCACTCCCTCGATCAAGATGTCGTCTTTGCAGAGCTGGGTTTTCGTGCCGCTGCCATGGCAAACGAGCTAGCCGACACCGGAGGCGTTATCACCGTTGCCGACGCCAGCGGCAGAATTCTCGCCGCCTGGGGCGACAAGAACACCCGCTCAATCGCCACTGAGGGTGGCCTCGCGCCATGGTTTTGCTGGTCAGAGGGCGCGGTGGGCACGAATAGCATGGGTACAGCACTCGAAACCAAGCACGCGGTTCTGATCAGGCAATCGGAGCATTGGGCCCAGGCCTTCCACGAATGGTCCTGCGGAGGTATCGCGGTGCGGGACGTGGTGGGCGGGGAGCCACTCGCCGTCCTGAACATCTCGTGTTGGCGCACTGAACTGCCACCATCCTCGCGCAGATGGCTGGAGACCGCTGCCACCCATGCCCAGAACAGTTTGCGCAAGCGCGCCCACGACAGCGGCAGTGAGATGCTCGCCGCTTTCTCCCACGCCGGGGGACGGCCGAACGAGTCACTCGTCGCCGTCGACACGGCAGGTGGGGTGGTGATCGCCGACGATGCGGCGAGCATCATTCTCGGCGTACCCGGCAACACCCCCGCGGTCAACCCTGCTGTGCGCTGGACTCCGCAGCTCCCGTCATTTATCCACGCTGCCCGCTATGCCACTAAGCGGGCGAGCGCAGACCCGGGATGGACCGGCTCGACGCAGATCCTCACCACTCGGGCAGACGAATTGTTATCGATCGGAATTCGCCCCGTCTTCCTGCACCGCACTGTGATTGGACACCTGATCTCGTTCGGTGGCTTCGCTGGAGAGCAGTTTCGACAGGCACAAACAGGCGGGATCTTGCTGGGACAGTCCCGTCGAATAGTGGCCCTTCGCGAGGAGAATCGCATGGTGCTGCTCGGGACGTCAGAGGTTGCCGTGGCCGAATCAGACGGCAGCGACGTGTGGCTTCTCACGAATGAAGGCAAGCTGCGCGCTGCTCTGTCCGGCTTGGACAAACTCGACAACGATCTAGCCGATACTGGCGTTTTCTTGCGAGTGCACCGTCAGTACCTTGTCAATCTCAGCCGAATTCGGGAGGTGGAACGCAGAGACAAGGGCGAATTGGTCCTGGTCATGGACAATCGCGAGAACACCAGGGTGCCGGTGTCCCGGCGAAACGTGAGCGCGGTACGCCGTGCACTGAACATTTAGGGACGCACGCCAGTTCAATCGTCACGCCGAGCCCCTCAGTGTTGGTGCACTTCGCAGGCGCAATACATGTTTCGACACGTATAGCACGCCGGCATCATCTTGCAGCGCGGACAGACAGCCTCGCAGCTGACTGGCACCGTGTGCCGGTCAGCTTCCGCCGACGCATAGGACTCTAGGCAGTGATAGCACAGCGGCCGCGCACTGGCTTCTCCCCTGTTACGCGCGTCGATGTTCGACATCAGAAGTCGCCTACGCCCGTGAACATCAGGCCCGACATCAGCAGAACGCCGATTCCGGTCAGCAGGTCTGGACGAACGCTGAAGGGAACGAGGTTGACGGCCGTTTTACCGATCGCGTGTCCGGCGAACGACAGGATCGCGGTGGTGACTCCGAACAGCAAAGGCGCGATCCATATCGTTCCGCCTACGAGGCCGAGGGCCGCGCCCCCGGCCACATTGTCGAGGCTCAACGGCACGGGCAGCCAGCGTCGAGCGACCTTCATGTCCGGGTCCACACGCTCGGGTGACCGGATCGATTTAATAACGAGATAGAGGCCGTACCCGGCCAGGACCGCCGCACCGATCATCTCGGCCGTGTCAGAGATCTTGGTGCTCATGAATACGCCGACAAGCATCCCGACGAGCGGTGCCACGCCATCCCAGACGCCGAAGTATAGGGACGTTTTCAGTGACTCGCGCCAGGTTGGTTTGAGTAGTCCGAGCACGATCGATGTGCGAAAGTTGTCCATACCGAGGACGAATCCGAGCGCTATTACGCCTATCATTGCCTGCCTTTCAATATGGTTTCGGAGAACTGGACGAGCGTTGTCGCGGACATCCCCCGCGTACTGGCGGTCGTCCGTTTCTTGGTGCGGATCAGTTTCGAGCGGGGAGTCAGCGAGCTCTCCTGCGGACGCAGCGGGTCATTAGCTGCCGCCACGGCATCCTCAACGATCCCGTGGTCGGGCGAGAGATGACAGACCGGGTCAGTTCGGGCAGCGTCGCCGGTGAGTGCAAAGGCCTGACAACGACAGCCGCCGAAGTCTATTTCCTTGCGGTCACAGCTGCGGCAGGGGTCTGGCATCCACGCGTCGCCGCGGTACTGCTGGAACAGTGGCGCCGACTCCCAGATCCACTCCAGGGAATGCTCGCGCACGTTGGCCGGGGGTAGGTCAAGGGCGCGGCCCAACTCATGGGCCGCCGGACACGGCAGCGCCTCGCCGTTGGGTACAACCGTGAACTGGCGACTGGCCCAACCATCCATGCAGGGCTTGGGGTACTTGCTGTAGTAGTCAGGGATGACGTAGATGATCTCCATTGTGTCGCCGAGCCGCTCTCGTGCCGCCCGCACCACCGCCTCAGCGCGCTCCAGCTGGTCCCGGGTCGGCAGCAACTCATCGCGGTTATGCCCTGCCCAGCCGGCGTACTGTGTGTTTGCCAGCTCTACACGGTCCGCGTCCATCGCCACCGCCATATCGAGAATTCCGCCGATCCGGTCGATGTTCTGCCGGTGCAGCACAACGTTGAGGGTAAGTGGCCAGCCCAGCTGCTTGACGAGCTGTGCGGCCACCTGCTTACGCTCGAACGAAGTAGTCCCCGCGATCTGGTCGTTCAGGGCCGCCTCATCGGCCTGGATACTGAGCTGTATGTGGTCGAGGCCTGCGGCGAGGAGTTGCTCGGCGCGACGAGTGGACAGACCGAGCCCGCTGGTGATCAGGTTGGTGTACAAGCCCAGGTCGGTAGCGCACTGCACCAATTCGACGATGTCGTGGCGCTGCAATGGCTCGCCGCCCGAGAGGTGCAGCTGAAGTACACCCAGTTCCGCCGCCTCGGCAAATACTCGTTGCCAGTCCTCGGTACTCAGCTCATCGCGATAGGCGTCGAGCTCGAGCGGATTAGAGCAGTAGGCGCATTGCAGCGGACAGGCGTATGTGAGCTCAGCGAGCAGTCCGTAGGGCTTTTCCATGATTTACCTCCATGCCATGCTTGGTGACGAGATTAGCCACGAAGCTTCGGACGTCGCTTTCAGCGACCTGGTCGTATCGGTCGCGCAGTTCGGCACTGATCTCCGCGATAGTTCGCTGGGCGTCGCACAGCTCCACGATCGCGGCTCCGGTGGCGTTAATGACCCAAATCGTCTCCGGTGAGAGCAGCGCATATTCCTTGCGCGCGGCGCTGTAGGTCAGCCGCACGTGCGGCGCCAACCGCGGCCGGGCGTCCTCGTCAGTGAGTTCCATAGCCTTGGTCAATCGCATCGAGCATGCTCCACAGCACATCGCACTTGAACGACAGCGCCGCCACAGCGGCTGCCTGCGTCTCTGGAGTGACGCAGTGCTCCCTCACGATCGCGAGACCGTGCTCTGAGTCGAGGGGCGCTTGGGTAATCCGAGTCCTGAAGTAGGCGAGACCCTCTGGGTCGATCCAGGTGTAGTGGCGTTCGAATGCCGCGAGTCGCTTTGCCATCAGGTCGGGTGCGAACAGCTCGGTGAGCGACGATGCCACCGCCTCCACCCATGGACGGGTTCGCGTGAAGGTGACATAGGCGTCGACGGCGAATCGCACACTGGGTAGCAGGTGCTGTGAGTTCTC
This sequence comes from Cryobacterium sp. Y29, assembly GCF_002929825.1. GTDB lineage: Bacteria > Actinomycetota > Actinomycetes > Actinomycetales > Microbacteriaceae > Cryobacterium. The sequence continues at coordinate 460,008 of NZ_PJJN01000037.1, forward strand.
TACCTCTTCACGAGTCAGGCCAACGGCCTCGCTGAGACGCAGCCACGACTCGATGCCGCCGGTTCCCTCCGTGGTGCCGTCGTGGTCAGTGATCCGATGCACCCAGCGGCGTCGTACCTCACGGTCTGGGCAGTTGCTGAGGATCGCCCCATCCTTCCGGGGAATGTTCAACTGGTAGTAGAAGCGATTGGCCACCCACCCGCGGATTTCCTCGGGGCTGGACTGTCCTTCGTTCATACGGCGATGGAACGGATGCTCGCTGTGGTACTGCTTAGCGTGCGCGCGGAGCGTCGCTTCTAGTTCGTCGGGTGTGAGTAGTACCGTTTCTTCGGATGTGAGTAGTAACGTCATCGTTGCTCCTTAGATCTCAAGTTCAAGCCCGTCCACGGCGACTTCCATGCCATGCCGGGCAAGAAGCAGCCGTTCTGGCGAATCGTCGAGCAATATCGGATTGGTATTGTTGATATGGATGTAGATCTTGCGATCGATGAGCAGCGGTGACAGCAGCTCAAGGCTGCCGCTCGGCCCATCAATTGGAACATGTCCCATGTCACGCGAGGTCTTGCTAGCCAGGCCGAGGCTGGGCATCTCGTCATCACTCCAGCAGGTGCCATCGATCAGCAAGGTGGAGCAGTCCGTCAACTCCTCCAGAATGTCGCGCGTGAGCTGCTGCACGCACGGGAGGTAGACCAGACTCTGACGGCTGGTGGTGTCAGTGATGCGGTAACCCACGACCCTGCCTTTCTCCGCGGCCCCGACGAAGCGCATCCGCTTCGTGGTGGGGACGTCGAAAGCGCGGTACGACAGCCCTCCGCCTAGAAGCACCTCGGTGCCGGGGACCACCGGTCGCCACGTGACCGGACAATACTCTTTGAGCGTTCGCAGTATCCCGGTTCCGGTACTGAGGGTCTCGTACACCGACTCCGTCGCGTGCACCTCGAGTCCGCGGCCCTCCCGTATCAGAAGCAGGCCGAGCGTGTGGTCGAGTTCAGCGTCGGTGAGCAGAACAGCTTGTAGCCGCGTCACTCTACCGTCGTCGGTGTGCAGGGCGGGAAAGGATTCTATGTGTGACTGGATGTCCGGTGAGGCGTTGAACAGAAACCATTGCTGCCGGTCAGCGCTGACCGCAATGGACGACTGGGAGCGTGGAACGCAGGGTCGCGAGCCGCTTCGTACCGCGCGGCACTGAGGGCATGCACAGTTCCACTGCGGGAACCCTCCCCCGGCTGCCGATCCCAGCACGCGTGCCCACATCCCCGCCGCATCCTTTCGTTGTGAATCCGGTGGGGTGCCGGGCCAACTCGGCCCGGCACCACACCGGATGGCTTACATATCCAGGGTGCCCGCGTAAGCGGTTACCTCAGCTGACACGCGGATTTCTGCGAGCGTGGGCGATTCCCACTTCGGCAGATTGTTGTCTACGATCATGTTCGTTTTCTCCTTTCAGTCTCCGGATGGGTTGGGTATTGGGATGGCAATCACCCAGGCAGGGCGAAGGCGATCAACGCGCTGCCGTGGCCCGCGCCGAGCATTCCGGGAATGATGCCTTCAAGCCATCCACCCCAACCCACTGGGACGACGACGTACTGCTTGCCGTCGACGCTATAGGTCGAGGAGCTACCGTGATGGCCGCTGCCACACTGGAACTCCCACAACTTCTCACCGGTTCGGGCGTCCAGTGCGACGAACTCACCGGTCGGGGTGCCAGCGAACACCAGATCGCCGGCCGTGGCAAGCACGGATGCGGCCATGGGGTAATCGAGACGCCAGCGCCACTTCTCTTCACCATGAGTGTCGAACGCACTGACCGACCCGGCCATGTCGTCAATGTCCACAGCGACACCAGCGCCCCAGTAGGGCATGCTCTCCTTGAACTCGCGCCGCCGGCGGGTGGCGGTCGCACCAACGTCGGCCACAGGCACGTAGAACATCTCGGTCTTCGGGCTGTACGCCGCGTGCGTCCATTCTTTCGCACCAGCCGGGCCGGGGTAGAAGTGCACCGGTTCGCCCTCTTTCTCCGGGTACTTCCGGGGAGTGACCTTACCGTCTCGGGTAATGACACCCCAGTCGATCCGATCCACGAAGGGAGTCACGTGTTGCAACTCACCGTTGGTGCGGTCCAGCACGAAGAAGTAGCCGTTCTTATCAAAGTGGCCCAGCAACTTCTTGCCATCCCGCTCGAACAGCGTCATTTCCATTGTGGAGTCGTAGTCCCACAGGTCGTGCGGAGTGAACTGGTAGTGCCACTTGATCTCACCTGTGTCGACGTCCAGCGCGACAAGGCTGTCGGTGTAGAGGTTGTCGCCCTCGCGAACCTCGCCGTCGAAGTCGGGTGCCGGGTTGCCGGTGCCCGCGTAGTACAGGTTTGTCTCCGGGTCATACGAACCAGTGACCCAGTGGTTTCCGCCACCGCGCTGCCAAGCCTCACCGTCAGCGGGCCAGGTCTCGGAGCCCGGTTCGCCCGGCTTCGGCACGGTGTACGTGCGCCAGCGCTGCTCGCCGGTCTCCAGGTCCCAGGCGTCGATGTGACCCCGTACCCCGAACTCGCCGCCAGCACTGCCCGTGATGAGCAGGTCCTTGATAACCGTCGGAGCGATCGAGGCGCTCTCACCAGCGCGCACGTCGCCGATGGTCTTCTGCCACACCACGTCACCGTTAGTTGCATCCAGTGCAACCAGCTGGGCGTTGGGAGTCACGAAGTAGACTTTGCCGTTGGCCACTGCGCAACCCCGGTTGACGTTGCCGCAACAGAGCGAAACATCGAAGGGCACGGCATGCTTGTAGCGCCAGAGTTCCCGGCCCGACGCCGCGTCGAGGGCCCAGAACCAGCCGTCCCAGCCAGTCACGAACATGACGCCGTCCACGATCAAGGGGCAGGTCTCGAATGCGTAGGTCGACGCACCCGCGATCTGACCGGCTTGGCCAGCCTGGAAAATCCAGGCGGGAGCGATCTTGCTCACGTTCTCCGAGTTGATCTGGTCCAGCAGGCTGTACCGCTGTCCGTCATAGGCACCGTAGTAGGTGAGCCAGTTCTGCGATTCCGAACGCGCTTTCAAGAGCCGCTCATAATCGATGTTGTCGGTCACCGCAGGGGCGATTCCCGGCATGGCGCTCAGCGCAGAGTGGTTGATGGCCTCGCCAGCGTCCACATATTCTATTGTCATCAGTTCAATCCCTTATCTATGGTCGGGGTTGTTCGGGTCGATCAAGTCGGGCTTCTGGGGGCACTTCACCCTGGACAACGATTGCGGCGGTCAGACCGCGTCCCTCGTCGTTACCTCCGGGCGAGCTGTACCAGTAGTAACCCGGGCCATCCAGATTGATCGTCGCCCGTCCTTTGGAGTGATTGACCAACCAGAGAAATTTCTGGTCGCCATTGCTCGGTAGGAGGCAGGCGTGTGTGTTCTTGTCATCGTTAATGACGGTCAGTTCAAGAACACCACCGTGAGGCAGAACCAGGATGGCTGGTTCCCAGCAAATCTCGTCCTCTGAGATGCGGATAGTAGCTTCCATTGTGCCGTCAGCACGCTCGGTCGCCTCAGCGATGGAGCCGGTCGCCAACACTCGACCCATGGACGCCTTATTCTGACCGTCCAGGCCAAGCCTGGCCAGTAGAGCAGAGCGTTCTTCAGTTACAGGTTCTTCAACAATCGTCACGGGACATCACCTCTTCATTGAAATCACATTCGCGTTTACCGGACTCCTTGCCCAGCAGGCACATTCAGAGTCCGCTCGCTCGTCCGAGCCAGTTGACACGTAACCGTATGCCCACCCGAACCGCGACTAACAGAGACAACCGCCGGACCGACACACCATGCCGCTCAGCCGCCTCAACGTGCCGCTCGTCAAAAACTGTCCCAGTTTGCATGCCGCCGTTTTGTCAACGGCTTCGTCTCGAAGCGGGTAGTTTCATCTCGTATCCCTCGGGCGGGACGTGCCCACAAACGCCGTGACGCGCCTTGTGGCACCAATCGGCCCCGTCAAAGGCGAGAGCATCGACGTCAGCCAGAGTCCTCAGCGGGCCCCCGCGCAGGGTGAGTTCTTCGCGACCGACTCGTCTAGGTAGGCGCCCATCACGGCCTCCGCAACGGCATTGACGTAAGCATCACTGATGCTCACGATCAAGGCCACGAGTCTTTCCAGGGCCGCCGACTCGGTGAACCGAATCGGCGTGTACTGGGTCGGCGTGTACCGAATCAGCGTGTACTGGGTCGCCGTGTACTGGGTCTGACCTGCCGCGGGCATTTCGGACAGCGGAATTAGTGGTTTCTTCTACGCTGCCAATGCTGGCTGTTGATAACCGTA
>NZ_PJJN01000036.1 GCF_002929825.1 Cryobacterium sp. Y29
TTCACGGCCTCGTCTTTGTACTCAGGGGTGAAGTCCCGACGTGATCTTGCCATAGTGAACATTCTCTCTTGTGAGGTGTCCACACAACGGGGTCAAGGCCACACAGCAGACGGGACAGCAGGTTACTCGTGTCTCATAAGGGGTTCCTCTACGGGGCGTCGTTTAGCGTTTCTCTACGGGCGGTGTTCGAATCTCGCTTCGTTTGGGCTGCAAGCGATTCGGCGAAGCATGGTCCGAGCTGTTCGACGCCGGAGCTCGGCATGAATCCGCCATCACGGGTGGCGCCGGGAATCGGCAGGGCACCTGCACCATGTCGTTGCAGATAGAGGGCTCACCAGCCAGGTCCCGGCTTGGAAGCGTAGCCGCTTAAGTCTCGCGTCGAAGGGCAATGATTCCCACATAGGCGAGCAGCGCCGTCCCGAACGTTCCGAGGAGACCAGCGAGGAAGGCCGCATCAACGCCGAACCCGGCGCTGAAGCTGATAACGACGTACCCGACAACCGCGAGCAGGACGAGAGCGACATAGGACAGTCGAACGAGCCAACCCACCGGTGAGCGAACGACGGACATGAGAATCACTGCCGCCAACGGTGCAAGCATCATCCCGCCGAAAAGCAGAGCCGGCGCCACCCGCACATCGCGGCCAGAGCAGGGACCCATGAGGCTACACGCCGTGGGGAATCCTTGCGCCATCCAGAATACGAGCCAAGTAACGACCACAATGCCCACCGCGGGAAACACTAATCCGAGGCGACTTTTCAACCGAATATGGGAAGTCATGAAACGAGTGTGGCATTTCAGCGCGCAGAATGAAGCACTACAGAGCCGTATGATGACAACTCGTTACCGCTCAGGCCGGGCGGCCAATTCCACGGTCCACGGCCGTTTCTAACCAAGCAGGACGAGCGCCAAGCTCTGGGACCTCCAGCGCCACGAACGGAGCGGTCGTGGCGCGGCGGTTCAACATCGCTAGAAAACTCGGCGTCCCGTAGAGGGTTCCCCATACGGGCATCGTCGGTCGTCTGGCGGTGTCGGCGCTGCAGGGGCAGCGCACCACCGTGGATACGTAGATGCCCGACAGACATTCGCGAGCTATCGAACAGATAAACACGGAACGTGTGCGGGGTTCGCTGGCTCGGGCTGTGCCGTTGACAGTAGCGCTCGTAGCTGCACCTTGGCTTTTGTCATCCTGGACCTGACGGTTGAGGGGTTGATGCCGAGGATCGCTGCTGCCTCGTGTGATTTGAAGCCGTCCCAGTAGATCAGTCGGACTAACTCAGCTTCACCAGCGGAAAGTGATGCGATCGCATCTCGGAGCTCAACACCCTTGTCTTCGGGCTGGGGTGCCGGAGTGGTTCGCAGTTCGTCGGCGAATCTCTGCACCGCGGCCGAATGGCGTGCGGAGTTGCGCCGGGTGCTTCGCAACACATTGTGAGCGACACCGAATAGCCACATGCGTGCTTCTGTCGCGTCTGTCGGCATTTTGCGATGGAGTTTCCATGCCGTGATGAGTAGTTCACCATATGCTTCGGCGGCGTCAGCCGGGTTCGAGATCCTGCGCAAGAAGTAGCGGAATAGGTCGCCTTCGCTGTCTTCTATAGCAATCTTAAAGCGAGCTTGACAGTCCGCAGTGCTCACAAGCCGCACCCTTTCGCAGCCATGTTGAAGCCGACGAGATTGGGGTCGTAACCCTTTGCCTCCAGGTGCTCCCACGTCAAGTTCGAGGCCACCCGCCACACAGCCATCTGCTTGGCCTGCGCATCGCTCATGGTGATCGGATTTACATCGCCACTCTCATCGTGGGCGTTGAGATACGACTCGCGGTTTTCGGCTTCCATCTGCGCGGTGTCCAACGTTTCAAGATCGAGCGCGCCCACGAACGCTCGTGTTTCACGCGCGATGCCTGAGTCCTCGTCTACGCCATCCAAGAAGCTGACGGTGAATCCTGCGAAGCAGATCTCGGCACCATTGGACACTGAGAAGACATTGTCCGCGACCCAACCCCAGGGCGTTTCCATGCCGCCGGCAGCCATCGCTGCTGACCCTCCACCGAGAAGCAACGCCGAAGCTGCGACTCCGGCGGTCCACGCCCGCAAACGACGTGCGCGGCGAGGCTTTGCTTCAGCGAGGATCCGCTCACGATGCCCGGCCAAGCCTGTGGGCAGCAGCGGCTGGGGTGCCGTCTCGCGGAGCAAGAGTTCGAGTTCAGTGTTGTCCATGGTGCGCCCTCCGATAAGTACATTCACTCAGTACATGACCGCTGGCACCCGTTTTGTCCACGTGTCCTCAAGAATAGGTCAGGAGACAGTAACCCCAGTCATAGATACCGCGAGGTCCTCTCCAGGACTCGGAGCCGCTTTACGGGCTGAGGATCCGGGTCCTTCGGCTTTAGACTGCACCAGCCAAAAACGCTCGTATGGGGTTGGGTTTGCGGGCGGCTCGTGTTTAGTGGATCTCGTTGTCGGGGTGTTGGGCGTCGTAGCGGGCTCGGGAACGTCCGATGGTTTCGCGGTGGTCGAGTGACCAGTCGGCGAGTTGTTTGACGAGGTGGGTCAGGCTGCTGCCCAGAGCTGTCAGTTCGTACGTGACTTGGGCGGGGACTGTGGGGTACACGGTTCGGGTGACGAGGCCGTCGCGTTCCAGCCGGCGCACGGTCAGGGTCAGCATCCGCTGTGAGATTCCGTCGATACCTCGTTGTAATTCGCGGAAGCGGCGTATGCCCGAGGCGAGTTCGACAATAACGAGGACGGACCATTTGTCGCCCACCCGGGTCAGTACGTCGCGGATACCGCAGTCCGGGTGCTCGTCCAGACCGCAGGGATCGAGGGATGCGGTTACTTGAATGTGACTGTCTGACATGAAAGTGCCTCCTTGTGGACTGCCGGTAAGTTACCGAAAATGAGTCTAGTTACTGTTCAGAACCACCGAGGGGACTTGCACATGATTTTGGTTACCGGAGCATCCGGCCAGTTAGGCCGTGCCATCGTCGAACGACTGTCTGGCGGGGGCCAGCCTGTTGTCGCGGGCACACGACAACCAGTCGAGGGCAGCGAGCAACGACGCGTTGACTTCGACGAACCCGGTTCTTTGGACTTCACCGGTTTCGCCACGGTAGTCATGGTCTCCGCTGGATATGCCGAAGATGATGTGGTGATTGCTCGGCATGAAAGCGTCATCGCGGCTGCGGAACGCGACGGAGTGCAGCACCCGATTTACACCAGCGTCGCCACAGACGGAGACCACCTGGGCTTCGCCCTCGCGCATCGCTGGACCGAGCGGCGAATACAGAAAAGTACGTTGCGGTGGACTATTTTGCGCAATGGCCTCTATGCCGAGCTTTTTGGGTCGTTGCTCGCGCCGAGTGACGGCGTCATTACCGCGCCGTTTGGAACGGGCTCTGTGGCCGTGGTCACTCGCGCAGATTTGGCCGAGGCAGCGGCCGTCGTGGCAGCCGCACCCGACCGCCATATCAATCGTGTGTACGACCTGGTCGGGTCGAATGCGGTAACTGCCGGCCAGATCGCCGAGGGGGCCGGTTTGCTCTACCGACCAGCTGCGCTCGGCAGTCACCGCGCTGCTCTCGAACAGAGCGGGCTGTTGCCCTTTCAGCCAGCGATGCTGCTTTCAATCTATTCGAGCGCGGCGCACGGATTTCTTTCGCGCACGACTACCGACCTCGGCGATCTCCTCGGTCGTGGGCCGACTGATCCCGAACCAACCGTCAGGCGCATCCTGGAGAAACAGGCGGCTGCCTGATCCCACTGTGTCCCGCAAGACGTTCCCATTGCGGGCGGGTCGTCCCGGTAGCGTCGATGACACAATGGCCGCCGGTCGACTTCGCCTTCTTCGTTGCCGCCGTGCTGATGTGGACGCGGTCCTGGTCTATCGTGCTCGTTCTGATGTCGCCCTACACCTACGCTCGGGCGTTTGGACACGCGAAAAAGTTGAGACGGAATTCGCGGCAGCTCACGGCCTGGCTCATAAGTCCTCTATCGTCAGTTGATCAGACAGATTAGTCGGTTAAATGAGTGTTTGTAGGTCCGGGTTCGAGGTCATGCGTCTTGAGGATGTTGACGCCCAGGGCGCTCACGAATCCCAGGAGATCGCCCCTACCGCCCATGATTCGATTCAGAAGGAACTTGCCGGGTAGCGACTCGATGACCTTGTTCTCAAGCTCGTGAGGGTTTCGAACTTTGGCAGCAAATATTCTGGTGGTGTCCAAAGCGCGGAAGCTGTCCATCGCCAAGATCGACTGGGTTACGGTACCGAAAAGTAGACGGTCAAACTGCTTGCTCGATGACCAGTGCTTACGGACCCGCGCCTTTACTCCACCAAAACTTTCCGTGACGCCTACATAGGCTTGGCAATAGTCGTCCAGAACCATCACATACAGACCGGTCTTGCCTTCCCACTCGTTTAGGTTCGTGACCTCGACCATCCCTTTTTTTGCTGCTACCGCGGCATCTATGGTTTGGTTGAACTCCGAGCGATCGAGCGCTGCAAAGTAGGCCATGTTCAGATCGTAGTTTTCCAGCGCTCTTGCCTGATGGGCGGTGCACCACTGATCCGTGTGGATTCTGTGGTCTACGTCTTCGTAGTACTTGGCGCTCGCGTCCCAAAGCTTGGGTGCCAACTCTCGGGGGAAATGTATGGACGAGTGTTTGTTGATGCGAGCGTAGGTGCCTCGATCGATGTGAAGTCCGTACTTAGTTCCGCTCTGGACTGTCAGCCCGAAGTGTGTCGCGGTTTCTGCTGGTACATTTCCGGGCAGGCGCTTGTGACTCGTGCGCGGAGGTGCGGAATAGACCATCTTTAGAGCTGCCATTCGCTCAGCATAGGTACTGAGCTGATCGAACCTCTGGCAGTTCACCCCCCGCTGCGCCGCGTCGCTTCCTGATCACTTTTGAAGGTTGTGGAAGAAGCTGGCTTGGCCGCTCGGCACTAGAAGGAGAACGAGTCCGATGACGGCTGACACGGCACCGAGCACGACCTCGGATGCACTCACCCAGCCCGAGGGGTTTAGTCTGAAACCTTCAAGGGCCCAGATTATATTTCGCCCATGTGGCTAGGTTTGGCGATCCACCAATTCCACGAGATGAAAGTCCTGCTGCGGGGTCCCTTGTGACCTTCCGGAATTCACGCCGATTTCGTGTGAACGCAGCCCGGCTACCACCACAGAAGAGTCGCTTCAATCTCCCGGAGGACAAAACGTTCGACGTTGGCGTTTAGAGAATCAAGGGGTTCTTCGAGAAGGGGGAGCGAGCCGCTGCAGCACCGTCGCCGGCTCGGATTTTATGGCACGGTCAGGCTCCGCGTAGTGCGCCTTTGTTGTCGACGTCGACGTGTGTCCGAGTACATCGGCCGCAGCCTGCAAACCCAGTTCGTTGGCGAGCAGCGTCGCCCCCGTTCGGCGGAAGGCGTGGGGGGTGATCCCCATGCCTTCGAGGCCAGCGTTCCGGAGAATCTCGCGGAATGTGCGCCGGACGTTGTGCGGCGCGAGTGGATTGCCGTTCCGCGTGAAGAACAGCAGATGTAGCCCGTTCTCCCCCTCGATCAGTGTCAGACGTCGTCGTATCACCTCTGCCGCGAATTGCGGCACGGCGACGATCCGGTTCGACTCATGCGTTTTGGGATGCGCCTGACGAAGCACGCCGACGCCACTTTGCATGACGAGCGTTCCGCGGATGTGCACCCAAGGCGGGTCGGCGGTCATATCTATGTCGCACTTTCGAAGCGCAAGCGTCTCGCCGATGCGCGTCGCCGTGCCGAGCATCACCTCGATCAGATCCCGCACCTGCCCGTCGGGTTTGGGCCCCATCCTGCCCTCCGCTGTGCGCCAGTCGCGGGCCGCGAGTCGGATTGCGGCTACCTGATCCGGCGTGAGCGCCTTCGGGGTGTGCCGGGGCTTCTTCATCCGCGAGGTTTCCTTCACCGGATTGCGCGCGATGATTCCCCGCCGCACCGCAAACCCCAGCACCATGCTGAGGATCGTGCGGGAGTGCTTGGCCCGCGTGTACGAGATCGCGCGCTGCACCTTCAGGAAAAGCTCAATGCGGCCGACGGTCACTTCTCGAACGGTGAAGTGCTCAAAAAAGGGAAGCACAAGCCCCCGAAGCTCGTACTCGTAGACGGTTTTTGTGCCGTTCGCGCGGTCGACGTCGAGCATCAGGTCCTCCAGCCAGGCCTCGGCCAGCATTCTGAACGGCGAGCCCGCGTTCACTGAATCGCCGACGTTACCGATGCGCATACGCGTGGCCAGCTCGACCTTGAGCGCGGTCTCCGCCGCGTTGCGACTCGAGCCGGTCGCGGTGACTTGCCTCGACTGACCGTCCCAGTCGCGAAAACGAGCCGACGCCCGGAAACGCCCTGCAGCGACCTCGGTCGTCTTTATCGCGCCGAACGTGCTGATCGGCAGACGTGGTCGGCCAGCCATCAGCGCTCGCCCCCACGGCCGCCCATGGACGGTACGGGCTCGTGAAGACCGTCCAGCCACCGAAGAACATCGGAGACGCGGTAGCGGATCTCCCGTCCGACGCGAATGCCGGATGGGCCGCGGCCATCGGTACGCAGGTCGTAGATCGCCTGCACGTGCACACCGAGATACTTGGCGAGCTCGCTCGTCGTGAGTACGGGCTCCAAACCGAGCCCCGAGAGATTTGTAGCATCCATAACCCGTAGGTGCCCAAGGTCACACCAAGTTAATCGAACTGGGTCGCGTACCTTCCCTACGATCGCCCACACGGGGCGGGCGCCGCGGAATAAATGTTGAATAAACGTTGAGTGAATCAAGTCTTGCCCCTTCAGTAAGGACAAGAAACCCTGGTCAGACGATTTTTACGGTGCCCCCGGTAGGAATCGAACCTACGACAATCGGATTAGAAGGCCGGTGCTCTATCCACTGAGCTACGGGGGCGGGACTATTCAAGGTTACAGGCCGCTGGCAGCGATCCGGTCACCACCGCTCACAGCTCGGGTGTCAGCGCGGAACGGCGCCGGCCTCCACGATCGAACATCCGGGACACGCCACGAGTTCGGTGGCCGGCAACGATTCGATGGGTGCGGTCTCGGTCATGGCTACTTTACTGGGGCAGGTGATGCGGCCGAAGATGACGCGATACTGCGGCGGACCAACGCGTCCATCGACGGCGTCGCGCTGACCAGTTGCTGCGTATACGGGTGCAGCGGGCTGTCGTAGACGTCGGCGGTCGGCCCGCATTCGACGATGCGTCCGTCGGAGATGACGGCCACGGTGTCGCAGAGGTGACGAATAACGCCGAGGTCGTGGGAGACGAACACGAGCGTGAGCTGGTACTCGTCGACCAGGTCGGCGAGCAGGTTCAAGACCTGGGCACGCACTGACACATCCAGTGCACTGACCGCCTCGTCTGCCACCAGAACCCGCGGCCTGGTGCTGAGCGCCCGTGCAATGGAAATGCGTTGCCGTTGACCACCGGAGAATTGGTGCGGATACCGGTGCATCACGTCGGCGTCGAGCCCGACCGCCGCCAGTTGGGCTTCCACCCGGGCCAGCGCCTCGGTCCGACCGACGTGGCGCAAAGGTTCGGCGATGATGTCGCACACGCGCATGCGCGGATCCAGCGACCCCATCGGGTCTTGGAACACGATCTGCACCCGGCTGCGAAAATCGCGCAGTTGTCGTTCGGACGCTCCCCCGATCGGCTGGCCGAGCACGTCGACCGTGCCGGATGTCGGCTGCTCGAGGGCACAGAGAATGCGCATGAGGGTGGATTTACCGGAACCGGACTCCCCCACGATGCCAAACCGTTGCCCCTCGGCAATATCGAAGGACACGTCACGCAACCGTGCACGATCGGCGCCGGGGCGAACCAGCCGCCGCCACGACGATGACGATACTGCCGACTGAGGTCACGCACCGAAATGGTGGGCGCCCCGGCCACCTCATTGAAGATGACCTTGGGACCGCCCAATTCAAGACGCTGGTGAGCGGCGCGGTGAGGCGGCAGGATCGGCACGGCTGTGGCATCCGTGTGAACGCGGCTGAGCCGGGAATCTGCCACACGCGGGGTGCCGATGACGGGCAGGGTGTGCAGCCGGCCCCGGTCGTGGACCGAGGAGAGATCCGAGGCCGCGATCAGTTTTTGAGTATACGGATGCTGCGGCGCGGTCAGCACGCGCCCGACCGGCCCGTCCTCGACGATCTCGCCCTGGTACATCACAAGAACCCGCTGGCATACCTCGGCGACCACCGCGATGTCGTGGGTGATCAGCAGCAACGCGGTACCACGGTCGGCGACGAGGTTGCCGATGAGCTTCAGCACCTCGGCTTGCGCGGTCACATCGAGCGCCGTGGTCGGTTCGTCGCAGAGCAGTAGCTCGGGGTCGTTGGCCATGGCCAGCATGACTCGCTGACGCTGTCCGCCGGAGAGTTGATGTGGAAGGGCGCGGTCAGTCTCGGAAGGCATCGCTGGCATTGATCATCGACAGCGTGACCTCGCCGGTACTGGCGCCGTCAAGCACCTGGAAGTCGGAATTGGCCTTGAATTGATCGACGACCTGAAACTGCGAGATGCCTGAGATGAGGTTGATATCGCCGCTGAAGAACGCGTTGGTCTGCGCCGTGGCATCCGTGAAGAAACGCAGGGTGACGTCGCTCATGTAGGGCGCCTCGCCCCAATAGTCGGCGTTGGCGGCGAGCACGAGGCTGTCGCCGGTTTTAAACGAGCTGACCGTGTACGGACCGGTACCAATCGGAGCGGTCGCCAGGTCAGCGATATCGGATTCGGTGAACATCGTGCCGACCGGACCGCTTATGTTGAAGAGCCAGCTGTTGCTCGACTTTGAAAGGGTGATGCGCGCCTCGGTATCGCTGACGGCTTCAATACTCGCGATCGGGTCAAGGTAGGTGGGCCCGTTGGCGGTAACAACCGACCAGGGCCATGGACGCGGCCATGACCGTCGCAATGCCGACGAACATGTTGCGCCGGGTGGGTGACCTCATGTGTGTGCCCTCTGGTTCGGCTGGCCCGACGAAGACCGACCAGAAGTGCTGCAGAAAATACGGTACAGATCTGCGCGTACTGATCTGCGCGTACTGATCTGCGGTGTGGCGCTCGCAGCGCGCTGATCGACATGAGACGAGAACCCGTGACAGACCCCCGGTCAGAGCGCCTTGGCCGCCGCTACGAGAACCTGCGACAGCGTCGGAACGCCGGCTGCACGAAAAACCTCCGTGCCGGCTCCATTGGTGATGATGACCGTGGGAGTGTTGCGAATGAGGAGCGCCTCGGCCTGCTCCGGCTCACCGGCAACATCGATTTCGCGCACGGTCGCCCCGGGGACCAATCGCTTAGCCTCGGCGAGCACCGCTCGCGTTTGCACGCACGGCTCGCAGAATGCCGACGTATACAGTGTGAATTCCATCAAGGCCTCGCAGGTCGCGCGTGAATGATCAGTAGGCCGTAAGTTTACAGGCCGTGTCTGAGCCCACCGGTAGACTGCAAGAATGACGAATAGCACGACGGAAACAGCACCGACGACCTCCCCCGCGCCTTCCCCGACGTCGAAGAGTCCCGACCGTCTGGTTTGGATCGACTGCGAAATGACCGGGCTCGACCTGGACCGTGACGAACTCGTCGAGATCGCCGTCGTTATCACCGACTACGACCTCAATGTGCAGGGTCCGGGCCTGGACATCATCATCAAGCCCAACGACTCGGCCCTCGAGAACATGGGCGACTTCGTGCGCACCATGCACACCTCGTCGGGCCTCCTCACCGAGATTCCGAATGGTGTCAGCGCCGCCGAAGCCGAGTTTCAGGTTCTCGAATACGTGTTGAAGTTCGTCCCGGCCGATCAGAAGGCTCCGCTCGCCGGAAACTCCATCGGTACCGACCGCGCCTTCCTCACCCGCTACATGCCGCGCCTCGACAACCAGCTGCACTACCGCAATGTCGACGTGTCGTCGATCAAGGAACTGGCCCGACGTTGGTACCCGCGGGTATATTTCAACGCCCCCGCCAAGGACGGCGGTCACCGCGCCCTCGCCGACATTCTCGAATCGATTCGCGAGCTCGCGTACTACCGCCAGACAGTGTTCGTGGCCGACCCCGGTCCGACCAGCGACGAAGCCAAGTCGCACGCCGCCGAAGTTGTGCACTTATTCTCCTCCGAGGTGTAATAGGATTACCGAGTTGCCCTGCGTTGTAGACGTGGGACGCATGGTGGGTATAGCTCAGTTGGCAGAGCGCCTGGTTGTGGTCCAGGAGGTCGCGGGTTCAATCCCCGTTACTCACCCCAATGAAACACTGCAGGTCGGTCTCTGGCCATCGCGGTGTTTGTGGAAGCAGGCCGCGATGTTCGAAGCCGCATGGTAGAACTCGACGCGGTCGCCTTTGAACGTCTTGTGGTTGACGAGCTTGACCTGCTGCCAGACGACATGGTCGACGGACTGGACAACATAATCTTCGTGGTCGAAGATCGTCCCGAAGATGGCACCCTGGACATTCTGGGCCTGTATGACGGGGTCGCGCTCACCGAGCGCGGTCAGTACGGCTTTGGCGAGATGCCAGATCGCATTGTGCTGTATCGGGAACCGTTACTGGCGATCTGCGACACCCTTGACGACCTACACGATGAAATTCACGTCACCCTGGTTCATGAAATCGCCCATTTCTATGGCATAGATGACGACAGGCTGCACGAGCTCGGCTGGGGCTAGCCTCCAGAGGTCTAACCTTGAGTCATGAGTCCCTTCCGTCCCGGCCGTCTCGTCGGCATTTCGGTCGGAACGGTGGTCATCCTCAGCCTCGGCATTTACGGCCCCGCCACCTTGCTAGGCCCCCTTCCGCGCGTCACCGCCACCACCGTCATGCCTGCCTCGACAACCGCAGCGCCTACTCCCCCCGTTCTGTCCGCCAACGGCGCAAGCGCCATCGCCGTACTCGCTGCGACGACCAGCGACGCATCCGGCACGGCCTCAACCAGCGCTACTACAACCAGCACGGCTACAACCAGCACGGCGGTTCCCGAGCCCCTCGCGGTGGCGGGAACCGCTCAGGCGCTCCCCATGGCATCCATTGCCAAAGTCGTGACCGCCCTGGTCGTTCTTGATGAAAAACCGATCGTGACGGGCGAGAGCGGCCCGGTTGTGACGCTCACAGCCGCCGACTTTCAGAGCTATCTCGACTATGACAAGGCCGGTGCGCGCTCAGTGACTGTGTTCGCTGACGAACAGTGGACCGAGCTCGAATTGTTGCAGGGCTTACTGCTCGGATCGAGCAACAACCACGCCGACAGTTTGGCCCGCTGGGCGTTCGGGTCGGTCGACGCCTACGTGGTCGCCGCCAACGCGTGGCTGGCGCACAACGGGCTAGCGGATACCGCCGTCGTCGATGCGACCGGGCTGCACGACGCCAGCGCCGGCACCGCCACCGATTTGGCTCGCCTGGCCGGCCTCGCCGCAATCGACCCGATCGTTTCGGCAATGCTGGAGAGTCCCGCATCCGCTTTGGCAAACCGCCGTGGTGTGCAGAACACGACGTCGTACCTGCCCGAGGAAGGCATCACAGGCATTTCACGCAGCTACACGGATGCAGCCGGCGTCTGTTTTCTGTTCACCGCCGAGATCAGTGACGGTGCCTCGAGCTTCACGTTCTCGGGTGCTTACATCGGCGAACCGTCCTATAAAACGCTCACTGCGGATCTGATCGCGCTCATGGCGAGCGCGCGAACTGGAGTTGGCTCGTTACCTGTTCTGGCCGCCGGTGACGCATACGCGACATTTGAATCTGCATGGGGTGATGACGCCTCGGCCGTCGTCGGCGTCTCGCGCACGCGCTATGCCTGGCAGCCCGCCAGCCCGGAGGCTGCAACGGTCACGCTCAAGGATTTCACCACGGCCCGCACCGGAGCGAACATCGGCCAGGTACAGCTCAGCGTCGCTGGGGAGAAAGTCTCGGCCGCCTTGAAACTCGATCAGGCCATCAATGATCCGGGAGTCGGCTGGCGGCTGCTCCATCCGGTCGTGATGATCTCGGCATTGCTCGACCAGTAACTAGATCGGATCGACCTCGGCGTCAACCGGATCGCTTTCGCCCTCGTCGAAGGCGTAGCGCACGCGGAGTTGCCCGCTCACGTCTCGTTGGTCGACCTCGTCGTACCAGAACACCGATTCCAGTCCGGCGACCGCGGCCACCATGCTGATGCGTGCCTCGTGTTTGCCGCGCACGAGGGCCCGGGAATCGATCTGACCCTCGAGCGGGCCATCGATGAACTCGGCGACGTACAGGGTCGGGGTTGCGCTGTCAGTATTGCTCATGGCAAACAATCTAGTCCTCTGCGGCCCGAGCTGCCCGCCCGTAATCGAACGGTCGCGCGAGGTTCAGGCCTCTCCTGTTTGAGATAGGTCGCCCACTCCTGCTGCCACTGGTCCCAGTGACTGCGAAATGCTTCTCCGTCGCGATCGAGCGCACGTTGCTTACGGAGAGCGTCGTCGGCTGCGAGCCAGACCCGCACGTGGCTGAGCGGCTCGTGCGCGGCCGCGAGAGTTCCGCAACCCTCCACAATTAGAGGGCGGGCCGCGTCGAGCGGATTCCACTCCGCCGCCTGACTCGCAGTCCAGTCGTAGCGCTGCCACGCCGCCGGCAGACCTCGGTGCCGTGGCTGGAGAACGTAGCGGTGCAGGTGGCAGACGGCCGCGTCGAGGCCGTCCCAGCCGGGATAGATGTCGTCCATCCGCACCAGTTGAGGGCTGTGCGGGCCAGGCCAGTGCTTTCTCAGTGCGTCGGCGAGGGTGCTCTTGCCCGCACCGCTAGGACCGTCGATGAGCACCACGGGATTCGGGCCGGCAGCGTCCACGGCCTGCAGTAACGGCGCCAGCAAGACCATATCGTCTTGTGCGCCCTTCCTTCTACCGGTGTCAGGCAAGAATGAAACTCCAGGTTTCGGCCCACACCGCAACGCCAATGGCGATACCGGCAATGGCGAATCCGATACCCACCAGGACCGCGTCGGCCGCTCGGACCCGCGACGGTCGCGCCCAGGTGCGGGGCTCGTCACTGCCGAATCCGCGCGCCTCCATAGCTGTAGCGAGTTTACTGCCCCGACGCACCGAGATGACGAGTAGCGAAAAGGCTGGGCCGAAGAACCGGCGAGCGGCGCCGCGCAGTCCACCGCCATCGCCGACCCCGCGGGCCCGACGGGCAAGCGTGAGCGAGTGCCAGTCTTCGATGAACATACCCACGAGTCGCAGACCAGCCAGACCGCCGAGCACAAACCGCGCGGGCAGCCGCAGCACCTGGGCGAGGCCATCGGCGAGGTCTGTCGGATCCGTCGTGGCGAGCAGCACGATACCGGGCAGACCGATGGCGAGCACCCGCAGCCCGATGGCCAGGCCGAGCTGGGCTGAGCCTTCGGTCACCGAGATGAATCCGAACTGCCACAGCAGCGCGCCGGAGTCTTCGCCATAGAGCACCGTCGTGATCATAGCCATCGGGGCCGCGATCCAGACCGGTGCCGTTCGCAGCCAAAATTGTCGAGCGCTCAGGCCGCACCAGAGCAAAAGTCCGGCTTCGAGCAGCAGGGCGACTCCAGCCGAGACCCAGTCGATGGAGAGCAGCAGCGCACAGCTCACGATCAGGGCAACTGCGAGCTTGGCGACCGGGTTGAGTCGAGCGACGACGCTCGGGCGGATAGTCGGGGTCAGCAGGCTCATGGCGCTCCCGTCCCGAGCCGAATCGGGTCAGGCATACCAAGCCGGTATTCCTCGTCAGCGAGAGCGTTGACGAACTGGGCGTCGTGGGTGACCGCGACGAGCGCGATGCCCTCATCGAGCAGCTCGGCCAGAAGGGTCACGAGTTCCTGCCAGGTACGGGAATCCTGCCCGAAGGTCGGCTCATCGAGCACGAGCAGGCGGGGACGGGTCGCGAGAACAGTGGCGACAGACATCCGCCTCTTCTCGCCACCCGACAGGGTGAACGGGTTGGCGTCGGCGAGATGATCGAGTCGCAGCCGGTGCATCAGCTCGTCGACGCGGCTGTTCTGTTCGGCCTGGCTGAGCCCGAGGGCGCGCGGGCCGATCTGCAGGTCGGCCCGCACCGTCGCGGCCAGGAACTGGTGTTCCGGGTCTTGAAAGACGGTTCCAATGCGAGTCAGCAGCTGCTGGGAACGCCAGCGGTGCGGCTCGGAAACGATACCGGCCGCAAAGGTGTCACTCGCCTGCAGCGTTCCCCCGGCCGGCTTCAGCAGTCCGGCCAACGTGAGGGCGAGGGTAGATTTTCCGGCGCCGTTGGGGCCGGTCACAACGGTGGCGGTGCCGGCCCGCAGGTTGAGGGTGATGCCAGCGGCGACAACGGATGCCGCACGCCGGCCAAACGGAACACGACCCACCGCGAGCCCCTCGGCCCGCAGCAGGGTCTGCGCCGGGGTGATCGGAGAGCGCGTCGGAAACCGGGGGGGCAGGGCCGGCACCCAGACGCCGGCCTGCGCCAATCGCTCACCTTGCTTCGACAGGATTTCGCGGGTCGGGCCGTCGGCCAGCACGCCGCCGGCCGGGTCGAGCACGATGACGCGGTCGACGACGTCCTGCCAGACCTCGACCCGATGCTCGATGACCACAAAGGTGGCCCCGGAATGATCGAGGGAGCGCACAACGGCGTCGCGCACCTCGATGACACCGGTGGGGTCGAGGTTTGCGGTCGGTTCGTCGAGCAGCAACAGCCCCGGCCGCATAGCGAGCACGCCCGCCAGAGCCAGACGTTGCTTCTGCCCGCCGCTCAGGCTCGAGGTGGGGTGATCGAGGGGCAGGTCCAGGCCGACCTCGGCAAGAGCCTGCCGCACCCGCGGCCAGATCTCTGCGCGGGGAACGGCGAGGTTCTCGCAGCCGAATGCGACATCATCTCCGACCCTGGCCAGCACGACTTGAGAGTCCGGATCCTGCAGAACGAGTCCGACCCGTCCGCGCGCCTCGGCAGCGCGGCGGCCGTCGATGAGCAGGCTGCCGGTCTCGTCGCCGTCTTCGGCATCGCCGAGCACGCCGGCCAGCGCGTGCATCAGGGTACTCTTGCCGGCACCGCTGGCACCGAGCAGCAAAACCCGCTCGCCGGGCGTGACCTGCAGGTCAAGCCCGGACACCGCCTGACTGTGGCGCCCGGCGTGACGCCAGCCCCAGTCGCGGGCTCGAATCTGCACGGCCCGGATCTGCGCACCGTGACCGGCCGGGAACGGCGGGGTGTCCAGCATCCGCTAGCTGATCGCGGCGGAGGGTGCTCGCGACCCTTCCCGACCGGCAGCAAACCGGCTCAGCGCACCGGTGCGGGCCAGACCGCGCACGGCCAGCCAGGACAGCAGGCCGGCCAGCACTGTGCCCGACACGACAGCGGATACGAAATAGACGACCTTGTAGCCAAAATCCAATGCCGCATAGCTCGTGAAGGTCGTGTCGAGCAGACCTACTGCCACGCCGGCGCCCGCGCCAGCGAGCAAGGCGACGCCGAGTCGCCAGTTGCTATAAAGGAATAGCGCAAGAACGATTTCGGCGCCCAGGCCTTCGACAACGCCCCAGATGAGCGTGGAGAATCCCCACTGGGTGCCGATCAGCATCGATACGACGGCGGCGACGACCTCGGTGTACACGGCTGCGCCGGGCTTTCGAATGATGAGACCGCCGAGCACTCCGGCGAACAGCCAGCCACCGGCGAGGAGACCTTCGAGGCCGGGCGTGAACGCGAGGATCGCGCTAAGCGGGGACCAGGCCAGGCCCCAGGCCCAGAAGATGACGCCGCTCGCAACGCCGATGACACTCGCGACGACGATGTCGACCACGCGCCAGCGAAAGTTACGTGGCTTCTTCGCCGTCGAAGCCTGGCGAGTGGACCGATGGGATGAAGTCGTTGTAGCGTGCACTGTTCGTGCCCTTTCCGTAGGTGAATACAGGGCACGGGATCGAGAAGCCTCCCTGCGCTGGCATGATCCAGATCAGGTTCGACGGTCGAAGCTTGGTCAGCTTCCTCTCAGCCCGGTGTACCGGACTCCCGTGATACCGCCAATTCTAGCGCCCCGCCTAGACTTGCGGCATGGGAATCACGACATGAGTATCAGCATCCTGCTCGTGTTGGCGGCGTTGTATCTCCTGCTGATGCGTCGGTTCCTGATGCGGCGTCGGCGTATCGCCCAGGGATTGCCGGTGAGCGGCCCGTGGCACTTTCCGTCCTGGCTGCGGCCCAGGGTGCCTCGGTGGGCGCGCCGTCGGTTCGCGCGCCGGCCGCGCCGGCCCCGCCGTATCCGTTCTGCTCGTCGCCCCCGCCGCTCGCCCGGGCCCACCTGAGGAACCGGGCCCGTTTATAGACCGGGCCTGCGGTCTGCGCCCGGGCCCCGTCCGGAGAGCGGGCCTACTTCTTGAGGGCTCGGATTATTCGGGCCAGGGCGCGCCCGGCGACCAGAAGGAACGGCACACCGACGGCGAGCAGGGCGATGACGTTCGGCTCAAACCGAGCGGTACCGCCCGACTTGACATAGGCACCGATCGGCAGCGACACGCCACCGCCGCCCCCACCGGATCCGACAGCACCGCCTTCGCCAGCATCACCGCCACCGAAACCGTAATAGCTGAGCGCCACCGGTATAAGGGTGACGCCGTCAATTTGCACGGGATCACCGTAGGCCGATCTCACACCGGCGGAACGGAAGGTTTCTGCGAGTTTTTCCGGGAGGCTGGTCATTCCAACAGGGTAGTCGACTCGTGCCTTATGGGCGAGGTTTGAAGAAGGAGGCCGAACGCACTGTTCCCGCCCCGAATCGCTCAGTCACGGAATCGACCGCCAGCTCGGCGCCGCGCCAGTCCTCGTCGGGATCCCATAAACCCACCGATCCCGACGCTGTACCGAGCTGCTCGGCCCGTACCCCGATCAGTCGCACCCGAATACCCGACGCGGCCAGCAGGTCGAAGGCAGCGACTGCTTCCTCATAAATTCGCCGGCCGACATTGCTCGGTTCAGCGAGGGTGCGCGACCGGGTAACGGTACTGAAGTCTGTGTAGCGCAGTTTGAGTGCCACGCGCCGTGCCACGAGATCGCTGCGCCGCAGCCGTGCCGCCACAAGGTCGCACTGCCGCAGCAACTCACTGTGCAGTCGGTCGATGTCGGTCACGTCGTGTTCAAAGGTCACCTCGTGGCCGACGCTCTTCTCTTCCCGCTCAACCGTTACCGAGCGTGGGTCCCGCCCCCAAGACAACTCGAACAGCTTCACACCGGAGGCCTCCCCCAGTGTTTTTTTCAGCACGTCCAAGGGCGTGCGGGCAATATCGCCGATGACTTTCAGGCCGAGGCGCGTCAGCATCTGCTCGGTAGCGGACCCCACGCCCCAGAGTGCGGTCACGGGCAGCGGATGCAGAAACTCCACCGTCTTGTCGGCCGGCACGACGAGCAGACCGTTGGGTTTGGCCAGGCCGGAGGCAAGTTTCGCGACGAACTTGGTCGACGCCGCGCCGACGGAGCAGACGAGGCCGGTTTCGGCGAACACGCGGGCGCGAATGAGTTCGCCGATCACAGCCGGTGAACCGAACAAATTAGTCGCGCCGGCAACGTCAAGAAACGCTTCGTCGATGCCGAGCCGTTCCACCAGTGGCGTGACGTCGTCGAAGATACTCATCACTCGGGTGGAAAAGTCTCGATACTGTCCCATGTGCGGCTCGAGTACGATCGCGTTCGGGCACTGCCGCAACGCGAGCGACATCGGCATGGCCGAGTTCACACCGTATTTTCGGGCGATGTAGTTGGCCGCCGTGACGACCGAACGGCCGCCGCGGTGGCCGACGATCACCGGAAGGTGCGCGAATTCAGGGTGAGAGAGCAACTCGACCGAGACAAAGAACGCGTCCAGATCAACGTGCAGCACCGTCGCCGAGCGGTCGTCGACGTCGTCCGCCGAAATCTGCCGCCCGCTGCCATCCTGTCTGCCCACCGAAAAACCCTAACCCGATCCGGCTCATATGCACTACCGGCAGAGGGAAAATACAATTCCACGGCATAACTCCTGCAATTCACTGCTGAAAAATGTCGCGACCGCGTCTTTTCGCGGAAGCCGAACATCACGTCACGCAATCTGCAGGAGTTATGCGACGGGGCGACACGTTTTATCGGGCAGCTAGCCGAGCGTCGTGCCGAAAACGAGCCCGAGCAGGTAGGTGACCGCGGCCGCGCCCAGGCCAATCACGAGTTGGCGCAGCGCACGTTTCAGCGGCGGACCGCCAGAGAGCAGGCCGACGACTGCTCCGGTGGCCAACAGGGCGACGCCCACAAGAATGGTGGCGACAATGATGGCCGCGTAGCCGCTCATGCCGAACAGGTAGGGCAGCACTGGCAGCAGCGCGCCCGAGGCGAAGAAGCAGAAACTCGACAGGGCCGCTCCGGTTCCGGTGCCGATGGCCTCGTGTTCGTCATGCGTGGGGGCCTGCGGGCTGACCGCGGAGATCGGTCCGGTCGCCGCGTAAGCGGTAGCGAGTACACCGCGGGCGTACGCCTCCGCCTCGTCTTCGGACATGCCCCGGGCCCGGTAGACGAGGGTCAGCTCGTTGGCAGCGAGATCCAGGTGGGAAAGCACACTCTTGGCCGGCGCGGCGGGGGTGGAAGCTTCGAGCAGTTCCCGCTGGGAGCGCACCGAGACGTACTCGCCGGCACCCATCGAGAGCGCCCCAGCCAAGAGTCCGGCGATGCCGGTGAACAGAATCGTCGCGGCCGGGACCCCGGTCGCCCCGATGCCGAGCACGAGGGCGAGGTTGCTCACCAGCCCGTCGTTGACACCGAACACGGCGGCCCGAAAGGTACCCGACAAGCGTTTGCGGCCCCGGGCAGCGAGACCACGAACGACCTCTTCGTGCACGGTCTCGTCGGCGGCCATGGCGTTGGTCGCATCCGCATCCGCATCGTAGGGTGAGCGGCCTTCGGCCCGCTGAGCGAGGGCGAGCACGAACACCGACCCGAACCGTCGAGCGAGCAGGGCCAAAAAACGGGTGCGCAGCGCGCCGCGCCTCGGTGAGCCGATATTGCTGCCGAGCAGTTGCCGCCAGTGCTCTTCGTGCCGTCCTTCAGCGTCGGCGAGGGCAAGCAGAATCTGGCGCTCTTCACCAGCCCGACGGTTCGCGAGGTCGCGATACACGGCGGCCTCGGCTTGTTCGTCAGCCAGGTACTGCCGCCACCGACGGATGTCGCGGGTCGACGGGGTACGCTCGCCCGGCTCGGGAGTGCGTGCGTTCACGCCTCCGGCGCCGCTTCCAGAAAGCTCTGCGGGATGCGCGCGGACTCGTGCGGGCCGGAACCGTCGAGACCGAAGAATGGTTCCTCGAATCGAACGACCCAGAATTTCTCCCGCACGACCGTGGGTGCGTAGAGCCCGGAGCCCTCCGACTCCCCCGCCGCCACGATCACGCCGATCGGGTCGTCACTGAGAGACTCGGGAAACCGGGTGCGATCGAGCCGCACGATGACCTGCACGCCCACTCCGAAAACGGCGCTCTGCCCACTCATGCGTTACTCGATCGCCTGGGCGCGTTCGAGTACCAGTTCGCGCACGCGCGCGGCATCCGCTTGCCCACGCATGGCCTTCATGACCGCGCCGATCACGGCTCCGGCGGCCTGCACCTTGCCATCCCGAATCTTGGCGAGCACGTCGGGCTGGCCGAGCAGCGCGGCGTCGATGGCCCCGATGAGCGCACCGTCGTCGGAGACGACGGCGAGGCCGCGGCTGTCGACGACCTCGGCCGGGGTGCCCTCCCCGGCAATGACGCCCTCGAGTACCTGGCGGGCCAGACGGTCGGTGAGGGTTCCAGCCTCGACGAGTTCGATCAGCGCAGCAAGCTGCGCCGGTGTCACGAGCGAGTCGGCGGCGACCCCGGCCGCGTTGGCGAGCCGGGCGATTTCGCCGGTCCACCACTTGCGTGCAGCTTGAGCGGATGCCCCGGCAGCGACGGTCGCTTCGACCGCGTCGAGCAGATCGGAGTTGACGACGTCCTGAAACTCGAGGTTCGCAAAACCCCACGCTGCCTGCAGGCGCTTGCGGCGGGCCGCAGGCGGCTCGGGCAGGGTCAGGCGCAGTTCTTCGACCCATTCGCGCGACGGCGCCATCGGCAGCAGGTCGGGCTCGGGAAAGTAACGATAGTCATCGGCGTCGCTCTTGGGCCGACCAGCACTCGTGATTCCGGTGTCTTCGTGCCAGTGCCGGGTCTCCTGCGTGATGGTGCCACCGCCGGCCAGCACGGTGGCTTGGCGCTGGATTTCGTAGCGCACGGCGCGTTCGACCGAGCGCAGCGAGTTGACGTTCTTCGTTTCGGTGCGGGTGCCGAGCACGTTCGACCCGCGCGGACGCAGAGAGACGTTGGCGTCGCAGCGCACATTGCCCTCTTCCATGCGGGCGTTGGAGACGCCGAGCGCCTTGGCGATCTCGCGAATCGCAGCGACATAGGTCTTGCCGATCTCGGGGGCGTCATGTTCGGCGCCCTCGATCATCTGGGTGACGATCTCCACCAACGGCACTCCGCCGCGGTTGTAATCGACAAGAGAGTAGTCGGCGCCCTGGATGCGTCCGGTGGCACCACCCATGTGGGTGAGCTTGCCCGCGTCGTCCTCCATATGGGCGCGTTCGATCTCGACGGTGACCAGACGGCCGCTTTCGAGTTCGATCGTGATCGAACCGTCGTGGCAGATCGGGTCGTCGTACTGGCTGGTCTGAAAGTTCTTCGCCGTGTCGGGGTAGAAGTAGTTCTTGCGGGCAAACCGTGAGTGTTCCGCGATCTCACACCCTAAAGCCAGCCCCAAGCGGATGCTGGATTCGATCGCTTTCTTGTTCACCTGCGGCAGCCCGCCGGGCAAGCCAAGGCAGGTGGGACAGGTGTTCGTGTTAGCGCCGGAACCGAACTCGTTGGCGCAACCGCAGAACATTTTGGTTTTCGTGTTGAGTTCGACGTGCACCTCGAAGCCGAGCACCGGCTCGAACAGTTCGAGTGCTGTGTCGAAGTCCATCAATTCGGCCCGGTTCTTCATTTCTGCGTTGGGCATCAGACGGCTCCCTCTTTACTGGCGAACATTTCGGTCGGCGTCAGGGCTGGTGCCTGGCTGAGCATGGTGTGCCCCCAGCGCGCTTCGAGCAGCTGCTCGATGGCGGCACCGACGGTGTAGAGGCGGGCATCCGCTTTGGCGGGGGCCATGATCTGCAGGCCGACCGGCAGGCCGTCTTCGGGCGCCAGACCGATCGGGATGCTCATGCCGGGCACGCCGGCAAGGTTGGCCGGAATGGTAGTCACGTCGTTGATATACATGGCCATCGGGTCGGCGAGCTTCTCACCGAACTTGAATGCGGTGGTCGGAGCACTCGGCGAGACGAGCACGTCGACCTGGCTGAACGCGGCGGCGAAGTCACGCTGAATGAGCGTGCGCACCTTCTGCGCGCTGCCGTAGTACGCGTCGTAGTAGCCAGCGCTCAGGGCGTACGTGCCGAGGATGATGCGGCGCTTGACCTCGTCGCCGAAACCCGCCTCACGGGTGGCGCTCATGACGTGCTCGCTGGTGAGCGAGCCGCTGGCCGGGTTGACCCGGATTCCAAAGCGCACCGAGTCGAAACGGGCCAGGTTGCTCGAGGCCTCAGCCGGCAGAATCAAATAGTAGGCCGCGACGGCATACTCGAAGTTTGGGGCGGAGACCTCGGTGATCTCGGCGCCCGCGGCGACGAGCAGGGCAAGGGTCTCCGTGAAGCGCTGTGTGACACCGGCCTGGAATCCATCGCCGGCGAGTTCCTTGATGACGCCCACGCGCACGCCCTTGAGGGCGCCGTCCGTGAGACCGGCTTGGGCCGCGGCGGCCATCGAGGGCCAGCTGTCGGTCAGCGATGTGGAATCCAGCGGGTCGTGCCCACCGATGACATCGTGCAGCAGGGCGGCGTCGTAGACCGTGCGGGAGACCGGGCCGACCTGGTCGAGGCTCGACGCGAGGGCGATAGCCCCATAGCGGGAGACTCCGCCATAGGTCGGCTTGACGCCGACCGAGCCGGTCACGGCGGCCGGCTGGCGAATCGATCCGCCGGTGTCGCTGCCGAGGGCGAGCGGCGCCTGAAAGGAGGCGACGGCCGCGGCCGAACCGCCGCCGGAGCCGCCGGGGATGCGGTCGCGGTCCCAGGGGTTGCGGGTGACGCCATAGGCGGAGTGCTCGGTAGAGGACCCCATGGCGAATTCGTCCATGTTGGTCTTGCCGAGCAGAATCAACCCGGCCGCACGCAAGTGCGCGACGACGGTCGCATCGTACGGCGGCACCCAGCCCTCGAGAATTTTCGACCCGGCGGTGGTGGGCATGTCCTGGGTGGCGAGCACGTCTTTGATCGCGATCGGAACACCGGCGAGCGAGTTCAACACTTCACCCGCAGCGCGGCGGGCATCGATCTTCGCTGCGGCGTCAAGGGCGGCGTCGCCGGCGACGTGCAGAAAAGCATGCAGGTCGGTGTCGACTGCCGTGATGTGGTCGAGGTGGGCGCGGGTCGCTTCGACGGCGCTGACCTGCTTACTGACCAATAGTTCACTGAGAGCAGCGGCGGAGAGCTTGGTGAGATAGGTCATACTTACTCCTCGTCCAGGATGGCGGGCACGCGGAATTTGTCCCCGGCGCGGTCTGGCGCACCGGACAGGGCCTGCTCCACCGTCAGCGAGGGCACGACGACGTCGTCGCGGAACACGTTGGTCAACGGCATCGGGTGGCTCGTGGCCGGTGTATCGGCTGTGGCAACCTCAGACACTTTGGCGATCGAGTCGACGATCTGGCCGAGGTCACGGGTGAGACTGGTGATCTCGAGGGGGCTGAGGTCGATCCGAGCAAGGTATGCCAAATGGGCAACCTGCTCGGCCGTGATTTCAGACATGGTGCTCCGATACGCATTGGGGTGGAAACTCCAATCCTATTCGCCAGCCGCCGCGAGCCCGATCCGCCAACCGATCAGATCCGCACCCCCGCCCCGGTTGCAGTCCGTGTCCGGTGCAGGCAGCGGAACTGACACCGGCACCGGGTGGCTATTTTGGGCGTTGATCGAGTGAAGTCTCGTATCGCCGACGACGAGAACAGACCCGGCATGAAGCCAGAATTTCAGCGGGAAGTAACCGTTAAGGAGCACACTGGTCGATATGAGAGCAATTGTTGTCGAGCAGAAGCCGGGCGGATCCGTGTTGTCGATGCGGGATCTCCCGAGCCCTGAACCGGGCCCGCGTCAGGTGAAGATCCGTGTGCGGACTGCGTCGGTGAACCGTGCCGACCTGGGCCAGCGTGCGGGAACCCACCAGCCGGTCAGCCCAGGCAGCGCTCCGGTCGTCGTGGGGCTCGATGCCGCGGGCGACGTTGTCACGGTGGGAAGCGAGGTGACAGGCGTTCACGTCGGGGACCGTGTCATGACCATCGTCAGTGGAGGTTTGAGCGAGGAAGTCGTTGTCGACGCTGCGCTGGTTATACCGATTCCGCCGGCGTGGACCTACGCGGAGGGTGCTGCTGCCATCCTCGGATTGATGACTGAGCACAACGCGCTCCGCACTGCGGGTGAGCTTGAGCCGGGCGAAACGGTACTCGTTCATGCGGCTGCCTCAACGGTGGGGCTTCAGTGCGTACAGCTGGCAAAATACCTGGGCGCTGGACTGATCATTGCCACCGTTCGCACGGGCCGGGCAACGGACCTGCTCCGTTCTTCGGGTGCCGATCACGTAATCGAGGTTGGCGAGGCCGGTTTTGCGGATCGGGTTTTGGAACTGACGGATGGCCGCGGGGTCGACGTCATCGTCGACCACGTTGGTGGCCCCTATCTTGCGGATAATATTCGCTGCGCCGCACTCCGGGGACGCGTAGTCGGTGTCGGGCGCCTCGGCGGTGCCCACGGTGATCTTGATCTGGAAGCACTGGCCTTTAAACGAATAAGCATCATCGGGGTCACCTTTCGCACCCGTGACGCTGCGGAAAAAGCCGCCATCGTCGCCGCGCTGCTGTCCGACGTCGATCCGGCTTTCGACGCACTGCGCCCATCGATTGATCGGATCCTGCCCTGGACCGAAGTTCAACAAGCGCAGGATCTCATGGCCGCCAACTCGCACCTGGGCAAGATCGTTCTCAGCCTTCTGAATACGTGAGCCAGACCGTCTGAAAATGCACACGAGGTAAGGAACCACATGCGCGAAACCGACTTCTTCAACGGCATCCAGGTGCCCGTCATCGGCCAGGGAACCTGGCATCTCGGTGAGGACGCCATGAAGCGAGAAACCGAGGTGTCGGCCCTCTGCGCGGGGATCGATGCCGGCCTGACCGTGATCGACACCGCTGAAATGTACGGCGATGGCGCCTCGGAAGAACTGGTCGGCGAGGCCATCCGCGGCCGACGCGATGACGTCGTGCTGGTCAGCAAGGTCTACCCACACAACGCGAGCCGGAGCGGCGTCGTGGCTGCGTGCGAGCGCAGCCTGCGCCGGCTCGGCACCGATCGGCTCGATGTCTACCTACTGCATTGGTCCGGCAGTTTTCCACTGTCCGAGACCGTTGACGGGTTCGAACACCTCCGTGCAGCGGGCAAGATTCG
The DNA here is from genome assembly GCF_002929825.1 of Cryobacterium sp. Y29. Taxonomy (GTDB): domain Bacteria; phylum Actinomycetota; class Actinomycetes; order Actinomycetales; family Microbacteriaceae; genus Cryobacterium. Next base: position 24,562 of record NZ_PJJN01000036.1, read on the forward strand.
AAGCTGGGGGTTATCGAATTTCGACCGGGATGATCTGAAGCAAGCGCCCGCCGGATGCGTCACCAATCAGGTGCTCTACAACCTCGGCAGTCGGGGCATCGAATTTGATCTCCTTCCCTGGCAACAACGCGCGGGCATGCCGCTCATGGCCTATTCGCCACTCGGTCAGGGACCGACCCTGCTCGAGCATCCACTGCTGGCCGAAATCGGAGAGCGGCACGGAGTGACCGGTGCCCAGATCGCGCTGGCCTGGGTCATCCGTCAACCGGGCGTCATCGCGATCCCCAAAGCTTCGTCGCTCGAGCACGTGCAGCAGAATGTCGGCGCGGGCGCGGTGGTTCTCGACGCCGAGGATTATCTGTCACTGGATAGCGCATTTCCGGTGCCCCACAGCAAACAACCGCTCGACATTCTGTGACGCCGTCCACTTTTTTTCCGAAGCGCGTTCCGGCCAGGCGGAGTGCGTTGAATGTGGTCACCGCCCTACGATCCACCCCTGCCGGGGCACAGTGGCAGGTCACGTCTGATCGTGATACTACTGAGATGTGCTCAGTTTCTGCACAGCCTGAGGCTGTCGGGCATTCATCCATTCAATACCTCCGAACGTGAAGACGGACCCTCCGTCTTACACGGTCACAAGTTCAGGGAGTGAAAAAAATGAAAGCAGTCGTTTATAAGGGCCCCAACGAGGTCAACGTCGAAGAAGTTCCGGATGCCAAGATCGAACGTCCCACTGATGTTCTCGTGCGCATCACGGCGACAAATATTTGCGGTTCAGACTTGCACATGTATGAGGGACGCACCAATTTCGAGACTGGACGCACGTTTGGCCACGAGAACATGGGCGAGGTCATCGAGGTCGGTAACGGCGTCGATGCGGTCAAGGTCGGCGAGCACGTCGTGTTGCCGTTCAATATTTCTTGCGGGTTTTGCAAGAATTGTGAACGCGGTTTCACCAACTATTGCATGACCACTCAACCAGACCCGGTCGGCGCGGGCGCCGCCTACGGCTTCGCTGGCATGGGTCCGTACCCCGGTGGGCAGGCACAAATGCTGCGTGTGCCCTACGGCGACAACAACTGTCTGCGCTTGGGTGAAGACGCCGTAGAAAAACAAAACGATTACGTGATGCTCTCGGACATCTTCCCAACCGGCTACCACGCTACCGAGATGGCCGGCGTTATCCCCGGTGACACGGTCGTGGTCTACGGTGCTGGTCCGGTCGGGCTCATGGCTGCCCTGTCTGCCCTGATCAAGGGCGCCAGTAAAGTCTGGGTTGTGGACCGACGTCCCGACCGGCTGGCCCTCGCCGAGCAGATCGGCGCGATCGCCGTTGATGACTCAAAGACGGACCCGGTTCAATTCGTATTGGACCAGACGAAGGGTATCGGCGCGGACCGAGGATGTGAATGCGTGGGCTATCAAGCCCACGACCCCCAGGGCACCGAGGATCCCGCCATGACTCTGAACCGGCTGATCCAGTCCGTGCGCATCACCGGGGGCATCGGCGTTGTCGGTGTCTTTCTGCCGGCAGATCCTGGCGGCTTCGACGAGAACGCCAAACAGGGCAAGCTTGCTATTGACTACGGCCTGCAGTGGCTTAAAGGCCAGAGTATGGGCAGCGGCCAATGCCCGGTGAAGAAATACAATCGACAACTGCGCGACCTGATCGCCGTCGGTAAGGCCAAGCCGTCGTGGATCGTTTCGCACGAGGTCCCGCTCAGCAAAGCAGCGGATGCCTACAAGAATTTCGGCGACCGCAACAACGGGTGGACCAAAGTCATCCTCAAGCCCGAATAGGGCAAGGTCGAACGTACTCGCCGCAGCGCGATCACCCCTCGGACTCGACCAATGAGGGTGTGAACTCGAGTTCGTTGAGCAGTCCAACCGACAGCGCAGCCAGCACAAGCTCCAACCTGGGCGCGGTGTTCGGCGGGGCGGCACTTCGGGGTGCCGCCCCGCGTTCAGCGCGGCGCCCCGACCAGTGGAACGACCCGTGCCGCCGCAAGGCCCACAGGGTAGCGACGACAACAACTACTCAAGCGACGTGCGGGGCAGGAGAAATCCTCCGGGAACGCACTGGGCCGGCGCAGCCGCCTACGTGGATGCCGGCGCCGCCGCCAACCCGGCCGGCCCCTCCGTGAGTAGGGTTCGAAATTCGTCGGCGTCGAGGATTCGAATGCCGAGGGTTTCGGCCTTGCCGAGTTTCGATCCGGCGCCCGGCCCGGCTGCCACGAAGTCAGTGTTCTTGGACACGCTCGATGCGCTTTTACCGCCGGCGGCGATGATCGCCTCTTGCGCGCCCTCCCGGGTGAAGCCCTCGAGTGATCCGGTGGCCACGACGGTCAGCCCCGCGAGCACTCCCCCGGCGGCTTCGGCCGCGCCCGGACCGGGGTGGCCCGGCGTGGCGAACTGAACGCCGGCCGCGGCCCACTGGGTGACGATATCTCCGTGCCAGTCCACCACAAACCAGGCGAGCACTGCGTCGGCGATGATGCCGCCAACCCCGTCGACCCCGGCGAGTTCTTCGCGGGTCGCCGCCCGAACGGCGTCGAGTGAGCCGAAGTGGTTGGCCAGTGCCCGGGCGGCGACCGGGCCGACATGACGGATGTTCAGGCTCACCAGAATGCGCCACAGCGGCTTCGTCTTGGCCTTCTCGATCTCGGCCAGAAGCTTGAGCGCGTTGGAGGACGGCTGCAGGCCGGTCAGACCCTGCTTCTTCTCGGCCGGACTCGGATTGCGACAGAACGGCATGCGAATTTTCGCAACCCCGTCGTCTTCCTTCGGCAAGCCCGTTTCGGCGTCGCGCACGATCACCTGGATGGGCAACAGGTCGGCAAGTTTCAGGGCGAACAAGCCGGCCTCGGTCGATAGCGGCGGGTCGGCCGGCACGGTCGGCTGGGTGAGCGCAGAAGCCGCGACCTCGCCGAGCACCTCGATGTCGAGCCCCCCACGACTACCGATGTGTTCGACCCGGCCGCGCACCTGCGCGGGGCAGCTGCGCGCGTTCGGGCAGCGCAGGTCGATGTCGCCCTCTTTGGCCGGGGCCAGCGGGGTGTCGCATTCCGGGCAGTTCAGCGGCATGACGAATTCGCGTTCGGTGCCGTCGCGCAGTTCGACGACCGGGCCCAGCACCTCGGGAATGACGTCGCCGGCCTTGCGCAGAACGATCGTGTCGCCGATCAGGACCCCCTTGGCCTTGACGACGTCCTGGTTGTGCAGTGTCGCCTGGCGTACCTCGCTGCCGGCCACGAGTACTTTCTGCATCACCGCGAACGGGGTGGCGCGGCCGGTGCGGCCGACACTCACAACGATGTCGAGCAGTTTCGTGTTGACCTGCTCCGGCGGGTATTTGTAGGCGATTGCCCAGCGCGGCGCCCGATTGGTGGCGCCAAGCTCGGCGTGCAGGGCGAGTTCATCGATCTTGATCACGATGCCGTCGAGTTCGTGCACGACGCTGCCGCGGTGCGCTCCGTAATACTCGATGAACTCAGCCGCCTCGGCGACCGACGGGACCACGCGAAAGTAGCTGCTGGTCGGCAACCCCCAACCTTGGAGCAGGCCGTAGACCTCGGACTGGGTCTCTACGGGCGGGTTCTCCCAGGCGCCGATGCCGTGAACGAGCATGCGCAGCCGACCCAGGCGCGCCTTCATGAGGCGCAGCTGGTCCGCGTTTTTGCCGGAGGCTTTCTGCCGCAACGACCCGGCCGCGGCGTTGCGGGCGTTGGCGAACATCCGCTCGCCGGCCGCGGACTGCGCCGCGTTCAGTTCGTCGAACGCGACCGTAGGAAAGAACACCTCTCCGCGCACCTCCATGAGTGACGGATGCCCGGTACCAGCCAGGCGACTCGGGATGCCGGGTACGAGATCGATGTTCTCGGTCACGTCTTCGCCGACGACCCCGTCGCCGCGAGTCGCGGCGGAGACGAGCACTCCATTGGCGTACCGCAGGTTGATGGCGAGGCCGTCGATCTTGAGCTCGCACAGGTAGTGCACCGCGCGGCCGGAGTTCTCCGCGGCTTTGCGAGCCCAGGCCTCGAATTCTTCGAGGGAGAAAACGTTGTCGAGGCTGAGCATGCGCTCGGCGTGTGTCACCGGGTCGAACAGGGTGACTTCGGCCCGACCGCCAACCGTTTGGGTGGGGCTGTCCTGGCTCGCCAACTCGGGATGCAATCGCTCGAGTTCGCCGAGGTGCTGAACCAGCCGGTCGTACTCGGCGTCGGAGATGACGACGGTGTCGCGCTCGTAATAGGCGTCACGGGCGGCGAGCACGCGGGTGGTGATATCGGCAGCCTCGGCGGCTGCGGCGCTCAGCGCGTCGGGTGTGGTGGCAGCAACGGACTCAGGCATTGACCGGGACGGGGCTGGCCGAAGCGGTGGGGACAGAAGGGGTGGGGACAGAGTCGGTGGGGACAGAGTCGGTGGGGACAGTAGCGGTGTCAGAAACCGGAACGGCGCTGACGGTGCGGTCGATGGTGCATTGGCCGAGTACCCGGGTTCCGACGTACACGACGGCGGTCTGCCCGGGGGCGACGCCAGCCAGCGGCTCGTTCGGAATGATGCGTAACTCGACCGAGCCGCGGACTCCGGTCACGGCGGTGGTCGAGACGACCTGGGCCACCGCGGGTACCGGGTCGGCGTGGGCGCGGATCTGCACGTGGCAGGGGAACGCGACATCTGGATGTTCGGGGGCAAGCCCGGCCCAGGTGTATTTGTTGCCGGCGATCTCCTTGATGGCGAGAGCCTCCTTCGGACCGACGACGACCGTGTTGGTGATCGGGCGTACCTCGAGCACGAAGCGCGGCTTGCCGTCGGCGGCCGGAGTGCCGATCGACAGTCCCTTGCGCTGGCCGACGGTAAACGCGACAGCGCCGTCGTGCTGGCCGAGGGTGTTGCCTTCCCGGTCGAGAATATCGCCGGTGGCGGGGGCGACGCGTTCGCCGAGCCAGCCCTTGGTGTCGCCGTCGGGGATGAAGCAGATGTCGTAGGAATCGGGCTTGTTGGCCACCGAGAAGCCGCGTTCGGCCGCTTCGGCGCGTACCGCGGCCTTGGTCGGCGTGGCGCCGAGCGGAAACATGGAGTGGTTGATCTGGTCAGCGGTGAGCACACCGAGCACGTAGGACTGGTCTTTCGCCCAGGCGGCCGCGCGGTGTAGTTGCTTGTTGCCATCGGCATCCGTCAGAATGCTCGCGTAGTGGCCGGTGCAGACGGCGTCGAAGCCGAGGGCCATGGCCTTTTCGAGCAGGGCGGCGAACTTGATCTTCTCGTTGCAGCGCATGCACGGGTTCGGGGTTCGGCCGGCGGCGTACTCGGCGATGAAGTCGTCGACGACGTCGAGTTTGAACCGTTCCGAGAAGTCCCAGACGTAGTACGGGATGCCCATGATGTTGGCCGCGCGCTGGGCATCCATGGAATCCTCCACGGTGCAGCAGCCGCGGCTGCCGGTGCGCAGTGTGCCCGGCATCCGGCTCAGCGCCAGATGCACGCCAACCACCTCGTGTCCAGCTTCGACCGCACGCGCGGCTGCGACGGCGGAATCAACACCGCCACTCATTGCTGCTAAAACCTTCACTCAACGAGTGTACGCGGAGTGCCCGTTTGAGCAAACGTCAGCCCGTCAGTGCCCGGGCACCCGATCGGCCAGACCGGCAACGAGCGCCTGGGCGTGGGCTGCGGGCAGAGCCGCGAGCAGCGCGTCGACGTCGGCGTCGGTCGACGTATGGCCGAGGGTGATGCGCAGGGCCCCGCGGGACTCGACCTCGCTGCGTCCCATCGCCCGCAGCACGTGCGAGGGTTCCGGTACCCCGGCCTGACAGGCTGATCCGGTCGACACCGACACCCCGGCCGCGTCGAGCAGGAACAACAGCGAGTCGCCCTCGCAACCGGGAAAGCTGAAGTGGGCGTTGCCCGGCAGCCGGGTGGTCGGGTCGCCGTTGAGGACGGCACCGGGAGCGACCAGCGCCACACCGGCAATCACCCGGTCGCGCAGCGCGGCCAGGCGAACGGTTTCAGTGCCTCCCGCCCCTTCTGGCTGCTGGGCCGCCCGCTGCTCAACGGTGATGGCGGATGCCGCCACCGCGAACGAGACCGCCGCCGCGACATCCTGGGTGCCGCTGCGCACCTTGCGCTGCTGGCCGCCGCCGTGAATGAGCGGCTCGACGGTCGTCGCCCGGCCGAGCACGAGCGCGCCGATGCCGACCGGGCCGCCGACTTTGTGCGCCGATACGCTCAGCGCCGACACACCGGCGGCGGCGAGCGTGCGAAAGTCGACCGGAACGTAACCGTAGGCGGCGACAGCGTCGACGTGCACCGGAATGCCGTTGGCGGCGGCGAGCGCCGCCACCTCGCCGACGGGTTCGAGGGTACCGACCTCATTATTGGCCATGATCACACTCACCAGCGCAACGTCCCGGGGGTCACGCGCAATGGCATCCGCCAGCGCGCCAAGGTCGATGCGTCCCTCATGATCGAGCGGAATCCACTCGACGATGGCCCCGTCGTGCTGCGCGAGCCACTCCACCGTATCGAGGGTCGCGTGGTGTTCGCCGCCTGGTACCAGGATGCGCCGGCGCGGGGCGCGGGCCCAAAACAAGCCCTTGATGCCGAGGTTGATCGCCTCGGTGCCACTTCCGGTAAAGACGACTTCGATCGGATCGCAGGCGAGACTCGTGGCCACGATCTCGCGCGATTCTTCGAGCATCCGTTTCGCATTCTGGCCCTGGCTGTGCACCGAGGCGGGGTTACCGACGACGCTCATCGCTTCGGCGTAGGCGGCAATAGCGGCGGGAAGCATGGGCGTGGTCGCCGCGTGATCCAGATAGACAACCATGCCTGCCATTTTACAGTCGAGCGGATGCCGGTGGTCGTCACCCTCGCCCACACTGATTACTCTTGAATCCATGAGTTCCACCGACCCCCTGCGCAACCTCGGTGTGCGACTAACCAGCGCCGGCGGCGAACTCCGCGTCTGGGCCGAACATGCCGACGCCATGGACCTGTGTCTGTTCGACGAGGTCGACCCGAACTGGATCATCAAAAGCGTACCGATGACGCAGGATGCGCACGGCGTGTGGTCCGGCAAATCGCGCACGCTGTCACCGGGGCGCCGATACGGCATCCGTGTGTCGGGCCCGGCCAGCCCACAGAATTCTTTTCACCCGGAGAAGACCCTGATCGAACCGTATTCACGTGGTCTGGTTCGGGTCGGCGCCGGATTGTGGCAGTCCTCGGTGGTCGACGACTATTTCGATTGGAACGGCGCCGAGAAACCGGGCACGGCCCTCGATCACACTGTGGTCTACGAGGCGCACGTTCGCGGCCTCAGCCGGCTGAACCCGTTGGTTCCGGCCGCGCTGCGAGGCACCTACGCCGGTCTCGCCCACGAATCCACCATCGCCTACCTGAAGGACCTCGGCGTGACCGCGGTTGAACTCTTGCCGGTGCAAGCGTTCGTGTCGGAGCAGCGCCTGATCAAACAGGGCCTGATCAACTATTGGGGCTACAACACCCTCAATTTCTTTTCCCCACACGCCGACTACGCCACTCAGGCTGCCCAGTCTGCCGGGCCGGCAGCGGTGCTGCGCGAGTTCAAGGGCATGGTCAAACTGCTACACGAGGCGGGGCTCGAGGTTATCCTCGACGTCGTCTACAACCACACCGCCGAGGAGGGTCGCAACGGCCCGGTCACGAGTCTGCGCGGCATCGACAATGCGGGGTACTACCGGCAAGACGAGTCCGGTGCCTACATCGACGTAACCGGCTGTGGCAATACGGTCAACTTCAGCCACGACGTGCCGAAACGGCTCGTGCTCGATTCGCTGCGCTACTGGGCCAACGACCTGCAGATCGACGGGTTCCGCTTCGACCTGGCGGCGACGCTCGGCCGCGACGGCGGCGTCGTCTACGATCCGGAGCATCCGCTGCTCACCGAGATTCGCGACGACCCGGAGCTGGCCGGAGTGAAGCTCATCGCGGAGCCGTGGGATGTCGGCCAGGGCGGCTGGCAGACCGGCAATTTTCCGCCCGGCTGGACCGAGTGGAACGACCGCTACCGCGACCGTATGCGCGACTTCTGGCTTTCGGATATGAAGAGCCTGCGCCTGAGTGGCTCAGCCGGCAGCGGGATCGGACGGTTCGCGACCCGGGTCGCCGGTTCCTCGAACACTTTCTCCGAGAAGCGCGGCCCACTCGCCTCGCTCAACTTCATCACCGCGCACGACGGGTTCACCCTCGCCGACCTGACCGCGTACGACGTGAAACACAACCTCGGCAACGGCGAGTCGAACCGTGACGGCACCGACAACAACAGCTCATACAACCACGGGGTGGAAGGGCCGACTCGCGACGTGGCCATTCTGGCCACCCGTCGCAAAGCCATGCGCAACCTGCTCGGCACTCTGCTCCTGTCGGCCGGCATCCCCATGCTCACCGCCGGCGACGAGTTCGGGCGCAGCCAGCGGGGCAACAACAACGCCTACTGCCAGGACAGCGAGCTGACCTGGCTGAACTGGGATTTCGACGACTGGCAGCAGGACCTGCACCGAGTCACTCGCCGCCTGCTGCAGCTGCGCCGAGAGAACCCGGCGTTGCGTCCGGTGCACTTCGGGCGGTTCGGCGAGACCACGCCGAGTGCCAGCCAGCTTGACTGGTACAACATCGCCGGCGAGGCGCTCACCGGTGATGCCTGGAACTCGCCGACCGAGCGCACCCTGCAGTACATGGCAGCCTCGACCCCCGAGCATGAAGCGTTCAACCGCATCCTGCTCGTGGTCAACGCGCGGGAGCAGGACGAGACGGTCACACTGCCCCGGCATGAGGGAGTGGATGCATATACGTTGCTCTGGGATTCCAGTCACGACGACCTGCGTGACTCGATCATCGAGCACGCACCGGGCACTTTCCTGTTCGTTCCGGGTGCCTCGATGCAGCTTATGCGCGCTCACGGCGCGCTCGTGCCGCGCCGCACGCCGCTTGCCTGACCCAGCTAACTCGCGACGGCGACCAGCCCCATTTCGGCTGGGCTGATGAGCAGGTCATTCTTCGGAACGACGCGCACGGTATAACCAAACGTTCCGGCCCGGTCGAGTTCGACCGTTCCCGTGAACAGGGTGGCACCGCCGGCGGGTGCTTCTTTCACCAGTGTCGGTTCGAGCGCCTGAGTCACCACATCGCGCAGTTCGTCGGTGCCGACGCTCTTACCGTAGACAACCTCGACGGTCACGTCTTCAGCGACGAGTCCGCCGAGCTGCACGTGCGCGCGCAGGTGCAGGTCATCACCCACTTCTGGCACCGATGAAACGCCGCCCGATTCGACGTGGGTCACCGCAACCTGTGGCCAGGCCGAGACGATCCGCCCTTTCCAGGCCGCCAGTTCGCGGGCCGCGCGGTAGTTGTTCGCCGACATGAGCGCTTCGTAGTGCCCGGCCGGGCGATACAGACGTTGCACATACTCACTGACCATGCGGTCAGCGGACAGTGCGGGCGACAAGGTACTCAGGGTGTGCCGGATATTTGACACCCATCGTTCGGGTACGTCGTCACCGTTGCGTTCATAGAACGTCGGGGCGACCTGGTGTTCGATCAGGTCGTACAGCGCCTCGGCTTCGAGCCGATCCCGTTCGGCGGAGTCGCCGGCCGAATCGGCCGACGGAATTGCCCATCCGTTCTTGCCGTCATAGTATTCCGGCCACCAGCCGTCGAGAATCGACAGGTTGAGGGCGCCGTTCAAGGCCGCCTTCATGCCGCTCGTGCCGCAGGCTTCGAGCGGGCGGAGTGGATTGTTGAGCCAGACATCCGTTCCCGGATACATGAGCTGGGCCATCGCAATGTTGTAGTCGGGGAGAAAAGCGATGCGCGTGCGCAGGGCCGGATCCGCCGCGAACTGCACGATCTTCTGGATCAGTCGTTTGCCCTCTTCATCGGCGGGGTGTGACTTGCCGGCGATGACGATCTGAATCGGATGCTCCGGGTGCAGCAGCAGGGCGCGCAGGCGTTCAGGGTCGTGCAGCATCAGGGTCAGGCGCTTGTAAGTAGGAACGCGTCGGGCGAATCCGATGGTCAGCACGTTCGGGTCGAACACCCGGCCCATCCAGGCTGGGGGGATCCCACCCGGGTTCTGGTCGCGCCAGGCATTATGCAGACGGCGGCGGGCGTCCTCGACGAACTGCAGGCGCATCTGCCCCCGCACCGACCACAGGTCCTGGTCGGACACATCAGGGGAGGCCCAGTTTGCCGTCGAGGTGTCGCTCGTGCCGAGCTTGGCGTTGGCGAGGCTCTTCAGCGCCGGGTCGGTCCAGCTCTGCGCGTGGACACCGTTCGTGATCGACGTAATCGGCACGTCCGCTGAATCGAAACCAGGCCAGAGCCCGTTGAACATTCTGCGACTGACCTCGCCGTGCAGGGTCGAAACGCCGTTGGCGTGCTGGCCGAGGCGTAATCCCATGACGGCCATGTTGAACACCTCGGAGGAGCCCCCGGAGTAGCTCTCCGCTCCGAGCGCGAGCAGGTCTTCCACGTCGACGCCGGGCAGCAGATCGGTGCCGAAATAGCGCCGCACGAGGGAACGCTCGAAGCGGTCAATGCCGGCGGCGACCGGAGTGTGGGTGGTGAACACGGTTCCGGCACGGGCCACCTGCAGGGCTTCCTGAAAGTTCAGGCCCTCGCCGATCAGGCTGGAGATGCGCTCAAGACCGAGGAACCCGGCGTGGCCCTCATTGGTGTGGAACACGTCGGGCTCTGGCAGTCCGTGCAGCGAGCTCCACAGCTTCACGGCGCGGGCACCGCCGATGCCCAGCAGGAGTTCCTGAAGCAACCGATGTTCGCCGCCGCCGCCGTAGAGGCGGTCGGTGACCAGGCGCAGGTCGTCAGCATTCTCGGGAATGTCGGCGTCGAGCAGCAGCAGACGAACCCGACCCACCTTGGCCTGCCAGACGCGGGCATGCAGGGTACGGTCATCGGGCAGGGCGAGGGACACCTGCACGGCCGAACCGTCGGCCCGGCGCAGCACGGCGAGCGGCAGCCCGTCGGGGTCGAGCAGCGGGTAGCTCTCCATCTGCCAGCCGTCAGGCGAGATGGCCTGGCTGAAGTATCCGGCACGATAGAACAACCCCACGCCCACCAGCGGCAGGCCGAGGTCGGACGCGCTCTTGAGGTGGTCACCGGCCAGAATGCCCAGGCCCCCTGAATACTGCGGCAGGGCAGCAGCGATGCCGAACTCCGGTGAGAAATACGCGATCGCAGCCGGTTTTTCGCCCTCGAGTCCCTGGTACCAGCGTGGTTGATCGAGATAATCGCGCAAACCGTCTCTGGTGGAATCAACCTGCGCCACGTAGTCGTGGTCCTGCGCCAGCTCGTCAAGGCGACGCGGGTCGACGGCGCCGAGCAGGGCGACCGGATCGGCACCGATCTCGCGCCACAGCTCAGGGGCGATGCGCTCGAACAGCTGCCGGGTGGGTTCATGCCACGACCAGCGGAGATTGCCGGCAAGCTCCTCGAGAGCCGCGAGCGGCGCGGGGAGAACGGCACGGACAGTAAATTTGCGGATGGCCTTCACGAGGTCAACCTTAGGGGTGCTGGGTGACTAATCTGTGACACCCCGATCGACGCGCGGGGGTACGCCCGACAGAATCGACGCGCGCAGGCACGCCCGGCGGAAGGGGAGCGCCACGACCGCTGTTCACGCTACGGTCATGGTGTGGCCAAGACAGCAGCGAAAAAGACGATCCAGCCGGCAGTATCGAGCAATGCTCGCACGACCGTGTCCGCGGATGCCGCGTCGGGGAGCCGTTTCACCGCTTCCATCGGCCGCATCCCGGTTCTTGATCTGTCTCCCCAGCTGGACGATAATCGCTGGCCGGTCCGCGCCTTCGTCGGCGAAGTCGTACCGTTTGGCGCGACCGCTTTTCGCGAGGGGCACGACCTCATCGGTGTCGACCTGCAACTCACGGCGCCGGACGGCAGCACGACGCGGCATCCAATGGTGCTGCAGGCCGACGGCACCGACCGCTACGGCATCGAGGCGCAGCTCGGCGCCCCGGGTCACTGGCAATATCGGGTGCGCGCGTACGCCGACGACTTCGCGACCTGGGAACACAACGCGGCGATCAAGATACCAGCGGGCATCGACGTCGAGCTCATGTTCACTATCGGCGGGGTTCTCCTGGCACAGGCCGGCCTCGACACGGGCCGCCCAATCGCCGCCCGTCGTTTGTTCCAGGCCGCTGCTACATCGCTCGCCGACACCGGCAAATCGGCTACTGAGCGTTTTCTCGCGGTAGCGGATGCCGCGCTGCGGCAGGCCATCGCTGCTCGCCCCCTCGCTGGCCTGGCCTCCTTCTCGGCCGAACGCACGATCATCGTCGAACGCGACAGGGCCGGTGTCGGTTCCTGGTACGAATTCTTCCCGCGCTCTGAGGGCGCCGTTCGCCGCGCCGACGGTAGCTGGAAGAGCGGAACCTTTCGCACCGCAGCCAAACGCCTGCCCGCCGTGGCCGCCATGGGCTTCGACGTGCTCTACCTGCCTCCGATCCACCCCATCGGGCAGGCCTTCCGCAAGGGCCCGAACAATTCGCTCACCGTTTCCCCCGGCGACCCGGGGTCGCCCTGGGCCATCGGCTCGTCTGACGGCGGCCACGACGCCATTCACCCCGACCTCGGCACCGTCGCCGACTTCAGCTTTTTTCTGAAGAAGGCCGCCTCCCTCGGCATCGAACTCGCTCTCGACTTCGCCTTGCAGGCCTCCCCCGATCATCCCTGGGTGACGGAGCACCCGGAGTGGTTCACGACCCTGCCCGACGACACCATTGCCTTCGCGGAGAACCCGCCGAAAAAATACCAGGACATCTACCCGATCAATTTCGACAACGATCCCGCCGGCATCCGCGCTGAGGCGCTGCGACTACTGCGCCACTGGATCAGCCTCGGCGTGCGCATCTTTCGCGTGGACAACCCGCACACCAAGCCGCTCGACTTCTGGGAGTGGCTAATCGCCGAGGTCAATGCTACTGACCCCGACGTGGTGTTTCTGGCCGAGGCCTTCACCCGTCCGGCCCTCATGCAGGCCCTCGGCAAGGTCGGCTTTCAGCAGTCGTACACCTATTTCACCTGGCGCAACACCAAGAGCGAGCTCGAGGAGTTCTTCGACGGCCTCGCCACCGACACCCCCGACTTTCTGCGCCCGAACCTGTTCGTGAACACCCCCGATATCCTCACCGAGTACCTGCAATTCGGCGGCCCGGCGGCGTTCAAGATTCGGGCGGCGCTCGCCGCCACGGCCGCGCCGAGCTGGGGAGTCTATGCCGGTTTCGACCTGTTCGAAAACGTCGCTCGGCCGGGCGCGGAAGAGAGCATCGACAACGAGAAGTACGAGTACCGGCCGCGGGACTGGAACACGGCCGAGCAGCTCGGAAAATCCCTCGCGCCCTACATCACGCTGCTCAACCGCATCCGCTCCGAGCATCCCGCACTGGGCCAGCTGCGCAACCTCGACATCCACTCGAGCGACGATGACTCGATTCTCGTCTACAGCAAATTCCTGGGCGCTGCCTTCACCGGAACGGGTCAAGCGGATGCCCTCATCATCGTCGCCAACGTCGACCCGCACTCGGTGCGCCAAACGGTGGTGCACCTCGACGTGACCCGGTTCGGCATTGCCCGTGGCGACACCTTCGACGTGCACGACCTCGTCTCCGGTGTCACCTGGACCTGGTCGGCCGATAACTTCGTGCGTTTGGACGCTTTCACCGAACCGGTGCATATTCTGCATGTCACGCCACACGATCCGGCCCGGGCACGCGCATGAGCGGCGGCAAAGACAAAAACATAAAGCATCAGAAACACGACACAACGAGCACGAAGGGTCAGGGAAAGAACATCGACGGCAAGAAGGCACAGTCCCCTAAATCCGGGCCCAAGAAGATCCAGCAGCACGCGGCCCCGATCGAACCGGTGCCCGACCACGTGCTCGAGGCCGTCGCTGCCGGCCGCTATCACAACCCGCACGAAGTTCTGGGCCAACACCTCGCCGTCCAAGACGGTGTGTCAGACCCGGTCGTCATCATGCGGGCACTACGTCCCCTCGCCACCGAGGTGTTCGCCATTCTCGCCAACGGATCGCACGTCGAGCTGACCCACCTCGCGCACGGCATCTGGCAGGGCGAGGGCATCGTCGGACTCAGCGACTACAAGGTTGAGGCCCGCTACGAGAACGCCCCGCCCTGGATCTGTGATGACCCGTACCGGTTCATCCCGACGCTCGGCGAACTCGACCTGCACCTGATCGGTGAGGGTCGCCACGAACGGCTCTGGGACGTACTCGGGGCCCACCACCGCCAGCACCAGGGTGTCACGGCGTCCTCCACCGGCACTTCCTTCGCGGTGTGGGCCCCGCACGCCCGCGCTGCCCGGGTGATCGGCGACTTCAACGGCTGGAACGGCGTCACCCACGCCATGCGCAATATGGGCAGCACCGGCGTCTGGGAGCTGTTCATTCCGGGCCTCGCGCTCGGCGCCAACTACAAGTTCCAGCTGCTCGCGCAGTCCGGCGACTGGGTCGAGAAGGCCGACCCGATGGCCCGGCTCGCCGAGGTACCGCCGCAGACCGCGTCGATCGTCACCGAATCGCACTATGAGTGGTCTGATGCCGCCTGGCTCGCTAATCGCACGGCCAACGATCCCCACGACCAGGCTATGAGTGTCTACGAGATGCACGTCGGTTCCTGGCGCCCGGGCCTCGGGTACCGCGAGTTGGCCGATGAGCTGGTCGGGTACCTGCTGGAGCTGAGTTTCACGCACGTGGAATTCATGCCGCTGGCTGAGCATCCATTTGGTGGCTCCTGGGGCTATCAGGTGAGCGGATACTATGCACCGACCAGCCGGTTCGGCTCCCCCGACGACCTGCGCTACCTGATCGACCGGCTACACCAGGCCGGCATCGGCGTGATCATGGACTGGGTTCCCGGCCATTTTCCCAAGGACGATTTCGCCCTGGCCCGCTTCGACGGCCAGGCCCTCTACGAACACCCGGACCCGCGCCGCGGGGAACAACTGGACTGGGGCACCTACATCTTCGATTTCGGCCAGATGCAGGTACGCAACTTTCTCGTCGCCAATGCGCTGTACTGGCTCGAGGAATTTCACATCGATGCGCTGCGTGTCGATGCGGTCGCCTCCATGCTCTACCTCGACTATTCGCGCGAGGCCGGGCAGTGGGAGCCGAATAAATACGGCGGCAACGAGAACCTCGAGGCGATCAGCCTGCTGCAGGAGATCACCGCCACGGCGTACAAGCGCAACCCGGGCACGATCATGATCGCCGAAGAATCCACGAACTGGGGCGGGGTGACGGCGCAGACCAGCGGCGGCGGGCTCGGCTTCGGCTTCAAGTGGAACATGGGCTGGATGCACGACTCGCTCGAGTACATGCAGGTCGACCCGATGTACCGCTCGTACCACCACAATGACATCACGTTCTCGTTCATCTACGCCTTCAGCGAGAATTTTCTGCTGCCGATCAGTCACGACGAAGTCGTGCACGGCAAGGGAGCCCTGGTTTCGAAGATGCCCGGTGATTCCTGGCAGCAGCTCGCCAACGTGCGCGCCTACCTCGCTTTCATGTGGGCGCACCCGGGCAAGCAACTGTTATTCATGGGAAGCGAGTTCGGTCAGCGCTCGGAGTGGAGCGAGGAGCGCGGACTGGACTGGTGGATGCTCGACCAGCCGGCGCACCGCGGCCTGTTCAACCTCGTTGCCCAGCTCAACCGGGTCTACCGCGATAATGCGAGCCTGTGGAGCCGAGACAACGACCCGGGCGGCTTCGAGCTACTCGACGGCGGGGCCGCAGGCCAGAACGTCGTGTCGTTTCTGCGCTGGGACAACCACGGCGTTCCGGTCGCCTGCTTCTTCAACTTTGCCGGGCATCCGCACAGCGACTACCGAGTCGGCCTGCCGTTCGCCGGGCAATGGGAAGAGATTCTCAACACGGATGCCGGCGACTTCGGTGGGTCCGGCGTGGGAAACCAGGGCGCCGTGGAGGCCTACAACGAGCCGTGGGCCGGTCGCCCGGCATCGGCAACCCTGACCCTGCCTCCCCTCGCTGGCTTATGGTTGCGCCTCCGCCGCTAGGCGCATTCCGCTCGAGCGCGCCCGGCCTGTACGACTAGGTCAGTCGCCACTGGGCGCACTCGAGCGCACCGAGGAAATCAGTACAGCAGGGCGGTCAGACGTGAACGGGTGGGAGGAACCCGTGGGTCGTCCTGACCGACGACCTCGAACAGCTCGAGAAGGCGCTCGCGGATCGTGTTGCGGCCGGCTGCGGGCTGTGCGGGAAAGAGTCCCAGCAGGCGATCGAAGGCGTCCTCGATGTGACCTCCGGATAAGTCGAGGTCGGCCACCAGCAATTGCGCGTCGAGATCGTCGGGAGCGGAGGCCGCACCATTGCGAATCTGATCGATGGTCTTGCCCTGCAGCCGGGCGAGCAGACTCACCTGCGCCAGACCGGCAACGGCCATCGTGTCGTTCGGGTTCTGCGCCAGTGCGGTGCGGTACTCACTCTGGGCCGTGGCATAGTCGCCGGCCTCGATGGCCGTGTACGCTTCGAGGTGGTGCGGCGGCAGGGGCTCCGGGGTCGCGGCAACCGGTTCGGCGTCCGCTTCTGTGGCCTGGGCCGTGCCTGTCACACCCTGCTGCGCTGCGAGCTCCAGAACGCGACCGAGCACCTCGGTGATCTGATCCTCACCGAGTGCACCGTTGAAAAGCTGTACCGGCTGACCGGTGATGACGGCGGCGACCGTAGGCACGGACTGGGCCTGGAATGCCTGTGCGAGCTGCGGATTCGAGTCGATATCGACGCGGGCCAGTACAAACTTGCCAGCGAAGCCCAGAACGACCTTCTCCAACACGACCATGAGCTGTGTCGAGGGTTCGCTCCGGGATGCCCACAGCCCGACGACCACGGGAACGCGGGAAGACAAGTCGAGCAATTCGCCAAAATTGGCGTCGGTACCCTCGAGAACAAGGCTCGGAAGGGTGACGGTACCGGAGGGTGCCGCAGCGCCGCCGGCGATGGATGCGCCAGTGTCGGCCGCCGGGGTCGTTCCCGCCGGGGCACGGTTCACGAGCGAGGACAGGTCGACCGCTCCGCGCAGGTTCGATCCGAAAGGGGGCATATTCGTCATGGAAGCTCCGCCGATGTGATGAGGCCCTGGGCAAAGCCCAGGAGCACGATTTTGTCGCTAGAACCAGCCGTGGGTACGTAGAACAGCAGTTGGTCGCGGTAGGTGTTTTGAAAGCCCTTGGCCGTAGTGGTGATGCCCGATAGCGCCTTCGTGGCGAGGGCATCGGCGGCCGGCCCCACCGTGGCCCCGGCATCGACCGGTTTGACCGTTTCAGTCTCCGTCATGCTGACCGCCACGATACTGCCAGAGTCGTTAGTCGCGAGGGCTACGGCCTCGTCGGTGCCCGCAGAAGCCGCGAAGTCGATCGAAGCGGTCGACGGCAGGGCGGCGACCTTGGCCGCGTTCAGGTCAGCGACCTGAACGCGAAAATTATCCCCCTCGCTCTCGAACAGGCCGAATGAGGGGCTCGCCTCGCCCTGCAGCAGGATGTCGGCATAGGCGGCGGCCAATTCGTTCGGCGGCAGCACCAACAACTTGTTGTCGGGGGCGATCGCGGGAGCACCGACGATGGCGGGCGCCACCTTCGGAACGTGCGCCGACTGCTCCAGCGCGAACAGATACTGCACGTGATAATTCGCGCGAGGCGATTCCTGCTTGAGGATGACCGCCATGGTCGGGATGCTGGGATTGTTTTCATCCTGGATTACGGTCATGACAACACGAGGCCAGGAGTTCGTCTGCTGCGGCAGCGTGAACGTGAGCGGTGCCCCCGCCAGGGCCACCAGCGGGGCTACTGCCGGATCGACGGCACGGATCTTGTAGTTGGCCAATCGTTGTTCCAGGGCCGGGCCGGTGAATCGCGTCGCAATAGTCTCTGTATTCAGGTTCGTATCGGCGTCCGCGCTGAGCAGCGAAATCTCGCTCATGATCGTTTCCAGCTGGGAGACAGTGACGGCGGGCGGCGGCAGCTCGGCGGCGGCTTCGACAGAATCGGTGGGCTGAGGCGTCGGCGTTGGCGTCGCAGTGGCCGTGCTGGCCGCGCTGAAATCAGGCCACAGATCGGCCGAACAGCCACTCAGCGCCAGGCCGGAGACCACGATCATGGGCAGGATGGCCACCCGGCGGGCGATTCCCCGCCGCGAAGTCGTGATCTGACTGGCTTTGATCGCCTTCGGACGCGGTGCGCGCGGCAAACGCGGCATTCGGGGACCGCGGGGCACATTGCGACGCGGCCTGCGAGAGCGACGCAGATGCAGCAGGGCCAGTACGTACAACACCAGTCCGGCCAGTAGAAGCACGGCACCACCAGCGAGCAGCGGGCCGGCCCACGGGGTGGAATTATCGGACGCCCACGACACACGGATGCTGGACGGTGCCGGTGCAATCCCGTCCGACGCGACGAGCACCGAGATACCCTCCGGCAGGGTCAGCGTGGTTGTCACGGACTTCGTGCCGGTGTACTCCTCGAGCCACAAGTCCGACCCGGCTGGATTCACGATCGCGGAGGCGACATCCGCTGTGGCGGCGTCACCCGACGTGCCCTCGGCATTATCGGCGGTGACGGCGTCGGTGACGGTGGAGGTGAGTTCGCCTGTTTTCTCGCTGAGGCCGACAGTGGCGTATGCGTCGTCCGCAATCCACGCGGCGACGTCTTCCGAACGGCCGTAGGCGAGGAAGATAGCGCCATCTCCGCGCACGTTGATGGTCTGGCTGCCCGTAGACGCTGCCAGCGCGCTCGGATCTATCACGGTGTACTTCGTGTTACCCGTGACGGAAGAGGCGAGGGACGTGAAAGCGGGCTCAAGAAAAATTGTTCGCTGTGCGATGCCGAGAACGATCATCACGGCAGCAAGCACGAAGGCCACGATGGCAAGAACAAAACGCACGGATCACCCTTCAGCTTGTGTGCTGGTTGGTATTATTCAGTCACTATGGCTGACTCCTGCGCCTGAAGGTGCTCAGACACAGACCTTCTACGATACTGCCTTCTCCTGAAAGGTGCCTAATAGCGCCGGCGCCCCACCGTCGAATGGGCGGAAACTCGCGGCGGCGCCAGCACACTAAAATTGGGGGTGTTCCCCGTCATGCATGATCCATCTAGGGCCGGGGCCCCATGTGCAAGGAGTAAACGTGTCTGACGACGAAGCTGATTTCACCCAGGTATTTCGCGGCTACGACAAGGATGAGGTCGCCAAGGCCATCCAGTCTCTACGTCGCGAACTGATTCAGGCCAACACTCAAAACGCCGAGGCCGGCCGCGAAGTCAAACGGTTGGCGGCGCGCATTGACGATCTCAACGCTGAAATCGAAGAGGTGGGCAGCCCCACCTTTTCCGGCCTCGGAACCAAGCTGGAGAATACCCTTCGCGTCGCCGAAGAGCAGTCCACCCGAGTCATCGCCCAGGCCGATATCGACGCCGAAAAGCTGCGCGCCGCGACGAACGACGAGGTGCAGCTGCTCCGCCACAATGCCCTCGAGCAAGCCGAACGCACCCTGTCCGATGCTGCAGTGAAGGCACGTCGGGTTCTCGATGACGTGCGGGTTGAAGCTGATGACGTGCGCGCCCGCGCCCAGGATGACCAGGCACAGGTTGTCCAGGATGCGGTTCGCGATGCTTCCCTGATTCGGGGCGCTGTCGCCACCGAGGCCGCCGAAGCGCGGGCAACGGTCAAGCGTGAGGTGTCGGCCATCCGCTCTGAAGCCGATCGGGAAGCAGCAGAAGTGCGCGTTGTGGCCCAGCGGGAAGCTACCGAGGCTCGTGAGATCGCGGCCGGCCTTACCCACGAAACCGAACTCACCCGCGCCGAAGTGGCCTTGGAACTCGACCAGCAGCGCGCTGACCTGCAACGCGAAACCGAACAGGCCCGCGTCGACCTGACCGCCGAGACGGAGCAGGCCCGGGTCGATCTGGCCAAAGATTCCGAGCAGGCGCGGCTGGACGGTGCACACGAGGCAGATCAGGCCCGCACCCTGCTCGCCGCCGAGGTCGAGCAAGGGCGAATTGATTTGGCCCGCGAGATCGAACAGGCACACGCAGTGACGGAAATCGAACGCGAGCAGGCCCAAACCGATCTCGCTCGAGAGCTCGATCGCAAACGCGCCGGTTTGGCCCGTGAGATCGAGCAAGGCCGCGCAGCCCTCGTCGCCGAGGTTGAGCAGGCCGCCGCCGACCTCGCCCGGGAGAACCAGCAAGCCGGAATCGACGCCGAAGCCGAAGCCGAGCAGGCCCGCATCGATTTGGAGAACCAGCTCACCGCCACGCGCAAGAAGGGCGAGCACGAGGCGAGCCGCCTGGCCCGGGAGATCGACCAGGCACGAGCCGACTTCGATGTCGAGCTGAAAGCCCGCCGTGACGAGGCCGAGCAGGAGCACCTCGCCCGGCATCAAGAGGCCGTGGCGCAGACTCAGAAGTTTCAGGCGGATGCCGCCAGGCAGCTGACCGAGACGAGCGAGCGCACGGCCGAGCTGCGCACTCTCAACGAGCAACTCGATGCTGGCGCCCGCGAGGAAGCCAAGGAGAACAAGGAACTCGCCGAAGAGAACGCCGCGGGCATTCTCAGGGACGCGCACGCTGCTGCAACCACTCTCGTGACCGACGCCACAACACGCTCACGCACCCTCGTGGCGGATGCCGAAGACCGGCTATCCCAGATTAGAATTGAGCGCGACGCCGTGGCCGGGTACTTTGAAAGTCTGCGCAGCGTTTTGACGCAGGCAGAGCGGGTCGCAGCCGAGTAATTCCCCATCCCTGGAGTCGACACGTGAAAATACAAAATGCCTTCCGGTTTGGACTCGTCGGAACGTTGGGTGTAGGGCTGGGCTTACTGATCATCACCTCGGTGATCACCCTGCAGACGATCATCATCTACGTTGGAGCGGCGCTGTTCATCGCGCTCGGCCTCGACCCGGCCGTCTCCTGGCTGGAGAAGAAGAAGTTCCCGCGCTGGGCTGCGATCCTGACCGTGGTCGCAGCGGTGCTCGGTGTTCTGACCGGCGTCGTATTCGCAATCGTGCCGATCATCGTCGACCAGGTGTCCAAACTGTCCAGAATCTTTCCCGAATTGGTGCGAGGAGTGAACTCGTCGACCTTCCTGGCCGATCTCCAACGACAGTTCCCCGGGCTGGACGTGTCGAGAATCACCAAGACGATCACTGATTTCCTGGGCGGTAATCTGTCGAATATCACCACGACGATAGTCCAGTCCGGTCTGGCGTTTGTGAGCGGATTGTTTGGTGCGCTGATCATCCTGATCCTCACGCTGTATTTCACGGCCTCACTGAACGCCATGAAGCGAGCCACCTACCAGCTGGTTCCCGCGTCCAAGCGAGCACGCTTCACCGACCTGAGCGAGCAGATCACTACGGCCGTCGGTCGGTACATCGTGGGCCAGGCCGCGTTAGCCTCCGTGAATGGTGTGCTGAGTTTCATCTTTTTGTCGATCATTGGAGCGCCATTTCCGGCGCTCCTGGCCTTCATCGCTTTCCTGCTGTCCTTGATCCCGCTGGTCGGTACTATCTCCGGCTCGATCATCATCGTGCTGACCTGCCTGATTCCTGGAATCGGCAGTTCACCCCAGACGGCTCTGGCCGCGGCAATTTATTACCTCATCTATATGCAGGTCGAGGCATACGTTCTCAGCCCGAACATCATGAGTCGGGCCGTCTCCGTGCCGGGTGCGGTCGTCGTGATCGCTGCCCTCGCTGGAGGCAGTCTGCTCGGTATTCTCGGTGCCCTGATCGCCATTCCGGTCGCCGCGTCCGTCATCATGATCGTCAAACAGGTCGTCATCCCCCGCCAGAACGAACTCTGAGGCTTTTGTCGACAGCGCGCTTACGACGCGTCGGGTACCCCGGTGGTCCACTCCGTCGGCAGGGGCAGGGCGCCCGGGTTGACTGTGGCGACGATCTCGCTGAGAACACGGCGGGTGAGGGTCTCGCCAACCCACAAGTGTTTGCCGCCCGCAACGGCGACCAAACGCAGGCCGGGTACAGTGGCAAACCGCGAGCGAGCGGCATCCGGCCTGAGATAGTCGTCGAATTCGGGGATCACCGCTACCAATTCACGTTCGTTCCCGGCCCACGCCGCCAACTCTTCGCTGGTTGTGCGGTGCAGCGGGGGTGACAGCAGGATAGCGCCACGAATGGGGTGCTCCAGGCCGTACTTCAGGGCGAGTTCAGTGCCGAATGACCAGCCGACCAGCCACGGATTGGGCAGGCGGCGTTTAGCGACGAAGGCCATTGCCGCGGCGACATCGTTTCGTTCGGTCAGTCCATGACCGAAATTTCCGTCACTTGTACCCCGCGGCGATGACGTACCGCGGGTGTTGAACCGCAGCACGGCCAGATCGGCCAGGGCGGGCAGCCGGTTCGCCGCCTTGCGGAGAATATGCGAGTCCATGAAACCGCCAGCGGTGGGCAGCGGATGCAGCGTGACGAGTGTGGCCACCGGTGCCCTGCCGACCGGGGAGGCCAGTTCGCCCACCAGGGTCAAACCGTCGCTCGTGTGCAGCTCGACGCGTTCGATGGTAGCCGGCAGTTCAATGCCGCCACGAATGTCAACCGAGACCGTCACTGCTGCTCCTGGGATCTCGGGGTCGTTGGTCACTTGATCTTCCAACAATGGGTGTGCCAGTGCCGCCGGTTGGCGAGGTCGGCAACGTCACCGAGCACCCCGTCGCCGCGCCACGTGACGATGTGAGCGATACCGGGGGCGATGCTCTGGGTGCATCCGGGACACAGGTAGGCCTTGACCGCCTGTTTGGCGGGAACCGGCTGAACGTGCCACAGGCCGTCACGCCGGACTTCGCTGCGACGCCATCCCGCGAGCAGATGAGTCAGGCCAACGTCTGCGTCGTCGTCGCCCGACTGTTGGGCCTTGCGGCCTCGGGGTCGATTGCTGCGCGCCATGATCCCAGTCTAAAGTGCGGGCTTGGTGCCGAACGCCAGCGAGCTCGGCGCACCAGTTTGCGCCTAGTACCAGCCTGAAGCCTGGGACTTACCCCAGGCGCCACACGGAGTGCCGTAGCGGCCCGTGATATACCCGAGACCCCACTCAATTTGGGTCCCAGCGTTCGTGGCCCAGTCGCCGCCAGCCGACGCCATCTTGGAGCCGGGGAGTGATTGTGGGATTCCGTAGGCGCCGCTCGACCCGTTCTGGGCGTTGACGCGCCAGCCCGACTCTTTCTGCCAGAGCGAGACCAGACAGTTGTATTGGTCTTCGCCCCAGCCGCGACCGGCAACGGCGTCGTAGGCATACGCCTTCGCCGAGCCCGGATCGGGTACGGCAGCCGGCGGAGCGGTGAAGCTCCGGGTCTTCTTTTCAACCGCCACCACGATGGGCACCGGTTTGGGCTTTTCGGTGACGGCATAGCCGTCACGCGTGATGGTATTGGTGTAGCTGCCGGCAACGAGAACAGCTTGGGCAGGCCCGTTATCGGTCGCACTGCCAGCTATCTGAAAGTATGGTGAGGCCGTAGCGCCCGAGTAGGGATCAACCACGGTGACGAGCACGAACGCGCAGGCTGCTGTGAACCCGAACAGAAAGTGCGCCGGCTTCACCCGGGGCCGCGTTCGACGAACGATCGGCCTGGCCGCGGCCGGAACAGTGTCGATTACTTTCAGATGCCTACCCATTACTACTCGACCCTAGCGGACAAATTTGATGACAGCCAAGTAACGGTGACCAAATCAGCGCACCGCGAGCATGACGTCCACCACGCTGTCCAACACCAGATCCACCTGCGCTTCCCGGTATCCTCCCCGTTCGGGGCGAAAAACGGCCGTTCGCACCTCCGCGACCGTGAGCTCACGACCGTCGCGAAAATACTTCACCAATTTATTGGCGAGACGGTCGACGTCCACTCGCTTGTAGCCGACCGCCAAAACGCTCGTGCGCGCGAAACGGGCACCGGGGGGGCGGCTGAGCCGGCCGACGATCACCTCGACGGCGCCCTCGGCTTCAGCCATCCACGCCTGCTCTCCCCCGGCCCGGGTCGCCTGATCGCGTTCTCGAGCGGCGAAAGCGTCTTCAAGTCGTTCCAGTGCCGCATCGACCTGGTCGGGTGAGTATCCGCCTTTGTGCATTGCGAAAGCCGTGTGGCGGATTCTCTCGGCCGTCAACGTCATACCGGTGCCGGTCTCGTCTGCCTCGGACTGTTTCACGACAAGCGTGTACATGGCCCCGGCTCCGTTGGCGGCGCCCGGCTCGTCGCCCATGTTCGCCGGCAGCGTGGTCGCCTGCAGCGTGGTCTCGCTTTCGGTACCGGCGGCGATCTCGTCAACGGATTCCAGAGCACCGGAATCAGCATCGAGTTCATCGTTGTGGAGGTCAGGCTGGTCGTATGCGCGCCGGGCCGCAGCCAGAAACACATCGACCTGAGTGACGTTGTAGCCGAGAGACTTCTTGTCCACTCGCGAAAATATGGTGCTCATACCCTCATTGTCTCCCACCCGGTTCGCGGGGTAAAAATCGGTCGCGCTCACGCAAAGACCAGATAGAGGCCGTAAGCGGCAGCGGCCGATGGCAGAATCGAGTCAAGCCGGTCCAGAAAGCCACCGTGACCTGGCAGCCACGAACTCATGTCCTTGATACCGAGGTCGCGTTTGATCAGCGATTCGGCCAGGTCACCAAAGGTCGCGGTCAGCAGGATGACCACTCCGAAGACCAATCCGAACCACCACGGCTGGTCGAGCATGAAGATCGAGAGCAACACACCAGCGATCATGCAGATCAATCCGGCGCCAACAAAGCCCTCCCACGTTTTCTTCGGGCTGATCGAGGGCGCCATCGGATGCTTGCCGAAGTTCAGCCCGCTGACGTACGCACCGGTGTCGGCAGAAATGACCAAAATCAAGAAGGCGAGCGTCCACCACTGTCCGTGGTCCTGGGCGACAAGCAGCACTGCAAAGCTCGCAAGAAAGACGACGTAGACCTGAATCAGGATGCCACCGCCCACGTCGCCGAGGATGGAACGGGCAGTGGCGCGGTGCGACACCATCACGAGTAGGGCCAGGCGCCACAACCCGATGAGGACGATGCCGCCGAGCATGACGAACCATTGCCCGGTTGCCCCACCGTAGAACGCAGCCGGAACGATGGCGACCGCAGAGATGATCACGGGGATGCGCGGTACGTTGCGCCCGGCACGCCGCAGGGCCTGTGCCAGTTCGAACGCACAGAATCCGACAATGACGACTGCGAAGATCATGAAGAGCTGTTTGATGATGATGAGACTGACCAACATTGAGCCGCCGAGCACGAGTCCAATCAGGATGGCCAGAATGAGGTTGCGCCCGGTGCGCGCCGCGATACGTTCGTTGGTCGCATCGAGTTGAGCCCGCGTGGCCTGCACCTGACGTTCAAAATCGGCCTTGGTCGTCTGCACCTGACGTTCGAAATCAGCTCGCGTCGTTTTCACCTGCGCCCGAAACTCGGCGCGACTGACACCGCTACCGCGTCTGTGCGGCTGGCCGTTCTCCGGTTTCTCGGTCATCTGAACGCTTCCTAGATCTCGAGAAGTTCGGCTTCCTTGCGCTTGAAGGCGTCGTCAATGCCGTCCACGTGGCTCTTGGTCATCAGCTCGAGCTCTTTCTCGGCGCGAGCGACCTCGTCGTCGCCGACCTCGCTCTTGAGCGCATCGAGCTCGTCTTTGGCCTTGCGGCGAATGTTGCGCACTGAAATGCGGGCATCCTCTGCCTTGGCCTTGACGATCTTCACGAATTCCTTGCGGCGTTCCGTGGTGAGTTCGGGCAGCGTGGCCCGAATGGTGGTTCCGTCGTTGCCGACGTTGGCGCCCAGATTCGGAGTGTCGCGGATGGCGATCTCAATGTCGCGCAGCGCCGCTTTGTCGTAGGGACCGATCAGCATCGTGCGAGCTTCCTGGTTTTGCAGCGACGCGAGTTGTTCCAGCGGTGTCAGTGTGCCGTAGTAACTCACCAGAATTTTCGCGAACATTTGCGGGTTGGCGCGCCCGGTACGCACGGTGCCAAAGTCGTCTTTGGCGGCCTCGAGGGCCCGGTTCATGCGCGCAGTGGCATCGGAAAGAACATCCGCGATCACGGTGACTCCTTTATTGGTGGTGGAATAATTCTAGTTGGAGACGCGAGTGCCCAGATCGGCGCCCAGAATGGCCGCGGTGACGTTGCCTTCTGGTGCCATGCCGAAGACCTGCATGGGCATGTGGTTGTCCATGCACAGGCTGAACGCGGTGGAGTCGACCACTTTGAGGCCGCGCTGGAGGGCTTCTTGATAGGTGATGTGGTGGATCTTCTGGGCGTCGGGATTCGTACGGGGGTCGTCGGAATAGACGCCGTCCACGCCGTTCTTGGCCACGAGCACAACGTCGGCGTCAATTTCGAGGGCGCGCTGCGCGGCCACGGTATCGGTCGAGAAGTACGGCAGTCCGGCGCCGGCACCGAAGATAACGACGCGGCCCTTTTCCAGGTGCCGTTCGGCGCGCCGCGGAATGTACTGCTCGGCGACCTGAGTCATCGAGATGGCGGACTGCACGCGGGTTTCCGCCCCGGCCTGCTCGAGAAAGTCCTGGAGGGCGAGGGCGTTCATGACGGTACCAAGCATTCCCATGTAGTCGGCGCGTCCGCGGTCCATGCCGCGCTGGGAGAGCTCGGCGCCCCGAAAGAAGTTTCCGCCGCCGACGACGATGGCCACTTCGACCTGCTGGGCGGCCTCAGCAATCTCTCTGGCCAGCGAGCTGACCACATCGGGGTTCACCCCCACGGCGCCGCCGCCAAAGGCCTCACCGGACAGTTTGAGGAGCACCCGTCGCTTCTTCACGACCGCGGTGGGATGCAGTGGGCTGGTCTGGGTCATGGGCGTACTGGCCGTGTCAGTCATGTCGTGCGGGGCCTTTCCAAGAGGGGGTGCAATCAAACTACCAAGTGCGAGCGTGTACCCCACACGGGGCACACAAAACGGAGGCCGGATCGCTTTCGCAATCCGACCTCCGTCATTTTTTGTTAGGCGCCGACCTTGAACCGGGCGAAGCCCGACACGGTCAGTTTTGCATCGTCAAGAACCTTGGCGACGGACAACTTGTTGTCCTTGGCATAGTCCTGTTCGAGCAGTGCGACCTGCTTGAGATACGCCTTGACGCGTCCCTCAACGATCTTGGGCAGCGCCGCTTCCGGCTTGCCTTCGTTCTTCGAGATCTCGGTGACGATCTTGCGCTCGGTCTCCACCAGGTCAGCAGGAACATCGCTCGCCGCGAGGTACTCGGGGTTGGCGAACGAAATGTGCTGGGCGACGCTGCGAGCGGTCTCCACGTCGACACCGGAGAAGCCGAGAACAACGCCGACCTGCGGGGGCAGGTCCTTGCTGGTCTTGTGCAGGTAGATCGAGAACGACTCGCCGGTGACGGCGGCGACACGGCGAAGTTCGAACTTCTCGCCGATGATTGCCGCTTCGCCGTCGATGAGCTCGGCAACGGTCTGCGTGCCGGCCGTAGCGGCCAGTCCGGCCTCAACCGTGGTCGCGCCAGCGGCGGCGATCGCGTCGAGAACCTTATCGGCCAGAACGACGAACTTGTCGCCCTTGGCGACGAAGTCGGTCTCGCAGGCCAGTTCGATCATGTACGCGGTCGTGCCGCTTTCCTTGGCAGCAACGAGTCCCTCAGAGGTGGAACGGTCAGCGCGCTTGGCGTTGCCCTTAGCACCCTTGAGACGCAGAATCTCGATGGCTTTATCCATGTCGCCGTCGGCTTCAACGAGGGCGTTCTTGGTGTCGACCATTCCGGTGCCGAGGTTCTCGCGAAGAGCCTTGACGTTTTCTAGTGTGAAGTTTGCCATACCGGGTTCTCTACTTGGTTTCGTCGGCGACGGCAGCCAGTACGGCTGCAACGTCGCTGTCGGCGACAGCGTCAGCAATGGTGGGCTCTGCAACGACGGCTTCGTCGGCGACGACGGTTGCGTCGGCGACCTTCTCGGTCTCGGCAGAGGACTGCGCGGGGGTGGTCTCGGCGTCGGACGCCTGGAGCAATTCAGCTTCCCACGCGGCGAGGGGCTCAACTTCGGCCTCCGGCTTGGCGTGACGCTGGATGAGGCCCTCGGCTGCAGCGTCCGCGATGATGCGGGTCAGCAGGCCAACGGAGCGAATGGCGTCGTCGTTGCCCGGGATCGGGTACTGCACGTCATCGGGGTCACAGTTGGTGTCGAGGATGGCGATGACAGGGATGCCGAGCTTGCGCGCCTCATCAATGGCGAGGTGTTCCTTGTTGGTGTCAACAACCCACAGCGCAGACGGGGTCTTCGTGAGGTTGCGGATTCCGCCGAGGCTCTTGTGCAGCTTGACGAGCTCGCGCTTCTTGATGAGCATTTCCTTCTTCGTGAAACCGCTCTTGGCGGTGTCTTCGAAGTCGAGCTCTTCGAGTTCTTTCATGCGAGCCAGGCGCTTGGAAACGGTCTGGAAGTTGGTGAGGAGGCCACCGAGCCAGCGCTGGTTGACATAGGGCTGGCCTACGCGCTGCGCCTGCTCTGAGATGGATTCCTGAGCCTGCTTCTTGGTGCCGACGAAGAGGATGGTGCCGCCGTGGGCGACCGTCTCCTTGACGAAGTCATAGGCCTTATCAACGAACCCGAGCGACTGCTGCAGGTCGATGATGTAGATGCCGGAACGCTCGGTGAAGATGAAGCGCTTCATCTTCGGGTTCCAACGGCGGGTCTGGTGCCCGAAGTGCACGCCGCTGTCAAGCAGCTGGCGGATGGTTACGACGGCCATGTGCCGACTCCTGTTCTGGTGCGGGTTCAACAAGCCGCACCAATCGGTTTGTGCGATGATCGGACGATCATCGCTCCTGGTGCCCGGCACACGTCCGCCCTGCTCGCGAATGTTTTCGTGAGACGGGACCGATTGGACATGGCGGCCAAATGGGCACGCGTAGTCAGCGCACAAAGCACTGCTCGACACAGCGTATCACCGCTGGGCGTACTACTGCGACCGCCTCCTGCACAGGAATGACAACGGTGCATACCGACACGGATGTGCCCGATGCCGAGGCGGAGTCGACGCCGAGCCGCAGGATAGGGGCATGCAGAACCTACGCGCACTGGCTGCATCCGCTCTTATCTTCGTGCTCGTGCTCGTGGGCGCTGGGTCGGGGGCCGCGATGGAGCGGACAGTGATTTCAGCCCCGACGGAGGCAGTTGCCTGGGTGTGGCCGGTCGCGGCGCCGCACCGAGTGACCCGGGCGTTCGAAGCGCCGGAGTCTTTATATACGAGCGGTCATCGCGGCATCGACCTGGCTGCGAAGACGAATGACGCGGTGTTTGCGCCGCACGACGGCGTGGTGTCGTTTGCGGGTCGTGTCGTTGACCGGCCTGTGCTGTCGATCACGCAGCCGGGTGATCTGATCTCGACGATCGAGCCCGTAATCGCCACTGTCGCGGCGGGAGACCGGGTGCGCGCCGGACAGGTGATCGGCGCAGTGGCGACCGGCGGTCATTGTCCTGTCGGCTGCGTGCATTTGGGTGTGCGACTGCACGGACTCTACGTATCGCCCCTACTCTTTCTCGGGACCGTGCCGCGCGCGATTTTGTTACCGGCATTCCCGTGATGAGGCCGTGATGAGGCCGTGATGAGGCCGTGAACCCTTTACGAGACGCGATCTTTCTCGACCGGGTCACGCGCGGGGGTGGGCGAGCCCGTAGCTGGTTTTCAGACGTTCCGCCGACACATGGGTATAGATCTGGGTGGTACCGAGACTGACATGCCCGAGAAGTTCCTGCACGGCGCGCAGGTCGGCTCCACCGTCGAGCAAATGGGTGGCCGCGGTGTGGCGCAGGGCGTGCGGTCCGGCTGGACCGGTGCCGGGGACCGCGGCGAGCAGTGCGGCTACGAGGCGGTAGACGCCGCGCACGCCAAGGCGCTGGCCCCGGCGGCCGAGGAACAGCGCCGTGGTGTTGTTCGACGCATCGGTGCTGTTCGACGCATCGGTGTCGTTCGACGCGTTGGCGACTGGCGCTGCGACGTCGGGCGCTGCGAGGTGTGATCGAGCTGCCGGCGCTGACGCGGTTTTCACGGTGCCTGCCGAGACTGCAGCGCCTAGGTCCCGCCCCTGACGCAAGTAGTCGACGAGGGCGCGCTTCGCCGGAACACCGAACGGAACCACGCGTTCCTTCGCCCCCTTACCGGTGACCCGCACGGTCAACCGTTCCAGGTCCATATCGGCGAGATCAAGGCCGACGAGCTCGGAGACTCGCAGCGCCGAGGCGTAGAGCAGCTCGACGATGGCGAGATCACGCAGCGCGAGTGCCTCTCCCCCGGCGGCTCGGGCCGCCAGGAGTTCGAGCAGTTCGCTCATCTGGGTCTGGGCGATCACGCGCGGCAACGTTCGCCCCGGTTTCGGCGAGCGCAGGCGGGCCGCCGGGTCCGTGACGAAATCGTCACTGCGCGCGAGCCAGGCAGTGAAGCTGCGCGCCGACGCCGACCGGCGGGCCAACGTGGCCCGGGCCAGGCCGGCCTGGGTTGCGACCCAGAGCCATTCCCGCAGGAGTTCGAGACTCAACTCAGCGGATGTCGTCACCCCCCGGCCGCCAGCGAAGCCGGCCAATTGGTTCAGGTCGGTGCGATAGGCACGCACCGTGTGTGCGGAATAGCCACGCTCGGCGCTGAGATAACGCAGAAACTCGTCGATGTCGTCGCTCACATGCATGGGCTCAGTTGTTCTTGCTCATGGTGTCGCACTCTTGCTCATGGTTTCGCGCCGCCGCCGTCATGATTGCCGCGAAAAGGCGTGCCGGCGGTCTTCAGGTGAGAGGGCAGCCAGTTCACCGACATAGTCGGCGGAAAACTGCGTGACAGCGGCGTAATCGCCGATCGGCAGCTGAGAATGCGTAATCTGGTCGGCGTAGACGTGCACAAGGTTCAGTGTCTGACCGCCGTTCACCCCGGTCATTTCGCGATCGGGGGCACTCAAATCCATCGTGTAACAGGTAGCCGCCGCCACCGACACGGGGATGCCGGCGAACACGCCCTGGGTGGAATAGTGCAGGTGCCCGGCGAGAATTGCCCGCACATCGCTGCCGGCCAGAACGGCAGCCAGTCGCGGCTGGTCCTGCAGCTCGAGCACGCTCATCAGCGGCAGCGGTGTGGGAATCGGTGGGTGGTGCAGTGCCAGGATCGACCCGCGCCGCGCTGGCGTGCTCAGAACCTTGCGCAGCCACTCCAGCTGGGCATCGGCCACCTCACCGTGGTGATAGCCAGGAACACTCGTGTCGAGCGCAATGATTCGCAGGCCGTCGAGGTCGTGCAGCTGGTCGACGGGGTTCTGGGCGACGCTGTGTTGATCGTCGAGTGCCTCGCCGAGGAGTTCGGAACGAAACGATTTGCGCTGGTCATGGTTGCCCATCACCCAGATTATGGCGGCATCCCACTGGGCGGCGGCGGCCTCCACGATGCCGCGAATGCGGCGGTAGGCATCCGCTTCCCCCCGATCGGCCACATCGCCGGTGAGAATGAGGGCATTGGGCCGGATCCCTGAGCGATGCAGCTGCTCGAGGGCGCGGTGCACGGTGTGGTCGGTATCGACCACACCGTAGAGCGCCGCGCCATTCGCTAGAAAATGGGTGTCACTCAAGTGCACCAAAATCTGCTCGGCGGGCGCGTACTGGCCCAGCTGCACGACTGCCATGGATCACCTCTCGTCGAGTCTTCAGACTACGGGCACCCACCGACACTGTGCCGTCGTTGGAATTAGTGATACCCCCTTTCACTGCAGGCTAACTCACGTTCGCAGCGCTCAGAGCCCTCATCGCGGCAGCCGCGAGCGCCGCCGGAGCTCCAGTCAGTACAACCGCACCGACGATGAGAACGGTGAGTGCGAAGCCGAGGCTTCTCTGTTGGCCGGATACTGGTGCGCTCATGACATCTACTTCTCTGGATATTCAGACAATCGAAGGGGAGGGCAATTGTCGATACTGCGGGTCACAGTAGCGTTGCCGCTCACCAGCGACAAGGGCAGACCGGCGGGCTATCATGGCGCCATGTCTGCCCAGCCGGACGCCTACACCGAGGCTCTTCACCGCGCACTGCTGCACGCCCATGCCTGGCTTGCGTCACTACCCTCTCGCCCAATCGGCCCCCGTGTCGACGCCGATACCCTCGCCGCCCTCTCGGCCGGCCCGTTACCCTTGTCGTCGTGCGCTGCGGCCGACGTGATCGATGAACTCGCCGCCTTCGCCGAACCGGGACTCATGGCGATGCCATCCGGCCGGTTCTTCGGGTGGGTCATTGGGGGAACTTTGCCCGCCGCCCTCGCCGCCGACTGGCTGGTGACCGCGTGGGACCAGAACGCCGGAATGCGCTTCGCCACTCCCGCGGCCGCCGTGCTCGAGGAGATTGCCGCCGGCTGGCTTCTCGATCTGCTGGGGCTGCCGCCGGGAGCGGATGTCGGATTCACCACGGGCGCGACGATGGCCAATTTTGTCGGCCTCGCCGCGGCACGGCAGTGGGTTCTGGAGCGGGCCGGATGGGACCTGGACCGGGACGGCCTGGCCGGGTCGCCGCGCGTGCGGGTTTTCGTGGGGGCGGAGCGTCACGACGTCATCGATCTCGTATTGCGCTACCTCGGCCTCGGCGCACCCATCGTCGTCGACGTCGACCAGCAAGGACGATTGCGGCCAGACTCTCTGGCCGGGTTACTGTACGCCGGTTCCGGCCCGGCCATCGTCTGCCTGCAGGCTGGCAATCTGCATTCCGGAGCATCGGACCCGATGGGTATGGCGATCGACGTGGCGCACCGGCACGGAGCCTGGGTGCATGTCGATGGAGCGTTCGGCCTCTGGGCGGCAGCCAGCCCGCGCTTCCGTGACCAGGTGACCGGCCTGGACAACGCTGATTCCTGGGCGACGGACGCCCATAAGACACTCAATGTGCCCTACGACTGCGGTGTGTCGATCGTGTCCCGGCCCGAAGTCGTGCGCAGAGTATTCGGCGTGCACACCAGCTATCTGATGGCGGCCGACGGTATTCCCGGCGATCTAGGTCCCGGTGACCCGTTCGAGAAGGTGCCCGAGCTGTCCCGACGGGCCAGGGGGGTTCCGGTCTGGGCGGCGCTCCGCTCGCTCGGCCGTATCGGCACGATCGCGCTGGTGGACGGTCTCGCAGCGAATGCGCGGAACCTCGCCGACGGCCTGCGTTTATTGCCGGGGGTTGAAGTGCTCAACGAGGTGGTGTTCACCCAGGTGTGCGTGAGTTTCGGCAGCGATGAACGCACCCGGCGGGTGACACAGCAGCTCATTACCGACAGTTCAGCCTGGATGTCGGGGTCGCGCTGGCACGACCGGGATATTCTGCGCATCTCGGTGAGCAACTGGTCGACGGATGCCGCCGATGTCGCGCTCTCCCTAGCTGCGGTGGCGCGGGCCTGCGCTGTCGTTGACACTGCCAATCTCGAAGTCGAAGATGTACGCCGTGCGGCCACATCCCGGCACCCTGACCGCGTGACCCACGATCGAGACTGACCCCACCCCGTGATTTACAGCCGGCGCACCCAGCCGGCCTCCCGCTCCTGGGCGGCCCCGTCGAGATCGAGGCCGCCGAGGGCGCCGCGCACGGCCGACGTCGAGAGCCCGGCACGGCGTGACAAATCGGCAACCGTGCGCGGCGAGCGACCGCTCAGGGCGTCGAACACGCGCACCTGATCGCTCGTGCGGGGTATCGGGCCCGGGCCGGCATCAGTGTTGGAAAAGTCCAGGGGCACCTGGATCGACCGCTCACCAACCAGCTCGGCCATCTCGGTCGGGTTGGTCACGCACACCGCGGCGAATTCGCGAATGAGGCGATGGCAGCCAGCCGAGGTGGGGCTCGTGATCGGCCCGGGCACGGCGCCGAGCGGCCGACCCAGCGCCGACGCGTGCCCGGCGGTGTTGAGCGAGCCCGACCGCCAGCCCGCTTCCAACACGATCGTTGCTGCACTCGCTGCGGCGATCAATCTGTTTCTTTGCAGAAAGCGCCATTTCGTGGGGGCCGCTCCGCAGGGCAGCTCGGAGAGAACGGCCCCAGCGGCCACGATGCGGGTGAGCAGGGAGTCGTGGCCACTCGGGTAGAACCGGTCGACTCCCCCGGCAAGAAAAGCCACGGTAATGCCGTCACTGGCCAGTGCCGCGCGGTGGGCCATTCCATCGATCCCGTAGGCGGCCCCGGACACCACGGCAAAACCACGGTCGACGAGCCCGGCCGAGGCCTCCATGGCGATGTGCTCGCCATAGCCGGTGGCCGCCCGGGCCCCGACCAGAGCGATCGAGTTGGGCAGCGCGGCCAGCGCGCCGGGTACCCCGCGCCACCACAGTGCCAATGGCGCATGCTGCTCCAGGTCATCGATCGCCGCGGGCCAGAGGGTGTCCGTGGCCAGCAGGAGCCGGGCGTCGATACGGGCCGCCTGCTGCAGCGAGCGGATGACATCCCCCGAGTTGAGCCGCGGCCGCCAGCGTTGGAGACCGGCGTCGAGGGCCTGTTCCAGCTCGGCGCTCGTGTCGGCATCCACTTCGGAGGTATCGGAGCTGGGACTCGTGGCGAAGACGACATCAGGCGCGCCCGGCTCATTGGCCAACACGTCGCGTACGAGCGCACCGATGCGCACGGGGCTCCATGCCTCGAGGATGGCTGTCAGGGCCACACTCGCGCCGAGGCTGGCCACGAGCAGGCCGGCCGTGCCGTCACCGGGTTCGGCGATGCCCGACCAGGCAGCGCGGGCGAATACCTCGCCGGCCATTGCTTCGGTGTCGACCGAAATGCCACCGCGCACGCCTGCGGTGAGCTCGCTTACCCGGATCTCGTCGAGGCCGAACAGCGTCATGATGTCATTCCTTTGCGTAGGTAGAGGGCGTGACCAATTTGGTCGGGGCCGGGAATGGTGAGGCCGTCGTAGTCGGCCAGGGTCCAGGCGATGCGTAGAACCCGGTCGTAGCCGCGCATCGTGATTCCGCCGCGTTCGAGCGCCCGGTCGAGTCCTGCGGTGGTGCTCGTAGCCAGTCGAGTCGATGCGCCGCGGAGCCACGAACCCGGAACCTGGGAGTTCAGGGTCCAGGGGGTGCTGCCGAGCCGCTCGGCCGCCGCCGCACGGGCGGCGACCACACGCTTTCGGGCGGTGACGCTCGTCATCCGCTGCGTGCCGGTGGCGACGCGCAGCTGTGCGGCGGTGATGCGCTTGACGTTGAGCTGAATATCGATGCGGTCCAGCAGCGGCCCGGAGATGCGAGCAAGGTAACGGCGGCGTGTGTTGGGAGGGCACGAGCAACCGAGGTCTCCCGCACCGTACTGCCCGCAGGGGCAGGGGTTTGCTGCCATCACCAGCTGAAACCGGGCCGGAAAATGGGCGACGGCGTTGGCGCGGTGAATGCTGATCCAGCCGGATTCCAGGGGCTGGCGCAGGGCGTCGAGCACCGGGGACGCGAATTCGGGGGCCTCATCGAGAAAGAGAACGCCGTGCGAGGCCTGCGACGCGGCCCCCGGCCGAATCTGTCCCTTGCCACCGCCGACCATGGCCGCAGCGGTCGCCGTGTGATGTGGCGCCTCCCACGGCGGTCGGGTGATCAGGGCTCCGCCTAATCCGAGGCCGCTGAGCGAGCGGAGGGAGCTGACCTCCAGGGAGCTCGCTGGGTCGAGGTCGGGTAGCAGTCCGGGCAGCCGGGCCGCGAGCATGGTCTTTCCGGCTCCGGGCGGGCCGAGCAGAAACACGTGGTGCCCGCCCGCGGCGGCTATCTGTAGGGCCAGAATGGCGTCGTCGTTGCCGATCACGTCTGCCAGATCGGGTTCGGCGGCCAGGCTGGCTGGCACGGTCGCTGCCAGAATGGGCTCAACCGGTATCGGCGGCAGTGTGGCGCCGTGGAAGATCGCCGCGTCACGCAATGATGCGACACCGATGACGTGAATATTGGGCACGAGTCGTGCTTCAGCCTCGTTGCCGATCGGCACCATCACCGTTGTGTGCCCGAGGCGAGCCGCGGTCATCACACCCGGAAGAATGCCCAGCGTCGGCCGGAGCCTACCGTCGAGGGCGAGCTCGCCGAAATGCACGACCTGACCGACCGATTTACTGGAAACGGTGCTATCGGCGGCGAGGCAAGCCAGGGCAATCGCGAGGTCGAAGCTGGCGCCGTGCTTGGGCAACGCGGCAGGCGACAGATTGATGGTGAGGCGGTGGACGGTGAGCGGGCATCCACTGTTGGTGGCCGCAGCACGCACCCGCTGGGTAGCCTGTGCGAGTGCCGCATCGGGCAGCCCGATCAAGATCATGCCGGGCAGTTGCGCCGAGATGTCGGCCTCGACCTCGACGAGTGCCCCGGTCAGTCCAAGCAGCGCTACGGCGTGGGTGCGGGCGATGCCCATCAGAACACGCCCTCGAGGTGTTCGATGACCGGTTCGCGGCCGACCGGGGCGATCACCGCGATGACGTCGAGCCGGATCTGGCGCGGCCAACGCTCGGCCTGTACGCACCAGGCGGCGGCAAGGCGGCGCATCCGGGCCAGCTTTTTCACGGTGATGGCCTCAAACGGATGTCCGAAGCTCACGCTGCTGCGCGTCTTCACCTCGACGAACACAACAGCAGCGCCCTGTTGCACGACGAGGTCGATCTCCCCCTCTGAGCAGCGCCAATTGCGGGTCAGGATCGTGTAGCCCGCGCCCTGAAGAAAGCGTGCGGCCTGATCTTCGCCGAGTTTGCCGAGTTCGTCTTTGCGCGCCACGAGTGCCTCCGAGAACCAGAGTGACCGGTCGGGCACGGCCACGGCCGGACCGTCGCCGCATTGGTGGACAACGGCGCGCCCCCGGCGGCTGTGGAGGACGCTATGGGGAACTCTGCGGGGAACTCTGCGGAGGACGCTACTCGGCGTGCATGACGAACAGGCGGCGCACGACTTCGCCGGCCACTAGGGCGTCGAGGCTCTCATTGAGGTCGCTGAGCGGTCGGGTGTCGGTGTGCAGCAGCTCGACGGGCAGCCGGCCGTCGCGCCACAGCTGCAGGTACGCCGGAATATCGCGGCTTGGAACCGAGTCGCCCATGTAGGAGCCGAGCAGCCGCCGCCCCATCCCAGCGAACTGCAGCGCCGGCGTGGTGATGGCCTGTTCGGGGTGTGGCAAACCGACCGAGACGAGGGCGCCGCCCCGGGTGAGGAGGGTGAGGCTTGCCTCCATCACCCGGGCGCTGCCGACCGCCTCGATGGCGAGGTCGACGCCGTCGCCCGCGTGTTGGCGCACGAGCTCGGCCGCCTGGTCGGGCGACCCGGCGTGGTGGGCACCGCAGCGGAGGGCCAGCGCCCGTTTATCGGGCAGCGGGTCGATCGCGATGACGGTGGTACCAGCCACCTGGGCGGCGGCCATGACGGCCATCAGGCCGACCGCGCCGAGTCCGAACACGATCACCGACTGGCCGGGAGCGAGGGCGCCGGTGTTGAGCACGGCGCCGATGCCGGTGAGAGCCGCACAGCCGAACAGGGCGGCGATATCGAAGGGGACATCCGAGTCGACAGCGACGACGGATTCGCGGGCCACGACGGCGTACTGGGAGAAAGCGGAGACGCCGAGGTGGTGGTTGATCCGCTCCCCGTCGGCGCTCGCCAGCACGGCCGGGCCGTGCAGCAGGTCGCCGCTTCCGTTGGCCTCGGCGCCGCGGTGACAGAGTGCGGGACGTCCGGCCACACAGGCTCGGCAGTTGCCGCAGCTCGGCACGAAGACGAGCACGACCCGGTCGCCGACGGCCAGATCGTCCACGCCGTCACCGAGGGCGCTCACTGTGCCGGCAGCCTCGTGTCCGAGCGCCATCGGCAGGGGCCGAATGCGTGAGCCGTCAATGACCGAGAGGTCGGAGTGACACAGACTCGCGCGCTCGATGCGCACGAGCACCTCGCCGGCGCGGGGCGCAGGCACCGGAACCTGCTCGAGCGTGAGCGGGCGGCTATCGGCGTAGGGGCGCGTAGAACCGGATTCGCGAAGGATCGCGGTGAGCATCGTTGCTGGAATCATTCTTCCAACCTAACGCCCGCCAAGGCGTACGCTGGGCGTATGAAAATGCGCGACCGGGTGACCGACTTCGGCATGCGAACGATGAACGGTGTGCACCGCATGGTGCTGAGACTGTCGGGCGGACGCCTCGGCTGGACCATCGGCGCCATGCAGACGGTCGAACTGCACACGACCGGCCGAAGTAGCGGGCAGCGTCGGTCGACGCTGCTGACGGCGCCCGTGCACGAGGACGGAAAGTACGTGCTCGTCGCGTCGAAGGGCGGTGACCACCGGCATCCGTTCTGGTACCTCAACCTCGTCGCCGAGCCCGCCGTGGACCTGACCATTCGGGGCGTGACGCGCCCGTTTCGGGCTCGCACCGCGTCATCCGCTGAGAAAGCCGAGCTGTGGCCGCGCATTGTAACGGCCTACGCCGGTTACGGTGCCTACCAAGGCAAAACCGACCGCGATATCCCCGTGGTCATCTGCGAACCGCGCGTCTAATCGTGGACGGGGCCCGGAACACGGGCCCAGTTTATAAACTGGGCCCGTGGACGGGGCCCGGGCCCCGTCCAGATCACACCGGTTCGGCGACCGGCTCGGGGTTTTCGGCGGCGAGGATGGCCGGGAAGGCGGGCGCGTGCACGCCGGACATCGCTTCGAGCACTCGGATGACCTGGCAGCTGTAGCCGTATTCGTTGTCATACCACACGTACAGCACGGCCTTCTGGTCGGTGACGATGGTGGCCAGCCCGTCGACGATCCCGGCACGACGGGAGCCGAGGAAGTCGGTCGAGACCACCTCGGGCGAGTCGATGTAATCGATCTGGCGGTGCAGCGAGGAGTGCAGCGACATGGTGCGGAGGTACGAGTTGAGCTCGTCCTTATCGGTCGCGAGGGTGAGGTTGAGGTTGAGGATGGCCATCGACACGTCGGGGGTGGGTACGCGGATCGCGTTGCCGGTGAGTTTGCCGGCGAGTTCGGGCAGGGCCTTGGCAACGGCCTTGGCCGCGCCGGTCTCGGTGATGACCATGTTGAGCGCAGCCGAACGGCCTCGGCGATCGCCAGAGTGGAAATTATCGATGAGGTTCTGATCGTTGGTGAACGAGTGCACCGTTTCGACGTGACCGTCGATGATGCCATAGCGGTCGTTGATGGCTTTGAGCACCGGAGTGATCGCGTTCGTGGTGCAGGACGCCGCGGTGATAATCCGGTCGCTCGGCAGAATGTCCGTGTGGTTGATGCCGTGCACGATGTTCTTCAGCGCGCCCTTGCCCGGCGCGGTCAAGAGAACCCGGGCAATGCCGGGGCACGTGAGGTGCTGCGACAGGCCTTCTTCGTCGCGCCACTTGCCCGTGTTGTCGACAACGATGGCGTCGTGGATGCCATACCGCGTGTAATCGACACTGGACGGGTCAGCGGAGTAGATCACCTGGATGAGCGTGCCATTGGCGAGGATGGTGTCATTCTCCTCGTCAATGGTGATCGTGCCCTCGAACGGGCCGTGCACCGAGTCGCGGCGCAGCAGACTGGCACGTTTCATCAGGTCGTTGGCGGAACCGCGGCGCACGACGATCGCACGCAGGCGCAAGCCCTGGCCGCCGCCGCCATGTTCGATCAGGATGCGGGCAAGCAGCCGGCCGATGCGACCGAAGCCGTAGAGCACGACGTCGGTACTGGTGCGATCGTCGAGTCCGTGCTGGCCGACGACGTCGGCGAGTTCACCGCGCAGGTATTCCTCCAGGGTGACGCGCCCGTTTTGTTCCCGAAAGCCGAGGGCGAGCCGGGCGAGGTCGATCGACGCTGCTCCGAGGTTGAGGCCGTCGATGGTCTGCAGAATCGGCAGGGTCTCTTCGAGCGGAAGCTCGACATCCGCTATATGGCGGGCGAACCGGTGTGCTTTGAGCAGGCCGACGACCGACTTGTTGACCAGGCCGCGGCCGTAGACGCTCGTCACGACGGTGTGGTCCCGGTAGAGGCGCCCGATCAGGGGAATCATCGCCTCAGCGAGAGCCTCGCGATTACTCCACGTTGCACGGGCACGATCAGCGTCCTGGATCACAGGGTTGCCTTTCTAAACCATCGTTGGTTAGTTAGTCCGGCCACCCGAGGCCCCGGAGTCATTGCTTATTCGTCGAGTGCAAGTTCCTTGGGAAGTTCAAAGTCTTTCGACGCGAGTTCTTCCACGTTGACGTCCTTGAAGGTCAGCACGCGCACCGATTTCACGAATCGGTCCGAGCGGTAGACGTCCCAGACCCAGACGTCCTTCATGGTCAGTTCGAAGTAGAAATCGTGTTCCGTGTCACGGCGAACCAAGTCGACCTCGTTGGCGAGATAGAAGCGGCGTTCGGTTTCGACGACGTACTGGAATTGGCCAACCACGTCTCGATATTCCCGGTACAGGGCCAACTCGACCTCGCGGTCGTAGTCCTCGATTTCGTCTTCTTCCATGGTGATCTCATCTTACGCTGCGATTTTGAGCCACGATTTGCGATGTAAGGGGCTCGGCCCGAGCAGCTCGATCGCGCTCATGTGCGCGGCGCTGCCATAACCTTTGTTCGAGGCCCAGCCGTACCCGGGCGCGTCGTCGTGCGCGGCGATCATGAGGCGGTCGCGGTGCACCTTGGCGATAACGGATGCCGCCGCCACCGACCCGCAGTCCCGGTCGGCTTTGATCCGCGTCACGACTCTCAACGGGGTGGCCAGCGCCTTATTCAGCCAGTCATCGCTGCCGTCGAGCAAGACGATGCTGCCGGCCACATCGACACCCTGCGCATATAGCTCGGCCAACGCACGCTTACCGGCCAGCCCGAGGCAAGCGATGATTCCCAACTCATCGACCTCGGCCGCCGAGGCGAGGCCAACGGCCGAGTATGTCGCCCAGGCAACGGCGAGCGGTGCGAGCAGTTCCCGGCGCGGTTCGCTGAGCATCTTCGAGTCGCGAAGTCCCGCGGGCATGGTCAGAACGGATGCGTTCACCGCGGCGAATCCGACAGCCACCGGTCCGGCGAGGGCGCCGCGACCCACTTCGTCACAGCCGATCACAAAGCGTGCGCCGGTGCGCAGCAGGTCGAACTCCACCTCGAGGGTGGGGTCGGACACGGCCACTACTCGGAGCCTTTGTCGGCTTGCTCCACCTCGCGGAACACGTCGGGGTAGTCGTCGAGCCACGCCCAGTGCGCCAGCGGCCAGCTCACGACGAGCGCGCGACCGACGACGTTGTCGACCGGGACGTACCCCTTACCGACCGTGTCACCGTTGTAGCGGGAGTCTTTGGAGTTGTAACGGTTGTCGCCCATCATCC
Source organism: Cryobacterium sp. Y29 (assembly GCF_002929825.1). GTDB lineage: Bacteria > Actinomycetota > Actinomycetes > Actinomycetales > Microbacteriaceae > Cryobacterium. The sequence goes on from NZ_PJJN01000036.1 coordinate 65,927, forward strand.
AGAGTGAGCCCCCCGGGATGGTGACATCGAAGTCATCCTTGGAGACCTTGGTTTCACCGGCCGGCAACAACACATAAGCGGATTCGTCCAGCGGAACATCGTTGAGGCTCATCTGGCCGAGGGCGTTGCAGCAGACGACGTGGTCGCCGGGTAGTCCGATCACCCGTTTGATCAGGTGGTCGTTGCTGTCGGGCGCGGACAGGCCCACGACAGACAGGAGCCAGTCAGCGCCGGCGACGATCGGATTTTGCACGATCTCCGCCTGCGGCAGCAGCCATCCGCCCGGGTCTTTGAACACGATGACGTCGCCACGGGAGATCGGGATCACCTCAGGTTCGAGCTGATTCACGATGATGCGGTCATCGACCTGCAGGGTGTTCATCATCGACCCGGAGGGGATGTAGAACGACCGGATCAGAAATGTCTTGATCAAAAACGAGATGAGCAATGCCACCACGAAAATGATGAGGAGGTCGCGGATGAACAGCAGGACGCTGCGCTTTTTGCTGGGCGCCGTCGTGCTTCGAGATTTCTTCGACCCTGATACCCGACGATCGGACCTGGAGGCGAGCACTTCATCTGTCATTTAACCGCCTGAGCTCCCCATCAGTTTAGGTGATGGGGAGCTCAGAAGAATCCGCTTGGATCTTGGGGAAGCGCGAAAGTTAGCGCTTTTCCTTGATCTTGGCCTTCTTGCCACGCAGGTCGCGCAGGTAGTACAGCTTGGCACGACGGACATCGCCGCGGGTCACGATCTCGATGTGGTCGATGACCGGGGAGTGCACCGGGAAGGTACGCTCGACACCGATCTGAAAGCTGACCTTGCGAACGCAGAACGTTTCGCGCACGCCTTCGCCGGAGCGGCCGATGACGACTCCCTGGAAGACCTGGATACGAGAGCGGGTTCCCTCAATGATGTTGACGTGAACCTTGACGGTGTCGCCGGCACGGAAGTCAGGAAGGTCCTTCTTCAGCGATGGGGCGTCTACCGCGTCGAGAATATGCATGTTGTTTCGCTCTCTGTACCCGCCACAGGTCGACTACGCTAGGTGCTTCAATCGAAGCAATCAGTATGAGGATGTGCGCCGCGACGAGCAGGTTCCCCTGTGGCAGAGTCCTGCAGCGGCACAACGGTTTATTCTGCCATGAAGTCGCATCCGTTGCAAAACGGGGCCCGGCGGGTCAGGTTCGATCGCGCTTTTCTTCGATGACGATGACCTCTGGCTTGGTGCTTCGGCCAAAAGTCGGTGCCGGCTTGGTCTCGTGGGGGCGTGACCTGTTCGGCAGCGGATGCGTGGCCGTCGCCGTGGCCGGGCCAGATTGCCCGTTCGCCTGCTGCTCCACCAAGTCGACCATCGCCAGGACTCGGCGTCGGGCTGCGTCGAACAGCTCCCAGACAACGAACCAGAATATGGCGAGGCCCCCGATGATGACGAGTACGCTGAGCCAGCCTGCGGCATCCGTTGAAAAGGGAATGGCGATGATGAGCGCGTGCCAGAGGGTCAGCACGCCGACGTCGGCGTAGGAGAGTGCCCGGCTTTCGCGCACGTCTTTACGCGCGTAGATGACGAGGGCGACGAGCAACAGCCCGAGGCCGATGAGAACGGCACCGAAAAAGATGCCCAGCACCGCCCACGCGCCCGATCCAAAAATCGCGGACCCGACGAGAAGCCAGAGCGGCAGGGCTCCGGCGGCGATGAATTGCCAGTGGTAAAAGGCGCGGCGGATGATCACAGGGTCAGCTTATCGATGGGGGCTGACACTGACCTTGGCGTTCGCTGGAGGCTGAAGTTAGGAGAGTGTGCGCGGCAGAAGGTCGGGCCGCACACGTTCGGTGCGTTCAATTTGCTGCTGGTGGCGCCAGGTACTGATGGCGCCATGGTTGCCGCTTCGTAACACCGGCGGAACGTCGAGGCCGCGCCAGCTGGCGGGCTTGGTGTAGCTGGGGTATTCGAGCAGGCCGTCTTCGTGGGATTCTTCGACGAGGCTTTCCGGGTTGCCGACAACGCCGGGAATGAGCCGGCCGATCGCTTCGATCATGGCCATGACGGCGACCTCTCCCCCGTTGAGCACATAGTCGCCGAGGCTCACAAGCCGTACCCGGCCGCGCTGCGAGTAGTGATCGACGACACGCTGGTCGATGCCCTCGTAGCGACCGCATCCGAACACGAGATGTTGCTCGAGCGATAGCTCGCGGGCCATCCGCTGGGTGAACTGGTCCCCCGCCGGCGAGGGAAAGATGACGATGGGGCCGTCGTCGACCGGTGCAGACTCAGTGCCGAGTATGGCATCGAGGGCGTCACCCCAGGGCTCCGGCTTCATGACCATGCCGGCGCCGCCACCATAGGGGGTGTCGTCGACGGAATGGTGCCGGTCGTGGGTGTGGTCGCGCAGGTTGTGCACGCCCAACTCGATCAAGCCGCTTTGGCGGGCCTTGCCGAGCAGCGACAGATCGAGCACATCGAAGAATTCGGGAAAAATGGTGACGATGTCGATGCGCATGGTCAAATTCTAGAAGATCTGGGCCTGCTCTTTCGCCTCGAGGTACCGGTCAACGACCACGTCAACCAGAGCAGCGGGGGCTGTTTCGCCCGGCAGCAGCAGCGGAGCTGTGACCAGTTCGGCGCCCACGCTCTGGACGCGCGTCAAGTCGAAGAAGAATCCGGGCGCCATGAGATAGGTACTCACGGTCACGTGTTTGCTGCGCAGTCTGGCACCGGTGACGGCACAGGCCAGCCGGGGCGTGGCCGCAGAAAGAAAGCCGACGGTGACGCGAACTCCGAGGCGCTGTTCCAGCAGGGCGCCGACCGTGCGGCAGTCGTGCACCGCGCGGGGGTCGCTCGAGCCGGCGGCGGCGAGCACGATCTCCTGCCCGCGGACCTGTGTGTCGAACCCGTCGGCACGCAGACGATGTTCGAGTACGTCGATAAGTCGGTCGTCCGGGCCGAGCGCCCGCGACACGGTCGTCACGCGGTCATGCGCGCTGGTCTCTCGTTGCAGGTCGACGTGCACGTGGTAACCGGCAGAGAGCAACAGGGGCACCACGACCGCGGCGGAATCCGGAGGCACCGCGCCGAGGCTCGCCGCGACATCCGGCTGTTGCACATCGACGAAACCGCCGCTGACGGCAAGTTCGGGATGAGCGAGGGCAACGGCGTCGACGAGGGCAGCGATGGCGGCCTGGCCGTCAGCCGAGTTGGTGCCGTGCGAGATGGCGACGAGTGCGGCGGGTGCCGGCGTTGCGCGCTCGTCACCGCTCCGAGTGGCACCGCTCTGTTCGGCATCGCGCCTGGAGGTGCGGTGCCACTCGATGCTGTGCTGTGCTGCGCGAGCCCGTTCGCCGAGTAAGGTCATGCCGCCTCGCGCAGTCCAGACTCGACCGCGACCTCGATGTAGCCGCCGACAACGCGGGTTTCGTAGGTGTTCAGCACGAGCGTCGGGTTGGTGAAGCATTCCCCGGTGCCGAGGTCGTAGACCTCTTTGTGCAGTGGCGAGGCGATGGTCGGGCGGTCGCCCTTGGAACCGACGATGCCGCGGGCCATGACGTTGGCCTCGGTGTGCGGGTCACGGTGATCGACGGCGTAGATCTCGGTGGGTGAGAGCAGGAACAGTGCGATCTGTTTCATGCGAATGAGGGCGGCTTCTCCCCAGCTGGGTTCCAGATCGGCTAGGGCACAGGCACGCTCCCAGACTAGGGCGGAGCGGGTCACTGCAGCGGTACGGCGGGTGTCGGCCAGTGTCATCGTCATCGTCATCGTCATCGTCATCGTGCGCTCCCAGGGTTTGGTTTTTGGGGTTGTCGCGTTTGTGCGTCGATCCCACGGTAGGCGAGCAATATTTCGACCGATCGCCCGCCATGTTTCCCCCGGGTGAAACCCGCCTCACACGAGGTGCGCTTCGCTGTGGGGCTTTCGACCAGTCCGGGACACACGAGCGACACGAGGGGGAAACTGCCCCGAACTACGCTCACAATTGCCCCGCTTTGAAAGGATGCTGATGCCAGCTTCTCGTGAAACCGCCTCCGCGTATTCTGTCCCAGACGCCTCCGCATCCGCTAGGGACGCGACACACGCCGTCACAACAGTGAGCCCGGCGGATGCCGTCATTGTCGGATCTGAGACTATGCGCCGCGTCATCGTGATCGGTGGCGGTCCCGCCGCACACCGCCTCACCGATGCCCTGCACTCCCGCGACACTGAGCATGCCCTCTCGATCGTCGTGCTGGCCGAGGAGAACCACCGGCCGTACGACCGGGTTGCGCTGAGCCAGCGACTCACCGGAATGACCGACCTCACCCTTGCGCCCACAGCACCGTGGGACAGTGAGCGCATCACGCTGCGCATCAACGAGCGGGCCACCAGCATCGATCGGGTTGCACACACCGTCACTACGTCGACCGGGGCTGTGCTCGACTACGACGACCTCGTGCTCGCCACCGGATCCAGTGCTCCTGTACCCGAGATGCCGGGTCGCGCACACATTCGGGTCTACCGCACTCTCGATGACGTCGACGCCCTCGTCGCTGAACTCGCCGCCCTCACCGTCTCCCTCGGCCGCACCCCCAAAGTGGTCGTGGCCGGCGGCGGTCTGCTCGGCCTCGAAGCGGCCGGCGGACTGCACAAGCTCGGCGCAGAATCCGCCATCGTGCATTCCGGCGGCTGGCTCATGTCCGCCCAGCTCGACGAGGGTGGTGGACAGGCACTCGGTCGGCTCATCGTCGCTCAAGGCATCGAGCTCCACCTCGGTACCAGGGCTCGGACCATCCTCTGCAACGACGACGACGCGGTGACCGGCCTGCAACTCGGCAACGGCCGCGACATTGCCGCCGACATGGTCGTCTACGCGATCGGCATCTCGCCGCGTGACGAGCTGGCGCGCGCCGCCGGACTGACCGTTGGCGCGCGCGGCGGCATCACGATCGGCAACGACTGCCGCACGAGCGACCCCAGTATCTGGGCGATCGGCGAGGTCGCCAGCTGGAAGGACCGCTGTGTCGGCCTCGTTGCACCGGCTAACGCTATGGCCGAGGTTGTCGCCGACCGTCTACTCGGCGGCAGCGCCGAGTTCACGACCGTCGACGACGCCACCAAGCTCAAACTCTCCGGTGTCGACGTAGCCAGCATCGGTGACGCCCTCGCCAGCACGCCGGGCTCGCTCGAAATCGTCTACGCCGACCCGGCCCGCGGGCTGTACCAGAAGCTCGTCATGACCGACGACGCCAAAACCCTGCTCGGCGGCATCTTCGTCGGCGACGCCACGCCCTACTCGGCACTGCGGCCGATGGTCGGCCGCGAACTCAGTAGCGAGCCCGCCGCGTACCTCTCCGCAGCCGGTGCCGAAGTTCCCGGCGGCAACGAACTACCCGACGACGCCCTGGTCTGCTCGTGCAACATGGTCTCGGCCGGTGCTGTGCGAAGCGCCGTGCTCGGCGACGAGCACACCGATGCCTGTACCGAACTCGGCTCTCTCAAGGTCTGCACGCGGGCCGGAACCCAGTGCGGTTCGTGCGTGCCACTGGTCAAGAAGATCCTGGAGGCCGAGCTGACGGCATCAGGTCAAACGATCTCGCACGCCCTGTGCGAGCATTTCGAGCTGAGCCGGCAGGAACTGTTCGATTCGGTGCGGGTGCTCGGGCTGGTATCGAGCGACGAGATCTTTTCCCGTTTCGGCACCGGCCGAGGCTGCGATGTCTGCAAACCCGCCGTCGGCTCGATCCTGGCCAGCCAGAACACGTCCTACATTCTGGACGCCGGCCGCGGTACTCTCCAGGACACCAACGACCGCGCCATGGCCAACATGCAAAAGGACGGCACCTATTCGGTCGTTCCGCGCATTCCGGGCGGTGAGATCACGCCCACCAAACTCGCCGTCATCGCGCAGGTTGCGCTGGACTTCGACCTGTATACCAAGATCACCGGCGGGCAACGGATCGACCTGTTCGGAGCCCGGCTGGAGCAGCTGCCCGACATCTGGCGCATCCTGGTCGACGCCGGCTTCGAGTCCGGCCAGGCCTACGGCAAAGCGCTGCGCAACGTGAAGTCCTGCGTCGGGTCCACCTGGTGCCGGTTCGGGGTGCAGGATGCCGTGGGGCTCGCGATTCGGCTGGAATTGCGCTATCGCGGCCTACGCGCCCCGCACAAATTCAAGTTCGGGGTGTCAGGCTGCGCGCGCGAGTGCGCCGAAGCACGCGCCAAAGACGTGGGCATCATCGCCAGCGATAACGGCTGGAACATGTACGTTGGCGGCAACGGTGGTTTTCAGCCCGCGCACGGCCAGCTGCTGGCGACCGACCTCGACGAGGAAACCCTGATCAAGTACATCGACCGCTACATGATGTACTACATTCGGACGGCCGATCGCATTCAGCGCACGGCGCGCTGGATAGAAGACCTGAGCGGCGGACTCGAGCATGTGCGCGAGGTCGTCATCAACGACTCGCTCGGATTGGCCGAGGAACTCGAGCAGGCCATGCTCGCCCACGTCGACAACTATGAAGACGAGTGGGCAGCCACGCTGGCCGACCCGGAGCGCCTACGCCGATTCCGATCCTTCGTGAACGCACCCGCCGAGCCAGACCCGAGCATCGCTCTCGTTACGGAGCGTGACCAAATCCGACCCGCGACCCCGGCCGAGCGAGCCTCGTCGAGTACTGTTCTACTAAGTGGAACCCGCATTCCCGTTCGAAAAGAGTAAGAAGATGACAGCCCGGAATTTCGGCACGACTGGGTCGGTCAGCGCCGAGCAGGTCACGGCAGGGCAAGTCACCCTGGTCGGTGGCGGACCCGGCGCCGCTGGGTTGCTGACCGTCGCCGCAGTGACGGCTTTGGCCCAAGCGGATGTCGTGTTGTTCGACCGTCTCGCCCCCAACGACGAACTCGCCCTGCTCGCACCCCGCGCGACCCTCGTCGACGTCGGCAAGCGCGCCGGGAGTCATCCGGTCTCACAGGCGGGGATCGAAGAGCTGCTGGTCGAGCATGCCCTCGCGGGCAAACGCGTGGTGCGGCTGAAGGGCGGCGACCCGTATGTGTTCGGGCGCGGAAGCGAAGAAGTGCTGGCCTGCCACCGCAACGGCATTGCCGTCACGGTCATTTCCGGTGTCACGAGTGCGATCGCGGTGCCGGCGGCGGCGGGAATCCCGCTGACGCACCGCGGGATCAGCCACGCATTCACCGTGATCAGCGGCCACGCGCCGCTGACCGACAACGAACTCGAGGGCCTCACGCTGCTGGGAAGTACCATCGTCGTGCTGATGGGCGTTGGCACGTTGCCAACCCTGAGCCAGGGCCTGTTGCGCCACGGCATGCCAGCCGACCTGCCAGTGGCCATTATCGAACGTGGCTTCAGCGCCACCCAGCGCACCACGGTGAGCACGCTGGCCGCCGTGCTCTCGGATGCCGCAGCCGCCGGCGTGCGCAGCCCCGCCGTGCTCGTCATCGGTGAGGTTGTCCGCCTCGCTTTCAGCGGCGACACGGCCGCGAACGACCTCGTGGCCCGGGCCGCCGAGTTCACGGTGACCGCCTGATGAACAGCGGGAACGAACCGGTTTTGGACGGCGAGCGGGGAGCATCCGCTGCACAGCTGCCCGCGCACCACGAGCCGATGCCGGGCGCGACCGAGCCGATTGAGGTGGCGGTGCCCGTTCTGCGGCCGAACCAACTGGACGGGTTTCGAATCGGCGTGACCAGCGATCGCCGCTCGAGCGACTTGATCGACGCCTTCGAACGGCGCGGTGCCAAAGTCATGCACGCGCCGACGCTGCGCATCGCCCACTCCCAGCAGGACGGCCCACTGCTCGATGACACCAGAACCCTGATCGTCGCGCGACCCGATATTCTGCTCGCGACCACCGGCTACGGCGTGCGACGCTGGTTTGAAGTGGCAGAGGCCGACGGCATCGGGTCCGACCTCACCGATGCATTGGCCGACACCACGATTCTGGTACGCGGACCGAAAGCTCGCGGCGGCATTCGCGCCACCGGGCTGAACGACTCGGGCATGAGCGAATCAGAGACGACCGCCTCGCTCGTCGACAAGGTATTGGCCGAGTATCCGCCGGGACTCGTTGTCGGCATTCAGGTTCATGGCGCCACCGACGAGGTGCAACTCGACCGGCTGCGCGCGGTGCACCGGCGAGTGCTCGTCGTTGCGCCCTACCGCTGGATCGCCGTGGATGACACCGACGAACGGGTCTACAAGCTCGTCGAGGCCATTTGTTCCCGTCAGCTCGACTGCGTGACCTTCACGAGCGCCCCGGCCGTGCACGCCCTCTTCACCGCGGCGGAAGGCATGGAGGTCTATCCGGAACTCATCTCGGCGCTGCAGACGCAGGTGTGCGCGGCCGCTGTCGGGCCGGTGACGAGTGCCCCGCTGATCGCGGCCGGGATCGCTCCGATCCAGCCGTCCCGGTTTCGGATGGGCGCGCTGATTCGGCTGGTCTGCGAGCATCTGGAACAGAACATGATCGAACGGGTCGAGACGCAGAACGGACTCGTGCAGCTGCGCGGCTCAATCGTGCAGGTCGGCGCGGAACGCATCCAGCTGCCGCCGACAGCCCTCGCTATCCTGCGGGCGCTCGTTCGGGCACGCGGTGCGGTCGTCTCCCGCGAAGACCTCACGCTGTCTCTGGCCGGCGACTCCGACGATCACGCTATGGAGGTTTCGCTCAGCCGACTCCGTCAGACGCTCGGCATTCCCGGGTTGGTCGCGACCGTGGTCAAGCGCGGCTACCGCCTCAACGTGTAGCCGCCCGGTACACACATGCCGGTGCGCGCCCATCGGCCGTTGTTCGGTGCACACATGCCGGTGCGCGCCCATCGGCCAATGTTCGGCCAGGTGGGTGCGCACCGGCAGCGGTACGGTTACGTGTTACGGTTTGTCGGTTGTATGAGCGGATGCCGCAGCATCCGGTTCAGCGTCGCCTTCTGAATCCGTTTCCGGTACAGCGCCAGCGGCGGCATCATCGGCCGCGTCCTCGGGCAACTCTTCGAGAAGGCCGGGCGGCGGCGTGATCGTGACCAGGCCGTTTTTCACGTCGACGGTCGGCACGATGGCCTTGACGAACGGGATCATGACGTCGCCGGTGGGCGTCTTCACGATCAACAGGTCCTGGGCCGGCATGTGCTCGAGGCGACCGATGGTGCCGATGCGTACCCCATCGCGCATGACGGCGAGGCCGACCAGCTGGTGGTCGTACCAGGCGTCTTCTTCATCCGACTGTTCCGCCACGTCCGCGTCGATCCAGAGGATCGCCTTCGCGAGCGTTTCTGCCGCGCTGCGGTCGACAACATCTTTGAAAAAACCGACCGCGTGCTGGTTGTACCAGCGCAGCTCGACGAGTTCGATCGTCTTGCCGTGCCAGGCCGAACCGGTCGGAACCTGCAGTGTGAACACGGCACCCGGGACGAAACGTCGTCCCGGGTCATCCGTGAACAGTTCGAGCTTGATTGCTCCCTTGAGGCCGTGAGCCTTGGTCAGGCGCCCCACCCGTAATTGCTGGGTGCGGTCCTTCTCACTATCGTCCACTGTCGCGTCGTTCACTGAACTAGAAATCGGTGTCGACGACGTCGACGCGTACGCGCCGACCATCGGCCAGAGCCGCAACGAGGGTGCGCAGTGCTTTCGCGGTGCGACCAGCACGGCCAATGACCCGGCCAAGATCCTCGGGGTTCACCCGAACCTCGAGCACATCGCCTCGTGGCGAGTTCTTTTCTGCAACGTGCACATCGTCCGGGTGATCAACGATCCCCTTGACAAGGTGTTCGAGCGCGGGAGCAAGCAACAGTTACGCCTCTTCGGTTACTTCGGCAGCAACCTCTTCTACCTTGGCGACCGGCTTGTCGGCCTTGGGCTTGAGAACCGGCTTCTTCTTCTCGTCAGCGACGAAAGCAGCCTTCGGTTCCTTCACCTTGACGGTGCTCTTGGCGTTCTTGTCGCCCTTGAAGATTCCCCAGTCGCCGGTGAGCTTGAGGAGTGCAGCAACCTGCTCGGTCGGCTGAGCGCCGACGCTGAGCCAGTACTGCGCACGCTCAGACTTGACCTCGATGACCGAGGGCTCCTCCGTGGGGTGGTAGATGCCGATTTCTTCGATGACACGACCGTCGCGCTTGGTGCGCGCGTCGGCAACGACGATGCGGTAGTACGGTGCACGGATCTTGCCCATGCGCTTCAGACGGATTTTGACAGCCACAATTCTCCAGTGTTGATTCGGTGTTTGGCGAACCTTGGGCCGTGAGCGTGGGGGCACACTCGGCATAAGCTCTATAGGATCACGTTGCACCGAGATAGAGGGTCGGGCACAACGGATCGCGACTAATCATTCTGTCAGAGATTGCTCACATTGTGATAATCGAACCTCAACGGCTTTCACCAGCCCACCCAAGGAGCACCCGTGCCACTTGAATTCGCCCGATCCGCCCGCTCCACCGTGGGCATCGAGTGGGAGGTCGCCCTCGTCGACCGCAACACCGGCGATCTGGTGTCGATCGCCGATGAGGTACTCGACGCCCTCTGCAGCCCGGACGGCTCGGCGCACCCGACGATCACCGGCGAGCTCCTGCTCAATACGGTCGAGCTGGTTTCCGGCGTACACGACACCGTCCGCCACGCCGTAGCGGATGTCGCCGGCCAGCTCGGCGAGGTGCGTCGCGCTCTCGACGGCCGCGAGGTTGACGTGATCTGTAGCGGCTCGCATCCGTTTGCGCAGTGGTTCGACCAGACCGTCACTGACAAGGCGCGGTACCACAAGCTCATCGACCGCACCCAGTGGTGGGGGCGCAACATGATGATCTGGGGCATCCACGTGCACGTGGGCATCGACGACAAGGCCAAGGTCATTCCGATCATGAACGGCCTGCTGACGTATGTTCCGCACCTGCAGGCGCTGAGCGCGTCGAGCCCGTTTTGGGCTGGCGTCGACACGGGTTATGCCAGCAACCGTTCGCTCATGTTCCAGCAGCTGCCGACGGCCGGCTTGCCCTGGGACCTGCCCGACTGGGAGGCCTGGGAACGCTACGTCGACGATATGGCGGTGACCGGTATCATCGACGACGTCACCGAGGTGCGCTGGGACATTCGCCCGTCACCGCGCTGGGGCACGATCGAGATTCGCGTCTGCGACGGCGTCTCCACCACCGAGGAGCTCGGCGCCATCGCCGCGTTCATCCAGTGCCTGGTTGAATGGATGTCCACCCGCCTCGATGCGGGAGAAGACGTACCGCGCATGCAACCGTGGTTCGTGCGCGAGAACAAGTGGCGTGCGGCCCGCTATGGACTCGACGCTGAGATCATCCTCGATGCGGCCGGCAACGAGCGTCTTGTAACGGATGACGTACGTCACCTCATCGAGATTCTCTCCCCCGTGGCCGAGCGGCTCGGCTGCCTGCCGGAGCTGCAGGGTCTCCACCGCATCATCGACGACGGCGGCAGCTATCAACGACAGCTCGCCGTGGCCGCCGCCAACGAGGGCAGCCTGCCCGCCGTCGTTGCGGCGCTCAGCCACGAACTCGCGCAGGGGCTCGGGAGCTAGTGCAGTTTCAACGGGCAGGCGCCGTTCACCGCCTACTGCGGGGGTGGACCCTCCGACTCAGTTGCCGTGTGCCTCGATCGAAACCGACTGCCATTCGTTCCACGTTGCCAGTCGGGACTCGTAGTCCTTGGTCGCGATGCCCAGGGGTGCTGTGCCGAAGAAGATGCGCAGTGGCGGCTTCGGGGCATCGACGACCTTGAGGATCGCGCCGCGGGTGGCCTTCGGGTCACCGGGATCGTTTGCAGAGGGACGACTCGCCGCTGCCCGTCGCACATCGGCGTACTCCGCCATCTCGCGGCTACGCGAGGCGGATGGGCCCGACCAGCCGGTTGAGAAACCGCCAGGTTCCACCAGTGTCACGTTGATACCGAAGCCCGCGACCTCCTGGGAGAGTGACTGCGAAAAGCCTTCGAGGGCCCACTTCGACGCATGGTAGACACCGACGGTGGGGAACGCGCTGATACCGCCGATGCTCGATACCTGGATGATGTGACCCGAACCCTGCTTGCGCATGACCGGCACCGCCGCCTGTGTGATCCAGAGCGCGCCGAATAGGTTTGTCTCGATTTGTGCTCGGGCCTCGTCTTCGGTCAACTCCTCGACCATGCCGAAATGACCGTAGCCGGCGTTATTGATGACGATATCGAGCTGGCCGAAGTGCGCGGCTGCCTTTTGCACGGCTGCGAAATCCGCATCCCGGTCCGTGACGTCGAGCCGGATCGGCAAAAAAAGTATCCGGGTATTTCTCCACGAGAGCATCGAGAGTTTCCAGCTTCCGGGCGGTGCCTGCGACGCTGTCGCCACGCTCGAGCGCAGCTTCCGTCCACTCGCGGCCAAAGCCCTTGGACGCGCCCGTAATGAACCAAGTCTTGCTCATGGGTATGTTCCTTTCGCTGGATGACCTAGACGGTAACGTCTGACGAGGGCAAACACTTCCGACCGGAACGGGGCGTCCGGTGTCGCTCGCGCGCCCTGACCGCTCTCACGGTGGCGAACCTATCACGCGACCGGCCGCCGTCATCCTCAGCGTTGATCGGGCTTGGGGAGCGCGTCTATCAGGCGTTCTTGCTGTCGCGCCAAGCCAACCAGTCGATGGCTTCGCCCAGGTCGTAGTCCGGCCCGGTGATTCCGACGGTGAACAGGCGGGTACCGAGGTCGTAGAGGGCGTCCGCGTCAGCATCGGTACGCCCGCGCAGCTCGGTGGAGATTTCGATCTCGGCGATATCCCGGCCGACCTCGTCGCACCAGGCGCCGAGCACGCCGAGCTTGTGTTCGAGTACCTCGGGGTTGGAGAACGAGTGCCAGATGTCGGCGTGCTGGGCAACGATGCGCAGGGTTTTCTTCTCGCCGCCGCCGCCGATGAGCACCGGGATGTCGCGGGTCGGCGGCGGGTTGATCGTGGCCCAGCGGGCCTCGATACGGTTCAGGCTGTCGTCGAGGGCGTTCAGCCGGGTTCCGGGCGTGCCGAACTCGTAGCCGTACTCCTGGTAGTCGCGCTCGAACCACCCGGCGCCAGTGCCGAAGATGAAGCGTCCGCCGCTGATATGGTCAATCGTGCGGGCCATGTCGGCCTGCAGATCGGCATTGCGGTAGCTGTTGCAGTTGACCAGGGCGCCGAATTCGATGGTCGTCGTCTGCTCGGCCCAAGCGGCGAGGATCGTCCATGATTCGAAGTGCAGGCCGTCGGGCTCTCCGCTGAGCGGAAAGAAGTGGTCCCAGTTGAAGGCGATGTCGAACCCGCGCGTCTCGACATCCGTGAGCGTGTCCCGAATCTTTGAGTACTCGGCGTGCTGAGGGGCGATCTGCACGCCGATGCGCACCTGTTGGTTCGTCGTTGAAGTCACGTGACCAGCCTAGGGCCGCACCCGGGCTGAGCCGCGACCTGGGACTGGACTCATTCAGATCGCGCAGCATGCGCTTCGGGCCCACCTTATGAACACGGGCCCACTTTATAAACTGGGCCCAGGGACGGGGCCCGGGCCCCGTCCACAGATAGGCGCGTGCACGGGGCGCGCTACCGGCCGAGCATTTTCTGCAACGCGGCCATTTCTTCTTCGGTGGGGCCGCCGGCCTTGCCCTTGCCGGGCTGGGCGCTGGAGCCGAGGCCAAAACCTGAGCCGGGGGCATCCGCTGAAGCAGCGTCACCGACGGGCTTGATCCCCGAGGCGATCGCTGCATTCTCGGCGGCACGTTTGGCGGGGTTGCCCGACTTTGACCCCTTCTTCTTCTGCGCCACCTTGGGCTTACCGCCGTAGCCGGCGCCGGGAATCGGTCCCATGCCGGGAATGTTGGGCATTCCGCCCTTGGCGACGGTCTTCATCATCTTGGCGGCCTGCTCGAAGCGCTGCACGAGCTGGTTGACCTCGGTGACGCTCGACCCGGAGCCCCGGGCGATGCGCAGGCGGCGGGAGCCGTTGAGCAGCTTCGGAGTGGTGCGTTCGAGCTTGGTCATCGACTGGATGATGGCCTCGGTGCGCACGATTTCACGCTCGTCGAAGTTCTCGAGCTGGGCCTTCATAGCGCCGGCGCCGGGCAACATGCTCATCATCTTCTTGATCGAGCCCATGTTGCGCAGTTGCTGCATCTGGCCGAGGAAGTCGTCGAGGGTGAAGGTGTCGGTCGCGAACTTCTCGGCGACCTTGCGGGCCTCGTCTTCGTCGAACGCGCCCTGCGCCTGCTCGATCAGGGTGAGGATGTCACCGAGGTCGAGGATGCGGCCGGCCATACGGTCGGGGTGGAACGGCTCGAAGTCGTCGAGTCCTTCACCGGTGGAGGCGAACATAATCGGGCGACCGGTGAGGCTCGCGACCGAGAGGGCCGCGCCACCGCGCGCGTCGCCGTCGAGCTTGGTGAGCACGACGCCGGTGAAGTCGACGCCGTCCTGGAACGCCTTCGCCGTTGCGACGGCGTCCTGGCCGATCATGGCATCGATGACGAAGAGCACCTCGTCGGGATCGATCGCCTTGCGGATGTTGGCGGCTTGTTTCATGAGCTCGGCATCGACGCCGAGCCGGCCAGCGGTGTCGACGATGACGACGTCGTGCACCTTCTGCAGGGCGTACTTCACGCCGTCGCGGGCAACCTTGACCGGGTCGCCGACGCCGTTACCGGGCTCAGGCGCGTACACGGCGACGCCGGCTTGTTTGGCGACGACCTCGAGCTGAGTGACCGCGTTGGGGCGCTGCAGGTCGGCGGCCACCAGCAGAGGGGTGTGGCCGTCTTTGGCGAGCCACTTGGCGAGCTTGCCGGCGAGGGTGGTCTTACCGGCACCCTGCAGGCCGGCGAGCATGATGATGGTCGGCGGTTTCTTGGCGAATTCCAACCGACGCTGCTGGCCGCCGAGAATCGTGATGAGTTCGTCGTTGACGATCTGCACGACCTGCTGGGCCGGGTTCAGCGCCTTGCTGACCTCGTCGCCTAATGCGCGCTCTCGAACCTTACCGGTGAAGTCCTTGACGACCTCGAGGGCGACGTCGGCGTCGAGCAGCGCGCGGCGAATCTCCCGAACGGTGCCGTCGACATCCGCTGCGCTGAGCTTGCCCTTGGTGCGGAGGTTTTTGAACGTCTCGGCAAGACGATCTGAGAGGTTTCCAAAAGTTGCCATAGTGGCGTCAGTTTATCGCAGGCGTTGCGCTCGGTGCGATCAGCCGTTCGACCGCACGGATGACGTTGGCGCGCCGGACTGCTACGGCCGCCGAGTCGAAACCGCCGCCGTGCGTCAGCATCCCGCCGGGCTCGTGCACCCAGGCCGAGGCGATACCGAAGACGAGCGTCATGAGCTGCGCCGGCTCCCACGATGTATCGACCCGGCCGGCGGCCTGGGCCAGACGGATGCGGCGCACCTGTTCGTCTCGGTAGCCCAGCATGACTTCCAGGGCCGGCAGCCAGGTACCATCGGTTTCGAGG
Organism: Cryobacterium sp. Y29; assembly: GCF_002929825.1. Lineage (GTDB taxonomy): Bacteria > Actinomycetota > Actinomycetes > Actinomycetales > Microbacteriaceae > Cryobacterium. The sequence continues at coordinate 81,357 of NZ_PJJN01000036.1, forward strand.
CGCGCCCAATCGATCATGCGCAGATGGTCACCGTGGAGCATCGCGTGGTCGAATAGCGCTCCCGCGAAGGCCGGTACATCATTGTCAGTCAGCACAGCGTCACTCGAAAACTCCCGCAGATTTAACTCGAGAACCTCGAGGAAGAGTTGTTTCTTGTCGGAGTAGTACGCGTAGAGGCGTTCCTTGCTGGCCGACGCAGTCTTGGCGATGCGGTCGATGCGCGCACCAGCGAGGCCGTGAGCGGCGAATTCCGCGCGCGCAGCCTCGAGAATCCGGGTCTGTGGGTCTGCTCCGCCTCGTGTCATACCGTTGATTATAACCAATAATTTATAAAAACGAACTAGTTCGTTCGGTATAGTGACCTTTATGCCGAGCCCACGATTTCGCACCGATCCACCCAGTACCGCCTCGGCCTCGCTGGCCGCCGCGTCATCCGTTTCCACTCATCCGCCAGCGGCCCACCCTCGCCGCTGGTGGCTACTTGCCATTGTGGCGCTCGCCCAGCTCACCGTCGTGCTGGACGGCACCATTGTGAACATCGCGCTTCCCCAGGCGCAGATCGCGCTCGGCATGAGTGACGGCGACCGTACCTGGGTCGTCACTCTCTACTCGCTGGTGTTCGGCGCGCTGCTGCTGCTCGGCGGGCGCATCGCCGACTTCTGGGGCCGCAAACGCTCCTTCATCGTGGGCATGGCCGGGTTCGCCATCGCTTCGGCCATCGGCGGTGCCGCGCAAAACACCGGGGAGCTACTGGCTGCTCGTGGTCTGCAGGGGCTGTTCGCAGCCTTACTCGCTCCGGCCTCGCTCGCCCTACTCACCGTGAATTTTCCCGGCGGCAAGGACCGCATCAAGGCCTTTGCCCTCTACGGCGCAATCGCCGGCGGTGGCGCGGCCGTTGGCCTCATTCTCGGCGGCGTGCTCACCGAGTACGCGAGCTGGCGCTGGTGCCTGTTCGTGAACGTGCCGATCGCGATCGTCGCGATTGCGGCCGCCCTTCCGGTGATCCGAGAAAGTAAGGCGCACGGCAACACCCGGTATGACGTGCCGGGGGCCATTCTCGTGGCGTTCGGTCTCGGTTCCCTCGTCTTCGGCTTCGCACAGGCCGAGAATGGCTGGGGCAGCTGGCCCGTGCTCGTCTGCCTCCCGCTCGGACTGGTGCTGCTGGCACTGTTCGTGTTTGTGGAGAGCCGGTCCAATCATCCGCTTCTGCCGTTGCGCATTATCGTCGACAAGGTGCGCGGCGGAGCCTTTCTCACCGCTTTGCTTTCCGGCGCTGCGCTTCTTGGCGGACTGCTTTTTCTCACGCTCTATTTTCAGATCGTGCTGGGATACACCCCGATCCAGTCCGGTCTCGCTTCCCTCCCGATGACGGCGACGATCATGATCGGTGCGGGGGTGCTGTCAAAGTTTCTGGCCAGCACCGGCGTACGCATTCCAATGACTGTCGGCCCGATCGTCGGCGCAGCCGGCCTGCTCTGGCTGACCGGCATCACGGTGGGCGGAAACTATGCGCTGGAGGTGCTGCCCGGGCTCATTCTGCTCGGAGCCGGCCTCGCCCTGATCTTCGTGCCTCTTCAAAACGTGGCCCTGTCCGGAATTGCCGAACACGACGCCGGCGCGGCAAGCGCGGCCGTGACGGCCATGCAGCAGATCGGCGGCTCGCTCGGAACCGCGCTGTTCACCGCGCTCTATACGGCCGCCGTGAGTTCCTATCTGGTCGGCACGGTGCCCTCACCGGCCGCACAGTTCGGCGCGCTCGTGAGCGGCTACCAGTCCGCGTTTCTGTGGGCGGCCATCATCATCTTCGCGGCGGCGCCCATTGCATTCTTCCTGGTACGCCCACGCAGGGAAGATCTGCTCGGCACGGAGCCCGCTGCGCACTTGGGGTAGCAGGGCAGGCGGCCCGCGCACGCTCGCGGCCCACCTTATGAACACGGGCCCAGTTTATAAACTGGGCCCGCGGACGGGGCCCGGGCCCCGTCCGATCAGCTGTCCAGGGCAACCAGGACCGTGTCGCCGTGCACGTCGATCGTCACGACGAGCAGGCCGTCGGTATCGTCGGGACTGATGGCGTATTCGAGCACCGCGAAGTGCGCCTCGCTGCCGGCGTGATGCGGGTGAAAACTGATGCGCTGCAGGCGCAGCGAGCGCAGAAAGTCAATCTGCTGGTCGCCGGAATCCCAGATGATGGCGTTTTCGATCGCCTCCTGGTCCATCTCGTCGAGCTGCTCACCGATGTACTGGCTCGTCACCGATACCTCGGCCGACAGATCAGCCACGAGGGATTCGCGCACCTGGGAGTCGAGGTCCTCCATCGAGCTGATCATCGCAGCAGCAATGTCGAGCGCCTCGGTGATCACCGAATCTTCATCGGGCGAACTGAGATCGATTTCGATGCTCTGGTCGCCGAGCTCAACGGAGTCCGACCAGTACACCTCTCCTTCGTCTTCGTCGCCGAGAATTCCGAAGAAATCGTGTTCAATGCTCATGCTGGCCTCACTGTCCCTTGAATGTATTGGTCAATCAGCCGACGAGTTTCTGGGCGAACACGTGCGGGGTGAAACCGGTGAGGTCATTGATGCCTTCACCCTGCCCAACCAGTTTGATCGGAATGCCGGTCTTCTCCTGTACCGCCAGCACGAAGCCGCCACGGGCGGAGCCATCAAGCTTGGTCAGCACGAGCCCGGTCACCCCGGCGTGCTCGATGAACGCTTCGGCCTGCGCGAGCCCGTTCTGGCCGGTCGTCGCGTCGAGTACGAGCAGCACCTCGGCGATCGGCCCCTGCTTCTCCACCACCCGCCGAATCTTAGTGAGCTCGTCCATCAGGCCTCCCTTGGTCTGTAGCCGACCGGCGGTGTCGATGAGCACGATTTCAATGCCCTCGTTCTTCGCCTTCTCTACGGTCTGAAAAGCAACGGATGCCGGATCCTGGCCGGTCATCTGCGGTTTCACGATCTGCGCCTCGGCGCGCTCGGCCCAGGTGGCCAGCTGTTCGACAGCGCCCGCCCGGAATGTATCAGCAGCCCCGATCACAACGCTGCGACCGTAGGTATTGAGAAATTTTGCGAATTTGCCGATCGTCGTGGTCTTGCCGACGCCGTTGACGCCGACGACGAGCACGACGGCCGGCCGATCGGAGAGCGTGAGGGTGGAGTCGAGAACCGAGAGTCGCTCTTCGATACCTTCACGCAGCATCCGCTGAAGGTCGGTCGGGTCGGTCGTGTTGTATTTGGCGACCTTGGCACGCAGGTCGGCGATGACGGCTTCGGTGACATTCGGACCGAAATCGGCCTTCAGCAGGGCGTCCTCGAGGTCGTCCCAGGTGTCCGCGTCGATGGTCTTCTTCGCAAACATTCCGCGCAGTGCGCCAGAGAGGGACCAGGGGGTTCGTTCAGCCATGTGCTTAGCCTACGGGGACGTCGCCGCCTTCCGCGCGGCGAGGGACGCGGGCAAGCCGCAGCATGCCAGCAGCCGACCGAACACTCGAACGGTTCCGCGCAACCTGTGTGACGCCGCGTGACAGTGTGTGACAGCGCATGACCAGCTCACCGCGCCTCTGTTCGTGCGGCGCAGTAGCGTGAGAGTCGTTGCTCCGGTTCGTAAACCCCGGGGCGGCGCCGCAAACCGAGGGAGCCCACGTGCCGAACGAATCCGAGACGGTGCACAGCGAAACGGCCGTGGCCGCGAACGCACCGGCTGCGACGAAGCTGCCCGCAGCTCGTCCGCCGCGGCCTTCAACCCGCCCGAACGGCCAGTGGAAGATAGACGGCACCGAACCGCTCAACGGCAACGAGGTCTGGAAGCAGATCGACAACGGCCTCGCTGTGCGTGGCCGCATCGAAGAAATCTATTCCAAGCAGGGGTTCGATTCCATTGACGGCACCGACCTGCACGGCCGTTTTCGCTGGTGGGGCCTCTACACGCAGCGCAAGCCCGGCATCGACGGCGGCAGGACTGCCACCCTCGAGCCGGAAGAACTCGAAGACCGCTACTTCATGCTGCGGGTGCGCATCGACGGCGGCCAACTCACCACCGAACAGACCCGCGTGATCGGTGAGGTCTCCCGCGACTTCGGCCGCGACACGGCCGATATCACCGACCGCCAGAATATTCAGCTGCACTGGATCCAAATCGAGGACATGCCCGAAATCTGGCGCCGCCTCGAAGCCGTCGGCCTGGAAACCACCCAGGCCTGCGGAGACGTACCCCGCGTCTTCCTCGGCTCCCCCGTGGCCGGAATCGCTGCCGACGAACTCATCGACCCCACCGAGGCCATCGCCGAAATCGCCCGTAAGTACCTCGGCACCGACGAATTCGCCAACCTGCCCCGCAAGTTCAAGACGGCCATCACCGGCCACCCGAGCCAGGATGTCGTGCACGAGATCAACGACATCGGTCTCGTAGCCGTCGACCACCCCGAGCTCGGCATCGGCTATGACCTCTGGGTAGGCGGCGCCCTCAGCACCACCCCACGTTTCGCCGAACGGCTCGGTGCCTTCGTGGCCGAAGACCGAGTGTCCGAGGTGTGGCGCGGCGTCACCTCGATCTTTCGGGACTACGGCTACCGCCGCCTCCGCGGCAAAGCACGCCTGAAGTTTCTACTCGCCGAATGGGGCACCGAGAAATTCCGTCGCATTCTCGAAGACGAGTACCTCGGCTACCCCCTGCCAGACGGGCCCGCTGCGCCGCGCCCAAAGACGCAGGGTGACCACATCGGTGTGCACAAACAGAAAGACGGCCGCTTCTACATCGGTGTGGCCCCCTTCGTCGGCCGAGTCTCCGGCCAAACCCTCATCCGCCTCGCCGACCTGCTCGAAACCTACGGCTCGAGCAGGCTGCGCACGACCCCGCACCAGAAGATCGTGGTGCTCGACGTGGCAGAGGAGCACGTGGAGCCGCTCATCGCGGCCCTCGACGAGATCGGGTTGTCGGCCCGCCCCAGTTTGTTCCGCCGCTCCACCGTCGCCTGCACCGGCATCGAATTCTGCAAACTCGCCATTGTCGAAACCAAGCAGACGGCAACGGATGCCATCCTCGAGCTCGAACAACGCCTCGCCACCATCGAGGCCCCGCACCCGATCACCCTGCACGTCAACGGCTGCCCCAACTCCTGCGCCCGCATTCAGACGGCGGATATCGGGCTGAAAGGCCAGCTGCTGCCGGATGGCAACGGCGGTTCCACTCCGGGCTTCCAGGTGCACCTGGGCGGCGGTCTCGCCTCGGTCGATCGCGAAGAAGCCGGCCTCGGCCGTACCGTGCGTGGCCTCAAGGTAACCGCCGAGAACCTCACCGACTACGTCGAACGCCTCGTGCTGCGCTTTCTGGCCGCCCGCAGCGCCGACGAAACTTTTGCGCAGTGGGCACACCGCGCCGATGAAGAGGACCTCAAATGAGCGCTGTCAACCTGAACGCCAAGGATCGCCAGACCCCCGCTGCCACGTCTCCCGCCCGCGACCTGCCACCACGTCGATCGGGCGTCGAGCTTCAGGCTCTCGCCGAAGCTGGCTCCAGTGAGCTCGCAGCCGCCGCTGCCGCCAACAACCGTGAGGCCACCGCCGCCGAGGTCGTCGCCTGGGTCGCCCGCAATTTCGGCGTTGGCTCTGTCGCCGTCGCCTGCTCCATGGCCGACGCGGTGCTGCCCGAGATCGTGTCGCAGCAACTGCCCGGCGTCGACGTGCTCTTTCTCGACACCGGGTATCACTTCGCCGAGACCTATGCGACCCGCGACGCGGTAGCTGCCGCCCTGCCGGTGACGATTGTCGACGTGCTGCCGCTGACGACGGTGCCGGAGCAGGATGCTCTGCACGGCGCCGAACTCTTTGCCCGCGACCCGAACGCCTGCTGCGCGATGCGCAAGGTCGAACCGCTACAGAGGTCGCTCAGCGGCTACGAGCTGTGGTTCACCGGTGTGCGCCGGGACGAAGCACCCACCCGCGCCGCCACGCCACTGGTGACCTGGGACGAACGCAACGGTTTGGTGAAGGTGAACCCGGTTGCCGCCTGGAGCTATGACGAGCTCATGGACTACGCCACCGAACACCAAGTTCCCGTGAACATATTGCTCTCCCAGGGCTATCCCTCCATTGGTTGCGCCCCGTGCACCCAGCCCGTCGCGGCTGGTGCTGACCCCCGTTCCGGCCGCTGGGCCACCCTCGAGAAGACAGAATGCGGGCTCCACCTATGACGATCGCAACTTCACACCGCCTCTCCGAACTTGACGTGCTCGAGAGCGAAGCGATCCACATTATTCGCGAGGTCGTCGCCGAGTTCGAACGCCCCGTCCTGCTGTTCAGCGGCGGCAAGGACTCCGTCGTGGTACTGCACCTCGCCGCGAAGGCGTTCTGGCCCGGCAAGATTCCGTTCTCGCTGCTGCATGTGGACACCGGCCACAACTTTCCCGAAGTGCTCGAGTTTCGCGACAAGACCGTCGCCGCGCACGGCGTACGTCTGACCGTCGCCAAGGTCGAGGATTACATCGCCGACGGCCGCCTGGCGGAACGCGCCGATGGCACCCGCAACCCCCTGCAGACCCTCCCGCTGCTCGACGCTATTGCAGCCGGTCGGCACGACGCGGTCTTCGGCGGCGCCCGTCGCGACGAAGACAAAGCGCGCGCGAAGGAGCGCATCCTCTCGCTACGCGATGAGTTCGGGCAGTGGGACCCGCGCAACCAACGCCCCGAACTGTGGAACCTCTACAACGGCCGCCACACCGTCGGCCAACACGTTCGCGCCTTCCCGATCAGCAACTGGACCGAACTCAACGTCTGGCGCTACATCGAACGCGAAAACATCGAACTGCCCCCGCTCTACTACGCCCATGAACGTGAGGTGTACCGCCGCGACGACATGTGGCGTGCCGTTAGCCCGGTCAGCCCGGCACGAGCCGACGAGACCATCGAACTTCGCACCGTGCGCTACCGCACGGTGGGCGATATGAGCTGCACCGGCGCGGTCGACTCAGCAGCGGTATCCGTCTCCGACGTCGTGCGCGAGGTGGGAGTGAGCACCATCACCGAACGCGGCGCGACCCGCGCCGACGACCGCATCTCCGAGGCAGCCATGGAAGACCGCAAAAAGGAAGGATATTTCTAATGAAGAATTCGCTCCGTTTGGGCGCACTCATGCTGGGAACGTCACTTCTGCTCAGTGGATGCGCTGCCACGGCCAGCACCGAGCCCGCAACCGACCAGGGTCCCGCCGCCGAACTTCGCCTCGGCTACTTCGACAACGTCACCCACGCCGCGGCGCTCGTCGGACTGCAGAAGGGCTACTTCGCGGATGCCCTCGGCGACACGAAACTGAGCACCCAGATTTTCAGCGCTGGCCCGGCGGCCGTTGAGGCACTCAGCGCCGGCGCCATCGACGCCGCCTACATCGGCCCGAGCCCAGCCGTGAACACGTTCATTCAAAGCGCCGGCCAGTCGGCCGTTATCGTGGCCGGAGCCACGAGCGGCGGGGCTGCCCTCGTCGTGCGAGACGGCATCGACAGCCCGGCCGACCTGGCCGGCACGATCCTCGCCACTCCGCAGTTGGGCAACACCCAGGATGTCGCCCTGCGATCCTGGCTCGGCGACGAGGGTTACGAAACCAGCACGACCGGCGGCGGCGACGTCACCGTGTCCCCCACCGAAAATGCGCAAACTCTCACCCTGTTCCAGAGCGGCAAGATCGACGGCGCCTGGCTGCCTGAACCCTGGGTCTCCCGGCTTGTGCTCGAAGGCGGCGGCCACGTTCTGGTCAATGAAGCCGACCTGTGGGACAAAGGCGATTTTCCCACCACCGTATTGCTCGTGCGCAAAGCCTTTCTCGAGGAGCACCCGGACACGGTGAGGGCCCTGCTCGACGGGCACGTCACCGCTGTGGACTGGCTCACCCAGAACCCGGCCGACGCCCCGGCCGTCATCAACGCTCAGCTCACGGCCGACACCGGCAAGGCTCTCGCCGACGATGTTCTGGCTCGCGCCCTGACCGAAGTGAAATTCACTGTCGACCCGCTCGCCACGACCTTTCCGGTGTCACTGAGCGAAGCGGTCAAGGTCGGCACCGCCAAGGACGGCGACCTGAACGGCCTGTTCAACGTGACACTGCTCAACGCCGTACTGGCCGAACGCTCTGAAGGACCGGTCTCGGCCGGCGGATTGGGAACGGAATAACAGATGACCCTCACCATTGACCCCCAGGCCAGCACCGAAAATGACATCGTCGCCGCTCCCGAAGGCACCCTGTTTCGCTTCGCAACGGCCGGTTCCGTCGACGACGGAAAGTCCACCCTGGTGGGCCGACTGCTGCACGACTCGAAGGCGATCCTGGCCGACCAGCTCGAAGCGGTCACCCGCACCTCCACCGAACGCGGTTTCGGCGGCGAGAGCGGCGGCATCGACTTCGCCCTCCTGACCGATGGCCTGCGCGCCGAACGTGAACAGGGCATCACCATTGACGTGGCCTACCGCTATTTCGCAACGCCCGCGCGCTCATTCATTCTCGCGGACTGCCCCGGCCACGTGCAGTACACCCGCAACATGGTCACCGGCGCCACCACAGCGGATGCCGTCATCATGCTCATCGACGCCCGCAAGGGGGTGCTCGAGCAGACACGCCGGCATCTCAGCGTCGTCGCGCTGCTGCGGGTACCGCACGTGATCGTCGCGGTCAACAAGATCGATCTGCTGGACTACGACGAGGCCGCGTACCGAGAGGTGGAAGCATCCGTTCGTCTCATCACCGCCGAACTCGGAATCCCTGAGGTTCTCGTGATTCCAGTGTCGGCATTGGTCGGCGACAACGTCGTCGACCGCTCAGAGCGCACGCCCTGGTACGCCGGGCCGAGCCTGCTTGAACTGCTGGAGACGCTCAGCGTGATCGATGACCTGGACGCATCTGGGCGGGCCTCCGAGGCATTCCGGCTGCCCGTGCAGCTCGTACTGCGCCCGCAGGGCTCCGTCGTCGTCGCCCCCGAGCTCGCCGACTCCTACCGTGACTACCGGGCCTATGCCGGCCAGGTCGCGAGCGGCAGCATCAAGGTGGGTGACACCGTCAGCGTTGAACCCGGCGGCGGCACCAGCACGGTCACCGGCATCGACTTCGCCGGGGTCTCTCTCGACGAAGCCTTCGCGCCGCAGTCGGTCGCCCTGCAGCTGGCCGACAATCTCGACATTGCCCGCGGCGCCATCATCGCAGCGCTCGACACCCTGCCGCCTCTTACCCGAACACTCGAAGCCGACCTGTTCTGGCTCGACCCGCGCCCGCTCGCTCCGAGCGCCCGAGTTCTCGTGAAGTTCGGTACGACCGTGGTGCAGGCTCTGATCAGTGAGGTCACCGGTCGGCTCGACCTGACGACGCTCGGCGTTGAACCGGCGACAAACCTGGCCGTGAACGATATCGGGCAGGCCAGCATCCGCTTATCGCGCGATCTGCCCGTGGAACGTTACGTGCAGAACCGCCGCTCGGGCGCTTTTCTCGTGATTCACCCGCAGGACGGCGCAACCCTCGCCGCCGGCATCGTCACCGCGCCGGGCGAGCCCACCCGGGCCGGCGATGGCTCGGGCGCCGGGTCGGACGTGTCGCCGTGACCTCCCCCGCACGCACGTCAGTCGTGACAGCCCCCGTGCAGACCGCTGATCCGGCCCTTACCCCGGGGCTTGCCGCAATCACGATCGAGTCCCTCGGTAAGCGCTACGGCACCGGCCCACTCGTGCTCGACGACATCAACCTCTCGATCGAGGCCGGCCAGTTCGTCTGCCTGCTCGGCGCGAGCGGATGCGGCAAGTCCACCCTGCTCAACATCATCGCCGGCCTCGAGAAGCCGACGGAGGGCGCCGTCACCGTGGCGAGCGGTAAGGCCGCCGTCATGTTCCAGGACGCCGCTCTGTTTCCCTGGCTGACCGCTGGCCGCAACGTGGAGATCGCCCTGAAACTGCGGGGGGTGCCGCGCAAAGCGCGGGGCGCAGCGGCACTCGAACTGCTCGATCTGGTCAACCTGGCCGATGCCGCCAACAAGCGCCCGCACGAGCTCTCCGGCGGCATGCGGCAGCGAGTCGCCCTGGCTCGTTCGCTGGCGCAGGACCGCAAGGTGCTGCTCATGGACGAACCGTTCGCCGCCCTCGACGCCATCACCCGGGACCTGCTGCACGAAGAGCTCGAACGGGTGTGGCGCCAGACCGGCCGCACCATCGTCTTCGTCACCCACAACGTGCGGGAAGCGGCCCGGTTGGGCGAACGAATTCTGCTGATGTCGTCGCGCCCCGGCCGCATCGTCAACGAGTGGACCATCACCGATACCGGTTCCCGCCGAATCGAATCCCCCGAGGTAGCTCGTCTGGGCGACGAGATCACCGACCAGCTGCGAGAGGAGATTCGCCGCAATGCCGCTTGACGCTCGAATTGACACCACCCGTGCCGCACCTCACACACCCGACCCCGGCCACGACGAATTTCGTCGCCTCGAAGCCGGCCTGGATTCGTTGCAGGCCGTCCCCGAAACGCCCCGCGGAGCCTTTCGCCGCACCGTCGACGGTGTCCTGCCACCGATTCTGCTGCTCATCGCCCTCGTCGCGGCCTGGCAGGTCTACATACTTATCGCCAAACCGCGGCCGGACCTGATCCCGGGGCCGTTCGACGTGTTCGGCGCCCTGGCCAGCGCGTGGTCGAGTGAGCGCCTGCAGCTCGCGGTCGCGACGAGCCTCGAACGCGGCGGTCTCGGCTTTCTGATCGCCGTCGCCATCGGCACCCCGATCGGGCTGCTGCTGGCTGAATGCCGCCCGGTACGACGGGCCGTCGGCCCACTGTTGTCTGGTCTGCAGGTGCTGCCCTCGGTCGCGTGGGTGCCGGCCGCGATCATCTGGTTCGGCCTCACCGATGCCACGGTGTACTTCGTCATTTTGATGGGCGCCGTCCCCTCGATCGCCAACGGACTCGTGTCGGGTATCGACCAGATTCCGCCGCAGCTTCGCCGCGTCGGCACGGTACTCGGCGCCTCCCGGTTCGAGATGGCGACCCTCGTGGTGCTTCCGGCCGCGCTGCCCGGTTATTTCTCCGGCCTCAAGCAGGGCTGGGCTTTCGCGTGGCGTTCGTTGATGGCTGCGGAGATCATCACGACCGGCGGCACGATCGGATTCGGCCTCGGTACAATGCTTAACCAGAGCCGCGAACTGGCCGATCTCGCGGGCGTGCTCGCAACGATCCTGGTGATTCTGTTCGTCGGGATACTGGTCGAACTGGTGTTTTTCGCTCCGATCGAGCGTCGCCTGTTGCGCCGCCGCGGGCTCATGGCCGCCGGCTTGCGTTGAACCGCGCGCATCCACTTTTCTTCTCTGTTCTCTTGTGAAAGGCCCGTTATGACCCCCGCTTCTTCTGCCCTGCGTGTCGCCATCATCGGCGCCGGCCCAGCCGGCATCTATGCCGGCAACATTCTGAATCGGCTCGTGGTCGAGGCGGGCCACACCGTGGCCATCGACCTGTTCGATTCGCTGCCCGCACCATACGGGCTCATTCGCTACGGCGTCGCCCCCGACCACCCGCGCATCAAGGGCATCGTCAAGTCCTTGCAGGAGATGCTCGACGCAGGCACGATCCGCTTCATCGGCAACGTCACGTACGGCACCGACCTGAACCTCGCCGATCTGCGCGAGCACTACCACGCGGTCATCTTCGCCACCGGCGCCATTCTCGATGCCCCACTCGTCATTCCCGGCATCGACCTGCCCGGCTCGTTCGGCGCCGCCGACTTCGTCTCCTGGTACGACGGGCATCCCGACGTGCCGCTGGAATGGCCACTCGACGCAACCGACGTGGCGGTCATCGGCAACGGCAACGTAGCCCTGGATGTGGCCCGCATTCTCGCCAAGCACGCCGACGACCTGCTCACCACCGACATTCCCGCGTCGGTCTACGCCGGCCTTGCCGGATCTCCGGTCACCGACGTGCATGTATTTGGTCGTCGCGGGCCGTCGCAGGTGAAATTCACCCCGATCGAACTGCGCGAACTCGCTGACATTCCCGATGTCGACCTCCTGGTCTATGCCGAGGATTTCACGCCCGACTCACACAGTGAACAGCTCGTCGCCAGCAACAACCAGGTCAAGATCATGACCCGCACGCTGAACGGATGGCTCACCAAGGCTCCCCTCGGCGCCTCGCGTCGCCTGCACCTGCACTTTCTGCACGCACCGGTCGAAGTGTACGGGGACGGTCGGGTGGAAGGCATCCGTTTTGAACGCACCGAGCACACCGGAGACGGCGGAGTGCGGGCGACGGGGCAGGTCGTCGACTATCCGGTACAGGCCGTTTATCGCGCGGTCGGCTACCGGGGCAGCGCGCTCACCGAGGTACCGTTCGACGCCGTTCGCGGTGTCATTCCCAACGACGGCGGGCGGGTGCTCGACGCGGCCGGCGACGCGATCGCGGGATTGTACGCCACCGGGTGGATCAAGCGCGGCCCGGTCGGCCTCATCGGTCACACCAAGGGCGATGCCCTCGAGACCGTGACCCGCCTTGTGGCCGACCTGCCCGTGCTCGTATCCGGTGCAACGCTTGATCAGGGCACAGATATGATTCTGGCGCTGCTCACGGACCGCGGCGTGGAGTACACCACCTGGGCTGGATGGCGCGCCCTCGACGCGCACGAGCAGTTGCTCGGCAGCCAGGACCTGGTCACTCCCGGCCGGGAGCGGATCAAGGTTATTTCCCGGGCCGAACAGGTCGCCATTTCTCGTGTGGAAGCGTTGTCGACCCTATGACGTATGTGATCGCTCTTCCGTGCGTCGATGTGAAAGATCGTGCCTGCATCGATGAATGTCCGGTGGACTGCATTTATGAGGGCGAACGCTCCCTCTATATTCATCCGGACGAGTGCGTCGACTGCGGAGCCTGCGAACCGGTCTGCCCGGTCGAGGCCATTTACTACGAAGATGACCTGCCCGAACAGTGGTCCGATTACTACAAAGCCAACGTCGAATTCTTCGACGATATCGGCTCCCCCGGAGGAGCCGCCAAAATCGGCGTTCTCGCCAAGGACCACCCCGTCATCTCCGCATTGCCACCACAGGGGGCCGAGTAGCTCGGACTGGGTAGTTACGCGTGCCAGTCAACACGCGAAATCGACAACATGCCGGACATGACCGTTTGAGCGCGCACGGTCATGTCCTCTCGGCGATGATCACCTCGCATCGGGTTCTTCACTACAAAGTATCGATCCGTCGAATCTGCCGCTCATCGTGACGACCCACACGCGGGTCGCAAGAACCTCCCTGGCACGGGCCGGTTGAGATGTAGTCGACACCGTTGCTGTCCGTGGCACCAGAATCATCGATATTGGGAAACGCTGTGGCTTCGCAACTGCTGATCTTCACGTCACGGGTACTGAGCAGCCTGTCAGGCCAGAACCGCTTCCAGCGTGATGACGGCGAGGAATCCCCGTCCGAGCACCTGCGGGGCCGGATCGTCGCCGCGCACGGTGTCGAGGATGCTCAATTTGGCCTCCTCACCGTTGGCGGTCACGACGGCGTTGCCCTTCAGCAGCAGGGCGAATTGGTCGCTGAACACCGGGTGGGGGCGTTTCTTCGACAGCTCTACGATCGATAGAAAACCCTTGAACGCTCCCCGTCGCGCCATCACGTTCAAATCTTTTGTATCGCCGACCGGCAAGGCGGCGCTGGTAACGCTGTCACCGGAAAACCGGAATGGCCGGTACTGTTCCATGGCGTGCTCTTCGCCATCGACGGTCACGATCATGAGCTCGCCCTCGATCACCGTGAGGATGCGGTCCACCCCCGGAAAAGTAGAGAAGTCGCCGGCCGCGGTCACGTCGGCGATGCTGATGCGCCAGTCGAAGTCCACCGCGCCGTCGGGGAAAGATGCCACCTCGCGGCTGGTGCCGCCGCCGTTGCGCCAGGGTGCGGCCCGAAGAGCGTCATATCGAATAATGCGCATGATTTTAAGTTTAGGTCAGCAGGCAACACGAAACCAGTTCACACTCAAGCGATGCGCTCTGGCGGCCGCGGCTGGTCCATCACTGAGAAGTTCGGAAACAACGATCAGTCCACGAACACCGAACTCCCGGCACACGCCGAGCGGTCAGGACGCCGCGGCACGCTCCCGCTGATCGGCACGGGCGCCGACGCGTTGGCCCACGACGGCGCTCACCCCGTCTTGCCGCATGCTGACACCGTAGAGGGCATCCGCTATCTCCATGGTGCGTTTCTGGTGCGTGATCACGATGAGCTGGCTGGTTTCGCGCAGGTCTTCGAAGATGGTCAGCAGCCGGCCGAGGTTGGCATCGTCAAGGGCCGCTTCGACCTCGTCCATGATGTAGAAGGGGCTCGGGCGGGCCTTGAAAATGGCGATCAGGAGCGCCACGGCGGCGAGCGAGCGTTCGCCACCCGAGAGCAAGGACAGTCGTTCGATCTTTTTACCGGCCGGCTTGACCGACACCTCGATGCCGGTCGTGAGCACGTCATCGGGGTCGGTGAGCCAGATACTGCCGCTGCCGCCGGGAAACAGCACCGGAAATACCTCGGCAAAGGCCGCCTGGGTGTCATCGAATGCGGAGGAGAAGATGGTCTGCATCTTTTCGTCGATGTCGGCGATGATGGTCAGCAGGTCGCTGCGGGTCTCGGTGAGGTCGGTGAGTTGCTCCGTGAGAAACCGGTGCCGTTGCTCGAGCGCCGCGAATTCTTCGAGGGCGAGCGGGTTGACCCGGCCGAGCTGACCGAGCTTGCGTTCCGCAGCCGCGAACCGTTTCTGTTGTTCGGCCCGATCGAAGCGGATACCGTCGCTGGCGCCGTGTTCGCTGGCGCCGTGTTCGCTGGTACGGCTTTCATCCCGAACACTGTCCCGGGCGCGTACGCCGATACCCGTACCATCAGGTGGAATGACCTGGTCCAGCCCATATTCGGTGACGAGCACGTCTTCGGTCAACCCCAGTTCGCTTCCGGCGCGTTCGAGTAGGCCCGAGAGTTGCAGTTTCTTCTCGTAGATCTCGAGTTCGAGGCCGTGCACGTTCTCAGTGATCGACGCGAGCCGCTCGCGCAGGGCATTCTCGTCACGACGCAGCTGCTGAAGTTCGGTGTTCTGGCTGGCCCGTTCGGTTTCGGCGCTCGCCAGTTGAAGCCTCGCCTCGGCGACGGAGCGCTCCGCCGCGGCGAGCACGGCCGGAAGTGCCGTGGCGACCCGGGACGCGGCATCCACTTGGCGACGACGAACGACGGCGCGGCGAGCCTCGGCGGCGGCGGCGGCGCGGTCGGCCTCGAGACGATGGGTGAGGGTCGTGACGAGCGCTTCGCCAGCGCGCACCCGCTCGCGGGCGGTTTCTCCCTGCAGCCGAGTCTCGATCTCGGCCTCGCGGGCGGCCTCAAGTTCGGTATAGAGCGCGTCGCGCAGGGACACGTCAAGGAGGGGACGTGGCCGTGACCGGGCGGTGTCGAGGGCGGCTGCTCCCCGCACGGCGACGGCCTCAGCTTCGGTGACGGCGCTGCTTGCGAGCCGCAAAGCGGCAGAGACCCGATCGACATCGGCGGTGGTGGCGTCCGCTTGCACCAAGAGTCGCCCACGCCGTTCGGTCACGGTGGCGAGCCGCGTTTCACAGGCGCGCAGGGCCGCCCGTGCACTGACGGACTGCTCTTTGTGCGCCTGCAGTAATGTGCGCTGTTCGGTGAAGTCGAACCGCACGCGTTCGATCTGCGAGGTGACGGCCGCGAGTTTCTCGGCGGCGGTATCGCGTTCGGCGACGAGTTCGAGCCTGCTCTGCCTGGCGCCGGACCCTCCGCGCACGACCCACGGGCTCAGCACCTCTCCGGAGAGGGTGATGAGGGTGATGCCGTTCGGCAGCTGTGCGGCGCTGGCCACGGCGAGATCGTCGGCGATGACGGTCTGGGCGAGCAGCCCACATACGCCGGCCGGGCCGTCGATGACCGAGTTCGCCCAGCGGATGCCCACCCGCGCGCCCAGTACATCAACTGGCGCTGAAGGGTCATCGGAATCGGAATCGGCATCGGAATCGGAATCGGCATCGGCATCGGCATCGGCATCGGCATCTGCATCTGCATCTGCATCTGCATCTGCATCTGCATCTGCATCGGCCACGATCAGCTCGACCCGCCCGTAGTCGTCGCGTGCGGCCTGCATAATCGCGGCGAGTGCGGCGTCGCGATTGTCGGCAAGCACGGCGTCGGCGAGGGAACCGAGCGCGGCAGCGATCGCCGCCTCGAACCCCGGCTGCACTCGCACGTGGTCGGCCACGAGGCCGCGAATGCCTGCTAGCTGCGCGGCGAGCACCGCCGACGAGCCATCTTTCTGATCGAGCGCGAGGGAAAACGCGCCCTGCCGGGCTGCCTGGGCGTCGCGTTCCCGCTCGTGCCGGTGGAGGTCATCGCGAAAGCGCTCCACCTCGGCCTCAACGTGCTGCACCGCGGTTTGCGCCAGTTCAAAAGCCTCGGACAGGTCGCCCGAGTCGGGTTCTCCGGCGGGCACGGCCGCTGGCAGTTCGTCGAGCTGCTGCTGTGCTTTTCGGCTGCGGTCCATCGCGTCGTCCTGCGCGTTCTGCTGCCGCAACTGCTCACCGCGCACGGCAGTAAGCCGCGACGCCGCCGCCTCCGATTGGCCGGTCAGGTGCGAGATTTCGAGGTCGTGCCGAGAGACGAGTGCTGCCTGCGCCGCAATGTCTTCGTCGACCGCGTCGAGCCGCGACCGGGCCGCCGCACTCTGCTCGCGCGCGGTGTCTGAGGCGATTTGGGCTGTCCCAATGCCCGCACGCAACAGCTCGACCTCATCGGCGGCCTCGGCCAGCATGGTCGGGGTGACACTCGATACGAGTCCGGTCGACTCCGCCTGCGACCCCAGCAGGGCCAGTCGCTGATTGGCGAGAGTGAACAGTCCACGCAGGCGTTCCTGCACCGACTCGAGTCCGTGACTGGTGCGGCGAGCCCGGTCGACGGCATCGCTGATTTGAGTGAGCTCAAGCCGCTGCACTCGGTCCTGTTTCTGCGAGAGCTGTTCCTGGAGCACGATCCGCTCGGTGTGCCGTTCACTCTCGGTGCGGTCATAGATGTCGAGCGCGGTGCGCAGCGCCACGACGTCGTCGGCGAGCAGGCGGGCGCGCGCGTCGCGGACGATGGCAGCGATGGTCTGCGCTTCCCGGGCGATTTCGGCCTGGTGTCCGAGCGGCTTGAGCTGGCGCCGAATCTCTCCGGCAAGGTCGCTCAGCCGGGTGAGGTTGGTCTGCATCGCATCAAGCTTGCGCAGGGTCTTCTCTTTGCGGCGCCGGTGCTTGAGAATACCGGCGGCCTCCTCGATGAAACCTCGGCGTTCCTCCGGGCTCGCGCGCAGCACAGCGTCGAGCTGTCCCTGCCCGACGATGACGTGCATCTCCCGGCCCAGGCCAGAGTCACTGAGCAGCTCTTGCACGTCGAGCAGCCGGCAGGTGCGCCCGTTGATGGCGTACTCGCTTGCGCCGTTGCGAAACAGTGTGCGCGCAATAGTGACTTCGGAATAGTCGATCGGCAGGGCGCCGTCGGTGTTGTCAATGGTGAGGATGACCTCGGCCCGGCCGAGCGGACCGCGGGTAGACGTGCCAGCGAAGATGACGTCCTCCATCTTTCCGCCGCGCAGGGTTTTCACGCCCTGCTCGCCCATTACCCAGGCCAACGCGTCGACGACGTTGGACTTGCCCGAGCCGTTCGGGCCCACGACGCAGGTGACGCCGGGTTCGAAAGCGAACGTCGTCGGCTGCGCGAACGATTTGAAGCCCTTGAGGGTGAGGCTCTTCAAATACAACAGAAACCCTTTCGGTTGTCGGCCGCGAACACTCGTCTCGGCGTTGATCCAACGCTACCGTGACCCACCGACACGGGCCGGGACATCCGCTGATCGCACAGTGTGGCGCGAACACTTCGGTCGCTCGGATCACTGCGGCGCAGAATGCGGGGCTTGTCGATCGCTGAACTCGTCATGTCGCTTGAGGCTACCGCCCAGCTGGCCCGACTCTGAGGCGGTGGCCGCGCTGCGTGACGTCGTCCCCGCGACGAGATTCGGAATGATCGAGTCCCACTATTCGGACGTCGGGCTAGACCCCCAAACCCGTGTGCTGGCGAAGCCCCAGCTCAGCGCGTCGAGCCTCTGCCGCCTGGGCGCGGCTGAGACAACCGCTGGCAGTGCGGGCAGAAGTGCGAGCCGCGGTTCATGAACTGTTCGCGCACGATCAGCGTGCCGCAGCGCGAACACGGGTTGCCCTGCCGTCCGTACGCTTCGAGGCTGTGTGCGAAGTAGCCGGACTGCCCGTTCACGTTCACATACTGGGCGTCGAAGCTGGTGCCGCCCTCGGCCAGAGCGCGGTGCAGAATAGTGCGCACGGCCGCGAGCAGCGTCGTCGCCTTGGCGCGCGACAGCGACGCAGCGGGCTGCTCATAGTGGATCCGCGCGGCGAACAGCGCTTCGTCCGCGTAAATATTGCCGATGCCGCTAATCAGATTTTGATCGAGCAGCGCCCGCTTGATACCGGTTTTCTTCTGTGCGAGTGCGTTGAAGAAGGCGCGGGGCGAGAACGATGGGTCGATCGGGTCGCGGGCGATGTGCGCAACCTGTCCGGGAATGTGGTTCTGCCAGACGGCATCCGCTGTAGCCATACCAGAATAGCCGCCGGGAAGCCCGTCGCTGGTGGCGACCATGGCGTCGACAGCCATGCTTCCGAAAATACGCTGGTCGACGAAATTGACCCACAGTTCTCCGCGGGTCGGGTGCTCCAGCGTCAAGCGGATGCGCAACAGGCGATCATCGGCCGCCCCCGGTGCCCGCAGCAGCACCTGGCCGCTCATACCGAGGTGAATGACGAGTGCCCGGCCGCTCTCGAGCGGCAGCCACAGAAACTTGCCGCGACGCACCGCTGCGAGAATTCGCCGCCCCACGAGCTGCTGGGCGAACGCCCCGCCCGCGGGAGCGTGCCGGCGCAGAGAACGTTCATCGAAGACCTCGACCCCGGTGACCACAGCATTGGTGACCGCCGGCTGAAGGCCGTAACGCACGACCTCGACCTCGGGAAGTTCCGGCATTTCGTGAGACTTCAGAGCGCTTTCAGCTGGTTGATGGCGTCCCGCGCCGCCGCCATTTCAGCGAACTTCTTGCTCGGACCCACTCCCTGGGCGGTCACGGTAGAACCGATCGCTATGGTCGCGACAAAAATCTTCGAGTGATCGGGACCGCTCGATTCGAGTGTGTAGACGGGAATGCCCACGCCGGCGCTGGCGGCGAGCTCTTGCAGACTCGTTTTCGGGTCCATCGACACACCGAAGTGACCAGGCTCAGCCAACAGGGGTTGGATCAGGCGCAGCACGAACGCGGTGGCGACTTCGCCACCGGCATCCAGAAAAGTGGCCCCGATGAGCGCCTCAACGGTGTCGGCCAGAATCGACGCTTTATCGCGCCCACCGGTGAGAATCTCACCGCGACCCAGGCGAATGTAATCGCCCAGTCCGAGACCTCGGGCGATCCGGGCGAGGGCGGCCGTGGATACCAGGCTGGCCCGGCGTTTGGCCAGATGACCTTCGTCGAGGTCGGGGTAGGTGCGGTAGAGCATCACCGTGACGGCCTGACCCAGAATCGAGTCGCCAAGAAATTCAAGGCGCTCGTTTGTGGGAATGCCCCCGTTCTCGTACGCAAAGGACCGGTGAGTTAGAGCAAGCTCCAGAATCACCGGTTCAATCTGCACTCCGAGGGTCGCCAACAAGGGCGACCGCTCGGTACGCACGCTTTTCATCTGTACACCTTCATCGACCGAGTTTCGGCCTCTTCAGAAGGAGTGACTTAGATGTCAGCGACTTTACGGCCCTTGTATTCCATGAACAACGGGGTGCCGGTGGAGTCGGTGACAACCTTGGCGCGGTGCGGCAGGCTGTAGACGACCTTGCCGCCCTCCATGGTCTTCACGAGTGTGGGAGGCGTGGCCTTCCACTGCGCGCGACGCGAGTGAGTGTTGGAACGCGACATCTTGCGCTTCGGAACTGCCATGACTACTTCTCTTCTCTGCTGTCTGAAACATGGATGTTCGCACCCATGTCTTTGTCTGTGGAAGCCGTGAACCCCGCCAGCGCCGACCACCGGGGATCGAGCGCAGCGTCGGAAACCAGTTCGGGCAATTCGTCAAGCGGCTGTCCGGTCTCACTGTCAAGACCTGGGCAATCCCGCCGACATACCGGCTGGAACGGAAGTGCTAACACTACCGCGTCCCGGATCAAAGATTCCAAATCGACATGGTCGTCTAGAATCTCAAACTCGAAGGCTTCCTCCTGAGGATAACCGAAAAGCTCGGCAAACTGAACTCGAACCGGCAGGTCGATGTCTTTCAGGCAGCGGCCGCACTCGCCGAGTGCCCGCGCGTACACCTCGATGCTGACCAGGATTCCCTCATGCATCGCCTCGAGCCGCAGCTCGGTCGACAGAATCGAACCGGCTTTCACCACTACGAGGCCAGCACCCAGGTCGTCGGGGACCTCAATGTCGAGGTGGCGTTCGTGCATGGTACCCGGGCGGTTGATGAGGTCACGCACGTCGACCGTGTACGGAGTCTTCTTGAACTTAGTCACGGTCATAAATTCTACGCGCTCTGGCTGGACGCTGTGTTCAGGGGGCGATCGTGCGGGCCCGTCGCTCTCCGCGCAGCACCGCAGCCAGAGTGGCGAACAGCGAGGCAGGAGCGAATAGTGCCCGAAAACGGATGCTGACACTCGCACCATCGTGCACCGCGCGGAGGGCCAGCGTCAGGTCGTCGGCGAGGGTTTCTGACGACGCCTGCGACCGGTCGAACCGCGAGCGTTCGAGCGCCAGAAGTACCCGTGCCAGTGCCTCCGTCTGCGCAGGGTCGACGGCTCGAAGGCGTTCCAGGCGGCCCGCGAAGGCCCGGGGGGTCTCGGTGACCGGCACCGGTATGCCGTGATCGAGGCAGGTGTGCTGCAGCTCGGTCCAGGCGAGGCCTGCACCGGCTCGTCCGGAGCGGACGCGGCGCACCCGCGAACCACGCAGCATCCGTCTGGCTGCCGCCGGAAGGAGTAACACGAGCAGTCCCAGCATGCTGAGTCCAAGGATTCCGAGCAGTTTGCTGGACTCGACACTCTGCGTTGTGGCTCCGCGTTCCAGGGCGGAATCGTTCGCTAACCGGTCCGGGCTGAGGGCTGGACCGCTCGTGGCGCGGGCCTCATCCGGTGTTGTAATCGGTGTGCCGGCAACGACTGCCTGCTCGTAGTTGGGTACGATGCCGCGGCCGGGCGTCGGCTCGAATTTCACCCAGCCGACGCCGACGAAGTACAACTCCGGCCAGGCGTGCAGGTCGTGGGAATCCACGTTGTACTGCCCCAGTCCCTGCTCGAGATCCTGCGATTTAACCCCGGGCAGATAGCCGAGAGAGACCCGCGAGGGGATGCCGAGGGTGCGTGCCATCGCGGCCATGGCGGAGGCGAAGTGCACACAGTAGCCGCGTTTTTCCTGGAGGAACATTCCAATCACCCCCACTCCGCCACCGTCGTAACCGGCTTCAACGGGCGCGTCGGTGTCGTAGCTGAAAATGCTGCTCCGTAAATAGTTCTGAATTGCGACAGCAGCGTCATAGTTCGACGTCGTGTTCGCCGTCACCTCTCGTGCTGTCTCCCCGATGATCGGCGGCGCTTCGACCGGGAGTTGAAGATTGCCCACGACGCTCGCGGGATAATCGCTGCTCGATTGTCGCAGTTGCTCGGCGGTGGGTTTCAATTCCAATGACGACACCGTGTATTCCTGACCGAGAGTGTTCGCCGAGACGCTCGCGATCGTCCGGGTACGGCTGTCCCAATACCAGCGACCGGTCAGACCCTCGATGCTGCTTGCGCGTGCCGGCGCGGGCAACCACTGGCTGTTGACGCCGTCGATGACGACCGATGTCGACGCTTCCACCGTCTCCACATTGGCATCGAGCCCGAATGGCTTCTGAATAGCGTCGACGGTATTGCGCACGTCTGCCTCATCGACGCGTGCCGTCCAGGTCAACCCGATGACCTCGTCAAGGGTGAGTAGGGTGAAATAGGGCTGCTCGGTGCCGGTCGAAGTGTAGTGAAATGCCGGTCCGGCCTTGGGGCGACGCAGGTCCTGTCCAAGATTGATCATGGGACTCACCCCGCTGCCGAACAACAACCCACCGGGCCGGGCCGTCACAAGCCCCCCGGCAGTGAAAGCCGGGGCGACCGTGCTCAGAATCAAGGCGCCCACGATAGTGAGGGCTCCCGCCAGGAGTGCGCCGCCCTGCGACCCGCGGCCGCGCGGCCGCTCCGACCGGTACGTCCGAGGCACGCGCGGCCCGGTCGCACGATGCGTTGTCGCCTCGGCACGACGACCAGAAACATCGACCCGCAGCAGCAGCAGAAATGCAACTGCCGCCGCCACAAGCGCGACAATATCAGCCCCGTCGTCGATGATGAAGCCCGGCACGAACACTGGCACGAGTGCACCCGCTGCACCGATGGCGGGCCAGCGCAGGGTCACCGCTAGCAAATCCATGAGAATCGCGATCAGCCCGGTGCCGCCGGCGAGCAGAAAGAGGATGCCCAGGGTCACCTCGGCCGGCGTGCTCTGCTGCGCGATCGAGGCCCCTCCGGCGTCGATCAGCCCGGCGAAAGTACTGACGGTTTGCGGTGTCGGAATGAGCCAGAACAGGCCAGTCCCACCGCCGAACATGAGAGTCATCATGCCGACCAGCACCGCGCTGTTCGCCATCGGAACAATCAGGCGTGGCACTCCCAGACGGCGAAACACAGCCGCGCCGAGCAATACGGCGCACCCGACTGCCGCACAGACCCACCACCAGGCATTGCCGCGCAGCAGCGGTGCGAGCGCCGCACAGGAGACGAGCAGAAGCAACAGCAGGCTGAGTGCGAGCGGCCAGGGCGCGACCCTGCGCCCGCCGCGGCGACCGCGGAGCCTCCCAGGCAGGCGCCCCGGGCGCGCCTGGGAAAGGAGGTCCGAATTCGTAGTTGCTTTGGTGGCCAGACTAGTCATGGTCGGCTCCTCGCTCCCCGCTCACGTCGTTCCATACGTCTGCCAGGTCATCGGCGCCCGCAAGCTCCACGCAGCGCCAGCCAGCGGCCTGCAGGCGTTCGCGGGCTTGTACCCCCACGGTGCGCTGCACCAACGCTATAGCGGGCGCACAGTGACGTACGAGGGCGACGAGGTCTTCGACATCCGCATCGGACACACTCACGAGCATCGCGAATGTCGGAAGTGATAGCTCTGCGTTACGCAGGGCGGCACGCACCGGTGCGCGGCGCTCGGCGGACAGTCGAGCGCTACGGGTAGGCCACGGCACCGGCACCACACCGGCGAGGGCTTCCAGCAGTGCGCGATCGCCGCCGGGAGCACGAAAAGTGGCGGGCACGTCGCCGTGCATCCCGCCCAGGGCCTGTTGGTTGCCCGGCAGGAGTTGGCTGGCGCCCAGCTCGATCACCTCGAGACGGTAGCCGGCGTCGAGCAAATGCACACCAACGGATGCCGCCAGCTCGATCGCGAGTTCAAAACCGGTCACGAGATGCGGTGGAACGTGCCCGGCCCCGAGCCCCGCCGCGCCGGCCAGGGTCGTGTCGAGCACGATGCGGGCCTCCGGATTGCTCCGCTGCTCTTCCTGCCGCACCATGAGTTGCCCCTGCCGGGCGGTGGCTGGCCAGTTCACGCGGCGCAGGGCATCACCGGGGCGGTATTCGCGGGCGATGAGTTCGTCGGAGGTGGGGGTGGCCTGACGCAACAGCTCCCGGATCGAGCCGTCGTTGCTGGACTGGGCGACGCCGCTGCCTGGCAGCGGCGTCACGCGTGGTGTCACTATCAAGTCGTGGGGCGAACCCGCCTGCCGGTCGCTGTGCGCGAGGCCGAACGGGTCCTGACGTGACACCCGGAGCGGGCCGACATCGTAGACGCCGCGGTTGCGTGGCACGACGGAGTACTCCAGGCGCACTGTGTCACCGGTCGCGCCGTTCCGGCTCACGAGGGGAAGGATGGCCGCCGCCGGCACCTCAACGCCGGGTGACGGGGTGTCGGCCCACCAGGCACCGCTGAGCGGTGTCGCCGAAAGGTTGTGCAACTGCAGTGAAATCACACTCTCACCGCCGACCGACACGATCGGCGGCCGAAAGACCCTGCTGACTTCGACTCGGGCGGGGCGGAGCGAAACGTAACCGGCTGCCACAAGCGGCGCCACGATCAACAGGCTGGCCACGAACACCATGTCACGGTTGTTCACCAGCACAGCGTTGGCGAACAAGACAACTCCGGCCGCCAGAATGACCCAGCCTCGCCGGGTGAGACGCGTGGCGAATCGGGCCGCCAGCCGCGTGTACCAGTCGGCATTCGCCGGCCCGGTATCTTTCACCCCAGGCGCCATGACTACGACTGCCCGGTAGAACCAAGGGGCCGCATCGAAGCGGCGGGCACAGGCGGCAACAATGAGGACGTCGCCGGTTCGAACGGGTGTGCTGGAACCTGATCGGATGCCGCGACACCGACCGGCACCGGCGTGTCAGCAAGGATCCGACGCACGATGTCGTCGATCACCGGGCCGCTGTCCTGGTGATGGTGACCCAACGCCCGGCTGGTGGGAACCAGCCGATGACCAAGAACGGCCACGGCGAGCGCGTCGATATCGTCGGGCAGCACGTAGTCCCGACCGTTCAACGCCGCCTGGGCTTTCGCGGCACGGATGAGTTGGAGCGTTGCCCTCGGGCTGGCACCGAGACGCAGGTCGCGATCGTCGCGGGTGGCGCGCACCAAATTAACCGCGTACTCCTTGACCGCCGCGGAGGCGAAAACTGCTCGTGCCGTGTGCATCATGTCGCGCAGGGTCTCCTCCGACACCACGGCCGAGATCAGAGCGAGCGGACTATTGGTGTCGCGCGAATCGAGCATCGCCAGCTCCGATTCGGAGTCGGGGTAGCCCATGGAGATGCGGGCCATGAATCGGTCCCGTTGCGCCTCCGGAAGGGCGTACGTTCCCTCCATCTCGATCGGGTTTTGGGTCGCGATAACGGTGAACGGCAGGGCCAGTGGGTAGGTCGTGCCGTCAACGGTGACCTGGCGTTCCTCCATTGATTCCAGCAGTGCCGACTGGGTTTTCGGACTCGCCCGGTTGATCTCGTCACCGATGACGATGTTGGCGAAGACCGGGCCCGGTTTGAACTCGAACCGGCGTTCGGCCTGATTGAACACGGACACCCCGGTCACGTCGGAGGGCAGCAGGTCGGGGGTGAACTGAATTCGCCCGACCGTGCAGTCTACGGAGCGGGCGAGCGCCTTGGCCAGCATGGTCTTGCCCACACCGGGAACGTCCTCGATGAGCAGGTGCCCCTCGGCCAGCAGAACCGTCAGTGCGATCTGCACGGCCTGGTGCTTGCCATCAATGACCGTCTCGACGTTGCGCATGATCGCGCGCCCCGCATCGTGCAACTCGCGCAGGTTGCCGGCCGACACTCCCTGTGTCGGCACGGAGGAGCGAGTCGGTTTGAGGTTCATACCCGCGACCGCTCCAGATACTCCGCAACGGCTCGCGGCACATACGGCGAGACGTCACCGCCCAGGCCGGCCACTTGGCGCACCAGAGAGCTGGAGACATGGGCATTGGCCGGATCGGGCAGTAGAAAGACTGTCTCGACGGCGGCCAGATTGCGATTGACGATCGCCATCGGCGTCTCATAAGCCACATCGACCTGTGAGCGGATGCCCTTGACCAACACGCTCGCACCGACATCCATGCAGTAGTCCACGAGCAATCCCACGCTCCAGCTGGCGACCACGATATTTATCGGCAGCCCAGCCTCTCGTATGGCCTGCTCCAGCAGCGATACGCGCTGATTGATCGGCAACAGCGCCGATTTATCAGGGTTATGCACCACAAGAACGTGAAGCTCATCGAACAGGCCGGCCGCGCGATCGATCACGTCCAGGTGGCCCAGAGTGACGGGGTCAAATGATCCAGGGACAACGGCGATCCTGCGCATGGTCACACCCTACTGCTACACACTGACGGAACGCTGCCCGCTGCATCCGCTTTGCGTCGACATCATCAGCCTTTATTGAGCCAGGTGCGCTCGGAATCATTCAGGCGGCGCGCAATCGCATCACGTAGCGCCGGGTTGGTGCGGATGCCCGGATCCCCTGTGACCAAGTGGTAAGCCGCTTGTCGAGCTTCGGCGATCATGTCGCCGTCGACCGCCACCCGCAGAAAGCGCAGTTTCGAGCCGTCACCGGACTGCATATCACCGAGCACGTTGCCCTCCCGGCGCAGGGCGAGGTCGAGTTCAGCGAGCACGAAGCCATCGAGCGTTGCGGCGACATCACCGATGCGCTGGCGGGCCGGGGACCCCGCGCGGGAGTTCGTTACCAGCAGGCACAGCCCTGGCACTCCACCACGTCCGACCCGGCCGCGCAACTGGTGCAGCTGGGAGACACCGAATCGGTCTGCGTCGAGCACGACCATGGCGGAGGCGTTCGGAACGTCGACACCGACCTCAATGACGGTGGTGGCGACGAGAATATCGATCTCACCGGCGGCAAAAGAGCGCATGATGCGGTCTTTCTCCTCGCTCGTCATGCGCCCGTGCAGTGCCTCGAGACGGTATGGCGCCAGGGACGCGACTCCGCGCATTCCCTCCAGGACTTCTTCAACGTTGAACAGCGGACGCGGATCGTCTCCCGGCGGCGGCGCGATATCCGCCTCGTCTTCGATTTCTGCCGGAGAAATCGCCGGACACACGACAAAACCTTGACGCCCCAGGGCAAGTTCCTGCGCCAAACTCGCCCAGACGCGCCCGAACAGTGCCCCGTTCTCACCCATCGGAACGACAACACTGCGAATTCCCTGGCGCCCGGCCGGCAGCATGCGAATGGTGCTCACGTCGAGGTCGCCGAACACGGTCATAGCGATGGTGCGCGGAATCGGCGTTGCCGTCATGACAAGAACATGAGGAGGCTCCGCCCCCTTGAGCCGCAGTGTTTCGCGCTGGTCGACGCCGAACCGGTGCTGCTCATCGATCACGATCAGACCGAGGTCGAAAAAGGTCACGGTATCGCTGAGCAAGGCGTGCGTGCCGATCACAATGCGCGATTGGCCAGAGACCGTGCGCAGCAGGGCCTTGCGTTTCTGCGCCACGGGCAGTTTTCCGGTCAACAAGGTCGGCATCAGTTCGGCCGCGAGATTCGGGCCGAGCAGGGTCGTGATCGACCGCAGGTGTTGCCCGGCGAGCACCTCAGTCGGTGCCAGCAACGCGGTCTGGCCGCCGCTGTCCGCTACGGCGAGCATGGCCCGCAGGGCAACCACGGTCTTGCCCGAGCCGACCTCGCCCTGCAACAGCCGATTCATCGGGCCGGACCGGGCCATGTCGGCGGCGATTTCGACCGCGCAAATTTCTTGATCGACCGTCAGCACGAAGGGCAGCGCCGCATCAAAGCGTTCAAGGTAGCCGCCGGGCGTTGGTACTCGGGGTTGGGTACGGCGCTCCCGCGCGAGACTGTGCCGCTGCATGAGGGCGCACTGCAGCACCCAGGCCTCAGTGAACCGCAGCGTGTCTTGCGCGGCCATCCACTGTTCTGGATCGTCAGGGCTATGAATCCAGCGGATGGCCTGGGTGTGGTCGAGCAGGCTGTGTTCGACCCGCAGGTCGTCGGGAACAGGGTCGGGCAGGGTGCCGAGGCGCCGGAGCACCTGATCGATCATCGTTTGCAGGTTCCAACTGGTCTCGGCGGCCGTAGCGGCATAAATGGGGATGAGCGGCTTGTGCTTCAACCGCAGGGCCGGGTCGTCGCGCGCCTCTTCTTCTTCACTTTCGAAGGTCTTGTACGACGGGTTCGCCAGTTGGCTCTGACCCTGGTACATGCGCACCTTGCCGGAAAAACTGCCGCGCAAGCCGGGTCGCAACTGGTCAAGACGCCACTGCTGGCTGTTCTTGCCAAAGAATGTGAGGGTGAACTGACCTCCCCCGTCGGAGATGACCACCTCTACGATCGTGCCCGGCCGGGATGACATGCGCTTTTCGTGCGCAGAAATGATGTCGGCGATGACCGTGATGTTGGCGCCGGGAGTGAGCTGGTTCAGGGGCCGGAGTACTTCGCGGTCGGCGTAGTCGCGCGGGTAGTGGCTGAGCAGATCGTTGACGGTCTGAAATCCGAAGGCTTTTCCGAGCGCTGTCGCCTGGGCTGCGCTGAGGGCCTTCTTCAACGGGGTGTCGAGCGTCAGCGGCTCGGGCTGGGGTGACGGAAGCGCAACGCCATCGAATCCGGGGCCACTGGCAGCGCTCGAACCGGTCATGCATTCATCGTAAACCGGGCCACTGACATGGTGTTGTGACTGAGCCACCACAACCAACGCTGCCGCCGCAGGTTTTTCTGCGCGGATCGTTCTTTGCGGGGCGGCTAGGCTCGGGAGGGTTA
Source organism: Cryobacterium sp. Y29 (assembly GCF_002929825.1). GTDB lineage: Bacteria > Actinomycetota > Actinomycetes > Actinomycetales > Microbacteriaceae > Cryobacterium. Next base: position 109,770 of record NZ_PJJN01000036.1, read on the forward strand.
TGACGCGAATTATTACCGGGTTTGCCGGCTCTCTCTCCCTGGCTGTTCCGAAGTCGGGTACACGGCCAACCAGTGATCGGGTGCGCGAGGCGATCTTTTCGGCGCTCGACTCACGGGATGCCCTGCACGGCATGCGCGTGTTGGATCTGTATGCGGGATCGGGAGCTTTGGGGCTTGAGGCCGCCAGTCGCGGTGCCCGTGTCGTGACGCTCGTCGAGAACAGCTATGGCGCGGCAGCCATGTGTCGCAGGAACGCCGAGGCCGTGCAACGGTCAGCGCCGAAGGGCACTGACCTGAAGATTGCCGTCTCGGCCCAGGCGGTTCAGTCGTTCTTGGCCGCTACCAAAGAGGGCTTCGACGTGGTGTTCATCGACCCGCCCTACGACCTCAGCGAGATTGAACTCGGGCACAATTTGAGTGCGCTCGCTCCCCTGCTGGCCACCGACGCGCTCGTAGTGCTCGAGCGCAGCTCCCGCTCGCCCGAGCCACACTGGGGCCCGGGGCTCGCACTCGACCGTCGCAAGGACTACGGCGACACGACCGTCTGGTACGCCGATTCCACCCTGCAGCCGGCACCGTAGCACCGACGGCGGACGTCACTGGTCCTGCGACATCCGGTTCAGTTAGCCGGCCGCACCGTCCCAGCCTCGGTACGGGTCCCAGCCGCCCTGGTCGTGTGGAACACCGTCGACGGTGATGGTGCCCCAATTCGAAGCGGATACCGCGACGACCGTGCCGAGGCGGCGAAAGTCGGGCGGCAAGACACGGTCGGGTGCAAAGGTCGCGAGAAGTCCGTGGTCTTCTCCGCCGCCGAGGGCGACCTCGATCCGCTCCCCCAGACAGCTGGAGTCGAAGTCGATCCCCACACCGCTGGCCCTCGCGATGCGTCCGGCATCGATGGCAAGTCCGTCGGAGACGTCAAGCATGGCCGTGGCTCCGCCGACCGCTGCAATCGGGCCGCTTGCAATCGGCGGTACGGGGGTGAGCTGGGCGGCCACTTCGGTGGGATGCGTGACTTTGAGTGCGTTGGCCCTGGCCAGGTCGGGTACTCCGTTGGAATCAACGCCCAGACGGAACAGTAGTTCGAGGCCGATTCCAGCGTCGCCAAGCCGGCCGGAGAGCGCCACTGTGTCCCCCGGCCGCGCTCCCGATCGAAGAACCGGAGCGCGGCCCTCGAGGTCGCCGAAGGCCGTCACAACCAGGGTGAGGGCGTCTGACGCTGACAGGTCACCGCCGACCACCCCGCAGCCGGGGGCAAGAGCCTCGCAGCAGTCGCGCAGCCCGTCGGCAAGGCCCTCAAGCACCGAAACGGGCGTCGACGGCGGGGCGGCGATCGCCACGACCAAAGCTGTCGGGCGAGCGCCCATCGCGGCCACGTCCGAAAGATTGGTGGCGGCGGCCTTCCAGCCAAGATCGTGTGGTGACGACCACGCGAGGCGAAAATCAGGTCCCTGAATCATCATGTCGGTCGTCACCACGAACCGCCCATCAGGCGCCGAGATGACCGCCGCATCGTCGCCCGGGCCGAGAAGTTGGGCCGACGCCGTCGGTAGACGGGGAAAGATCCGCGCCAGCACGGCCCCCTCGCTGAGGTCGGCGAGAGTTTCGGCGGCAGCGGAGTGCGGAGGTGAAAGCGGGGCATCCGCAGCAGTGGTCATGTTAGAAACGGTAGCCTGAATACGATGTCTCACCCACTCCTACTCCTGCGCACCGATCCCCTTCGTTTCGTCGCCGCCGCCGCCGTGCTGGCGACCTCACTGTTGCTGGCTGGCTGCGCCACCGCCGTACCCCTGACCCCGGCCGCCGACGCCACCAACGTGGCCTGCGCCGACGTTATCGTGCACCTGCCGTCCACCGTCGCCGACCAGGCGTCACGGGAGACGAACGCCCAGGCCACCGGCGCGTGGGGTGACCCCGCCGCCGTCCTCCTGCACTGCGGCGTGACGGTACCGGCGCCAACGACGCTGCCCTGCCTGAATATCAACGGCATCGACTGGATCGAGGACGACTCCGACGCCCCGACCTATCGTTACACGACGTATGGTCGCGATCCGGCCATCGAGATCGTGATCGACTCGGAAGCGGTGAGCGGCTCGACCGCACTGATCGACGTCGCCAATGCGGTCGGGTATGTGCCGGCTACCAGCGCCTGTCTCGGCGCCGAGGACGTGCAGTTGCCCACCGACGGGGCCACGACCGCCCCCTGACCCGCGGGCGGATCAGCGCAGTCCGATGTTGACGAAGTGAGCCTGGCCATCGTCGAGCAGGACGCCGATGCGGTAGTAGTGCCCGCCCGTACCGGTTTTCCAGTTGTAGATGTACTGGCCGCCGTCGCCGCGATACGAGCTGCCGCTGTCCGCCGCAGCCGTGTACAGCGATTCATCGACCTGGAGCGACATGGCCGAACCCTGAACCGGTGTCAGCCACTTCGGTGCGGAGCTCGACAGGACGACCGTCCCGCTGGCCGTTTTCAGCTGGAATTTGACCGGAATCGTGCTTCCACCCTTGAAGACGCTGGTTGCGACGCCGATCTGGTGGGCCGTGTCATTGATCGGCTGCAGGAATCCGTCGAAGCGGTAGACCACCTTGTAGCTTCCGCGGGAGACCGCGGTGTTGCCAGCGCTGTCGGTCGCGGTCGCGGTGTAACTGAAGGTGCCGACACCGTTCGGAGTGCCTCCGGTCACCGTGACCGCGCAGGTTCCGAGTAGTCCAGAGAAGCTGTCGCTCGCACTGCAGGTAACCGCCGGCACAGCGCCGAGGGTGTAGAAACCGCCTGCCACATTGACAGAGGTGATGCTTGGCGCCTCCATGTCGATTTTGATTCCGGATAGCACTGTTGCCCCGGAGTTGCCGGCTCTGTCGGTCGACGATCCGTTGGCCGTGTTGGCTCCATTGCCGGTGAGGGTCACGTCGTCGGTGCAGGTGGCGATCCCGGAAAGCGCGTCGGCGCAACTGAAGCGAACCTTGACCGGACCGAGGTACCAGCCGTTGCTGCCGACCACCCCGCTTGCGATTGCTGCACTGATGCTCGGTGCCGTCTTGTCGAGTTTCACGGTCACACTGTCGGTGCCCACGTTTCCGGCGGTGTCAGTTGCCGAGCCGGCAACGAGCCGACCGGCGGTTTCAACCGATACCTTCACCGGGTCCGTGACCCGGGCGATACCCGAGCCGGAGTCGTCGTCCTTTGCAGTGAAGGTCACGGTGAGGTCGCTGTTGTTCCAGTCGTTGGCGTTGGCCGCGGGGTTGAGGCCGTGCGTGACGGTCGGCGCAATGTTGTCCCACTTGAGGGACACCGTGTTGGCTGCCTCGGTGTTGCCGGCGTAGTCGACCGCCCAGTAGCTCACGGTGCCGACCCCGCTGCCGTCGAGCGGAACGCTCAAGGTCTTGGTCGATCCCATGGCCACCTGCTCTGCACCGCCGTCGATCGAGTAGTGCAGCTCTCTCACGCCGGACAACCCGACCTGGTCGACGGCGCTCACGGTGACGGATGCGGTCGATCCGGTGCAGTAGCCGTTCACGAGCGTGCAGACGTTGTTCGCGGTGCTGCTGGGAGCGGTACCGTCCACGTTGATGCCGCTCACCACCGCAGCGCCGCTCTCGTGGCCGGCCAGGTCACCCGCGGTGGTGCTCGTGACGGACTGGTTCGCGCCGTCATTTGCGAAGATGAGACTGCTCGGGCAGTGCGCGACGCCGGAGAGGGCATCGAAACAGCTGAAGTCCACGAGAACCTGGCTGCGATACCAGCCGAAGGTGTTCGGGTTGGTCGTCGGCGCTCCGCTCAGGGTCGGTGGGGTGCGGTCGATCCGAATTCCGGTGACGGAGGCGCCGGCGTCGTTTCCGGCCCGGTCCGACACGGTCGCCGAGGCGCCCAGATCGCTGCCTTCGCCGTCGATCACGCTGTTCGCTGGCTCGTCAGCCGCGTCGATCCCCGACAGACCATCCGTGCCGGTCCACGCGACAGTGACGTCTCCGCGGTACCAGCCGGCCCCGTTGGAATCCGTCGTGGCGGCGCCGCTGAGACTCGGGGCGGTCTTGTCGATCCTGATGTTCCCGACGGTGGCGAAGCTGGTGTTGCCTGCCACGTCGATCGCGTCGCCGCGAACCGACTGGCCGGCGCCTTCGTTGCCGACCGTGGTGTCGGGTCCGCAACCGGCGATGCCAGAGTTGGCGTCAGTGCAGGCGAAGGTCACGTCGACGTTGCTGTTGTTCCATCCGTAGCCATTGGCTTCAGGGGACGCGAGGCCGCTGATGCTCGGCCGCACGGTGTCGACCCAGACCTCGGTTGTGCGCGCATCCTCAACGTTGCCAGCGAAGTCGACGCTCCAGTAGGCGATCGTGTGCAGGCCGAGCGAGAGCTCCTCGGTGAAGGGTTCACCGTACAGCAGCGTGTCGCCGCCATCGATCGTGTAGTAGGTGCCGGCGATTCCCGACTCGGCGTCGCTCGCGTCGAAGGCGACCGGGATGCCGCTCGTGACGAACCAGCCGCTCGCCGGTGAAATCGGGTTGATGACGGTGGTCGTGGGGGCATTCCCGTCGATCTTGAGGGTCAGGCTGTTGGCGATGGCGTCTTCGGCGTTTCCGGCAACATCCGTGCTCCAAAAACTCAGGACGTGTGTGCCGCGCAGGGCGAAGGCGAAGGGGCCGGTGTATTCCTGGGTCGCGCCGCCGTCGACGGTGTAGCTCGTCGTCGCGATGCCGGAGAGGGCGTCCCGCCCGGTCAGGGTCACGTCGACGGCGTCAGCGTACCAGCCGCTCGCAAGCGGAGCCGGCACGGTCGCGGTCGTCGTCGGCGCCGCACGGTCGATCTGAATTCCGAAAACGGTGACGGATGCGGTGTTGCCGGCTGAATCGGTGCAGGTCGCGCTCGAGGACAGGTTTGCGCCTTCTCCGCTGACGGTGTCGTTGGTCGGCCCGGTGGCGACGCCGGAGAGAGCGTCGGTGCAGGTCCAGGTTACGGCCACGTCGGCGGTGGCCCAGCCGTGTGGATAGGCGGCACTCAGCACCGGTGCAGTCGTGTCGATGTTGATGCCGGTGACGCTTGCGCTCGCGGAGTTGCCGGCGGCGTCGGTGGCGGTTCCCGCCGCAGATTGGTTGGCTCCCTCACCGAGCACCTGTGCGGATGATACATTTGTTATACCGGAGAGGGCGTCACTCGCCGTGAAGTTCACGGTGACCGAGTCGTTGTACCAGCCGGCACCATTGGCGGCCCGGTCGCTTGCGGCCGCGAGGCTCGGGGCGCTTCTGTCGATGCTGAGCACCGCCGTGTCGGTGGCGGTGTTGCCGGCGTTGTCGGTTGCTGTGCCAATGACCTGCTGGGCCGCTCCCTCGGCGCTCTGGATTGCTGGCGGTGTGCAGGAAGCGACGCCGGAGCCGGAGTCGGCGCAGTCGAAGGTGACCGTAACGTTCTGGTTGGTCCAGGCGCCATCGAGGTAGCCCAGGGGCGTGAAGGAGTGGCTGATGGCAGGGGCGGTCCTGTCGATCTTCACGCGTGCGGTCTGTGTGGCCTCTGTATTGCCCGCTTTGTCGGTGCTGAAGTAGCTGATGCTGTGGTCGCCCTCGCTCGAGAGCTGAAGGGTCGTGCCGCTGACGGTGCTGCCGCCGTCGATCGAGTACCGGGTCGTCGCCACACCCGAGAGGTTGTCGCTCGGCGAGAGCGTGACGGTGACGGTGCCGTTGCTCCAGCCCTTTGAGGCGCCGCTGATGCCGGTCGTCGGGGCGGTGCGGTCGATGTTCACCGGGGAGCTGTCCGCGGCGGTCGTGTTGCCGGCTAGGTCGCTCGCGACCTTGGATGCGAGCAGGCCGCTGCCTTCGCCCGTGATCGTGCTGTTCGACGGGACCGGACCGGCGAGGCCGGACAACCTATCGGCGGCGCTCCAGGCGACCGAGACGTCGCTGTTGTACCAGCCGGCTGCGTTCGCGGTCGAACTGGGCGAGCCGCTCAGGGCCGGTGCGGTCTTGTCGATGCTGATGCCGTCGACGCTGCCGGTGCCCGAGTTGTCAGCGTTGTCGACCGCGGTTCCACTGACAGACTGGTTGGCACCCTCGGCCGAGACGAGGACGCTCCCGCTGCCGGTGCAAGTCTTGATGCCCGAGAGGGCATCGGTGCAGCCGAACGAGACGGTGACGTTCGAGTTGTTCCAGCCGGCTGCGTTGGCTGCCGGGGCGCGAGAGCCACTGAAAACCGGGTTGCTCTTGTCGAGCTTGATGGTGGCGGAACCGCTGCTGGTGTTGCCGACGCGGTCGGCAGCCGTGGCGGTTTTGACGTCACCGCTGGTGTTGGCACTCACGCTCGAGGTTGCCGGGGCGGGGCCGAAGGCGACGCCGGAACCGGCATCCGTTGCCGACCAGGCGGCGGTGACGTTGGCCTTGTTCCAGCCGGCCGCGTTGGCGGCTGGCGAGAGGCCCGCAGTGACGGTCGGACCGGTGTTGTCGAGGGCGAAAACGGCCTGCATCGAGGAGGAAGGCCCCGTGCACTTGCCCTGCGCACTGACGTTGGGGCTGGCGGCGGCGGTGGCGGCCTGTGCACCCTCGCCCGCGCCGGCGACGGTCGCGAAGGTCCACCGCGACTTGCCGGTCGGCGAGGTTGATGTGATGTTCAGGGCGGTTCCGGCCACCTCAACACATTTCGTATCACTGCTCGTGTCGACGGTGAGGGTGAGCGCCGTTCCCTGCCGGGCGTAGAGGGTTCCGCCGACCAGGGCGCTGCCCGTGCTGCCGGTGAAAACTGCACTTGAAACACTCGAGGCGAAGGCCGGCGCCGCATTGAGCATGCCCAACACGAGCCCGAGAATTGCGGCCCGGGCGAGCCACCTACGACTTTGCTGACGGCCGCTTTGACGGGGGAATGGAGCAGCGATCGTGGCAGTGCGCATGGAAGCCTCCCGCGACGCGGATGTTCGGGTCCACCGCCACGGACACATTGTTACTTTTTCTCACCCGTCGAACAATGCCCCGTTTGGGGCTCGTGCCTCGGGGAACATAGGCCCCTCAGAACCCGTGCCGGGCGTGCGCGATGGCCACAGAGATGAGTTCGTCGATCAGCTCCGGGTAGGTGTAGCCGCTGGCCAGCCAGCAGCTCGGAAACATCGAGATGCTCGTGAACCCGGGCATGGTGTTGATCTCGTTGATCACCCAGCCGGTTTCCGTCAGGAAGAAGTCAACCCGAGCCAGGCCAGCGGCGCCGATCGCCTCGAAAGCGGCAATGGCCAGCCGCTGTACCTCAGCCAGTTCTGCCGCTGATAGCGGCGCGGGGCAGACCAGCTCGACTCCCGGCGCATCCAGGTACTTCGCGGCAAAGTCGTAAAAGTCACGGCCCGTCACGACGACCTCTCCGGCCACGGAGGCGCGGGTGGGTTCCCCCGGGCGTCCCTGTAGCACGGCAATCTCGAGTTCACGTCCGACGAGCCCGGATTCAATGAGCACCTTGTTGTCTTCGGCGAGACCGACCGTCATGGCCTCGGCCAGCTGGTCCCGTGTCGCTACCCGGCTGACGCCGACGCTCGACCCAGCCCGGGCCGGTTTCACGAAGACGGGCACGCCGAATTGTTCGAGGGCAGCGTAACCCATGCCGGGATCCCGCGCCCAGTCATCCGCTACCAGGGTGCGCCACGGCGCCACCGGCAGAGCGGCTTGCTGAAAGACGGTCTTGGCAAAGTGCTTGTCCATGCCCAGAGCGGATGCGAGAACTCCTGACCCGACATACGGAAGGTCGAGCAGGTCGAGCATGCCCTGAATGGTGCCGTCCTCGCCGAAAGGTCCATGCAAAATTGGGAATATAAGGTCGACAGAGCCGAGCGAACGCTCACCGGACGCGTCGACAACGGTCAGTTCCCGGCTCGATGCGCTCTGCGGCCAGCGCACCCGGGTGCCGTTGTCGGCGACAACGGGCAATGCCTGCGCGTTGAGGGCGAACTTGGCTGGGTCGTTGTCTTCGAGTACGTACGCGCCGTCCCGGGTGATTCCGACCGGGATGACGGTGTAGCGCTCAGGGTCGAGGGCTGCCAGCACTCCCCCCGCCGTGGCGCAGCTGATCGAGTGTTCGCTGGAACGCCCTCCAAAGAGAAGCACCACCGTGAGCTTGTGCATCGTCAAGTGTCCTTTCGCCCTGCGGTTCGCCGGAGTCAGTCGTGAGGTGCGGCGCAATGTCGCGGGGATTGAGTGTGCCATCGAGCACCTGGCGAACCTGTTCGACGATCGGCATCTCGACGCCCTTGGCACGAGCCAGTGCGAGAACCGGCTTCACCGAAGCGAGACCTTCGGTAGTCTGCTGCATTTGTTTGACGACGTCGTTGATGCTGTAACCCTGGCCGAGCAACCGCCCGGCCGTATTGTTGCGAGACAGCGGCGACTGGCAGGTGGCGATGAGGTCACCGAGGCCGGCCAGGCCGGCCAACGTCTCGGGTTGCGCGCCGTAGGCGACCGCGAAGTCGGTCATTTCGACCAGGCCGCGGGTGATGATCGACGCCTTGGTGTTCTCGCCGTAGCCGACACCGTCAACGATGCCGATGGCGACCGCAATCAGGTTCTTCAATACCCCACCGAACTCGGTGCCGATGACGTCGGTATTGACGTAGGAGCGAAAATAGCGATTGGTGGCCAGTTTGGCCACGGCCTGCGCTGTTTCGAGGCTCACCGAGGAGACGACAGCGCCGGTGGGCTGTTCCTTGGCGATTTCGAGCGCGAGGTTCGGACCGCTGATCGCGGCAATGCGATCGGGGTCAATGCGCAGCGTTTCTTCGATCACCGTGCTCATGCGCATGCCGCTGGAGCGTTCGACACCCTTCATAAGCGAGATCACTATCGCGTTCGCAACCAGGTACGGCTCGACCTGCGTGAGATTTTCGCGCAGCGACTGGCTCGGAACCGAGACGAAAACCATTTCGGCACCGGCCAGGGCGAGGTCGAGACGGCTCGTGGCGCGCAGGCCCACCGGCAGGTTCACCCCCGGCAAATAATCGCTGTTACGGCGGGCCTCAGAGATTTCCCGGGCCAGTTCGGGGCGGCGAGCCCACAGAACGACGTCGGCACCGCCATCCGTGAGAATTTTAGCGAAGGTCGTTCCCCAACTGCCCGCGCCGAGAACCGCCACCCGGGTGCCTGGCTGAATCTTCGGCAACTGGGAGGTTCTAGGCTTCAAAACGACCGGTCTCTCTCTGATTATGCTCCGCCGGGTTCCACCGCTTGGCTGGGGCCTTCTCGCCGCGCAGGTCTTCCAGCAGCGCGGTGATGGCCAGCATCACGACTGCGGTCGCCTCGTTGAGCGTCGCCGTGTCGAGGCTCCGCCCGCGAAACTGCGAGAGGTCGATCGGGTCGCCGATCTTCACGGTGATGGTTTTACGCGGAAACAGGCTGATTTTCTTGGAATATCGTTCCATCAGGTGCTGGGCGCCCCAGTGGGCGGCTGGCACGATGGGAATGCCCTGTTCAAGCGCGATGCGAACGGCTCCGGTCTTGCCGCGCATCGGCCACAAGTCAGGGTCACGAGTCAGTGACCCCTCCGGGTACACCACGACGATTTGACCCTTCTCGGCCAGACGCTGGGCGGCCTTGACCGGTTCGCCGCCGCGCACCGAACCGCCGCGCTGTACCGGAATCTGCCCGGACCTGCGCAACACCGCGCCGAAGACGGGAATTTTGAAAACAGATGCCTTCGCCAGGAATCGAGGCAGCCGCCCCAACTTCCACGCTACGACTCCCATGACCACGGGGTCGATCTCGCTGTAGTGGTTGGGTGAGAGCACGAACGCGCCACTGCGCGGAAACTTGTGAGCGTCGATGATCTCGTACCGGGCGGCGAGGTTCATGACCGGCAGAATCAGCCCGGCGAGGATCCAGAACGCGCTGGGCCGGCTCTTCTCCGAACGAAATCGGGCGCGCGGCGAAGATGACCCAGAAGCTACGGACACGTCGTTATTTTCAGGCACGCGCCTATTATCCTTCGAGATCGAAGTCCGCCCCCAAAAGCCGCAGCTTGCCGATGAAGTTCTCGTACCCGCGGCTGATGATTCCCACGTTGCTGACCGTTGATGTGCCCTCGGCCGAAAGCGCCGCGATCAGATGGCTGAAACCGCCGCGCAGGTCGGGCACGACGATGTCGGCGCCGTGCAGCTTCGTCGGGCCGGTAATGACGGCCGAGTGATTGAAATTGCGCTGGCCAAACCGGCACGTGTGCCCACCGAGGCATTCCTTGTGAATTTGAATTGTCGCGCCCATCTCGACCAGCGCGTCCACGAAGCCGAACCGCTGCTCGTACACCGTTTCGTGCACGATCGAGGTTCCGTGTGCCTTGGTCAGCGCGATGACGAGCGGTTGCTGCCAGTCCGTCATGAAGCCAGGGTGGACGCCCGTTTCGATAATGACAGGCTTGAGGTCGCCGCCGGGGTGATAAAAGCGAATGCCGTCGTCGCAGATGTCGAAAGCGCCACCGACCTTGCGGAAGACGTTGAGGAACGTGATCATCTCAGGCTGCCGGGCGCCACCGACGAAGATGTCGCCGTCGGTGGCGAGTGCTGCGGCAGCCCAGCTGGCAGCCTCGTTGCGGTCGAACAGGGCGCGGTGATTGTATCCGACCAGGCGTTCGACGCCCTCGATGCGGATCACCCGGTCAGTATCGACCGTGATGATGGCGCCCATCTTCTGCAAAATGTTGATGAGATCCATGATTTCAGGCTCGATTGCCGCGCCCTTGAGCTCGGTGAGACCTTCGGCCCTCACCGCGGTGAGCAGCACCTGCTCGGTGGCGCCCACGCTCGGGTACGGCAGTTCGAGCTTGGCGCCTTTGAGACCGTTCGGCGCCGACATACGGATGCCGTTGGGCTGCTTTTCGACGACAGCACCAAATTTGCGCAGCACCTCGAGGTGAAAGTCGATCGGCCGGTCGCCGATGCGGCAGCCGCCGAGGTCGGGAATGAAGGCTTCGCCGAGCCGGTGCAACAGCGGACCGCAGAACAGAATCGGGATGCGCGAAGAACCCGCGTGGGCATCGATCGCGGCGAAGTGCGCGCTTTCCACGTTTGCCGGGTCAAACACGAGGGTTCCGGGCTCATCACCCTCGGTCACATTGACGCCGTGCACCTCGAGCAGGCCCCGAACGATCCGAACATCACTGATGTTCGGAACGTCCTTGAGAACGCTGGGGGTTTCACCGAGCAGGGCGGCGACCATGGCCTTGGTGACGAGGTTCTTCGCCCCCTTCACCTCGATGCGACCGACCAGCGGAATACCACCGCGGATGGTGATTTTATCGGCGGTGAGGCCAACGGATGCCCCGTGGTTCTGAGCACTCCCCCGCTCGTTCGCGTCGTCGTGCTGCCGGGCATCGTTTAGATTCTTAGCCTCTTGATCACGCCGGGCCTCGCTGAGAGTGCTCACAAAATACCTGTCCTAATGCAAATTGGTGCAATACAAACTACTGCAAATTGACGCGGGCCGAACCTGCGGAGAGCGCCGGAAGAGTGCGCGGCAACCACGACTCTCGCGTCCCCTCAAATTCCTTGATCCGCGCTTCGTCACGCAGGGTCAGCCCGATGTCATCAAGACCTTCGAGCAGCCGCCATCTAGTGTAATCATCGATTTGAAAATTCACGGTCAGGTCCCCGACACGCACTGTTTTACCCACCAGATCCACGGTTAACTCCACCCCGGGGGCGCGCTCGGCCAGGTTCCACAGGGTTTCGGCATCCGCTTCGCTGATCTGGCCGGCGAGCAAGCCCTGCTTGCCGGCGTTTCCGCGAAAGATGTCGCCGAACCGGGGGCTGAGGACCACGTCGAAGCCGTAGTCCCGCAGGGCCCAGACGGCGTGTTCGCGCGATGAGCCAATTCCGAAGTCGGCCCCGGCGATGAGCACGCGACCGCCCTGGTACTCCGTCTTATTGATGACGAAGTCGGGGTCGAGGCGCCAGGCCGCGAACAACGCGTCTTCAAAGCCGGTGCGCGTGACGCGCTTGAGATACACGGCTGGAATGATCTGGTCGGTATCGACATTGGAACGGCGCAGCGGCACCGCGATTCCGGTGACGGTGGTGAATTTCTGCATGGTTACTGGTCTCCAGCTTGGTCGAGATCCCACGGGCTACTGAGCGTGCCGCGAATGGCCGTGGCGGCAGCGACGAGCGGCGACACCAGATGGGTGCGCCCGCCCTTTCCCTGTCGTCCTTCAAAGTTGCGGTTACTGGTCGACGCGCAGCGTTCGCCGGGTTCAAGCTGGTCTGGGTTCATGCCGAGGCACATCGAACACCCGGCGAAGCGCCATTCGGCACCGAAGTCAAGGAAGATCTGGTCGAGCCCCTCGGCTTCAGCCTCGATGCGTACCCGGGCAGAACCGGGAACGACCATCATGCGCAGCCCTTCGGCCTTGGTCTTGCCCTTGATGATTTCAGCGGCGGCGCGCAGGTCTTCAACCCGGCTGTTGGTGCAGGAGCCGAGAAAAACGGTATCGACCCGGATGTTCTTCATCGGGGTGCCGGCCGCAAGATCCATGTATTCCAAAGCCCGCTCAGCCGCCGAGCGCTCGTTGGCGTCGACGATATCGGCGGGATTCGGCACAGATCCGCTCAGGGACACGCCTTGGCCGGGATTGGTACCCCAGGTGACGAACGGTTCGAGATCGTTCGCATCGATGATGACCTCGGCGTCATAGGTCGCGCCCTCGTCGGTGGCCAGGGTCTCCCAGTAAGCGACGGCAGCATCCCAGTCGGCACCGCGGGGCGCGTGGGCACGCCCGTCAAGGTAGTCATAGGTGACCTGATCGGGGGCGACCATACCGGCGCGGGCGCCGGCCTCGATCGACATGTTGCAGATAGTCATGCGCCCCTCCATGGAGAGGGCTCGAATGGCCTCTCCACGGTATTCGAGCACGTAACCGGCCCCCCCACCGGTGCCGATCTTGGCGATCACGGCCAGGATGATGTCTTTCGCGGTGACCCCGGTACGCAACCTGCCGTTGACGGTGATGGCCATGGTCTTGAAGGGGTTCAACGGCAGAGTTTGAGTGGCCATGACGTGCTCGACCTCGCTCGTGCCGATACCGAGCGCCATGGCACCGAAGGCACCGTGGGTGGAGGTGTGCGAGTCGCCGCACACCACGGTGATTCCCGGCTGGGTCAGGCCGAGCTGTGGGCCGACAACGTGCACGATGCCCTGTTCGATGTCACCGAGCGAGTGCAGGCGCACACCGTATTCGGCGCAGTTGCGGCGCAGGGTCTCGATCTGCGTGCGGCTGGTGAGGTCCGCGATCGGCTTGTCGATGGCGAGCGTTGGCGTGTTGTGGTCCTCGGTCGCGATGGTCAGATCGGGCCGACGCAGCATTCGATTGGACAGGCGCAGACCGTCGAAGGCCTGCGGGCTGGTGACCTCGTGCAGCAGGTGCAGGTCGATATAGATCAGGTCGGGCGTGCCATCCTCACCCTTGGTGACGAGGTGATTGTCCCAGACCTTTTCGGCCAGGGTACGAAGGCCGGTGCCGGAGTGTTTTTGCGAAGTGGGTATTACGTTGGTCATTTTGAGCGTCTTCCTCACGAATCGATGGCAGCCACGCTGAGCGCCGCGACGAGGGAGGCCTCAGGACAGGGACTCGTCGCGGCACAGAAGAAGTCGGCTCAGCACCATGGGTTCAGGCTAACACCTCGCCCAGCCGCTCGGCTCGCGAACGCTGGCGCGAACGGTCAGTCGAACGTTGATTCCACGAAGACGACGCTGACGTTATCGCGTCCGCCGTGCTCGATGGCTTCGTCGACGAGAATGTCAGCGACGCTGCGTTCCGCGGCATCCAAGCCAATGTCCCTGGCCAAGACCTCCGCGATCGCCGCGTCATCAAGTTCTTTGGTCAGGCCGTCGGAGCAGATCAAAAAGGATTGTCGTCCGAGGGCCGGCAGCAGCCAGACGTCGGCATCGACAAACTCGTCGGCGCCGATCGCCCGGGTGATGACGTTGCGCTCGGGATGCTTCTCGGCGTCGTCGACCGAAATCAGGCCAGCGTCGACCATCTCCTGCACTGCGGAGTGGTCGATGGACAACTGGGCCAAAACACCGTCGGTCCAGGTGTAGACGCGGGAATCGCCGACGTTGAAGGCCATCCAGTGGTAGCCGACGTCATCACCGGCGTCGACGAAGGCGATGCCCGCGAGGGTGGTGCCCGACACTGCGGTGCCGTAGTCATCGGCTGTGCTCAGATCGCGTACGGCGTCATTCGAAGAGTGGATGGCGTCGAGGATGCGTTCCGGCGTCGAGGCCGAATCGCGGGCGATGTGCTCATCGAACACCCGAAGTACGGTCTGGCTGGCGACCTCACCCCGGGCGTGGCCGCCCATACCGTCGGCCACGAGGAACACTGGAGACTGCGCGAGCACGCTGTCCTCGTTGACCTTGCGCACGCTGCCGACATCGGTGCGCTCGCTGAAAGAGAAGCGGGCGACAGCGCTGGAAAGCTCGATCATGCTCTGCCGGTGCACAGTCATGAGAACCCCCCGTTCGCCGTCGCCCGGTCTCCAGCCGTCATTCGTTGGCGTTTACCGAAATCTCTTCGACCAGCGTGTGGCCATGCTTTTTGGCATCGTGACCAGCCTTGATCAGGCTCGCCACGGTGGCCACGGCCATGCTGCCGATGATCACGCCGAGCGAGGTCCAGGTGCCGATCTCGGGCGCCCACAACATGGGATCGCCATTATTGATGAAGAAGACCTCGTTGGTGTGCATCGCGTGCAGCACGAGCTTGACGCCGATGAAGCCGAGGATGACCGCGATGCCGTACTTGAGGTATTCGAGACGTTCGAGCAGTCCGCCGAGGAGAAAGTACAGTTGGCGCAGGCCCATGAGGGCGAAGATATTGGCCGTGAACACGATGAACGGACTCGTCGTGATGCCGAAGATCGCTGGAATGGAGTCGAGGGCGAAGATGAGGTCGGTGGTGCCGATCGCGATGAACACGATCAGCATCGGCGTGAAGATCTTCTTGCCGTCGACCAGCGTGCGAACCTTGGAGCCGTCGAATTCTGATGAGATACGTATGCGGCGGCGGAGCAGACGGATGACGCCGTTCTCTTTTTCTTCCGTTTCTGCTTCGGAGGAGAACGCTTGCTTCACGGCCGTATAGAACAGGAACGCGCCGAAGATGTAGAAGATCCAGGCATAGCTTTCGATCAGCTGGGCGCCGAGCAGAATGAAGATCCCGCGCAGCACGAGAGCGATGATGATTCCCACCATCAGCACTTCCTGCTGGTATTTTCGCGGCACGGAGAACCGGGCCATGATGATTACGAAGACAAAGAGGTTATCGATCGACAGGCTGTACTCGGTCAGCCAGCCGGCGAGAAATTGACCGGCATGTTCCGCGTCACCGAGAACCAGCATCAAGAGCGCAAAAATGAGCGCGAGCCCAACGTAGAACGCAACCCAGAGTCCAGCCTCGCGCATGCTCGGAACGTGCGGGCGCTTGTAGACGATGAGCAGGTCAGCGACCAGAATAAGGGTCAAAACGACCAATGATCCAGCTTCGAACCAGAGAGGGAGGGCGAGTTCCACGGGGGCCTTTCAAGAAAATAACGGGAATCGGGGATGGCAGAACCCGAAAGTCTCTCCCGCACCGATAGCGCCCAAACGGAACCAATCGATACCACCGCGACCGGGGCCCCGCCAGTGCGGCCCGTATTGACGATCACGACATAGAACCCGATCGGGCCCAGAGGGATACTCCCCTTCGCTCGCAAAATCCTATCAGTGTGGTGGCCCCACGCGCACCTTCGCCCAGCGCCGGCCCTAACCCGGCCTATGCTTGCTGGCTATGACTATGCACCGGGTTCGATGACGGCCGCCGACTACCTCAACTGGTCTGACGTTGGTCGACCGGTCACCGCTCTGTGGAGATCAGCTAACGGCGCACCGGCCCCGAAACGAGTCGAGCCGGTCGACGACACGATCACAGCGGATGCGGCCTACCGGCTGGCCTCGCAGGGCGTCGCAATGCTCTGGAACGGGGACTTTCAGAACGCCCGCCAAATTCTGACGGCTCTGGAACACCGCACCAGGCCTCGCCCGGATCACACCGAGCGCAGCACCGCCGACCTGTTCTACCGCTATCGGCAGAACAGGTCGCACCGGGCCCGGATTCTCGGACTGCTTCTCGTTCCACTTGCTGTCGGCAACACGATCGGGCTGCGCCGCGCGCCGGACGTTCACGCTGCCACGGTCGCCGCCTACGGCAGCATCACCGAGGCATCCGTTGTGTCGCTGCACGAGGTGCTCGGTACGATCGGCGCCCATCAGTGGCGGACCAAAGGCATTCCCGTTGCCGCGTTGAACGCCAACATCTATCCGCATTACGGCACATTCTTCCCGGTGCGCAGCGAGTACGTCGATCTCGTGGCGAGCGCTCCCCTGGCCGCGCCACAGCTTGCCTTCGACATCGGTACCGGCACCGGGGTGCTGGCAGCGGTACTCGCGACCCGGGGCGTGCCGAATGTGGTCGCGACAGATATCGAGCCGCGTGCGGTCGCATCCGCTCGAGAAACGGTATCGCTTCTTAAACTCGACGGGCGGGTTGAGGTTCAACTGACCAGTCTCTTTCCTGAGGGGAAAGCCGATCTCATCGTCTGCAATCCACCGTGGATTCCTGCGACCGCACACTCACTGCTCGATGCGGCCGTCTACGACCCTGGATCTCGCATGCTCAAGGGATTTCTGGCCGGCGTGCTCGACCATCTGGAGCCGAACGGTGAGGTCTGGTTGGTACTGTCCGATTTCGCTGAACTGGTGGGGCTGCGCTCCCGCGGCGACCTCCTGAACGTGATCGATGCGGCCGGCCTGCGCGTGATCGGTGCACTCGAAGCGCCCGCCAGACACTCGAGAGCGAGCGACACGAACGACCCGCTGCACGCGGTGCGAGCGAACGAGGTCACCTCTCTCTGGCGCCTCTGCGCCAGCTAAACCCCGCGCTCAACGCTCGGGTCTGCGATTGTCGCTCCGCAGCACCACCTGGAAAGTACCGGAGCGGCCGGCGAGCTCGCACTGGGCACTAATCGAGGTCGAGCTCCATCGGAATCAGCGGTCATCCGGCAGACTACAGACGTGTCCGTTTGCATCGATGGGCATACCGCACAAGGCACAAATGGGTCGACCGGCCCCCACGATCTCCCGGGTGCGCATCGCGAACGCTTGGGCGGTGCCCACCGGGATACGTACAAGCAGCGTTTCCGTCGACTCCAAGCTGGCCGTGTCGACGTCGTCCTCGTCGGTGACCCCGCTGTCTGTCAGCGAAAAAGCCTCGATCACGACCTGCGCACTGCGCGGATCCCAGCCGAGGGTCATCGTGCCGGTGCGGAACTGCTCACCAAACGGCTGCTCCAGGGGGTCGTTGTCGACCAGTTCGATAGGCGTTGCCGTTGGCACACTGAAGGGGTTTCCGTCGTGCGTCATGAGCTGCTCGAGCATTTCGTCGATCTTCTCCGCGAGCAGAGCGGATTGTTGTTTTTCCAGGGCAATGCTGACGATGTGAGCGCCGCTACGCACCTGCAGGTAAAACGTGCGTGATCCGGGCACGCCAACGGTGCCGATGACAACACGATCTGGCCAGTCGAATTCGTGAACGATTATGGGCATGGGAACATTTTATGAGCGCACGGCCTGTGGCGCAGCGTGACCGGACCCACCGCCCACCGGCGCGTCATCCCCCGGGGCACTTGAGCGCAGCCAGGACAGGTCTCCGGAGTCGGTATTGGTGGCAAACACGTTCGGACGATGGGGCCCGTAGCGCACGATCGACACCGAGGCCGGACCGACAGAAATGCGCTGGAACAGGTCCAGGTGCATGCCGAGCGCGTCGGCCAGAATCGACTTGATGATATCGCCGTGGCTGACCGCCACCCACACGGCGTCCGGCCCGAATTCCGCCTCGATCCGTGCGTCGTGGCGCCGGATGGCGGCGACCGACCGGGCTTGCATGGTCGCCATCGATTCTCCGCCGGGAAAGACGACGGCTGACGGTTGCGCTTGCACAACCGGCCACAGTTTCTCCAGGGCAAGCTCACTGAGCGATCGGCCCTGCCACTGCCCGTAATCGCACTCCGTGATGTCCGCATCCTCGGTCGTCGCCGGGGAACCCGCCTGATGCTGCAGGATCAGGGCCGAGGTCTGCTGGCATCGTTCCAGCGGGCTCGAGACTAAACCAACCAGTGGAACCGCAGCAAGCCGCTCCCCGGTGCGGGCGGCTTGGTCACGTCCCACTTGGTCGAGCCCGACCCCGGGGGTTCGTCCGGCTAACATACCGGTGGCATTTGCTGTAGTGCGACCGTGCCGCACAAGAATGACTGTGGCCATGCCTACGAGCCTATACAGGAGCACTGACGCCGTGAACCAGAAAAGCCCGGCACCTTTGAAAGAGTAGGCGACCGGGCAATGGTGACCCCAGCGGGATTCGAACCCGCGTTACCGCCGTGAGAGGGCGATGTCCTAGGCCGCTAAACGATGGGGCCGTTTTTGCAACTTTCCGAGTATGCCACATGAAGGAGTGCTCTTCCAAACCGAGCGCATGCGGCGCGCCGTAGCGGCTGCCGATCAGTCAAGAAAGTGGATGCTGTTGCGCCACGACTCGAATCGGGGTTAGCTCAGGGCATGAAATTGACCAAGCTGGAGCATGCTGCCCTGATCATCGAACTCGCCGGCAAGAAGCTCTATATCGACCCAGGTTCGTTCACCACTGCACTCGCGCGCACGGCCGACACCGTGGCCGTAGTCATCACCCACGAACACGCCGACCACTGGACCCCGGAACAACTGGGCCGCATCATTGAAATGAACTCCGATCTGCGCATCTTCGCGCCGGCCGGCGTTACGCGCGCCATTGCCGCCTTCGACGCTGAACTCGACGTCACGACGGTGCAGGCCGGTGACGTGATCGAAGTCGCCCCGTTCACCCTGCGTTTCTTCGGCGCCACCCACGCGGTGATCCACGAATCGATCCCGGTCATCGACAACGTCGGAGTTCTCGTCAATGACGAGCTCTACTACGCCGGCGATGCTTTCACCATTCCCGAGGGGGTCGAGGTCGGCACGCTCGCCGTTCCGGCCGCGGCACCGTGGATGAAAATCAGCGAGGCGATGGACTACATTTTCGCGATCAAGCCCAAGCGCAGCTTTCCCACCCATGAGATGCTGCTCTCTCGCGCCGGGAAAGACCTGTCCAATGCGAGATTCCAGAATGTCACCCAACTCAGCGGTGGTGAGTTCTTTCCCCTCGAACCGGGCGACAGCCTTGACCTGTAAACCGACCAGGGGCGCAGCATCCTCTGGGAAACGGCCCGCTGTCAGTAAACTTGCAGTCACTGCAATTTAGAGTGCAGTTACTGCACATGTGGCCTGTGAGGTCACCAGGAGCAAGGGATGCGCGATGGACTCCGAGTGGGTAATTGATGCACAAGGCCTGGAAAAATCCTATGGGTCGGGTACGAGCCGGTTCGACGCCCTGAAAGGCGTATCCGTTCAGATCGCGCCCGGGGAGACCGTGGCGATCGTCGGAAAAAGCGGGTCCGGCAAGTCGACCCTCATGCACCTGCTCGCCCTGCTCGACGAGCCCGATAAAGGATCGCTGCAGGTTGCCGGCACAGACGCCAAGTCGCTCTCCAAGCGCGCGGTCAACGAGCTGCGCAACAAGGAGTTCGGCTTCGTCTTTCAGCAGTTCTTTCTCACCCCCAACAGAAGCGTGCTCGACAACGTCATTCTGCCGCTCAAGATCGCCGGCATAGGCGTCAAGGAACGTCGCGGCCGCGGGATGGAAGTTCTCGAACAGCTCGAACTGGCCGACAAAGCCGGTAACAAGGCCACGACCCTGTCTGGCGGCCAAAAGCAGCGCGTCGTGATCGGTCGCGCCCTGGTGAATGCACCACGGGTGATCTTCGCCGACGAACCCACCGGAAACCTTGACACCGCCACCGGCGCCGTGGTCGAAGACATCCTGTTCGAGCTCAATCGCAGCCAGGGCATCACGCTCGTCATCGTCACCCACGACGAGGAACTCGCCGCTCGCTGTGACCGCCAGATCTTTATTCGCGACGGACTGGTCGTGTCTCACGCCGGTCCGACGCACACCGGGGCGCACGCGCTGCACACCCCCGAAGCACTGACCACCGCCGGAGGCGCAGCATGAGAGCCAAAGACCTCGTCACCACCGCGATCTCCAACACTTTTCGCAGCAAGCTTCGCACGACGCTGACCGTTCTGGCCATCTTCGTCGGAGCTTTCACTCTCACACTCACCAACGCCGTCGGCGCCGGCGTCAGCCAGTATGTCGACGCTCAGGTGGGCGCCCTTGGCTCCCCCGACGTGTTCATCATCACGCAGGCGAGTGACGCCACGACAGCCGGCGACGGCCCGGTCACGTACGACCCGAAGAGTTCAGCATCTGTCTCCAGTCAACAGGGTCCGCCCGGCACGACAACCAAGGCGCTGACAGACTCCGACCTCACCAAAATTGGCGAGACTGCAGGCATTGTGTCGGTCGATCCGGTTCGCGCTGTTCAGCCCGATTACATCGAGTACGGCACCGGTTCGCAGTACGAGTTCAGCATCAACGCCACCTCCGCCGTCACCACGGCCGACCTTACTGCTGGTGCGCAACTCGACGGCGGCGCCAGTGACGCTCAACTCGTGCTGCCTGACACCTTCGTGACCCCGCTCGGGTTCGCGTCGGCGGACGACGCGGTGGGGGCATCCGTTTCGATTGGCATCACCGACATTCTCGGAGCGAAGCACACCGTGCAGGCCACCATCGTCGGCGTCTCCCTCGAGAGCCTGCTGGCCGCGGGCGCCGGGGCCAACGACGCGCTGATCGCCGAGCTGGCCGACGCGCAGTCCGGCGGCATCGCCACCGCCGTCACGAGTTACGGTGTGGCCGTGGCTCACTTCGACACAACCCTGTCAGCGGATGCTGTCACCGCCCTCAAGGCTGACCTCGCCACCCAGAACTACACCGCGCGCACCATCGCAGACCAGTTGGGCGCCGTGCAAACGGTGATCAACGGCATCGTGGGGGTGCTCAACGCTTTCGCCGTCATTGCCTTGATCGCGGCGGCATTCGGCATTATCAACACCCTGCTGATGAGCGTGCAGGAGCGCACCCGTGAGATCGGCCTGATGAAGGCCATGGGCATGAGCAGCGGCAAGGTGTACACCCTGTTCAGCCTCGAAGCGGTCGTCATCGGGTTCCTCGGCAGCGCCATCGGTGCCGGTGTGGCGATCGGACTCGGCTCCGCCTTGAGCGCCGTCCTGTCGCAGGGGTTGCTCTCGGGGTTGCCGGGATTGAACATCCTCTTGTTTGAGCCGGCATCTGTGGCCTTCGTCATCCTGCTGGTCATGGCGATCGCCTTCCTCTCCGGCACCCTGCCGGCTCAGCGGGCGGCAAAGCAGAACCCGATCGAGTCGCTGCGGTACGAGTAGCGCTGTACCGAGCAACAGGACGAGGAATGACCGACACCCCGACGCCACGCACCCAGGCGCCCGTGCGCCCGCAAACTCGTGAAGACAAGCATCATGAGACGAAGCTGCGAGTGGAACAAAGTGCCGTCAGCCTCGTTTTGGAACACGGTTTCGACAACGTCACCGTGGATATGATCTGCAGCCGGAGTGGCATTTCCCAGCGCACCTTCTTCAACTATTTCAACACTAAGAACGCTGCCATCATCGGCACCGAATCGCCCACCATCGATGAAAGTCGGGCCCGGGCATTCATCGCCGCCCCCGGAGATGATCTGCTGCCCGATGTGCTCATCCTGATGAGCGCGATCGGACCACGTGATGGCATCGACGAGCACCTCTTCACCGACCGACTGCGAATTTTCGGGCTGCATCCAGAGCTCATGCAGGAGCAGATGGAGCGGATGACCCGGATCATCTCCGAGGTCGCCGGGTTGGTCTACCTGCGCCTCGGTCGCGGGGCCACCGGCGACGCCGAGAATGATGTTGCCCGGGCTTTTCGACACGGGCAGGCCGAACTGCTCACGCATGCCATGGTGGGCGTTGCACGTTTTATGGCCATGCAATCGATTCCCGCTCAGGCGTGCCGGACAGCATCTGCCGCCGACGGTGAAGCTGGGTCCAACGCCAGCCCGAGCACGGCTGACCAACAAGTGAGTCTTACCCTGGCCGAGTCCCTAAACCGAACCGTCGAGCTGCTCCGGCGCACGCTGGTCCTCCCCAGCCCATAGGTGCGGCCCGATGCAGGGGTCACTGCTCGTGGTCGGATTCCCGGGGCAACCACTTCAATAGAGCCGCCCGCAGCTTGGCTAGGTGCAGCGGGCGTATGAGGTACTCGTTCATGCCGACCGCGCGGGTGTGGTCGGCATCGCCGCGCACCGCGCTGGCTGTCATGGCCAGGATCGGCACATGTACACCCGTTCCCTCTGCCGCTCGAATGGCCGTGGCCAATTCGAAGCCGTTCATCTGTGGCATTTGGAGGTCAGTGATCACCAGGTGGTAATCGCCCGTTGTCCACAGTGCGAGGGCTAGAGCGCCGTTGTCCCTGAGGTCGGCCTCGTATCCGAGTAGGTTCAGCTGCCATAAAATGAGCTTTTGATTAGTCGGATTACCTCCAGCCACAAGAATACGAGTGGCATCCGGGGCGCGAAGTGCCGTCGATCGTGTCCCTGCGGGAGAATCCTCAAGTATTGACCAGTCTCGCGCCCAGAAGCTGGAAGACGACTCGTTCGACCTCGAAACGTTGCCTCTTATTGAAGTCGTTTCCTCCGAAGCGTCCTCATCATCAGCCCGTGGTAGAAGCCATTTGATCGCGTCCTGAAGCTCCTGATAGTGCAGCGGCTTGGTGATGTAAGCATCACAAGCAGCCTGACGCGCCCGGTCCTGATCCCGAGACATGGCCATCGCTGTCAGGGCGATCACCGGTATTTCGGCAGTGGCGGGATCGCTCTTCAGCAAAGCGGTAGCGGCGAACCCGTCCATTCCCGGCAGCTGGATATCCATCAGAATCAGATCTGGCAGTTCAACCCGAGCGAGCAACAAACCACTCTCAGCATCGACGGCCTCAAACGTCGAGTGGCCCGCCCGGCGCACCAGCAGCGCCGCGAGCTTCATGTTGATGTGGTTGTCTTCAATGATGAGAATTCTGGCCACATCGCTACCTACCTGCCGGATCGTCGCGAAGTTCGCCCGACTGCAAAGCGCGCTTGACCTCGGCAATGAAGGACGTTCGGTTGAAGTTCTCCGTACCGAGCACGCGCACCGGCTGGCTCGGATCGCTGTCGACCGCCGCTGATTCGCGCTTGGTGAGTGGCTTGCCAGACACGATCAACACGGGGATATGTTCGGTTCTCTCATCGTTCTGCAACGCCAACACAACCTCGTAGCCGCTGAATCCTTCCATCATGAGATTGAGCAACACCAGGTCAGGATGCAAACGTTGCGCCATCTCGATGGCCGCCTCTTTTGTGAACGCGCGCTCGACTACATAATCCGGGCGGGTCAAAAAGCGTGCGATCACGTCAACAGTTTCGGGATCATCGTCGGCAACCAGAACGCATCGGGTGCGCCGGGCGTCAGGGCTGAGGCCGAGCGCGTGCAACGACTGCTGCAGCGCATGTCGGCCGATCGGCTTCTCCAGTACGGCGGCCGCGCCGTGCGTCAAGGCCAGGCTCACATCGGTGTCGCCCGCAATGATCACAATCGGAACGGCGGCAAGATCCGAGAACTCGTGCAGGCGAATCAAAAAACCCCAACCGTCCATTCCCGGCAGACGGATGTCGAGGGTTACGAGACTCAGACGCTGTTTCGGGGCAAGGTTCAACCCTTCTTCACCGCTGCGCGCGATGATGACCCGAAACCCTTCAGCCTCCAACAAAAGCCGAAGAACTTCGGCTCCTTTGGCGTCGTCCTCAATAACGAGAACGACGTGCTTGTCGGTGTGCTCGTCACCCGCGGGCACTTGCTGAAGGCTCTCGCCCACATCGGAGCGGGTCTCTGTCGGCGTATCTGGGGATTCGACCGCAGAGTCGCTTGTGAGCCGCCCCGTGGACGCAACCTCGTCGTTCTCGTTTTCGCCGTTTTCACCGTTGAGGGCCTCTTCCGGCGCCGCTCCCATGAATCCGCCGACAGCGGGCAACCTGTGGTTTCCCCCCGCACCTGCCGCCCTCCCGGGGTCGCGGTGTGCCGAGGCTATGGACTGGACGTCCGGGCCGGGAGCCGGCTCCAACGTTTCCGGCATTCCGTTGGAACTCGATTTTTTTTGCTTCCTGCCAGGCCAAGCTGGCGCTTGGTCATCGGTTGCGCCCAGGGGAAGCCAAATGGCAAAACTAGATCCCTCACCGGTCTCGCTGGCAACAGCAACGGTACCTCCCTGCAACTCCACCATCTGCTTGACCGTGGCGAGACCAAGTCCGGTCCCTTCGAACTTGCGCGCCAAAGTGCCGTCGATCTGACTGAAAGCGAGAAAGAGCTTGGACAGATTGTCACGTGAGATGCCCATGCCCGTATCGTCGACGCGAATTTCTAGAAAATCATCGACGTCACTCTTGGGAAGCGGAAAATCATGTACCGGTCGGGTCCCGGTAATTTTACCCGCTGCACTGCGCGGCACTCTTCTCGCTGTGAGTGTGACCGCACCAAGGTCAGGCGTGAACTTGACGGCATTGGACAACAGGTTGTAGACGATTTGCTTGGTTTTGCGTCGGTCAAGCAGTGGCATCCCTAGATCCTCCGCCCCGTCGAATACCAGGTGCAGTCCATGAGCCAGGGCGTCTTCTCGCACGATCAACAAGCTTTGCTTCAGCAGCAACTGCAGATCGACCGATTCCAGCTCGATGTCCATCATGCCCGCCTCGACTTTGGACAAGTCGAGGATGTCATTGATCAGCGACAGAAGGTGGTGCCCGCTGGAATAAATGTCTCCGATGTACTCGCGCTGCGTTGCGCTGATCTCCCCGATGAGTCCGTCCTTGAGAGCCTCCGAAAAGCCGATGATGGCGTTCAAGGGAGTGCGCAGTTCGTGAGACATCGTTGCCAGGAACTCCGTTTTCATGCGGCTGGCGTGTTCCAACTCGATGTTTGTCTTCTGGAGTGCCCGTTCGAAGCGCTTGCGCTCGGTCACATCACGGGCCGATGCAAAAACACCCTGCACCACTCGATCTCGATCGTAAAACGTCGCGGCGTTGTACGACACATCAGTCTCATCGCCATCTATGGAGCACACCGTCAGTTCGTAATCACTCACCTTGCTCTCGGTCAGAGCATGTTGGATAGCCTTGTCCGCCCGGACCGGATCGGTGAAGAAATTGCGGCACGGGGCGCCTATGAGCTCGTCCCTGGTGCGCCCAGTGAGCTTGATCATCTGCTGGTTCACGTCAGAGATAACCCCCCTGGTGTCGGTCATCATAAGCGCATCGATATTCGATTCGATGAGCGATCGGGTGTAGAACTGTTGGTCGCGCAGTCGCTGGTCAAGGAGAGATTGGGCCATCGATGCCTGATTGCGCGCTGTGTTGTCGGTGCTGATCAAGAGATATCCGATAATCTCCGCGTTGCCGTCACATAACGCCGTGACCGACACCGTGGTCGGAAAGCGACTGCCATCCTTCCGAATCGTTGTCAGCTCATAGATATCTTCGATTCGCCGACTTGCCTTGTAAACCAAGGCTTCAAAGCCGGGTTGAATTGTGGTGTCGAATTCGACGCTCAACTGCGCAGCACGAGCGATGATTTCGTCTGGGTCGTGCATGTCTCCCGGCACACCCTTGTTGATTACGTCTTCGGGCGTGTAACCGATCATGCGTTGCGCGCCCACGCTAAAAATTTGTATGAACCCTTTGGCGTCGGTAGCGACGCACGCAAAATTAGCGCTGTTGAAGATGGCATGCTGCAAGCTCACCGTCTGTTCCAGCATGTTCTTGTCGGCGACATCCTTTTGCGCACTCGAATACTCGTCGCTGGTCAGAGTCGGCTCTTCAGCGCTCATTCCGTCGTGACTTGACGTCCAGGAGTCGTCCTCACCGCGGGGTTTTGTCATGCCGGTCACACCCTCCGTGATCTATCGCTCCGCCAGATGCGATTAGTGCAGTCAAGCAGCTTGCAGTTCGGTCTAGCGACACGCGGTCGACGCGGTCGCCGAGCCTGATTGTCGGGAGCCACCCGGGAATTCGCCTGACTTCAATCTATATCATGAGACACCCTCATATGCCCCTGTTTGGGGGGTGGTCGCGAATACCCGCCCCGGGTACAAAAGGTCGGGTTCGGCGCGAGCCGAACCCGACCTTCGACTGCCCTGCTGCCCGGTAAGTAGATCGAGGTCACGACGACCTCGCCGTCAACGACGACGGCTTCAGCGCTGATCGTGGGGTCGGGCGCTGTAACGAGGGTGTAAACCACGGTGGAGTAGTACGAAGAGATGTATCCATGTTCGGGCAGTCGTCAGATGCGGCACGGTGTCGAGTCTGCGCTGTCTCACGACGCTGCGAGGTTGACTCCTATGATGGGGTCATGAAGACGGTCGCGGTGTACAGCACCAAGGGTGGGGTCGGCAAGACAACGACTGCGGTCAATCTCGCCTGGGAGGCGTCCCACGAGTGCCGGGTGCTGCTGTGGGACCTGGACCCGCAGGGCGCTGCGACGTATCTCCTCAACGTCAAAGGAAAGGTCAAAGGCGGCGTGGATTCTCTCATTCGGGGCAAAAGCCACGTGGATGCTGTCATCCGGCCGACCGCGTACAAAAACCTCGATGTGCTCCCGGCGGATGACACCTACCGAAATCTGGACCTGTTCCTTGACTCAGCGAAAAAGTCGACGCAGCGTATCGCCAAGGTACTGGAGTCGGTCTCGAACCAATACGATGTCGTGATCCTCGATTGCCCGCCCGGGGCGTCCCTCGTGGCGGAAAACGCACTCCACGCGGCCGATCTTGCCGTGGTCCCCCTTGTACCGTCGCCGCTTTCGCTTCGTTCACTGGCCCAGGTCAACGAGATCATCGCGGCATCGGACCGGCCGCCCAAAGTGTTCGCATTTCTTTCGATGGTGGACCGCCGCAAGCTTGTGCACCGCTCTACCGCAGAGGTGTTGCCGCGCGAACACCCGGAGGTGATCGACCTCGTCGTTCCCGCGACCGTCGTGATCGAACGGATGGGCACCGAACGCGCTCCGATCGGAACATACGCACCGAGCACTGAGGCCGCGCAGGTATTCGCTCAGCTCTGGGGGTACGTTCGTGCCTCGTCGAAAATCAAGGTGAGCTCGCGACGTGGCTAAAACGTTGCGCTAGAGCGAGTCGACGCTATACCACTCGTGGAGGTGTGTTCCGCTCCGCGCGCAGCTGCGACCGGGCTGCGTGTTCGACCCGCACCGGGATGAAGTCCCGGATGGGTTTGTCAGAGAGGGAAGCGTGGCACGCCGTCACGACCGCTTGCACCCGATCCGGTGGTAGATCCGCGTACCTGACCTCAAGCCGGCGAACCATATTGTCGACCGCATTCTTTTCCTGCTTTGAGTCCATGGTTCATTGTGCCTACATTCCGTGCTGTTCGTAACCAGATTCTCCACCCTGGTTTGAGTGCGATCACGACGTCGAGGGTGCGTACGACGACGACTTTTTCTACCCGACCGGGGCAGGGCACGCCCCGGAGGTGAAAAAAATCACGGCGTAACTGACCCGTCCTCGATCGATGTGCGCCGTGTGTACATCCACGTCGATACCCTGCTCTCCCGCTCGGTGAGGCTGCGGAGGCTGTGCGTCGTCGTGTCCAGACACAGTCAGAGTCGCCCACCGAGCGCAGAATCCTAAGCCTGAAGGCGCTCGGCGAGCTCGCTGAGATTTGGAACGGTGTAATCCGGTGTCGCAAAGTAGTTCGGATAGGGTGCATCGGTTCGGTTCAGCCAGGCGGTGCGCAGGCCCGCCTGAGCTGCCCCGTGGATGTCCCAGGGGTGCACCGCGACCAGGAGCATGTCGGCCGGTCGAACTCCGAGAACCTCCGCCGCGTACCGGTAGGCGGAACCGACTGGTTTCCATTGCGGGGCATCCTCGACAGTGAGAAGCGCCTCGAAGTCAGTGCGAATCGCCGCCGTGGTCAGCATGTTCTGGGCCAGCTGCGCGGACCCGTTGGAGAGGGTTGCGAGGCGACATCCGGCATCCTTGAGCGCCCGCACGCCGTCTGCGACGTCCGGGTGCAGCTTCAATGCCCCGAGGCCTTCCAGGACGTGGTTTATTGCCTCGTCGATGGTGCTGGTCAGGGCAACGTCGCGGAACAGAGTTCGCAGGATCTCCGCGCCCGCCACGGAAAATTTCACGCTGCCCCCAGACGCGGCCAGGGCGAACCCATCCCGCAGCACGGATGCGAACCAAATGCGGGCCAGGTACCCCGGCGCACCGACCTCTACGAAGCGATCCTCCATCGGAGACATGTCGGAGAGGGTTTCATTGACATCAAAAACTATCACCGGCATGGCTGCATTCATGGTGGACTCCTCAAGGTTGATCAATGTACCAGCTGCTGTGAACCGACTAGTCCTGTTTCGGCCCCAGCACGACGACGGACGAGCGTTGTGTTGTGTTCGCGATCTTACCGAACGCTCCCAGTCCGCAGTCACGGACACGATGATGAACACTGTGCGTTCAACCATTTCACGGTGCTCCAGTTTGCGCAAAGCCTCGTTGCGGATGCACGTCGGGCGCGATTGTTGCGGGATGGACCGGGTCGCCTACTCGTGGGATATCCCAGACGGTCCGATCGAACCCGAGATCAGGCTTGGCTCCATTCAGATCACACGTCGTTGCTACGCTCGTGGTTTTCCAGTGCCGCTGCACGGTCGACTGTTAACGCCGACCCCGAGAAACCGCCCCGATCATCGGGCACTATATCGGGCCGGGGCAAACGCGACACTCAGCATCGTTGACAGCGACGAAGTCCGTAACGGCGCGGGAATGCCCGTGGAAGGTTCCTCTTTCGGGCGCTCGCGTGGCCGATAACGTCCGGCATTTCCGCTCACTCAAGCAACCTTCGGTTGCGTGTAGCGGGTGCGCGGGGTTATGGTGACGTGCAACCAAACATTGCAGAAGGTCGGACGAAAATGGAGTACGGACGCATCGAACGCGAGTTCCGCATCGACGCCTCGCCCGAGGTGGTTTACAAAGTCATCAGCAGTCCCGCGCACATCCGGGAATGGTGGCATGCTGAGGCGCTCCTGGAGCCTGTCCCAGGTGCTGTCGGTGAACTTGTTTGGGGAGACAAAGCCAAAGCTGAGGTGGAGGTCGTTTCCATCACCGTGGTTGGTGCTGAACAGCCTCGTTTGTTTTCCTTCCGTTGGGTTTATCCCCTCGGTGACGTCGCGACCCCTGCTAACTCGTTACTGGTGACCTTCGAACTCGTGCCGTC
The DNA here is from genome assembly GCF_002929825.1 of Cryobacterium sp. Y29. Taxonomy (GTDB): domain Bacteria; phylum Actinomycetota; class Actinomycetes; order Actinomycetales; family Microbacteriaceae; genus Cryobacterium. The sequence continues at coordinate 139,115 of NZ_PJJN01000036.1, forward strand.
TGGCACTGGCACCGTGGTTCGTCTTACCGAGGTGGGATTCCGCGAAATGGGTTGGGAGGCTGCCGTTCTTGAGAAACAATACAAGGAGCACTCCGTCGGCTGGACTATGCACTTGGCCAGCCTTCGCGACTATCTCGGGCAACTGGTTGCCGCCCAATGACTGCGGTAATCGACGATGACCTGTGGTCTGCGATCGGCGACCCGACCCGGCGGCGCATGCTCGACATGCTCTTGGCTGCTGGCGGTGGCACGGCAACCAGCCTCAGCCACGAACTTCCCGTGACGCGTCAGGCCGTTGCCAAGCACCTTGGGGTACTGCACCGTGTTGGCTTGGTGCATGCCGCGCCCATCGGACGGGAGATGTGCTACCGATTGGACGATGCACAGTTCGCTCGCGCGGTAGCGCAGCTCTCCACCGTCGGGGCATCGTGGGACGCACGGTTACAGCGGATCACCCAGATCGCCGAAGCAATCCAGCGTCGCCAAGACGCTGATCCCGGCCGACAAAACAAGACGTAGAGGAAGAACCTCATGATCACAACAGCCCTTCGAAGCGCCTATGAAAAGTTGTTCGAAACGGCATCCATTCCAGATCTCGGCGAAGATCGTGACGGGGGTTGGAACGCCGATCAGATATTGGCTCATCTCCTCAGTGTGGATGCCGCCATCGCGGCGGTTGCGCTCGGAGTCGTTTCGGGCTCGCGTCCCAGCTTCGACAACCGGATCTCTCTCGATTCCTGGAACCTGGACCGGATCATCGCCGCTCACTCAGGTAGATCCGACTTGCTAGACCATGTTCGAAATCAAGCCACGATACTGTGCGACATCGCCGATCAACTCAGCGACCAAATTTCCTCCGCGCTGGTCCCGGCGCTCCTGCTGTCTAACGACGCGCTCATATCAGACCAGCCCATCCCCCTTGCAAGCCTCATCGACGGGCTCGCTGAGGACCACGTTCCCGTACACACTCAACAGCTCCTCGACCTTCGCGTCGCCGTGCGCGAGCACATCTCATAGCGGCACTCTCGGCCGGAGTCGACACAAGTCAGGCGCCAGCTAATTTCGCGAACAAAAATTTGTGCAGGATTTCCGATTCGCTCGATGTGCATCAGCGTCCGCTCACCCTTCCCAAGCGGGACCGGAACTCGTCTGCACCGGCGCCCGCCAAGTCAGCCGCGGCCGCACGACGGCGGTTGAGTGCGCTGAGAAGAGTAGTGACATCGCCACTGACTTCGGGTCCTCCACCCAGCGACCAGTCGGTATCGGTGGCTTGGAAGCGCAGTCCACGCAGGAGATCGTCACCGACCGAGTGCCTGCCGCTCGTCAGATCATTGAGCACCATCCAGCCCGCTTCAGGAGAAATCCGATTAGCAAGGCCGAGCGGCCGACGAACGTCTCCGGAGTGAATGGCCAGGTGTGCCAGTGGGGCGAGTTCTCCCGCGCCGGGGACCGCGAAGCCGGCAACACTGGTCTTCGTGATCAAGCGCGTCAGCTCGGCGCCAGTTCGTCGGTCAGTTCTGGCCCAGCGATAAGCGAACTTGTCGAAGTTGAAGCGCGCTTGCGCGAGACCGACAATGAAGCTGCCAAATCCTAGCTCGTAGGGCATGAGCAGGTGCGCACACAAGTCGCGCACTGTCCACCCTCGGCACAGGCTCGGCGTCTGCCAGGCTGCGTTATCGAGACCGGCGAGATCCTCCGCGAATCGGTCGCGCTCAGCGGCGTACAGCGCCTCTACGTCTGTCGTTGTCACGGCTAATTGGCCTCCGAAACGGGTGGTCATCAAGAGGTCACCTGTCGGGGGTTCCCTTGCAAGCATTTGCCGCAATAAGACTACCGATTTCAACTATTCGATTTTGTCGCGGCGACCAGCAAACTCCTTTGGACACGTGCGGGTGTTGCGCCCAGTGACTCCCTGAAAGCCCCATTCCACGCTCTTCATACAGGACGGCAGCAAGGGTCGACGTCGACGTGGATGATTTGTGCAGGCAAGTATGGAAAATGACCCTGGTGCTAAACGATCACTTCCGGAGAAGCTTCAAATGCGAGACACGTTCCTGCCGTGAGCCGGTTGACGAATCCCTGCCCTTCAAAAATAATTAGGTATGTGCCTAAGTATCACGACGAGCTCGATGCCGTGCTCCGCGCTCTCGCGGATCCGACGCGCCGGGCCGTCGTGGAACGGTTGGCGAAGTCCCCCCAGCAGTCGTGTCCAAACTCGCGGCATCGTTCTCGATGGCGTTTCCGTCGCTCATGCAGCACCTGTGTGTCCTCGAGAACGCGGGACTGGTCACGTCACAGAAGCATATGGGCGCGTCCGCACCGTGAGCCTGCGACCGGGCGCCCTCGCCGTCCTACACCTGTGGCTCGGCGAGCAACGAACCCCCGCCGAACACCAAGCCGACCGGCTCGGCATCCACATGACCCGTACCACTCCGAAGGAAACCTGACGTGACCCGCGTTCGCATCGATCTGTTCATCTCGCTGGACGGCTGTACCTCGACGACCGACCACGCCCCCGAAAATCCGATGGGTGAGGACTGGGGACGCCTCACTGCGGCCTACGCCGCGACCCGTACGTTCCACGAGCGCGTCTTCGACGACACCAGCGGCAACGGCACGACCGGCATCGACGACTCCTACGCCGCCGCGTTCTTCGAGGGCGTCGGCGCCGAGATCATGGGCGCGACCATGTTCGGCCTGCACTCGTTTCCCGATGATCCGGACTGGAAGGGCTGGTGGGGTGGCCAGCCGCCGTTCGGCACGCCGGTCTACGTCCTCACCCACACAGCACCGCGTCCGTCGATCCCGATGGAGGGCGGAACAACATTCCACTTCCGCAACGCCGCAATCGAGGACGTGCTCGCGGAGGCGACCGAGGCTGCCGGCGGCCTGGACGTGCGCGTCGGCGGTGGAGTCGGCACCGCGCGCGACTTCCTGCGCGCCGGCGTGGTCGATCACTTGCATCTCATGGTCGCCCCGATCCTCCTTGGCCGGGGCACTCGACTGTGGGACGACCTGCCCAGCCTCGACCTCACCCACGAGGTGACAACGGAAGTGGCCGAGAGTGGCACGATCCACGTTAACTTCGCACGATAGGGACGGCGTCTTCTTCGACCAGTTCTGGGCCGATGGGCCGGGCCGAAAGGAAGGCACCCGGGGCCTGCTCGAGGCTCTGGGCAACTACCTCGCGTGACGCACTTCCCGGGTTCCGCGCCCTTCACCCTTGGTTTCATCGACAAGGTTCCTCATGACATTTCATTCGACGACCTAACGAGCTGTCCCCGATCGCAAGGACCGCTACAGCGCGCGTGGGACCTGATGAAAGCTCTTAATAGATTGCTTTATACACGGAGGCTTCCCACTTCCAGATGAGAAATCAAAGGGTCTCTCCACAGGCGATGACCATCACCTCCGCCGACATGTTCGCCAACGTCCGCACGCTGGCCGGCTGATTTGATGACTTCCTACTGAACGATTTCAAGTCGCTACAGCGGCGGCAAAGCGAAGGCGCGCACTTCGACCGCCGCGTAGCGGGCTTCAACGAAACGTGCAGCAATCTCGATCGCGCGATCTTCGCTTGCGACGTCGACGATGTAGTACCCGCCCACCCATTCGGTGGTTTCCGCGAATGGTCCATCGGTTATAGAAAGACCGCCGTTAGTGCGAACTACTTTCGCGCCGGGGACTGCCAGCTCGTGCGTGTCGATCAACTCGCCGGTGGTGGAGAGCTCGCCGATAACGGCGCCGTGGGCGGCTTCGAACTCAGCGAGGGCTTCGCTTCGGATCGCAAGGTCGCTGGCTGCACTCGTGTGGATCAAAATCATGTACTTCAAGAAGAACTCCTTCCGTGATGTATTTCTTACTTCGACGTATAGCGAAAGACTATGAGGACACCGCGTTTTGACGCGCTGTCCTGAGGTGCTCATCCCGTACGTCGAATTCACACAACGACAAGCAAAGGACCAACTTATGGAATACATGCTATTCATCTGCACAGACTCGACGGCGCCGACGACCGAACCACCTGTCCACACCATCGAAGAATGGGTAGCCGAAACCACTGATGGGGGCACCAGACGCCACGGCGACCGTCTGCGCCCGGCGAACGATGCGACCACGGTAAAACTGCGTGGTGGACGGCTCAGCGTCACTGCTGGGCCGTTCGCTGAAACGACGGAGTGGATCGCTGGATACGACGTGATCGAGTGCGGCGACCTCGACGCGGCGATTGAGATCGCAGCGAGGCATCCAATGGCCCAGTTCGGTCAGATCGAGATCAGGCCGATGTGGCCGATCGAGTAGCGGATGCTATCGTTCGTGCCTCTTCTGAGGAAACTGCGCGCATCATCTCCACTGTGATTCGAATGACCGGCGACTTCGCCCTTGCCGAGGATTGTGCACAGGATGCGCTTGTGAGGGCGCTTTCTGACTGGCGCAAAGGTGGCATTCCGCACAATCCTGACGCGTGGCTGACCACGGTGGCCAAGAGGCGGGCGATCGACCTGCTTCGGCATGCTGGCGCCGAAGACCGCGCGCTTCGGCGGGTTGCCGTCGAAGCAGACGAACCGGTCGAGCCCGATCCGGACATTAAAGCAGATATCGACGATCGTCTCCGTCTCATTTTCACCTGCTGCCACCCCGCACTTCCGATCGATGCCCGCGTTGCCCTGACGCTGCGAACGGTAGCGGGTCTCACTCCCGCACAGATCGCGCGTGCCTTTCTCGTGACCGAACCGGCGATGGATAAAAGACTCGTGCGTGCCAGGGCAAAGATCAGGCACGCCGGTATCCCTTACCGTGTGCCACCGCCCGGCCTCATGCCGGAACGGTGTGCTGGCGGTGCTGTACTTGTTGTTCACCGAGGGGTACTCCGCTACCGGCGGGGAGGATCTCATCCGAATTTCTCTCCTTCGTGAAGCAATCCGGCTCACCCGGCTGCTCGTTGAGCTGATGCAGTGGCCAGGTCCCAAGGACCAGAAGCCGGCCTACGCCTTATCGACGCGCTCGTGACCTTTCGGGGTATGGAGGACTATTACCTACTCCCGGCGACACGCGCCGACCTACTGCGCAGGATGGGTCGAGGGACCGAAGCCGCTACCGAATACGAGAAAGCACTTCAACTGGCCCCATCAGAGGCCGATAAACGTTACCTGGGCAAACGCCTGGCAGAAACGGGACGCTGATGCATATCACCCTGACCGACGGGCGAACACTGGACGTTCACGACAGCACCAACGGAGTTCACGCTCCCCTAACCGTTGTCTGGCACCACGGCTCGCCGCAAACCGGAGCAGCCCTCGAACCGCACCTGCGAGCCGCGGCGCTGCGCGGCATCCGCTGGATCTCATACGCACGACCAAGCTACGGAGACTCGTCAGCTCAACCCGGTCGCACCGTCACAAACGCCGCAGCCGACGTCGAGCAGCTCATCAATGCCATGGGCATCGACCAGATCGCGGTCATGGGCGCTTCCGGGGGCGGGCCACACGCCCTCGCTTGCGCAGCGATTCTGGGTGGCAGGGTGCGGGCTGTAGCAACGTTCGCGAGTCTCGCGCCCTTCACGACAGACTTCAACTGGTTCGCCGGAATGGCAGGCGGTGGGCTGTCTTTGCGTGCGGCGCAACACGGAAAGGATGCCCGCGTAATCTTCGAACGAACCTCCAACTTCGATGAAGACAGTTTCAATTCGCGAGACTACGCCGCGTTGAAATCGGAGTGGACATCGCTCAACGCAGACGCAAGGGCTGCGACAGCAGCTGGCCCCGAGGGGCTCATCGCTGACGATCTTGCCTTCGTGAAACCATGGGGCGTTGATCTGTCAGGCGTCCGGATACCCGTATTCCTCGCACACGGTGGCGATGACCGCATCGTCCCCCTCTCCCACTCCCAGTGGCTCCTCGAGCACCTCCCCAACGCCGAACTCTGGACCCGGCCACGAGACGGCCATGTTTCAATTCTGAACGCAAGCACTTTGGCCATGGACTGGTTGCGGCAACGGGCCGAAATGCACTGAGGTGCCCCCTTGCGCCCCCGTACACGCGCGGGACTGACCGGCGCATACGAGTGCGCGGATAAGACCGGTGCAGGAAGTTATGGCATCGCCAACGACGCCAGCATCCTCGGGTAAGTCGACGCTGACCCCATCATTCTGTGCATCCTTACTCGAATCAACAACCAGCATGCGGAAGGTAACAACGAAGTGATAGCCGAGAAACCGCGACTCACACGCACTATCCAATTCGTGCTCGCGTGGGCGGTCGGAGTAATCGGAACCATCACCACAGCCATTTCCGTGATCCCTGCGGTGGCCGTCATCGCCTCAGTGAGTGGCGTATCTTCCCTTGGATTCGCCGCTCCCCTACTGGTCGTGTCCGTGATGTATCTCTCCGTTCCCATCCTCATCGCGTTGGCCATCGCGAATACCGGCCACCGATGGTGGCTCTGGCTGACCATTGCAATAGCGGTCATCGTCTTGCTCCTCGTCGCCCGCTTCGCAGTGGGTTCGCTCGGTGTCTATTGGATTTCGTTTTGAGTCGCGGAGAGCCGTATGCCGAGGGACGTAGTCGCTAGCGCGCACCTCGACGGCGCGGATGTACCGGCGTCGTGGGCGGTGCTTATCTTCGCCCATCCGGCCCGGCGAATCAGTCCCTTGGCTTCGGTGGTCGTCTCGGGAGAAGGTTTGGACATTGCGCCGGTCGGCGACTCATACGGGTACAGGTCGCCCATCACGACGATCCGGGTGCCCGTGGCGGATGCGACGGCGATAGCCGCATCGAAGAGGGGCGGCCATTGTGCGGCCCAGTCAGTGTATGGCGGATTCGTGCAGACAAAGATGGTCGAGTCATCCGTTGCAGCTTGCGCACAGGTGGCCGGATCACAGGCATCCAGTACCAGGGTGGTAGCGCCTGAGTGGGTCGCGATGGTCACCGCGCACCGCGAGGCGTTTGTCGAGCGGACGGCTGATCAGGCCCGCTCCAACAACGAAGTGCTTGTTCATGGGTCCATTCGCTTCGTCGTCCCTGGCTTCACCTTGGGAGATTCGTCTATAAAATCCGATCGGATTGGCGGCGAGACTTTCGCGCACGTCGCCCAGGCGCTTGCGGACCTCTGGCGACAAATCACGCATCCCGTAGTGGGTTCGGCGGCACTACTGGCCCTGTTTTGGGTCGGCGGTAACAGCTGCCGCCAAAATAATTCTGGGAATCATTTTTGGCACCCAAAGTGGCACTTTGGGCCGTGAACGTTGTGTCTGGAAACAAGAAATGCCCCTGGTTTCCGCGGAAACTCAGGGGCTAAAGCTGGGGTACCTGGACTCGAACCAAGAACAAATGAACCAGAATCATCCGTGTTGCCAATTACACCATACCCCAATGCCTAATCCGAAGACCGGGCCGAGTATTAGCCTAGCCCACTCGGGCTGGTGTGGCCAAACCGGGTTATCCCCCGGCGAGTCGAAGCCTCACCAGCCCAGCATCAGGCCGTTGTCGTCACAGTGAGGGCCCGATCAAGGCGGCCGAGGGTTTCCGCCTGACCGAGAATTTCCATCGACTCAAACAGCGGCGGCGAGATCTTACGGCCCGATAGCGCGACGCGCAGCGGTCCGAAGGCCACGCGCGGCTTGAGGCCCAGCCCCTCGATAAGAGTTTCGGCGAGCAGTTCATGCACCCGATCGGTGGTCCATTCCGCTGAAGGAATACTTTCGAGGGCGGTGCGAGACGCGCCGAGAATGTCGGCGGCGTTCTGCGGGAGCGAGGCGAGGGCATCCGCTTCGAGGATCAGGTCGGCGCCGGTCACAAACAGAAAACCGAGCATGGCTGGCGCTTCGCCGAGAAGTGCGATGCGCTCCTGAATAAGGGGCGCTCCCTGGGCAAGCAGGGCCAGGTCTGCTTCGGTCGGGGTCTGACCGAGCACTCCGGCAGTCACCAGGTACGGCACTAGCCGGGCGGCGAAGTCTGACGCCTCGAGCTGGCGAATGTGGTCGCCGTTGATCGACTCAGCTTTCTTCAAGTCGAAGCGGGCCGGGTTGGGGTTGACGTTCACGACATCGAACGCGGCCGTGAACTCATCGATCGAGAACACATCGCGGTCGTGGGTGAGTGACCAGCCAAGAAGCGCGAGGTAGTTGAGCAGTCCTTCGGGAATGAACCCGTGGTCGCGGTGCAGAAACAGGTTCGCTTCGGCATCGCGTTTGGAGAGCTTCTTGTTCTTGTCTCCCATGACGTAGGGCAGGTGGCCGAAACGGGGCACGAAGGTGGTCACGCCAATGTCGATGAGCGCATGGTAAAGCGCGATCTGACGCGGCGTCGACGAGAGCAGGTCTTCGCCGCGCAGCACGTGGGTGACGCCCATGAGCGCGTCATCGACCGGGTTCACGAAGGGGTAGAGCGGATGCCCGTTGGGGCGCACCACAACAAAGTCGCTGAATGAGCCGGCCGGGAACGTGATCTCGCCGCGCACGAGGTCGTCAAAGGAGAGCTCGGTGTCTGGCACGCGCAGGCGCAGCGCCGGGGACCGACCCTCGGCACGATAGGCGGCCTTCTGCTCCGAGGTCAAGTCACGCTCGAAGTTGTCGTAGCCCATTTTCGGGTCGCGGCCGAGGTCGCGGTTACGCGCCTCGATCTCTTCGCCGGTGACGAAGCTCTCGTAGATATGACCGCTGGTTTTGAGCTGCTCGATGACTCCGCGGTAGATGTCGTAGCGCTCGCTTTGACGATACGGCGCCTGGGGCCCACCGACATCGACGCCTTCGTCCCAGTCCAGCTTGAGCCAGCGCATGGCCTCGACGAGCTGCAGAAAGCTCTCTTCACTGTCGCGGGCAGCGTCGGTGTCTTCGATGCGGAAGATCATTTTTCCGCCGGTGTGCCGCGCGTAGGCCCAGTTGAACATGGCGGTGCGCACCAGACCCACGTGGGGCGTTCCGGTTGGCGAGGGGCAGAACCGCACGCGAACGTCGGTTCCGGTTGCGGTAGAAAACGGGTGTGCAGTGGTGTCAGACATTACTCATGATTCTAGTTGCGCGAGCCCTGCTGCCTCACGTCGAGCCCACGCCCGAGAAATCGGCCCAGTTTCTTGAGCGGGCCTGCGTTCATAAGGTAGGCCCGGGCGATGCAATGGCAACGAGGGCGTGCAGCGCGGCAGCCAGGGCAGGCACGCCTTCGGCGCCGGCCGCCGTCACGGCGTGCAGGGTGCGATGGTCACGCCCGGTCGTGGCCCGAATCGAAACACCCGAGCGCCGTCCGACGGACTCGATCGCGAGGGCCGGAAGCAATGCCACGCCGATACCGGCCTCGACCAGACCGAACACGGCGGCGACATTATCGGTTTCATAGGAGATGCGCGGGGCGAATCCGCGGCGATCGCAGAGGTCGAGCAGGTGGCCGCGACAGCGCGGGCAGCCGGCCACCCAGTTCTCGTCGGCGAGGGCGCGCAGATCAACCGGTGCGACGCCGTCGCCGAGCGGATGCCCGACCGGCAGCACGAGCATCATCTCGTCCCGTTGCATGGTCGCCACTCGCAGCCCCTGCGCACTCTCCCGGTGCGGATCCACCCGATCCCCCGGGTAACTGAACGTGATGGCCAGGTCTGCCCGGTTGTCGCGCACGGCGGCGACAGCTTCGGGCGGTTCGGCCTCCAGATAGGTGATGCTGATCTGGGAGTACCGTTCCTTCATCTGCGCGAGCAGGCTCGGCACGAGGGTAGCGGATGCCGACGGGAACGCCACGAGCCGCACCAGTCCGGCGCGCAGACCCTGCAACTCGGCGATCTCCCCCTCTGCTGCATCGAGCGCGGTCGCCACGGTCAGGGCGTGCCGTGAAAGCACAAGGCCAGCCTCAGTAAGCCGAACGCCACGTCCGACTCGCTCGATCACGGCGAGCCCGAGTCGCTGCTCGAGCCGTTTGAGGTGCTGGCTCACGGCCGGCTGGCTGTAGCCGAGGGCGGCCGCTGCGGCAGTGATGGACCCACTCTCGTGCACTGCACGCACGACGCGCAGGGAGTGGGCGTCAAGGTCTGGGCTCTGCCCGGGCAGATGAATCATGGACTAAATCATAACTTTAAATTATGACTTACATCGGATACTGGCTGTTGTCCTATGAATCCCCCCTCGGCACACTGGAACCATGACCCCCGCACCAAAACAAATGAGCACCGTCAGCCTCGCCGACGCCCGCACCCGGTATACCTCCGGCCGCGGCTACCTGGCCGCCTGCACCCTCGGACTACCGACGCACGCCACGATCGCCGCGATGCGCGCCGACACCGACACCTGGGCCCGCGGTGAGGCCAGCGCCTCGCGTTACGTCGAGGTCGTCGAGCGCGTGCGCGCCGGCTACGCCGACCTCGTCGACGTCACGCTCGACCGCGTGGCAATCGGCTCACAGACCTCGGTCATGGCCGGGGTGATCGCCGCAAGCATCCCCGACGGCGGCGAAGTCGTGCTGCCGATTGGCGACTTCAGCTCGATGGTGTTTCCTTTTCTGGCCCAGGCGCATCGCGACGTGACCGTGCGGCAGGTGCAACTGGCCGACCTGGCCGCGAACCTGACCGCGAAGACCTGGATCGTGGCGTTTTCGCTCGTGCAGTCCGCCACAGGAACCGTGGCCGACAGCGTCGCCATCCGGGCCGCAGCGCAGGCCACGGGAACCTTCACCCTCTGCGACACGACCCAGGCGACTGGGTGGATGCCGGTCGACGCCGCGGCATTTGACGCGACAATCTGCCACAGCTACAAATGGCTCGGTGCACCGCGCGGCGTAGCCTTCTTCACGGTCTCCGAAGCCTTCGCGGCGCAACTGCACCCCATCAACGCCGGTTGGTACGCCGGAGACGACCCGTGGGCATCCTGTTATGGGCCGGCAATGACGCTCGCCCCAGGCGCCCGCCGCTTCGACGTGTCGCCGGCCTGGCCGGCCTGGGCCGGTGCCGAGCCCGCCATCGATCTGTTCCGCAGCCTCGACCTGGCCGAGGTGCGCGCCCATAACGTGGCCCTGGGCAATGCCCTCTGTGACGGTTTGGGGGTGCCCCGGCTCGATCAGGCCATCATCAGCTGGCCGGATGCCGATGGCCGCGACCTCGCGCGCCTGACCGATGCGGGCCTCACCGCTTCGGGTCGGGCCGGTCGCGCCCGCGTCGCCTTTCACCTCTTCAATGACGAAGAGGATGTGGCACTGGCCCTAGCCGCCCTGCGCCCGTGACACCCTGACCCCGTGACCCCCTGGACGGGGCCCGGGCCCCGTCCAGGGGCCCAGTTTATAAACTGGGCCCCTGGCCATAAGGTGGGCCCGGGAACGGGGCAGGCAGGTACCGGAGCCGAGCGCCAAGCGTCAGGCCGGGCGCACCACGGGGTTCACGAGCGCTCCGATGCCAGCGATCGACATCGTGACCGTGTCGCCGTCGACGACAGCCGCCGGCGTGTCGAGCGGTCCGGCCAGAATCACGTCGCCGGGCAGCAGCGTGAACACGCTCGAGGCGAATGCCACGAGCGCAGAAACGGTCTCCTCGGTGGTCCGATCGTCGTCGCCGAGGTCGACCGCCTGAAACTCCTCATCATTGATCAATCCGCGCAGCGGTGTGGCTGCCTCGTCGAACTCCGTCTCAATGATCGGTCCGAGCGGGAGGAACGTGTCGAAAGCCCCGGCGCGGGTGGCCGACGCCTCTGCAAGGTCAGCCGCGGTGACGACCGTCGCTACGGTGTAGCCGAAAACGCGGCCGGGGGCATCCGCCACTGAGACGTTCTTGGCGATCTTGCCGATCATGATGGCGAGCTGGCCGTCGACCTCAACCCGATCGGAGGCGGCGGGCAGCACGATAGCGTCGCCGGGGCCGACGACAGCGGTGTTCGGCCGCAGCACGAACGCCTCAGAAGACACCACCGCGACGATCTTCGAGCGCGGAATCACCGGCGCGAGCAGCTTCACGTCGGCCAAGGCCACCCGGTCGCCGGTCGTGTCGAATCCGGCGAACATCGGGTCGCTTGTGAGCACGACCAGTTCGTCGTCGTCAACGATACCGAACGCGATGGCGCCCTGGTAGCTGTAGCGTGCGATCTTCACGTGTCTCGTTTCCGCTCAAAAGGTTCAGTTTAGTCGAGGCGGGTGAGCCAGCCGTGACGGTCAGGCACGCGCCCATACTGAATGTCGGTGAGTTCCTGGCGCAGCGACAGGGTGACCTCGCCAGCCGGGGCATCCGCTTCGCCGATCGTGAAGTCCTTGCCTTTGAGCTGGCCGATCGGGGTGACGACGGCGGCGGTTCCACAGGCGAAAACCTCGGTGATGGCACCGGATGCGACGCCGTCGCGCCATTCCGCCAGCGTCACCTCGCGCTCTTCCACGGTCATACCGCGGTCGCGGGCCAGCTGCATGATGCTGTCGCGGGTGACGCCCTCGAGAATGGATCCGGTCAGGCGAGGCGTGATAATCGTGTCAGTGCCGTGCACGAAGAACACGTTCATGCCGCCGAGTTCATCGACGTTCGTCCCGGTCTCACCGTCGAGAAAGAGCACCTGGGCGCAGCCATTCTCGTACGCCTCCATCTGGGGCAGCAGCGACGCGGCATAGTTGCCGCCGCACTTGGCGGCGCCGGTACCGCCGCGACCGGCGCGGGAGTACTCGGTCGACAGCCAGATCTTCACCGGGGCCACGCCATCGGCGAAGTAGGCACCGGCCGGGCTCGCGATCACGTAAAAACTTACCTTGTGGGCGGCGCGCACCCCGAGAAAGCTCTCGTTGGCGATCATGAACGGGCGCAGGTACAGGCTGGTCTCGGGCGCGGACGGCACCCAGTCGCCGTCGATCGCGATCATCTGCCTGACCGACTCGATGAAGTCCGGCGTCGAGAGTTCGGGCAGCGCGAGCCGCTGCGCCGAGCGTTGCAGCCGCTCGGCGTTCTTCTCGGGCCGGAAGGTCCAGATCGAGTTGTCGGCGTGGCGGTAGGCCTTGAGGCCCTCGAAGATCTCCTGGCCGTAGTGCAGCACCGACGAGGCAGGATCGAGCATCAACGGTCCATAGGGTGTGACGCGGGCGTCGTGCCAGCCGGCCTCGATCGACCAATCGATGGTGACCATGTGGTCGGTGAAGTGTTTGCCGAAGCCCGGATCGGCAAGTACCTCTTCGCGTTCGGCCTCGGCGCGTGCGTTCGTCGACGACGTGAGGGCGAAACTCATGGGAAGGATTGTGGTCTTGCTCATTTAAGTACCTTGTCTGTCAAGAGGGTCACGATGGCATCTCCCACCTCAGCGGTGCTGCGTCGCTCCAGCGTGTTGCGCCGCCATAGGTCGTCGGCCACCGCCTCGTTCACGCGAGCCGCGGCATCCGGTAGACCAAGGTGGTCGAGCAGAAGCGCTACCGACAGGATGGCTGCGGTCGGGTCGGCGAGTTGTTGGCCGGCGATATCGGGAGCCGAACCGTGGACCGGCTCGAACATGCTGGGAAAGCGGCCCGTCGGGTTGATATTGCCGGAGGCCGCCAGGCCGATGCCGCCGCTGATTGCCGCTGCCAGGTCGGTGAGAATGTCGCCAAAGAGGTTGTCGGTGACGAGTACATCAAATCTACTCGGATTCGTGACGAAGAAGATCGTCGCCGCGTCGACGTGCAGATAATCGACCGCAACGCGGGGGTACTCGACGGCCACCTCGTTCACGATGCGCTGCCATAGGCTGCCGGCGAAGACGAGCACGTTGGTCTTGTGCACGAGGGTGAGGCGTTTGCGCTCGCGGCTCTCGGCCACTTCGAAGGCGTACCGCACGACGCGTTCGACCCCGTAGGCGGTGTTCACGGAGACCTCGTTGGCGACCTCCTGGGCTGTGCCGCGGCGGATCGCTCCGCCGTTGCCGACATAGGGGCCCTCGGTGCCCTCGCGCACAACGACGAAGTCGACCACGCCGGGGGCGGCGAGCGGGCTCGCGACGCCGGGGTAGATCGTGCAGGGCCGCAGGTTGACGTAGTGGTCGAGGGCAAAGCGCAGGCCGAGCAGCAGTCCGCGCTCGATATTGGCGTTTTTCAGGCGCGGGTCACCGGGAACGCCGCCGACCGCGCCGAGAAGAATAGCGTCGTGCTCCTGGATGGACGCGAGGTCGGCGTCGGTGAGCACATCACCGGTTTCGAGGAACCGCGCTGCGCCCAGGTGGAACATGCTCGTGTCAATCGTGACGTCGTCGCGGGCGGTGACAGCGCCGAGCACCTTGACGGCCTCGGCGACAACTTCCGGCCCAATCCCGTCTCCAGGAATGACAGCGAGTTTGATAGTACGAGACATGCGGCTCCGAACCGGTCAACGATCACCTGAATTGCTTCTAGTCAAACCTTACCTTTCTCGCCGAAGTGCCTAGGCTGGAGCGAAGCGCACTACCAACTGAAAGTGGGCAATCATGAGTATCGGACTAGGAATTTTTCTGCTGGTCGTCGGCGCCATACTGGTGTGGGCTCTCGACCTGACCGTCACCGGAATCGACCTGCAGCTTGTCGGCTACATTTTGCTCGCGGCCGGCGCGCTCGTGACCATCCTCGGCATCGTGCTGATGACGCGTCGCCGCAACAGCGTGAGCACCACCCGAACCATCGCCGACCCGGCGAACGGCGAGCAGGTCACACGCCGCGAGAACTCGATCGACGACCTGTAGCTAGCGTGCCCTGCGCAGCGCGACAAGCGCGACGACGGCCGCACCGAGCACGAGCGCAACACCGATCCAGGCGGTGAGGCCGACACCACTGTCGAAAGCGTGCCGAGCTGAATCGAGCAGCTGCTGCGCCACCCCGGCGGGTAGCTGCCCGGCCACGGCCACGGCTCCGCCAAGCGTTTCGCCGGCGGCAACCCGTTCAGCCGCACTCAGGCCTTCGGGCAGCAGCACTGCCGCGCGATACGACACGGTCAGAATGGTGCCGAGCACCGCTGTGCCGAGCACCGCTCCCAGCTCGTAGGCGGTTTCGGACACGGCGGATGCCGCCCCCGCCTTATCGGCCGGCGCCGTTGCCACGATCAGCTCGTTCGACACGGTCTCGGCCGCTCCGATTCCGATTCCGAGCAGCACGAAGGCCACGCCGATGGAGAAGGCATCAATCTGCCCGGCACGCAACGCGATCGACGCGAACCCGGCGACCGACACCAGCAGTGCCACCGGCACTACTCGCGACGGGCGTACCCGGCGGGCGATCGGCACGATCAGCAGTCCAGCCACGATCATCGCGGCCAAGCCGGGCACGAGCACAAGGCCGGCCGAGAGCGGTGAGAGTCCGAGCACGAGTTGCAGGTGCTGCGAGATGAAGAACAGGCAGCCGACGAGCGCTGTGACGCTGAGCAGGTTGACGCCGACGGCGCCGCTGAACGCGCCACGCCGAAACAGGCCCATGTCGAGCATGGGGTTCGGCAGGCGCAGCTGGCGACGCACGAACCACACGCCGAGCGCCAGTCCGAGCGCAATCGGAGCGAACGTGAACCAGGTCGCCCCGTGCTCGGCGATGGTTTTGATGCCGTAGACGATCGGCAGCATGGTGCCAAGCGACAGGGTGATGCTGAGAAAATCGATGCGCCCGGGGTTCGGGTCGCGCGATTCGGTCACCAGGATCGGTGCCAGCACGAACAGCGGTAGCAGCACGGGAACGGCGATCAAGAACACTGAGCCCCAAGCGAAGTGCTCGAGCAGGATGCCACCGATGACCGGACCGAGCGCGCTGCCGGCCGCGAAGCCTGTAGCCCAGATGGCGATGGCGAGGCGGCGTTGGTCACGGTCCACAAAGGTGGTTCGCAGCAGGGACAGGGTTGAAGGCATGAGCATCGCGCCGAAGAATCCGAGCGCTGCCCGGGCAATGATCAGGCCTTCGATGCTCGGAGCGAACGCCGCGAACACCGAGACCACGCCAAACCCGGCGGAGCCGATGAGCAGCAAGCGACGTCGCCCGATGCGGTCGCCCAGGCTCCCCATGGCCACGAGCAGCCCGGCGAGCACGAGCGGGTAGATATCGACCATCCAGAGCAGCTGTACACCGGTCGGCAGCGTGGCCGTGGAGATCGCCGGCAACGCAAAATTAAGCACGGTGTTGTCGATCGACACGAGCAGCACCGGCAACATCAGCACGGCCAGCGCCCACCAGCGGCGACGGTCGTGCCGCACGGGCAGAGCGGATGCCGCTCCCCCGTGGGCCCCGGCGCTGGCTGTAAGAGCTGCGTCATCGGCGTCACGGGCTTGGGACACGCTGGCCTCAACAGTGCTGGCCTTAGTAGCGCTGCCCTCAACAGCACGAGTCTCGGCGACGCGGGCCTCGGTGGGCAGCACTGTGGGATTGGTGGGACCAGCGGGGGCAGACACGATCTCTTTCACTTTCTGGGTACTTTTTTCGACCGTTATCGGCGGAACATCACCTTTGACTGTACCGGCTAGACGGTATAGTTGTCTAGTCCGTTACTTGTGTCCAACCGACAGTCTGCGTGTTCCTTACCATGGCCCCTATGTCGAAAAATGCCCCCGCGCCGTCCGTTTCCACGCGGGATCGACTGCTCGACGCCTTTGAAGAGCTACTGGTCGAGGGCGGCGAACGCTCCGCCACACTCGACTCTGTGGCGGCGGCAGCCGCGGTGTCCAAGGGTGGCTTGCTCTATCACTTCGCCTCGAAGGACGCCCTCGTCGACGGCCTGTTGGCCCGCCTCGACGCGCTCGCGCGCGAGGACGCCGATAATATCCGCACCGCCCCGGCCGGACCCGTCGACTACCTCATTCGCACCTCGATGCACACCGGCAGTGCGCTTGACCGCGCGTACATCGCCGGTTCCCGGCTCGCCCAAGGCCGGGATCCCCGGGCCATGCAGGTGCTCAGCGAGATTCGTCGACGTTGGCTCTCGGTCATTGAAGACGCCGTACATGATCCGGATACAGCCCAGGCGATCATGCTGATCAGCGACGGACTCTACGTCAACTCGTCGCTCGCCGCGTACGAACTCACACCACCGAGCCCCACCGACGAATCCATGACACGGCTGATCAACCTAATCGGCCGGCTACTGCCGCACGCCACGTAGTCATCCAGGCCGGATACCTCCGAGCCGAACCTCGGGACAGAAAATGGGCGCCCACCGGGCAGGCGCCCACTCGTATCCGTTCTACCGCCCCCATTTACAGGCGAAGGGCGCTATTCGGTGAGGTCGATCTCCACCATGATCTCGGCGTCGATCGCCGTTCGCACCGCGGTAAGCAGCCCGGCCGGAACCTCGGAGTCGACGGTCAGTACGCTCAGCGCCTTGCCGCCGGCCACGTGGCGGGCGATCTGCATGCCCGCGATGTTGATGTTGGCCTCGCCGAATTCGCGTCCGTAGACAGCGACGATTCCGGGGCGGTCGGCGTAGAGCATCACAATGAGGTTCTTGGCGAACGGAACCTCAACGTCGTAGCCGTTGATTTCGACGATCTTCTCGATCTGCTTGGTGCCGGTGAGGGTGCCAGAGACGGAGACCTGCGAACCGTCGGCGAGGGCGCCGCGCAGGGTGATGACGTTGCGGTACTCGGGCGATTCGGCGTCGGTGAGCAGGCGCACGGTGACACCGCGCTGCTCGGCCAACAGCGGCGCGTTGACGTAGGACACGGTTTCACTGACCACGTTGGTGAAGATGCCCTTGAGTGCGGCGAGTTTGAGCACGCTGACGTCGTATTCGACGAGTTCACCACGCACCTCGATGTCCACGCTGGTGAGCGGGCTGTGCGCGGCCAGGCCGGAGAATACCTGGCCGAGCTTTTCAACCAGAGGGATGCCGGGGCGCACGTAGGGATCGATGACACCGCCGGCCACGTTGACCGCGTCGGGCACGAGCTCGCCAGAAAGCGCGAGGCGCACGGACTTGGCAACGGAGACGCCCGCCTTCTCCTGGGCTTCGTCGGTCGAGGCACCGAGGTGCGGGGTGGTGATGATGTTGTCGAGTCCGAGCAACGGGGAGCCGGTGGGCGGTTCGCTGACGAACACGTCGAGGCCGGCGCCGGCGATAGTGCCGGCGAGGAGGGCCTCGTGGAGCGCCTCTTCGTCAATGAGTCCGCCGCGGGCGACATTTACGACGAACGCGGTCGGCTTCATCAGCTTGAGCTGGGCTGCACCGATCATGCCGGTAGTCTCGGGGGTCTTCGGCATGTGAATAGTGACGAAGTCGGACTGCGCGAGCAGTTCGTCGAGGGTGACCGGGGTCACGCCGAGCTGCTGTGCGCGCGCCGACGTGATGTAGGGGTCGTATGCGATGACGTTGGTGCCGAACGCCTGCAGGCGGGCGGTGATGAGCGCGCCGATCCGGCCGAGGCCGATAATGCCGATGGTCTTTTCGTAGAGCTCGACACCGGTGTACTTGGAGCGCTTCCACTGCCCGTCGGCGAGGGCGCCGGAGGCGGCCGGAATGTGACGGGCCAGGCTCAGGATGTGCCCAACGGTCAGCTCGGCGGCCGAGATGATGTTGGAAGTGGGGGCGTTGACGACCATGACTCCGGCCGCGGTGGCGGCCTTGATGTCGACGTTGTCGAGGCCGACGCCCGCACGGGCGATGACCTTCAACAGCGGCGCGGCCTTGATGGCTTCGGCATCCATTTTGGTGGCGGACCGCACCAAGACGGCCTGCGCCGTGGCGAGCTCAGCGAACAGGGCGGAGCGATCCGTGCCGTCGACGTGGTGAATGTCAAAGTCGGGCCCGAGGGCATCGACGGTGGCGGGGGAAAGTTCTTCGGCGATCAGGACGACGGGCTTCGACACTAAAATCGGATCCTTAGATTGCATTTGTCGGTGGCGCGACAAGGGGCGCTACTCGGATTCCAACCCTACCGGCTGCACAATAGACGAATGAGCAGCGACGTAATAGACGGTCTCCAACTGGTTCTGCGCGTGCTTCTGGCCCTGGTTTTCATTGGCGCCGGGATCACTCATTTTCAGCCGGCAGTGCAGCGCACGATGGCGGCGATGATTCCGCCGCGGCTGCGGCGGAGCGGTCTGGCCAACCCGGTCAACCTGGTGTTGTTCACCGGGGTGTGCGAGATTGCTGGCGGGCTGGGATTGCTTCATCCACCGACCATGGTGGTTGCAGCCGCCGCGCTCGCGGTGTTTCTGGCGGCGGTATTTCCGGCCAATGCCTATGCTGCGCTGCACCCGAAGCGGTTCGGGCGAGTGGCGATCCCCTTGGTTCCCCGGCTCATCGCGCAGCTCGTCTTGATGGCCCTCATTATTGTCGCGGTGCTCTAGCTAGACGATCAATCGACCCAGGCTGAACACAGCGGCAATGTCAAGCGATACGGCGGCCACCGCACACAGCCCCACGAGAAGGGTCAGGCCCTGCACTCCGAATGCCCGGTTGCGTCCCAGCCAGTAGGCCAGGGCGTAGACCAACACCGGCAGGAGCACCCCGAAGATGAGCACGGCCCAGCCGAAGCCGCTCAGCTCGGTCGCGAGTGACTGCGCCTGCAGGTTCAGCCCGACCAGGTTGCCGACGGCTTCCCACACGTCATAGGCGTAGAACAACCCGAAGAATATTGCAATGCTCAACAACGCCCACCGTGGTGGACGTCGACGGGTGGCAGTTGTGTCGTCCGAGACATTGCCACCGGCGACGCTCATGAGCCCGCTCCCGAGCCGATAATGAAGGGCAAGGGGGCGAGTACGACGACGCCGATCAGCAGCCAGATCAGTCGGGCACGCGGTCGACTCATGGTGAGCCAATAGGTCACACCGAACCACGCGAGTGGCGCGGCTACCGCCAGCCAGACGCCGAGCGAGAACATGAATTCGGTGACCGGGTCGCTGACGGATTTTTCGATGCGCGCGACACCGATGAACCAGCCGATCGTGTACAGCAGGTACATGCCGGCCAGGATGCCCATGCCGATCAGGGCAACAGAGCTCGGCGCTGAGGCGGAAGGCTGGGTGTTGTCGGGTGTCTGGGCACCGCCCGGTTCAGGGTTATCGGCATCCGTCGTAGCGTCGGTAGCGACCTCAAAGTCCGCTGAAACCCGAGGGATGCTCCACCCTTCGGGCACACCACCAGATGCCGGCCTCGCCCGATCGGTGCTCCCGCCTTGTAGCGTTGGGTCGTCGTCACCGGCCCAGTTCAGTGCGTCGTCGTCACGTCTCGGGTTCATTTTTATAGAGTATCCGGTTGCCGCCGACGCTGCCGGTTAGAGCGCGGGTGCAGCACTCCGCCCTCGGGAATAACCGGCACGAGGCCGCGCACCATGGCGGGAACGTTGGGGACGGCAATGACGGCGAGACCAGAGCCGACGACTTTCCATTTGGGCGCTGACGTGTCAGGGCACGAAGAAGGACATGATCAAGGTGAGCGCATCGGGCAGGTCGCGGGCTAAGTGGTGAACGCCGCGCTTCTCGCCGTGCCGTCGTAGCCGCCGGCTGGCACCGGCAGGCCCAACAGGGCGCCGATCGTGGGCGCTACGTCCACCGTTCGGGCGGGGTCCGACAGGGTGATTTCCCGGCGCACGCGCGGGCTGCCGCCGGAAATGAAAAAGGGAATCGGTTCGGTCGTCGGATGCCCGTGGTTGCCGGGAATCGGATTGGACGCGATCGTCGGGTCGGAAAAGCGCCAGCCGGCCCGGCAGAAGGCGACGAGGTCGCCGGCCTCGGCGCCGAGGCGCAGTGCGGCCGGTACGGACACCGAGAGCACGCCCTCATGGGCGGCCACGAGCGCGCGTATCTCGGCGAGTCCGGCGGTGCGACCGGCGACACTGCCCACCCAGTAGAGCAGGTCGGCGCCGCCGTTTTGGCCGATGACGATCTGCTCGCGCAGCGCCGGGTGGTCACGGAGGATCAGGTCCACCGAGATGACGTTGGAGGGGATCGACCAGTCCATCGAGTGGTCGGCCAGCACCACGAGCACGCTGTTTTCCCAGAGTGCGGCCGAGACGAGGTGGTCGACGAAACGGCCGATCTGGAAGTCGCTCGACCCGAGCGCTGCCGCGCGAGCAGCTTTGATCGAGGTACCGGTCTCG
The DNA here is from genome assembly GCF_002929825.1 of Cryobacterium sp. Y29. Lineage (GTDB taxonomy): Bacteria > Actinomycetota > Actinomycetes > Actinomycetales > Microbacteriaceae > Cryobacterium. The sequence continues at coordinate 160,059 of NZ_PJJN01000036.1, forward strand.
TCGGAGTGCCCGACCCGGTCAATGTCCCCGAAATTGGCGAAGATCAGGTCAGGGTCGGCGGTCGTGACCATGGCGATGAGCGCGTCCATGGTGAACCGGTCCGGCGCGTGGTTAGTGAGGGGTACCAGTGGCCCCGGCTCCCACCGGTAGGTCGCCCGCTCACCGAAGATTCCGAACAGGTACTCCTTGCTCAGCACCGAGCCGGTGGTCAGATTTTTCTCCTGCAGCCGCTCGAGCAGGGTTGGAAAGCGCAGGTCACTCGGTCGGTCGAGGTCGCGGACCACGGCTTCGGCCCGGTCGTAGATCGAATTCGCGGGAACGCCGGAGCGGTCGGGCCGCACGCCGGTCATCATCATCACGTGGTTGGGGATGGTTTCCATGACCGGAAGCGACCGGGCCGTCGGAAAGTTGACGCCCTGGCGGCGCAGGGCGTGCAGCCGGGGGGTGAGCTGCGCGGTGATTTCGTCGGGGCGGCATCCGTCGACCACGAGCACGTAGACGCGGGTGCGGGCGGCGGACGGCACCGCGATGCTCGGGGGCTTGGCCCACGCGGTTCCGGGAGCGGCCGAGAGCACGACGGTGGCGCTGGCGCCGACGGCGATCTTCAGGAACTGGCGGCGGTCTGCGGCGATCGAGGCGGGGCCGTTCATGCGAGGGCCGTGACCTTATGGGTGCCGGCGGCGACTTGGTAGGACACCGACCGTGAGCTCGTGGAGGTGGGGCTGGTGCGGTCGGAGAGCACATACCAGTCCATCCGCACCGCCGCGGGGGTCACGTCGAGCACCGAGAAGCCGTGTGAGTCGAAGTCGAGGTATTTCACGTGCGGGTTCGCCGCCTTGAAGGCGTCTTCGACGGCGATCGAACCGCTGCGCGGCGGCACCCCGAGAATGTCGTCGAGGTTGTCGCTCGTGATCGAGGTGCAGACGAGTTCCGCGGCAACGGATGTCCCGGTGCTTGGGTAGGTGAGCGGATCGGCCGGCACGTCGCAGGCCCAACCGGAGTGGATGTCGCCGGTGAGGAAGACGGCATCCGTGATCGCATTGTCGCGCAGATGACTGATCACGCGGCTGCGATCGGCGGTGTAGCCGTCCCACTGGTCGACGTTGTAGGGCACGCCGTCGATCGTCGTGGACCCGAGCAGGGTCTGCACTCCCCCGATCTCGGCGGTGGAGAGGGTGGAAGGGAACCGTACCGGGGCGATCATCACCGGGTTGCCGATGAGTTTCCACTGGGTGTCGGCCTGCGTCAAGCCGTCGAGCAGCCAGTTCATCTGCGCGGCGCCGGTGAGGGTGCGCTCGGGGCTGGAGATCTGCGGGCTGACGATGGTGGACGCCTGCTGGCTGCGGTAGCTGCGCAGGTCGAGCATCGACACGCTCGCGAGGTCGCCGAAGCTGAAGCGGCGGTAGAGCTGACCGCCCGCGTCGTACCGCACCGGCATCCACTCGGCGTACGCCTGCTTGGAGGCGGCCTTGCGCACGTTCCACGTGCCCTCGGAGCCCTCGGTGTGGTTCTCGGCGCCGCCGGACCAGGCATCGTTGGCGGATTCATGGTCGTCCCAGGTGACGATAAAGGGCACGACCGCGTGCAGGGCCTGCAGGTCGACGTCGGTCTTGTATTGGGCGTGCCGGCGGCGGTAGTGCTCGAGGGTGGTCATTTCCGTGGTGGGGTCGTGCGGACGCACGACCACATCGCGGGCCTGGTACTCGCCGACACCGTATTCGTAGAGGTAGTCGCCAAGGTGCAGTACGACGTCGAGATCACCGCGGTCGGCGAGGTGGCGATAGGCGGTGAAATAGCCGGCCTGCAGGTTCGCGCAGGACACCACCCCGAGGCGCAGCCGGTCGAGGGCTTTTCCGGCCGCCGGGGCCGTTTTCGTTCGCCCGACAGGCGAGGTGACGCCGCCGGAACTGAAGCGGTACCAATAGGACGTGCCCGCGCGCAGCCCGCCGGGGGCGGCCTTGACCGTGTGGTCGCGGGCGGCCCCGGTGACGACGGTACCCTTCGCGGCCACCCGCCGGAAGCCGGAGTCTTCGGCGAGCTCCCAGGTCACGGTTACGTCTGCGCCGAGGCCGGAGCCGGGCACGGCGGTTTTCACGGGGGTGACCCGGGTCCAGAGCAGGATGCCGTCGGGCAGCGGGTCGCCCGAGGCTACGCCGTGTGCGAAGGTCGTGCCCAGGAGGGCTGCCTGGGGGGCGGCTGCCTCGGCGGATTCGCCGCCGACGGTCGCGGCGGCGGCACCGGCGACCACAAAGACGCCGGCGGAGAACAATTCACGTCGAGAGAGGGATGTCATCCCTCCAGCTTGCGGCGCGGGCGAACCGACGCCACGACCGAGAGCGGGATGTTCACACACTGTTCAGGGCGCGCCAGAGGCGGGGACGCGCGCGTCCAGCCGGAGCAGGCCGGCGCAGACGAAGAAGACCCAGCCGAGGATGCCGAGCAGGCACATCCGTTCGGCAAGGCCCAGCAGGCCGGGAGCCACGGTCACGGTGAGCAGCAGAAACAGCAACCCCGCCATGGCGATGGCGGTGAAAATCAGGGCGGCTCGGTGACTGTCCGGCAGTAGCGCGTTTCGGTGCAGGCTGCGGGTCAGGAGCACGATCGCAGCGAAGGCCGTGAGAAAGCCGAGGGTTGCACAGACCAGGTGCACGAGTCCCGCGGCGGTTTCGGCAACGAGCCCGGCTCCCGCAGCGGGGATATCGGTCGGAAAGAACGCGAGCACCCCCGAGCAGAGCCCGGCGAACCCGAGCAGGAGCAGGCCGATTCGGTGCAGAGCAGATACCGTGCCCAGCTGACCGATGGCGACCAGCGCACACAGTGTGGTGACAGCCCGGCCGAGGAAGTTGACGCTCATGACCCAGCCGAAGGGACCGACGGCGAGGTTGCTTTCGGCCTCGCTGATCGGGCTGTAGTGCGGCGGTAGCAGCTGCAGCACGACGTCGACGGCGACATAGCCGAGCACGCCGAGCATCGCCGCGGACGCGCTCACGCGTCGAAGGCCCACGGTCCCCCTTCCGGTCACGCACCCTCCCCCACTCCCCGCGAAACTGCAGTTGTCGGGTTTGAACCGCGTTCTGCAGCCCCGCAATTGCAGTTTCGCGGAGGGGAAGGGCAGGGTGAGTGGGGCGAGCGGGGACCTAGCGGGCGGCTTCGCCGTCGACGTAGTCGTCGTCGGTCGACGCGTTCCACGCGAAGAGCTTGCGCAGGCTGCGGCCGGTTGCTTCGATCGGGTGCTCTTCGCCCTTCTTGCGCAGGGCGAGGAACTCGACTCCGCCGTTGTCCTGATCGGCGATGAAGCGCTCAGCAAACGCGCCGCTCTGGATGTCGGCGAGAACGGCCTTCATGTTCTCCTTGACGCTCGGGTCGATGACGCGCGGACCCGAGACGTAGTCGCCGTATTCCGCGGTGTCGGAGACGCTCCAACGCTGCTTGGCGATGCCGCCCTCCCACATGAGGTCGACGATGAGCTTGAGCTCGTGCAGCACCTCGAAGTAGGCAACCTGCGGCTGGTAGCCGGCCTCGGTGAGAACCTCGAAGCCGTACTGGATGAGCTGTGACGTACCACCGCAGAGCACGGCCTGCTCACCGAACAGGTCGGTTTCGGTCTCTTCGGTGAAGGTGGTCTTGATGCCGGCGGCGCGCAGGCCACCGATCGCCTTGGCGTAGCTGAGGGTGATCGGCCACGCGTTACCCGAAGCATCTTTCTCGACGGCGACGATCACGGGAACGCCACGGCCGGCTTCGAATTCGCGGCGCACGGTGTGGCCGGGTCCCTTGGGAGCGACCATGACGACGTCGACGCCGTCCGGAGCGGTGATATAGCCGAAGCGGATGTTGAAGCCGTGTCCAAAGACGAGGACCTTGCCGGCGGCGAGGTTCGGCAGCACGTCGTCCTTGTACAGGTGACGCTGCACCTGGTCGGGAGCGAGGATGACGATGACGTCGGCCCAGGCCGCGGCATCCGCTGTGGTCAGTACGGTGAAGCCGGCTTCTTCGGCCTTGGCCGTGCTCTTGGAGCCGTCTTTCAGGCCGATCTTGACCTCAACTCCGGAGTCGCGCAGGTTCTGCGCATGGGCGTGACCCTGCGAGCCGTAGCCGATGACGGCCACCTTCTTGCCCTGGATGATCGTCAGGTCGGCGTCTTTGTCGTAGAAAATCTCAGACAATATGTTTCTCTCCTCGTAAATTGATGATTGGAAAACTGAAAACGTTAGTTTCTGAAGACGCGCTCGGTGATCGACTTCGATCCGCGGCCGATGGCCAGCAGACCGGACTGGGCGAGTTCCCGAATGCCGAACGGTTCAAGCACCCGCAGCAGCGCCTGGGTCTTGCCGCTGTCGCCGGTGACCTCGATCACGACGGCGTCGGTGGCCACGTCGACGACGCGGGCACGGAACAGGTTGACCGCTTCGAGCACCTGCGAGCGGGTCGTGCTGTCGACCTTGACCTTGATCAGCAGGTGTTCGCGCTGCACCGACTGGGACACGTCGAGCTCGACGATCTTGATGACGTTGATGAGCTTGTTGAGCTGTTTGGTCACCTGCTCGAGCGGCACGTCGTCGACATCGACCAGGATCGTGATGCGGGACAGGCCGGGGATCTCGCTGTGGCCCACGGCGAGGCTTTCAATGTTGAACCCGCGACGCGCGAACAGGCCGGCGACGCGCGTGAGCAGGCCGGGCTTGTCCTCGACGAGCAGACTCAGAACGTGGCTCGTCACGGTTATTCGTCTCCCCAGGTTGGTGCGTGGTCTTTGGCGTATTGAACGAAACTGTTGCTGACTCCCTGCGGAACCATCGGCCAGACCATGGCGCCGGGGCTCACGATGAAGTCGATCACGACCGGGCGGTCGTTGGTGGCGAGGGCCAGTTTGATGGCGTCATCTACCTGGTCCTTGCTGGTTACCCGAATTCCGAGCGCGCCATAGGCATCCGCCATCTTGACGAAGTCGGGCACCATGGCGGTACCGTGACCGGTGTTGAGGTCTGTGAACGAGTGGCGCCCGTCGTAGAACAGCGACTGCCACTGGCGCACCATGCCGAGCGAGGAGTTGTTGATGATCGCGACCTTGATCGGGATCTTGTTGATCGTGCAGGTGGCGAGTTCCTGATTGGTCATCTGGAAGCAGCCGTCGCCGTCGATCGACCAGACGACCCGGTCAGGTTCGGCCACCTTGGCTCCCATGGCGGCCGGAACGGAGTAGCCCATGGTGCCGGCGCCCCCGGAGTTGAGCCACGAGTTGGGGCGTTCGTACTTGATGAACTGCGCCGCCCACATTTGGTGCTGGCCGACGCCGGCCGCGTAGACCGCTTCGGGTCCGGTGAGCTCACCGATGCGCTGGATCACATACTGCGGAGCGAGCAGTCCATCGGTCGGCTCGGTGAAACCGAGCGGAAACTCCTCCTTCAGTCCGTGCAGGTAGGTCCACCACTCGGCGGTGTCGGACGCGCCAGCCTGGGCGACTTCCGTCCAGGCGATGATCAGGTCGGCAATGACGTCCTTGGCGTCACCGACGATGGGTACATCGGCGAAGCGAATCTTGGAAATCTCAGCCGGGTCGACGTCAACGTGCACGATCTTCGCACTAGGGGCGAATTCGCTGATTTTTCCGGTTACCCGGTCGTCGAAACGGGCCCCGAGCGAAATGATGAGGTCGCTCTCCTGCAGCGCGAGAACGGCCGAAACCGTGCCGTGCATGCCCGGCATACCGAGGTGCTGGGGGTGCGAGTCGGGAAAGGCTCCGCGGGCCATGAGCGTGGTCACGACGGGCGCACCGGTCGCCTCGGCCAGGGCAAGCAGTTCAGCGGATGCGTGGGCGCGAATGACACCGCCGCCCACATACAGTACGGGCTTCTTCGCGGCCAGCAGCAGCTGCGCTGCCGCCTGCACCTGCTTGCCGTGGGCCTTGACGATCGGCCGGTAGCCGGGCAGGTCGAGTTTGGGCGGCCAGATGAACGGTGCCAGGTTCTGCTGGGCATCCTTGGTGATGTCAACGAGCACCGGGCCTGGCCGGCCGGTGGAGGCGATGTGGTACGCCGACGCGATCGCAGCCGGAATCTCCTCGGCGCGGCGAGCAAGAAAGGAATGCTTGGTGATCGGCATGGTGATACCGATAATGTCGGCTTCCTGGAAGGCGTCCGTTCCCATCGAAGTGGAGAACACCTGGCCGGTGATCGCGAGCAACGGAACCGAGTCCATGTAGGCGTCCGCTATGGCGGTGACGAGGTTGGTGGCACCCGGGCCGCTGGTGGCAATTGCGACGCCGACGCGACCGGTGGCGGAGGCGTAGCCCTCGGCCGCGTGGCCGGCGCCCTGTTCGTGGCGTACCAGAATGTGGCGAATCTTGGTTTGGGTCATGAGCTCGTCGTACAGCGGAATGACGGCGCCGCCGGGGATGCCGAAGACGTCGGTGACGCCGAGGAGTTCGAGAGTGCGAATGATTGCACCCGAGCCGGTGAGCATCTCCGGCTCGGCAGACGCCGGAGCTGAAGGCACGGGAGTGGTTTCCGTGGTCATGGTCGTTGAGTCCCTACTTCGAATCGATGGGTTTGGGCTTACCCGTGCGCGGGATCACCCAGTGATGGCACCTTCGGCGGCTGAGTGCACGAGCTTGGCGTATTTGGCGAGGACGCCACGGGTATAACGCGGGGGAAGCGGCGCCCAGCCTTCTCGGCGGGCGGCGAACTCAGCAGGTGCGACCAGTAGGTCAAGCGTGCGAGCTGCGATATCGACCCGTATCAGATCCCCATCGCGCACGAAGGCAATTGGACCTGCGTCCACCGCTTCGGGTGCTATGTGGCCGATGCACAGTCCGGTTGTGCCGCCTGAGAATCGACCGTCCGTTAATAGTAGTACATCGGAGCCGAGCCCTGCGCCCTTGATCGCGGCGGTGATCGAGAGCATCTCGCGCATTCCCGGCCCGCCCTTTGGGCCTTCATAGCGGATGATGACAACGTCACCCTTATAGATCTTGCCTTCGGTCAGGGCATCCATCGCCGCACGTTCTCGCTCGAAGACCCGTGCCGGTCCCTCGAAGACGGCGGCGTCGAATCCAGCGGTCTTCACGACGGCACCCTCTGGCGCAAAGGTGCCCTTGAGGATGGTGATGCCACCGCTTTTGTGAATGGGGTTGTCGAGCGTTCGCAACACCTCCCCGTCGAGGTCGGGCGGGTCGATTTCGGCGAGGTTCTCGGCCACGGTCTTGCCGGTCACGGTGAGGGCATCGCCGTGAATGAGGCCGGCCTCGAGCAGCGCGCGCATGACGACGGGAACGCCGCCCTGACGGTCGACGTCGTTCATGACGTACTTGCCGAAGGGCTTGAGGTCGCCAATGTGCGGAACCTGGTCGCCGATGCGGTTGAAGTCGTCGAGGGTGAGTTCGACCTCGGCCTCGCGGGCGATCGCGAGCAGGTGCAGCACGACGTTGGTCGAGCCACCGAAGGCCATGGCCACGGCGATGGCGTTCTCAAACGCCTTGCGGGTGAGAATGTCGCGGGCGGTGATGCCGAGGCGCAACATGTTGACGACGGCTTCGCCCGAGCGGCGGGCGAAATAGTCGCGGCGACGATCAGCGGATGCCGGGCTCGCCGAGCCGGGCAGGCTCATCCCGAGGGCTTCCGCGACGCTGGCCATGGTGTTCGCCGTGTACATGCCACCACAGGCACCCTCGCCGGGAGCAAACGCACACTCGATGCGCTTGGCATCCGCTTCACTCATGCGTCCCGCTTTCACCGCGCCGACCGCTTCGAACGAGTCGATGATGGTGATGTCTTTTTCGGTGCCGTCGGAGAGTTTGACCCAGCCCGGCGCGATCGATCCGGCGTAGAGGAACACGCTCGCGAGGTCGAGTCGAGCGGCGGCCATGAGCATGCCCGGCAGCGACTTGTCGCAGCCGGCGAGCAGCACGCTGCCATCGAGACGTTCGGCCTGCATGACGACCTCGACCGAGTCAGCGATGACTTCCCGGGAGACGAGGGAGAAGTGCATGCCTTCGTGACCCATCGATATTCCGTCGGAGACCGAGATGGTACCGAACTGCAGCGGGTAGCCGCCGCCGGAGTGCACGCCCTCCTTCGCCGCCTGCGCCAGGCGGTCGAGCGATAGGTTGCACGGTGTGATCTCGTTCCACGAGCTCGCAATACCGATCTGGGGCTTGTCCCAGTCCGCATCGCCCATACCGACTGCACGCAGCATTCCACGAGATGTGGTGGCCTCGATCCCATCGGTGACGTCGCGGCTACGGGGTTTCACATCGATCTCAGACATGCTTCCGAGTCTAGAACCTTGCCGAGCCGGGTTAACCCGCCGGGGCAGCGCGGAGCTCCGCGATACGCACCAGCACTTGGATAACCTCGTGCGGGCTGCGCACCCGGTAACTCGCGAGAGTGGCACCCTGCCCAATTTTGAGCCCAAGGTCGTCGTCACGCAAAGCGCCGAAGGCATCCTCGTCGGTCACGTCGTCACCGGCGTAGAACACGCGGTCGGCGCCGGTGTAGTCGCGCAGCTTCTTCAGGGCGTCGCCCTTGGTGCTCGACCGCACCGAGAATTCGAGCACGTTCTTACCTTCTCGAACGGTCAGCCCGGGCAGCTGATCGCCCAGTTGCTCGCGGGCCTGACGTTCGGCTCTCTCGCCGTCTTCCTCGGTTGCGAGGCGAGTGTGCAGGGCCATGCCCGCGGGCTTGCGCTCGATTGTGGTGCCGGCGATCCCGCCGGAGATGCTCTCGAGCACCCGGGCGAGGGTATCGAGTTGCTCGAGCTCGGTGGAAAGCAGGTTGAGTTCAATCTCGGGGGTGTCCAGCTGCACCTCGATGCCGTGCGAGCCGGTAAGCAGCACCGAACTCTGCGGCTGGGCAACGTGTTGCAGGCTGACCAGGGCCCGTCCGGAGACGAGGGCGACTCGCACGCCGGGCAGATCGAGCAGGGCCTGCACGGCTTCCCGGTTGCCGGCGATGGCGCGGGCGTCTTCGGGATGGTCGACGTGGGGCGCCAGGGTGCCGTCGAAGTCGAGGGCGATGAGCAGGTTCTCGGCGCCGGCAAGGCTCTGCAGGGCTAGGTCGAGGTCGTCGGAAATTCCGGCGGGCACAGCGGCACCGCCGGTCAGCGCTCGTAGGAAGGAAGCCGACCAGACGGCGACATCGTTTTCGGCGACTTTGCGTCGCAGCGACCGCATGCGGCGCGTACGCTCCCGTTTGGGCATCTCGACCGCCCGCACGATGGCATCCTTAGTACCGTCGATGTCGTGCGGATTAATAAGAATCGCCTGTTTGAGTTCATCGGCGGCGCCGGCGAACTCGCTCAACACAAGCACTCCGTCAACGTCGAAACGCGCAGCCACATATTCTTTGGCGACCAGGTTCATGCCGTCGCGCAAGGCCGTGACGAGCATGACATCGGCGGCGAGATACATCGCGACCATCTCTTCGCGCGGATAACTGTGGTGGTGGTAGCTGATGGCAGTGTGACTGATAGTCGAGAAATCGCCGTTGAGCCGGCCGACAGCGAGCTCGATCTCGTCACGCAGGGCCATATAGGTACTGACGCGTTCGCGTGACGGGCTGGCAACCTGCACCAGGGTGACGTCTTCAACGCTCAACCGGCCGTCGGCGAGCAGCTCACCAAAGGCCTTGATGCGGTGACCGATACCCTTGGTGTAGTCGAGCCGGTCGACACCGAGCATCAGTGTTTTGGGATTGCCAAGGTCTTCGCGAATTTGGCGAGCCCTGGCTTGAATGTCGGGGCGCCGGGCGAGATCTTCATAGCCGGCCGAGTCGATCGAGATGGGAAAGTGTTTGGCGATGACGCGGCGGGAGTCCCCATTCTGGCCGCTCTCACTGGTCGGCACGTCGATGACGACGCCGCGGGTGGGGTAGCCGTAGAGACGACGTACCGCTTGGGAGAAGTTACCGGCGTCGGCACTGCGCTGAAAGCCGATCACGTCAGCACCAAGCAACCCGTGCAGAATCTGTTTGCGCCAGGGCAGCTGCGCATAGATTCCATATGGCGGAAAGGGAATGTGATTGAAGAAACCGATGACGAGGTCGGGGCGGGCTTCGCGCAACATGCGCGGCACAAGCTGCAGCTGGTAGTCGTGCACCCAAACCGTTGCGCCCGGGGCAGCGACTGCAGCAGCCGCCGCCGCGAATCGGCGGTTGACCGTAATGTACGCTTCCCACGTTTCGCGGTGAAAGCTCGGCGGAGCGATAACGTCGTGATACAGCGGCCAGAGCGTGTCGTTGGAAAAGCCCTCGTAGTAATCTTCGATGTCGGCTTCATCGAGCCTCACCGGCACGAGCGAGATCCCGTCATTTTCGAACGGTTCGAAATCGCGGGCGGCGACACCCGGCCAGCCGACCCAGGCCCCATGCGAGGAACGCATCAGCGGTTCAAGTGCGGTGACCAGCCCGCCGGGCGACGTGCGCCAGGTGACGGCGCCATCCTTGGCCTCTTCGTAATCTACCGGTAGCCGGTTGGAGACGACGACGAAAGTGTACGTGCCGGCGGGGGTAGGCGCCGGCGCCACGGGGGGCGGGTCGACCAGGGACCGTGTGGGCTCGGCTGAAGTTGTGATGGATCATCCGTTCCGGGCACACCCGAGGTGCACACCTCTGTTGCAGCCCTAAGGTTACCAGTCGGACCACGCCTATTCTCGGGTAACCTGATGCCGGAGGAACACATGCGAAAATTCTTGTTCAGCACCGCAATGATCGGCGTTATCGCCGGTGGTTGGAACACCGTGCAGGCCACGCGGCACGGCCCGCGGGACTGGCGTCTCGTGATGCTGTGGCTCGGCTGGGGCCTGAGCGCCGCCGTCGCCATCGGCACGGTCATCGAAGACGCAAATAAACGTCAGGTCGAGAGCTGAATTCAGCTCCCAATCGGCTAGTTCGGCGGCGTGTCCCCCGGTAAGTCGACGACTTTTCACCCAAAATATAGAGCGGCTCATTTCAGCTGCACACGCGCACCGGAAAGGGGCTTGTCATGTTTGGTCGTCGACGCCGACGTTTGGCCGCGAGTGCGGCGCTGAGCGTGGCCTCCACCCCGGTGCTGCGCGACGAACAGATTTTCGAACTGCTGCACGACAAGCTCACGGCGTTGGTCGGTGAGCACGGCGCCTGGACGCTAGTGGCCCGCAGCGCGGACGACACCGAGGTCATTTTTCACGGGTTGAAGGCCAGAGAGATCGCGACCGAATTGACCGACGCGATCACCACCCAACAAGCCGCTCTGCGCGGCGAGACCAGCGGTGAGCCGACGGCTCTGACCTGGTCTCCCGCGCCAATCACGACCTGGAGCGAACCAGCCGCGAGCCAGGCCCCGGCACGGGACGCTGCACCAATCACCGCTGCATTAGCCGACACTGCCTCGATGCACGCCCTGCTCGCCGAGGCCACGTCGGTTGAACCGAACGACGACGACCCGGCTGCGGCCTCCGCTGCCTGGATTGACAAGGCCTCCGCAACGCTCGCATCGGCCCGCCTCGTCGTCTAACCGCATCAGCAACAATCGACGATGCCCGATCGTCGGCGAATTCTCACCCTGTTGCTGACAGGATGGCCTGATGGCACTCAATATCGAGGACTACGCGCTCATCAGCGATTGCCATTCGGCGGCTCTCGTAGGTCGAGACGGCAGCATTGACTGGCTCTGCCTGCCACGCTATGATTCCGCTTCCATGTTTGGAGCCCTCCTCGGCAGCGAGAACCACGGCCGTTGGCTGCTGGCACCGGCCGACGAGGAAGCCACCGCCACCCGCAGCTATCAGGGTGATACCTTCGTGTTGTCGACGGTGTGGACCACGAAAACAGGCCAGGTCGAGGTACTCGACTTCATGCCGCACGGCAACGGCCGGGCCGATCTGGTGCGCCGGGTGCGCGGCATCAGCGGCACGGTGCACATGACTCAGGATCTGCGCATCCGCTTTGGCTATGCCACAACGATCCCGTGGGTGCGCCAGCTCAAGGGCGAGTCGGTGCACGGCCTCGTGGCGATCGCCGGGCCCGACGCCATCGTGGTGCGCGGCCCTGCCCTGCGCGCCTCAGACCACCGCCACGTGTCCCATTTCGACGTCACCGCTGGCGACACGGTCGACGCCCATCTGACCTGGTATCCCTCGCACCGCGATACTCCAGCCGCCATCGACATCGATGCCGTCCACGCCGCAACCTGCGCCTGGTGGCAGAAATGGGCGTCGAATTGCAGCCACGAGGGCCCCTTACGCGCCCAGGTGGTTCGTTCCCTGCTCGTGCTGCGGGCGCTGACGCATGAGCGAACCGGCGGCATTGTGGCGGCCGCGACTACCTCGCTGCCCGAGCAGATCGGGGGCACCCGCAACTGGGACTATCGCTATGTCTGGCTCCGCGATGCCTCGCTCACGCTCGAGGTTTTACTCAGCCACGGCTACGAGGTGGAGGCCGGCGGCTGGCGGGCCTGGCTGCTTCGCGCCATTGCCGGCGACCCGAGCGACGTGCAGATCATGTACGGGCTCTCCGGCGAGCGCTACCTGCCCGAACACGAACTGACCGCCCTGCCCGGCTACCAGGGCTCCTCCCCCGCGCGCGTGGGTAACAGCGCGGTCGACCAGTTCCAATCCGACGTGATCGGCGAGGTCATGGTAGCCCTGCATGCAGCCCGCGCCGCGGGCGTGCGCGAGAACGAGTTCTCCTGGCCGCTGCAGCGCGCCCTCATGAGCTTTCTCGAGAAGAACTGGCGCCGCGCCGACCAGGGCATCTGGGAAGTACGCGGCCAAGCCCGCGAATTCACCCACTCGCGGGTGATGGTCTGGGCCGCCTTCGACCGCGCCGTGCGCGGCATCGAAGAGTGCGGCCTCGACGGTCCGCTCGACCGTTGGAGGACCCTGCGCGACGAGGTGCGCACCGACATCGAGACTCGCGCTTTTGACGCGAATCGAAATAGCTATGTGCAGTACTGCGGCAGCACCGAAGTGGATGCCTCGCTCCTCGTACTCCCACAGGTCGGCTTCTGCGCACCCACCGATCCACGCATGCTCGGCACGGTGGCTGCGATCGAGGCAGACCTCATGCGAGATGGGCTGTTGCTGCGTTACCGCACCCACGCCGCGGTGGACGGATTGCCGCCGGGTGAGCATCCGTTTCTAGCCTGTTCCTTCTGGCTGGTCGAGCAATACGCCAAGTCGGGAAGACGTGATGACGCCAATGCGCTCATGAATCGACTGCTCGGCTTCGTGAACGATGTCGGGCTGCTCTCCGAGGAGTACGACGTGACCAGCGGGCACCAGATGGGCAACACCCCGCAAGCGCTCTCACACCTGGCCCTGGTGCGGGCAGCGGATGCGATTGAAGCTGCTGGCTCGTGATCCCGATCACGACCTCTACAGTTCGCGGTGTTTTGTTGTAGATATTCTTCAGCGGCGGGTAGGCGCCGAATTCTAGATTTAAAACCATGACCGACACCGCACGTTCGAGCGCCCCGACAAGGCGCATTATGCCCGCCCGTGATCTTGCCCAGATCGCTATCTTCGCCGCCCTCATCGCGGCGCTCGGCCTGCCGGGACCCCTCAACATCGGGCCGGTGCCGATCACCATGCAGACCCTCGGCGTGATGCTCGCCGGGGCGATTCTCGGCCCGCGCAAGGGAACCCTCGCCGTGCTGCTGTTTCTCGTTCTGACAGCGGTGGGTCTCCCCCTGCTCGCCGGCGCTCGCGGCGGCATCGGCGTCTTCACAGTCAGTCCGGCCGCAGGATACCTGTACGGCTGGCTGCTCGGTGCCTTCGTCACCGGATACCTCACCGCCCGCCTGCTGCCGAAATACCCGTTTTGGCCCGCTCTCGGCGCCACGATTCTCGGCGGCATCGTCGCCGTCTACCTGGTTGGTATTCCCGTCATGGCCCTCAACCTCGGACTGCCGCTCGTGACCACGATCGGCCTGAACCTCGCGTTCATACCCGGCGACCTGATCAAGGTCATCGTGACCGTGCTGGTCGCCCGCCAGGTGCACAAGGCCTATCCTGGCCTGATCGCGAAGGGTCGCCGGCCGGTAGCGTGAGCGTCATACGCTTCGACCAGGTCGGGCAGTCATTCGGTGAGCGCAGGGTGCTGCGCAACGTGAACCTCAGCCTGACCGAGCACCGCATCGGTATCGTCGGCGCGAACGGCTCGGGTAAATCCACGCTCGTGCGCATGATCAATGGGCTCGTCACTCCAACGAGCGGCACCGTGACGGTGGACGGGCTCGACGTGGCCCGCCATGCTCGCGACGTGCGCCGCAAGGTGGGGTTCATTTTCACGAATCCCGACAACCAGATCGTGATGCCCACCGTGCAGGAAGACGTGGCGTTCACCCTGCGTCGACGCGGTCTCTCCCCCGCCGAGATCGCCGAGCGCACGGCGGCCGCCCTGGAACAGTTCGGTTTGAGCGAGCACGCCGAGCAACCAGCGCACCGCCTCTCCGGCGGGCAGAAGCAACTGCTCGCCCTCGCCGCCGTTTTGGTGGCACGTCCGGCCACGGTCGTTGCCGACGAACCGACGACGCTGCTCGATGCCCGAAATGCCCGGCGCATCGGAGAGCTACTGCACACGCTTCCCCAGCAGGTCATCGTCGTCACCCACCACCTGCACCTGGTCGAAGAATTCGATCGCGTGATCGTGATCGAAGACGGTACGGTCGTCGCTGACGGCGCACCCGAGCAGTCCCTGGCGGCGTACCGCGCCCTGCTGCAGTGAGCAGCGGCACATGATCGGCCTGTACAGCCCCGGCACCTCGCTCATTCACCGGGCGCCCACCCTGCTCAAGCTGTTTCTGCTCTCACTCTGCGTCGTTCTGATCGGAATCTCGCCCAATCCGTGGGTCGTCGGCGGCGCGGCGGCCGGCGTCGTGCTTTTGTTTTTATTGGCGCAGGTTCCGGTGCGAGCGGCCGCAGCCCAGATCGCCCCGATTCTGCTGATCCTGCTGGTCGCGGTACCAATCCAGGGATTGCTCTCCGGCTGGATGGTCGCCGCTCTGATGGCTGGCCGTCTGCTCGTGGCAGTGGCCCTCGCCGCCCTGTTCACGATGACCACGACGGTCACTGCCGTGCTCGAAGCGTTCCAAGCCCTGCTGCGACCGTTCCGCCGGTTCATCGACGCCGACCGGGTGGGGTTGCTCGTCGCGCTCACCATTCGCTGCATTCCGTTGGTGAGCGACATCGTGCGCGAGGTGCTCGAGGCCCGCACGGCCCGCGGTACGCGGGGCTCGCTCCTGTCGATCGCCGTTCCGGTGGTGGTGCGCTCGCTCTACGCAGCGGATGCCCTGGGTGAGGCCCTGATCGCCCGCGGTCTCGACGACTGACTCTCGCCTGCCCGGTCGCCACGCCGAGGCATCCACTCAGCCCGTTCTGAGGCGAAGCGTGGCAGAGTAGGGATTTGGGCGTTCGCGCCACCCAGACATTCACCCGATCCGTGCCTGCCTGTCTGCAGCTACGTTCTCGAAAGAGGCCCCGTGTCGAAGATTCCCGCCCTGCTCGCCATCGTTGGCCTGACGCTCGCGCTGACCGCTTGCGGAAGCAGCGATACTCCCCAGCCAACGGATACCGCTCCCGCGGCCGATGCTGCCTTTGCCGAATGCACCTCCCCGGGCAAGATCTCGGACGCCGTCGATGTGACCGGCGACTTCGGCGGCGTTCCCGCCGTGGACTTCGCCGAGCCGCTTGACCCCTCGTCTACCCAGCGCACGGTGGCCATCAAGGGAACCGGCACCACCGAGGCAGGCGGCGGTTCCTTGGTAGCTGCCTCACTCTCGGTGTATAACGGAACCACCGGCGCCGTGGTGCAGGAAACGAAATACCCGACCGACGGGTCCAGCGAGACCGTCACCGTCGGCGATACGTTCCTGCCGGGACTCGTGCGGGCCGTCAACTGTGCCGTTGAAGGCGACCGCATCGTGACGGTCAGTACGAGCGACGATGCCTTTGGCACCACGGGCGCCTCCGAAATCGGAATCGCAGCGGGTGACTCGGTTGTCTTCGTCATCGACGTCATCTCTGTGACCAACCTCGCCGACCGTGCCGACGGTGTCGACCAGCCCGCCGTCGACGGCCTTCCCACCGTCACACTCGCCAAGGATGGTGCTCCGACCATCACCATCCCCGACACAGACGCGCCGACCGAACTCAAGATCGCACCCTTGAAGCTGGGTGACGGAGCCGTGGTCGCCGATGGCGACACCGTGTCGGTTGAATACACCGGTGTGATCTGGGCCAGCGGCAAAACCTTCGACTCCTCATGGACCACGGTCGGACCGGCGACCTTTGCCACCAACCGGGTCGTTCCGGGCTTCGGCGCCGCGCTCGTCGGCCAGACCGTCGGATCCCAGGTACTAGCGGTCTTGCCACCGGCCGAAGGCTATGGCGAAGCGGGCAATGATCAGGCTGGTATCAGCGGAACGGATACCCTCGTGTTCGTCGTCGACATTGTGGGCACTGCAGCGACTCCCGCCGCCTAACGCGGACGCCCGGCACGCCGCCCATCGACCCTTCGGTTGGTGGGCGGCGTTTTTTCGTCTACTGACGAGCCGTTCCTGAGTGTCTACCCAGCCGCGCCGGGGGTTGACGTGAGAGTGTGGAGTTCTGAACCAAATGCCCGGCAGCGTGTCGGGCGTGATCTCTCCCATCGAAAGAGGCTATCCACCTGACATCCACACCCGCCCCCATTGCCCCGATCAAGCCAACGGCCAAGCCGTCGAATATTGACGAGTACGTTGCCGTTCCCGCCGAGCCGCTCGCCAGCGTTGTTGACCTGCTCCGGTCCACGTTCGATCTAGGGCTGCCGGAGACCGCAACGGAACTGTGGCACGGACATCCGGTCTGGCTCAACGACGATGTGCCGGTAGCCGGCTTCAAGGCCTACCCTACCTTCGTGACCGTGTTGTTCTGGCGTGGCCAGGCCATCACCGATGACTCGGGCAAACTTAATGCGAGCGGGTCGGCCGAAATGAGCGAGCTCAAGCTGAAAAGCGTCGACGACTTCGACAGCGACCTGTTCGACGGCTGGCTGCAGCAGGTGCGCGAGCTCGAAGCCGCCTAACTCTGCGCCGCGCACAGCACAACAGAACGGCCCGCGTCCGAAGAGGACGCGGGCCGTTCTGTTGTGCAGAAAGCGTGACTAGCTGGTGAGGCCGTCCACGTACTCCTGATTGTCTTCCATCCACTGGGCGACGATCGGGGCGTAGTCCTGGCCGTCGTAGTCGACGAACATGGCGTTCTCGAGCGAGTAAAGCATGTCCAGGTCCATCTCGAAGTTCTCAACCCAGCCGGCAGCCGTCGGGAACTCGGTCTTGAAGTCACCCTTGGCGTAAGAGTGGATGCTCTCGACGCCGCCCAGGGCACCCTGCGGGTCCTCAAGGTTCTTGAGCGGGAACACGCCATAGGCCCAGTGCGGTTCCCACAGGGTGACGACGATGTTCTCGCCGTTGTCGGTGGCCGTCTGCAGTTCGGTGAGCATGGCCGCCGTCGACGAGGTGAGGTATTCCATGCCTTCGAGGCCGTAGCCCGGAATAACGTTGTTCGTGGTCGCGAGGGTCAAGCCGGCGCCGGGCTCGATGCCGACGATGCGGTTGCCGAACAGGTCGGCGTTGGCCGCGAGTTCCTCGAGCGAGTCGATCGGGGCATCCGCGTTGACGGCGATCGCGTTGCGAGACTCCTCGTTCCAGGCTCCGAGGTCAACGATTTTGTCGCCATACTCGTCGAGGTACTCGGCGTGGGTGACCGGCAGCCAGACGTCCATGCTGAGGTCATAATCGCCCTCGGACAAGCCGAGGTAGACCGGCGCGACATCTGCGTATTCGAGCTCGACGTTGTAGCCCTTGTCATCGAGGATGGACTTCCACAGGTGGGAAGCCGCAATACCTTCGTCCCACCCGTTAAACACGGCGATCGACATGTCTTTGTTGTCGTCGTTGCCGTTTCCGACGGTTTCGGTCTCACCGGAGGCGGCGCAGCCGGCGAGGGCAAACATGCTGACTGCTCCGAAGGCAAGGATGGATTTAGAACGGTACTTCATAGGTCTTCCTTTCGTGCCACCTGCTGTGGGTGACTGGGGTTGACTCGTGGTGCATATGGCGGGAGCCATACTGTGAACGGTTGCGGATGCAGCCGTAGATCTGTTGGGCTCGCGTTAGACGCGAGCAGGATGCGGGGCCAGATTCGTGTCGGCAACGGACGCCGCGGCATCCGTTCCCCGGCGCGACCGCAGAACGCGACGGATGCTGCCGAAGAGGCCACCCGAATCGGAACTGCCGAGCGACGCCGTGATGCGGTCGAGGAAGATTGCGAGGATCACCACGGCCAGGCCGGCTTCGAAGCCGAGCGCAATGTCGATTCGGTTGAGGCTCGCGATGACCTGCGCTCCGAGTCCGCCTGCTCCGACCAAGCCAGAGATGACGACCATGGAGAGCGAGAGCATGATGACCTGGTTAATGCCGGCCATGATGCTCGGGGTGGCCAGGGGCAGCTGAATCTGACGCAGGATGCGCCACGGGGAAGCACCGAAGGCCTGTCCGGCCTCGACGACTTCCTGGTCAACACTGCGGATGCCGAGCTCGGTCAGGCGCACTCCGGGGGCCATCGCGAAGATGATCGTCGCGACGATTCCGGGTACCACACCGATCCGAAACAGGATGAGCGCCGGGATAAGGTAAACGAACGCTGGCATGGTCTGCATGAAGTCGAGTACCGGGCGAATGATGTTCGACGCGAGCGTCGACTTGGCCGCCAGGATGCCGAGCGGAACGCTGATCACAATGGCCAACACACTCGCGACGAGCACGAGGGCGAGGGTGTCCATTGCGTTGTCCCACTGGTCGACTCCGAGAATGACGAGCAATCCGACAACGGTGCCCACGGCGAACTTCCAACCACGGATGCCGAGAGCGAGGACGCCCAGCACGAGCATGATCGCCCAAAACGGCGGTGCTCCGAGCAAGAATTCGACGCCCTCGTACGCGCCGTCGAAACCCGCGCGAACGAAGTCGAAGATAAAGCCGAAGGTGTCGGTGATGAAGTCGACGAAGGACTCGACCCATGAGCCGAGAGGAATGCGAAAGTCGTTCATGCGTGTACTCCTTCGGTATCGATCTGTGTATCATCGGCGGTTTCTCCGAGAATTTCGGTGATCTGGCTGATCGAGATGGTGGCCGGCGGCAATACCACCGGCAGTGGACCGGTATTCGACGTGACGTTCCCGATGGCGGCGAGCAGGGTCACGCGAGGAATCACGCCGAGCAGGCGGTTCTTCTCATCGACGACGGCGATCGGCAATTCGCTCTCGACCGAGGGCTCGACGAGATCGACCAGGGCGGTTTCGGGCAGCACCGCTTTAGCGTCATCACGAATGATGCCGCCCAGATCGGTCTCGCCGGCTTTGACCAATTTCAATACATCACGGTCGCGCACGATACCGGCGAAGCTGCGGTCGCGGTTGAGCACAAAAGTGACGGATGTCTGCAGGTCACGCATGGTCCGCAGCGCCGCTCGGGGGCCCGCGGTCTTCGTGATGACCGAACGCACCGGTTCCATCACGCTCGCGGCGGTGAGAACGCGCGCCCGGTCGACATCCTGCACGAACTGAGCGACGTAGTCGTTGGCCGGGTCGGTGAGAATCTCCTCGGGCGTGCCGATCTGCACGATGCGACCATCGCGCATAACGGCGATACGATCACCGAGAAACATGGCCTCGTTCAGGTCGTGGGTGATGAAGATGATCGTCTTGCCGAGGGCGGCCTGCAGCTCGATGAGCTGCTCCTGCATTTCGCGGCGAATGAGCGGGTCGAGGGCCGAGAAGGCCTCGTCCATGAGCAGCACGTCGGTGTCGGCCGCGAGGGCACGACCGAGGCCCACCCGCTGCTGCATTCCACCGGACAACTCGGAGGGCAGGTTGTCGGCCCAGCCAGCCAGGCCGACCAGATCGATGATGATCTGGGCCTTCGCGAGGCGTTCCGTGCGACCCATACCCTGGATTTCAAGGCCGTAGGCGACGTTGTCGATCACGGTGCGATGCGGCAACAAGGCGAAGTGCTGGAACACCATGGAGATGTTCTTGCGGCGCACGTCGCGCAGTTCCCTGGCGGACACGCGCGTGATATCGGTGCCACCGACGGTCACAGTGCCGGAGGTGGTGTCCCAGAGGCCGTTGAGCATGCGAATGAGGGTCGACTTGCCCGAGCCCGACAGGCCCATGACGACGAAGATCTCGCCCTTCTTGACCTCGAAGGAGGCGTCGATGACGGCGGCAACTCCGAGGGAGGAGATTTCAGCGCGGCTCTTGCCGGCCTTGAGCTTCTTGACGATCTCATGCGGGCGGCGCCCGAAGGCTTTGTAGAGGTTATCTGCCTTGACGGCTATGGTTTCTGGACTCTCGGTCACGCGTTCTCCGGTGCACGCCCCCGTAGCCGATCTCACGGTCTACGCAGCGCTGTGCTCTCGTGTCGGACGGGTGGGCACCAAGCGGCCCGGGCGCGAGAATCAGCGTGGGCTGGAGCGATCATGGGATCACGTCCGTCGGCGCCTCACCATACGCATGCGACCGTTCCATCTCAAATGGTGGCTACGCGTGCGCGTCCTGGTGAAGGGTTGTAAGACCGTGCATGAGCCTAACATACCGACTTTTCGGTACACCGAAAGAATGCATAAAAGAAAGGTGTCGCCCGGGAAGACTTCTCCGGACGACACCCGTAGCGCGAGTCGAATACTCGCGATTTGTACTTAAGCGCGTTCCAAAACCTTGGACTGCGCGGCCTGCTCGGCGGTGCGCTGGCTCTCCGCCGCGCTCACGTGACCGTGTGTGAGCATGGTGCGCTCGTCGAACGGTTCGAGCTTGTCGAGCACACGGTCAACCTGCACCCGGTCGAGTTCCTTGGTCCAGGAGCCGATCATGACGGTCGCCACAGCGTTGCCGGTGAAGTTGGTCAGCGCGCGAGCTTCAGACATGAAGCGGTCGATGCCGACGATGAAGCCGACACCACCGACGAGTTGCGGGGCGTGGGCCTGCAGGCCCGCGGCCAGGGTGGCGAGGCCGGCGCCGGAGACTCCGGCGGCGCCCTTGCTGGCGATGATCATGAAGACGAGCAGCCCAATCTGTTCGCCGAGGGCGAGCGGCTGACCGAGCGCGTTGGCGATGAACAGCGAGGCCATGGTGAGGTAGATCGCGGTGCCGTCGAGGTTGAATGAGTAGCCGGTAGGCACGGTGACTCCAACGACGGGCTTGGAGACGCCGAGGTGTTCCATCTTGGCGATCAGTCGCGGCAGCGCGGCTTCGGACGACGACGTCGACACGATCAGCAGGTATTCCCGGCCGAGGTAGCGCATGAGCTTGAACAGGTTCACACCCGTGACCAGCTTGAGGAGGCCGCCCAGGATGACCACGATGAAGAGGATGCAGGTGATGTAGAAGGCGGCCATGAGCGTGAACAAACTGATCACGGCCTGGATGCCGGTGGCACCGACGACCGCGGCGATCGCACCGAACGCACCGATCGGGGCAAGCCACATGACCATGATCAGAATGCGAAAGACCAGGGCCTGCACGTGGGCTAGCCCATCGAGGATCGGCTTGCCGGCCGGGCCCATGCGCTGCAGCGCGAAGCCGGCGATGAGTGCCACGAGCAGCGTCTGCAAAATGTTACCGCTGGTCAGCGACGAGAACAAGGTGGTGGGAACGATCCCGAGCAGGAACGATTTGGTGTCGGCTGATTCGGTGGCCTCGAAGGTGGCATCCGACAGGTTGATGCCCTCACCCGGGTGAATCATGTTTCCCACGACCAGTCCGATGCCAAGTGCAAAGGTCGACATGATCAGGAAGTAGCCGAGGGCCAGGCCACCGATCTTGCCGACGGTGGCAGCCTTGGCGATCGAGCCGATGCCGAGAATGATCGTGCAGAAAATGATCGGGGCGATCATCATCTTGATCAGGGCGATGAACAGGTCACCAAGCGGCTTGAGCGAGACCGCGAAACCCTCGGGCCCGCCCCAGACCAAGCCGACGACGATACCCAGAATAACCGCGACGATGACGGCCATGTACAGGTAGTGGGATGAGTCGATTCGCTTCTTCGGCTTGCCGGATTTGTTAAGTTTGGTTCGGGTTGATGGCGTCGATGCCATGTCAGACTCCTATGTCTAGGCTTAACCTGGTCCACCAGGGGCTCCGGTCGGTGCAATTCGTTCCACACTGGTCGACGCAGCCCGCTCGCGCACGGTTGCGGTCATATTGTTCACGAGCTCACGAAAGAGGCAGGCAGTGCGTAAGGAATGGAGCATCGCTCGACGGCTCTTTTTCGCGCACGCACTGTTCATCGTCGTGCTCACGGTCTTCGTCGGAACGGCCTTCTTCGTCGACACGCGCGATCGCGGCTACATCGAGACCGGCAACCGGATGCTCGCGGTCGCCACCGCCATCGCCGACAGTCCACTCGTGCTCGCGGCGAGTGAGTCGGCCGACCCGAGCGCGTCGTTGCAGCCCTACGCGCTCGAGCTGAGCGCCGACGCGGGGCTCGATTTCATCACGATCATGGCTCCAAACCGCACTCGTTGGACCCACCCCACCGACACAGAGATCGGCCGGGACTACATCGGCGCCATCGAGCCGGCTCTGTCCGGAACCTCCTTCACCGAAATCAGCACGGGAACGCTCGGGCCATCCGTTCGTGCCGTGGTGCCGGTAACGGATGCCGATGGCGCCGTGCGCTCGCTCGTAGCGGTGGGCACCACCACGAGCAACATCACGATCGCCCTGAACGCCCGGTTGCCCTCTGTGCTCGGTCTGGCTCTCGGGCTGCTCGCGTCGGGGTCAGTGGTCACCTGGCTGCTCGGGCGCTACTTACGCCGGGTGACCCTGGGCTGGGGACCGGAACGTCTCGCGCAACTATTCGTCTATTACGATTCGGTACTGCACTCGGTTCGTGAGGGGCTTGTGCTGGTCGACCTGCGCGGCGATCTCGTTCTGTACAACGATCAGGCCGCGCGCCTGCTCGGCATTCCGCCGCGGCCGGCTGCGGGCAGCGACGAGCGGCCGCCAACCCTCACCGAATTGAGTCTGCCCCCGAGCCTCGGCGAGTTGCTGCGCAGCGGCCGCACCGCGCTCGATGAGATTCATGTCACCGACGCGCGGGTACTCGTGGTCAGCCAGGAGCCCGCGATCGCCCCATCGACTTCGGCGACTGGGCCCCGGGCAACCCCGATGGGATTCGTGGCGACGATTCGCGACCACACCGACCTGCAAAACCTCGGCAGCGAATTGCAGTCAATGCACACACTCTCGGACGCGCTGCGGGCGCAGACCCACGAGCATTCCAATCGATTGCACACGATCGTCTCCCTGATGGAGCTCGGCCGCACCGATCAGGCCCTCGAATTCGCCACGAAAGATCTCGAGTTGAGCCAGCAGCTCGCCGATGAGATGGTCGGTTCGGTGGACGAACCGGTGATCAGCGCCCTGATCATGGGCAAATCGGCGCAGGCCAATGAGTTGGGAATCGCCCTGACCGTCACGGCATCCGGCACCCTCACCCGGTCCGGGCTGTCGATTCAGGACCTGGTGACCGTGCTCGGCAATCTGGTCGATAATGCTCTGGACGCGGCGGCCGCCGGCCCGGACCCTCGTCGTGTCTCTGTCACGGTGTCATCTACCGAGCAGGCCGTCGTGATCGAGGTCGCCGACAGCGGCGATGGCGTGAGTCCCGACATTATCGACGACGTGCTTCGACTCGGCTTCAGCACCAAGAATTCCGGCCTCCCGCAAGCGGACCTCCTGGCTGCCGGCGGTCACGAAACAAACATCACGGTGCCGAGCCGATCGAGCGGCGGCCGTGGTCTCGGACTGGCTTTAGTGCGGCAGGCGGTGACCCGCCTCGGCGGCACGCTCACCATCGGGCGGCGCGAGGGCGCCGTCTTCACCGTGACGATTCCGGCCGAAACGCGTGTAGACCTGACCCGGGCGGAGGTCAATCATGGCTGAGGCCGCGCTCCCGGTCATTCGCGTGCTCGTCGTCGAGGACGAGCCGCTCGCTGCCGAGGCTCACGCGGTCTATGTGGGTCGATTGGCCGGCTTCGAGCTGGCTGGCACGGCCAGCACCGGGCAGGACGCATTTCGTCGCGTCGCAGCGGCTGCCTCGGCCGGAACCCCGATCGACCTCGTGCTCATGGACATGAACCTGCCCGACGGCCACGGGCTCGACGTGAGTCGGCGCATCCGTTCGGCCGGTCTCGCCACAGACATTATTGCCATCACCGCGGTGCGTGACCTCGACAACGTGCGCGGAGCCATCGCGGCCGGCCTCGTGCAGTACCTGATCAAGCCATTCACCTATTCGACCTTCGCTGCGAAATTGTCCAGCTACCGGGACTTTCGTGCGGAACTGCACGGGCAGGCATCCGTCGTGACGCAGTCGGCAGTCGATCATGCCTTTGCGAGCCTGCGCGCGCCGACCGATATCCCTCGGCCCAAGGGGCTGGCGGAATCGACATTGAACCCGGTGGTCAGGTACCTGCAGTCGCAGGCCATGCCCGTGTCGGCGAGTGAGCTGATGGAGCCGCTCGGACTCTCCCGGGTGACGGCACGGCGCTACCTGGAGTATCTCGCTGACACCGGCCTGGTGCTGCGCGCTCCCCGTTACGGCACGCCGGGACGACCCGAGAACGAGTACAGCTGGAAGCCGGGTCGTTAGCGGGCGTTCAACGGTTCGTGAAGACCGCAGGCCGCTTCTCGACGAAGGCGGCCATGCCCTCGCTCTGGTCATCGGTGGCGAACACCGAGTGAAACAGGCGACGTTCCAAGTGGATGCCGCCGCTGAGCAGGGACTCGTATGCCGCGTTGACGACTTCCTTGGCGAGCATGGCGATCGGCGCCGATTTCGCGGCGATGTCGGTGGCGGTGGCGAGTGCGTCGGTCATGAGGTCGGCAGCCGGCACGATGCGGGCCACGAGGCCGGCGCGTTCGGCTTCGACCGCGCCGATGGTGCGGCCGGTGAGGATCATCTCCATCGCCTTGGCCTTGCCGACCGCGCGGGTGAGTCGCTGGGACCCGCCCATGCCCGGGATGACGCCGAGCTTGATCTCGGGTTGGCCGAAGGTGGCTGTGTCGGAGGCGATGATGAAATCGCAGATCAGAGCCAGTTCGCAGCCGCCGCCGAGGGCGTGGCCGGAGACGGCGGCGATAACCGGCGTGCGCACGGCCGCGAGTCGGTCCCAGCCGGCGAACCAGTCTGCGAGGTACATATCCATATAGGTCATCGTCGACATCTCCTTGATGTCGGCGCCGGCTGCGAAGGCGCGTTCCGAACCGGTGATGATGATCGCACCGATCTCGGGGTCGGCGTCGAGCCGGGTGGCGGCACCGACGACGTCCTGCATGGTGGCGAAGTCGAGGGCGTTGAGCGCCTTCGGGCGGTTCAGGGTGATGACGCCGACGCGGCCGTGGCGGTCGAGCAGGATGTTGTCGTAGGTATCCGATTGTGCAGCGGTTGGGGTGCTGTCGCTCACGTGGTGGCCTTTCGTTCGGTGGTCGGTGTGGGTTCGAAGTCGCTCGGGCGCGGCAAGCGCAGCGCGCGGGCACCTAGCGGCGCGAAGTGCGCGTGCACGTCAGTGTCACTGACAGCGTCCAGGGTGCTCGGCTGCCACCGGGGAGTGCGGTCCTTGTCGATGACCTGCGCACGAATCCCCTCGATCACGTCGTGCCCGTCCACCATGCGCAGGGACACCCGGTATTCCTGTTCGAGCACCTCTTCAAGGGTGCCGAGGTTCCGGGCGCGGCGGAGCGACTCCAGAGTGACCGTGACGGCGGTCGGCGACTTGGCCAGAATCGCGGTGGCTGCTGCGCGGGCCGCCGCAACGGATGATTTCTGCAACCGGTCGATAATCACGGGCAGGTCGTCACCGGCGTAGCACTCGTCGATCCAAGGCCTCTCGGCCAGGAGCGGCCCCGGGGGCACGACCGTCGCGGCGTGCTCGGCGATAGCGTCGGCAGCGGGCATCCGTGTGAGGGCGTCGACCAGACTATCGAGCCGGGCCGAGTCGACGAAGCTGTCGGCGAGGCCAAGGGTGATCGCATCGGCGCCGGTCATGGTCGCGGCGGTGAGGGCGAGGTGGGTGCCGAGTTCGCCGGGTATGCGCGAGTAGAGGAAGGTTCCACCGACGTCGGGCACGAAGCCGATGGTGGTCTCGGGCATACCGAGCCTGGTGCGTCCGGTCACGACGCGGTAGGAGGCGTGACCGGAGAGCCCGACTCCCCCGCCGAGCACGATGCGGTCCATCAGGGCGACGAATGGTTTGGGGTACCGCTTGATCTGCGCGTTGAGCGTGTATTCATCTGCCCAGAATTGAGCGTTCTCGTCAGGGTCGCCGCCGGTGTCCGTGCGGGCGTCCCGGTAGATCGAGACGATGTCGCCGCCGGCACAGAGGGCGCGATCTCCGCTTCCGGTAAGCAGAACGGTGCGCACGGCAGGATCGTCGGCCCACTCCGTGAGAGCTGTGGCGATAGCGCGGATCATGCCGTGCGTCAGCGCGTTCAGCGCCTTCGGCCGGTTCAAGATGATGCGGGCGAGCGGTCCATCGCGCTGCAGCAGCACTTCTCCGTCGCTATCAGGGGGTGCTGCCGCGCCAACACCCGGCTTCACTCGCGTGCTCTCGCCCGATGTGCTGTTGATCGAATCCGTGCGGGGCATAGAAGACCTTTCCGCGTCGGTGCGGTTGAGTAGGAGTGAACGTGAGCCAGTCTATCGACGTGAATTTTCTGGTCTGCGAGCATTCGAGAAACTGATGCCGGGCTCCGTTCTTTCGCATAAGAACTACCAGTAAGCGAATCGCCCGTTAGGCAGCCCCCTCAAGAAACGGTCGATGACGCCCGGCATGATTCCCGACACGACCTCCCCGAACTGTCGCCCTGAGCGACCGGCTCACGTAGTCTCTGTACCACCGGTGGAGAAGAGACGTCTTTCGCCGGACGTCCGAAAGCGGCCCGTTATTGACTGAAAGCAGCAAAAATGGATGTTTCGCCCCTCGCTTGGATCTTGACCGTCGCGGCTATCGTCGCGCTCCTTGCTTTCGACTATGTCTTTCACGTACGCAAGGCGCATGCGCCGACTCTGAAGGAAGCAGCGATCTGGTCCTCGCTTTACGTGGGGATTGCCATCCTCTTCGGGCTGGGCGTTCTCATCGTGGGCGGTGCCACCCCTAGTGCGGAGTATTTCGCTGGCTACATCACCGAAAAAGCGTTGTCGGTCGACAATCTCTTTGTCTTTCTCATCATCATGACGAGTTTTCGAGTCCCGCGTGAAGACCAACAAAAGGTGTTGCTGTTCGGCATCACTTTTTCGCTTATCGCCCGTACCGGATTCATCTTCCTGGGCGCAGCGCTGATCAATTCATTCGCCTGGGTGTTCTATTTCTTCGGCATCATCCTGTTGATGACTGCGGGCAACATGCTCAAACCGGAGAGTTCAGAGTCCCGATCGTCTGAAAACTTCATGGTGCGAATCGCACGCAAAATTTTTCACACCAGTCCGGACTACGACGGAGACAAGCTCTTCACCGTGCACGAGGGCAAACGAGCGCTGACCCCGATGCTCCTCGTTATGGTCGCGATCGCTGGTACCGACCTACTGTTCGCTCTCGATTCGATCCCCGCCATCTTCGGCCTGACTCAGAACGTCTATATCGTGTTCACGGCGACCGCGTTCTCGCTCCTCGGCCTTCGACAGCTGTACTTCCTGCTCGACGGGCTGCTGGACCGACTGATCTACCTCTCCTTCGGTCTTGCATCCATTCTCGCCTTCATCGGCGTGAAGCTCATCCTCCATGCCCTGCACGAGAACAACTTGCCATTCATCAACGGTGGTGAACCGGTACCGGTGTTCGAAATCAGTACAGCTCTCTCATTGACCGTCATCATCGGTGTGCTCGTGGTCACGGTGCTCGCGTCGCTGCTCAGCCCGGCCGGCCGGGCGCAGACCATTATCGCCAACGCTCGACGCCACGCAATCAACTATTTGGACCTCGACTACACCGAGGACCACACCGAACGCGTCCGCGTGTACTCGGCCTTGATTCAAGAGGAAGAATCCCTCCGCGCACTCCGGCCGAAATATCAGGAGTTGGCCAAAGACAAGGCTGGACTGATGGAACTGCTCCACGCGGCACACGCCGAGCATGACGCGTCGGTGCAGCGCGCAGCGCGCGAATAGTCGAGCATCGGGGTTCTGGTCGCGGTCAGCTACTACAACCCCGGCGCACCGAACGTGTAAACGAAACCGCTGGTGAAGCGCCGGCGAACAAGCTGGATTCAAGAAAACGCCCGGTCAGATTTGACACCTGACCGGGCGTTGCTTGAAGCGTGTGCACCCCCCCGGACTTGAACCGGGAACCCACTGATTAAGAGTCAGTTGCTCTGCCAATTGAGCTAGAGGTGCATGTGCGGCAGCGAAATGACCCGCGGCAACGTGTAACCCTAACACCCCAAGAGGGCTCGATGCCAATCGAGGCCGAACCGGGGCGGAGACCGGCATCCGCTCACGAAATTACTATCCTTGGGAGGGTGACCGAACCGCGAATCTACGCCCTCTCCGATGACCTCCAGCTCGGCCTGGACCTCGCCGAAGCCGCCGACGCCATCTCCAGTGCCCGCTTCACCGCGCTCGACCTGGTCGTGACGACCAAACCCGACCGCACACCGGTAACGGATGCCGACCAGGCGGTCGAGCGCGCCATTCGCGACCTGCTCGCCGAACGTCGCCCCGACGACGGCATCCTCGGCGAAGAGTTCGGTACCGCCGGGTCCACGACCCGCCAGTGGATCATCGACCCCATCGACGGCACCGCCGGGTTCCTCCGCGGTATACCGATCTGGGCCACCCTCATCGCCCTCGCCATCGACGGCGTTCCCGTGCTCGGCGTGGTCAGCGCCCCTGCACTCGGCAAACGCTGGTGGGCGGCAGCGGGTAGTGGCGCCTGGTCAATCGACACGAGGCAGGCGGATGCTGCCCCCACCCGCCTGCACGTCTCCGGCATCGACACTCTCGCCGAGGCATCCATCAGCTACGGCAGCCTGCAGCAGTGGGATCAAGCCGGGCACCTCGACGAGCTCGTCACGCTGTCCCGCCAGGTCTGGCGCACCCGCGCCTACGGCGACATGTGGTCATACATGCTGCTCGCCGAGGGCCACCTCGACGTGGCCGGGGAATTCGACCTACAGCCCTACGACATGGCCGCGCTCGCGCCGATCGTGCAGGAGGCCGGCGGCACGTTCACCTCGGTCGATGGCCAGCCCGGCCCCTGGCACGGCAGCGCCCTGGCCACCAACACACTGCTGCACGCGGCGACGCTCGCGGTACTGAACCCGGAGCGGGCACCCTCACAGACACCGTGACGGTCAGGACGAAACACCCGAATCGTCGGGGAAGATGCCGTCACGCGCCCTGCGCGCGTCGAGCCGACGCTGGCGCCAGACCCGGGGGCTGAGAAGCAGAATCGGCCCCGGAATGCGCAGCGCGTAGCCGGTCGGCAGAATCCAGCCGTAGCGTTTGGCCAGCAGCGACAGCGCAGCGCCGCTGAGAATGGCCACGCCGGTACCGACCGCCACGAACCCGAGCTTGCTCAGAATCACCATCTCGGCGCTGGCCAGCAGGGCGCTCGTGGCATAGAGCGTATTGCCGCCGAAGATCGTCGGCACCTTGAGCAACATGATGTCGCGCACCATGCCGCCGCCGACCGCGGTGATCATGCCGAGCAGGATGGCCGAAAGCCAGCCGAGACCGGCATCCAGCGCTTTCTGCACACCCACCGCCGCCCAGCACCCCACGGCGAGCGCGTCAAGCAGCAACAGCACCCGTCGGGTCCACCGCCCGTTGAACGTGACGAAGAAGGCGATGACCCCGCCGAGGATGGCAAAGATCAGATAGGCCGGGTCGAGCAGTGCGGCCGGGCTGCCCTGCTGCAGCAGGGTGTCGCGGATCATGCCGCCGCCGAGCCCGCTCATGATCGCGAGCACCACGAAACCGACGATGTCGAGGCGGGCCGTGCGCGCGGCGACCCCGCCGAGGATAGCGTTGGCGAGCACACCGGCCAGGTCCACGAAGCGGATTACCTCAAACAGTGTCTCCGACTCAGTGTTCACTTGCCCCATTCTCTCTCATCTCGGCGAAAGTGACGGGCGCATCTACAGTTAAGGCATGAGGATCAACGCTTTTTCGGACGTGTGCCTGCGCGTCATCATGCTGCTCTGCGCGGCGCCGGAGAGCGTGACCTTCACCTCGCGAGTGGTCGCCGCCGAGGTCGACACGCCCTATAACCACGTGGCCAAGGCGCTGTTGCGCCTGCGCGAGCTCGGCCTGGTCGAGGCCATTCGAGGGCGGAGCGGCGGCGTGCGCGTCAGCCCGCTCGGCCGTGAGGTCACCGTCGGGGCACTCCTGCGCCAGCTCGACACGCGCACCGACCTCGCCGCCTGCGACTCGCCCGACGGACCCTGCCCCTTATTGAGCGGATGCGGCCTGCGCGCCGCCCTCCGCCGGGCCCGGGATGCCTTTTACCGCGAGCTGGATGACCTCGTCATCGCCAGTCTTCCGCACGGAAAACCTGCCGGGCCGGTTTTGGTCGAACTCGGATTGCTGCGGTAGGACTAAAGTCCCGACTTTCTACGACTTGTAGAAAGCATCCGTTTAATTGGCATATCAAATGCTACTTTTGTGGAAGACGCCCACAAACGGGAGTCGGTTTATAGAAGGAGTATTCATGCTTTCGGCCCAGTCCCTCCCCCTCATCGAAGCCACCCTGCCGCTGGTCGGCGAGCGGATGCCCCAGATCGCGAGAAACTTCTACAAGCGCATGCTCACCGCTCACCCCGAATTGTTCGATGGGTTGTTCAGCCGCTCGAACCAGAAGAACGGCACGCAGCAGCAGGCCCTTGCCGGCAGTATCGCTGTCTTCGCAACCCACATGGTGCAAAACCCCGACATCACTCCGGAGGCCATGCTCTCCCGCATCGCCCACAAGCACGTCTCCCTCGATATTCAGCCCGAGCAGTATGACATCGTCTACAAGTACCTGTTCGAGGGCATCGCCGACGAACTGAGCGACGTCATCACGGCCGAGATCGCCGCCGCCTGGACCGAGGTCTACTGGCTGATGGCCCACGCGCTGATCAAGATGGAGAAGGGCCTCTACGCGGGACTCGCCAGCGACAAGCCACTGGCCCCCTGGACTGTCGTGAAGAAGGAAGCGGCTGGAACGGATGCCGTCACGTTCACCCTCGAACCGGCCGACGACACCCCCGTGACGCCCGCCCTGCCGGGCCAGTACGTCAGTGTCACCGCCACCATGCCCGACGGTATCCGCCAAGTGCGCCAGTACTCCCTCTCGGCCGGCACGGCCACGACGCGAGTCTTCACCACCAAGCTCGACGCCGACGGCGAGGTCTCCCCCGTGCTGCACCGCGATGTGCAGGTCGGCGATACGCTCATCCTCTCCGTGCCGTGCGGCGATATCACCCTCGATGCGGGCACCGGCCCGCTGATCCTGGCCTCGGCCGGAATCGGCTGCACGCCCAGCGCTTCCATCCTGCGTTCCCTGGTGGACACGGCCTCGAAGCGTGAGGTGCTCGTACTCCACGCCGAGAGCAACCTCGAACGCTGGGCGCTGCGCGACCAGATGAACGAGGACGTCGCCCTACTGGAGGCGGCCGAACTCGAGCTCTGGCTGGAGATCCCGAGCGCGGGCCACCACGAGGGCTTCATGTCGCTGGAGAACGTGACGATCCCGGAGGACGCCTCGGTTTACCTCTGCGGTCCGCTCCCGTTCATGCGCAGCCTGCGCGCGCAGGCGCTGCAGTCCGGCGTGCCGGCCGATCGCATCCACTACGAGATCTTCGGCCCTGACCTGTGGCTTGCCAACGCCTGACCCGGCTTCCCGGGCGCAGCACGGTTCGGCTTGGCCCGGCACGCCCGCGCTAGGCTGAATCGTGGACGCTAACGGTGGTATCGAGATAGAACGCAAATTTGACGTCGACGAGCTGACTCCGGTGCCGCGGCTGAACGACCTGCCCGGCGTGCAGGCCGTCGCGAAACTGGTGACTTTCGATCTCGAGGCCGTCTATTTCGATACGAACGATCTCGTACTCAGCGCCGCGCACATCACGCTGCGCCGGCGTACCGGCGGCGACGACGCCGGATGGCACCTGAAACTGCCAGAGGCCGCTGGCCGTCGCCGCGAGATTCACGCGCCCCTCGGCGGGGAGGGGCAGGGCGAAGCGGATGTCGTACCCGAGTCGCTCGCGCAACTCGTGCGGGTCTACGTACGGGACGCGCCGCTCGTTCCCGTTGCACGCCTTCGCACCACCCGCGACGCGCATGCCCTGATCGGTGCGGGCGGCGAAACCCTCGCCGTGCTGTGCGACGATCGGGTGCGCGCCGATCGACTGATCGACCACCCGGCCTCCGCGGCGTGGCGCGAATGGGAGATCGAACTTGTCGACGGACCGGAAGACATGCTCGACGCGGGGCAGGCTGTGCTCGCGGCCGCCGGCATCCTCGTGTCACGGCACGCGTCGAAACTAGCGCGTACGCTCGGCGACCGGTTGCCGGCAGAACCGCCCCAGGATCGGCGGGGCCCAACGCCCACCGGACCGGCCGGGAACGTCTTAGTGGCCAGCCTGAGCGAGCAGATCAGCGTCATTCGCGCGCAGGACCCGCAGGTTCGCCAGCACGCGACCGGCTCTGTGCACGCGATGCGCGTCGCCTCACGCCGGCTGCGTTCGGTGTTGGCCACCTATCGGTCCCTCGTCGATCCGACCGTCGTGCAATACCTCCGCACCGAACTCGGCTGGCTCGCTGCCGTGCTCGGCGGATCCCGCGACGAAGAGGTGCTGCAACGCCGCCTCACCGGCCTACTCGACCGCGAGCCCCCGGTTCTGCTCCTCGGCCCGATTCGGGCGCGCCTCGAGACTCGCTCTGAAACGGATGCCGATACCGCCGGGCACACGCTCGTCACCGCCCTCAACACCCACCGCTACTTTCGGTTGCTCGACGCCCTCGATGCCCTCGTCGCCACTCCGCCGTTCACGGCTACGGCCGACCAAGATGCCCGCGTGGTCGCGCCCGCCCTGGTCGCGAAGGAGTGGAAGAGACTGCGCCGCGCCGTGCGCCGCGCAGCCGGGACCGTGCCGGGGCAAGAACGTGACCTCGCCCTGCACGAGGTGCGCAAGCGCGCCAAGAGGCTGCGCTACGCGGCCGAGACGGCGCGTCCGCTCAACCCGAAGCGTGCCGCTCGGGTGAGCGGATTCGCCCAGAAACTGCAGACCATGCTCGGTGACCAGCACGACAGCGTCATCGCCCGTGAGCGCCTGCTGCGCCGCGGCGGGGTCGACGCCTACCTTCGCGGCGAGAACACCTTCAGTTACGGCCGCCTGCACGCCCAGGAACAGCAGAAAGCAGCCGAGGCCGAGGCTCTCTTCTGGAAGGCCTGGACAAACCGCCCCTGACAGTTCAGCTCCAGAGCGCCGCGTACACCTGGGAGGCGCGCCGGGCGACGCTGCGTGATGCACCGGGGGCGACACGGCTGCGGTGGCTGGGCGGTCGGGACGTTCTCGTCA
Organism: Cryobacterium sp. Y29; assembly: GCF_002929825.1. Classification (GTDB taxonomy): domain Bacteria; phylum Actinomycetota; class Actinomycetes; order Actinomycetales; family Microbacteriaceae; genus Cryobacterium. The sequence continues at coordinate 193,637 of NZ_PJJN01000036.1, forward strand.
GACGTCCGTGTCCCACGGGGTGCTGTCGAGATCGCCGCGCAAAGTTCCGGTAGCCGCATCGACCGCCTCTCCGACAGTGACCGCGAACCGCTCCGGAGGAAACCGCCCGCTCAATCCGTAATCACGCAGGTGGTCTTTCACCGGGCCTTTCATCTCGGCAAAGACCAGCGTGATGCCGCGAGAAGCCAGAAAATTGTCGAGTTCGAGCAGTTCTTCCACAGCGGTCGTGTCAATATCGGTGATGGGCTCCGCCGCGAGGATGACCGTGTGTATCCCGCTACCGGCAGCCGCGACCGTGGCCCGCACATAGTCGTCGAAGATCCCCCCGTTGGCGAAGAAGAGTGGCGCATCGAAGCGAACGATGACGAGGCCGGGCAGCCGTTCGCCCTCCGGATGCCGCGACAGGTCGTGGTAGCCGCGCAGACCGCGGATCCGACCGAGCTCGGCCCGGTAGGGCCGCCAGGCCTGGCTGACGAATGCGCCGAGCGAGAGAACGATTGCCACGGCGATACCCTCGATCACGCCGACCACCAGCACCCCGAGAAAGGCCGCGAGTGAGAGCGTTGCATCGATTTTGTTCATGCGCACGAGCGCGATGAACCCTTTCACATCGACGAGCCCGGCCGCGGCGACGATGACGACCGCAGCGATCGCCGCCGAGGGCAGAAAATCCGTGAGACCGGGCGCGAATAGCATGAAGGCCAGAACGAGGGCAGCACCAACGACTCCGGTGAGCTGGGAGCGAGCCCCCGCCTTCTCGGCGACGGGGGTGCGCGAGGACGACGCCGAGACGGGGAATCCACCGAGCAGTCCGCTCGCGATGTTCGACGCGCCGATCGCCCTCATTTCCTGGCTACCGTTGACATTCTCTCCGCGGCGGGCAGCAAACGATCGCGAAAGCACGGCGGTGTCGGCAAAGGCGATGAGCGCGATACCCAGTGCCGGAGCCACTAAAGCCGCCGCATCCGCCCACTGCAACCCGCCGAGCGCGGGTGCGGGGAGCCCCTGGGGAAGCGCACCGACAACAGGCAGGGCATCTCTCAGCCCGAAGACCGCGGTCACCGCCGTCGCGAGTACGACGGCCGCAAGCACACCCGGAATCCGGGTCCTGCGCCACGACAGGACGACAATGACGGCCAGCGAACCGAGCCCGAAGAGCGTCGCCGTCAGGTTCACCTGCCCGCCGGCGATTCCGGCGAATATCCCGATCGCATCGCGCAGTGCCGAGTCCGGTTCGATGGAGAAGCCGAAAAGGGTGGGCAGCTGCGACACGATGACCAGCAGGGCGAGAGCGTTGAGGTAGCCGACGCGGATAGGTTTGGAGAGCAGGTCGGTCACGAAACCGAGGCGCAGGACACCACCAAGCGCGAGAATCAATCCGACCATGATGGCCAGGAGCCCGGCGAGGGCCACCGCGCGCGTATCATCACCGAGAGCGAGAGGCACAATCGCGGCTGCGATGATCGGCGCCAGTGCCGAGTCGGGACCAAGCACGAGAATGCGCGACGGCCCGAAGACGGCATAAGCGGCCAGGGGAATGATCGTGGCGTACAGGCCCGATGCCGGCGGAAGCCCCGCCACCTCGGCGTAGCCGATGCCGACCGGTATGAGCAGAGCGGTCAGGACGACGCCCGCACGCAGGTCGGGCAGTAGCCAGGAACGCCGGTAGCCGAGCGCCGTGTCGATCCCCGGCACCCACCTCCGCAGCCACGTCGCAGCCATGCCTTTCCTCTCCCGAAACCATCATGGTGCAGGACTCGCTCATGCACCGCGCGAAATACGAAAGTGGCGGCGCCCAACTCCTGCTTGTGCTCTGGTCGACGTTGACAGCCACGGTCGCGGGGAGCAAGCTGAGGCACGACAGTGTCGCGCAACGACGCGCGGTGCCGTGGAAACTTCTCAGTGAGGAGAAGCCCGTGCAGATTCCGGCTCCGTTCGATTACGTTCGTGCCAGTTCGGTTGACAATGCCCTCGCCCTGCTTGATCGCCACGGGGCCGAATCCCGGGTGGTCGCCGGCGGACACAGCCTGCTTCCCATGATGAAGCTGCGCCTGGCCCGGCCCGACTGGCTCATCGACATCAACGACCTCTACGAGCTGGACTACCTGCTGGTCGATGGTCCGGTACTACGCATCGGCGCGATGACCAGGCACACGACCCTGCTCCAATCCGGCGACGTGCGGCGCCTGTTCCCCATCATCTGTGACGCCGAACGCGTCATCGCCGACCCGATCGTGCGCAACCGCGGCACCATAGGCGGCTCGCTCTGCCAAGCCGACCCGGCCGAAGACCTCTCCACGGTGTGCCACGTTCTCGAAGCGGTGGCCGTCGTGCGCGGACCGGCCGGGGAGCGGATGCTGTCGATGGCCGAGTTCCACCGCGGCCCGTACGAGACCGCCGTCGCCCAGAACGAACTGCTCATCGAGGTGCGCGTTCCCATTCGGGCCGGCTCCAGCAGCGCCTACGAAAAGGTCGAGCGGCGCGTCGGAGACTGGGCTGTCGCCGCGGCCGGCGCGAGCGTGACGCTCGGCGCCGACGGCACCATCAGCGAGGTGGCCGTCGGCCTCACCGCGGTCGGACTCGAGCGTAACGTGACCGAGGTTGAAGCGGTACTCGTCGGACAGACACCCGATGAAACGCTCTTCGTCGAAGCGGGGCGTCTGGCGGCACTCGCCTGCGACCCCCTCGCCGACCAACGCGGACCGATCGATTACAAGCGGCACCTCGCCGACGAACTGACCCGCCGTGTGCTGCGGGTCGCGTGCAGCCGCGCCGCGGCATCCGTTTCCGACATCACGATTTAGGAGTTGAGCCCGATGCAGATCAGCATGACCATAAACGGCACCGACGTCACCCGCGAAATCGAACCGCGCGTGCTGCTCGTACACTTCATTCGCGACGACCTGCGGCTCACCGGAACGCACTGGGGCTGCGACACCAGCAACTGTGGCACCTGCGTGGTACTGATGGACGGCCAGCCGGTGAAATCCTGCACCGTGCTTGCTGCCATGGCTGACGGGCACACCATCACGACCGTGGAAGGGCTCGCCAACGGCACCACCCTCGACCCGGTGCAGCAGGGCTTCATGGAGGAGCACGGCCTGCAGTGCGGTTTCTGCACTCCCGGCATGATGCTCACCGCCCGCGCCCTGCTCGACTACAACCCGCACCCCGAACCACTGGAGATTCGCGAGGCCATCTCCGGGCAGATCTGCCGCTGCACCGGCTACGCCACCATTGTGCGGTCGATCCAGTGGGCCGCCGAGCATCCCGCCGGTGCGGCCCCGGAAACGACCACGTCCGAATCAACCGAGCACGAGGTGCACGCATGACCATTCTCGAGGACCGCCCGTCGAACCCGGCCGCCGGCGACCACGATCGGCCCATCGGCCACGGCCGCATGCAGCGCAAGGAAGACCCGCGTTTCGTGCGCGGCAAGGGCCGTTATGTCGACGACATCGTGCTACCCGGCATGCTGCACGGCGCCATTCTGCGCGCTCCCGTCGCCCACGCCCGGCTGGTCTCGATCGATACGACCGAGGCGCTCGCGCACCCCAAGGTGCTCGCCGTGATCACCGGTACCGACCTGCAGGCCCTCGGCTTGGCGTGGGCTCCGACCCTCTCGATGGACGTGCAGGCCGTGCTGGTCACCGACAAGGTGCGCTTCCAGGGCCAGGAAGTCGCTTTCGTCGTCGCCGAAGACCGCTACGCCGCCCGAGATGCCCTCGAACTGATCCAGGTCGAGTACGACGTGCTACCGCCCGTCGTCGACGCCCGCAAGGCGATGGATCCGGGTGCTCCCGTCATTCGCGACGACCTCGAGGGCCGCACCGACAACCACATCTTCGACTGGGAAGCCGGCGACAAAGCCGAAACGGATGCCGTCTTCGCGAGCGCCGACGTCGTGGTGAAGCAGGAGATCGTCTACCCGCGCGTGCACCCGGCGCCGATGGAAACCTGTGGCGCCGTCGCCGACTTCGACCCCATCGACGGCCGTCTCACCCTGTACGAGACGACGCAGGCGCCGCACGCCCACCGCACCCTGTTCGCGATGGTCTCCGGCATTCCCGAGCACAAGATTCGGGTGGTCTCCCCCGACATCGGCGGCGGGTTCGGTAACAAAGTCGGAATCTACCCGGGCTATATCCTCGCCGTCGTCGGCTCCATCGTCACCGGCAAACCGGTGAAATGGGTCGAGGACCGCTCCGAGAACCTCATGAGTACCTCGTTCGCCCGCGACTACATCATGCAGGGCGAGATCGCGGCGACCAAGGACGGCAAGATCCTGGCCCTGCGCACCAACGTACTCGCCGACCACGGCGCGTTCAACGCCACTGCCCAGCCCACCAAATATCCAGCCGGGTTCTTCCACATCTTCACCGGCAGCTACGACCTCGCCGCAGCGCACTGCACCGTCACGGGCGTGTACACCAACAAGGCCCCGGGCGGGGTGGCCTATGCGTGTTCCTTCCGGGTCACCGAGGCGGTGTATCTGGTGGAGCGGATGGTCGACATCCTGGCCCGCAAGCTCGACATGGACCCAGCCGAGTTGCGCCTGAAGAATTTCATCAAGAAGGAGCAGTTTCCCTACGCCAACAAGACCGGCTGGGAGTACGACTCGGGTGATTACGAACCCACCATGCGGCTGTCGATGAAGATTGCCGGCTACGACGAACTGCGCCGCGAACAGAAAGAGAAACGCGAACGCGGTGAGCTCATGGGCATCGGCATCTCGTTCTTCACCGAAACGGTCGGTGCCGGCCCGCGCAAGGACATGGACATTCTCGGACTCGGGATGGCGGACGGCGCCGAACTGCGCATCCACCCCACCGGCAAGGCCGTCGTGCGCATCTCGGTGCAAAGCCAGGGTCAGGGCCACGAAACGACGTTCGCGCAGATCGTGGCGGAGGAGATCGGCATCCCGCCGGAAGACATCGATGTGGTGCACGGAGACACCGACCAGACGCCGTTCGGCCTCGGTACCTATGGCAGCCGGTCCACTCCGGTCAGCGGCGCCGCCGTGGCGCTCGTCGCCCGCAAGGTGCGGGAGAAGGCCCGGTTCATCGCCGCGGCCATGCTCGAGACCCGGCCGGAAGACCTCGAGTGGGCGAAGGGCCGCTGGTTCGTCAAGGGCGATCCGCGCGTGGGCAAGACCATGGCCGAGATCGCGATGGGCGCCCACGGCACGGTCGCGCTGCCCGAGGGTATCGACGGCAATCTCGACGCCGAGGTCACCTATGATCCGCCCAACCTGACGTTTCCGTTCGGCGCCTATATCTGCGTCGTCGACATCGACCCGGGTACCGGTCATGTCACGGTGCGCCGCTTCATCGCCGTCGACGACTGCGGCACCCGCATCAACCCGATGATCATCGAGGGCCAGATTCATGGTGGCCTCACCGACGGTGTCGGCATGGCACTCATGGAGATCATCGAGTTCGACGACGAGGGCAACTGCCTCGGCGGCTCGTTCATGGACTACCTCATCCCCACCGCCATGGAGGTGCCCGACTGGGAGACCGGCTTCACCGTGACCCCGTCGCCGCACCACCCGATCGGGGCGAAGGGCGTGGGCGAATCTGCCACGGTCGGGTCACCGCCGGCCGTCGTCAACGCCGTCGTCGATGCCCTCGCCCCGTTCGGGGTCGTGCACATGGATATGCCCTGCACCCCCGCCAGGGTGTGGGAGGCCATGCAGGGCCGCACGAGACCGCCGGTGTAGCATGCCCGTTGCCCACCCGACCCGCGCGCAAGAGCTCATCGAGCGCCGCGAAGCGTTCGTGCACGCGACCGTCGTGCGCGCCCAGCGCCCGACGAGCGCGCACGCCGGAGACACTGCGCTCGTTCGTGCGACCGGCGAGATCGAGGGTTTTGTCGGAGGAACGTGCGTGGAGGCATCCGTTCGCCTGTACAGCCTGCAGGTACTCGCGAGCCGGCAGCCGCTGCTGCTCAAGGTCGTCGCCGGCGTGCCGTCGAGCACCGTGCGAGACGGCGCGGTCGAGGTCTCCAACCCCTGTGTGAGTGGCGGGGCGATCGAGATCTTTCTTGAGCCGCACCTTCCGCTGCCCCGAATGATCATCGTCGGCTCGACGCCCGATGCCGAGGCTCTCGCCGCCCTGGCACCGCTCGTCGGCTTCGACCTCATCCAAACGGATGGCGCCTCCGCCGCCCCGCAGGTCGGCGACGCCGCCCTGATCGTCGCCTCGCACGGCCGGAATGAGGAGCCCGCCCTGCTCGCCGCCCTCGCCGCCGGAGTGCCCTATGTGGCGCTCGTGGCGAGCCCCAAGCGCGGCGCTGCCGTGCTCGCCTCGCTTGACGTGTCGCCCGAGCAGCGCGCGCGTGTGTTCAGCCCAGCGGGCCTCGACCTCGGGGCGCGCACCCCCGGGGAGATCGCGGTGTCGATTTTCGCGCAGCTGGTGCAGGACCGGGCCGGGCACGGGCAACCGCAAGCCGCGGAGGTGGTTGAGACGGCGACGGCAGTGGACGCGATCGCGATCGACCCCGTCTGCGGCATGACGGTGGCCGCGCTGCCCACGTCGCTGCAGGTGCAGCACAACGGCACGACCGTGTACTTCTGCGCGGCGGGCTGCCGCACGGCGTTTGTCGGACATCCGGAGCAGTATGCGACCGCGCGCTAGGGGCCCGGTTGCCCGGTGCCGGCGATGGTGATGGTGACCGTGCCCGAGTTGGTGCCGTCCGTCGGCGCGCTGCAGCGTGCCCTCGATGCCGAGGACTACCTCGCCGATGAGGGCCTCGCGACCGCCGTATTCCTGGCCGTGCGCATGCAGCAGCCGCTCCTGCTCGAGGGTGAACCCGGGGTGGGCAAGACCGAGATCGCCAAGGCGCTCGCACGGCTGCTCGATACCGAACTGTTTCGATTGCAGTGCTACGAGGGAATCAGCGCTGGAGAGGCACTCTACGAGTGGAACTATCCGCGGCAACTGCTCGGCATTCGCCTGGCCGAAGCGCGTGGGGTGGAACTGGCCGAAACGGAGCTGTTCGGGCGCGACTATCTGCTGCGTCGCCCGCTGTTGCGGGCCATCGAACACGCCGGCCCGCGTCCGGCCGTGCTGTTGCTCGACGAGATCGACCGGGCCGACGCCGAATTCGAAGCCTTCACCTTTGAGCTGCTGGCCGAGGCGGCGGTCACCATTCCCGAGCTCGGAACCGTCACGGCGGAGCATCCGCCGATCGTGATTCTGACGAGCAATCGCACCCGCGACCTGCACGACGCCCTCACCCGGCGCTGCCTGTATCACTGGATCGACTACCCGGAGCCGGAGCGGATCGCGCAGATCGTGCGCCGCCGGGTGCCGAGCAGCTCGCAGGCACTCGCGACCGAGGCCGCGGCGGCGATCACCCGGTTGCGATCGCTCGACCTCGTGAAGCCGCCGGGTATCGCCGAGGCCATCGACTGGGTCAGCGCCCTCGGAGTGCTCGGCATCGCGCAGATCAGCGGCCACGCGGTCGAGCAGACCTGGGGCTCCGTGCTCAAGAACCGGGACGACCTGGATCTCGCTGCTGCCCGCGGCGGTGGCTGGGTGGCGGAGGCCGCGCATGGATGACCGCGGTCTTTATCGACCGATCGAAGCGGCCGCCCTCGCCGCCGGCTTCAGCACGGCCCTGCACCGGGCCGGTCTGCCGGTATCGCCGGACCGCGCGGCCCGACTGGCCGAGGCGCTGCGGCTGGTCCCGCCGACCGACCGGGCCGCCCTGTACTGGGCGTGCCGGATCGTGTTCGTCTCCCGGCACCAGCATCTTGCCCGCTTCGACGCGGTGTTCAGCGCCGTGTTCGACGGCCGGCTCGACCCGGCCGAAGCACGCGGTGACCCGAACGCTCCCCCGGCGATCGGCTCCGAGATGCGCACGAAAGCTGCCCCGCCAACCAACCGCCCGGTCTCTGCCCCCCAGTTGCAGCCAGAAGCTCGCCCGCCGGCTCCGTTGCCCGGTTTCGACGACTCGGGCGACGGCGACGGTCCCGAGCGCGACGCGATCCTTGCCATGGCCGCCAACGACGAGCACTTGCACGAGATCGCGTTCGCCGACCTCGACCCCGAGGAACTGGCCCGCCTGCGCCGGCTCGTCGCCCGCATCGTACTGTCGACGCCGACGCGGCTGAGCCGCCGGACCCATCCGTCGCCGCACAGCCGCGACCGGCTCGATGTGGCCCGCACCGTGCGGGCCGCGCAGGGCACCGGCGGCGACCCGATCACCCTGCACTACGCCCGCCGCCGCCCGAAGCCGCGCCGGCTGGTGCTGCTCTGCGACGTGTCGGGCTCGATGGAACCGTACACGAGGGTCTTCCTGTCGCTGCTGCAGGGTGCGGCGTCCGGCGCCCAGGCCGAAGCGTTCGTGTTCTCAACGCGTCTCACCCGGCTGACCCGCCAGCTGGCCGTACGCGACCCGGACCAGGCGCTCGCGCAGGCGTCCGCCACCGTGACCGACTGGGCCGGCGGCACCCGGCTGGCGGCCAGCATCCGCCGGTTCATCGACGACTTCGGGCGGCGCGGCCTGGCTCGCGGCGCGGTGGTCGTGCTGTTCTCCGACGGATGGGCACAGGACGACCCGGCCGACGTCGACGCCCAGATGGCACGACTGCGCCGGCTCGCGCATCGCATTGTCTGGGTGAATCCGCGCAAAGCCGCCGCCGACTTCCGGCCGCTCGTCGGCGGTATGGCCGCCGCCCTGCCCTACTGCGACGCGTTTGTCAGCGGGCACAACTACGCGGCCCTCGTCGAGGTGGCGGCCGCCATTCGCGGCGACCCGTCGGCATCCGCTCGACCATCCGTAACCATCCAGCAGAGGATACCCTGATGCAACTCGACAGTACCTTCACCGTCATCGCCCCCGTCGACACGGTGTGGAACACCCTGATGGACTTCGAACGCGTCGCCGGCTGTGTGCCGGGCGCGCAGATTCTGAACAAGCTCTCCGACGACAATTACCAGGTCGGCATGAAGGTCAAGCTCGGCCCGGTGACCATGCAGTACCGCGGCCAGATGAACGTCGACGAACGCGACGCCGAGGGCCTCCGCGCTGTCTTCTCCGGCAAGGCGCAGGAGACCCGCGGTCAGGGTACCGCCCAGGCCACGGTCACGCTCGTACTGGTCGAAACCGACGGCGTCACCCGGGGCACGGTCAGCGCCGATCTGTCGCTGTCGGGTAAGGCGGCTGCCATGGGCAAGGGCGTCATCAGCAGCGTCACCGAGCAGATGATGACCCTGTTCGCCGGCAACCTGCAAGATTTGATCACAGATGGTGGCCCCGATGCTGTGTCTGGCCTTGGCGAGAACGTCGACGATCCGGCTGCCGACAGGCTCCCCAACGTTGCAGCGGATGCCCCCGAGCGGGCGACCCCGTCGGCGAGCCCGGTCCCGCCGCGCGTCGCGCCCTCCGGCGAGCTTCAGGCCGCGCCGCACCGGTCTGTACCTACCGCCGCGCCGAGCCTCGACGCGATGAGCCTGGTCAGGGGCGTCATCACCGACCAGCTCAGTGACCCGATGAAACTCGTGGGCCTGCTGGCCACGGTAGCGTTTATCGCATACCGAATTGGTCGGCGCGCGTCCGGCCACTGACTCACCGACCGAAGGGATACCGACATGCGCGAGGTTTTGGATACCCTCCTCACCGGCTGGCAGAGCGGTGCCACCGCGGGCCTCGCCACGGTCGTGCGAACCTTCCAGTCCGCGCCGCGCCCGCCCGGCGCCTCGATGCTGGTCAGCGCCGACGGTACCGTGGCCGGATCGGTCTCGGGCGGCTGCGTCGAGGGAGCCGTCTATGAACTGGCCACCCAGGTGGCCAAGGACGGCGTGCCGGTGCTCGTGCGCTACGGCATCAGCGACGACGACGCCTTCGCCGTGGGGCTCACGTGCGGAGGCATCCTCGACGTCTTCATCGAACCCGTCTCCCGCGCCACCTTTGCCTTGCTCGATGGCGTGCACGACGACATGGCTGCCGGGCGCCCGGTAGGCGTGGCCACCGTGATCGAACATCCGGATGCCGGCTGGATCGGCCGCCACCTCGTGGTGCGGCCGCACGGATTTGCAGGAGACCTGGGCTCTGACCGCGCCAACCACGCCATCGGTGACGACACCCAGGGTCTGCTCGCCGCCGGTCGCAACACCACCCTGACCTACGGTCCAGACGGCGAAAGGCGGGGCGAGGGCCTGCGGGTGTTCTTCGCAAGCTACGCACCCCGGCCGCGCTTGCTGGTCTTCGGGGCGATCGACTTCGCCACCGCCCTGGCCCGGCTCGGCACTTTTCTCGGCTACCGGGTCACGGTCTGCGATGCTCGCGGCGTGTTCGCGACGGCCGCCCGGTTTCCCGGCGTCGACGAGGTCGTGGTGAGCTGGCCCGACCGCTACCTGCGCGAACAGATCGCCGGTGGATTCATCGATCCCCGCACGGTGATCTGCGTACTGACCCACGACCCCAAATTCGACGTTCCCTTGCTCGAAGCGGCCCTGCACGGCCCACCGGTGGCCTACATCGGCGCGATGGGGTCGCGGCGTACCCATGCTGACCGCCTGGAGCGCCTGCGCGCGGTGGGGGTGACCGATGCCGAGCTGGCCCGGCTGCGCAGCCCGATCGGCCTCGACCTCGGCTCGCGCACCCCCGAGGAGACCGCGGTCTCGATCGCCGCCGAGATCATCTCGCTGCAGTGGGGCGGCAGCGGAAAGCCGCTGCATACCCTCATCGATTCCATCCACCACGACGACCTCGTCGACCCCGACCCGCCGGCCGATCAATCAGCCCCCGGCGGCCAGAAGTTGATCGAGGCATGAGCCTGCTCGACCCCGTCACCTCCGTGCTTTTCGTGCACGCGCACCCCGACGACGAGACCATCAGCACGGGCGGTCTCATCGCCCATCTCGCGAGCCGCAACGTCCGAGTCAGCCTGGTCACTGCAACGCGCGGTGAGCGCGGAGAGGTCGTCGCTGGACCGCTCTCAGTGCTCGCCGGAACCCCCGCCCTGGCTAAGGAGCGCGAGCGGGAACTCGAGCGCGCCGCCCGCGCCCTCGGCGTCGACGAGGGCTTCTGGCTCGGTGAAATACCGGCCCGCGCGCCCGGGCTGCCCGCGCGCCGCTACCGAGACTCCGGCATGGAGTGGATCCGCCCCGGCCTGGCCGGTCCAGCCGCAGATTCCGAAGCGGATGCGCTCGCTCGTGCGCCGCTCGCCGAGGTCATCAACGACCTCGTGGCCGTGCTGCGATACGTGCGACCGAGCCTCGTCATCAGCTACGACTCGACCGGCGGCTACGGTCATCCCGATCACGTGCGCGTCCACGACGCCGCCCTCGCCGCCAGCCGCAGCCTCACGATCCGCTACGCCGAGATTCTCGATACTCCCGCAGCGGATGCTGAATGGTTCGACCTCGATGCCGAGCGCGACACTGTCGTGGCGGCCCTGCGCTGTCATGCCAGCCAGCTCACTGTTCACGGAGACGACATCGTGCACTCCGGCGGCCAGCGCGACGCTATCCGCACCGCGATCGGTCTGCGCCTGCGCTGACAGCCGCATCCGGTTAAACACAACTGGCCGCCCGGTGGGGCGGCCAGTTGTGAGAAGAAACTCAACAACGTGTGACAGATCCGATGGTGGAGATGCGGGGAATTGAACCCCGGTCCACTGCTGTGGTCATATGCCTTCTACGGGTGTATCCAGTGAAGTCGCTTTCTCGGCCCCGGAATTTGCCACTGGCATCTACTCCGACAGGCCCAGCCTTCGTTTAAGTCCCTCTACGCCCCGTGGCTCAATGTAGAAGCAAGCTCTCTAACTGGCGTCAGGATCCGGGTAGAGAGCATTCCCGGTCTGGCGGACTTCGTTAGTGCTTTCGCTTAGGCAGCGAGAGCGAAGTCAGTGCGGTTTGATTTGGCACTTATTGTTTTGCAGAGATCGTTTACGAGATAACCCTGCATCCTCGACCCGCTTCTCACAATTGCGCAAACAGTGTCGAAACCGATCATCCCCATACGCATCGCGCCCGGTGTCTTAATCAACACCGTGGCCGGCGATGGGTTCGTGTCACACGCTATTGAATTACCAAACTGCACCTTGCGGTGCAGCCTTCCATCATACAACAGAAGTAACTTAGCTGCAGGTCGCCAGCGACGGCTCCCCGATTGCACGCATCACGGCAAAGAGATCGGCCTTGCCCTCGAAACCGATTCCAGGATATTCGGGCATTGTAATGAAACCGTCGCGCACCTCGACACCATCGGGAAACCCCCCGAAGGGCTGGAACAGGTCAGGATAGGACTCGTTTCCGCCCAATCCCAGCCCCGCTGCGATGCTCAGCGACATCTGGTGCCCACCGTGCGGAATGCAGCGCGAGCGCGACCATCCGTTCTCCTCGAGCATGTCGAGGGTGCGCAGATACTCGACGAGACCATAGCTGAGCGCGCAGTCGAACTGCAGCCAGTCCGTCTCGCGCCGCAGGCCCCCGTAGCGAATCAGATTGCGGGCATCCTGCATCGAAAACAGGTTTTCGCCGGTGGCGATGGACTTGTCGTACACGGCGGCAACGGCGGCCTGCGCCTCGAAGTCAAGCGGGTCCACCGGTTCCTCGTACCAGAACAGGTCATAGGCCGAGAGTGCGTGCGCGTACTCCAGCGCTGTGGCCTGGTCGAAGCGTCCGTTGGCGTCGACCGCGAGCCGCTGGTGTGGCTCCAGCATGTCCAGAACCGCTTCGATGCGGTGCAGGTCGTCGGCAAGCGGCACCCCACCGATCTTGGCTTTCACCACGCTGTACCCGCGGTCGAAGTAGCTGCGCATCTCATCGGTGAGCCCCTGCACACCCTTCCCGGGGTGGTAGTAGCCGCCAGCGGCGTATACAAACACCTTTGGGTTGGCCGCGTCGCCCCCGCCAAAGCGCTCCGCCAGCAGCCGGAACAGCGGCTTCTGCTCGATCTTAGCCACGGCGTCCCAGACCGCCATGTCCACGGTACCCACGGCCACGGAGCGTTCCCCGTGCCCGCCCGGTTTTTCATTGGTCATCATGGCATCCCACACCCGCCCAGGATCGATATTGTCACGCTCCGGATCGAGCAGAGACTCCGGATCAGCCTCGAGAACGCGCGGGATGATCCTCTCTCGAATAATCGCGCCCTGAGCGTAGCGGCCATTGGAGTTGAAACCGTAGCCGACCACCGGGCGACCGTCCCGCACCACGTCGGTGACCACGGCGACCACGCTCAGGGTCATCTTGCTGAAGTCGATGAAAGCGTTGCGAATCGGCGAACTGATCGGCATAGTCTCCTCGCGCACGTCAACGATTCTCATCGCAGCACCGCCTCGGCAGTCACGGCGACGAAGGCGTCGGCGAGGGCGTCGGAAACCTCCTCGGTGGTGGCGCGTCCGCCGAGATCGGGGGTGCGCACATCCGTTTCGACCAACACGTGGCCCATGGTGTCAACGAGGGCGGCCCCGGCCTCGGGGTGGCCGAGGTGGTCGAGCATCATCGACGCAGCCCAGACCTGGCCGAGCGGGTTCGCCGTGCCCTGGCCGGCAATGTCGGGAGCCGACCCGTGCACGGGCTCGAACATCGAGGGGAATTCCCCCTCGGGATTGAGGTTGGCCGAGGGCGCGATGCCGATGCTGCCGATAATGGCCGCGCCGAGATCGGTGAGGATATCGCCGAACAGGTTCGACGCCACGACCACATCGAAGCGGCCCGGGTCGAGCACGAACAGGGCCGCAAGCGCGTCGATGTGGTATTCCGAAATATCAAGCAGCGGATGCTCCTGCCCCAGTTCGCGAAGAATTTCGTCCCAGAACGGCATCGTGTGAATGATTCCGTTCGACTTGGTCGCCGACGCGAGCTTGCCCGCGCGGGACTGGGCCAGATCAATGGCGTAACGCATGGCCCGGGTCACCCCGAAGCGGGTGAAAATCGATTCCTGAATGGCCATCTCCTGCGGCAGCCCGCGGTACAGACGGCCGCCGCTCTCGGAATACTCGCCCTCGTTGTTCTCGCGGACGACAAGAAAATCGATGCCGCCGGCGGGTACGGTGCGCAGCGGGCTTTCAATTCCGGGCAAGAGTTTCACTGGGCGCAGGTTGATGTACTGCTGGAACGCGCGCCGGATCGGAATCAGCAGCCCCCACAGCGAGACATGGTCGGGAACCCCGGGGAAGCCCACCGCGCCGAGCAGAATCTGATCGCACTCGGCGAGCTGCTCGAGACCGGTGGCGGGCATCATCGCCCCGGTCCGGGAATAGTACTCACAACTCCAGTCGAACTGTTGCCATTCGAAGGCGAAGCCGAACCGGGTTCCGGCCAGCTCGAGCAGCCGTTGCGCGGGCGGCATCACCTCGGTGCCGATGCCGTCGCCGGGAATCACGGCAATACGGTGGGTGGGAATGGTCATGGAAGATACCTCCGGGTCAGATAAAAAGTTCGGGAAGATTGACAAACAGAACGCGGGTAAAGGCGAGGTAGAAGCCACCGACTACGACGAATGCCACGGTGAGGTCGAGCGCCACGTTCTTGAGGGTGGGTCGTTCGGTGCGCATGAGCAGGGCCATCAGGGTGAAGAACACGATTCCGCCCACGACGTAACCCAGCAGCGGCAGTGACGCCACCCAGGCTGCAAGGAGCAGGAATGCCCGGGCGAGGCCGCCCCACCCCAGCCGTTCGCCGGCGTCCCATCCGGTTTCGGTGCGCCAGAACACGCCGCGCGCCACGAGGAACAGGCTCAGCACGGCGAGCGTGATCATCACGGCATCCGGAAAAAGACCGCCGTTGTCACTGCTGTAGTCGCGTTGCACCCAGAAGACCAGGCACAGGCCGAGCATGGCCAAACCGCCCACGATGTTGCCCATATCAGTTCTTCCCCCCGCGTTCGGACTGCCCAACGGGAACGGCCGGCACGGCTTGTGCTCGGCGGGCTTCAGCCCGCCGCTTCTGCACAAACGGCCAGACCGCTGAGACAACACACATCACGATGAGCACGATGCTGATCGGTCGGGTGAAGAAGGTGAGCCAGGGCAGGTCTTCCCCAGAGGAGGTAAGAATCCCCTGAACCAACCCGGTTTCGGCAATGGTCCCGAGCACCAGGCCGAGCACGATAGGTGCGCCGCCGATACCGACCCGATTGAGCAGGTAGGCCACCACGCCAAGCGCAAGCATAATGAAGACGTCGAAGACCGAGTTGCGGATCGCGTACGCGCCCACGATGGCCAGCACGGTGATGGACGGGGCGAGGTATCGCACCGGCAGTGCCATGATGCCGCGTTGCAGGCCGCGCCCGGCGATCAGCCCCACCGGCACCATCATCACGGCCGCGACGGCCAAAGCGATGATGAAGGTGTAGACGAGCGGCCCGGAGGTTTCGAACAGCTGCGCGCCCGGGCGCAGCCCGTGCAGCAGGAGCACGCCGAGGATGATGGCGTCGGGCGGGGTGCCCGGAACACCGAGGGTGAGGGTAGGAATAAACCCACCGCCCACAGTGGCGTTGTTGGCCGTTTCCGAGGCGATCACCCCGTCGATCTCGCCGGTTCCGAAGGTTTCCGGATGCTTCGACGCCCGTTTGGCCTCATTGTAGGCGACCAGGTTGGCGATGCTCCCGCCCGCTCCCGGTAGAATTCCGACCGCCGCGCCGATCAGGGACGACCGCAGCAGGTTGCCCCAACGGCTCAGCACGTCTTTCACCATGCCCCACACGGTGTCCTTCTTCTGCTGGTCGTCGTCGGCGATGGTCGCGTCGCGGGTGCGGCGCGCCACCAGACTGATGATCTCCGGGATCGTGAACAGCCCGATGAGCGCGGGCACCAGAGGAATACCGCCCTGCAGAGTGGACTCTCCGAAGATGAACCGCACGTCGCCGCCGACCGGGGCAATGCCCACGGTCGCCAGCAGCAGGCCGAACAGGCCGCCGATAAGCCCTTTGAGCAGCGACCCCGTGGCGAGACTGGCGATGATGGTGAGCCCAAAGATGGCCACCCAGAAGTATTCCTGGGGGCCGAATCGGAGCGAGAACTGCGCGAGCGGCGGCGCCAGAAAGATGAGCGCGATCACGCCGATGATGCCGCCGACGAAGGACCCCATGGTGGCGCCGACGATGGCATACTCGCTGCGGCCCTTCTTCGTGAGCGGATACCCGTCGAAGGCCGAAGCAATCGACGAGGGCGTACCCGGCGCGTTGACCAGAATGGCGGTGAAGGAGCCGCCGTAGATCGCCCCCATGTAGAAGGCACCGAGGAGAACGAGTCCCGAGGTGGGTTCCATGGCGAAGGTGAAGGGAACGAGAAGGGCCACGCCCATGGTGGCGCTGAGCCCCGGCATGGCCCCGATGGTCATACCGCTCAACGTGCCCACGAGCACGAGGAGCAGCATGGCCGGAGTCAGGTTGGCCAGAAGCCCCTGCCCGAGGAGATCGAACATCAGTCAAGCATCCCGAGCCGGTCCAGGAGATCTTCATAGATGGAGGCGCGCTCGGCGGTGAGTTCGGCCGCCTCCTCGGGGCCGTAGTTCTCCAGCACGAATGCCTGCTCCTTGAACGCCGCAATCAGACCGGGGTCCTGGTTCACTTGCTCGAAGGCCGCCCGCAGGGTCTCGACAACCTCGTCAGGGGTGTCTGTGGGCACGGAGATGCCACGGTAGGCGCCGTCGACGAGGTCGTAGCCTTGCTCTTTGAAGGTGGGAACGTCGGGCAGGGCATCCATCCGTTCGTCGGTGGCCACGGCGATCGCCCGCACCTGGTCCCCCAGCTGGATCACCTGCGGCGAGTAGCTCATGAGCCCGTCGACGTGACCGCCGAGGATGGCGGCGACAGCAGTTCCGGTGCCGGTGAAGGGCGTGTAGGTCACGTCGATATCGGCCAGGTCGCCCAGCAGCAGGGCACCGAGGTGGTTCGCGGTGAAGTCGCCGCTACCGCCGATCGACAAGCCGCCGGGCTTAGCCTTGGCTGCCGCGACGAAATCGTCGAGGTCCTGGATGTCGCTGTCGGCCGGGACCAGCAGGGCATTCGGGGTGCTCTGGAAGATGTAGACCTGTTTGATGTCCTCGGTTGCGTAGCCGGCGTCGCCACGCAACATCGGCTGGAGGATGATGTGCGGCAGGTTGCTACCCATGATGGTGTAACCGTTGGGAGCGGTGCGGGTGAGCTCGGACCAGCCAAGGGCCCCGCCACCGCCGGGCTTGTAGGAGACGCTCACGCTCTGACCGAGTATGTCCGTGAGCAGTTCCTGCTGTAGCCGCGCCGTGATGTCCGACTCTCCGCCGGGATCGAAGGGCAGCACATAGTCGATGCGTTTCTCCGGATAACCGGCGGGAGAGTCGCCTCCCGCGCTGCAGCCGGCAGCCAAAACGGCAACCCCCAGCATTCCGATAAGACTCAGTAGCGTACGACGGCTGTTCATCTTGTACCTCCATTGGTACGGTTGCGAACTGTTATGGTGCTGGCTACTCTCCGGTCGGCCGGTCCAATCGTTTAGGAGAGTTGAGCGATGATGGCCTCGGTGAGGGTGTCGGTGGGGGCGAACCCGCCCAGGTCGCGGGGTAGCACGCCAGCTTCGGTGACGGCGTTGATGGCCGCGTCGATGCGGTCGGCGTCGTCATCGAGGCCGAAGTGCCTGAGCATGAGGGCGGCGCTGGCAATTGCGCCGATGGGGTTTGCCACGCCGGTCCCGGCGATGTCGGGGGCCGAGCCGTGCACCGGTTCAAACATGCTCGGGTACCGGCGTTCCGGGTTGAGGTTCGCGCTGCTGGCGATACCAAGGCTACCAGCGAGTGCGCTGCCGAGGTCGGAGAGGATATCGGCATTGAGGTTGGAGGCGACCACTACCGAGAGCTCCTCAGGTTGCAGCACGAACTTGGCCGCCATCGCATCAACCAGCACGCTTTCGGTGTCGACGTCGGGGTAATCGAGCAGGACGCGTTTGAACACGTCATCCCAGAGGACCATTCCGTACTGTTGGGCGTTGCTCTTGGTTACGCTCGAAACCTTCTTGTGCGTGCGGGTGCGGGCCAGTTCGAAGGCGAAACGCATGATCCGTTCGCAGCCCACCTCGGTGAACAGCGCCGTCTGCAGGGCCACCTCGGAGCCGCGGCCACGGGCACCGAGATTGCGGCCGCCGATGCCGGCGTACTCCCCCTCGCTGTTCTCACGTACGACGACCCAGTCAAGTTCAGTGTGATCAGCCTTTCGCAGCGGGCTCTGCACTCCCGGCAGAAAAGTCACCGGGCGCACGTTGGCCCACTGATCGAATCCCTGGCAAATCGCCAGGCGTAGCCCCCAGAGGCTGATATGGTCGGGGACCGTATGCCAGCCGACGGCCCCAAAGTAGATCGCGTCGAAGTCGCGCAGTTGATCAAGCCCGTCATCGGCCATCATCGTGCCGGTCTCGGTGTAGTACTGCGACCCCCAGGGAAATTCGGTCCAGTCGAAGTTGAGTTCGGTGACGGATGTCCGTTCCACCGCGTCGAGCACGCGGCGCCCGGCCGCGACGACCTCAGTGCCGATGCCGTCGGCGGGGATCGCAGCGATGCGATAAGTCTGTTTAGCCATGCTCAGGAGTCAACCGTGTTCGTCGGAACCTCGTCCAAGACAAGAAACCAATTGAACCGATAGGAAATTCCTATACATCCTGATTAGCGGCATATTCGCGCACGATCGCCACAAAGGCTTTGGCCGACGGAGTGAGGATCTGGCCTTCTCGGTAGGCGAGCGCGACCTCGAGCGTTACGACGGGAGCGAGGTGCATCACAGCAGCGCCGCAGAGGCGGGCAAGCCGGGTCCACGCTGCCGGGAGCACAGCCAGTCCGCCGCCGACGAGTACTAGCGGCAGGATTGCTGCGCGGTGTTCGACCTCCACCGCAAGGTCCACGTCAATGCCGGCGGCCACGATCTCGTCGACGACTTTGCGCATGACGCTGCCGGCCGGGGATACGATCATTCTCTGGCCGGCAAGTTCTCGGCGATGCACGACGGCATTGTCGAGAAACGGCGCCCCGGGAATGCCAACGAGCACCATGTCCTGCTCCTCGATGTGCTCGAGGATGACACCCGCCGGTGGCAGGAACTTAGCACTGCCGAGAAGCCCGATCTCGCTCGCACCGCTGGCCACGAGCTCGGCAGTTTCCATTCCACTGAAGGCGGCCCTGGCCCGAATTGTCACCCCTGGGTAGCGCTTTCCGAAGGCGAGGGCGATGGTACTGAATGGCTCAACGCTCTGTGAGGGCATCAGCGCGAGGTCAACATGGCCCACCAATCGACCCTTTAGCGATTCGGCCATGGCTCTCACGGCGTCCAGTCCGCGAACGGCACGACGTGCCGGCTCGATGAGCGCACGGCCCGGTTCGCTCACGGTGACGGTGCGCCCGATGCGATGGAAAAGCTCAACGCCGAGATCTCGCTCCAGCGCCGCAATGGCCTGGGACAGTGAAGGTTGTGCCACATGCAACTGTGCCGCCGCTCGGCCGAAGCCGCCATGGTCGACAACTCCGAGAAAATATCGCAGATGGCGCACATCCATGTTCCGCTCCCGTCACAAGCTTCGAGTCTCTCACACCGGCGGCGGTCCGGCAGGACCTATCGATATCGTCCCGAGCGCTGCTCCACCCCAGGGGAGAGACGTCCTAGTCGCCGAGGTGGCGCTGCGCCGACATCGCGCGATCCGATTCGCGCTTGTCGGTGCGTTCCCGCAAGGTCTGACGCTTGTCGTATTCTTTCTTGCCCTTGGCGACGGCAATTTCCACCTTCGCGCGACCGTCCGCAAAATAGATGCGCAGCGGAATGAGCGTGTATCCACCCTCTTTGGTCTTATGGCTGATCTTCACGATCTCCTTCTTGTGCAGAAGGAGCTTGCGCTTGCGACGCGGGGGGTGGTTGGTCCACGATCCACCGGAGTATTCCGGAATATGCACCGCATCGAGCCAGGCCTCGCCACCCTCGATGAAGGCATAGCCGTCGACCAGGGTCGCCCGACCGGCACGGAGCGACTTGACCTCGGTGCCGCTCAAGACCATCCCGGCCTCGTAGGTGTCACTGATGAGGTAGTCATGTCGGGCCTTGCGGTTGGTCGCCACGACCTTTTCTCCACGTTCCCTGGGCATGTATACACCTCGATTCTTTTCTTCAAGCGGATGCCGTCGGCCGTTCGGCAGACAGCCCACCAGTCTAGCGGAACCCTGCCATGCCCGGCATCCGCTTCTGGGTTAGACCTTGAGGTAGCGAGTGATCGCGAAGTTGGCCGAGAACGCGGCGAGCACCGCACCCACCACGAGCAAAATGGGCACCACAACGAGGGCATCGTCCATGCCGATCAGGGCGAAGCCGGTGAGCCTCGCACCGAGGTAGCCCTGCACGAAGAAGTACACGAGCGCAACGATCGCGCCGCCGGCCAGCAGCGAGCCGAGCAGCGCCGCGAAGACGCCTTCCAGGATGAACGGCGTCTGGATGAACCGGTTGCTCGCGCCCACCAACCGCATGATGCCCAGTTCCCGTCGCCTGGAGAACGCGGACAAACGGATGGTGGTGGCGATCAGGAGCGCCGCCGCAATCAGCATCAACCCGGCAATCCCGATGGCCGTGTAGCTCGCCACATTGAGCACGGAGAAGATCTGGTCGAGGTATTTGCGCTGGTCAGCGACATTCTCAACGCCGGCAACCCCCGACAGGCTCTCCACCAGCACCGCGGACTGGGACGGGTCTTTCAGGTTCACCCAGAACGTCTGGTTGAGCTGGTCGGCCGTGACATAGTCGGCGACCGGGTTGCCGGCGAACTGCTTCTTGAAGTTCTCGAAGGCCTGCTCGTGCGTCTCGAAATAGTAGTTGTCGATGAAGGACGTCAGGGTCGGTGAGGTCAGCTGGGCTTCGACGGCGGCGATCTGCTCCGGTGACGCGTCGCCGCCGGTGCAGGTTTCGCCCGGCGAGATATCGGAGCACATGTAGATGCCGACCTGCGCCTTGTCGTACCAGAAGTTTTTCATCTGGCCGATCTGCATCTGCATGAGAATGGCCGCACCGACGAAGGTGAGCGAGATGAAGGTCACGAGCACGACGGAGACGACCATGGACGCATTGCGCCGAAGACCATTCGCGGCCTCGGACAGCACCAGGCCGAGCCTCATCGGGTCGGCCCCACGTTCTGTTCGCCCGTTTGATCGGGTTTCTCCCCCGGCGCCCGCAGCCCGAGTTTCTCGGCGAGAGTGAGCTGCTCCGGGTCATCGTTTTGGGCGACCGGCAGCACGGGGCGTGTCATCGGCGGCACCGGTGTAGCGAGGACGTCGTCGACAGCGGGGTCATCGACAGCAGGGTCATCGACAGTTGGGGCTTGGACGGGAGGTGCAGCGATCGGTGCTGGCGCCACGGCCGACGCTGCGGCAACAGCCGCCGCCGCAGCCTGATGCAACGATACGGAGGTTTCGGGAACCGGCGCAGAGGGGTGCGTCAACGATGGTTCCGACGCAGCGGCGGGCCGGGTGTAAGAGACGGGCGCCGGCTCGCTGGTGGGAGCATCCGTTGTTGACGCCTGCACGATGGTGGGAATGGAGGCGGTGGTGTAGCCGCCCTGGCGCTCGTCACGCACGATCTCACCGTGCACGAGCTCGATCACCCGGCGCTGCATCTGGTCGACGATGCCAGCTTCGTGGGTGGCCATGATGACGGTGGTGCCACTGGCATTGATGCTCGCGAGCAGCGACATGATCTCGGCGCTCGTGGTGGGGTCAAGGTTTCCGGTGGGCTCATCGGCCAGCAGAATCTGTGGTTTGTTCACGATGGCGCGAGCAATGGCCACCCGCTGCTGCTCACCACCGGAGAGTTCGTGCGGGAGGCGCTGGGATTTTTCGGCCAGGCCGACCATCTTGAGGGTGTCGGGCACGGCTTCCTGAATGAAGCCGCGGCTCTTGCCGATGACCTGCAGGCTGAAGGCGACGTTGTCGAAGACGGTCTTGTTCGGCAGCAGACGAAAGTCCTGAAAAACCACACCCATGTTGCGGCGAAAGTAAGGCACCTTGCGGTTCGAGATCGACCTCAGGTCCTGGCCGAGCACGTGGATGCTGCCGCTGGTCGGCTTTTCCTCCTTGAGCACGAGCCGCAGGCAGCTCGATTTGCCCGATCCGGAGGCGCCGACCAGAAAGACGAATTCGCCTCGCAAAATCTCGACGTCGATCGAGTTCAGTGCCGGCCGAGTGGTGCCGGGGTACTTCTTGGTTATGTGATCAAAACGGATCATAGCTCTTAGAGCCTAGGCATCCGCGGGCGTTTTCCCAACAGCGACATACCCGCCAGCACCGAAGCCTCAGCATCCGTTTAGTCTTCAGGAGCCGTCTTGCGCCAGCGGATGCCGGCCGAAATGAATCCGTCCAGGTCACCGTCGAAGACGTTGCTCGGGTTGTTCACCTCATACTCGGTGCGCAGGTCCTTGACCATTTGGTAGGGCGCAAGCACGTAGCTGCGCATCTGGTCACCCCAGCTCGCCGTGATGTTGCCGGCCAGTTCTTTCTTGGTGGCCGCTTCTTTCTCGCGCTCGAGCACCAACAGTCGCGACTGCAATACGCGCATGGCGGCCGCGCGGTTTTGAATCTGGCTTTTCTCGTTCTGGCAGCTCACCACCGTGCCAGTGGGGAGGTGGGTGATGCGCACGGCCGAGTCGGTGGTGTTGACGGACTGGCCGCCGGGGCCGCTGGAACGGAAGACGTCGACGCGGATGTCGCCGTCGGGCACGTCGATCGACTCGGTCTGTTCGATCAGCGGCACGACCTCGACCGCGGCGAAGGAGGTCTGGCGTTTGCCGGCCGAGTTGAACGGGCTCATGCGCACCAGGCGGTGGGTGCCGGCCTCGACGCTGAGCGTGCCAAAGGCGTAGGCGGCGTCGACCTCAAAGGTGGCGCTCTTGATGCCGGCCTCTTCGGCGTAGCTGATGTCGAGCACGGTGGTGCGGAAGTCGTGTTGTTCGGCGTAGCGCAGGTACATGCGCAGCAGCATCTCGGCGAAGTCGGCGGCGTCCACTCCCCCGGCACCGGCGCGAATGGTGATGACGGCGTTACGTTCATCGAATTCGCCGTTGAGCAGGGTCTGCACCTCGAGCTCACCGAGCAGTTTCTGCAGGCTGGCGAGTTCGACGGTGGCTTCATCGGCCAGTTCCTGGTCGCCCTGGCCGTCGTTGGCCATCTCCACGAGAGTCTCGAGATCATCGAGCCGCGTCGTGATGCTCTCGATGCGCGCCAGCTGCGCCTGCCGGTGGCTGAGGTCGCTCGTCACCTTCTGCGCGTGCTCGGTGTCGTCCCATAAATCGGGCATTCCGGCCTCACCGCTGAGGTCGTCGATGTCCGCGCGCAGTCGATCAATGTCGATCACCGAACGGATGTCGCCAAACGTGGTCCGCAGCGCGGCGATTTGTACTGAGAAATCCAAGTCAATCATGTTCCGCCCAGCCTACCGGGCTGGCGTAGCATCGGTTCTGATGAGTAATGCGCGGCGGGCCCTCAACCTGCGATCCATCGCCCTGACGGCGTTCCTACCCACTCTGCTGTTCTCGGTGGGTGAGGGCGCGATCATTCCGCTCATTCCGCTGGTCGCCAATGATCTGGGCGCCACGCTCGCCATCGCCGGGGTGATCGCCGCCATGGTTATGCTCGGCGAACTGGTCGGCGACGTTCCCAGCGGCTGGGTCGTCTCCCGCATCGGCGAACGCAACTCGATGATCTGGGCCTCCGTCATCACGATCGGCGCGGTGGTCATCTGCCTCACCGCACCCAACCCGCTCGTACTCGGCCTGGGAATCTTTTTGATCGGCATCGCGACGGCCGTGTTCGCCCTGGCCCGGCACGCTTTCATGACCAGTTATGTGCCCCTCGTCTACCGGGCCCGCGCACTGTCGACGCTCGGCGGCGTGTTTCGGGCCGGCTGGTTCGTGGGGCCGTTCCTGTCCGCCGCGCTGATCCACCTCACCGGCAGCACCCAGGCCGCGTTCTGGGTCTTCATCGTCTGCTGCGTGCTCGCCGTCGCGATGCTGGTGATTCTGCCAGACCCCACCCGTGACCTCGACGCGTCGGAACGCGCTGTGCCGGAACGCGCTGCACCGGACCAGTCTGTACCGGACCAGGCCGCGCCCGAGCGCGCTGCACCGGAATCCTCTGTGCCGGAACAGGCTGTACCGGAAGGGCGAGCATCCGCGTCACCGGCCGACGTCACACCGCCCGGGGCCGCCGAAACGGATGCCGCGGCACTCGCCGCACGCGGCCTCTTTCAGACCATCCGAGTCCACCGGGGCGTGCTCGTGCGGCTCGGCACTGGCGCCGCCCTCGTGGGCGCGATGCGCGCCAGCCGAACCGTCATGCTGCCCCTCTGGGCGGTCAGCATCGGCATCAGTGCGCCCGACACGGCGCTCATCATCGGCATCGCCGGCGGCATTGACTTCGTGTTGTTCTACGCCAGCGGCCAGATCATGGACCGCTTCGGTCGCATCTGGAGCGCGGTACCCTCGATGATCGGCCTCGGCGTCGGCCATGTCGCGCTCGCGTTCACGCACGATCTGCCGAGCAACGTCGGCTGGTTCATCGGCATCGCGATGTTTCTCTCCCTGGCCAACGGCATCGGCAGCGGCCTGCTCATGACGCTCGGCGCTGACCTCGCACCGCAGCGGTATCCGGCGCCGTTTCTCGGCGCCTGGCGATTCACCGCCGACTTCGGCAGCGCCGCCGCGCCACTCGCCCTCGCCGGTATCACCGCGCTCGCTTCGCTGTCGATCGCGAGCGGCATCGTCGGGGTCTTCGGCCTGTTCGGCGCCGTGCTGCTCAGCCGCTACATTCCCCGCTTCGCCCCCCACCGCCCCCGCACCCTGCTCTAGTAGCCTCGGGCACTTTCCCCCTCTTCCCTCCTTCCCTCCCGTCGTCCCCCTCTTCCTCTCTTCCTCTCTTCCTTTCTTCCCCTCTTCCCCTCTTTCCCTCTTCCCCTCTTCCTCTCTTCCTCTCTTCCCCTCTTCCTCTCTTCCTCTCTTTCCCTCTTCCCCTCTTCCCCTCTTCCCCTCTTCCTCTCTTCCTCTCTTCCTCTCTTCCTCACCCGTCTTCCCCCACCCGTCTTCCCCCACCTTTCCAGCGCGTAACTCCTGCAATTTCTTCGCGGCCAAAAATTCTGCCGCGAGTTTGCGGGCATCCGCTTCTGGAGGGTCCCGGATTGCAGGAGTTATGCGCCGATTCTCCTTGGAATGATCTGGGAAGCTCGGGCGTTGGCCCACGCATGCCCCTCATCGGAGAATACGAGCCAAGCACCGCCCAGTGGGTGCGCGATCAGGTCGACCTGTATGAGAAGTCCGGCGGTACCGAGGGCACAACCCTGCGCGGCATGCCCGTCATCGTGCTGACTACCCTCGGCGTGAAGAGCGGCAAGCTGCGCAAGGCTCCGCTTATGCGGGTCGAGCACGACGGCCAGTATGCTGCCGTCGCCTCGCTCGGCGGCAGCCCCAAAAACCCGGTTTGGTACGCGAATGTCGTTGCGCACCCCGAGGTCGAGCTGCAAGACGGCACCCAGAAGTGGGACATGCGCGCCCGCGAGGTCACCGGCGACGAAAAAGCCGCCTGGTGGAGGCGCGCCGTGGCGGCATTCCCCGACTACGCCGCCTACCAGATCAAGACCGACCGCGAGATTCCTGTCTTCGTGCTCGAACCGATCGAATAAAAGTGGCGAAAGCAACCATCCGCAAGGCGTTGATCGACCGTATTATCCTGCACGACCGTGTTGACGACGATGGTGTGTCGTTGCGTTCCGGCGACGCCCGTGAAGCGGAGCGGTACGCCGGCAGTGACTTGGATGGCCGCGACCTCACCGGCAGCACCTTGAAGGAGTGCGAATTCAGCTAGTGTCCCTGCACGAAACAGCATTGCGCGGGGCATTCTTTTCGGAGTGCCTCGCGACCGACCTGCATGCGCCGGTGCCCAGCGCGCCGCGCTCCAGCTCGCGTGACGTACGCATCGAGCGCGCTCGGCTCGGCTTGGCTTGGTTTGGTTTGGTTGAAACCTACGAGGCAAGGATGCGTTCCATGCACATCAACGGCTCGAAGCTCGATTTCGTAAACCTGCGCAACGCCGCCCTGACCGACGTGCTCCTCAGTAACTGCATCATCGGGGAACTCGACCTCGGCAGCGTCACCGTGCAGTGACTCGAGCTGCAGAACTGCCGCATCGGCACCCTCGAAATCGGTCGCGCCCAGTTCACAGATGTCGACCTGCGTTCGAGTGATTTCTCGGCCGTGCACGGCCTTGAGGGACTGCGCGGAGCGACGATCGACGACGCCCCGCTGAGCCTGCTGGCATCGTTGTTGGCCACGCACCTCGGCTGCGCGTCGAGTAGCGCTGTTCGATGAGTGGATGCCACGGTCTGGCCCCGCATATTTATCAGCCCTAGGGAATGGCGGTCGCGGTCAGCTCGAG
Organism: Cryobacterium sp. Y29; assembly: GCF_002929825.1. GTDB lineage: Bacteria > Actinomycetota > Actinomycetes > Actinomycetales > Microbacteriaceae > Cryobacterium. The sequence continues at coordinate 220,012 of NZ_PJJN01000036.1, forward strand.
GTCGTACATTGGCCGGTCCCGCTGGGTCGCGATTGCCGCGCCGGCCGCCACGCAGACGACGACGATGGCGATCTGCTGCAGCAGTGTGAAGGTCTCGCCCAGCACGAGCGCGCCGAAACCTGCAGCGATCACCGGGCCGAAGCTTGTGATGATCGCGTACAGGCGCGGGCTGATCCGCCGCAAAATGTAGGTGTCGAGCGTATACGGAAAGGCCGAGGAGACCACGCCCACGAGCAGGAGCAGTCCGACGACGCCCCAGGTGAAGGCCGACAGATCGAGGGTGAACAGTGCGATCGGTACCACGATCACGAGGCTGACCATGCTCGCAACGGAGATGCCTTCCAGTCCCGCGAATTCGGTCGCCACCCGGCGGGTGAGCAGGATGTAGAAGAACCACGAAGCCGCCGCGGTGAGCGCCAGCGCAATTCCGAGCAGGTCGAGAGTGCCGTCCGACCAGGTCAGCAGAAAGACTCCCCCGGCGGCGGCCGCAGCGCACACGACGTCCAGGATGCGCCGGCTCGTGATCAAAGCCAGGGCGAAGGGTCCCAGGAATTCAATCGTCGCTGCGATGCCGAGTCCGAGAATACTCACGGCCTGATAGAAAGTGAGGTTCATGACGGCGAGCACGACGCCGAGGGCCAGCGCCGGCCAGATTCGGGCCCAGGTCAGGTTTTTCAACTTGGGCCGGGCGAGCGGCAGTACCACGACGACCATGACGATTTGGCGGGCCGCGACCACGATGGGCGAACCGACGACGGGAATGAGGAGTCCGGCCAGTGCTGAGCCAAAGTTGATGCTGACCTCGGTGGCGAGCTGAGCTCCCGCACCGCTCAGTTTGTCCCGCCTGGTACGCACGCTGCTCCTGTCGGCGCCTTCAGGGCACCTATCGACAGTACCGCTCGCGGCATCCGCTCTGAAAATAAGGGCGCAAACCGCCCGCTACACCTGCAACGGAATGAACTGGTATTCGCTGGTGAGATGCTCGTGCCGGCACGACCCGCAATAGAGCACGCCGGATACGCGCATGGCGTCGACCCGCGACGCACACTGAATCACCTTGGGGCCACAGCACGGTGAAATCACCATGTAGCCCCCCGATTCGGCCGGTTCGTGACCGCTGAGTCCGCGATCGTGGTGCACGCCCTCGCAGGGTAGGAGTGCATCGAAGTCGAGCTCGTCCACGACGTGTTCGTCCAGTAATGCATCCATGATTTCACAGCCGATCTCGGTGTTGCAGAGCCGCCGGGTTGGGCCACGTCAACCGGCGGCGACCAACCCGGTTGAACGACGACTCAAGATCGCCGGCACTACCAACCGGGGACCGGGGCTGGCACGGTGTCGACTGCGGTACACAACCTGAAGCCCCCACACGGTAGGAGGCTGCCACGTCGACAACATGTCCGTGTAGCGTACGCTTCTATCCTGAAATTACCAGTGCCACTTTGTGCGCCCCCGCTAATGAAACACCGCCCGGGACACCACCGTCACCATGAGTGGCACCCCGTCTGGCACCACGAGGGTCAGCACGGGTGGACGCCACCAGGAGCGCAGCGTCACCGACGCGCTCTGCCCATCAGCGGATGCCGCGCTCGTCACGGTGAGCGCCTCGAATGAGGCGTGCGGAACGAGGCGCAGATACTCACCGACCGCAGCCGACACGTCGATTGACCTCAGCTGCGGCCTCGGCCCGACCACACCCACCTGCACCGTGTCGAGGGTGAACGCCTCAGACCCGGCCAGCGCTGCACCGTCGGCGAGGCTGAGCAGCCGCTTATGTTCAAGGTAAAGCGACGTCGCCGACAGGGCCACGAGCACGAGGCTCAGGGCCAGAAAGCCATAGAAAATAGTGAGCAACAGGGTCGAACCATCTTCGTTCAACGCGGGCGACCGGTGCCTGGTCATCCAAGGCCGCCAAATCGGGACACCATCTGCGTCGACGCCGCGGTCATCGGCACACTCGCGCTCTGGTTCAGTGCGAGCATGTCGGGCACCAACGGCAGCGCAATGCCGATTCGCACGGTGACCGTCACGAGCCCTTGGCTGGTCAAACAGCGGCTTGTTCCGCCAGCGCACTCGATCTGCACTTCGGCGTCGCCCGAGTCGAGCCCGTGATCCTCGAGCGCGAAGGCAACGGCTCGACGGGCCCGTTCGGTCGCGGTGACCTCGTCGGGGGCCTGCACGTAGACTCGGGCCGCCTGCCGGGCTGCTCCCTCGACGGCGAGCGCACCTCCCTGCAAGGCGGACAGCGCGAGCACCAGATAGACCAGGGGCACCAGCAGGATCATGCCCGCCGTGATGAATTCGAGCGAAGCCGAACCCGCCTCCGATCCCCTACCGCAACGATTCGACCGCAGCATGAGCAACCACTTCCAATCCATGCGGGACACCGAGCAGTCCCATAAGGGGCAGCGGTGCGACCACCCGAACTTCAACAGTGGGATATCCGGCACTTACTCCGTACTGCACCACGACATCGGTGGCATAGGTCGCTCCAATAGCTGTCGTGATCAGATCGCGGGTGCGTTGGGCGCCCGCAGGCAGACTGCTGTCGGCGAGCGCGGCGTAACGGGCGCCTTCAGCCGCGGCGTCGAGCACCGTGTTGCGAATGTGCAGCGCGAGGGCCAGCTGCATGACCATGAGCGTCAGAAAGGTCAGTAATGACACCACCATGACGAATTCGGCCACGGCGGAACCCTCCTCGTCTCGCAACGTGGTGCGGCGCAGCGAGGCGAGGCGTTGCATCCGCGTACCGAATTGGGGCATGTCGACCGGTCAGAAACTGCTCACGCGATCCATGGCCTGCTGGAACACACCGCTAAGGGCCGGGCCGGCGAGCCCCCAGATGATCAAAACCAGCCCGGCTGTCATCAGGGTGATCAGCACCCAGCCGGGCACGTCTCCTGTTTCATCGCGGAGCAGGCTGTTGATGCGGAGCATGATTCGGGTCATGACATTCTCTTTTCTCGTGGGGTGGATGGTGCAGTGGAGCGTCAGAACCCGGCCTGCAGCACAACGAGTCCGGGAAAAACAGCGAATAGAACAGTCATCGGAAGAATCAGAAAGACCAGCGGCACGAGCATCGCAACTTCTTTCTTGCCTGCCAGCTCGAGCAGCGTGCGCTTGGTCTGGTCGCGGGAATCCTGCGCCTGCGCCCGCAACACCTCGGCCAGCGGCGACCCACGGTCCAACGCGCCGGTGACCTGGTCGACAAACCGGGTCACCTCCGGCAACTGGATGCTGCGCGACAGCGACTGTAGTGCCGAACCGATGGGGATCCCGGTATGAACATCGGCGACCACGCCCGCGAATTCGCGAGACAGCTCCCCGGTGCTCGTGAGCGACACCCGTCGAATCGAATCCAGAATGCCTTCTCCAGCTGATAGCGACAGGGTGAGAAATTCAAGAATGGTCGGCAGTTCGCTGCGCATACGAGCCAGTCGTGCGGTGGCGGCCCGGTGGAGCAGCCAGTCCCGCAGCACGACTCCGCCGATCGCTGCCACGAACGGAAGCGAAAGACGGGCGGCCAATAGCAGCTCGGGCAGCACAACGATGGTGATCACGGTTGCGACGGCGAACCCCAGCAAGGCCCAGACGAGTTGCACGGAACGAAACTCCTCGACCGTCTTCACCGACCCGGATTGGTGGAGTCGGCGCGCAACGGTCTCGTTGCCGCCGAGAAGACTCGACAACCCCCGTGACAGCGCGCCGAACAGCGGAGCGAACAGGCTACCCAGCACGGGAATCGGGTTCACCGTTCGCCGGGCGACGATGCGGCGCGCTTCCGGAGAAATATCAAGAATGTAGGGCACCACGCGGTCGATCAGGCGGGGCCTGGTCAGCCGCGGCGTCAAGCTGACGAGCGACCATAACCCCACACCGAGGCCCGTTCCGCACAACACGGCCCAGCCGAGTGCGGCGCTCATCGGCACCCGCCGACTACGAGAACCATCGGCGTTCCTCCGGAAGTCGACCGAGAGCGATCATCACTCGATAGGCAATGACCGATAGGGCAAGGCCGCTCGCGATCACGACAATTCCGGCGGGTGAGTTGTAGGCAATGGCCGCTTCGGGCCGGGAGGCGAGCAGAATGAGAATGATCCACGGTGCCGCAACGCCCAGTCGGGCCGCGTTCACGACCCACGACTGGCGGGCTTCCACCTCGAGCCGCACCGCAGCATCCTGGCGCAGCCACGCGGAGAGGCTGCGCAGTACGACCGTGAGGTCGCTGCCGCCGACTTCGCGAGCCATCCGCAGCGTCTCGAGAATGCGGTCGGCAACCGGGTCGGCGAGGGAACGTTTGAGCTCGTCAACGCAATAGCTGAAATTGCCGGTGGCGCGATATTCACGCTCGAATTGGACGAAGGCGATGCGGGTCGCGACCGGACCGGCCTGGGCAAGGCTGCTCACGCTGTCTGGCAACGCCAGCCCGGAACGGAGTGCCGACACCAGATGGTCGACGACGTCAGGCCACACCGTGCGATTGGCCCGGCGCCTGGCCGCCGCCCGCCACGAGACGATCGACCAGGGCAGCAGCAGCCCGGCCAGACCGGCGACAGCGCTGAGCGCGAGCACCGCGAAGATTCCGTGCACCAGGGCAGCGGATGCCACACCGACGATCACCGACAGCGTCAGGAATGCCGGCACCGGAACGGAACGCAGCCCGCTTTGAACCAGGCGCACCCGCATCCGCTCGCCCACTCGGGTCCGGTGGGGCGTGGACCCGGCCGGCCACAGTAACGGTGCGAAAACCAAGACGAGACCACCCCCGAGCAGGCACCCCAGTGCGAGAGTCATGCGGCCCCCTGCCGCAATACCTGCGCCGGGTCGACGCCCGCTGCGCGAAACTTGGCGAGCTTGGTGGGATGCGAACCGGTCGGCTCGAGGTGGCCATGCAGAGAGAGGAAGAGTGGGCTCGCCTCGATGGTTGCGCCGGCTAACTGGCCGCTCGGGGCGATGATCTCGGTGACCCGCCTGCGGCCGTGGCGATCGATCTCGCAGTGCACCACGATGTCGATGCAGCCCGCCACGGTGGGCAGCACGAATGAGGAGTCAATGTTACGGCCGGCCAGCAGCGGCAGGGTTGAGAGTTTCGCGAGCGCGTCCCTGGCGCTGTTGGCGTGAATCGAGCACATTCCGGGCAGCCCGCTGTTCAGGGCGATGAGCAGGTCGAGACTTTCCGCCTCGCGCACCTCGCCCACCACGAGCCGGTCGGGCCGCATCCGCAGCGACTCCTTGATCAGCCGGCGCAGGGTGATCTCCCCGGTTCCCTCCAGACTCGGTTGCCGGCACTGCATCGCGACGACATCACGGGCCGACAGGTCGAGTTCAAAGGTCTCCTCCACGGTCACGATGCGTTCGCCCGGCCGGGTCGAGGAGAGCAGGGCGTTCAGCATCGTGGTTTTGCCGGTCTGGGTGGCGCCGGAGACCAGAATATTCTGCCCACCCAGCACGCAGATCCGAAGAAAATCGGCTGCCTGCTGGGTGAGCGCGCCGAGGCCGACCAGCTGGTTGAGATCGCGGATGCGCCGGGTGAACTTGCGAATGTTCACCGCCCAGTGCTTGCGCGTAATATCTGGAATCACCACGTGCAGCCGTGAACCGTCGGGTAGCGAGGCATCGACGAACGGCGACGAGAGGTCGACGCGGCGACCGGAGGCCTGCAGCATCCGCTCGACCAGGTCACGCACGTCTTGCTCGCCGAGTGACAGTGAGGTCAGTTCGGGCACCCCGTCTCGTGCTACGAACACTCGGGCCGGGCCGTTGATCCAGATTTCTTCGATCTCCGGATCGTCGAGAAACGGCTGCAGCACACCGAACCCGGTGAGCGCGGCCACGACCTCGCGGGTGGCCTGGTGCTCATCGGCGATCATCGGTGCGAGCCCGCCGAGCGCCCGCTCGCTGTAGCGCCGCAGTTCATCGCGCACGTACTGCTCCACCAACGCGTTGTTGGCCGCGAGGTCAACGCCCTCGCGGCGCACCCGCTGGCGCACCTGGTCTGTGATGAGACGAACGGCTTCGGTCATTCCCGCATGATGGCCTCTTTTGCACTTCTTCGTGCAGATTCTCCACAGGGCTTGTTTTTTTCTCCTCTGAACAGCAAAAAATGATCGCCTCCGTTTTAGCGGGCCGACCAGCCGCCATCCATCGTGTAGCTCGACCCGGTGACCATGGCGGCGTCATCCGAGGCGAGCCAGGCCACGAGCGAGCCGACCTCGGCCGGTTCAATTAGGCGTTTGATCGCGCTCTCGGTGAGCATGATCGTGCTCAACACCTCGGACACCGGAATGCCGTGCACGAGTGCCTGATCGGTGATCTGCTTCTCGACCAAGGGCGTGCGCACGTAGCCGGGAGCGACGCAATTGCTCGTCACTCCGTGCGCGCCGCCCTCGAGCGCGGTCACCTTGGACAGGCCTTCGAGTCCGTGCTTGGCCGACACATAGGCGCTTTTGTACGGCGAGGCCCGAATGCCGTGCACCGACGACACATTGATGATGCGCCCGAAGTTCGCCGCATACATCTGCGGCAGCACGGCCCGAATCAGCAGGAACGGTGCCTCCAGCATGAGGGTGAGGATGTTGTGGAAGTCGGCTGGCTTGAAGTCCTGGATCGGGTTGATGCGTTGAATGCCAGCATTGTTGACCAGGATGTCGACCCCCGCGAGCGCGGACGCGAGCGCAGCATCGGTGAGGGCGGCGGTATCCATGAGGTTCACGATCCAGATTGACCCACCGACCTCCTCGGCCAGGGCGGTGGCACCAGCGGTGTCGATATCGGCGACGACGACGTGCGCGCCGCGGGCAGCGAGCGCCCGAACGACGGCGGCGCCGATGCCGCTCGCACCACCCGTGACGAGAGCGCGACGCCCGGCGAGGGGCTGCGCACTGGTGCGAACGGGAGCGGCGGTGACACGGTCGGCGTTGGTGTCGGTGTCGGTGTCGGTGAGATCAGTCATGATGTTCCTTTGGTTGCGCGATCACTGCATGGGCCGGTCTTCGGGAGGCGAGGCCCCACCGGTGCGTCGCCTCGCTGGCCCCGTTGCTGCCTGGCCCGGTTGCTTCCTAACCCAATGGTTCGGGCGGGGTCAGTTACCGGTGGCGACCGGCTCGAGCCCGTGTTTGCGGGCGTCGACAGCGTCGACCTCGCGCAACGACGCTCCCGCGGTCTCCTTGAGGGTGACCACGGCGACCACCGTGATGGCGCAGGCGATCATGATGTAGATCGCGACCGGAACCCAGCTGTTGTATTGCTGCAAAAGCGCGGAGGCGACGATCGGCGCCATCGAGCCGGCCAGAATCGAGGTGACCTGGTAGCCGAGGGACACCCCGGAGTAGCGCATCCGGGTCGGGAACATTTCGCTCATGATCGCGGGCTGGCCCGCATACATGAGGGCATGGAAGCAGAGCCCGACAGTGACGGCCAGAATGATCAGCACCGGGTTGAGGGTGTCGAACAGGGGGAAGGCGAAGAACGCCCAGGAAGCACCGAGCACGGCGCCGGCCAGATAGACGGGCTTGCGGCCCACTCGGTCGGAGAGACGACCAACCTGGGGAATGACGATGAAGTGCACGACGTGCGCGATGAGCAGGGCGATCAGCAACTGGCCGGTGTCGTATTCATGCACGGTCTTCAGGTAGACGATCGTGAAGCTCACGATGATGTAGTACAAAATATTTTCGGCGAACCGCAGGCCCATGGCTCCGAGGATGCCCTTGGGGTACTTGCGTACGACCTCGAGCACGCCGTAGTTGACGGCCTTCTCGGCTTCGACCTGCGCGCGGGCCTCGAGAAAGATCGGAGCTTCACTGACGTGGGTGCGAATGTAGTAGCCGATGACGACGATGATCGCGGAGAGCCAGAAGGCCACACGCCAGCCCCAGCTGAGGAACTGCTCGGGCGAAAGGAGCCACGTCATGGTGAGCAACACCACAGTGGCGAGCAGGTTGCCCATCGGCACGGCGGCCTGCGGCCAGCTCGACCAGAAGCCACGGGACTGGTTCGGGCTGTGCTCGGCGACGAGCAGAACGGCGCCGCCCCATTCGCCACCAACAGCGAAACCCTGAATGAAGCGGAGGGCCACGAGCAAGGCGGGTGCCCAGTAACCGATGGTGTCGAAGCCGGGCAGACAGCCCATGAGGAAGGTGGCGGCACCCACCATGATGATCGTCACCTGCAGGGTGTGCTTGCGCCCGAGTTTGTCACCGATCTGGCCGAACACGATGCCACCGAGCGGCCGGGCGATGAATCCCACGGCATAGGTGAGGAAGGCGGCGATGATGCCGTCGAGTTCGCTGCCGGCGTTCGGAAAGAAGACCGTACCGAAGACCAGGCTCGCGGCGGTGGCATACAAGAAGAATTCGTACCACTCCACGACCGTTCCCACCATGGAGGCGGCGACGATCTTCTTGAGGCCGGATTTTTCGGTTTCGCTGCCAGCGGGGCGTGCGGCCTGACCGGAATTGGCAGCCCCCACGCGTTGATTGACACTCATTGTCTGTCTCCTTTGTGTCGTCGATGACACGTACTTGGCCGCAGCGGCGTGCGGTGAAGAATCGGTCGCCTTCACAAAAGTACGACGTGTTTGAGTCTTCACGCACAACGGGCGGGTAACAAGAACCAAAAAGACAGAGCGGATGTGCATAATCGCAGATCATGACTCGGCGGGGTGTCCGTCCCGAATTTACTCAGGCGCTGCACGGCCAGTTCATCTGCGATTCCTAAGAATTCACTCACTGTTTACTCATCCGTACCTCACGCGCAGGCCGGACTCTGATCTCACGACCACGAGGGTCGACGCCCGGGAGGAATGCCATGGTCACCAGGATTGTTTTGTACTCGCACGATTCGATCGGGCTGGGACACGTACGGCGGAACCTCGCCATTGCGCACGCACTGTCGATGTACCTTCCGTCCATCATCCACGAACCGGTGAGCGGACTTCTGGTCACCGGACAAAGTGCCGCAACGTCCTTCCCCACTCCCGCCGGTTGGGACTGGTTGGTGCTGCCCGGCATCACCACCGGTGTTGACGGCTACCGCCCGCGTCATCTCACACTGGGAATCGACACCATGACGTCGATTCGTGCCAGCATTCTGCGCGTCGCCCTGCGCGAGTTCGCCCCTGACCTGTTGATCGTTGATCGGCACGCACTCGGCGCTCGCCGAGAACTCGAAAGCGCCCTGGTGAGCCTGCGCGCAACCCGGCCCGAGTGCGCCATCGTGCTTGGTCTTCGTGAGGTGCTCGACCGTCCCGCTGTGGCCCTCGCCGAGTGGCGGGCTATCGGCGGCGCCACCGCCATCCGGCGGTTGTTCGATGCGCTCTGGGTGTACGGCGACCCGCGCGTGCACAACGCCTTCGAGACCGGGGAAATCCCGTCCTCGCTACTCAACCTCGCGGTACATACCGGCTACCTCGCCAACGGACGGCCGATCGGGCACGTAACGAGTGACAGCGAGCCCTTCATCCTCACCACCGTTGGCGGCGGTTCCGACGGTCATCGTCTCGCCTCGGCTGCAGCCCGTGCGATCGCGCCACCCGGGTACCGACATTTGGTCGTGACGGGCCCACAGATGCCCGACGCCCATCATGCCGAGATCACGTCCGTGGCACGCGAGGGCACGAGCATCCTGCGCTCGGTTCCAGATGCCCTCGCCTTGCTCCGCCGGGCTGCCGCCGTCGTGTGTATGGGCGGGTACAACTCGATCAGCGAAGTGATGACGACCGCTGCGCCCACCTTGGTCGTACCGCGCGAGGCCCGCCGGCAGGAGCAGACGATTCGCGCCGCAGCACTGGCCCGCCGCGGACTCGTCGAGACCGTGACGGCAGACACCGCGACTCCGGCCTTCCTATCGGCCTGGTTCGCAGCGAACGTCGGCCGGGTCGTTCCGCGAAGCACAGTGAACCTCGACGGCCTGGAGACAGTCGCCGTACTCGCGGCAGCACTACTCAATTCCAAACAGCGGGTTCGCGAACCCGCGGAGGTGCAACATGCTGTCTGACCATTCCCGATCCCCTCGGATCGGGTACGTGCTCAAAATGTACCCTCGGCTCTCGGAGACGTTCGTCGTGTCCGAGATCCTCGCCCGCGAGGCCGCCGGTGAGAATCTGGTCATCTTCTCCCTGCGTCCGCCGGTCGATTCTCGCTTTCATGCGGAACTGGCCCGCGTGGCCGCGCCGGTCGTCTATATCGACCGGCCGTGGAAGACCTCCCTGCTCTGGGCGGAATTTCAGTCCACGGCCAAGACCGGCGTCGGATCGGCAATGTCCGCCTGTCTCGACGAGCTGCTGCTGGCCGATGTCGACGACGCGGTGCAGGCGGTCAGCCTGGCCCGCGCCGTCAGGGAATACGGCATCACCCATCTGCACGCCCACTTCGCCTCGGTCGCCACAACGGTGGCCCGCCTGGCGTCGCTGCTCACGGGGGTGCCGTACTCATTCACGGCTCATGCCAAAGATCTCTTCCACGAGTCAGTGGACCCGGCGGACCTGGCTGTGAAACTGGCCGGGGCCCATCATGCCGTGACGGTGAGCGAGTACAACTTTGATTATCTGCGTCGCCGGTTCCCGGCCGAGACCTTACGACTGCACCGGGTTTACAACGGACTAGAACTCGCCCGTTTTCCATTCACCGAGCACCGACCACCCAGTGGCCCCCTCGCGGTGGTCACTGTCGGTCGCCTGGTCGAGAAAAAGGGCTTCAGCCTGCTGGTCGATGCGGCGCACGCACTGCACCATAGCGGTGTCGCGCTGACCGTGGACATCGTGGGCGGGGGCGAACTGACCGGGGCTTTGAGCGAACAGATCCATCGTCTCGGACTGTTCGGTATCGTGCGGCTGCACGGCCCGGTGTCGCAGACCGAGGTGGCCCTGCGGCTGGCCGCCGCTGACCTGTTCGTCGCGCCCTGCATCGTCGGCGGCGATGGGAACGCCGATGGGCTTCCCACCTCCATCCTCGAGGCGATGGCCCTCGGCGTTCCCTGCATTTCAACGGATGTGACGGGTATCCCCGAGATCGTCCGCGCGGGCGAAACCGGAATCCTGTGCCGCTCCGGCAGTCTTGACGACCTGGTGGCTGCCATGCGCGGAGCCGCTGATCCCGCCGCGAACCTCGGTCGGCTCGCCCGGAACGCCCGCCGGGTGGTCGAGGAGTCGTTCGATTCTGCCCGCCAGGCCCGAGTACTGGGCGAGTTGTGTGCCCACACCGACTCCGATGCGAGCCGACCGGCGTCACTCGAACCGATGGCGGTGGCCTGATGCGCGTCGCCTATCTGTGTGTCGACCCCGGTGTTCCCGTCTTCGGCACGAAGGGCTCCTCGGTGCACGTGCAGGAAGTGGTGCGCGCCTTCCGGGAACGCGATATGCCCGTGACCGTGTACTGCACCCGGCGTGGCAGCGACGTACCGGCTGACCTGCACGACCTCCCCGTCGTCGTGCGCACGGTAGCGGCCACCGAGTCACCAGCCGAACGGGAACGCGCCATCGCCAGCGCCGCGCAGAGCCTTGCCGACGCCGCGATCGAAGACGGATGCGACCTCGTCTACGAGCGCTACTCCTTGTTCAGCACAGCCTCGGCCGCCATCGCCCGCGCGACGGGGTCCCCCGTGATCCTCGAAGTCAACGCCCCGCTCATCGATGAACAGCGCACGCATCGTACCCTCGTCGACGAAGCCGGCGCCCGTGCCGACACCAGGCGGGTGGTGACGGCCGCAGCCGTTGTCGTGTGCGTCTCTGAGCCTGTCGCCGCCTGGATTCGACCCTTCACAACATCGCCTCGACGCATCACGGTCGTTGCGAATGGCGTGAACACCCGGCGTATCGTGCCCCCAGCACACTCGTCGGTGACGACCGGGTTCACCGTGGGCTTCATCGGCACCTTGAAACCGTGGCACGGCGTCGATGTACTGATCCGCGCCACCGCCCGGGCTGAATCTGCCGCACGCGCAAACTCCGGTCGGCTCGCCGCCGAACCACCCTGGCGCCTGCGCATCGTGGGCGATGGGCCAGAACGGGCGGCGCTGCGCCAGCTGGCTTCGAATTACCCACTCGACGTGGAGTTCACCGGGGCCGTGGCGCCGGAACGGGTGCCCGAGCTGCTGGCCGGCTTCGACGTGGCCGCCGCACCGTATCCGGCCGGCCAGGATCAGTACTTCTCCCCCCTCAAACTCTACGAGTACCTCTCCGCGGGACTCCCCGTGGTCGCTTCGGCGGTGGGCCAGATTCCCACCGTCATCGTCGACGACTGCACCGGGCTGCTCGTGCCGCCCGGCGATGAGGTAGCCCTCGCAAATGCACTCGGCCGGGTGAGCGAAGATCGTGCCCTGCGAGTGCGGCTGGGCCGCGCCGCACGCGCACTCGCCGTCGAGCGGCATGACTGGTGGGCTGTAGTGGGCCGGATCCTCGACCACCTCAGCGCGGCTGACCAGGCGCAGCTGAGAGCCGCCGCCTCGTTCGCACCGCAACCCGCGCTGCTGATCGGTGGCCGACGATGACGCGCTCACGCGAGCCCAGTGCCCTGCGCCAAAGCCTGCGCATCGTCCGCCCCCATATCGGACGGCATTGGAAACTGGTCACCGGCGGCCTCATCGCGCTGCTGATCGAGGTCGCGCTGTGCGTTCTCGAACCGTGGCCGGTGAAATTCGTGATCGATTCGGTCACGGCCAGCCTCGGCGCCACCCTTCCGCCCGGCTCAACCACGCCGCAGGCGACCATTGGGCTCCTGCTCGCCTGCGGAGCACTCGTGGTCGCACTGACGGCGGGGCGCGCGGCGAGCAGCTATCTGAGCACGGTGGCGTTTGCCCTCGTCGGGTCTCGCGTCGCGACCGACCTGCGTACGCGGGTGTTCACCCACGTTCAGGAACTCTCCCTGCGCTACCACGCCGCCGCCAGGTCCGGCGACACGGTGCAACGCCTGGTCGGAGACATCGGCCGGTTGCAGGAAGTCGCCGTCACGGCCGGACTTCCGCTTTTCGGCAACGTGCTGACATTCTTCGTCCTCGCGATCGTCATGGTTGTGTTGGATCCGCTCCTCGCCCTGGTCATTGTGGGCGCGGCCGTAGCGTACCTGTTGTCGTCGCGACGCAGTTCACGTGCCATCACCTCCGCTTCCCGCACCACCAGGAAGGGCGAAGGATCACTCGCTAATACCGCGGCCGAAACGCTCGATGCTATCCGGGTGGTACAGGCATACGGTCTAGAGCACACCGTCTCCGGAGCCTTCCGCAGCGGCAATGAGACCGCGCTGCGCGAGGGGATCAAAAGTCGCCGGCTGGCTGCCGGGCTCGAACGCCGAACCGACATCATCGTCGGAGTCGCGACCGCGCTCGTGCTCGCCGGAGGCGGATGGCGCGTCATCGACGGGCAGATGACTCTGGGCGAACTGGTCATGTTCATGATGTATCTCAAGATCGCCATGAAACCGCTGCGCGACCTGGCCAAGTACACCGGGCGCATCGCGCGGGCCACCGCCTCGGGCGAACGCATCGCCGAACTCCTCGACGAACCCATCGAGGTATTCGATTCGCCGACCGCTCGGCCACTCGACCACAGCATGGGCCGGTTGACGTTCCAGGACGTGCACGCCCCGGACGGCTACGGCCGGCCGTTGTTCGCCGGCCTGTCGCTCGAGATTCCGGCCGGGCAGAACGTGTGCTTGCTCGGTCCGTCCGGCTCGGGCAAGTCCACCCTGGTCGGTCTGATCCTGCGCATGGTCGACCCGTCCTCCGGCAGCGTGCGCATTGACGGCACCGACGTGCGGGAGGTGACGCTGCGCAGCCTGCGCGGGCAGGTGTCGATCCTGCTGCAGGACTCCGTGCTGTTCGCCACGACCGTGCGGGAGAACATCCGCTACGGTCGCCTGGACGCGACCGACGCCGAAGTCGAAGATGCGGCCCGAATTGCGAATGCCGAGGAATTCATCACCGCCCTTCCGAGCGGCTTTGAGACGATACTCGGCGGTCGTGGCAACACCTTGTCAGGCGGCCAACGCCAGCGCATCGCCATCGCTCGTGCAGTCCTGCGCGATGCCCCCATCGTCATCCTCGACGAGGCAACGACCGGTCTCGACCCCAGCGGTCGCAGCGTCGTCGAAGCCTCGATGGAAACCCTTACTCGGGGTCGAACGGTCATTACGATCACCCACGCTTCCCACGCCGTGCATCGCGCGGACCGGGTGCTGTGGCTCGAAGACGGTCGGATCGTCGAAGACGGGTCCCCGGCAGAACTTCTCAAATCACCCGGCAGTCGGCTGTCAAACTGGCTGGCCGAGCAGGAGACGACCGTTCGGATCCGGTCATGACGATCGCGGCCGGCACCAGCCCGCTGCCAAATGACCGCGTCACAGCGAGGTCTCACGCCGCTGAGCAGGATCTGATCTCTCGGGATCCCCGCGTGGCGGCGCTCCGAGTGGTTTTCAACGACGACGAGGAGCTGTCCGCTGCACTCAATCGCCCGGCACACGTCACCCGCATCCGCTACAAGCCAGCATCGAGCGTGGTGATCACCTATTCCAGTGACCGTTTCGCCGCACCGCACGACCGGTGGGGTGACCACGGCTGGCTCGCCAGCTATGTCGACGACAGCAAGGTGAGCAAGAGTCTGGTGAAGGCGCGACGCGGCAACGCCGCTGCCGCACGAGTGGGGGGCATCCGGGGAACCGTGCACGGCGCGGCATCAGCTGACCGCAGGCTCACCGGCACTCTCGCCCGGCTCGATCAGGCATGCCCTCAACTGACCGAAACAGCGACCCTGCTCCGGCACAACCCGCACCGGCGGTTGCTCCTGCGCACGTCGGGGGCGACCGATCTCGTCGTCAAGGTCACGCCGCGCACCCACCGCGCAAGTGCCGACCCGAAATTCCGTCAGGTTGAATTCCTTGATCACCTCACTTCCGAGGGGATCCCGGTCGTTCGGTTATGGCATCCCGGAGGCCTGCGTGATGTCGTCGCCGGTCAGTGGTGGGGTACCGGTGACCTCGCCGCCGTCCAAAGCACGGATGCGGCGGGTGCGGCCGGGGAGGCGCTGGCAGCGCTGCATTCCCTCCGCCTGGCACCCGGCCAGTTTGCGATCGGCGCCCGCAACGCCGACCAGGCGCTGGCCGGCTCCGAATCCGAATCCGGGCGCGCTGCGGGCGCCATTGCGGTCGTCCTGCCCGAATTCGCCCAGCGCGCGCACCGACTGGCCCAGGCGATCAACGATCGCCGTGCTGCATCGGACCGGCCCAGCGATCCAGTTCTCACCCACGGTGACTTCTCGCCCGATCAGGTGCTCGTCGGACCCGGCGGGATCCGCTTGATCGATTTTGATCGGGTCGGCTGGTCGGATCCGGAACGCGACCTCGGTTCGTTCGCCGCGGCCGCCATCATCCTCAGGAGCCCGGACCTCGCCGTGGCCCTGTTTGACGGCTACGTCGGGGCGGGCGGCGAACTGCACCCGGATGCGATCAACGACTGGCTGGCTCACGCGCTGCTCAGCCGCGCCATCGATCCGTTCCGGTATCGGGCCCCAGACTGGGTCGGTGACGTCGAACGCATTCTCACCGCCGCCGAACAGGTGCTGGAACGATGATGTTCTCACTGCCCCCCAGCGCCGACGACGACGGAACCACCTGGCAGATTGAACGCGCCTGGCCTGATCGTCGCAGCGGAGCGACCTTCGAGGCGCGGGCCGGACACGACGGTCAGGTACGCGGTGGCCGTTGGACACCGTCAAGCGGAGCCGTCCTCGGCCGCTTCGGCCACGATGACCAGCTCCCAGACCTCGCCGCTACCGCCCGATCGGGTTGGATTGTGGTACACCGCCCCGGCCGTCGCGCCGTCGTGCGTTCTGCAGATGGCTCGAATTACGCGAAGGTCTTTCGGCCCGGTCGCGCGGCCGCTGCAGTGGCGGGCATGCACAACGTCGAGGGGCTGGCATCCGCTTTCCTCCGGCCGCGCATCGTGGCGGTGACGAGAGATGTCGTCACCTGCACCACTGTTCCCGGGCGCTCACTGCATGATCTCGGAGCGGATCCGGCCGCTGGCCTCGAGTGGATTCGCGCCTGGTTTGCCTGGCGCAGCGCGTGGGTGGATTCGATCGGCTCCGCGCCGGCAGATCCGTCACTTCCCACACACGATGCGTTCGCCGAAGCGGCCATCGTACGGTCGTGGGCGGCGAAACTGACCAGTTTCAACCCGTCACCCGCGTCGCCTCGCCTCGTGCAGGTCGCAGATCGAGTTGCCGCCGGGCTGGTCGCTGGAACAGCCGACGCAGTGCGCCCAGCCCATCGAGACCTGCACGACAAGCAGATTCTGTGGGATTCCTTGCACGGTAGCGGTCTGATCGACTTCGACACCGCGGCGAATGCGGAGCCCGCTCTCGACCTGGGCAACTTGCGCGCGCACCTGGCGCTTCGCGAGCGCCAGGGGCTTCTCAGCTCCGCGCGCCGCACGCACGCCGCGGGCTTGATCGATTCGGTCGCCGACGAGCTTCACGTCGCCCCCGAACGCGTCAACGCATACGAAGCTGCAGCGTGGTTTCGTCTGGGCTGCCTCTACGCCTTCCGACCCCGATGGGCAGCCCTCGCCGCGGTGCTGCGCGCCGAGATCTGCCGGTAGCCGGGAGCCTAGGCATAATGGCGTATGACCTTTCCGCCGGCTGGCACCGCTCCCACTCCCGATGATCTCCTCATTTTTCTCGCGGTCGCACGCACCGGCCGATTCACCACCGCGGCTGAGAGCCTGGGCCTGAACCACACCACGGTGTCCCGGCGTATCACCGCCCTCGAAAAGGCCCTCGACGGCCGTCTCCTGGCCCGCGCCGTGGGCGGCTGGGAGCTGACCGAGCTCGGAGAACGCGCACGCACCGCGGCTGAGGGGGTGGAAACTGCGGTCAGCCTACTGCGTGGTTCCGACGCCGAACCCCAACAGATCTCCGGGGTGGTGCGCATGTCGGCGACGGACGGCTTCAGCGCCTATATCGCTGCCCCGGCCGTGGCCATACTGCAGCGCCGGCATCCGCTCCTGCGCGTCGAAATCGTCACCGTCACCCGGCGGGCCCTGCAGCACCGTTCGGGACTGGACATCGAAGTCGTCGTGGGTGAACCACAGGTGCACCGGGCGGAGTCGATTCTGCTCGGGTATTACAGCCTCGGAATGTACGCCTCGCGGCGCTACCTCAAGGCCCACGGCACACCGACCACCATTGCCGAGCTGACCGAGCATCCCCTCGTGTATTTCGTGGATTCCATGCTTCAGGTCGACGACCTCGATGCCCCCCGGCGGCTCGTGCCGCAGATGCGGGAGTCGCTCAGCTCCACCAACGTGTTCGTGCACGTCGAGGGAACCCGGGCCGGCGCCGGAATTGGATTTCTGCCCTGCTTCATGGCCGATCAGCATGCAGACCTGGTGCGCCTTCTTCCAGAAGATTTTCAGGAACGCCTGCCGTACTGGATGGTTTTGCGCACCGAGTCATTGCGGCTGCCGGCCGTCGCGGCGCTCGTCGCGGCGCTCCGCGCGCAAATGGAATCCTATGCGCCGGCGCTGCTCGGCCGTAACGTTATTGCAGGGACGGACATAGCCAACTAGACCCAGCCGCGCAGCTGGACAACTACACTAGGAAGGCGCCAGCGGGAGTGGTGGAATTGGCAGACACGCAGGATTTAGGATCCTGTGCTTTCGAGCGTGGGGGTTCAAGTCCCCTCTCCCGCACATGGTTCACTCTTCAGCCCTCTACTGCACATCGAACAACACGCTCCCCCACGGGGATACCGCTGGCTCCTTTCGGGTCAGGTGAGGGCCTGATTGTCGCCGTAAGGGCGTTTTCGCAGGGGCGTTCAGCACGGGTATCCTGCGCGGATGCCGCAGCCCGCAACCTCGACCAGCCCCACAACTGGCTGACGAGCCCCCTGTTTCAGGGGTCGGCGGCCCGGCGTTCTCTCACCATTTGACGCTACCGTGTGACTCGGCACCCGCCGTCGCTACCCGAACGTCTGCCCTTCGCCGACTGGAGTTCCCCGCGTGATTCACACCGCATTGATTCCCTGGCTCGACCCGACGCTTATCATTGAGTCGGCTGGTCCCTGGGCTTTGCTCGTCGTCTGCGCGATCGTCTTTGCCGAGACCGGTCTGCTGGTCGGGTTCCTTCTTCCGGGCGATACCCTGCTGATCATCACCGGCCTGCTCGCGTTCCCCGCCGCCGGAGTCATCCGGATTGACATCTGGTGGGTCGCCCTGGCCATAGGATTTGCCGCGTTCCTGGGTGGTGAAATCGGCTACCTCATCGGACATAAATTCGGTCCGCGCGTCTTTGAACGCAAGGAGTCGGGCCTATTCAGCATCAAAAACGTCGACCGCACGAATGCGTTCTTCGTGCGATTCGGCGGTGTCGCCGTCATCGTCGCCCGGTTCGTGCCGATCGTGCGCACCTTCGCACCGGTCGCGGCGGGCGTCGGCCACATGGACTACCGCAAGTACACGCTGTACAACCTGATCGGCGCGCTGCTCTGGGGAACCGGCCTGACCTTCGGCGGGTACTTTCTCGGCTACATTCCGCCGGTGGCCGAATTCGTCACGACGTACATCGACCTGATCTTGCTCAGCGCGGTGGTCATCACCCTCATTCCCACGGTATACCACTACGTGCAGTCAATCGTGAAAGCCCGCCGACTGCGCGCCCAGCCCACCACTGTCACGGGCAGTCACCTGCTCGACCCCGAAACGTTCAAGACCAACCACGCCGGCCGCCATGAGAACTGAGGCCGTCACCATCTGATTCGTTCAGCGGTGCTGGTGGCCTTCATGCTCAGCGTGCTCGGTCGGTTCCAGCTGAAAGGTTGAGTGAGCGACGTCGAAATGCTTGCTGAGGCATCCCGACAGCTCATCGAGCAAAGCGTCGGTGCCGTGTGCAAGCACGGTCGCCTCCACGACGATATGCGCGGTGAACACGTGCGCACCGCTGGTAATGGCCCAGACGTGCACATCGTGCACGTCGACCACGCCATCCGTGCCGAGCAGATGGCGCCGAATCTCGGAAATATCGGTGTCGGCCGGCGTGGACTGGCTGAACACGCGCACGACGTCACGTAACAGCACGAAAGCGCGCGGAACGATCATGGCGGCAATGACGAGCGAGGCGATGGCATCCGCTTGGGCAAAACCGGTTATCAGAATACTGATGGCGGCCACGATCACGGCAACGGATCCGAGGGCGTCGCCGAGCACCTCGAGGTAGGCGCCGCGCATGTTGATCGACCCGGCAGCCGCCGGACGAAGCAGCAGCATTCCGGCGATGTTCGCTGCCAGACCGATGATGGCCACGATGAGCATGGGAGCTGGCAGCACAGCGCTCTCGCTCGGGGCCATCAGTCGAGTGACCGCAGCGACCGAAACGACGCCGGCCACGCCAAGCAGGATCAACCCGTTGATCAGCGCGCCGAACACCTCGGTGCGCTGAAAACCGAAGGTGGCCCGGTCCGTCGCCGGGCGTGATGCCATGACGGTGGCCGTCAGGGCAACGAGGAGCCCGAGCAGGTCGGACAGCATGTGCCCAGCGTCGGCCAGCAGAGCGAGCGATCCGGTCAGCCAGGCACCGATCACCTCGAGCAGCAGCACGACGGACACAATGCCAATGACGAGGGTCAGTCGCCTCCGGTTCGAGTCGGAGCCGTGCGCGTGATCGTGACCCATGGCTCAACGTTAGAGCCGCGCGGACCCGCTCGCCAGCCCGCAGGCTAGATGGGAATGAATGCCGTTCTCAGCATCCGGGGGCGGCTCGATCTGACGCGGCGTCAGGAGGCGCCGAGCACCTCGCGTAGCACCGGAACGAGACCCTCGAACGCGATCGCCCGATGGCTGACCTGGTTCTTCACGTGGGCCGAAAGCTCGGCCGCCGAAATGGCATAGCCGTCGGGCAGAAAGATCGGGTCATATCCAAAACCGTTGGCGCCAGCCGGTTGGAACAGAAGCTGTCCCGGCCATTCGCCGGTCACGGCCCGCTCGGTGCCGTCGGGCAGAGCGAGAGCGGCCACACACGTGAAGTGGGCGTCGCGGTGCTCCTCGGGAACGTCGCTGAGCTGCCAGAGAAGCAGACGCAGGTTCTCACCGGCATCCTTGGCCGGTCCCGACCAACGCGCCGAGAAAATTCCCGGTGACCCGCCGAGAATGTCGACGCAGATTCCCGAGTCGTCTGCGATTGCCGGGAGCCCGGTGTGGGCGGCAGCGGCGCGCGCCTTGATCAGTGCATTCTCGGTAAAAGTGACACCGTCTTCGACCGGTTCGGGGCCGTCATAGGCGAGCACCTCGATGCCAGGCAGCTGCGCGGCCAGGATGCGCCGCAACTCCTCGACCTTGTGGGCGTTGTGCGTTGCGAGAACGATCTGCACCGCTCAGCGCTCCAGTGCGCTGGTCTGAAATTCGGTCAAGGTGATGGCGCCCTTCAAGGCGAGGTCGAGCAGAACGTCGAGCTCGCTGCGGTCGAACGGTGCAGCTTCGGCGGTGCCCTGCACCTCGACGAACTTGCCGCGACCGGTTACGACGACGTTCATGTCGGTGTCAGCGCGCACGTCTTCGGTATAGGCGAGGTCGAGCATGGGCACTCCGCCGATGATGCCGACAGACACGGCCGAGACGCTGTCGATGAGTGGCTGCGCCTTCTGCGAGATGAACTTCTTGGTGCGCCCCCACTCGAGCGCATCGGCGAGCGCGACGTACGCGCCGGTGATGGCCGCGGTGCGAGTTCCTCCGTCGGCCTGCAGCACGTCGCAGTCGAGCACCAGTGTGTTCTCACCAAGCGCCTTCATATCGACCACCGCGCGCAGGCTGCGACCGATCAAACGGCTGATCTCATGGGTGCGACCGCCGATCTTGCCCTTGACCGATTCACGGTCCATGCGGCTGTTGGTCGAGCGCGGCAGCATCGAATATTCGGCGGTGACCCAGCCCTTACCCTTGCCGCTCATCCAACGCGGAACGCCGTTAGTGAACGATGCCGTGCAGAGTACCCTGGTGCGGCCGTATGAGATCAGGGCCGAGCCTTCGGCCTGGTCGCTCCAGCCGCGCTCGATCGTGATCGGGCGAAGTTCGTCGTTGGTGCGCCCATCAGCGCGCAGGGTCTCGGTCACGGTGTGCTCCTAGTGATTCGGGTAGAGGGGGAATTTGGGGGTCCGCTTCGACTGGATGCTGCCAGTTCGGCAAGGTTGAGTGTGCCGGTCTCGATCAGGTCGACGCGGCTGACCTCGGGTCCGATCAAACGATGGGCCAGGGCCAGAAAATCCTCGGCACTGTCGCCGGTCGCCTCGTAACGGTAGCTGGGCGGGCTCGTGCGGGCGCGTTCCAGGCCCTGACTCACCAGTACCCGGTAGACGTCATTGGCTGTTTCGGTATCACTCGAGACCAGGGTGACGTTCTCTCCCATCACATACGAGATGGCACCACGCAAAAAGGGATAGTGGGTGCAGCCGAGCACGAGGGTGTCGACGCCTGCGGCGCGCAGCGGCGCAAGGTACTCCTCGGCGACGGCGAGCACCTCGGCGCCGGTCGTGACGCCGGCTTCGACGAACTCAACGAACCGCGGGCAGGCCTTGCTGAACAGCGTGATCTGGGGTGCGGCGGCGAAGGCGTCGTTGTAGGCACGCGAGTTGACAGTCCCGAGGGTACCGATGACGCCTACTCGCTGGTTGCGCGTGGTTGCGACGGCGCGGCGCACGGCCGGCTGAATGACCTCGATCACGGGCACGCTGTAGCGCTCACGGGCGTCACGCAGCATCGCCGCCGAAGCCGTGTTACACGCGATCACAAGCAGTTTCACGTCTTGCGCCACGAGATCATCGAGTACGTCCAGGGCGAACCCCCGTACATCCGCTATTTTCTTGGGCCCGTACGGCGAGTGGGCCGTATCGCCGATGTAGAGAATGGACTCGTTGGGTAACTGGTCCTTGATCGCCCGGGCGACGGTCAGGCCGCCGACTCCGGAATCAAAAATACCAATCGGTGCATCCGTCACGGAGACCAAGCCTAGCCCGACAAGCGGATAAGCTGTGCCGGGTGACCCCGTCCCCCACGTACCCCGTGCCAGCATACGGCGGCCCAGCCGCCCGCACCCCGGCTTTACGTACCGATCGGTACGAGCTCACGATGGTCGACGCCGCTATCCAGAGCGGAACCGCCGACCGTGAGTGCATGTTCGAAGCGTTCGCCCGCCGGCTGCCCACTGGCCGGCGCTACGGAATCGTCGCCGGTACCGGCCGCTTGCTCGAGCTGATTCGCCAATTCCGCTTCACCACCGAGGAACTGACCTGGCTTGCCGACAACGCCGTCGTGCGCACTCCCACCCTCGACTACCTGGCCGACTATTCCTTCACCGGCAACGTCTGGGGCTACCAGGAGGGCGAAGCGTACTTTCCCGGATCCCCCCTGCTGCTGGTCGAGAGCACCTTCGCCGAGGGTGTCATTCTGGAGACCCTTATCCTCAGCGTGCTCAACTACGACATCTCGGTCGCCAGCGCCGCCGCCCGCATGGTCTCCGTGAGCCTCGGCCGCCCGATCGCCGAGATGGGATCACGCCGCACCAACGAGCACTCGGCGGTCGCCGCCGCCCGCGCTGCATATATCGCCGGCTTTGCATCGACGAGCAACCTCGAAGCCGGCCGCCAATGGGGCCTGCCCACCATGGGAACAGCGGCCCACTCGTTCATTTTGCTGCACGACAGCGAGGAAGAAGCGTTCCAGGCGCAAGTGGATGCCTTCGGTACCGCCACAACCCTTCTCGTGGACACCTACGATGTGCCGGCCGGCATCGCACTGGCGGTCAAGATCGCCGGGCCCGAGCTCGGCTCGATTCGCATCGACTCCGGCGATCTACCCATAGTCGTCGCGGCGGCCCGAGCGCAACTCGATTCTCTCGGCGCCGTCAACACGAAAATCACCGTCACGAGCGACCTCGACGAGTTCGCCATCGCGGCTCTGTCGGCCAGCCCGGTCGACGCTTTCGGCATCGGCACCTCGGTGGTCACCGGTTCGGGAGAGCCGGCTGCCGGCCTGGTTTACAAGCTCGTCGCGCATAAGGGCCACGGCGACGACTGGATCTCCGTCGCCAAAACCTCCACCGCAAAGCTGTCTATCGGTGGCCGCAAGAATGCGCTTCGTCGAGTGGATGCCGCCGGTACCGCCCAGGAAGAGATCATTTTGCTCGGTGACGGCCCCGGCGGCAGTTTCGATTCCCGCAGCGGCCTCGAACGCGCACTTCTGGTTCCGTTGATCAGTGACGGCACCGTCGACGAACGATACGTGGGACCAGCCGGAACGCTGCGCGCCCGCGCGCACAACGCATCCGTCATGCAGGAACTACCAATCGAGGCTTTTCGTTTAGGGCGCGGCGAGCCCGTTATTCCGACCTCGTATCGATAAGCCCGGGCGGAATAGGCGCTACTTGGCCTTCATCTTCTCGTAGATGGCCTTGCACGTTGGGCACACCGGAAATTTTTCCGGGTCGCGTCCCGGCAGCCACTTCTTGCCGCACAGGGCTTTGACCGGTTTGCCCGAAATGGCCGATTCGAGAATCTTGTCTTTGGGCACATAGTGCGAAAAACGTTCGTGATCGCCGGGTTCGATCTGCTCCTGGTTCAGCAGTTCCTCGAGCTCACGATCCAGCGTGGACGTTCCGCCGCCGGGCTGGCCGGGTTCTGCAATGCTCACACGAAATTCAGTCATAGCACCAGTCTAAGCACTCTGCCTGCGACGGGTCAGGCCCGTTGAGCAGAAGCCAGCATCTCAGGACCGCGCCGGTCGAAGGCACGGGAACCGACCCAGATTCCCACGACCACCGCCACGAGTCCGAGGCCGACGCCGGCGCCAAGCGCGAGCAGATGCCAGGCCGGATCCTCGACGATTCCGAGATAGGCGAAGATGAGAGAGGGTAGCGCCACGATGATTGAGCCCGTGAAGGTGAGCGACTGCACCAGTCCTGCGGCGGTCTCTGTGGCCTGCGGCTGGGCGAACGGGCTGTCACCGGGTTTGGTGACCGGGTAGGGAAAACGAGTGGAGGTGTAGCTCGAGAAGCCCAAACCGGCCAAAAGGATGCACGTGCTCACGCCCAGCATCGACAACAGCACTGACCAGTCACCGTAGAACGAAATGCTGATGACCGAGCCAATGCCGATGAGCGGTATGCCCATGATGAGCGCGGGAAGAATCCGGCCGATACGGTCGGCCAGGCCGTGCGTTCCCGAAGCCACGTGCAGCCAGATTGCTGTGCTGTCGTAGGCAACGTCATTGTGCATGGTCCACCCGAGAAAAATGCACATGAGAGGCACCGGCACGAGCGCGAGGTAATGCAGCGGCACGCCGACGACACTCAGTGGCAGGATGGCGATGATGGGCACAATCGGAATCATGATCAGCGACACCCAATACCGTGAGTCGCGAGCCCAGTAAGTGAAGGTACGGGCGGCGATAGCGCCAACGGAACTGTGCGGTAGCCGGTCGAACCACCCCAGCCCGGAATACTGTTTCGCCGCTGCTTCACGGCCGGGCGATACCAGCATGCGGGCCACGACGAACTGCCAGATCAGCCAAAGCGCGTAGGTGGATCCCACGGCAATAAGCAGTTTGAGGATGGCCTCACCCCAGGCGCCGGTGGAGGCGTCACCCGGAACGGCCCACGCTGCCCCGAACGGAGTCCAGCCCAGAATCGTGGCGAGAGTGGCCAGCAGGGTGCGGCCATGTCGGTCCCAGTCCGTGCTGAACAGCACCACAACGAGCGGAGAAATCAAGACCAGCAAGACAACACCGATTAGCCCGGTGAACTCGCGGGAGCGTCTGGTCGACAGGAGAAAGGCTGCGAGGGATGCGCTCACTCGCGAGAGCAGAATGCAGGTCGCCAGGATCAGCGCAGCGGAGATGACAGCGAGCAGAGTCTGCCCGATGCCACGCGACCACGTGACCACGGTGCCGAGGAGCACGATCGTCAGGGTGACCGCCGGAACGCCGATGAGCGCCGAACCGGCCAGGCCAAGCGACAACGAACGGTTCGGAATTCCGAGGAATGCAAACTTACGGGGGTCCATGCTGTCATCGATGCCGACCACGATCGGGATGATCAGAAAGCCCAGCGCTACGGCCGATCCGGCCACAGTGAGCGAATCGCGAATCAGTGTGGGGTCACCGACGAACCGCAGGGTGATCAGTGCAACGAGAAGTGTGATGGAGACGCTCAGACCATAGAGCAGTCCTACGACCAGGCCGACAACCTGCCACGGGCTACGACGAAACAGGTTGGCGAGCAACCGGAGTTTCAGTCCGAAAAATTGTGCAACCATTCCATGCCCTCCGCGACCTTGCGCCCGCCGGCGAGCGCGACGAACCGATCTTCCAGCGACTTCGGGCCACGGACCTCGTCGATGGTTCCCGCTGCCAGGACACGGCCCTGCACGATGATGGCAACATGATCGCAGACGCGCTGAATCAGGTCCATACCGTGGCTGGACAGCACGACAGTGCCACCGGCGGCCACGTATTTCTGCAAAATCTCGGTCACATTGACCGCAGAAACCGGGTCGACGGACTCGAACGGCTCATCGAGCACGAGCACCCGCGGGGAATGAATCATTGCACAGGCCAGGGCGATCTTCTTCGTCATGCCAGCGGAGTAGTCCGCAACGAGACGGTTGAGGGCATCCTCGAGGCCGAAAGCCATAGCAAGGTCCGCCGACCTGCTGCGCACGGTGTCGTTGTCGAGGCCGCGCAGGGTGCCAGCGTAGTACAGGAGTTGTGCGCCGGTGAGGCGGTCGAAGAGCCGAAGTCGGTCGGGCAGAACGCCCATCACACGCTTGGCATCGTTCGGCCGAGCCCAGACGTCGATACCGTGCACCGTGACGTTCCCGGCGCTCGGCCGCAACAGGCCGGTGATCATCGACAGGGTCGTGGTCTTGCCGGCCCCGTTCGGTCCGACAATGCCATAGAACGAACCGGCTCGCACGGTCAGGTCAAGATCGGAGACCGCAACATTGTGACCGAATCTCTTCGCGAGTCCCCGGGCTGCAATGACTATTGGAGCTTCAACGACAGCGGGCTTCTTTGCCGACTTCACCGCCGGAGAAATGACGGCCTTCGCGGCTGGCTCTGAGATGCGGGGTGTGGTATTCCCGGGCATTTCCCGTGGACGTGGATCCATGCTCGGTTCGGGCAGCGGCGTGACGGGCGTTCCCAGTGGCTGTTCCGTTTCGCTCGCGACGAGCGCATCGCGGGTCGCGTACGGGCGCGTGGTTTCGTCGGTTGCGTTCTCGGCGAGTGTCTGTTCTGTCGCCCGGGTCGACGGGGCAACGTCCGGTAATTTTGGTGCCGTCAGTTTTCTCGGCGTCGTCGACGTGCGCACTGCTGGCTTACGCACTGCTGGCTTTCCTGCGCCTTCGTCCGGAACTGCCTGAGTGTCAGCCGACTTGACCGCCGCTGGCTTACGCACAGCTGGCTTACGCACGGCTGGCTTACCTGCGCCTTCGTCCGGAACTGCCTGAGTGTCAGCCGACTTGACGGCTGCTGGCTTGGGCACTGCCGGCTTTCGCACTGCAGGCTTGCGCACAGCTGGCTTACCTGCGTCTTCGTCCGGAACTGCCTGAGTGTCAGCCGACTTGACCGCTGCTGGCTTGGGCACTGCCGGCTTTCGCACTGCCGGCTTTCGCACTGCCGGCTTACGCACAGCTGGCTTGCTGGCTGCCGCCTTGCTGGCCGCCGGCTTGCTGCCTGTCGACTCCGCGGCGAGCGGTGCCATCGATTCGGCGGAACGGTCCACGACAGGCTCGTCGTCGCGTTCAGGATGGGGCGGCACAAAAGTCACTCCATTAATCTACCAAGGACCACCGACAGGAGGGCGCGATGGGGACGGCAGCGGCCGTTTCAACCTGTGAGTAGGCTCCGTGCCGGGTCACGAAATGGACACGTGCTGACCGAATTCTTTCCACATATTGAGGCAACAGGTTATGGTGAGACTGACATAACGGTGTGTCTTTACGTGAACATGTGGGTGAATCCTAAGCAAACTCTTCGCAATGAGAGCGGGTTTTGCGGCGTAACCCCAACCATTCTTGAGGAGATAATCGTGACGACGCAGTCGGCTAAGACGCACGCAATTAAGACGCAAGTGGTCATTCTGGCGGCCGGTATGGGCAGCCGTCTCGGGCGCTCATTGCCGAAGCCCCTCACCGAGCTGAGCGACGGCCGAACGATCATGCAGCAGCAGTTCGATAATATCGACCATGCCTTCGGCAACGCTGCCCAGGTCACGATCGTCGTTGGATACAAGCTCGAGCACATCATCGAAGCGTTCCCGCAGGCATCTTTCGTCTACAACGAGCAGTATGACCAGACCAACACCTCAAAGAGTCTGCTGCGTGCCCTGCAGGCTTCGAAATCCGGCGGCGTACTCTGGATGAACGGCGATGTGGTCTTCGACCCGGCCATTCTCGACCGCGCTGCCGCCATGATGGCCCGCGACCAGTCCTTCGTCACCGTCAACACTGACAAGGTGTCCGATGAAGAGGTCAAGTACACCACGAGCGCCGAAGGCTACATCAAGGAGCTGTCCAAGACCGTGAGGGGTGGCCTCGGCGAAGCCGTCGGCATCAACTACGTGTCAAGCGCGGACAAAGCAACCCTGATCCGCCAATTGGCCAAGGTCGCCGACCAGGACTACTTTGAACGCGGCATCGAGTTGGCTATCGAACAGAACCGCATGCTGGTGGAGCCGGTGAATATTTCCGACTTCTATGCCGTCGAAGTGGACTTCGCCGAAGACCTCGAGCGCGCTAACCTGTTCGTCTAACCAACGCACCCGCACCGTCCGAAACCCCGGCGCCTCGGCGTGGGGGTTTCGTCGTCGCTGCGTCGGGAACCAGCCCCGAGCAGAAGGAACCCAGCCCCGACTGGCACGGAACGCCGCCCGCGCTCCCATACGATAGACCGCGTGAGTAGTTACGCCCAGGTGCGCCCCGAACAGCGCACGCCGCTCGCCCGGTATCGGCATTCGCTGTGGTTGCTGACAGAGCGCGATCTGCGCGTGCGCTATTCGACCTCAGCGCTCGGCTACTTTTGGTCCATTCTCGATCCGCTCGTGATGGCCGGCATCTACTGGTTCGTCTTCACCCAGGTCTTCGACCGCAGCGTCGGCGACACCCCGTACATCGTGTTCCTCCTGGCTGCCCTGCTGCCCTGGATGTGGTTCAACGGCGCGGTCTCGGATTGCACCCGCGCATTTCTGCGCGAGGCGAAACTCATCCGCTCCACGCGCATCCCCCGCACCATCTGGGTGAACCGTTTGGTGCTGTCCAAGGGCATCGAGTTTCTGGCATCCCTGCCCGTGCTGGTGTTGTTCGCAGTTGTGTACGGCGCCGAACTCAGCATCGACGCACTGTTCTTCCCCCTCGCCATTGTGATCCAGGCAATGTTGACCGCCGGCGTCGGACTGCTCGTCGCCCCGCTCGTGGTGTTCTTCCGCGACTTGGAACGGGCCGTCAAACTCATCCTGCGATTTCTGTTCTACGCCTCCCCCATCATCTACGGCACCACCGACTTACCGCCCGAATTGCACTTCTGGGCTGCTTTCAACCCGCTGACCGGCATTTTCAGTCTCTATCGCTCGGCTTTCTTTCCCGAACAGCTCGACTGGTTCTCGGTCGTGATCAGCGCGGTCATGTCCTTCGTTTTTCTCGGTCTCGGATTGCTGGTCTTTCGATGCACCGAACGTGCTGTTCTGAAGGAGATCTAGTGGCCCAGGTGAGAGCGTCCACCACGGGAACGCCCGTGATCTCGCTGCAGAACGTCGGCATCCGCTTTCGCCGGAATCGGCGTGGGCGTCGAAATTTCAAGGATCTTTTTGGTGCTAGCAAACGGCGCAGTCGGCCCGGTGAATTTTGGGCCCTGCAGCACGTTTCCTTCACCGTGCAACCGGGCGAAGCCATCGGTGTCGTCGGGCGCAACGGTCAAGGCAAGTCGACCCTGCTCAAACTCGTTACGGGAGTCGTGCTACCCGACGAGGGGTCGGTACGCGTCACGGAGGGCGTGGCACCACTGATCGAAATCACCGGCGGGTTCGTGGATGACCTCAGTGTGCGCGACAACGTCTATCTGACGGCCGGCCTGCACGGCATGACACGCAAGCAGATCACGGAACGCTTCGACGAGATCATCGAATTCGCCGAGATCGCCGACTTCATTGACACGCCATACAAACACCTGTCGAGCGGTATGAAAGTACGAATCGCCTTTGCGGTGATATCCCGGCTGGAGGAGCCGATTCTGCTGGTCGATGAGGTGTTGGCCGTGGGCGACAAAGCTTTCCGGGAAAAGTGCTATCGCCGCATCGAGGAACTCCTCGCGGGCGGGCGTACCCTCTTTATCGTCTCGCACAATGAGCGCGATCTGCGACGTTTCTGCAGCCGCGGTCTGTATCTCGACAAAGGCGACCTGGTGCTCGACGGGCCGATCACGGACGTGCTTGCACGGTACAACACCGACTACGGCGTCAAACCAGCAGCCTGACCCAAGCCCGGCCGCCGACTCGCCGTGGCGTTCTGGGAACGTCGAAAATCGATCGCGATGTACGAGTCGCGAGTCGGGGGCAGCTGCTCGAGAGCGAGACCGGTCACGAGCTCACTCAACTCGAGTTGCAGCACGGCCGCCAGGCGAATGAGCGTGTACATCGTTGGGTTTCCGTGCCCCCGGTCGATGCGGGCGTAATTCGAGACATTGAGTCCGGCGAGTAGCGCAACAGACTCCTGATTGAACCCGAGCGCCAGACGGCGCTCTCGCAGGCGTAGGCCGAGTAGTCGAGAGGCTTCTGATTTGGGCTCAAGCATTCCTCATTTGTAGCGGCACAGGTGAGTCTTGACTAGCGGGTGGACTTTTGACGAAAGACAGTATTTGTATCCGGGCCCGCCCAGGTATCCCAGCGTGCGTCCCGGTGCACCACGTACACTCGACCAGACGCACCGAGAAAGGCGAGAAATGGCGAGGAAGAGCACACCGATGCTGTCATCGACCGGTGGCACTCCCCAAGGCGGAGCACTGCCCACCGGGCTTGTCAAGGGCTTTGATCGGGTGCTGGCCATTCACCGACCCGTCGTACTCGCACATATTCGCAGTATCCGACGGCGCAATCCCCATGCCGCCCCCGAACAAATCGTGCGCATTCTGGAAAAACGTTACCTCGCGGCGGTCACGACCGGCGGTGCCGCGGTGGGCGCCACCGCGGTTATTCCCGGAGTCGGCACCGGAATCACCCTCGCACTATCGGGAGTGGAAACCGCCGGTTTTCTCGAGGCGACGGCTTTGTTCACCCAATCGGTGAGCGAGGTGCATGGAATCGCAGTGGAAGACCCCGATCGCGCCCGCGCCCTCGTCATGACGATGATGCTCGGCCGAGAGGGCAGCGATCTGGTGCGGCAGCTCGCCGGTCAGGTGACCGGCTCGGGAACCGCAAGAAACACCTACTGGGGTGAACTCATCACCAACAGTCTTCCCCGCGCCGTTCTCGGTCCGCTCACCGACCGACTCAAAAGTACATTTCTGCGTCAGTTCGCCACCCGCGGCGGGGCGAGCTTGCTCGGCAAGGCCTTGCCGTTTGGCATCGGAGCGGTGATCGGCGGTGCGGGAAATCACATTCTGGGCACCAAGGTAGTGCGCGCGTCACGCCTCGCATTCGGCCCCGCCCCCGCCGGTTTTCGGCCGGATCTGGACCCGCAAGTGCGTGCCATCACGGTTCGCGAAAAGCGACGCGGTCAGTCGGTGGCGGCCGTATCGGCCGAGCCGACGGCATCCGCTTCGTGGCCGACCACGCCCGGAGCGACGTAGCGCCGGTGGACTACTCCGTGCCTGGACTCGTTGCAGAATCGGGCACAATCGCACGATCGGCATCGTGCACGGCCGCGAATCGGTCCCACTCATCCATCAGGTGCTGCACGGCCCTGTGGAAGAGGCCCGTCGCGACGCCAGGGGCGGTGTCACCGAAATAGCGGTGCACCCAGCCCTGCAGGCGATCGACCACCGCCTCATCGTGGGTCAGTCGGTCGACGGCGATCACGATATCGGCGGCGTGATCGGCCGGCAGCCACTCACAGTCGGAGAGATAGCCGCTCGTGTCGATCACGGCCGTTGGGTTGACGGGGCGGGTGATGATGAGCGGCTTGCCGGTGGCGAGCCGATCGTAGACCATGGCGGAGATGTCGACGATGGCGATATCTGCTGCGGCCAGCTGCCAGCCGAGGTCCGGGCCGGAGTCATAGACGTGCTGCGCGCGGGGGTCTCGGGCATTGGCCGCGGCGAGGGCGCCGATGATGGCCTTGTTGGCGGCCCCGTAGCTATGGTCGACGACGCCGCTGCGCGGGTGTGGTCGATAGATGACGCGGTGGGTTCCGGTGGCCAACAGAGCAGTGACGAGCGCAACACCGTGGGTGACGACAGAGCCGTAGGCCGCGGCGGCCCTATCCCCCTCCCAGGTAGGCGCATAGAGCACGACCTGGCGTTCATCGGGCAGGTAAGGCAGCTGACCGCTGAAGTAGTCGGCCTGGGGGCGCCCGATCTTGATGGCGCGCTTATCGAAGTCGTAGTCCCAGAGCACCCGGTCCAGCCGGGCGAGTGCAGCGTCCCCCGCAACGAACGAGTAGTCGTAGGCCTTGAACTGGTTGGTGATCATATACATCTTGTCGCTCTCACCGTGGTTGATGAAAACGTGCCAACACCGCCCGTAGCGCATCATCTGAAAGTTGCGCGGGTTCTGGTTGACGTAAAACACGATACGAATATCCTGCTCAGCGACGATCTGCTCGAGCTGCGGCACCGTGCGGGCGTAGGCGACGGGAATGGGCGCCTCGTCCATGAGCTTGAGGGTGCCGCCGCCGGTACGACTGATCACGAGTACCGGCCACGTCTTGGCGAGCGTTGCGAGCGGCTGGTACCACTGCCGCATTTGGTACATGTTGACGGGTCCGTCAGCAAAGTACACGGCAATCTTGAAGTGATTGTCTTCGCGCAGTTCCCGCGCTTGCAGCGGCCCACGCAGCTCGTGTTGGGCCTTGCGGGAGGCCATAACATCTTTGACCAGCTTGACTGCACGCCTGACATCTTTCCGAATTGCCACCGGCTAAGACTACCTTTCGTTAGATGATCGGAGGGCGCCCTGCGCGGGTCATCCGCCAGACCGTGCGTACTCGAAGCGGATGCCGCGGCCCCGGGTCATGACGCCACCCTTCGCGCCAGCCGTCGAACCAAGCGTGCAGCGCCGGCCGGTTGCTCGGGCCCCAGCGCAGCACCTGAATCGCCGTCCAGGCGCCCACGTACAGCGGCACTAAGAGCAGTGGCAGGTTGCGGCGAGCCAGCCACACCCGGTTGCGAGCGTTCAGCCGGTAGTAGTCGGCGTGTCGGGTGGGCAGAATGACCGGAT
Source organism: Cryobacterium sp. Y29 (assembly GCF_002929825.1). GTDB lineage: Bacteria > Actinomycetota > Actinomycetes > Actinomycetales > Microbacteriaceae > Cryobacterium. The sequence goes on from NZ_PJJN01000036.1 coordinate 252,407, forward strand.
GGTTGGCCACGAGGTCGCCGGCGTACCAGACGACCCGGTCCTGGTCCCAGACCCGCCACGCCAGTTCGATGCCTTCATGCGCGTAGAAGAATGGTTCGCCCCAGCCTCCGGTCGCGTCGAAGACGCTGCGCGGCAGCAGAACGGCGCCCTCCCAGACGGAGAACACCGGTCCGGGCGTACTGGCCTCGCCCTTGCGGATGCGGGGAATCCACCGACGCGGCGATTCGATTCCCGCCGGGTCTTCGACCCGAGGCTGCAGCAGCCCGATTGTCGGGTCGGCGCGCATTTTGCCGATCGCGTCGATCAAAAAATTCGGGTCGGGAATGCTCGCATCGTCGTCGAGGAAGAACAGGAATTCCCCGGTGACACGCGACACGCCGCGGTTACGGCCGGCTGGAATGCCCAGGTTGGTCGGAAGTCCGAGGGACTGTACGCCGACCGGCAGGCCGGTCGGTTGCCAACCGTTGCCGACGCAGACCACGTCGAGGGTCACTCCCTGCTGGGCCAGCACCGAGCGGATGCCCCGCTCGAGATCAGCCGGACGGGTGCCCTGAGTGAGCACCACCACGCCGACCGTCACAGCGCCGGCCGGTGCAGCGCCGGCCGCTGTGTCAGGAACGGACACGCTTGGACGCCATGATGGCCACAAAATGACCGATGAGCGATAGGAACGCGAGCGGTACCAGTACGATCAGCACGGTCCGGTCAACGAGCGGCTGCTCGAGAAACAGTCCGACGACGGCGGCAGCGAAGATGACCATGGTCAGTTCGACCGAGTGGTACAGGCGATGGAAGGGTACGAAACGGGCGAGTCGGCGCACCCGCGCGATCACGCTCGAGGTCGGAGTCTTCTCGCCATGCGTGTCGGCGAGCTTCGTCAATCCGGCATTGGCCCGTGCGACGTGCACCATATCGTTGAGCGCCTTGTTCAGCACGATGATCAAAGCGAGCAGCAACGCCAGGCTGCTCCACAAAAAGTCGTCGGGCGAGTCGAATGGGTACGCAGCCGCCCGAATTCCGAGGGCGATGGGAATGAGTGACTCGGTGGAGTAGTGTCCGACCTTGTCGAGGAACACGCCGGCGGGCGAGGACGTGCCGCGCCACCGCGCCACTTCACCGTCGCAGCAGTCGATGAGCATCTGCACCTGGCTGAACGCGAGGGCGAGCAGTGCCCCCCAGATTCCGGGGATCAGCAGGGCTGCGGCAGTCGACCAACCGGCGAGGATCATCAGCGCGGTCACGCCGTTGGCGGAGATGCGGGTCTTCAGCAGCACCCAGGTCAGGTACGGCGACAGGTCGCGCAGGTACAGACTTGCCGTCCAGTGCTCGGCATTGGCACGCAGGCGCACTTCGGGCGGCTGGGCCACCGCGCGCAGCTGAGCGATCGATTCCGGTCGGGCCAAGCGCCGATGTGAGGTCTCGGGCGAACTGGTCATCTGCTCACCTTCCCGTGTGTGCCGTGATGTTGCTGGTGAGTTTGAGATACCCGAGCACAAACCCGACCCCCCAGCAGAAGTGAATGCAGGGCAAGACTACGAGAAAATTCAGGGAGGTACGAATTCCGTCCGGCCTGGCCACCGTGAGCGTCGCGGCCACCACGATGACCAGATACCCGATGGGAACTATGAGACCGAGGGACAACCACGGCGCCGCGCCGAAGGCCACCTGCACGATTCCGCCCACTCCGAGGAGCAGCCCAAGAGCTACCGCCAGAACCATGGCCGGTGGCACAAAATAGCGGATGCCGTTGGCCGCCGGATACCGACGGGCCAGTTCGCCGCGCCAGAGCCCGGTCGAGAGCATCTGCCGGGCGAGCTGGGGCAGGGTCGGCCGCGGACGATAAAGCACGCGCAGTTCGGGGGTGAACCAGACAAGTCCGCCGGCTTCACGGAGGCGCCGATTGAGGTCCCAGTCCTGACCGCGTTTGACGCCCTCGTCGAACAATCCGACAGCCAGGATGCTCGCGGTGCGAAAACAACCGAGGTACACGGTTTCGGCGGCGCCCGCAGCCCCGCCAACATGGTGCGGGGTACCTCCGAGGCCGATGCGGGTACCGTACGCGCGGGCTACTGCGCGCTCGAATGCGCTGATGCCGCGGGCATCCATGATGCCACCGACGTTGTCGGCACCGGTGCGCTCAAGCGTTTCCACGGCGATACGGGCGTAATCGGGCGGTAGCACCGAGTGCGCGTCGACGCGAATGACCACCGCGTACTGCGACGCACGGATGGCGATGTTCAGGCCCGCCGGAGTCGAGCCGATGTCGTTGGGCACGACCCGAATGCGCGAGTCAACCGCGGCCATTTCTTCGACCAGTTCGGTCGTGCCGTCGATGCTCGGTCCGAGCGCCAGGGTGACCTCAAACAGGCCCTCGAAGTCTTGTGCCAGCAGGCTCTCGACGGCGGCTCGCACGTGCGTCGCCTCGTTGAGCACCGGCATCACGTACGACACCCCGGGAAGAAATCCCTCACCACGTTGGTGCACCTGGCTGGCCAGCTTTCCGGTTGATGGGTAGGACGATTGAGCCTACCAGCCCACGAAACGCTAATCACCTCGGAAGGTGTCAAACAGCACCGCTGACCATCATCGCGTCGCCGGCGAGCCGGCGACGCGATGAGAAAGGAGGAGCAGAGTGCGGTTAGCTGGTGTACTCGCCCACCGTGACCGAGACGGTGGTCGTCTTGCCGTCTCGCACATAGGTGAGGTCGGCGGTGCCACCAGCGGGGAGCACCCGCACTTGGGCGGTGAGGTCGATCGAGTCTGTGATCGGCACGCCGTTGAAGTTGGTGACGACGTCGCCCTCGGCCAGACCGGCCTTGTCGGCGGCACCGCCCGAGGTTAGCTTGCTCATGAGGGCGCCCACAGTGCTGCTGGTCGAACTGGACGCATCCTTGACGCCCGCACCGAGCAGGCCGTGGGTGGCCGTTCCGTTGGCGATGATCTCCTCGGAGATGCGCTTGGCAAAGTTCGACGGAATGGAGAATCCGACGCCGATGCTGCCGGCAGCGGACGACGAGGTGGTGCTGCCGGCGCTGGCGATGGCCACGTTGATGCCGATCAGTTCACCGCTGCCGTTGAGCAGGGCGCCTCCGGAGTTGCCCGGGTTGATGGCGGCATCCGTTTGAATCACCGGGAGGGCAATATTCGCCGTAGCGGCCTGGGTGCCCTTCGACGGCGTTCCGTCCTGGTTCGGAAAGTCGAAGAAGAAGGGGTTCTGGCTCTGTCCTTCGTCGGGCGCTGTGGTGTCGGGTGAGCTCGGCGCTGCCGAACTCGCGACGGTAATGCTGCGGTTGAGGGCGCTGACGATGCCGTCAGTGACCGTGCCGGCGAGGCCGAGGGGGGCACCGATGGCGATGGCGCTGTCACCGACGTTGAGCTCGGAGGAATCGCCCCAGGTAACCGGGGTGAGTCCACTGGCGTCGGTCAGTTTGATCACGGCGAGGTCGGAGACCGGGTCGGTACCCACGAGCGTGGCGGCGTACAGCTTGCCATCGTTGCTTTTAACCTCGATTTTCACGTCGGACGCGGCCCCGTCGAGGGTGACGACGTGGGTGTTGGTGAGAACGTAGCCATCGTCGGTGAGGATCACGCCGGACCCGGTTCCGCCCGAGGAACTGCTGGAGACGTCGATGGTCACGACGCTCGGCGAGGCTTTGGCCGCGACGGCGGTGATCTGGTTGACGCTCTTGGCGTTGTTCACCACGACATTGCTGGGGCCGGAGACCTGGCTGACCGGTACGCCGTTGTTTTGGCCATTGAGTATGAGCGCGGTAATCCCGGCACCGGACGATCCGCCGACGAGAGCACCAATGGCGAGCGCTGCGATCAACGCGACACTGCCTTTGCGGCGACCGGGTTCCTTCGTCGTACTTGAGGCGAAGGGCTGGCCGGGGAACGCAGCCGTCGGATAAGAATCAGCGGTCGCATACGCCTGCGACGAACCGCTTGGAGCGTTGGTAGAGCTTGAAGCGTAAGTGGAGTCCGAGGCTGCCGGGGTCTCGACCGGGCGACCGAAAGCATCCGTCGGGTAGGCAACGGTTTGGGCGGTGTCGGGGACATCGTGAGTCGGCAGGGTCGGTGCGTTGACGACCGGGACAGCGGGCTCGACACTCGCCGGCGGCGCGGTCGGGGTCTCGGCCGGGGCATCGGTGGGTGGGGTAGCCGGTGGAGCAGTGGGTGGGGTAGCCTCGCCGGACTCATTCACAGCAAAAGCGGCGGTGTCATCAGCAGGATCAGGGGTGGTGCCAAAATCCTTGGTGTTGTCGGTCATCGGGTGCTCCTTCCAAGCGTTGCAAGCTTTGCGCCCAAACCTGAACGTTCAATATGTACGAGCTGAGAGCAGTCAATGATCATGCCCCGACATTGCCCAAGCGATAGTTTGGAAACCATGAAGAAATCTACTCAGGCAAGCCAGCGATGACCATGTCCGGCGCGTGGCGACGCACGGCGCGCGGGGCCGGACTTCTCGCCGCTGACGGCACCGTTGCAGCTAGCATCTTCGCCGAGATGAGCGCGCTCGCAATGCGCACCGGTGCGATCAACCTCGGGCAGGGTTTTCCCGATGAAGACGGGCCAGCCGTAGTGCTCGAGGCGGCCCGCCAAGCCATCAGCGACGGGGTCAATCAGTATCCACCCGGCCGGGGCCAGCCGGTGCTGCTGGAGGCGATCGCCCGGCACCAGCACCGGTTCTATGCGTTGGACCTCGACCCAGGCAGCGAAATTCTCGTCACTGCGGGGGCCACAGAAGCTCTCGCGGCCACCATTCTGGCGTTGATCGAGCCGGGTGACGAAGTCGTCACCTTTGAGCCGTTCTACGACGCTTACGGCGGTCTGATCGGCCTCGGTGGCGGCATCCATCGACCAGTGCCGCTGCGGGCACCCGACTACCAACCAGACCTCGACGCGCTGCGGGCAGCCGTCACCGACCGCACCCGGCTGATTATCGTAAACGATCCGCACAATCCCACCGGCTCGGTTTTTGCCCGGCACACCCTGGAGCTGATCGTCGAGCTCGCGCAACGGCACGACGCGATCATCGTCACCGACGAGGTGTATGAGCACCTCACGTTTCAGGCGCCGCACATTCCAATCGCCACCCTGCCGGGAGCGTGGGATCGAACGGTCACCATTTCTTCGGGCGGCAAGACGTTCAGCCTCACCGGGTGGAAGGTGGGCTGGGTCTGTGCCCCTTCTTCGATCATCACGGCAATCCTCGCGGTCAAACAGTTTCTCACCTATGTGAATGCGGCGCCGTTCCAACCCGCGATCGCAGCGGGGCTCGACCTCCCCGATTCGTACTTCACCCGTATTGCCGCCGAGCTGGAGCACAAACGCGATGTGCTTGCCACAGGGCTGCGCGCGGCCGGCTTCGAAATCACGCTGCCGCAGGGCTCATACTTTATCGTTGCAGATGCGACACCGCTCGGGTACACGGATGGCGCAGAGCTGTGCCGACGCCTGCCGGAGCTGGCTGGTGTGGTCGCGGTGCCGATCACCGCGTTCTGCTCCCCGGCGAACCGAGCCGATTATGCGCCGCTTGTTCGGTTTGCCTACTGCAAGAAGATAGAACTTCTGGAGCAGGCGTCGAACCAGCTCGCGACCCTGTCCCGACGCTAACCGCACACCCCCGTGAGCATAACTCCTGCAACCCGACGCTAACCGCGCGCCCCCGCGAGCATAACTCCTGCAATTTCTGTGGCAGCGCGTTCTGAACCCCGGAATGACGCGGAATTCTCGCCGACGGCCCACGAATTGCAGGAGTTATGCGCCCGCCCCGGGTGAGGTGGGCTCCGCGAGGGGCTAGGAAGCGAGGGCGGGGTAGTCGGTGTAACCCTCTGCGCCGTCGGCATAGTACGTGAGCGGGTTGGGCTCGTTCACCGGCAGGTCGTCACGCCAGCGGCGCACGAGGTCAGGATTGGCGATGGCCGCACGACCAACGACGACAGCGTCGGCGACACCGTCGTGAACGATGGCCAGAGCCTCGTCACGCTCGGTGATGGTGCCAAATCCACTGTTGATCAGGAAGACACCGCCGAAACGGGACCGCAGATTCTGTACGAATTCACCGCGCGGGTCGGCATGAAGCACGCTCAGGTACGCCAAGTCGAGCGAGGCGATCCCGTCGAGGAGAACACCGTAGGTGGCCGTGACGTCGGCGGCATCCGTTTCGAGCGCGTCTTGAATGTTGTGTTCGGGTGAGATACGCAGGCCCACCCGGTCGGCGCCGATCGCCTGAGCGACGGCGGTCACCACGTCGATAACGAACTGAGCGCGCTTTTCGGGCGAGCCGCCAAAGGAATCGTCACGCACGTTGGAGGCCGGCGACAGGAACTCATGCAGCAGGTAACCGTTGGCGCCGTGCAGTTCGACGCCGTCGAATCCGGCCGCGATGGCGTTCTTCGAGGCCAGCACGAATTCATCCAGGATGCCGCCCAGCTCGGCGATAGTCAGAGCGTGCGGCACCGGGTAGTCCTTCTTGCCGTCATAGGTGCGCGTGGTGCCGTTAACGGCGATGGCACTCGGCGCGACGACCGGGTAGCCACCGGTGGTCGCTTCGTGGGTGACCCGGCCGGCGTGCATGACCTGGGCGACGATACGGCCTCCAGCAGTGTGCACCGAGTCGGTGACCGCTTTCCAGCCGGCAAGCTGTTCCGGCTCGACGAGCCCTGGCTGGCCGGGGAAACCCTGGCCCGCGTGGCTCGGGTAGGTACCTTCGCTCACGATCAGGCCGAGGGTGGCGCGCTGCGTGTAGTACCGGGCAACGAGTTCACCGGGAACACCCGACTGGCCGGAGCGGATGCGGGTCAGCGGCGCCATGACGAGACGGTTGGGAAGTTCGAGGTCGCCAACGTTCAGCGGAGAAAAGAGTTTCACGGACACTTCTTTCTAAATCATCCGGTCAGTCAGACCGGACATGTTCTTCTGGGAGGCACCAGGGAAGTCCTGTGCACCCGTAGGCAGAACGGAACGCAGCGGCGCGATATTCCTGCCTGCCAATCAACTGTAAATTCGGGTTCCCGAATCATTCGAATCGGCAATCCGGTTCGACTGCGGCACCGAACTACCTCCATGAGCACCTTGATGTACCGACCAGCGACCCGCAACCGCCCCGTGGCACCGCTCGGTAGCATGGATGCTCCCGCGTCCGGCCCACAGGTGCCCATTCGACCACAGCCAGCCCCACCGGCCACAGCGCTGGGGTATAGTCCCTTTCCCCTCGACGCCGATGCTCATCACTTCGGCCTCACCACAAGTACCATGCGTCTTCGGGGCGGAACGGTCGTGGTTCGGCACGGACGCCGCACCGCGAGCGACACGGCAACCGTTCTGCTGCACGGCGCCGCCGGCTCGTGGACGACGTGGACGCCACTGCTGCAGGCTGCCGATGCGACAGGCCGCGACCTGATCGATCTCATCATTCCCGACCTGCCAGGGTGGGGTGACTCTCCCGCGGCCACCGACGAAACGCCATCTGGCGTCGAGTCGATGGCCGAGCTGGTCGCCGACGCAGCCCGCTCCCTCGGCTACGAACGCTGGAACGTTGTCGGTCACTCCATGGGTGGCTTTATCGCGCTGCAGCTGGCGGCAAGCGAAAAGCGCGCGACGACATCCGTTGGACTGGTCTCGGCCACCACGTTCTCGATTCAGAACAGCGTTCGTCACCCGATACGCCAGTTTTCGATGCTGCCTGCGTTCACGGCGCTGCTCCTGACCATGCGGATGCTGCAACTCGCCGGCCCCCTCGGCCGCGGACTCGTGCGGGCTGTCGCGCGCCTGGGTTTACTCCGCGCCCTCGTAGCCCCGTTGTTCAGCCGTCCGGGGGCTGTCGCCGCGACGGTCGTCGCTGCGCTCGGCACCGAGGTCAGACCAGCCCGTTTCGTTCGCGCGGCCGTGCGGGCCGGCGCCTACGACACGGCCGCCCGGTGGGCGCATATCTGCTGCCCGGTGCGCTCAGTGCACGGTGACCACGATGTGTTTGTGACGGCTGACGATGACGAACGACTGCGCGCTGCGGTACCGAACTGCGTGATCAGCACCATCGCAGGAGCCGGGCATTTCGGCCAGATCGAACGCCCGCTCGAGGTCTTGCTCCGGCTACAATTCGCCGATCCCCGGCCGCCCCTGGCGCCCGCGAGCCAGCCGAACACGTCCGCAAAACCTTGAATTTACCCCCCGAATGGAGGACAGTAGAGGTAGCACTCGGTTCTCCGCTAACGGGCAGGCCGCGCTTTCATTCGCTCCCGGTCAGCACAACCGAGCAACGCGTAACCGATAATCGAAGTGGAAGTGGCGATCGTGGGTTCCCTCACGTATGACCGTGTCGTCGTGGAATTCGACGACCGAATGCTGGCACACCTGCAGCTCGTGATCATTCAAAAGCTGCGCCGCGGCGAAAGCTTTCTGCTGTCCTGGCGGGACGCCGCTGTGGTCGGTGACGGCCGAAGCTCAGCCTGGCTGCACCCGGCCATTCCGCTGTACTTCAAGTTTGCCGGCGGCCACGCACCGACCATCAACCCGAAGTGGATTGCCCAGCTGACCCGTTCGGCCAACAGCGCGCAAGGACTAGTCGTCACCGCCGAAGAAAGCGCCGCCGTCGACACCGACGCGGCTGCCAGGGTCGAACCGTCCATCGGCATTCGAGTCGCCGCACAGACCCGCGCAACCAAGGCCAGCGTCACCGAACACTGAGTATTCAGCGCGGAACGACGGCGAAGCGACGCAGTGCGAGGGCCGGATTGATCGCCCGTACAGCGGCGACCCGCTCTGGCGCCAGGAACGCGACGGCGACATCCGCGCTTTCACCAAGACTGACCAGGGCAACGCCCATCGGATCGATGATAAGGCTCGTGCCGACGCCGATCGGCTGTGTGTGATCGGCTGCGGCCAGAAAAACGGTATTCTCCAGAGCCCGGGCCGTGAGCAGGGTGCGCCAATGGTGTTCTTTGAGCGGGCCCCGCACCCACTCAGACGGCACGAGCACGAGGGTGGCCCCAGCATCGACGAGCCGACGCGTGACCTCGGGAAAACGCACGTCGTAGCAAGTCTGCAGGGCCACTCGCAGCCCGCCGACGTCAAAGATCTCCGGATCAGTAACTGCGCCCGGCAGCACCCACTGTGATTCGCGATCGCCGAACGCGTCGTAGAGGTGCATTTTGCGGTAGGTCGCCACGCGGCGTCCGGTTGGGTCGACGGCGACGAGGGTGTTGGAAAACCGGGCCGGGTCTGCGGTCGTTTCGAGCATGCCAGCCACAATATGAACGTTCAGCTCTGCGGCGAGCGCGGCCAACGCCGTAACGAATTCTCCATCGAGTGGCTCGGCTGCCGCCACAAACGACGGCCCGAGTTTCGGCTCAAAGAAGGCGGAGTACTCGGGAAAGACCACGAGGTGGGCGCCGCGCCCGGCGGCCGTGGTAGCGAGCTGTCGCAGCACGGCGCGATTGTGCGCCCGATCAGGCCCCGGCGCGAACTGGGCGACAGCCACGCCGACCATGCTCGCTTCGGCGGTGCTGGCTTGATCACTTGCGGCGCCTGAAGTCATGGCGAAAGCCTAGCTGTTGGCTCGATACCGGCACCCCTGCCGAGGCCGACCAGTGAAAGGATTGCTCTTGGCAGGCAACTCGGGGGGTTTCGAAGGCTTCCGTTAATAATTGCTGGGTAGGTTCATAGGGTGACTTCCGTTCTCGCTTCGCACCTCACGGCATCTCCGGTACCCGGACGATCCCTGTGGATGCGGCGCTCACCCGGCTGGTCGGCAGGTCTCGTCGGCCTGGTGGCTTGTCTAATCTCGTTCGCCTGGTCCTGGCAGCCGTCGTATTGGGGCGATGAGGCTGCGAGCATCATGTCGGCTGAACGATCGCTGCCCTCGCTGTTCGGCATGCTCAACAACGTCGATGCCGTGCACGGCGCGTATTACCTGTTTCTACACGGCTGGATCGATCTCTTCGGCAGTTCAGAGCTCTCCACCCGGCTGCCGAGTGCGATCGCGATCGGTGTTGCCGCGTCGGGGACTGTCGTTCTGGCTCGCTTCTTCATGGCGTCGCGGGTGGCCATCGGCGGTGGCCTGGTCTTCGCTCTGATTCCCCGGGTCACCTATATGGGCTCCGAAGCACGATCCACCGCTATCGCGACGGCCATCGGGGTCTGGCTCACCGTGCTGCTCGTGCACGCGGTGCGCAGTACAGGCGCTCGTCGAAGCCACCAGATCCTGCTGTGGGGCGGATATTCCCTGCTGCTCGCGCTCGGCATCTACGTCTTTCTATTTCTGGCTTTGCTGCTGCCGGTGCACGTGGTGGTGGTTCTGGTGCTGGCGCGAGCGCATCTTCTGTGGCGCAGCGCCGTCCTCTGGGTGAGCGCGAGCGCGCTCGGGCTGCTACTGGCCATCCCGATATTTCTGGCGGGTTCCGCGCAGCGGGAACAGATCGCCTTCATCGGCCGACGGCCACAGGTGACGGTCTCAGAGGCGGCGGTGATGCAGTGGTTCGACACTATTCCGGTGGCGATCGCGGCATGGGCGCTCATCCTCGTGGCAGTGCTCGGGGTGTTCCTGCGCGGTCCCGTTACCCATCGGTTCACCGGATTGCCCGGACGCGCTGGACTGACAATTTTTTTAGCGTGGATGGTGATACCCAGTGCCATTCTGCTCATCGGCACCCAACTGGTACCGATGTATTCGTTGCGCTACCTGTCGCTCTGTGCCCCGGCGGTGGGCATCGTCATTGCCGTCGGCGTTGCAGCACTCGCCAACAACTGGTTGCGGGCAGCGAGCGTGCTGGCACTGGTGGCCGTGATCGTGCCTGCTTACGCCGCGCAACGCGGTGACTTCGGCAAGAACGAGGGAAGCGACTGGCGCCAGGCCGCCGACATCATCGCCACCGAAGCGACGCCCGGTGATGGTGTTGTCTTCGACCAGAGCGTGCGCCCGTCACGCATCCCGCGGCTGGCCATGCATCTCTACCCCGAGGCCTTCGTCGGCCTGCGTGATGTGACCCTCACCCGCCCATACGACGCCACGACCTGGCTGTGGGACGAGGTTGAACCACTGACCGACGCGCTCCCGGCCGTAACGGCCCTGGACCGCGTCTGGCTCCTGCAATACTCGGGAAGTGGAGATTCGAAAAGAGAAACGAATGTCCGCACGCTCACCCTTCAAGGATTCCACGTCGCCCAGTCGACACTGGTAAACCGCACCCGCATCATTGAAATGACGAGGTAACGTCGTGCCGACCAACTCTGTGCCCACCACCCTGGTACTCGTGCCGACCTACAACGAGGCAGAAAATATTGCCTCGATCGTGGGTCGACTGCGTTGCAGTGTGCCCGACGTGCACATCCTGGTCGTCGATGATTCGTCCCCCGACGGCACGGGCGCACTCGCCGACGGCCTGGCGGCCCGGGATCCGAGCGTTCACGTGCTGCATCGCACCGAGAAGACCGGGCTCGGGGCTGCGTATCTCGACGGCTTCGGCTGGGGCCTTTCCCGCGGTTATACACAGCTGGTGCAGATCGATGCCGACGGCTCCCATCTGCCAGAGCAGCTCACGAGTCTGCTGGCGGCGGCCGACACGGCCGACGTCGTGATCGGGTCACGCTGGGTGCCCGGCGGGGCCATCGAGAATTGGCCGTGGCACCGGCGAGCGCTCTCCCGCGGAGGGTCGTTCTATTCCCGGTTGCTATTGCGGCTGCCCCAACGAGACGCTACCGGTGGCTACCGGGTTTACTCGGCCCAGGCCCTCGAACGGATGAACCTGTCCAGCGTGGACAGCCTCGGCTATTGCTTTCAAATCGAAATGCTTCTGCACGCCGTGCGGGCCGACCTGCGCGTGGTCGAGGTACCGATCACATTCGTCGAGCGGGTACGGGGAGCGTCGAAGATGAGTCCACGCATCGCCGTGGAGGCGATGGCCCGCGTAACACTGTGGGGCGTGATGGGTATGGGTATCAGCCGAACTGGCGCACGCGAGGCCGCTGCGGCCGCACGTCAAGCCTGAATTTGACATATTTCGGTGTTTGAGTCGATTTGACTATATGATGATCCCAGCAGATAAAGTCACTTCGACCTTTACGACTGGATCCCCGTGCTGGAGCATCATCTGACCGAGCAGAGCCCGCTCGAGCCTGGAAGTGCCCGAGCAACCCTGGCCGTCTCAACGGTAATCTTCACCCTGCGCCGGGACGACACGTCGGGACGCGAGACTTTGTGGCTGCCCCTCGTGCGCCGCACCCGCGAGCCACATCTCGGCCTCTGGGCGCTGCCGGGCGGCTGGCTGCCGGCCGACGAGGAACTCGCGGCGGCCGCAGCACGTACCCTGCGTGAGACAACCGATCTCTCGCCGCGGTACCTCGAGCAGTTGTACACCTTCGGTGATATGGACCGCTCCCCCGGGCTGCGCGTGGTCTCCGTCGTCTACTGGGCGCTCGTGCGTTCCGAAGTCGCGGAGCGGGCATCCGTTGGAGAGAACGTGCGCTGGTTCGCCGCGGACAGACTTCCACCGCTCGCCTTCGACCACAACCGCATCGTGGAATACGCGCTCTGGCGGCTACGCACCAAGGTGGAATATGCCCGCATCGCCCACGCGTTCCTCGGCGACACGTTCACCCTCGCCCAACTGCGCGGGGTACACGAGGCCGTCCTGCAGAAAGCACTCGACCCGGCCAATTTTCGCCGGTCGATCGAGGCGAGCGGCAGCCTGATCAGCACCGACCAATATGTGGCTGGGGCCCGGCATCGCCCAGCACGGCTCTACCGCTACGACGATCGGGCCACCGCGCACGACCCACCCGGACCAACTGTCTGACCCACTGTGTCGCACTTTCCACCCCACCACTTTCAAGGAGCACGGCCATGAATATTCCCTCGGTCGAGACCACCATCCGTCTCATCAGCACCGGCAAAGTCGCCGGCAGCACGTGCAGCACCGACCTGGCGACGCCTCCGTGGGAGCTCGACGCCGGCACGCCCGGCTACGGACCCGGTTCGTCGATGGGCGACGTGATACCGGCCGGGTCGCCCCGTCAGGGCGCGCTGCCGGAGCGCTACCGCACCGCCTCACCGGAGGAACTCAGCGCACGCATCGTCGAAGCCAAAAACGTGCTCGGCGATTCGGTGGTCATCCTCGGTCACTTCTACCAGCGCGATGAGGTGCTGCGCCACGCGGATTTCGTCGGCGATTCCTTTCAGCTGGCCCAGGCCACGCAGAGCCGTCCCGACGCAGCTGCGATCGTGTTCTGTGGCGTGCACTTCATGGCAGAAACCGCCGATCTGCTCTCCGGCGGCGACCAGGCCGTGATTCTGCCCAACCTCGCCGCCGGCTGTTCCATGGCCGACATGGCCGACATCGACTCCGTCACCGAGTGCTGGGAGCAGCTCGTGGACCTCTACGGCACGGCTCCGGATGCTTCCGGCCGAGTTCCCGTGATTCCCGTCACCTACATGAACTCCTCCGCGGCGCTCAAAGGCTTTTGTGGAGAGCACGGCGGCATCGTCTGCACCTCCTCGAACGCCCAGGCCGTGCTCGAGTGGGCGTTCGAACGTGGCCAGCGGGTTCTGTTCTTTCCCGACCAGCACCTCGGCCGCAACACCGCCAAGGCCATGGGCGTTCCGCTGGCACAGATGCCGATGTGGAATCCGACCAAACCGCTCGGAGGCAACACGGCCGAGCAACTCGATGACGCCCGGGTCGTGCTCTGGCACGGCTTCTGCAGCGTGCACCGCCGCTTCACCGTGCCGCAGATCCAGGCCGCCCGCGCTGAACACCCAGGCGTGCAGGTCATCGTGCACCCGGAATGCCCGATGGAGGTCGTTGACGCCGCCGACTCGGCCGGATCCACCGACTTCATCGCCAAGACGATCGCCGCCGCTCCGGCCGGCACGACCTTTGCGATCGGAACCGAGATCAACCTCGTGAACCGTCTCGCCGCCGAGCATCCCGAGCACGAGATCTTCTGCCTCGACCCGGTGATCTGCCCCTGCTCGACCATGTACCGAATCCACGCCGGCTACCTGGCCTGGGTGCTCGAGGCACTCGTCGGCGGTGGCGAAGCGCCCGGTCAGGTTCTCAACCAGATCACGGTCTCGGCCGATGTCGCCGGGCACGCGCGACTTGCCCTCGAGCGGATGCTCGCAGCCCGGCCACCGGTTCTGGTCGGCGCCTGACATGGCGTCGATCCTCGTCATCGGCAGCGGCCTCGGTGGCTTGCTGGCCGCCGTGCGCGCAGCGGATGCCGGACACCATGTGGTCCTCGTCACCAAGTCGGTACTGCCAGAGAGCAATACCCGCTATGCGCAGGGCGGCATTGCCGCTGCCCTGTTTCGGGACGACTCGGTCGACGCGCACGTGCTCGACACCCTGCGCGCCGGTGCCGGACTGTGCGAGCCGGCCGCGGTACGGGTGCTCTGCGAAGAAGGCCCGGCCCGGGTGCGCGACCTCATCCGCTTCGGCGTGGACTTCGACCGGGACGAGTCGGGCGTGGCGCGCGGACTGGAAGCGGCACACTCACGCTCGCGTGTCGTGCACGCCGGCGGCGACGCGACCGGGGCCGCCGTCGAGGCTGCCCTCGTGGCGACCGTGCGACGCCGGGCCTCGATCGACGTGCGCGAACATACGATGCTCGTCGACCTGTTGGTCGACGGCGGCGTCGTGGGGGGCGCCCGCGTTCTCGGCCCGGACAACGTGCAGCGAACCGTCGAAGCCGACGCCGTGATCCTCGCCACCGGCGGTGCCGGCGCCCTCTACACCCACACCACCAATCCCTCGGTCGCGACCGGTGACGGAGTAGCGGCGGCGTACCGTGCCGGCGCAAACGTTGTCGATCTGGAGTTCTACCAGTTTCACCCGACCGCCCTGGCCGTGCCCGGCACCCCGCTCGTGTCCGAGGCGGTGCGGGGTGAAGGCGCCGTTCTGCGCAGTCTCCTCGCCGATCGCTTCATGCTCGCCGAACACCCCGACGCCGAACTCGCGCCACGCGATGTCGTCGCCCGTGCCATCGCCCGCCAGATGGAACGACAGGGCGGCTCCCCGGTACTGCTCGACGCGACCGCGCTCGGACGCGAGCTGCTCGAAACCCGGTTCCCCACCATCACGACAGCCTGCCGGGCGGCAGGTCTCGACTGGGCGATCGAGGCCATCCCGGTGGCGCCGGCCGCGCACTACTGGATGGGCGGCGTCGCAACGGATACCTGGGCCCGCACCAGCCTGCCCGGGCTCTTCGCCGTCGGCGAGGTCGCTCACACCGGAGCGCACGGCGCCAACCGGCTCGCCTCCAATTCTTTGCTCGAAGCGGCGGTTTTCGCCGACCGCGCAGTGCGCGCGCTCGGCCAGCCGTGGCCAACCGGCGCGACCCGCACCGCAAAGCGCCCCCATCCGCCGGTCGAAATCTCGACCAGCTCGATCCCTGGCCTGCCCGACGAGACCGCCATAAAGTTACCGTCCGCTGACGCCAGCACGCTGGTTGATCGCCCAACGCTCCAACAGCTCCTCTGGGACCTCGCCGGGGTGCACCGTTCGGGTGGCGGCCTGGCTACCGCCGCCGCCCTCCTCGCCGGGTGGACCGCACCGGAACAGACCAGCACCTCGGTCGCCGCCCTCGAAGACCGCAACCTGCTCGGTCTCGGCCGGCTGCTCGTGGCCGCCGCCCTGGCCCGCGAAGAGTCCCGCGGCGCGCACTACCGCTCGGACTTTCCCGAACCCCGGCCCGAACTGGCCCGCTCAGTTACGCAAGCACGACACATACAACCACTCCCACTCGTTGCGGCCCAGGAGGCCATCGCATGCTGACCGACCATTCCATCACCGTTGTAGTGCAGGCCGCCCTCGACGAGGACGCCCCGTGGGGCGATCTCACCTCGGCCGTGCTCATTCCCGAAGACGCTGTCGCGACGGCCCGGCTCGAAGCGCGCGAACCGGGCGTATTCAGCGGAGGCGCCGTGTTCGCCGCCGCCTTCGCCCTGACCGACGCCCGCATCGAGGTACGCCCGTTCGTCACCGACGGCGACCCGTTCGCTGCGGGTGCAACGCTCGCCGAAGTGACCGGCCCGGCCCGCGGCATCCTGCAGGCGGAGCGCATCGGCCTGAACTTCGTGCAGCGGATGAGCGGAATCGCCACCCTGACCGCCCGGTACGTGGCCGAGACGGCTGGCACCCAGGCCCGCATCGTGGACACCCGCAAGACCACCCCCGGGCTGCGCGCCCTGGAGCGGCAGGCCGTTCGCGATGGCGGCGGCCACAACCACCGGTTCAGCCTCTCCGACACCGTCATGGCCAAGGACAACCACCTCGCTGTGCTCGCGGCCGGGCCACTCAGCCTGACCGAGGCGCTGCTGGCCGTGCGCGCCCGCCTCTCGCACACCACCCACTTCGAGGTGGAGGTCGACCGCCTCGACCAGATCGAAGACGTAATCGCCGCCGGCATCGACACGATCATGCTCGACAATTTCAGCCCCGACGACCTGCTCGCGGGCGTCGCTCAGGTCGCCGGGCGCGCGATCGTCGAGGCGAGCGGCGGTGTGTCGCTGGCGACGGTGCGCGAGATCGCGGCATCCGGTGTCGATGTCATCTCGGTGGGAGCGCTCACACACAGCGTGCACTCTCTCGACCTCGGCCTCGATATCGCCATTCGAGTGAACACGCCGGCCGGGTTCGCGCTCTAGACCCATGATCTACCTGGACAACGCCGCGACGACCCCGGTGCGCCGCGAAGCACTCGAGGCCCTGTGGCCGCATCTGACCGGCAGTTTCGGTAACCCGTCGAGCCACCATCAGGTTGGCGAAGCTGCGGCGGCCGCACTGCTGGAGGCACGGCGCAGCGTGGCGCAGTCGCTCGGGTGTCGTCCCGGCGAGGTTGTGTTCACGAGCGGCGGCACCGAGAGCGACAACCTCGCGATCAAAGGCATAGCGCTGGGCACCCCGCGCGGCCGCCACGTGGTCACCACCGCGATCGAGCACGAAGCCGTACTGGAATCCTGCGACTACCTGCACCGCCTGCACGGTTTCGAGATCACACTGCTGCCGGTGGATGCCGCCGGCCGCGTCGACCCCGCTGGCCTGGCCCGTGCGCTTCACCCCGACACGACCCTGATCTCCGTGCACTATGCCAACAATGAGGTCGGCACGGTGCAGCCCCTGGCCGAACTGGCCGCTGTAGCTCACGCCGCTGGCGTTTCGTTCCATACCGATGCGGTGCAAGCCGGCGGCTGGCTCGACCTTGACGTGACGAGGCTCGGCGTGGATGCGCTGAGCCTGTCCGGCCACAAACTCGGCGCTCCCCCCGGCATCGGTGCCGTCTTTCTGCGCGGGCGTCTGCCGATCGAACCGCTGCTGCACGGTGGCGGGCAGGAACGCGGCAAACGCAGCGGTACCGAGAACGTCGCCGGGGCGGTGGCTCTGGCCGTGGCGCTACGTCTGGCCGTCGCGGAACGCGCTCTGGCCGCCAGTCGAACCGGCGCTCTGCGCGATGAATTTATCGCCACCGTGCTGGGCGAGACCCCGTCGGCCCGCCTCACCGGACACCGCACCGAACGCCTGCCGGGCACCGCGTCGTTCGTGTTTCCAGGCACGAGCGGCGAGGCGGTGCTGCTCGAGCTCGAACAACGCGGCATCGTCTGTTCGAGTGGGTCCGCCTGCGCGGCCGGAAGCAGCGAGCCCTCGCACGTGCTCACAGCGATGGGCCTGTCGGCCGACGTGGCTCAGACAGCGGTGCGGTTCACGCTGGGCGCTGGTACGACGGCGGAGGAGGCGGCCGCGGGCGCAGCATCCGTTCGTGCAGCAGTCGCCGCGGTGGCCCGGCTCGGCGTGTGAATTACTGACGACCAACAGCATGACCTGATATTGTCATGACAATTGGCCAAACCGGTTGGCTTGTCAGTGAGGTGCCTTTTGAGCGCGAAGGAAGAAAACACCCTCCCCATGGGAATGTTCATGGATCTAGAACGGTCCGGCCCGATTCCCCTATATTTCCAAGTCTCCCAGCGCATCGAGAAGGCCATTCTCAGCGGCGAACTGCCAGCCGGATCACGCCTCGAGAACGAGGTCGCCCTCGGCCAACGCCTGGGCCTCAGCCGCCCAACCGTGCGCCGCGCCATCCAGGAAATCGTTGACAAGGGCCTGCTGGTGCGTCGTCGCGGCATCGGCACCCAGGTCGTGCACGGCCAGGTGACGCGCAAGGTCGAGTTGACCAGCCTCTACGACGACCTCACTAGCACGCACAAGGCGCCCTCGACCCACCTGCTGACCCTCGAATCGCAGGCAGCGGATGCGAAAACAGCCGAGCGCCTCGGAATCGAGGAAGGCACGCCCACGCTCCACTTGCGCCGGGTGCGCTTGGCCGACGACGTGCCAGTGGCCGTCATGGAAAATTGGCTGCCCGAGGAGTTCATCGGCATCGAACCCGAGGACCTCGTCGCGCACGGCCTCTACCAGGTGCTGCGCTCGCGCGGAGTGACGATGCGCGTCGCCCGCCAGCACATCGGTGCCCGCAAGTCCACCAACGAAGAATCCGCCTTGCTGGAGATCGAGAAGAACTCGGCCCTGCTTACGATGGACCGCACAGCATTCGACAACTCAGGTCGCGCTGTCGAGTTCGGCCAACACTGCTACCGCCCCGACTTGTACTCCTTCGAAGTGACGCTGGTCGAGAAGTAGCGCAACGTCGTCTGGCCGCCTGAACCCCCACAGGGTCAGCCGGCCAGATCTTTTCCTGAGGCGAGCTAGGAGCGAGCGAGCTCGTGCGCCAGCGCGTCGAGTTCTGCTCCGCCCGCCATGAGCTTGGTCATTTCCTCGATCGTGATCTCGCTCTTCTTGAAATCGCCGAGGCTGGTTCCGCGCTTGAGCAGCAGGAACCGGTCGCCGACGGGATAGGCGTGGTGCGGGTTGTGCGTGATGAAAACTACCCCGAGGCCGCGGTCGCGGGCCTGCGCGATGTACTTGAGCACCACACCGGCCTGCTTGACGCCCAGAGCGGAGGTCGGCTCGTCGAGGATGACGACCTTTGCGCCGAAATACACGGCGCGTGCGATGGCCACCGACTGGCGTTCACCGCCCGACAGGGTGCCGATCGGCTGGTCGACATCGCGCAGGTCGATGCCCATCTTGGCGAGCTCTTCCTTGGTGATCCGGCGCATGCCCTTGACGTCCAGCTGGCTGAACGGGCCGAACCCACGAGTCACCTCCGAGCCCAGAAAGAAGTTTCGCCAGACCGGCATCAGCGGAACCACGGCGAGATCCTGGTAGACCGTCGCGATCCCCAGATCCAGGGCCTCACGTGGGCTGCCGAAGGTGCGCTCGATCCCGTAGGCGAGCAGTTTGCCCTGGGTGTGGGCGTGCGCCCCGGACAGAATCTTGATGAACGTCGACTTTCCGGCACCGTTGTCCCCCAGCACACAGAGGACTTCACCGACCCCGACCGAGGCCGACACACCCTGCAGCGCCAAAATGGAACCGTAGGTCTTGCCGATGTCCCGAACTTCGAGAATGGGCGCGGCAGCGGATGCTTCTGCGTGCGTCATGAGCGAACTCCTGCCTGGCGGCGTACATAGAGGTTGACGAGCACGGCCAGCAGCAGCATCCCACCGAGGAAAGCCTTGAGCCAGTTGTTGTCCCACTGGGCGAACACGATGCCCTGCAGGGTCATGCCGTAGATGAGGGCACCGAGCGCCGCACCGATGGCCGAACCGTAGCCGCCGGTCAGCAGGCAGCCGCCGACCACGGCACAGATGATGTAAATGAACTCCTGGCCGATGCCGGTGGTGGCCTGCACGGTCGATACATCGAACAGCTGCAGCATTCCGACCAGCCACCCGGCACCGGCCGTGGTCATGAACAGGCCCATTTTGACCTTCATGACCGGCACGCCTACCTGGCGGGAGCTGGTGATCTGTCCACCGACCGCGAAGATCCAGTTGCCAGCGCGGGTACGCAGCAGAATCCAGGTGGCGAGGGCGGTAATAGCGAGCCACCAGACGATGGAGATCTTTACGTCCATGCCGAACAGGCTGAAGGAAGAGCCAAAGAACACCCTGACGGCATCGAAGCCGGGCACGGCGCTCATGCCCTGAATTGATACGGTGCCGGTGATGATCTTCGTGACGGCGAGGTTCACTCCCTGCAGAATGAAAAAGGTGGCGAGCGTCACGATGAAGCTCGGCAGTCCCGTCTTCATGACCACGAAGGCGTTCGCAGCACCGATGGCGAGGGCAATAGCCAGGGCCATGACCAGGGCGAGCCAGATATTGACGCCCCATTCGGTCGTGACGATCCCCACGATCAGTCCCGTTGTACCGACCATGGCACCGGCGGAGAGGTCGAACTCTCCGCCGATCATGAGCAGGGCCACCGCGACGGCCATGATGCCGAACAGGGATGCGGAGTAGAGCCAGGTGGCCACGCCCGCCGGTGTCAGAAACGCCTGCGTTGAGACCGAGAAGAAGATGAAAATGGCGAGGGCGGCAACCGCCGCGCCGACCTCGGGTCGGCGCAGCAGCGTGATGATCAGGCCGGCGGGCTTGATCCGTTCATCGATCACCGCAGGTGCGGTGAGGGTCATCGCGTTCCATTCTTCGCGAACTTCGCGACCTGATCTGCGTTCTCCTTGGTAACGAAGCCGGGGCCGGAGTAGACCGGAAGACCGCCGCCGACAACGTCGCCGTTGCGCGCCTGCAGGGTGAGGAAGGTCACGGGGAGGTAGCCCTGGGAATAAGGCTGCTGATCGACGGCAAACAGGATCTTGTCGTCGAGGATCAACTGGGTGACGTCGGAGGACACATCGAAGGTCGCCAGTACGGCTGTGCTGGCGGCTTCCTCGATGGCTTGGCTGGCCGCGACGGCGATGCCCGGGTTCAGGGTGAGCACGCCATCGATGGACGCGTCCGCCAGAAGGCTGCTCTTGATGGTGTTCTGAGCGTCCGCGACGTTCGCGACGTCGACCTGAACGTTGGTGACCGTGCCGCCGAGGGTGTCCGCTGCACCATTGCAGCGTTCTTCCAGTCCGGTGTTGCCGGCCTCATGAATGACGCAGATGACGTTGCTGACGCCGCCTTCGGCGAGCTGCTCCCCCGCGCCCTGGCCGGCGATGAACTCACTCTGACCGATGTGGGTCTGTGCACCGAATTCCTTGGACTGGTCGAGACCGGAGTTGATGGTGATCACCGGGATTCCAGCGGCGACCGCCTTTTCAACCGCGTTCTGGACACCGTCGGGGTTGGCCATCGAGACGATGAGACCGTCCGGCTTCGTGGCGATAGCTGCGTCGATCAGCTGGCTCTGCTTCACCGGGTCGCCATCGCCTTGGTACGTGACGGTGACTCCCAAATCGGTGCCGGCCTGCTCCGCACCGCTCTTGACGACGTCCCAGAAGGTATCTCCCGGGGAGCCGTGGGTGACGACCGCGATCGTGACCTTGTCGCCGGATGCCGCAGCGTCGGTGGTCGTGGTGTCTGCAGTGTTGGTGGTGGCCGTGCAACCGGTAAGCGCGAGGGGCAGGACGACGAGCGCCGTCATCCAGCGATATTTGAACTTCATGAGTGAATCCTCCATTGGATACATGTGAATAGTGCTGTGTGTGGTGCGGGTGGTGCTGTCGGGACTGAGATGTTTTAGGGAGTCGCCAAAGCGGCGATAAAGTCTATGCTGGTGCGCACATCGGAGAGCGGGCCCTGGCCGACGGGTGGGTTTTCGGTCAGGATGGTGTCCTGCTCGAGCACGTAGTAGCCCGCATAACCGGCCGCCTCCAGCGAACGAACGATCGATGCGATGTCGATATCGCCGGATCCGAGCGGCGCGTACAGGCCCAGGCGCACCGCGTCGGTGTAGCTCAGGTCCTTGCGCTGTACCCGCTCGGCCAGTTCCCGGCGCACGTCCTTGAGGTGTACGTGGCTGATCCTGGCGGCGCTGCTGCGAGCCAGCTCAACCGGGTCGGTCCCACCGATGAGAAGGTGCCCGGTGTCGAGGCAGAGCCCGATCTGGGAGCCGTTCAACACCCGCGCAACATCGTCGCTCGATTCGATCATCGTTCCGACGTGCGGGTGGATCGATGCCACCACGCCACGTGCGGCCGCCGTTTGCACCAGACGATCGAGGTTGACGAGCAGCGTGACCCATTCCTGCTCGCTCAGCGTCGGCCTCGAGTCGTAACCGACCTGGCCGGTGTCGGCCGAGAGAACGAGCCGGGTTGCCCCGGCCGCGACGAACGAGTCGAGTTCAGCTTCGATAGCCGGAACGGGATCGATATCCACGTCGTGCAGCACAATCGGCACGAATCCGCCGACGGCCTTCAGCCCGGCATCGGAGAGAGTCGCCGATTTGTCGCTGGGACTGGCCGGAAGAAAACCTTCGGGGCCGAATTCCGTGGCCACGACACCGAGTTCTCGCATCTCGCCAAGAACGCGCTCGGGGGTGAGCTGAAATCCCCAACCGGGAACTTCGCACACGCCCCAGGAAATCGGTGCGGCGGCGATGCGGCTCAAGAGATTAGCGGATGCCTCGACCACGTTCAGCCCTTGACTTCGTCGAGGCGCACCGGGCGACCTTCGGCACGGGACTGCTCGGCGGCCTCGGCGATATAGAGCGCTTCGAGGGCGTCCCGCGGGGTGCACGGACTTGCGGTTTCACCCGCAGCGACGGCGACGAATCGGGCGAGCTCTGCTGCATAGGCGGAAGCGAATCGTTCCTGAAAGTTCGGCCAGGCCGACTCAGTGGGAAAGCTAACGCCCGGCTCAGCGCTGGTCAGTGGAACGCGCTCGTCGAGTCCGACCGATCGGTTTCCGAGGCTTCCGGCGAGTTCCATGCGCACGTCGTAGCCCGCGCCGTTGTAGCGCGAGCCCTGCACCGTGACCAGCGTGCCATCGTCAAGGGTGAGCAGGGCGGCGGACTCGTCGACGTCGCCGGCGTCGGCGAAGAAGGAGGCACCGCGGTTGGCGCCGGTCGCGAATACCGTAGCGACCTCGCGGCCGGTGACCCAGCGCAGAATGTCGAAGTCATGGATGTGGCAGTCGCGGTAGATTCCCCCGCTGTTGGGAATGTACTCCGCCGGCGGTGGAGTCGGGTCGCAGGTCAACAGATGCATCCGACGCAATTCGCCGATGTCACCCGCCTGCAGGGCACGCTTGGCTTCCACATAACCAGCGTCGAAGCGGCGCTGGAATCCGATCTGCACCGGAACGTCGTGACGCTCGACCTCTTCAACGAGCGCGATGCTCGAAGCGAGGCTTTCGGCGAGCGGCTTCTCACAAAAGGTGGGGATACCGGCGCGCACGGCCCGCACGATGAGCTCGGCGTGGGCCGAGGTCGGGGCGGCAATCACAATGCCGTCCGGCTTCGAGGCGAATGCATCGTCGATCGTGGCGGATTCTGAGCCGACCGAAGCGGCAGCGGCAGCGGCGCGGGCTGGATCGAGGTCGGCGATCAGGAGGTCGGTGACACCGGACTGTGCCTTCAATGTGCCGACGTGGGAGAGCCCGATCCTGCCGGCACCCAGAACTACGAATCGCACTTTATTGCCTCCACATTGAATTTGTTTTATTGTCCTGATGTTGTCGCTTTTGACCACGGTATACGGTTGCGAAACCGCCGTCAAGTGTTTGTCTTGACATACGAACAAATCTTTTCGACATGGGCTAGGCCCCTAGATAGGGGCGCTGACTTTCACGCTGCGCTACGTATTCCGCGCGTGCTTGTGTCGTGCTCTCGAGGGCAGAGGCTTCGGCCACCGGCACGTCCCACCAACTCTCCGTATCGGGCGAAAACAGGAGGGGGTCGCTATTGATATGGATCAGGGTCGCCGTTGTGGAAGCCTTCGCCGTTGCCACAGCCGCGGCCAGTTCAGCGATGGCGTCTGGCCCGGGCTCCACCCTGATCACGGCTATCCCGAGACTTGCCGCGTTGGCAGCCAGGTCGATCGGCAGCGTCACATCCGTTTCGAAATTGTTGTGGGACTTGTCCTGAAAACGGTATTGCGTGCCATAGCGCTGCGAGCCGACCGTGTCGCTCAGATGGCCGATGGACGCGTAGCCGTGATTTTGCACGAGCACGATGATGAATTTCAGGCCCTCCGCCACAGCCGACACGATCTCCGTGTGCATCATGAGATACGAACCGTCGCCGACCATGACGATCGAGTCGCGATCCGGGGCAGCCCGCCGCACACCGATGCCTCCGGCGATCTCGTACCCCATGCAGGAGAAGCCGTATTCCACGTGGTAGCCGAGTTCGTCGCGGACCCGCCAAAGCTTGTGCAGATCGCCAGGCAGCGAACCGGCCGCGCACACGACGACATCGCGCGGGTCGGAGGCCTGTTGCACCGCACCAATGATCTCGGACTGGGCTGGCAACGGCCGCCTACTCGGGGCGATGGCCGCATCGACGACCGAATTCCACTCCGCCTTCTCCAAGCGGATGCGATCGGCGAATTCAGCGTCGACCCGGTACCGATCGAGACCCACGGTGAGTTCAAGGAGTGCTTCCCGGGCATCCGCTACCACCGAAATTGCCGCGCCATGCTTGATCGCGTCGAAGGACGCTACGTTGATGTTGACGAAGCGCACGCCGGGGTGCTGGAAGGCGGTGCGGCTGGCGGTCGTGAAGTCGCTGTACCGCGTGCCGATCCCGATGACTAGGTCGGCGTCACGGGCGATGCGGTTGGCGGCGGTGGTGCCGGTAGCCCCCACCGCGCCGAGGCACTGTGGGTGGTCCCAAACCAGGGATCCGACGCCAGCCTGTGAGGTTCCGACAGGAATGCCGGTCAGCTCGACGAACGCCGCGAGCGCCGCAGCCGCATCGGAGTAGATGACGCCGCCGCCGGCGACGATCATGGGGCGTTTGGCCTCGTGAATGGCGCGCACGACCTGGTCGATGATGCCGCGATCCGGCCGGGGGCGACGGATCGGCCACTCGCGGTCGGCGAGAAACTCCACCGGCACGTCCAACGCCTGCGCCTGCACGTCCTCGGGAAGGCACAACGTGACCGCGCCGGTTTCGACCGGATCAGTGAGCACCCGCAGGGCGCCGATGGCCGCCGAAAACAGCTGTTCAGGGCGCTGCACCCGGTCGAAGAACCGCGACAAGGGCTTGAAAGCATCGTTCACGCTGATGCTCGCGTCGTTCGGAAGCTCGAGCTGCTGCAGCACCGGGTCAGCCGCCCGGGTAGCAAACGTGTCGGAGGGAAGGAGCAGAACGGGCAAACGGTTGATTGTCGCGAGGGCGGCACCGGTGAGCATGTTGGTGGCACCCGGCCCCACCGAGGCAGTGCAAGCGAAGGTCGACCGACGCCGACGCATCCTGGCGAAAGCCACCGATTCGTGCACCATCGCCTGCTCGTTGCGCGCCTGGTGATACGGCATCAGCGTCGGGTCCTCAACGGAGAGCTGTTTGAGCGCCTGGCCGATTCCCGCGACGTTTCCGTGGCCGAAGATGCCGAAGGTTCCCACGATGGTGCGTTCGCGCACGTCGCCGTCGACCGTGTACTGGTGCGCGAGAAACTCGATGAGTGCCTGGCTGACTGTCATACGACGAGTAGTCACTGCGTTGTGTCCTTTCGGGTGCTGCGGTGAAGTTAAGCAGTGTAGGGAAGCCGCGAGTCGAATTCCTGGCCCACCCAGGTGTCCCGAATCCAGCCGTGCGCCGGGTCATCGCTGATGCGCCACGAGCGGTCGGGATCCGGCCCGGCCATCACGTTGAGGTAGTAGAGGTCATAGCCGGGGGCTGCGACGCAGGGGCCGTGCCAGCCGAAGGGTACGAGAGCGACGTCGCCGGTGTGCACCTCCGCCATAATGTCGATGTCTCCGGCCTCCGAGGAATACGTGCGCATAAGGCCGAACGGACTCGCCGTCTCCGGCGCGCTCTGGCCGCGGGTGACGGCGGTCTCGAAGTAGTAGATCTCCTCGAGGCTCGACTCCACGCCGGGTGTGTACTCGTCATGCTTGTGCGGCGGGTAACTCGACCAATTCTCCGCCGGGGTGATCACCTCACACACGATCAGCCGGTCGGCCGCGAGGCTGCCCGGGGTACCGAAGTTGTGCACTTGGCGGCTGGAGCGACCAGCTCCGCGCAGCTCGATCGGGACATCCGCTTTCGGAATGTAAGCCACTGGAAGTGCCTGGTCGGTCGGCGCTTCAGCCACAGCCACCCGGCCTGCACCTTCGATCGAGAGCGCGGTACCGGTGGGCAAATACAGGGTGTCGGTGGGTCCGTGAAAAACGGATGCCCGCCCCGCGAGCACCTGGGAGCGTTGCTCGGTCTCGCCCGCGAGCGTGTAGCGCACCGTGAACGACCCGGCCAGGGGAACCACGATGCGTTCGACGGCTTCTGCGGCCAGCGACACGGAGTCTCCTGCGGCGAGGGCGGCGACGCGGATACCGGTGTAGCGCCATCCGCTGATGGACTTATCGACGACGGATTCCCAGCCGTCGTGTTCGAGGGAGCCCCGGGCGTAGAACCAGTCAGTGGATTGTGTTGTCATAGTCTGCTCTAAGCGTTCTGCGGGAAGCCGAGGTTGATGCCGCCGTGACTCGGGTCGAGCCAGCGGCTGGTGATGGCCTTGCCACGGGTGAAGAAGTGCACGCCCTCGACGCCGTGCGCTTTGGTGTCGCCGAACAGCGAGTTCTTCCAGCCGCCGAAGGAGAAGTACGACACGGGCACCGGGATCGGTACGTTGATGCCGATCATGCCCACCTCGATCTCGTTCTGAAAACGGCGAGCCGCGCCCCCGTCGTTGGTGAAGATGGCCGTTCCGTTGCCGAAAGCACCGGAGTTGATCAGATCGACGCCTTCCTCGTAGCTCGCCACACGCACCACCGACAGTACCGGCCCGAAGATCTCTTCGGTGTAAGCCTTGGACGTCACTGGCAGGGCATCGATCAGGGTCGGACCGAGCCAGAACCCATTCGGGTCCCCGTCGACCTCGATGCCGCGGCCGTCGACGACGATGTTGGCGCCGTCTTCCTTCGCGATCTCGATGTAGCTCGCGACCTTGTCTCGATGCACCTCGGTAACGAGTGGACCCATGTCGCAGGAACGGCGTCCGTCGCCCACGGTGAGGGTATTCATACGGGTGACGATCTTCTCGATCAGCACGTCGGCGACGGGCTCGACCGCGACGATCACGCTGATGGCCATGCAACGCTCCCCCGCGCTGCCGAAGCCGGCGTTGATAGCGGAGTCGGCCACGAGGTCGAGGTCGGCGTCGGGCAGCACCAGCATGTGGTTCTTGGCGCCACCGAGGGCCTGAATACGCTTGCCGTGGCGGGTGCCGGTTTCGTAGACATACTGGGCGATCGGGGTCGAGCCCACGAAGGAGATCGCCTTCACGTCGGGGTGTTCGAGCAGGCCGTCGACGGATTCTTTGTCGCCCTGCAGCACGGTGAACACGCCGTCGGGGAGGCCGGCTTCCTGGAGCAGCTTGGCCATCCAGATGGCCGCGCTCGGGTCTTTCTCACTCGGCTTCAGGATCACCGAGTTTCCGGCCGCGAGAGCGAGCGGAAAGAACCACATGGGCACCATGGCCGGAAAGTTGAACGGGCTGATCACGGCGACGACGCCGAGCGCCTGGCGGGTGGAGTACACGTCGACGCCGGTGGAGACGTTTTCGGAGTAGTCGCCCTTGAGCAGGTGCGGAATGCCGCAGGCAAATTCCACGACCTCCTGGCCGCGGGAGATCTCACCGAGGGCGTCGGAGAGTACCTTGCCGTGCTCGCTCGTGATGATCTCGGCCATCTCACCCTTGCGGGCGTTCAGCAGTTCGCGAAAGCTGAACAGAACCTGCTGGCGCTTGGCCATGGACAGGTCGCGCCAGGCTGGGAAGGCGGCCTTGGCGCTGGTGATGGCGGCCGCAATCTCGGCCTGGTCGGCGAGCGAGACATTCTTGCTCACCGTTCCCAGCGCCGGGTCAAAGACCGGCGCGGTACGGCCGGAGGTTCCCGGCTGTTCCTTTCCGTCGATCCAGTGCGCGACGAGGGCTAAATCCGTGGCTAGTGCGGGCATGGGTGCTTCCTTCTGTACGAGAGTGGATGAGAGTTTTTAGGTGCCGTGCACGAGTTCGGCGGCGGTATCGATGGCCGCCTCGACGTTGCCGTCGTTCGGGTAGAGCAGGCTACGGCCCACGACGAGGCCGCGCACGCCGGGAAGCCCGAGGGCTTGGTGCCAGGATTCGAAAGTTTCGTCCTGGTCACCTACCGGGTCACCGCCGAGGAGCAGCGTCGGCAGCGTCGTCGCTGCCATCACACGCTCCATGTCGGCAACGACCGGCAGCTTCAGCCAGGAATACGCGCTGGAGTTGCCGAGGCCCTCGGCGATGGCAATCGAGAGGATGACGGCATCCGCCGTGAGGTCGTTCTTGACGCGACCGTCGACCCAGGAGCTCATGAACGGCTCCAGCATGATCGGGATGCCGGCCGCAGCCGCTTCGCTCACGGCGAGAGCTGTGGCCTCGAGGGTGGCGAGCGAGCCGGCATCCTCGAGGTTGATGCGCACGAGGTTCTTGGCGAAGTCGAGGCGGTCGCGCTTGATGTTGTCGATGTCGTAGGCGGTGTAGCGGTCATCCATTTCGAAGGACGACCCCCAGAGCCCGCCACGGTTCATCGACCCGACCACGATCTTGTCATCGAGCAGACCGAGCAGGGCCAGGTCGTCGATGATGTCTGGGGTGCCCAGCACGCCGTCAACGCCCGGGCGGGAGAGCGCCGTCGCGAGGCTTTCGAGCAGCGCATAACGGTTGGCCATGGCGTTGGCGTCGTTTCGCACGCCGAGGGCGCCACGGGCGCGGTGATCGGCGGCCACGATAAAAAGTCGGCCGTCACCGCGAATCAGCTCTCGGCGGGCGCGGCTGGCCAAAATCTCGCCGATGCGTTCGGGGTGCGCCGCACGGGCATCGCGCAGCGCGTCGAAGTCAAGCCTGGTCATCCCGGCAGTCCCTTCATGATTTCTTCAACCTCACTGGTCGTGGGCATGGCGGTCGAGCATTCGCGGCGGCTGGCGACGATGGCGCCGGCTACGTTAGCGAATTGCAGGATGCGGCGCAGCGGCCAGTTCTGCAGCAGTCCGTAACAGAGCGCCCCGCCGAAACTATCTCCGGCGCCGAGGCCGTTGACGACGTCGACGAAGTACGGCGGCACTTCGACGGTCTCGGTGCGAGTCTTCGCGAGCACACCCTTTGGGCCCTGTTTGACGATGGCCAATTCGATGCCACGTTCCAACAGCGCATCGGCGGCGCGTAGTGGTTCGGTCTCGCCGACGGCGACCTCGCACTCCTCCTTATTGCCGACCGCGACCGTGGCGTGGTCGAGGGCGAAGGTCACTTGGGCGCTCGCCTCCGCGGGCGATGCCCAGAACATCGGCCGGTAGTCGAGGTCGAGAATGGTCAGCGGGCTGCGCCCCCGGGCCCGCCAGGCCGCGAAGTGAGCGGACCGGCTGGGCTCTTCAGAGAGGCCGGTCACGGTCGACCAGTAGATGCGGGCGTTCTTGATGGCTTCAAGGTCGAGTTCGTCTGCGTTAATGACGAGGTCAGGGGCTTTCGGCGCACGGTAAAAGTAGAGCGGAAAGTTGTCGGGCGGAAAGATCTCGCAGAACACGACGGGGGTGTTGAGGTCGGGCACGCCAGAGACGTACTCATCGCTCACACCGAGGCGGCGCAGCTCCTGGTGAATGTAGTTGCCGAACGGGTCGTTTCCGGTGCGCGTGACGACCGCTGAGTTCAAGCCGTGGCGCGCAGCAGCGACGGCGACGTTAGTGGCGCTGCCACCGAGGTACTTGCCAAAGGTCGAGACGTCTTCCAGGCCGACACCGTCTTGCAGCGGATAGATGTCAACGCTGACGCGACCGATGGTCAGCACGTCGTGTGGGGTGCGGGGTGA
Source organism: Cryobacterium sp. Y29 (assembly GCF_002929825.1). GTDB lineage: Bacteria > Actinomycetota > Actinomycetes > Actinomycetales > Microbacteriaceae > Cryobacterium. The sequence continues at coordinate 282,237 of NZ_PJJN01000036.1, forward strand.
AGTCGTCATACGTCGATGGGCAACTTTCAGAACTGGGAGCGGTCGGCGTTGCGCCGTTTCTCCACAGTAGCGCTCTTTGCGCTTAATGTCATGACATATTCACAATCACATTTTTCAAAGCGGATACGGCATGGCCGGGTCGGCAGAATTGCGCGCGTTGGTCCGATCAGCGAAGAGGCACGCTCGATCGACGGGATGGCCGGGTCCGCAGTATTGTTCCCGTTGGTCGATGGCGATCTCGACGGGCTCGATCAGCGGCGTGGGTGGGGCGCTCAGCGGAATGGGCAGAACTCACGTCGCCCAATCCGTCGGTCGAGCTCGCCGAGACCAGCGTGAAACTGGCGTGACCCGATCTCGAGAACGCGACAGTTGCGACGCAGCATGGCACAGTCACTGAGGCTGGGTACGTCGTCCTGACTAGCGAAGACACGAAAAAGCCCCCGGAACCTAAGGTTCCGGGGGCATCTGTTGCGGGGGCAGGATTTGAACCTACGACCTCTGGGTTATGAGCCCAGCGAGCTACCGAACTGCTCCACCCCGCGCCGTTGACCGCTTCGCGGCGGTCATCCTTCGAAAGAACCTTATCAGGTCCAGGTTTCTCGACCCAGCTGCTTTCCTTGGTCTTACTAGACTACCTCACTCTCCGTGGTCACTCGAGCCACCTCGGCCTCGTTTGGGGCGCCACATAGCTGTCCGTGCCGAGCACGACAGCCCGGCCCCGGCATCCGTCGTGCCGCCGTTCTGGCATCGGCACCCCGAGCTCGTCTGACGGATGAGTACATTCGTTACCCCACCTCGGGTGGCGTGGCTCAAACCGCACCCCTCGACGTCGATAACTGTCTCAGTTGGTTGTGACTGTGGAGGCAGACGTCACCAGCGAACCCGCCTGGCCTAGGTATCCGACTGCACTCAGTCGAGTTGCTCGATCAGCTCATCCACGGCGGCCGCGCACAGGCGCTCGTCGAGCACCATGAGCCCGGCTCCTCGGATTCCCGCATCGGGACCGCCCCGGGCTGGCACAATGTTGAGGTGCTGATTCGCTAGGGGAATCGATCGCCGGTATACCACTTCGCGTATACCCGCGATGATCTCCTGCACGTTGACGCCCAACCGTCCACCAATGACAACGACAGATGGGTTCAAGACGCTCACGCACATAGCCGTGACCTCGCCGATGGCTCGCCCCGCCTCGCGCGCGGCGGCAATCGCTGTAAGGTCACCCATTCTGATGCGATTGGTGACGTCACCGGGCTCGATGTTCGCGGCGCCATCCCGACTGAGATACGCCGCTATCGCCGGGGCGCTGGCCGTCGCCTCCAGGTCACGGTCGTTGGCGGTACCAGGAACCTGCACATGTCCAATGTCGCCTGCGGAACCCCGGGAACCGCGCTGCAGCACTCCGCCCAAGATGATTCCCGCGCCGATTCCCGTAGACACCTTGATAAAGAGCAAGTCATCGACTGCAGGCCACTGGGTGGCTCGCTCACCGAGGGCGAGCAGGTTTACATCGTTGTCGACCAGAACCGTGGCCATCAGACTCCGGCGCACAAAAGCAGGAATGTCGAACCCGTCCCAGCCCGGCATAATCGGGGGACGAATGGGGCGGCCGGTCGAATGCTCTACGGGGCCGGGCACTCCCACACCAATCCCCAACAGATCTCGCGGCTGACGACCGCTGGCGGCGAGTAAGCGCTCTGCCGTGGTGACGGCCCAGGTGAGAATTTCAGTCGGGCCGTTGGCGATATCAAGTACCCGGGTTTCCTGACAGAGCACTTCACCGGACAGATCAAGAACGCCCACGGTGCCGTGGGTGGCGCCCAGGTCGATTCCTATACAGACCCTCGAAACTTGATCAAACATCAGGCGCGCGGCGGGGCGGCCGCCGGACGCCGCTGCAGTTCCAGTCGGGGCCACCAAGCCGATCGCTGTGAGCGCGGCCAGTCTGTTCACCACGCTGGTTCTCGCTAACCCTGTCTCGTCAACAAGCTCGGATCGCGTGCGTGGCCGTCCATCACGGAGCAGCTGAAAGAGGTCGCCGGCACCGGATGAAAACATCTCTCGCATCCCAACTCATGAAGGGCCAATGGATAAAAAGAACACTACCGGATCGAACTCCGGCCTAAAAGATCTCTCTATTGACACTGTAATGTCATAAGTGCTACTTTCAACCCAGTACAGACAAAATACAAGGAGGTATAAGTGATGAAGTTCGCCTACGAGGCCAATGCATGGGGCGGTGTAGTGGGTACGCCCGGTGCAGTGACTGACCTCGGATCGGGTTTCTACGTAACGCCCGGAGACGTGCATCAGACCATCGAGGCGATCGCTGCCGCCGGCTACACCGGAATCGAGTTGTTCGACGGCAACCTCCTCCCCTTCGAAGAATCGATCGGCAACTTCGTATCTGCCGTGCACGCCAACGGCCTTGAGGTCGCTGGCGTCTACACCGGCGGACACTTCATCTACGCCGACGCCCAGGAGGACGAACTCGCTCGCTTTGATCGGTCCATTCGGTTAGCTGCATCGGCGGGTGCGCGCCACTACGTAATCGGCGGCGGCGCAGTGCGTTCCACCGGCCGTCGAGCACAGGACTACGAGACGGCCGGCGCTTTCCTCGACACCGTCGCCGAACGAGCACAGGCAGCTGGCCTCATTCCCAGTTACCACCCGCACCTGGGGAGCATTGCTCAAGCTCCGGATCACATTGACGCCCTTTTCGCCGCCACCTCAATCGGTCTCTGTGCCGACGTCGCACACATCGCCGCAGGCGGTGGCGATCCCGTAGCGGTCATTCGAAAATACGCCGACCGTCTGGCATACGTACACCTGAAAGACCTCAATCACCAGACCAACGCGTTCCTTCCTCTCGGGGCTGGCGACCTGGACCTGAATGCCATCATCTCTGAAGTCGTCGACGCGGGGTATCAGGACTGGATCACCGTCGAACTCGATGGATACGAGGGTGACGAAGATGAGGCCGCCAAGAGAAGTCTCACATTTCTGCAAAATAAAACGTTTACCGACCCAGCACGACCCTAAACACAATCACGATATTTCCGAGCAAAGGAGCATGGAGAATGAAAGTTACGTCAACGCTTGTCGCTGTAGTGGCGGCCGCCGGTCTATTTGCATTGACGGGGTGTACCCCGTCCGCGCAATCCACCGCGTCCGAGGTTTCACCTGAGGTCACCGCTCAGATAGATGCGGCCCTCGCGAACATCACCGGCAAAGTTTTCAGTACCGGTCCCAACGGCGAACAACCCGCCTCCGTCGACACCACGACAGTGACCGACGAACAGGCGACCGAGATCGCGAGCATGGGGCTAACTGCCGCGATCGTGATGCACTACGGCGGAAACGACTGGGCAAACGCCCAAATCGCCGGCCTGAACGCGGAGTTCGACCGCCTCGGCATCGAAGTCATCGCAACCACGGATGCTAACTTCAACCCGGCCACGCAAGTCGCCAACATCGAGACGGTTCTAGCTCAGAACCCCGATATCATCGTTTCCATTCCCACCGATCCTGTGGCAACGGCTAGCGCCTACCGGAAGGCCAGTGATCAGGGCGTCAAACTCGTCTTTATGGACAATGTGCCCCAGGGCTTCGTTGCCGGTCAGGATTACGTTTCGATGGTGTCGGCCGACAACTACGGGAACGGGGTCACCTCGGCCTATCTCCTCGCCCGCTCCCTCGGTGGCCAGGGAACGATCGGCGTGATCTATCACGAAGCCGACTTCTTTGTCACACAGCAGCGCTACGCGGGCTTCACGAAAACGATCGCCGACGAGTTCCCCGATATAAAAATCGTTCAGGAGCAGGGAATCGCCGGGCCTGACTTCGCGGGCGATGCCCAAGGCGTGGCCAACGCCATGCTCACCAAAAACCCAGACCTCGACGGCATCTGGGCTGTTTGGGACGTACCAGCGGAGGGCGTTATGGCCGCGGCCCGGGAGACCGGGCGCACCGATATCAAGATCGCCACTGAAGACCTCGGCACAAACGTTGCCATCGCGCTGGCCAAGAATCAGATGATCGTTGGCCTCGGAGCTCAGCTTCCCTATGACCAAGGCGTCGCCGAAGCCGACCTCGCCGCGCTCAGCATGCTCGGTCTGGAAGTACCGGCATACGTCGCTCTCAGCTCGCTGCCCGTCGACCACAAGAACGTGCTTGAGGCTTGGGAGACCGTGTATCACTCGGCTCCCCCAGCTGCCATCAAGGACGCCTACGTCGACTAATAGCCGATGATCGGCTCGTGGGGCGGCCGGAAACGGTCGCCCCACGAAAACTAGTGAAAATTGATGATCCACAGAATTGTCGAGCCCCGATGGCTCACGAAAGGTAGTCATGCAAGAGATTAATATCGCCATGATCGGTGGCGGATTCATGGGTAAAGCCCATTCCCTGGCCTATGCAGCGATGCCCATGTTCTTCTGGCCGTCTCCAGCGCGACCGATCAAGAAGATCATCGTCGATGTGACCGACGACCTGGCGCGCACTGCCGCCGAGCGATACTCGTGGGACGGTTATTCGTCATCGTGGCGCGACGTAGTCAACGATCCCTCGATCGATGTAATCGATATCGCCACGCCGAATAACCTGCACGCCGAGATCGCAATCGCCGCGGCCGAGGCCGGTAAACATATCATCTGTGAAAAGCCTCTGGCCCCGACCGCCAGCGAAGCCCGCCGCATGTACGAGGCAGCCCAGAAAGCCGGCGTGGTAACGGCAGTTGCCTTTAACTACCGCCGAACCCCGGCTGTAGCGCTCGCTAAGAAGTACATCGACGAGGGCGCTATCGGCACCATCCTGAACTTTCGCGGTACCTATTTGCAGGATTGGAGCGCCGATCCGAACTCGCCGCTCAGCTGGCGTTTCCAGAAAGACATCGCCGGCTCGGGCGCCGTTGGCGACATCGGCTCGCACGTGGTTGACTTGGCCCGCTATCTGGTCGGCGAGATTTCCGAAGTTACCTCGCTGGTCTCGAACTTTATCCCCGACCGTCCGCTCCAGTCCGGTGGTTTTGATGCACTCGGCGGTTCCTCCACGTCTGACGGCCCGCGTGGTGCGGTCGACGTCGACGACGAGGCGATGTCGTTGATCAAGTTCCGAAATGGCGCGGTCGGCTCCCTTGAGGCAACGCGCAATGCCTGGGGCCGCAACAACTACATCACCTTCGAAATCCATGGCACTGAAGGCTCTATTTTCTTCAATTACGAGAACCGTGACGAGCTCCAGGTAGCGTTCAAGAACGACCGCGCCGATCGTCGGGGCTTTCGCACGGTATATACCGGCCCGAACACGCCGTATGGTGAGTCGCTTTGGCCAATCCCGGCGCTGGGTATCGGCTACAGCGAAACGAAGATCATCGAAGCCCACGACTTCCTCAAGGCAGTCGCTGAAGGCGGAACTGTCGAACCCAACTTTGCCGACGGCTACCAAGCAGCGCTCGTTGACGACGCCATTCTTAAATCCGGCCGAACCGGTGAATGGGTGCGGGTTCCGGATGTGACCGACCCGAACGCCACCGATGACTGAGACTGCTGGCGCCCCTCCAGCGGTAAGAATGCGAGGCATCGTCAAGAGCTTCGGCTCCGTCGAGGTCCTGAAATCCGTCGACATGGACATCGTCGCCGGTGAGGTGCACGCTCTCGCCGGAGAGAATGGCGCGGGCAAGTCGACCCTGATGAAGGTCCTGCAAGGCGTTCATCCGATTACCTCTGGCACTATCGAGGTCGCGGGCCAGCCGGTCGTCATTCGAACCACCGCCGACGCCGAACGGGCCGGCATCGGCATGGTCTTTCAGGAGTTCAGTCTCATCCCCTCGATGACGGTGGCGCAGAACATTTTTCTCAATCGGGAGGTTCGCGGTAGGTCTGGACTGGTTGACGACCGCGCTGCGGAGAGGGCGGCGCGCGCGATCTTTGACGGCCTGGGTGTCACGATCGATCCCAGGGCGCGGGTGGAGACGCTCGGCACCGCCTACTGGCAGTTGGTGGAAATCGCTAAAGCTCTGGCCAAGAACGCTAGCGTGCTGGTGATGGACGAGCCCACGGCCAGCCTCGCCAAACACGAGGTCGAGAACCTCTTCGAACTTATTGACAAGCTTAAGAGCCGCGGCATTGCCATCGTCTATATCTCTCATCGAATGGACGAGATCCGTCGGGTCGCCGACCGCATCACGGTTCTGCGAGACGGCCGTGTCGTGCTCGCCGCCGGGGTCGCGCAACTGACCGCGGCTGAGATCATCGAAGCGATCATCGGCCGGAGGCTCGCCTCTGACCTGGTGTATCGCGACCGGCAGCTGGCGGCCGATGCTCCGATTTTGCTGGAAGCGACCAACATTGGGAGCGACCGCGTGCTCAAATCAGTCAGCCTCACGATTCGGGCCGGAGAGATCGTCGGTCTCGCCGGGCTGATGGGCAGCGGACGCACCGAGTTCGCTCGTGTGGTCGCCGGCATGGACCGTCCCACCCAGGGAACGCTGAGCATCGATGGCAAACCCGTTCGCTTTAGTACCCCGATCGCGGCTCAGCGGGCGGGTATCGCGCTCATTCCCGAGGACCGTCGCGATCAGGGGCTAGTGCTTGACCACTCCGTCTCCGACAATCTCGCTCTTCCCGTGCTTGACCGCGTGAAGTCAGGAGCCTTCCTGTCCATCAGTAAGTTGCGCGAGCTGACCAATCAGCTCGTCACCCGCTTCGACGTCAAAGTCGCCGACCCCTTTGCGCCGGTCAGCCGGCTGTCGGGCGGCAACCAGCAAAAGGTCGTCGTGGCGAAATGGATCAACACACGCCCCCGTTTATTGGTGATGGACGAGCCCACCTCCGGTGTCGACATTGGCACGAAGACGGAGATCCTCGACATCGTGCGTGCATTCGCCTCAGAGGGCAATGCTGTGCTGTTCATTTCATCCGAATTACCAGAACTCCTCGCGGTCGCCGACCGCATCATCGTATTCCGCGAAGGACGCTCCGACCGCGAACTTAATCGCGACGACGTCGCAAGTGAAGAACAGCTTCAACTCATAATCCAAGGAGAGGCAGCATGAGCAGCCCCACAACGGCCACTAGGCCATCCCTCATCTCCCCAGCTGTAACTCGATTTGACTGGCGTAGCAACGTCATCTACATCGCCTTCGTGGTCGTGTTCATCCTGTTCGCCATCTTCCTCAGCAGCGACGGATTCCTCTCCGCCAACAACATGCTCAACATCGTGCGGCAGACGGCAACAATTTCGATAATGGCTGTCGCGATGACCTTTGTGATCGCCACGGCCGAAATCGACCTCAGCGTCGGCTCGATCGCCGGCCTCGCCTCCGTCGTAACCGCCATGGCAACGACCCAATGGGGTCTCGTTCCCGGCATAATCGCCGGGTTACTCTCCGGTGCCGCTATCGGTGCCATTAACGGCGGACTCGTAGCCCTATTGAAGGTCCCATCCTTCCTGGTAACGCTGGGTATGCTCGGCCTCGCAGCGGGACTTGCTCAGTGGATCACCTCCTCGGCACCCCAGCCCATCGGCAACACGTTGTATGTGCAGATATTCGGCGGTGGCGACTTCGGGCCAATTCCCGGGCTCCTCGTCTGGACGGTCGTGGCCGTTGCGATCGGATGGATCGCGATGAACCGAACGAGTTTCGGACGCCGTGTGTTGGCGACCGGTGGAAATCCCACCGCGGCCGCCTACACCGGCATTAGTACGGCACGGATTAAATTCACCGTGCTGCTCCTCTCCGGTATCGCCGCCGCTATCGCCGGGATGCTCTACGCGGGTCGGCTTGAGTCAGGCCGGTTCCAGTGGGGACAGGGTGACGAGCTCACAGTCATCGCCGCGGTCATTCTCGGCGGTACAAGTCTCTTCGGAGGCCGAGGGGCGATCATCGGTACGCTCGTCGGCTCCCTGTTCATGGGCCTGATTAACAACGGTCTCATCCTCGCCGGGCTCGACGTCGCCCAGCAGTCGGTCGTGCGTGGCGCAATCATCATCGCAGCGGTCGCTCTGTCGAGGAAGAAGTGACGACCGGACCGCTCCGGAGCGGCATCATAGGTACCGGTTTTATGGGACGTGTGCACACACGCGCTGTGCGTTCAGTAGGCGGCGTCGTCGTCGCCTACGCCGGCCGCGATGCCGGCCGAACACGACTAGCCGCTGATGAAGAGAACGTGCCGTTGGCTCTCACGCCAGAAGAGTTACTCGCCCATCCGGATGTTGATCTGGTACACATTTGCACTCCGAACGCGCAACACGTTTCACTAGCCCTGGCCGCAATCGCCGCGGGCAAGCATGTTGTGTGCGAGAAACCACTAGCCCTCACCGCCGACGACGCCCTCTTACTCCAGCGCGCCGCTGATGATGCCGGAGTCGTAAACGCCGTGCCCTTCGTCTACCGCTTCTATCCGACGGTTCGCGAAGCAAAGGCCCGAATCGCCGATTCGGGTGAACGCATCTGGCTCGCGCACGGTCACTACCTACAGGACTGGCTTTCGGAGCAGTCGAGCTACAACTGGCGGGTGACGGACACGGGATCCCGTGCCTTCGCCGACATTGGTGTGCACTGGTGCGACCTCTTCGAATTCACTACCGGTCATCGCATAGAAAGATTGCTCGCGCAGAGCTCTCGGCTACATGACACTCGTCTCTCGGACGCGGGCGAGGTCCCCGTCTCCACGGAAGACGGTGTGACCATGATGTTCCATACAGATCGCGGTGCAACAGGCTCTGTCGTAATTTCCCAAGCCAGCCCCGGCCGCAAGAACGAGCTGTGGATGTCGCTCGATGGTGAACACCGCTCGTATGCCTTCGACCAAGAAAATCCAAACAGTTTGTGGATCGGGTCAACCGCAGGAATCTCCATCATTCCGAAGGGGCTCGAGACTGTGAACCACGCTGCCGCCGCTCCCTACGTCACCGTACCGTCCGGACATCCGCAGGGCTACCAAGATTGCTTCGGACTATTCATGCGGGATGTGCATTCTGTAATCAAGGGCAAGGTCGTCAATGGCCTTCCCACTTTTGCTGATGGTGTGCGCGCGGCCCAGCTGACCGACGCGGTAATCGAGTCTTCGAAATCGGGTCACTGGGTCGAGGTAGTACCAACTCGTCAGCCGACCTCGAGGGCCGCATGAGCCAGCTGGCGCACCCCGTCACGTTATTCACGGGCCAATGGGCAGACCTCCCCTTCGAGGAGGTCGCGCGGCTCGCTTCTTCGTGGGGCTATGACGGGCTCGAGATCGCCGCGTCGGGCGACCACCTAGACCTAAAGCGCGCCGATGAGGATGCCGCCTACCTCGCGTCCCGCCTTGAAATTCTCGACCGGTACGGCTTGAAGGTCTTTGCCATCTCGAATCATCTCGCCGGGCAGGCGGTCTGCGACGCACCCATCGACTTTAGGCATCAGGCGATCCTGCGCCCGTACGTGTGGGGAGACGGTGAGGCCGAGGGCGTGCGGCAACGGGCGGCCGACGATATGAAACGTGCTGCGCGCGTTGCCCGAAAGCTCGGCGTCGACACCGTTGTGGGATTCACCGGTTCGTCGATTTGGCCGTACGTCGCAATGTTTCCGCCGGTGCCAGCGGCGGTCATTGAAGCCGGTTACGACGACTTCGCCGCACGTTGGAATCCCATCCTCGATATCTTCGACGACGAGGGCGTTCGATTCGCGCACGAGGTGCATCCCGGCGAGATTGCATACGATTATTGGACGAGCGTGCGCACTCTTGAGGCAATCGGTCATCGCACGGCGTTCGGTTTCAACTGGGATCCGAGCCACATGATGTGGCAAAACATCGATCCTGTCGGATTCATCTGGGACTTCCGGGACCGCATTTACCATGTGGACTGCAAGGACACCCGCCTGCGCCCAGCCAACGGCCGGGCGGGCGTTCTAGGTTCCCACCTCGCCTGGGGCGACCCACGACGCGGCTGGGATTTCGTATCGACGGGACACGGCGATGTACCGTGGGAAGACGCATTCCGAGCCCTAGAATCGATCGGCTACGGCGGACCCATCTCGATCGAGTGGGAGGATGCGGGAATGGACCGGCTCCACGGGGCGGCTGAGGCAATCGAGTTCGTTCGTTCTAAGCTGTGGACACGGCCGACCGATTCATTCGACGCGGCGTTCACAAACCAATGACGACGCCAGCGGAGTCGGCGTTCGTGGTCATTGCCCAAATACGGGTGGGTGAAGCGAAGCGCGAAAGCTTTCTCACGCATATCCTGGAGCTTGCCGAGCGATCCCTCGCCGATGAGACAGGCTGTTTACAGTACGACGTGATCGAACTGGATCGCGGGACCCGGCTGTTTGGAGTCTATGAAGTTTACCGTGACGCCGCGGCTTACGACTCACACCAGGCCTCCCGTCACTTCCACGCGTGGAAGGTCGTGGCAGAGGTCGTCATAGAGGAAAAAGGCCTCGAGGTCCACACCGGTCGGCGGGTGCCTCAGTCCCCTGCCGAGCGAACTCGCCCGAGTCACCCACGTGACTGACTCCCGCATTTTCCACATCAGGTCAACTGCGAAGGCGCACGTTCGCCATCGATGTTCGCCAAGCACGGCACCCGATTGCAGCGGTTAATCCGTCGGCATCCTGTCACACGTGCGGGTACTGAAAAAAATACGAGAAAAAGGAGTATTGAACATGGATATCATTCAAGACCACCACGGTGTCCCAGCAACTCACGGACGAGCCCTCGTCAATGGCGTTCGGCTGCACTACGTCGTCGCGGGGCAGGGCGAGCCACTGTTTCTGCTGCACGGTGTACCAAAGACGTCGTACCACTGGCGTCGCGTAATTCCTCTTCTGACGCCCTACTACACCGTCATCGCCCCAGACCTGCGTGGTCTCGGTGACTCGGAACATCCCAAAGACGGTTTCGACATGAAGAACATGGCGGAGGACATCGCGCAGTTGGCTACCCACCTTGGATACGACACGTTCAACCTGGTTGGCGAGGACTGGGGGGCATCAACTGCCTACCAAGTTGCCGCTCAGTACCCCGACCGAGTCAAAAACCTCGTCTACCAGGAGATGATCCTGCCCGGGTTCGGCCTCGAAGACTACTCATTCCTGACCCGCGAGAATGTCAGCACCTATGTCTGGCTGTGGCATATCAATTTCTACAGCGTGCCGGACTTCCCCGAGTTTCTCATTACGGGCAGGGAGCGGGAGTACTTCAACTACTTCATCAAGCACGAGGCACACAACCCCCAGGCGATCACGCCCGATGCGCTTGACGAATATGTACGGTGCTACTCCTCGCCCGGTGGGCTCCGCAGTATGTTAGAAATCTACCGCGCGACACTCGACGACGCGGACCAGAACCACGAATCCGCCAAAACCAAACTTAAGATGCCCGTCCTCGCTGTCGGGAGTGAATATTTCATCGGTGAGGACACCGAACGCCAGATGCGTGCGGTGGCAGAGGACGTGCGGGGGGTCATCCTCCCATGGGGCCACCAACTCGCAGAAGAAGATCCAGAAGCACTGGCTGCTGCTTACCTGGACTTCTTCGGGAGATCCTGATCCCTGCCATATCGCTGAGTAAAAATCGAGCATAGCGTCGGAAAGGACAGATTAGATTATGGCCACACCAGAAAACCCAGGAACTCGTTTCTTCACCGTTGCGCAGAGCGCAACCGGATCATGGAGCTTCATCGATCCCGAGGGAAAGCCGTTCGTGTCCCTGGGCGTGAACCACATCGACGACTCAGATTTGCGATATCCCCACAACGTCGACGTCTGGAATGAAAGATATGGATCTCGGCAGAAATGGGAACAGGGCCTTGTCGCAGACTTGCAGTCGCTGAACTTCAACACCATCGGTTGGACAAGCCAGTACATCAGCGGAGGGTGGGGCGAGGCGCTCGACTGGTTCGGTGACCCCGTCGATCTTGGCCACTCGCATCCGTGGCCCGATCGCGACCTGCTGGAGGCGGGTATGCCCTATGTCGTACAGCTCCGGATGCAGGAAATCGAAGACTGGAATGGCCACCCCGCATACCGCGACGTGTACGGCGAAGACTTCGCCAAGTATGCGGATTGGCTCGCGCGACGAATGACTTCAGATCACAAAGACAGCTCGAACCTGATCGGATACTTTCTCGTCGACATCCCCGGGTGGATCCCCCACGCAGCGGGACGGTTCTGGCCAGGCTTCGACGGCCTATCCCCGGAAGAGCACGACGCCAAGTTGTTTGACGTCGCACAGCAGTACTACAAGACAATCACCGAGGCCATTCGTCGCTACGACCCTAACCACTTGATTTTGGGCGACCGCTACAACGGTAATAAGGGTATCCCCGAAGTCGTGCTCCGCGCGATGAGCGACTATGTTGACGTTCTTTCCGTGCAGTATTTCACCGGCAAATCCCCGGCAGAATACGCGACGATGATCGGCGATCTCCGCCATTGGCAGCACCTCACCGGCAAGCCCGTACTGATCGCCGATATCGGCAATTGGGTACCTACTGCGATGAATCCACACCGTACAAGCGATATGGAAACGCAAGAGGAGCGCGGAGAAGACTATTTGAACGGACTGGCAACGATCATGCAGGAGCCCTGGATTATCGGCTGGCATTGGTGTGGCTACATCGAAAACCTGGGTCGCGGCTGGGGAATCAAGGACCCCCAGGACAATTTCTACACGGATATGACAGACCCTATGCGCACAGCCAACGCCGCCGCGCAGACCACCATCGCCGACCGCTAAATCGAAACTTGGAGCGAAGGATAAGATTGCCACAGATGACTCTGTATACGAAAGGCATAGCCGGTTTGGGCGCGCTGCCAGGTTCGCCCTGGATCAAAGCCCACGGTTAGAAGACATCGACCTCGACACGGTCCGCGCTCTAGCCCTCATGGGCAGCAATCCCCCGCAGCCTGGACCGTGCCGCACCTACCAACTCCCATCGTGGACATTATCGACCTCACCGGGCATGACCTAGCCGCCCTGTCCAAAGCAGACGTCTACACCCTGCCCCAGCGATCCGAAACGACACCGACCGAAGCGCCAGACTGCGTGGCCAAGAGAACCGGCCGCGGACGCCGTCGTAGACGTGGTCATCGGCGATCACGATGAGGATTTTGTGCAGTCCATCACCGACTTCAGCGCCAGCAGTGCGAAGCCGAGGCTGGATCCTGGGCAGACTGTCGTTGAACCGAAGTCTGGAAGTGCGGGTACGGTCGGTTTTTGCAGGCTGTTGATCCCGCTAAATCTGCAAGCGGCGCGGCTTGGTCTTGGAACTCCAGAGTTTCGACCCAGTACTGCACCTCGGAGACTTGGTAGCGCATCTCGCGCCCGACTCGAAAGCCGCACGGGCCGCGACGGGCGTGGAGTAGATCACGCATGGTCTGGACCTTCACGCCGAGGTGAGCGGCGAGTTCGCTGGTCGTCAGGACCGCCTCGAGGCCCGGAATTGCGTGTGATGTCTCGGTCACACCAGACAGGTGCACGAAGCCGTCCGAGCGTTAACGAGGAGGCTCGAGGCGCACCTTCGGTAGAGGCAAAAAAAATCCGGCGTAGCCATGGGCTACGCCGGATTTGCGCCGTGTCAGTCATTTTTCACTCCCTGAAAAGGGACCTGAAACCTGTTCTCACCTGGACTTTTTCGTTGCGGGGGCAGGATTTGAACCTACGACCTCTGGGTTATGAGCCCAGCGAGCTACCGAACTGCTCCACCCCGCGCTACAAGTACAAATTTAGCACACCCAGAAAGCACGCCCGACCACTTTGGGTTGGTATCGCAAAAAACTACTCAAATTTCGCCTTTTCTGGTATCGAATACCATCGGCTCAACGAGCGCAAGCCCCCACCCGAGACGGGTGAGGGCTTGCGGCCGGTCTTGCGGTCGGACTATTCGCCAAGCAGAGCGAGCATGCTCGCGATCGTCTCCGCGAGCTTGGCGTCAGCGGTGCCGTAGTCGGCGAAGTTGCCGGCGGCGAGTGCGGTTGCCTTGTCGGCGAGCGCCGTCTTGGCGACGGCGAGAAGCGACTTGAGTTGGGCATCCGTTGCCGCATCGCCGGTCGACTCGGTCGGCACGTCCGCGCCGCCGGTAGCACCATCGGTCGTGCCACCCGTTGCGCCGTCCGTGGCAGCCGGGTCCGGCACGGCCGTATCACCGGCCGTCGCACCCGAATCGCCGCCGAACAGCACATCGAGAGCACCGTCGAGGGTGTCTTCGAACGCGATCTGGTCACCGAAGGCCACGAGCACCTTCTGCAGCAGCGGGTAGCTGGTCTCACCCGTGGACTGCACATAGACCGGCTGGACGTAGAGCAGTCCGCCACCGACCGGCAGGGTCAGCAGGTTTCCGTTCAGCACGGTCGAGGAACCCTGGCGCAGCAGGTTGAGTTCGGTCGACACGGCCGGATCGGCGTTGAAGACGTTCTGCACCTGGCCGGGGCCTGGGACAGTGCCGTCCTTGGGCAGATTCAGCAGTCTCAGCTGACCGTACCCCTCGGCGCGCACACCGTCTTCCGATCCGGCGTCGGCGTCAACGGCGAGATAGCCGTAGAGCACGTTTCGGCTGGATTCACCCGTTGCTTCCGGCTGAAAGGTCGTGTATAGCGAGAAGGACGGGGCATCCGCTCCCGGTACCTGCATGGTGAGGTAGTACGGCGGCTGCAAGGTGGGGTTCGTCGCCGGAGAGTCCGGGTCGTTCGGTGAGATCCACGCGTCGTCCTTGGAGTAGAACGATCCCGGGTCGGTCACGTGGTACTGCCCGAGGATCGAGCGCTGAACCTTGAACAGGTCGGCCGGGTAGCGAACGTGACTCATCAGGTCGCCGCTCATCTCGCTCATGGGCTTGAGCGTCGACGGGAAGATCTTTTGCCAGGTCTGCAGTAACGGCTCTTTGTCGTCCCAGGCGTAGAGGGTGACCTCGCCGCTGTAGGCGTCGACGGTGGCTTTGACCGAGTTTCGCATGTAATTGATGCTGTCGAGGGCGTACGGCTGCGGTGGTGTCTCGGTGTCGGCGATGGCATCGCTCAAGCTGACCGGAGTGGAGTACGGGTATTTCGCCGACGTCGTGTAGCCGTCGATGATCCACTTCACCCGACCATCGACGACCGAGGGGTAGGCATCGGAGTCGAGCGTGAGGTACGGCGCGACCTTCTGTACGCGGGTGACCGGGTCACGGTCGTAGAGAATCTCCGACTTGTCGTTGACCGAGGCCGCCAAAAAGATCTGCTCGGATTGGAACTTGAGCGCGTAGATGAGCTTCTTGAACGCGTTGTCCAGTTTGGGACCACCGTCTCCGGAGAAGGTCGTGTAGGTCTGGCCAGCACCCTCTTCGCCCGACGGATAGTCGAGTTCGATCGGGTTGGAACCCTCTTCGGCACCGACGATGGAGTACTCCGGCGAGGTCTCACCGAAGTAGATGCGCGGCTCGAAGTCACCGAGCGCACCGCTGGTGGGAATGCCTGATTCAAGGAACACCGGCTGCCCGTCGACCGAACGCTGGTTGCCGTAGGCGGCGACCACACCATAACCGTGGGTATAGACGGTCTTCGAGTTGACCCAGGTGTTACCGGTGTTCAGGCCGTCGATGTTGAGGTCACGCACGGCGACGACGGTGTCCTGAGAGGTACCGTCGATCATGTAGCGGTCAACGTCGAGGTTGCCGGGGAACTGGTAGTACTGGCGGAACTGCTCCAGCTGGGCGAACGAGTCGCTGACCAGCGCCGGGTCGAGAATACGAATGTTGGCGGTGGTTGCGGCGTCCGCGCGCAGGGCGCCGGGCTCGGCGGTAGTCTTCGCGTTGTAGGGAATCTCCTCGATGCCGGCGACGTTGTAGGCATCCCGGGTGAGATCGATGTTGCGCTCGATGTACTGTGCCTCAAGAGACTTAGCGCTCGGCTCCACCTGGAAGCGCTCCACGACCCAGGGGTAGAGCGATCCGATCAGGAGGCTCGACACGATCAGCAGGGCCGTGCCGATGACCGGCAGACGCCAGCGGCCGATGATGGCCGTGAGAATGAAGAGCAGGGCGACCACTGCAGCGATGCCGGCAAGGATGGCGCGGCCGGGGATGGTGGCGTTGACGTCGGTGTAGCCGGCGCCGGTGATGAGTGTGCCCTGGTTGGTCAGGGTGGAGTACTGGTCGAACCAGATACTCACGGCCTGTAGCAGCAGATACAGGGCCGCCGTGACGGCGATCTGTACGCGGGCCGCCTTGGAGATGAGCACCTCACGGCCGGACACCCGGATGGACCCGTACAGGTAGCTGGTAGCGACCGAGACCAGGGCCGAGATGAGCACGACGGCGGATGCGAAGGCGAGCACGGCCTGATACAACGGCAGATCCATCAGGTAGAAGGAAATGTCAAAGCCGAACTGCGGGTCAACGCGCCCAGTCTCGGTGCGGTTGAGCCACATGAGCACGGTCTGCCAGCGGGTGGCGGCGGCCACACCGGCGAACAGGCCTAGGAGCGCAGGGATGCCGAACATCGCGAGGCGACGCAGCGGCTCGATGACCTGCTGGTAGCGGTCAAGCTGCGAGTTGAGCTTCGCATACACCGGGCGCAGGCGGTAGGCCAGCTGAATGCTCACCCAGACGGGCACGGCCATGGCGACGAACCCGATCAGGAACAGCACGGTGCCGGCTATCCACTGGGTGGTCAGCACATTGAGGAATCCGAGTTGGTCGAACCACAAGACATCGGTATATAGTCCGGCGAAAATAAAGAACAGGATCACCAACCCCGCGATAATTGCTGCGGAAATTGCTAGCGGGGCTCGGCCGCGCCCGGGGGCGTTGTCGGCTGCTGATGAACTCACGAATTGGCCTCTTGCGCTCAGTCATTAGGTACAGGGTGATCATTAACCGCGTGATCAGGGTCACGTCTATCTTACTTAAGCACCCCTGAGAGAGTCACCATTGCCGAGCTGTCCTGAGTTTTTCCTGCGACGCTAGCTCGTTGGACAGGTCGGAACCCCGCTCGTGTCGCCGGTCTTGATCGCGTCCAGGGCCGCCAGCGCCTCATCGAGGGTAGCAACGGAGAACACGGTCAGACTGTCGGGGATATTGCCGGTCACCTCGTCGCAGTTACCTGCCGGAGCCAGAAACCAGCTCGCGTCATTCTCGACGGCGCCATACAGCTTCTGCTGGATGCCCCCGATCGGGCCGACCACACCGGACTGGTCAATCGTGCCGGTACCGGCCACATTCTCACCGCCTTGCAGCTCTCCGGGGGTGAGCTTGTCGATGATTCCGAGCGCGAACATCATGCCGGCGCTCGGGCCGCCGACCTTGTCGAGTTGAATCTGCACCTCGAACGGAAAGTCGTAAGCGACTGAGACGTTGACCCCGGCCACGACCGTGCCGGCGCTGTCGATCGGGGTGACCTCGACGGTGCGCGCTACGCCGCCTCGCACGATGTCGAGGCTGGCCGCCGTCTCGGCGCCGTTGGTCTGCAACGCGGCACGCAGCTCCGCGACGTTGACAACCGGCGTCCCGTTCACCGCAGAGATCTGATCCTCAGGTTCGATCACGCCCGCCGCCGGGGAGCCATCGGGCAAGCTGACCACCGTGACTGTCGTTGGGTAGTCGTAGCCGAGATGAGTGAGGGCCGCGGCGATGGCATCCTGTTGGGAATTGATCATGTCGGCGCTGGAGCGCGCATCACGTTGTTCGGTGCTGACATTGGCGGGAAACACCTGGTCGATGGGGAGGACGGCTTCACTCGGGTCAAGCCATGCTCCGGCGACACTGAGCCAGCTCGGGCGGTTCTCCCGGTTGCCGAGCAGGGACACCGTGAGCAGGTCGAGCGTGCCCTTGGTCGGGTAGACCGTCTCACCCGGAATGGTGATGAGGGCGGTCTCGACGTCGTTGGAATCGGTGGCGGAGCCGAGAGTGTTGTAGACCGGTCCGGGCTTTTCGATGACGTAGGGGGCCGGCATGACGCCGAGAATCACTCCGGCGACGAGGGCGATCAACAACGCCGTCCAGCCGATCGAGGGGCGTCGACGCCGTGCACCCTGGGGTGCCGGTGAGTCATCGGTGAAGAGAGCCACCGTGCTCCTTCCGTATTGGTTCCTGCCAGGTTCGGGGTCGTGTTCGCGACGGGCGCACTGCAAGCCCTTCAGCCTAGGATATTTCCCAGCCCCGAGCGGGCTACTCGCACTAGCGTAGAAGTATGCAACTGAGAGGGGCCTGAAGTGGCCGACGACTCCCTACCCCCGAACGACCAGAACCCGGGCGAGCCCGGCGATAAGAACCCCAGTGACGAGTTCCGTGACATGCTGCGCGACATTCTGAGCGGCAAGAGCGGTATCGACCCGGGCCAGCTCGCCAACGCGGCCGGCCTGCCCAATGACCCGGCCAGTGTGGCGGCTCTTATGCAACAGCTCCAGGGCGCTATGAACTCCCAAGGCACCGGTGTGGACTGGCAGATTGCGCTCACCCAGGGCCAGCAACGAGCGGCTAACGGCCAGCTCACGGCGACCGACGAGCAGCAGACCCAGCTGCGCCAGGCTTTTCACATCGCGGCCCTCTGGCTCGACGACGTCATCTCCGTGGCCGAACTGACCGTTGAACCCCGAATGATGACCCGTCGCGAGTGGGTTACTGCGACCATGCCGCTGTGGACCCAGCTGGCCGAACCCGTAGCAACGAGTATCTCCGATTCGCTCACCCGGGTCTTCGCCGAACAGGTGCCCGAAGAGATGCAGGGCATGGTGGCCAACGCGAGCCAGCTCGTACGCAGTATCGGCGGCACCCTCTTTGCAATGCAGCTGGGCCAGGTCGTCGGCCAGCTGGCCAGCGAGGTCGTCAGCGGCGGCGACGTCGGCATTCCGCTGCTCGGCGAGCAGCAGGCTGCCCTACTCCCCCAGAACGTTTCCGATTTCGGCGCCGGCCTCGACGTTCCCACCGACCAAGTGCAGATCTACCTGGCCGTGCGTGAGATTGCCCACGCCCGACTGTTTCGGCACGCCCGCTGGCTGCGCCTGCATCTGACCAGCGCGGTCACGGCGTATGCGCGCGGTATCAGCATCGACTCCAGCCGTCTTGAAGAACTCGCCGGAAGCTTCGACCCCTCCAACCCGGAAGACCTGCGTCAGGCCATGGTGGACGGTTCACTCATCCAACAGAAGTCCGAGTCGCAACTTCTAGCACTGTCGCGCCTCGAAACGATGCTCGCCCTGGTCGAAGGCTGGGTTGATGTCGTCACCGCCCGCGCCACGATCCGGCTGCCCAAAGCCGATGCCATCGCCGAGACTGTCAAACGCCGCCGGGCTTCCGGCGGTCCGGCCGAATCCGCTTTCGCGACCCTCGTCGGTCTCGAACTGCGCCCGCGCCGACTGCGGGAGGCCGCAGCGATGTGGCAAGCCGTGACGGATGCCGTTGGCAACGAAGCGCGCGACGCCCTCTGGTCGCACCCCGACCTGCTGCCCACCGAGCAGGACATCGACGATCCCCAGCAGTTGATCGCCCGCCTGACGAGCGCGGCACGCGGCGAGCCCGAGGTGCTCGACGACGTCGATCAGGCCCTCGAAGATCTGCTGCGCGATGACGGCGCCGAGCGCCCACACGAGGCATAAAGACGCGCAACATTGCCGCAACCTTTGCTGAAATACCGTCGTTTAACGGACGAAATGTCCCAAACGAAGGAGTTTGGCAATGACAGTGACCGAGAGCAGTACGAAGACATCCACCCGGGTGCCGACGAACATGCATGCGGCCGTCGTGCACGAGTTCGGCGAGAACCTCACAATCGATGAGGTTCCCGTACCGACACCCGGCCCGGGCCAGGCCCTGGTCAAGCTGATCCGCAGCGGCGTCTGCCACACCGACCTGCACGCCATGGAAGGCGACTGGCCGGTGAAGCCGAGCCCGCCGTTCATTCCAGGCCACGAGGGTGTCGGCGAGATCGTCGCCCTCGGCGCCGACGCCGATGACCTCGCCATCGGCGACCTCGTCGGAAACGCCTGGCTCTGGAGCACCTGCGGAAGCTGCCAATACTGCCGCACCGGCTGGGAAACCCTGTGCGAAGCGCAACAGAACGGCGGGTACAGCGTTGACGGTTCGTTCGGGCAGTACATGCTCGTCGACTCCCGCTTCGCTGTGCGCATTCCGTACGGAGCCGACCCGATCTTCGACATCGTGCTGAAGGGCCTCACCATCCGCGGCTCCATCGTGGGTACCCGTCAGGACATGGAAGAAGCCCTGCCGTTCTACGCTCGCGGCCAGATTCACCCCACGGTCTCCGAGCGTCGCCTCGACGAAGTCAATGAGGTGCTCGACGAGATGAAGCACGGCAACATTGACGGTCGCGTGGTCATCCGCTACTGATATCCGGTGCGGGTGGCGGTATCGTCGAATCCAATATTCGTGCGTGACCGCCCGCACCCCCTTGATAACCAGCCTGTGGAGAACTCATCCAGCCGGGGCCATGTGCGTCATCATGTCGGCATGGCCCTTCGACTGAATCCTCGATACCCCCTGGTGTGGCGCACACCGAATTGCGTACAACTCGGCATCGACCACGCCGTTGTGCGGATCGATGGGCTCACTACCGCCCACGAGGCCGTGCTGTCAGCCCTCGCCGCCGGGGTGCATCGATCAGGTGCGATGCTACTGGGAACGCTGGCTGGAGCATCCGCTGCCGAGGTGACGCATCTGCTCGAACTGCTCGAGCCGGCGCTGCTGTACATATCAGACGATGCGGAACCTCCGGTCACGCCGCTGCCCCGCACCGTGCTCGTTGATGGTATTGGAACGACCGCTTTTCGCGTGCGCACCCTGTTGGCCAACCTCGGAATCGAGGAGCCGCTACCCGGCACTGAACCAGAACTGGCAGTGTTGGTCGGACAGTACGTCTTCTCACCGGAGCGTCACGGGCGCTGGCTACGCCGCGACATTCCCCACCTGCCGGTGGTGTTCAGCGACAGCGCCGCCCGGGTCGGACCGCTGGTTGAACCGGGCTTTGGGCCCTGCCTGACCTGTCTCGAACTCGCGCACGTCGATGACGATCCCGCCTGGCCGGCCATGGCCTGCCAGCTGGCCCCCCGGCAGGCTCCGAGCGAAACACCCCGGCTGAGCTTTGAGGTCGCCGCCCGGGTAGCCGGGCTCGTACAGGATCGCCTCGAGACCGGACGGTCAGCGGTGTTCGCCCGGTCGTTGCGCATTGACGCCATCTCCGGCACCGTTACGCGGAGCGTGCACCGGCTCCACGAGCGATGCGGCTGTCAAGCTCTTGCAGAAAACGAGATCGTTCCCGAGGCGCACGAGCCTGCACTCCGGAGGACGACCAACTCAGCGCGAGCCGCCTACGGGCCCGCGTGATGCCAACGTAGAGCAGTCGGCGCTCCTCGTCTATCTGCTCGAAGGTACTTGCATAGCTGATCGGGACCAGTCCTTCACTCAAGCCGACCACGAACACGACATCCCACTCGAGACCCTTGGCCGAATGCATGGTGGCGAGTGTCACCGCCGAGACGGTCGGTTCGTGCTGGCCGGCCTGGCGTTCCATCAAGTCGTCGGTGAACTGGCGAAAGGTGGTACCGGCGGCGGCCTGGTCGACCAGACCCATCAGGGCATTGAGCGATTCCCACCGACCTTGAACTGCGCCGCGCGTCTCCGGGGCGGTCTGGCTCCAGCCGAGGGACCGCAGCACGTCGCTGACCGACTTGAACAGCGGTTCTCCGATGATCGAAACGGATGCCGCGCGCAGGCTCATCACGGCCTGC
Organism: Cryobacterium sp. Y29; assembly: GCF_002929825.1. GTDB lineage: Bacteria > Actinomycetota > Actinomycetes > Actinomycetales > Microbacteriaceae > Cryobacterium. Next base: position 303,932 of record NZ_PJJN01000036.1, read on the forward strand.
TTCACTTCGGGCAGGTCGAAGAACCGTTTGGCGCCGCGAATCTGGTAGCTCACCCCGACCTCGGTCAGCGCTGTTTCAAGCAGTGCCGCCTGCACGTTGACCCGAAACAATACGGCTATGTCTTCGGGTTTGGTACCGGTGCCGATGAGCTGCAGAATCTGCTCCGCGACACCGCGGGCCTCGGCCATATCCGAGGCGTAGCCGCGCACGTTCGGATCGGAGCCGGTCTCGGATTGTGCGGCGTGCAGGGTCAGTGCGCCGGAACGGCCGCGCATGAGCTGGTTCGCGGTAGCAACGATGGGCGCGGTCGACCGGTAGTTCTGCTCGAGCCGCACCACGGTGGCATCCTCGTAGTGTTTGGGAAAGTCGAGCAGGTAGTCGCTGCGGGCACCGGCGAAGGAGTAGATGGTCTGGCTGGCGTCGCCGACGACGCAGAGATCGCGGCGGTCGCCGAGCCACAGCGCGAGCAGGTCGTGCTGCAGTGGCGAGACGTCCTGATATTCGTCGACGACGAAGAACCGGTACTGCTCACGAACCTGCAGTGCCACCGACGGTTCGGCCTCGATCATGCCGGCCATGGCGAGCAGCACGTCTTCAAAGTCGATCTGCTTGCGTTCGTCTTTGAGCTTCTCGTAGGTCTGTTGCAGGGCGACGACCTGGTCGATGTCGAGCCGTCCTGGCAGGCTGCGGCGGGCGATACCGGCCGCGTATTGCTCGATGCTCAGGCCGCTGGTCTTGCGCCACTCCACCTCGGCCGCAAGGTCGCGCAGGGTGGCCGTATCAATTTTGAGGTGCAGGGCCTCGGCGGCGTGCCCGAGGATGCGACCCTTCCCGTCGAGGATGCGCGGTGCCTGCCCGCCGACCACGTGTGGCCAGAAGTAGTTCAGTTGAGATAACGCCGCAGCGTGGAACGTGCGGGCGGCCACTCCCCCGGCACCGAGCTGCCGCAAGCGCCCGCGCAGTTCCGCTGCCGACCGGCTCGTGAACGTGAGCGCCATGACCCGGTTGGGGGCGTATGCGCCGGTCAACACACCCAGGGCGATTCGATGGGTGATGGCGCGGGTCTTGCCGGTGCCGGCGCCGGCGAGCATGCAGACCGGGCCGATCAGCGCTTCGGCGGCAATGCGCTGTTGTTCATCGAGGCCCTTCAGCAGTGAGTCGGCGGTCACTGTCACGGGCGAATCAGTTCCGTCGAGGCCGGCAACGGGGCGCCGAGCCAGCGTTCGATCATGGCGTGCGCTATTGACGAGGGGCCGGGCAGCAGCATCCACTCGCCTGCATCGACCAGCTCTTGCCGGGTGAACCAGCGCAGCGCCAGAATCTCAGCACCGTCGGGCAGCAGATCACGGGCCCGCTGGCCGTCGGCGAGGCGAGCGGTGAACCCGCACATGACCGAGGCCGGGAACGGCCACGGCTGGGAGCCGATGTAGGCCGGATCGGTCACACGCAGGCCGGACTCTTCGAACATTTCGCGAATCACGGCCGCTTCGAGGCTTTCGCCGGGTTCGACGAATCCGGCAAGCAGCGAGTAGCGGTTGTTCTCCCACATAGCGTTGGAGCCGAGCAGGATGCGGTCGTCGGCGTCGGTGATGAGTACGATCACGGCGGGGTCGGTACGGGGGAACACCTGGCTGTTGTCCACCGGGCAGCGACGCACCCAACCGGCCTCCTCGACCACGGTTGCCGCGCCGCAGCGCGGGCAGTGCGCGTGCGAGGCGTGCCAGTTGAGCACACCGAGGGCCTCGGTGAACAGACCGGCGTCACGGTCATTGAGCACGGTTGCGACCATTCGAAGGTTCACCCACCGGCTCTCGTCGGGCTCCAGTCGGGCCGCAGCGTCGTCGTCGAGTTGCGCGGCGACAATGCGGGTGCCGGTCCGCTCGGGCAGGTCGGTCGGCAGGGACCGGCCGAGGTAGACGCGCAAGCCGGGATTCTCTCGACTCATCGCCACGCTCGTCGGAGGCAGCAGGGCGAGGTGTGCGGCGCTGGTCGAGTCGTTTGGTGCGAGCAGTATCTTGCCGTGCCAAACCGGCAGAACGCGGGTGGCGGCATCAGCCCAGAGCTGGTCGAACAGCGCGGGAATCGTGCGGCTCAGGTGGTCGCGGTCGACCGCATGGCGAGACAGCGGCAACCGCGTCGTGAAAGTGAACGACATGGTCAGCTCCGAGCTCTGCGAGAACGTGGGTGTGGAGGCGTGGCGAACAGCCACGCAACCGGAAGTCGATCTAACCTAGTAAGCATGGCCAGAACTCAACTCACTCTAGCCGCGTTAGCCACCTCCGCAGTTCCGGGGCTCGACGTGGCCTACGCCCGCAAGCACAGTGCCGGCGCGCACGGACTGTTCGACTCAGCGCTCGTTATCGACACAGACGGGCGGGCGCTGATTATTCGCGTTCCCACCAGCCAGTCGGCCGAAACCGAACAGTCCGCCGACCTCGTGGCGCTGCGTGCGCTCACCACCGGCAATCGCAGCCGGCTTCCGTTCGACGTGCCCGAATATGTCGGTCAAACGCCGATTCAGGGAACCCGCGCTGTCGTCTACGAGCTGCTGGCCGGTGACAGTTTCGATGCGGATGCCCTCACCGGACACGAGGGCGTCTCGGGGTCAATCGGCCGGGCCATCGCCGCGATCCACTCACTACCGAGCGCTTTCATCGGCACGGCCGGACTTTCCCAGCAGAGCGCCGAACAGTGCCGCAAAGATGCCATCGACCTAATCGACCGGGCCGCCAATACCGGCTACCTGCCCGCCGCACTGCTGCGCCGCTGGGAACAGGCCACCGACGACGATGCCCTGTGGCAGTTCGCGCCGGCGGTGGTGCACGGGTCGATGTCGTCCGATTCCATTTTGATCACCGACGACGCCGTATCGGGCATTCTCGGCTGGTCTGGCCTGGCCGTCGGAGACCCGGCCCGCGACCTCCACTGGTTGCTCGCCGCGCGCGGAGATGCCGCTGAACTGGCCATCACCACGTACTCGACCGCTCGTCAGGGCAGCGACAGCCATATCACCCAGCGTGCCATGCTCTACGCCGAGCTCGAACTGGCCCGCTGGTTGCTGCACGGCGTCAGCAGCCACGACCAGTCCATCGTCGATGACGCCGTCGCGATGCTCGACGGCCTTGTCGACACGGTGCACAGCCATACCCAGCAACCGCTCTCCCCCAAAACCGGCCCGATCATGACCGTTGGTGACGTGGAGAACATGCTCGACCATATGCCGCGCGCCGCCCGCGACTACGATCAGCATGCGGCCATGCACACCGACAGCTACAACTTCTCGGGTATCAGCATGGACTCGGACTCCGATAACAGGTCCACTGACGACCCTGTGTCCGGCGACTCGCGCACCGGGGTCATCGCCCCCGACCAGGCAGCAAGAAGGTCCGCCTCCGAGTAGAGGCGCTCGGGGGCGATGACAGTGTCGTCGGCGACGAAATAGAACACGGCGTCGACAATGCTCGGATCGATTCCCTTCCACCGGGCGTAGGCCAAACGGTAGAGCGCGAGTTGGGTTTGCTTCAGTTCCAGGTCAGCGGCATTCTTGGGAGCCCGCCCGGTTTTCCAGTCGACGACCTGATACCCCGCTTCGGTGCGATAGACGGCGTCGAGCTTGCAGACGAAAACTTGGCCCGCGAGCACGTGGTGAATTTCAATCTCGACGTCGACCGGCGCCCGGTCGGCCCATTCGGACCGTTCAAAGGTGGCCTGCAGAACCGCAAACTGTTCCTGCTCGGGCACGGCGAGGTCATTCAATGCGCCTGTACCGCCGTCGTCGCCCGCACCGTCGTCGCCCGTACCGTCATCGCCGAAGTCCAGTTCGTTCAGCGCGGCATCGACGCGATCGGTGCCGGTCGCGCCGCCGGCACGCCGCTCCACCCAGGAGTGAAACAGGGTGCCGAGCCGTGTGGCGCGGTAGGGGCGCTGCGGCATGGGGCGGCGCAGTTCGGCAGCGACTCCGGCAGGGTCGTCGACGTAGTCTTTGAACCGAGATGCGGGGATACGGGTGGGAACGGGGGTGACAGCCCCGCCGGCCAACCGCAGGGCCCGTTCTTCAAGCAGCAGGGTGACCGCATGGGACCAGCGGGTGGGAGCATCCGCAGTGCTGCTCAAAACGCGGGTCGCGGCGGCTTCGACGAGAGCGCGGCGGGTGCCAAGCGGGTCGAACGGCCACAGTTCCGTGCCGCTGGAGGCGGAACCAGGTTTGTCGGCCTCGGCGCTCGTATCGGGGATGGCCCGGATGAGCCCGGCTTCGACGAGTTCTACCAGGTAGCGGCTGGGCTTTCGAACCGTCAGTCCCGGGCCCCAGAAGGAGCCGGTCAGCAGGAGATCTTGCTTGGCACGGGTGATGGCCACATAGATGAGCCGGCGTTCTTCGTCGTCGTGCCGCGTCGCCAACTGCTCCTTGTAGGTCTGGAAAGCCAGGTCATAATCGAGCTGGGTGTCGTGACCGGCGACTTCGAGCTCGGGCAGCTCGGAGCGATCGCCCCGAAAGCCGTAGGGCAGCTCGCCGAAGCGCAGCCACCCGCTGGAATCGTGAGCTAACGCGGGCAGGCTTTTCTCGGTGAGGTTGGGAATGGCGACAAAATCCCATTCGAGGCCCTTGGCGCCGTGAATCGTCAGCAACTGCACGGTGCCCTGTTCCGACATTTCAGCGCGCGGGCCGAGGTCGTCTTGCAGCTCTGCCCGCTTCAGCCAGCGCAGAAAACTGGCCAGGGTGCCCTGCTCATCGCTGTCGAGGAATGCGGCCACCGTGTCGTGGAAGGAATACAGGTTGGCGAGTCCGAGGTCGTTGTCCTCGTTCGCGGTCAGTTCGATGTCGAGCCGAAATTCCTGTTCGATCAGCCGCACGAAGTCGAGCAGCGGCAGGCTGGCGCGGGAACGCAGCCACGCCAGTTGCCGGCCGGCCGACTGTACGCGGGCGCGCCCCAGCTCGCTGAACTCCGCGAATTGGCCGTGAGAGTCAGGGGCTGTGGCCAGAAAGTCGAGCGCATCAACCAGGGAGCTGCCCTCATCACCGGCCACGGATGCCCGCAGCTTGCCCCGCAGATCGGCCGAAATGACTTTCTGGGCCCAATCATGCCGGGCCAGCCAGCGTGCCACATTGGCGAGAGCCTGCAGGTCGCGTGCGCCGACGCGGTAGCGAGCGCCGCTGAGGAGGCGCACGAGCTCGCTGCCGGCAGCAGGATCGTGCACCACCCGCAGAACGCTTACGACGTCGGCGACCTCCGGTGTGGAAAGCAATCCGCCAAGGCCCAGCACGTGCGCGCGTACGCCATGGGAGCGCAGCACCTCGGCGAAGTAGTCCATCTCCCGGCGCGCCCGAAAAAGCATGGCACCGGTGTGATCACCAACGAGCCGGGCGGCGAACCAGTCGGCTACCGCATCGGCCTCATCGGCAATGGTCTCCGCCATGAGCGCGTCAATGCCACCGGCCCTAGTGCCGGCTGGCACCTTGAGTGTTTCGACCTGGATTCCGCCGGGTTGGGCGCGCAGCGTCTGACTCAGCGGATCGACGACGGCATTCGCAGCGTCGAGAACGAGGGAGGGGTTCCGCCAGGTGAAGGACAGCGACATGGTCGGCGCTGCGGCGGCCGGACTGGCGTCGCCGGTGTTGAAGTCTCGCTCGAAGCCGAGCAAATTTGCCGAGCTGGCGCCGCGCCATCCGTAAATCGACTGGTGCGGGTCACCGACGGCCATTACCGGGTGGTTGTGAAAGAGCGTATGCAACAGCTCGGTCTGCAGTACGGAGGTGTCCTGGTATTCGTCGAGCAGTACGACACGGTACTGCTCGCGATAACGGTCGACGACCGTATCGACTTTCTGGCAGACCTGAAGCGCGAGGGCCACTTGGTCGGAGAATTCGATGAGGCCGAGGCGGCGCTTCTCACTGCTGTACTGCGCAGCGAGTTCGGCGAGCACCGGCAATGGCGCTACTGCGGCCAAGGCATCGATCACCGAGTCATACGGCTTTTTCTTACGCGGGTTACCGTAGGGCAAATCACCCAGGTAAACGAAACTTTCGGCCAGGCCGGCAAGGTCGTGCGGGGTTCCCGGTGCGCCGTCGTGCCAAGGCGGCGGGTTCTCAGCGACGGCACGACTGAGTTGCAGCACGGCGTCGGTGACCTGGTCGACGCTCTTGCCGTAGGGCACCAGGCGACCGTCGCCGTGATCGATGACCACGCGCCGAGCGAGCAGCCAAGCGCTCGTTTCACTGAGCAGGACAGATTCCGGCTCCCGGCCGAGCAGCAGGGCATTGTCGGTGAACAACCGACTGGCAAAAGAGTTGTACGTGGAGACGCTCGGCGTGTTGAAGAGGTCGGAAGACTCAGCCGCCGACCCGGCGCCTGAGCTGGCGTCTGAGTGGGCGATGATCGGCATCAGTCCGGCGGCATCGAGGTCGGCGATGCGCTTATTGATGCGATCGCTCAGCTCGCCGGCGGCCTTGCGGGTGAAGGTGAGGCCGAGAATCTGGTCGGGGCGGGCGTGGCCGTTGGCCAGTAGCCACAGCACCCGGTTGGCCATCGTCTCGGTCTTGCCACTCCCGGCGCCGGCGACCACCAGGGTCGGCCTGAGCGGCGCCTCGATGACCTCCTGCTGCTCATCGGTGGGCGGAGGAAGCCTGAGCTCCGAGGCAATGTCGAGGGCGGAGACCGTGGTGACTGATGTGGTGACCGTTGTCGTGAGACTCATGAGCTGACCTGCTTGATGATGTGGATGCGGCAGGACCCGTGACTTCGCGGGTCGAGGCAGTGCGCGGTTATTTCGGCGATGAAAGTGCTGCCGCCCATGCCTGCCGCGTCGTCGCTTACCCGGGTGCGAAAAGCATCGAGCTGCTCCGGGGTGAAGGTGGGCTGGGTGGGATTGCGGTAGTTCTGTTTGACCGTGCCGGAGGAGATGATGACCAGGCGGGCACCAGCCAGCGCCATGTCGCCGGAAACGCCGTCGATGACGCCCTCCTGAAACGCCAGCTGGTAGGCGCCGAGCTGGGGATGCTCCGCGACGCCTACATCGCTTGTCGCGTCGCCCTTGCCGGTTTTCAGGTCGACGATCACGGCCCGTCCGTCGGCCTGGCGTTCCACGCGGTCGATGGTGCCCGACAGCACTGCGCCGCTCACGTCCAGTTGAAAAGTCCCCTCGGCGCTCAGCAGCTCACCGCCCCCGTTCTCGAAATCGAGCAGGTACGAGGCGAGCCGGTCGGTGAGCGCTCTGGCGGCGACTTTCTGCACGCGTGACTGCCAGTCGGCGTCGAAGTCGAGTTCGTTCCAGCGGGACTCCACGCCCTGCCAGAGCGCCTCTGGCCGACGGTCGACGCAGTCTTCCATGACCTTGTGAATGATCGTGCCGAGGTTGGCGGCGGTATTCGAGCTGCCGCCGCCGACCTGCCCGATCAGCCAGTGCAACGGACAGGTTTCGAAGGCGGCCATTCGCGACGGCGAGACACGCACCGGATCATCACCGGCCGCGGAGTCGTTGAGCGGGCGTACGGTACTCGGGTCGGCCAGGCCGTACCACTGATCCGGTGCGGCGCCGGGCACGTTTTCACTGGCCAGGCGGGACAAAGTGGCCGCGGCATCCGCTGCGCGAGCGGCCGTCTCGGAGTCGATGCGGGCCGGTAAGCGGATCGCCCGGGTCAGGTCACGACGCATCCGCCCGGCCAGGCCGCGCAACGACAGGGGGTAACGGGCAAAATCGTCAACAGCTCGCTCAGGCTCAGGGTCTGGCAGCAGACGAAGAAAGACCGACGGCTCGTTTTCTTCATTGCTCACGGCGGTGACGAGCAGTTCAGTCGTGGCACGACTGACGGCCTGGGCGAACATGCGCAATTCGTCATGGAGAACCGCGGTGCGCGCGTCGGTACCGGCAGCGTCGTGCCCGGTGCCGTCCTGGCCCGTGGCGACCACGGCCAGGTCGCCAGCGCCGAGCAGGGAGCCACGGATGCGCAGGTCGGGCCAGACATTGGCCTGCACGCCGGCCACCACGACAATGTCGAAATCGCGCCCGATGGTGCCGCTTGGGGTAGACACGGTGACGGCCGCGCCCAAAGCACGCGGCGCGAGGGTATCTTCGGGCACATCGGTGTCGACGAGGTGTTCCAGGAAAAGTACCGGCGGGGCCGACGGGGTGCGTTCGACGTAGCGCTGCGCCGCCGAGAACAAGGCGACGACGGCGTCAAGGTTGTGATTAGCTTCGTCGGCGACGATTCCGGTGCCGGTGGACTGCTCTTTCCACTCGCGATCAAGTCCGCTGCGCTGCCAGAGACCCCAGAGCAGTTCCTCGATGGTGGCACCGGCTTCGTATTCGATTTTCGCGTCGCGCAGGCTCGCTCCGCAGCCGGCGGCGCGGCGAGCGGTGCGGTTATCGATGGTGGCGAGCAGGTCGGGGGTCTGCAGTGCGACGACGAGCAGCTCGTCAGCGCTGCGCGGTGTGGGGGTGTCAGTGGCCAGCTCGTGCTGGCGTAACGCAGCACGAAGCCGGCGCAGGGTGATCGGGTCGAGCCCACCGAGCGGGCCGCGCAGCAACTGGATCGCCGCCTCGGGGTCGAGCGGTTTGCGCCCCAGGGTCACCTCGAGCGCCAAAATGAACGCCCTCACCGCGTATTCGTCACGCAGGGCTGTGCTCGCGGTAGAGATCTGCGTCGGTACCTCGAGTGCGGCGAGCCCCTTGGAAATCGACGGCACGAGCGCTCCGGTGCGCACGATCACGGCCATACGCGACCAGGGAATTGCATCGATCACGTGGCGTTCGCGCAGCAGCCGGGCGATCACCGCGAGCTGATCGGCCGGGCTGGTCGCAACCACGGTCTGCACTGAACGCTCAGTCGCTTCTGTCGAATCGTGACCGGCCGCAGCACGCTGGGTGCCAGCCGCGGCGGCACCGATCCGGCCGGTGACCTGCGCAACGACTCGACGGATGTTCGCGCCGTGCCGATACACCGTCTGCAGCACGATCGGCGCGGCCACACGGCCTTCGGGTACGGCCCGGCCCTCGCTGAGATACGAGCCGAGGCGACCGAGGGCATCCGGATGCGCACCGTGAAACGAGCCGGTGCTGATGTCGGGGTCTCCGACGGCGATGATCGCCACCCCGCGCGTCTGAAACTGGGCCAACAGCGTGATCGTGGCCTGCGTGACTTCCTGGGCATCGTCAAGCACTATCAGGCGCAGGTGGGCGAGGGAGCCGAGCGTTGCAACGCCGGCCGGTCCGGACTGGGCGCCCGCGACGACAGCGGCAGCATAGCGAGCCAGCTCGGTCGAGTCGTATTGGCCGGGGCGGGCCTGGTCTTTGGCCTCTTCATAACCGCGAATGAACTCGGCCGCCGCCACCCACTCCGCACGTCCGAGTGCGAAACCCTCGAGCTGCCCCGGCGAGACACCGTATTCGACCGCGCGCATCATGAGATCGCGAAGTTCGGTGCGAAAGCCCCGCAAGCGGCGCACATCGGGACCGAGGGTAGTCGGCCAGGCCGGGCCGGTCTCATCGTCAATGTGGCCCTGCAACAGCTCGGCAATGATCTGGTCTTGCTCACCACCGGTGAGCAGCGTGGGAGTCGGACCGCCCGCCTGCGCGACGGCCGAACGCACAATCTGGAAGGCCACCGAGTTGGCGCTGCGAGCCAGCGGGCCGTTCGTCGGCACGCCAAGGCGCAGCGCGAGCCGGTCGCGCAGCTCCGTGGCTCCGGCGCGGGTCGGTACCAGTACCAATACCTCGCTCGGAGAATACCCCCGGTTGAGTACCCTGTCGGCGACGAGTTCGACGAGCGTGGTCGTCTTGCCCGAGCCGGGCGCGCCGATCACCGCAGCACTGACCCCGTCGGGGAGGTCGAGAACGGCCGTCTGGGCGGAATCAAGGGTGTGGTTTGTCACATTTCAACGGTAACGGGTTGCGCCGACAGTGAACTCTGTCCGGGCGGTGGCGCGTTCTGTCGTACTCTGGGCGCAAGGCTACGAAAGGCAGTTCTATGGACATTCGCATTGGTATTTTCAACTCCCCCCGGGAGATCGGTTTCGAGACATCGCAGCCAGCGACCGAGATTGAGGAGACCGTTGCGGCGGCTCTTTCCGGTCAGACCGGCTATCTGAAGCTCAGCGACAGCAAGGGTCGCGTCTATATCGTTCCGACCGTCGGCCTGGCCTACGTCGAACTCGGCAGCGAAGAATCGCGTCGCGTCGGTTTCGTCGCCTAAAGCGCCATGGAACTCCTGTTCGTCGCACTGTTCGGAGCTCTCATCGGTCTCGGCGCGCGGTACTTTCTGCCCGGTCGGTCGACGCAGGGTTCGGTGCTGGTTCCAGCGATCGGAACGGCTGCGGCATCTACTGTCTGGGTCGCGCTGACCTGGCTCGGCTGGAACTGGGCCGGTGGCTGGATCTGGTGGATATCCCTTGGCGCCGCCGCCGTGTCATCCGTCGTGTTGAATCTGGTGATCAGTCGGCGACGCATTCACGCCGACCATCGGCTGCTGCAACGCCTCGCCAACACCGGGTCCGCTGCCACCGCGTAATTTTGTCGCGCCTCCTCTGGTCATTTGGCACACCTTGAAGTACGAGGGGACATGATGATTGGTCGTACGGAGGTATCGAAAAAACTGGTTGGCCGCCTACTCAAGCGACTGACCGATACCCCAGGTGTCAGGCCGTCAGGCCGAGGCCGTCCATGCGGCGGGTGTGCGCGGCAATGAGTTCGGTGAAGACCGGTTCGATTCGCGCCTCGGCGCCAGGGCCAGCGGCCGAGTCGGTGCCTGGGTCCGTTGCCGGCATCGCCGAGCGAGCCACAAGCAGGGTATCGCCGACGAGCCGACGGCCCCACATAGCCAGCCGGGAGCCGAGCTCAACGTCGTTTTCAATGGCGGTCTGCAGTTCGTGCACGAGCACGTCGGTGCCGGAATTTTCGCCAAGGAGCTGCGCCACCCTCGGTCCGATATCGCGCGGCAGGCCGTCCGACAGCCGGATGAAGAAGTCCTCGAGGAGGCCGCCCGCGAGATAGCAGCTCAGGAGCAGTTCATGCCAGTCGGCGCCGCTGGTGTTGCGACGAAACTCGTCGAGACTCGCGACAAACGGGGCCATCTCGGTGGCCGGATCGTGCCCGCGGCGTCGAATCTCGGTGACCAGACCGTGATGCTTGCTCAAGGTTCGACCTGCGGCGGCGCTGAGGCCTTCCTTCACGGCAAGATTCGGCGCGGTGGCCACGGCGCGGGCCAGACTCTCGAACTCTCCGAGCTCGCAATAGGCGGCTTGTCCGAGAAAATGCTGCACGCCGGGGGCCAGCGAACTGATGTCCACTTTTTCGGTCGGCTGGAGCGCCCCGCGGGCGGAAAGCCGCGGGGCTTCATTGCGCTGCGGGCGCCGACCGAACCACGTGACCACTGGCTCAGCTTAGGACAGCGCGCCTGTGGCCGCGGTACAGACGGGGCAGTAAGCTGGAATTACGTCGTCGACAAGGATCGACGGCCGCTGCCCGAGACGCAAAAACGGGCGCACTTCGCTTCCAGTTAATGACAGGCAAACATTCGTGACTTTCTCCGAACTTAATATTGACCAGGACATGGTCGACTCCCTTGCCGCCAAGGGCATCCTCGAACCGTTCCCCATCCAGACCCAGACCATTCCGCTCGCGCTTGCCGGCCAGGACATCATCGGCCAGGCCAAGACCGGCACCGGCAAAACCTTCGGCTTCGGCCTTCCGGTCATTCAGCGCCTCGGCCTCGATCCCGAGTCCGGCGTGCAGGCCCTCATCGTCGTTCCGACACGTGAACTATGCGTGCAGGTCTCGGAAGATCTCGAGCTCGCCGCAGCCGGCCGCAACACCAAGATCGTCTCCATTTATGGCGGCAAGGCCTATGAAGGTCAGATCGAACAGCTCAAGGCCGGCGCACAGATCGTGGTCGGAACCCCCGGCCGCCTGCTCGACCTGGCCAGCCAGCGCCTGCTCACTCTCGCCAACGTGCGCGAAATGGTGCTCGACGAAGCCGACAAGATGCTCGACCTCGGTTTTCTCTCCGACATCGAGAAGCTGTTCGCCCAGACCCCGTCGACCCGCCACACCATGCTGTTCTCGGCGACAATGCCCGGTCCGATCGTGGCCCTGGCCCGGCGCTTCATGAACCGCCCGATTCACATTCGCGCGACCGACCCCGATGAGGGCCTGATGCAGACCAACATCGAGCACCTCGTCTACCGTGCGCACAACATGGACAAGGACGAGGTCATCGGCCGCATCCTCATGGCGGAGGGCCGCGGCAAGACCATCATCTTCACCCGCACCAAGCGCGCCGCCGCGAAGCTCGTTGAAGAACTCGGCGACCGCGGCTTCAACGCCACGGCCGTGCACGGCGACCTGAACCAGGAACAGCGCGAACGCGCCATGGCCAGCTTTAAAAGCGGCAAGAAAGAGATCCTGATCGCAACGGATGTCGCTGCTCGCGGCATCGACGTTGAAGACGTCACGCACGTCATCAACCACACCATTCCCGAAGACGAGAAGGCGTACCTGCACCGCGTGGGTCGCACCGGCCGCGCCGGTAAAACCGGTATCGCGGTGACCTTCGTCGACTGGGATGACCTGCACAAGTGGTCCCTCATCAACAAGGCACTGGACTTCGGCCAGCCGGAACCGATGGAAACCTACTCGTCGTCGCCGCACCTCTATACCGACCTCAATATTCCGGCCGGATCCAAAGGACGCCTGCGCGCGACTCCGGTGAAGGACGTCGCTGCTGGCGATGCTCGCACCGGCGGCGCCGGTCGCTCCGGAGGTGCCCGCTCCGGAGCCGGCAGCCGATCAGACACTGGTCGCTCCGGTGCGGTACGCGGCCGCTCTGCAGGCGGTCGCTCTGAAGGGGCTCGCTCCGAAGGTGCTCATAGCGACCGGCGTGGCGATTCACCGCGTGGCTCCGACCGGCCGGCAACGAGCCCGGTACGCGACGGTGGGGACGACACGGGTCGACCGACGCGGTCACGTACCCGCGTAGGTTCCAGTACCAACCCCGACGCCCCGGCCGCAACCCCAGCAGCCGGCACACACGACGGAGGCGGAACCGAGCATCACGACGGCAACAACGCACCGCTGCGCCGCAGCCGCACGCGTCGTCGCTCGCCGCGGACCGGCAGCGCCATCTAGTCCCTGATCAGCTCTGTCAACGCCCGGCATGCGGGCTGCCACCGTTTCGGCCGTGGCAGCTTTCGTGCCGGGCTGTATCGAGCACGGCCACGGCACTCGCTGAGAAGGTCAGCCGTAGACGGGCGCGGAGCCGTGGCCCTCAGCGATGATGCGGTCGAGTACCTCGGGGGCGGTCGTGTTCTCGCCGAACCGATTGGGTTTGCCGGTGCCGTGGTAGTCACTCGAACCGGTGACATACAGCCCGAATTTGGTGGCGAGTTCGTACAGGCGCGCTGTGGGTTCCGGGTTGTTCTCGCGATGCTCGAGTTCGAGGCCGAACAGCCCCGCTCCCACCATCGTCTTCAGCCGAGATTCCGAGACCACGTCGGCGATACCCCGCGTGGCGGGATGGGCGATAACCGGCACTCCCCCAGCGGCACGCACGAGTTCGATCGCGCGTAACGGATCTGGCGCGTAGTGCGGTTGAAAATAGCCGGCCTTCCAATGCAAAATGTCGGCGAAAGCCGCGCTGCGGTTGAGCGCGTGACCGCGCGCGACGAGCGCGTCGGCGATGTGCGGCCGGCCGACAGTAGCACCGGGCGTAGTCTGGGCGAGTACATCGTCCCAGCTGAGGTCGTAGTCCATACCGATGCGGGCCACCATCTGCTCCGCCCGGCTCAGGCGAGCGGCCCGCACCCGCGTCACTTCGGCCAGTAGTGCAGAATCGGCCGGATCGAAAAGATATGCCAAAAGATGAACACTGGCGTACTGCACCCGCGTACTGAATTCCATTCCGGGAATAAGCGTGATCCCCGCGGTGCGCGCGGCAGTGGATGCCGCGGCCCAGCCCGCCGTAGAGTCGTGGTCGGTCAAGGCAACCGTTCCGAGCCCGGCACCGGCCGCCGCACGAACCAGTTCGGCCGGCGTTTCGGTGCCGTCTGACACGCTCGAGTGCGCGTGCAGATCAATCGGACCCTGAAATTGCCGCACGACTGCCATAACCCCATGCTAGTTGGACGCCCCCGCCTCTTCCCCGCGGTGCAACGCTGGGGATTCCCCAGAATTCTGATCTATGGTTCAGAATAATGTTCACGCGACTCCTCCGGGCACTGATTCTCCTTGCCGCCGCCTTTTTTCTGCTGGTCCTGACCTGGCCGCAGGCATTCGGCCTGCACACCGCCTGGGTCGTTGCGCATCTCGTCTCATTTCGTGCGATCGCCGTCATCGGCGCGATCGTTGGCCTCATTGTGCTTGGATTGCTCCGATTCATGCGGCCACTGCGCCCAATCCTCAGCATGGCCATGGTGCTGCTGATGTTATTCGCCGTGGCTAATGCCGGCATTCTTGCATCTCGCGGTTTCACCGCGATTACCGCCCGGGAAAACACGGGTCCAGCCGACGCCAAAACGGATGCCGACACCGTCACGGTGCTCAGTTGGAACACGCTCGGCGATGCTCCCGGCGCTGCGGTCATCGCAGAGCTAGCCCTCGCCCAGAACGCCGACGTCCTGACCCTGCCCGAGACAACGGAGGCGACCGGGGTTCAGATCGCCGAAATGATGCGCGAGGCCGGCCGCCCCATGTGGGTGCACACGCTCTCGTTCGATCTGATCTCCAAGGCTCGGTCAACGACGCTGCTGATCAGCCCCGACCTCGGTGACTATGCCGTGACCAACGCTGCGGGTTCCGGCCCGCCCGGCAACACCAACGTACTGCCCACCGTCGTGGCCGAACCGGTCGACGGGGGCGGGCCGACCATTGTTGCCGTGCACGCCGTCGCTCCGATTCAGTACGAGATGTCGAACTGGCGCAGCGACCTCGACTGGCTCGCCACCCAGTGCCAGGGCGACAACGTGATCCTGGCGGGCGATTTCAACTCAACGCTTGACCACATGGCCGGCCGGGCCAACGATGGCGTGACTGCTGTTCTCGGCAACTGCGCGGATTCCGCACTTTCGGCCGGTGCGGCAGCCGTCGGCACCTGGCCCACAAGCATTCCGGCGCTCCTCGGCAGCCCGATCGATCATGTGATGGCGACAGTGAACTGGCAGGTGACCACGCTGCAGGTTATCGAGTCGCTCGACGACGCCGGCAGCGACCACCGTCCGATCGTCGCCACTCTCACACCGGCCAGATAGTTTCTGCCGGATCCCGCATCCGCTTGGCGCAGCATCCGCACCAATATGATCGGCCACCGCCCAGAGTCCGGTGCCAGACTGGGGAGATGGCTGATACCACTGCTCTTCCTGTAATTCCCGCTGCGCGCTCGAACGAGAACCGTTCGACGACTCCCGGATCCACCGGTTTCAAATCGTTCATCGCGAGCGGCTGGGCTGAGCGCACGGATGCGCTGCCGGGTGCCCGCGAGCAGGCATCCTTCGCCGCCGCGCGCCGCGCACGCCTCTCGGCTCAGTACCCGGGGCAGCGCCTGATCATTCCGGCTGGCCGATTGAAACCGCGCTCCAACGACACCGACTACGCGTACCGCGCGCATTCAGCCTTTGCCTACCTGACCGGTTGGGGCAGTGACAGTGAACCCGGCGCTGTACTCGTGCTCGAACCGACAGCGGCCGGCGGCCACGACGCGACCCTGTACTTTCGAGAACGAGCCGGCCGCGACTCCGACGAGTTCTACGCCAATCCCGACATCGGTGAATTCTGGATCGGTCCGCGCCCATCGGTCACCCAGGTCGCGAGCGACCTCGCCCTCCACGTGCGTGGCATTGCCGAGCTCACTGGCGTGCTGAGCGCCGTCGACAGTGGAACGCTCGTACTTCGCGCGGCAGACCCGACCTTCACCGAGCAGGTCGACGAAGCCCGCCTGCGTTTTGCCGCCGAGCGCGTACTCGGGAGCAACGCCACTGACTCACCGTTCAGCATCGAAATAAACGCCGAGCACGAGCCTGACGCCGGTCTCACCCGCGACCTCTCCGAGCTGCGCCTGGTGAAGGACGCCTATGAAATCGCGCAGATGCGCCTCGCCGTCGCTGCAACAGCCCGCGGCTTCGACGATGTCATCGCCGATCTGCCCCGGTCAAGCCAGCACGCCCGCGGCGAGCGGCTGGTGGAGGGCGTCTTCAATACCCGCGCCCGCACCGACGGCAACACGGTCGGCTATGATACCATCGCAGCCTCCGGACCGCACGCGTGCATCCTGCACTGGACCCGCAACGACGGCGTCGTCGCCCCCGGCGATCTCATCCTGATCGATGCTGGCGTTGAACTCGACAGCTACTACACCGCCGACATCACCCGCACCCTGCCGGTCAACGGCGTGTACACCGACGTGCAGCGACTGGTGTACGAGACCGTGCGTGAGGCAGCGGATGCCGCCTTCGCCGTCGTTCGCCCCGGCGCTGTCTTTCGTGACGTACACGCCGCGGCGATGGCCGTGATCGCCCGGCGCACCGCCGAGTGGGGCATACTGCCGGTCACCGCCGATGAAGCCCTGCAGCCGGAGAACGGCCACCACCGCCGTTACATGGTGCACGGCACCAGCCACCACCTCGGCATCGACGTGCACGACTGCGCGCAGGCGCGCCGCGACATGTACCTGGATGGCGTGCTCGAACCGGGCATGGTCTTCACCATCGAACCCGGCCTGTACTTTCAGCCAGACGACCTCACCGTTCCGCCGGAGTTCCGGGGCATCGGCGTGCGGATCGAAGACGATATCCTGGTGACTCCCACCGGTGCCGAGAACCTCTCAGCCGCCATCCCCCGCACCGCTACAGAGGTCGAGGCCTGGATCGCCGCCGCTCAGCGCTAACACCATCACGGAAGCGAAAAGAGCACTCGTTCAGCGCGGCTGGCCCTGTGCTCTTTCGCTTTATCGCGAATTTTTACTCGTGCTCCACAGGGGCTGCTGGGTCAACAGGGGCGTCCGGGTCAACAGGGGCGGCCGGGCGTGCCGCAGCTGCCGATTCGTGTGAACTGCCACCCAGCAGGTTTCGCGCCCGGTTGATCAATTCGACGTCGACGATAATCTGATAGCTGGTCGCAATGACCTGCATGGTCGAGGTGAAGTCGCGTCGACGTCGGTTGATGGCATAGCTCGCAATACCCAGCAGCATGCCAAAACCGGCACCCATGATGAGAGCGGCGAAAACGAACGGCAGGCTCGACCCGGTGGGCGAGAACAGAAAGAACAGAATGCCGAAAAAGATTCCGAGCCAGGCACCGGATGCCGCCCCCGCGAGCGCGACCCGGCCATAGGTGAGTTTGCCGGTCACCCGCTCGACACTCTTGAGGTCGTTGCCCACGATCGAAAGCTGTTTCACCGGAAAGTCGGCCTTTGCGAGCGTATCGACCGCGGCTTGCGCATCGGCATAGGTGCCGTAGGTGGATAGCACCTCCCCGCGGGGCAACACGGGAGGAAGCACCGGGCGGCGTCGGGAGAAAAGGCTCTGGTTGGTCATCAGGCCATTCTTCCACGCCGTGCTGATCGTGAAATGTGCCTGATCAGCGATGTTCGATGTCGGATCGCACTCTGACATTTTCGCTGGGCCACTGAGAGTGGCCGTATTACCGCGCGGGTGGCCTAGATTTGTCATGTGAGTGCCACCAGAGTTTTTGTTGCCCGACTGGCCGGGTGCACCGTTTTCGACCCCGCGGGCGACCGCGTGGGCAAGGTGCGCGATGTTCTCGTGGTGTATCGAAAAAACGACCCGCCCAGCGTCGTCGGCCTGATCGTGGAGATCCCCGGCAAACGGCGCGTGTTCGTGTCGATCAATCGGGTCACCAGCATCGGCAGCGGCCAGATCATCACGACCGGCCTGATCAACGTGCGCCGCTACGAGCAGCGTGGCGGCGAAGTGCGCGTTATCGCCGAATTGCTCGGGCGCAAAGTGCTCTTCACCGACGGTTCCGGCGAAGCGACCATTGAAGACGTCGCGATCAAAGAAGGCACGGAGGCCGACTGGGCCATCAGCCAACTGTTCGTGCGCCGCCCCAAGACCAGCGCCTCGCCTTTCGTCAAGGGCGTCACGTCATTCGCGACCTGGGCCGAAGTGCGCGAAAAAGAGACCAAGGGCCAGGCGCAATCCGCCGAGCACCTCATCGCGACCTACTCCGATCTCAAGCCCGCCGACCTGGCCAATACCCTGCTGGACCTGCCGCGGGAGCGCATGTTCGAGGTGGCGGGCGAACTACCCGACGATCGCCTCGCCGATGTACTCGAGGAGATGCCCGAAACCGACCAGGTCGGAATTCTGACCAGCCTCGGCGATGCGCGCGCCGCCGATGTGCTCGACCAGATGCAGCCAGACGACGCGGCCGACCTCATCGCCCAGCTGCCGGAAGAGCGCGGCGAGCAGTTACTCGACCTGATGGAACCCGAAGAAGCCGAAGATGTACGTTTTCTGCTCTCCTACGCCCCCGACACCGCCGGTGGGCTCATGACGACCGAGCCGATCATCGTCTCGGCGGACGCCACCGTCGCCGAAGGGCTCGCCCGCATCCGTCGTCACGACCTGGCCCCAGCACTCGGCGCGGCGATCTGCGTGACCCTGCCCCCCTACGAAGCTCCTACCGGTCGTTTTCTGGGCATGGTGCATTTTCAGCGGATGCTGCGCTACCCGCCCCACGAACGCCTCGGCACGTTGCTCGACGCCGGCCTCGACCCGGTGACCGCCGACACCTCGGCCGCTGAAGTCAGCCGAATTCTCGCGAGCTATGACCTGGTTTCGGTGCCGGTGGTGGATGAGAATTACCGACTGGTCGGGGTGGTGACGATTGATGACGTGCTCGACTATCTGCTGCCCGACGACTGGCGCAGCCACGACGGCAACGACGATGTGCGCCGCCGGGCCGCTGCCCGCAGCGAATTGAGAACCGGCAGCATTCCGTTGCCCGGAGCGCAGAGGACATCTCGTGGCCCGCAATAACCGCGCCGACCTGCGCCTGGATGCGCCCAAGGGCCTGCGCACCGGCAACCTCGTAGGTCTTGGCCGCACTGGTCACAGCCGGGACAGCTTCGGCCGCTTCACCGAGGCCATCGCCCGCGGCATGGGGACCCCCTGGTTTTTGCTCGGGCTCACCCTGTTCGCCGTCGCCTGGATCTCCTGGAACACCCTCGCCCCGGAGGCGTGGCGGTTCGACTCGGTTGCGCTCGGGTTCATCGCGCTGACTCTCGTCTTGTCGATGCAGGCCTCCTATGCTGCTCCGATGATTTTGCTCGCCCAGAACCGGCAGGACGATCGCGACCGGGTGCAGTTCGAACAGGACCGGCAGCGCGCAGAACGCACCCTCGCCGATACCGAATACCTGGCTCGGGAGGTCGTGGCCCTGCGCATCGCGATCAAGGACATGGCCTCGAAGGATTTCATTCGCGCGGAACTGCGCACATTGCTCGAGCACCTGGATGAGCGCAGTCGCGCGGACGAGCGCAATCCCGTGGATGAACCTCCTGCCCCAAACAGCACCACGGAAAGCCGCCCGACCGCATGAATTCTGCCCCCGACACCATCCGCTCCCGTGTTTTCACCGCCCTGGCCGGGGTGACCGACCCGGAGATTCGCAAGCCCATCACCGATCTCGACATGGTATCGGGGGTGACGGTGAGCGACACTGGGCGGGTGAGCGTCGGCATCCGCTTGACCATTGCCGGTTGTCCGGCCGCTGCACGCATCGAGAGCGACGTTCTCGCCGCCGCTGAGTCGGTGTCCGGGCCAGGCCGCGCGAGCGTCGAGGTCGCCGTCATGACCCGCGAGCAACGCACCGCGCTCACCGAGAAACTGCGCGGCGGCCAGGCGGAACGCAGCGTGCAGTTCGGCCCGGAGTCACTCACCCGGGTCTACGCGATCACGAGTGGCAAGGGCGGCGTCGGCAAATCCACCGTCACGGCCAACCTGGCCGTGGCCCTGGCCGGGGAGGGACTGCGGGTGGGTATCGTCGACGCCGATGTGCACGGCTTCAGCATTCCCGGCCTGCTCGGTCTCGTGCATGACGGTCTCGCGGTCAAACCGACCCAGGTGGGCGACATGATCCTGCCGCCGATCGCGCACAACGTGAAGGTCATCTCGATCGGCATGTTCATCGACGATGCGTCGGCGGCGGTCGCTTGGCGCGGCCCGATGCTGCACCGCACGATCAAACAGTTTCTGACCGACGTGTATTTCGGCGATCTCGATGTGCTGCTGCTCGACCTGCCTCCCGGTACCGGAGACGTCGCCATCACGGTGGGCCAGCTTTTGCCACACGCCGAGGTCATCGTCGTGACCACCCCTCAGGCCGCGGCGGCCGATGTGGCCGAGCGGAGCGGAATCGTGGCCCGGCAGACCGGACAAAGCGTGTACGGCGTGATCGAGAACATGTCGGCGATGGTGCAGCCCGACGGTAGCTTGCTCGAACTGTTCGGTTCGGGCGGGGGCGCCGAAGTGGCCAGGCGACTCTCCGCCGGCCAGACAGCACCGGTTCCGGTGCTCGCGCAGGTTCCGCTGAGTCTGGCGCTGCGCACCGGCGGGGATGCCGGCCTGCCGGTCGTACTCGGCGCACCGGATGACCCCTCGGCCCGCGCTATTCTTGCGCTCGCCCACACTATGAAGACGCGCACTCGAAGCCTGGCTGGGCTCAGCCTGAAGCTCACGCCCCGCTGACGCCTACTCCTCGGGCTTGACCAGCGTCGCCGCGTGGTCGGGAACCTGGTGGTTGCTCTCGCGCGGCGGCCTCTCATAGTCGGAAGCCGGCGGGCGCGGCGGAATGTGCACCTTGGGTGGGTCGGTCTTCTCGTAGGGCACGAGGGAGAGCAGATGGCTGATCGCGTTCAGCCGGCTAGCTCGCTTGTCTTCACTCTCCACCACCCACCAGGGCGCTTCGGCAATGTCGGTGTGCACGAACATCTCGTCTTTCGCCTTGGAGTAATCCACCCACTTGGTAATCGACAGCACATCGGTCTCGGACAGCTTCCACCGACGCATGGGATCTTTCAGACGCGAACGAAACCGTCGTTCCTGCTCCAGGTCAGACACCGAAAACCAATACTTGACCAGCAAAATTCCATCTTCGACCAGCATCCGTTCGAACAGGGGGGCCTGATGCAGAAACCGACGGTATTCATCACTGGTGCAATAGCCCATGACCCGCTCGACACCGGCCCGGTTGTACCACGAGCGGTCCATCAGCACGATCTCACCGGTCGACGGCAGGTGCTCGATGTAGCGCTGAAAATACCACTGGCCGCGCTGGCGTTCGGTGGGCATCGGCAGGGCTACTACGCGCGCAACACGCGGATTGAGATACTGGGTGATGCGCTTGATCGCCGACCCCTTGCCAGCGGCGTCGCGGCCCTCGAAGATCACCACGACCCGCGCACCGGATGACTTCACCCATTGCTGCATCGTGACTAATTCGGCCTGCAGGCGGGCGAGCTCGGCCTCATAGACGGTCTTTGTGACGCGTTTGGGTTTCTTGACAGCAGACATCAACCTCTCTTTCCGCTCCGCACTACTCTTAAACGCATGCGATCTACGTGGATTCAGAATCGAACGGGGCCGGCCCGAGGGCGGTTTGGGCAGCTTCTCTGGCACGCTTACGTTTCAGGTAAGCGCCTCCAGGGTTGGGCTCGGCGCGAGAAATCGTCGCAGACTGGTCCTTGAACGGGTCTTCGTCGGCGAGGGCTTCCCGGATGATGCGGCGCGGGTCATACTGGCGCGGGTCCAGTTTTTTCCAGTCCAGATCGTCGAACTCCGGGCCCATCTCATCGCGCATACGATCTTTGGCACCGTTGGCCATGTCGCGCAGCTGCCGCACGAGACGACCCAGTTGGGCGGCATAGTGCGGTAACTTATCGGGGCCAAGCAAGAAGACAGCGATGATCCCGATCAGCAGAATCTTTTCGAACGTCAGCCCAAACATGTCCTTAGAGTAGCGCCCGGCGAGGCATCCACAGACCACACGCGCCACGGCCCTAGTCTTGACCTAATCATCTACTGGAGTTATTTGTGTCTGACATTGAACTGAACTGGAAATTTTCCGACGACTGTGTCGTGGAATCCGAAGCCATCATTCGAGCGCGCCAGCAATCCCTCGAGCTGGGAATCGACGCGATAACGCCCGCGGTCGGGGCGCAATCGGCCGTTCTGGCTGCTGCGACCGGGGCGCGCAGTATCCTCGAGGTCGGCACGGGGGCCGGAGTTTCGGGCATCTGGCTGCTGACTGGGGCTCCTGGCGCCACTCTCACGTCGATCGACACCGAGGTCGACCATCTGCAGCACGCCAAGGCGAATTTCGCCGAGGCGAAGGTTCCCGCCAACCGGGTGCGCCTGATCACGGGCAAGGCCAGCGAAGTCCTTCCGCGCATGAACGAGAATTCTTACGACATTGTGTTCATTGACGCCGACCCTCAGTCGGTCATCGAATACGTCGAACACGGACTGCGTCTGGCTCGTCCGGGTGGCACCGTGCTCGTCGCGCACGCTCTCTGGCGCGGCCGGGTGGCCGACCCAGCCCAGCGCGACGACGTCGCGACCGGCTTTCGCACATTGCTGACCGAGATTGCCGCGTCGAGCGCTGTCATCAGTGCGCTCTCCCCCGTCGGCGACGGCCTGCTGCAGATCACCAAGCTGCGCGCCTGACGCGCCCCCAGAACACCAGAACGGCCGCGCAGTTACTGCGCGGCCGTTCTGGTGTGTTACCTACAGGAACACGAGGTTACTTCGCCGCTGCGACAACCCCGGCGAGTGCATCGTGAAGTTCCTTGGCCTCGGCGTCGTTGACTGACACGACGAGCCGGCCCCCACCTTCGAGCGGTACACGCACGATGATCAGGCGTCCCTCTTTTACAGCCTCCATTGGCCCGTCTCCGGTCCGTGGCTTCATGGCCGCCATGAACTCCCCTTCCATTCGTCTGTGTACCACCATTATCGACTATCTCAGCCCGAGACGTAAATTCGGGTCGGACGCAGTGTCAGATTCGAGGGATGCACCCGCCCGTTAGGGCGGTGTCCAGTCGTACCCGTCGACGCCCCAGCAAATCAGCAGCCACCCCCACTGGCCGGCCACGAACAATACGACCATGGCCACGCGGTAGACCCGGCTGCCCGGCAACGCGGCCGCCCCAAGTAGGGGAAGCATCGGCATGAGCAGCCGAAACGTGCTCGACTGCGGAAAGAACACCGCGAGCAGGTAGAGACCGTAACTGGCCAGCCAGAGCCTCAAATCCACGCCAAGACGCCGGACGGCGGGAGTGAACAGCAACACGGTGAAGGTCAGAATAAGGGCGGTCACCACGACAATGCCCCAGGGGTTGCCGAGCCACCAGATCCCGCTCTGGAACCACGCGGTGAACGGGACCAGCTCCACATAGCCGATGTACGGCGCTCGCCAGGCCAGTTCAGTGTCGGTGTAGGCCATCAGGTCGCCGGTGGCTGCCCAAGCTGCGATCGGCCAGGCCACTCCCATCAGCGCGCTGAACAGGGCCACGGATGCCGCCAATATCCGCTCGTGACGGGGGAACGGGTCGCGGGCTCGGGTGACGAAGCGGTAGATGACATGCAGGCCGAGGGCGAGGGCGAATGCGAGCCCGCTGGGCCGGGTCAGGGCCATGACCGCGATGACGGGGTAGAGCAACCAGTAGCGGCGCTCCAGGAGTAGGTAGAGGGCGAGGGTCAGAAAAAACAGGTACATCGACTCGGCGTAGGCAAACTGCAGAATCGGCGATAGCGGGGCGGCGCAGAACAGCACGACCGCGAACAGTGCCGTGTTCGACGGCTGCACCCGCGCCATCAGGCGGTAGAACAGCAGGGCGGTCCCCAGGCTGAACACCACCGACACGAACACGGCCACGGGCGCCCACGGAAAGTTAGTCAGCTCCATGAGCAGCCGGGCCACGACCGGATAGCCAGGCATGAATGCCCAGGCATTTTCGCCCACCTGGCCGGTGTCGGTGATCGGCAGCACGCTCGGGTAGCCGAGCATCGCGACGATGTTGTACCAGCGCCCGTCCCACATGGTCGCGAAATCGGTGTATTTCGGGCTGGCACCGGTCCAGGCGTTGGGGCCCTGAACGCTCGCCAGCACGAGTATGAGGCTCGTTGTGACCAGTCGCGATAGCGCCCAAACCACGAACACTTTGCCCCACCACGGGGTCAGCCGGTAGCGGACGTGCCAGACGGTTGGCAGCCGGCGGGCGCGCTGACTATGGGCGATCGTGCGGCGGGGGCCGAGCATCCGCTCAGTCATTGTGCTGTCGCTGCGCTACCGAACGGATGCGCTCAGCCAGTCGCGCAGACCCTTCTCGCAGGCCGTGATCTCGGCCACGGCGACGCGTTCGTCGTCGGCATGAGCCTTGAGCGGGTCACCGGGCCCGTAGTTGACGGCCGGAACTCCGAGAGCCGAGAAGCGAGCGACATCGGTCCAGCCATATTTCGGGGTGGCCACGCCGCCGACGGCGGCGAGGAATTCGCGAGCGAGCGGGGCATCGAGACCGGGACGGGCACCCTCGGCCCGGTCGACGACGGTGAGATCGTAGCCGGCGAAGAGCTCGCGCAGATGGGCGACGGCTTCGTCGCCGCTGCGGCTCGGCGCAAAGCGATAGTTGACATGCACCATGCACTCGTCGGGGATGATATTGCCGGCGACGCCGCCGGTGATGCCGACCGCGTTGAGGCCTTCGCGGTAGACGAGGCCCTCGACCTCGACCTCGCGGGCCTCGTACCCGGCCAGAATGTTGAGAATAGGAGCGGCTTTGTGGATGGCGTTTTCGCCGACCCAGCTGCGCGCTGAGTGCGAGCGCAGCCCGAAGGTGCGAATCTCCACGCGCAGGTTGCCGTTGCAGCCGCCCTCGACCTGGCTCCGGGTCGGTTCCCCGAGAATGGCGAAGTCGCCCGCGAACAGGTCGGGACGATTGCGCGCGAGGCGTCCGAGGCCGTTGAGGTCGTCGGAGACCTCTTCGTGGTCGTACCACATCCAGGTCACGTCGACCCCGGGGTCGGTCAGTTCAGCGGCGAGCTTGAGCTGCACGGCCACGCCGGCCTTCATGTCGACGGTGCCTCGACCCCAGAGATACTCGGTGCCGTCGATGGTCTCGTAACGGGTGGGCAGGTTGTCGTTGAGCGGAACCGTATCGATATGGCCGGCGATGACGACGCGCTGGGCACGGCCGAGGTTGGTGCGGGCGACGACGGTGTCGCCGTCGCGAATGATCTCGAGGTGATCAAGACCGGCGAGGGCAGCCACGATCGCGTCAGCGAGGGCGGTCTCGTTGCCCGACACCGACTCCATATCGCAGATTTGCCTGGTCAGGTCGATCGAGGTCGCCGTTAGGTCGAGCACGGTGAGCTGTGCCGGCCTTGCGGCGGCGCTGGCGGGAGCGGCCGGGGCAGGAGTCAAAGAAGTCACTCTACTAATCTAGAGGTATGCCCTCTGTTGTTACCGAAAACGCCACATCCGCACCGACTCAGGCCTGGGGGTATGGTCTCGCCACCGTCGCCTCGGATGGCACCGTGCTCGACACCTGGTTTCCGTCCCCGGCACTCGGAGCATTGCCGACCGGCCGCGACCGCTGGATCGTTTCGGCCGAACTGTGCGAAGCAGCCGGTGACGACGCTCGCCGCGCGGTGCGTCTCGAGGCCATCACGGTGGAAATCACTCTCGATGCGGCGCCGGCAAGCACCTCGGATGCCTATCTGCGGCTGCACCTACTCTCGCACCTGCTCGTCAGGCCGAACACCATCAACCTCGACGGCATCTTCGCGCACCTGCCCACGGTGGTCTGGACCAATGCCGGCCCGATGCTGCCGGCCGACTTCGCCCGGCTACGCCCTACCCTGCAACGCGCCGGCATCCAGGCCAGCGGCGTCGACAAATTTCCGCCGCTGCTCGACTACGTCGTGCCGGTCGGCGTGAGAATAGCGGATGCCTCCCGCGTGCGGCTCGGCGCCCACCTCGCCCCCGGCACGACCGTGATGCACGAGGGCTTTGTGAATTTCAATGCCGGAACCCTCGGCTCCTCCATGGTCGAGGGCCGTATCTCGCAGGGTGTCGTGGTCGGTGACGGCGCCGACATCGGTGGCGGGGCATCCATTATGGGAACTCTGTCCGGCGGTGGAACGCAGCGCATCTCGATCGGCGCCCGCGCCCTGCTCGGTGCTAACTCCGGCGTCGGTATCGCCATCGGCGACGACACCGTTGTGGAGGCCGGGCTCTACGTCACGGCCGGTACCAAGGTTGTCTTGGTGGGAGAAGCAGTCACAGCCAACGGCGCCCCGTCCACGGTGAAAGCGGTCGAGCTTTCCGGCGTTCCGAACCTGCTGTTTCGCCGTAACTCCATCTCGGGTGCCGTCGAGGTGCTCGCTCGCAGTGGCAGCGGCATCACGCTGAACGCCGCGCTGCACGCCTAGACGGCGGCCGCCAAGCGGATGTCGGCGGGTTCCGCTAGCATCCGGGTAGCGGCATCCGTTCGGGTGGGGATCGCGCGATTCGCGAGGGAGTGATGTGGGCACCGACGCACCGCGCAGCAGGGGGCACCGTCGCGTTCGGCGGGTGTTGATCGCGCTCGGTATCGTGGTCAGCCTGGTTGTGGTCACCGCGGGTCTCGGGGTCTGGACGGTCACGCGGTCGTTTCCAACACTGGCCGGCACCATCGACATTCCGGGGCTCACCGACACGGTCACGGTCACCCGCGATGACGCCGGAATTCCCCAGATCACCGCGAAGACCGCTGCCGACCTGTTTCTCGCCGAGGGCTACGTGCATGCGCAGGACCGGTTTTGGGAGATGGACTTTCGCCGGCACATCACGAGCGGGCGACTGTCGGAACTGTTCGGAGAAAGCCAGGTCGGCACCGACACATTCGTGCGCACGCTCGGCTGGCGAGCCGTCGCCGAGCAGGAGGTTGCCCTTCTCGACCCGGTCAACCTCGGTTACTACCAGGCCTACGCCGATGGCGTGAATGCCTACCTGAGCACCCACCACGGAGCCGATCTGTCGCTCGAGTATGCCGTCTTGGGCCTCCAGAACCCCGGATACGAGGTGGAACCGTGGACCCCGGCCGACTCCGTCGCGTGGCTGAAAGCCATGGCCTGGGACCTGCGTTCCAACCTCGACGACGAGATCGACCGCGCCCTGCTGTCAACCACGCTCACCCCCACCGAGGTGAGCCAACTGCACCCGAACTTTCCGTCCGACCAGCACCCCACCATCACCGGCAGCCAGGCCATCACCAAGCCGTCACCCGGGGCGCTGGCCGCTCGGCCGAACGTTGATTCAACGGATATCCCCGCCGCCGACCACAGCGCCACCCCGGGCACCGAGTCCAACGCACCCGGTTCCAGTTCCGGTTCCGGTTCCGGTTCCGGTTCCGTCGATTCGTACGCGCGGGCTCTCACCGAGTTGCGCTCGCACCTCGGGTCGGTGCCTGAATTACTCGGACCGGCCGGCGGGGAGATCGGTTCCAATTCCTGGGTCGTCGCCGGGGCCCTCACCGACACCGGCAAACCCCTGCTCGCCAACGATCCGCACCTCGGCCCGGCGCTGCCCGCGGTCTGGTACCAGGTGGGGTTACGCTGCCAGTCGATCACAGTCGACTGCCCGTTCGACGTTGCCGGGTACAGCTTTTCGGGACTACCCGGCGTGATCATCGGGCACAATGAGCGCATCGCCTGGGGGTTCACCAACCTCGGCCCTGACGTCGCTGATCTCTATATCGAGAAAATCACCGGCGACAGCTACGAGTTGGACGGCGTTCTCAGGCCCCTGCTGCTGCGCGACGAAAAGATCTCCGTCGCCGGCGGTGACGACGTCAAGCTCGAGATTCGCTCGACCGAACACGGTCCGCTGCTGAGCGGTTTCGAGGGCACCGCCTACCCCCAGATCGCCAGTGACTTTCCGGAGGCGGCAGGCCTGCCTCCAACTCCGACCGCCGAGGCGGGTGCTGACCCGACCGGCACTGACCCAACTAGCACTGAGCCAACCACGTATGAGCTGTCGTTACAGTGGACGGCGCTCACGCCGGGGCATACAGCATCCGCTATTTTCGCCCTGAACCAGGCGACCGACTGGACCAGTTTTCGTGCCGCGGCCGCCCTGTTCGAGGTGCCGGCGCAGAACCTGACCTATGCCGACGTCGACGGAAATATCGGCTATCAAGCGCCCGGACTTATCCCCATTCGGGCCAGCGGCGACGGTACCCTGCCGGTGCCGGGCTATACCAGCCAGTATGGCTGGACCGGATACATCCCCTTTGACGCCCTGCCCAGCACGTTCAATCCGCCGAGCGGATACATCGTCACGGCCAATAACGCGGCCACCGACCAGACCTACCCCTACCTACTGACCGCCGATTGGGACCTGGGTTATCGGGCAAACCAGATCACGGCTCGGCTGCAGGAACTCATTGCCGCGAAGACCCCGCTGACCGCAGAGCTGATGAGCGAGATTCAGGGCGACAACTACAGCGCCATCGCGGCGGCACTGGTGCCGGCCCTACAGCAGGTGCGGCTCACCGGCGACGCCACCGAAGCACAGAAGTTGCTCGACGGCTGGGACTACCAAATGGACGCCGACAGTGCCGCCGCCGCGTATTTCAACGTGATCTGGCGCACGCTTGTGCACGATATATTTACCGGCAAGATTGACGCGGGCGCTGCCCTCACCGGCGGTGATCGCGCCTTCTCCGTGATCACGAGCCTCCTCGCCGAGCCGAACTCCCCGTGGTGGTCCAACGCTGCCTACGGAACCGTCGGGCAGAACAGCATGCTGCGCCGAGTAATGACGGATGCCGCGGTCGAGGCTGCCGACCTCATGGGATCGAACCCGACGGACTGGCAGTGGGGCAGCATCCACACCCTTGAGCTCACCAACCAGAGCTTCGGCAAGTCCGGGATTGCCCCGCTGGAATGGTTGTTCAACCGCGGTCCGTACGAGCTCGCCGGAAGTTCAGCCGTCGTCAACGCGGTCGGCTGGGATGCCACCTCGGGCTACCAAGTGGACTGGGTACCGTCGATGCGACAAGTCGTCAGCCTGGAGAACTTCGACGACTCCAGCTGGATCAACCTCACCGGGGCATCCGGGCACGCTTTCCACCCCAACTACACCGACCAGGCGCCGCTCTGGCGCGACCACGAAACCCGCCCCTGGCTGTTCACCCCCGCTGCCATCAACGGCAATGCGGCCAACACCCTGACCCTCGAGCCGGCGTCGTAGGGAGAAGCTCCCCTAGCCTCATTTAGAACGGGACACCAGCCTGTGGATAAGTTAAATGGGATCGTAGTAATCCGGTCTATGGTGACCGCATGCGAAATCCACCACGTCGCCGCCGCGTGCACAGAGTTGTGCTCGCTGCTGGTAGCTTAACGCTCGCCGTCGCGACGTTGAGCGGATGCTCCGCCGCTCCCGTACCCACCGAAACAGCAGTGCCGGTCCCGTCAGAAACCGCCAAGCCCACCGATTCGCCCCCGGTCTTTGCCTCCAACGACGAGGCCCTGGCTGCCGCCAAGGCCGCGTATACGAAATACCTCTCCCTCGGCGATTCTGCCGGTGCAACAGATTCTGATTCTTGGAAGGAATACTTGGCCCTCACGACAGGAACGGAACACGATGGTGCAGCGCAAGCGGGCAAGCTGATGAAGGAAAAAGGCTGGTCCTTTACCGGAGTCACCCTGTTTGATTCGATGACCATTCAGTCGTCACGAGCCTTGCCAGATTCTACTTGGGAGATACGCACTTATTTGTGCCTAGACCTGAGCGCCTCCGACACTGTCAACGAATCCGGTGACTCTGTAGTCAAACACGACGAGCCCCGCTCGCCGATGATCGTTGTCTTCGTTACACCCGATAAAAATTCGCGACAATTGCTGATTTCGGAGTCCCCCATATGGTCCGGTTCAAACTTCTGCTCGTAATCACAGCCCTGGCAACGATGACTCTCACCCTTGCAACTTCAACGCCCTCCCACGCGGATCTTACTGACTGCACCTTTTCCCAGAAGAAAGCGGGACTCTGCCCGGATGGTCCGGAAACGGGCGGGAAGGCTATCGGCGGCGGCGTTGATCTGACGGCAGATACCACCACGGGCTCAAGCGGTACCGGAACCTCAAGTCACCCACGACGAGGACTCGGGGGAACAAACACCCTGGCGCCGCCGAGAGTGTGCGCAAACGGCGACCCGGCGAAGCCCGGCATCAACACCATCCCCTGCGGCAACGGCTCCTTCCTACCCTTCGCCCGCCCCAACACCCCCACAACCCCCTGCACCGTATGCTCCCCCTCAACCATCGTGAGCGTCACCGACCTGCAAAACTTCCCCGCCTACGCAGCCCCCACAAACATGGAACCCAACGGCTGGACCATCGTCGGACTGCCCACAAATTTCTGGGCCGACGCATCCGCGCAAATCCAAGAAGGACTACTCCTCGGCGAACCCGCCCAAGTCATGTTCACCCCGACAAGCTACCGCTGGGACTACGGAGACAGCAACACCGCCTCAACCCCAACAGGCGGCTCGAACTGGACAACACTCAACCTCACCGAATTCTCCAACACCACCACCAGCCACACCTACACCACCAAAGGCACCTACACGGTCATCCTCACCGTCGACTACCGCGCCGACTACAGCTTCGGCGACCAAGGCTGGCGGCCCGTCGAAGGCGTCGTCACCGTGCCATCAGCCCCCTTCACCGTTATAGCCGCCAAAGAATCCACCGTGCTCGTCGCCGAAGACTGCAACACCAACCCCCGCGGACCCGGCTGCTGAACCGACACAACCACCACACGCCCGACATCGACACGTTCACCACAACGCCGTGTTCGCGTTGGTCATAGCGACGGCGTCCCAACCTCGAATCACCGCTACTGCTACCTCGCCCGTAACCCGAGCGATAAGACTCTCCCCTACCGTGCTGTCTGGGTGTACCCACAAGGTTGAAACCCGCACTGCACCGCTTCAATCCGTGGGCTGCTATCGGGATTTAGACTCGAGGTAGGTTACAGCCTCGGTTGCGGACCAGCCCTGGGGGTGCGCGGCACGCAAGGCGGTGACCCCGTCGAGGTCAGTACCGAGAGTGACCAGCGGCAACTCCTCGTATCCATCTCGCCGGGTCTGGCTGAGTCCGACGTTGGCCGTGAGGGCGTTGCACAAGCATTTGCGGCCGGCGGCCTCCCCGCTGGAACCGCCCTTGCGCACAAACGTCGCAACCGGTTCGGCTGGGCACCGGTAGCCAAGCACTCCGGGGGCGCGTTCGTACGGCACCCGGAGATAACCGAGATCGCACAGGCGCGGGCGCTCTTCATACAGGGTGGCGTCCGACAGGGTTCCCGGCAGCGTCGCGACTTTGAACGGGAATCCTGTCGAGGAGGCCAGCGGATCGGTACGAATCTCCAGCCCCTGGCTGTCGATTTGGCGGAGCAGCTGCTCCCGCAGGGTCTCGTCGAGGCCGGATTCGGCCGCGAGGGCGAACAGCGTCCCCACCTGAACGCCAGCAGCACCATTCGCGAGGGCTTCGCTGACCCGCTCGGGGGTGCCGTAACCACCGGCGACCCAGAACGGCAGGCCGACCGCTGCGACCTTCGCCAGATCGGCATCATCCCGGGGGCCGTAGACGGGTTGGCCGTCGTCATCGAGGGAACCGCGTCCGCGCGGAGGCGCATTGTGCCCGCCGGCCCGCGGCCCTTCGATGATGAAGCCGTCGGGACGCGTGGACTCCTCCCGGGTCAGGTACACAGCGAGCACATGGGCAGCGACGATCGCCAGAAAACGGGGGCGGTGTAACGGCGGCAGTCCTCCACCGGTCAGGGCTTCCGGATCGAACTCGACGGAGTATCTGGTGGTGGAGTTCTCGACGTGCAGGTCGAGCGCCCGGGTCTCGTGCCGGGCCAGCCCGGTGAGCAGCGCAGGTATCTCGGCCGGGATTCCAGCTCCCATCAACACATAGTCGACGCCAGCCAACATTGCTCCATAGGCCGCGCTCGGCGTGGCCAATTGCACCTTCTCCAAAAAATTGATGCCGACCAGACCATCGTGTCCCTCCTTGGCCAGCCAGACTTCGACGAAGTTCGCGACAACACTCAACTCAAGCGATTTCACGAGCGGATGCTGGCTGACCTTCGCGATGGGAAGGTATGGAATTCCAGAGCGACGGCCACCGTCCCGAAAGTATTTCCGCAGTACGCGGTCGGCCAGGGCCGGCACCGGGAAGTGAGCCAACGCGCGGCGCACGTGGCCACCCGCGTCGCCGTCCTGCAAGCGCCTTGCGATGACCGTGTCGAGAGCGGTACCGCTGACGACACCGAGCTGCCCCGCCTTGGACACCGCGCGGGCGAGTTGCCACGATGACACGGCAACGCCCATGCCGCCCTGAATGATGGTCGGCAGCGCCTGCGTTGGGCGCGGAGTCGTGGGAGTGGCCGTCGCAAGTATCACGGACGCAGTCATCTGGAGCAGAGTCATGGGCGAACCTTTCAGTGACGGACACCACGGCTGGGCGCCCTTTCACAGACTATTCCCGTGCATATTCCGCCCCACGAATACGTTCCGCAGGTCCATGCCAGCTCTGGTCAAAAGCAAAAAGCTGAAAGCGGAAGGCAGACGGCGGACGGCGCACTCAACGAGGGACAGCCGACGCCCGGGCGATGCTGGGCGTCGGTCCGCACGCTCGTCCGTGCGGAAGTACCCACAAATAATCACTGCGCCGTCGCTCGAAGCAGGCCACCACGTCAGCGCCCCTCACGCCAGACGACAGTCACCAGAGCACATCACAGCGATTGCTCTTCAGGCATCCACCCGTTGCCAGCGCGACCGCGCTAGCAACCCGTGGTTGCGCCCCTGTTCGTAGTGAGCGGGGTCTTCACCCCTGGGTCATTTGCGCAGGAAGAGTGCAGGAGCGATGCTATTTGCGGGGGTAGTCGCGGGCCGGGGAACCCACGTAGAGCTGCTGCGGGCGGCCGATCTTGGTGGCCGGATCCTCGTTCATCTCACGCCAGTGCGCAACCCAGCCGGGCAGACGACCGATCGCGAAGAGCACGGTGAACATGCGCGTCGGAAAGCCCATCGCCTTGTAGATGACGCCGGTGTAGAAGTCGACATTGGGGTACAGGCGACGTTCCTTGAAGTAATCGTCATTGAGCGCAATGTGCTCAAGTTCCTGCGCAATGTCGAGCAGGTCGTCCTGCACGCCCAGAGCGGCCAACACCTCATGGGCGCTCTCCTTGACCAGGGTGGCGCGCGGGTCGTAGTTCTTGTAAACCCGGTGCCCGAAGCCCATGAGCTTCACGCCCTGCTCTTTATTCTTGACGCGTTCGACGTACTTTTCGACGCCCTGGCCAGATGCCTGGATCTCACCGAGCATCGATAATACGGCTTCATTGGCTCCGCCGTGCAGCGGTCCGAACAGCGCGTTGATGCCAGAGGAGACCGACGCGAATAGGTTGGCCTCCGTCGAGCCGACCAGGCGCACCGTCGAGGTCGACGCGTTCTGCTCGTGATCTTCGTGCAGCATGAGTAGGCGTTCAAGGGCCTTACTGACGACCGGGTTGATCTCGTAGGGCTCGGCCATGTTGCCGAAGTTGAGCTTGAGAAAGTTGTCGACGAAGCTCAGGGAGTTGTCGGGGTAGAGAAAGGCCTGACCGACGCTCTTCTTGTGCGCGTAGGCGGCCATGACCGGCAGCTTGGCCAGAAGGCGAATGGTCGAAATCTCGACCTGTTCCGGGTCCCTCGGGTCGAGCGAGTCCTGGTAAAAAGTGGACAGTGCCGAGACGCCCGAGGCGAGCACACTCATCGGGTGCGCCTTGTGCGGCAGGGAATCAAAGAACCGACGCATGTCTTCGTGCAAGAGCGTGTGATGGCGGATGCGATCGTCAAAGTTAGCCAGTTCACTCGCGCTGGGCAGATCACCATAGATCAACAGCCAGGCCGTCTCGAGAAAGTTCGAGTTCTGAGCGATCTGTTCGATCGGATACCCGCGATAGCGCAGGATACCGGCGTCACCGTCGATGTAGGTGATCGCGGAGCGAGTTGCCGCAGTATTCACGAAACCGTAGTCCAGCGTGGTGAGGCCGGTTTTCTTGGTCAGGGTGGAGATGTCGATGCTCGACACGCCGTCCACACTGGTCAGGATTGGGAACTCTGCACTCCCGCCGGGAAAAGTAATGGTGACCTTATTCGGGTCAGCGCTCATCGGTTCGCCGGATGTTGTGTGCTGCGCGACGTCGGTCACGGAGCCTCCTCGGGTATCACTGCCGGATGAAATGTGACGACGCGTCACTGAATCGGCCAGTGTTCAAGCTGCTGTGGTCGACTCCGTCGCGACTACAGCCTAATCGGCCTGACCACCCGCTGTTGCATCAGCTAAGAGTTCGGTCGATTCGTTGGCAGATGTCCACAAGCCCCAAGCCCAGACAAACGCTGCTTCAGACCGACAGGCGTGCTGCTGCTGCGGCAATACGCTCGTCGGTCGCGGTGAGCGAAAATCGCACGTGCTCAGGGTAGACATCACCATAGAACGGACCGGGACCAGCCAGAATGCCGAGGGCAGCCATCCGTTCGATGGATTGCCATGCGGGTCGTCCCTCGGTCGCCCACAGGTAGAGCCCCGCCTCGCTGCGATCGATGCGAAAGCCGGCCTCCTCCAGCGCGGGACGCAGCACAGCGCGGCGTGCACGATAGCGCTCCTTCTGAACGCTCACGTGCTCGTCGTCGCCGAGAGCGGCGATCATTGCCGCCTGCAGCGGCGCCGGAAGCATGAGGCCGGCGTGTTTGCGCACGGTCAGCACGCGGTCGAGTACGCCGCTGCAGCCGGCCGCGAAGGCCGCCCGATAGCCCGCCATATTGGACTGCTTGCTGAGTGAGTAGATCGCGACGATTTTGCGTCGGTCGCCGTCAATAACTCGGGGGTCAAGGATGCTCGGGATCGCCTCGGCATTCCACGGGGCGTCCCAGCCAAGCTCGGCATAACACTCGTCGCTCACGATCACGGCGTCGAGTTCGCGGGCGCGCGCAACGGCAGCACGCAGGTCGTCGACCGACAATACTCGGCCGTCCGGGTTTCCGGGGCTGTTCAACCAGATCAGCTTGGTCGATTCGGGCCACTCGGCCGGATCATCAGAGGCCACGGCCACAGCACCGGCCATAGCGGCACCGATCGCGTAGGTCGGGTAGGCCGCCCGCGGGTGCACGATCGTGTCGCCATCGCCGAGGCCGAACATGAACGGCATGAGCGCCACGAGCTCCTTGGAACCGATCGTGGGCAACACGTTCTTGGGATCCAGCCCAGTGACACCGCGGCGCCGGGCATACCAGGCGATGATCGCCTGCTGCAGGGCGGGCGTACCGACGGTTTGCGGATAAGCGTGGGCATCCGTTGCCGTGCGCAGCGCCTGCTGCACGACGTCGGGCGTGGCATCGACCGGTGAACCGATCGACAGGTCGACGATCCCGCCTGGATGCTGCCGAGCCTGTTCGGCGAACGGAACCATCTGGTCCCAAGGGTAGTCCGGAAGCGGCTTCAGCACGAAAATCGCTTAGTGCTGAACCTGCGGTGGCAGTGCGGAGATGACGGGGTGGTCCTTGGCGAGAACACCGATTTTGGCGGCTCCTCCGGGGGAGCCGATATCGTCGAAGAATTCGACGTTGGCTTTGTAGTAATCGGACCACTGTTCGGGCAGGTCATCTTCGTAGTAAATGGCCTCGACCGGGCAGACCGGTTCGCAGGCGCCGCAGTCGACGCACTCGTCCGGATGAATATAGAGGGAGCGTTCGCCCTCATAAATGCAGTCCACCGGACATTCATCGATGCAGGCACGATCTTTCACATCGACGCACGGAAGAGCGATCACATACGTCACAGGCTGGGGGTTCCCTTCAAGAGCGGACACTTGATTGTACGCCCCCTCGGTCAGGCCACTTTTCGTATTACGCGGCGCTGGCTAGCGTCGGCGCGGCGGCAGTTTCGGCCAGGCCAGCACGAAAGCCGCGATCAGCGCCGGAACAACAGTCCACAGGGTCCCGGGCAGGCCAGCCGGTACAAGCACCGACCCTCCGGAACCGCGTAGCGACAGCACAAAAATGGTCAGGAGTAATCCCGTCGCAGCGAGGCCGACCACGAACCTGTCCCCCACGACAAGGCGCAGCCCGAGCAGCAGCGCTCCGATGCCGACGAACGCGATTGTCAGGCCAATCGGCAGCGCCACCCCGAACAGCGTCAGGGTGGCCTGGTGAGCGATGGTTCCCAGCACACCGAAGAGGATACCCAGAAGCAGTCCGCCGAGACCGCCCAGCGAACGGTTCGCCATGGTCGGGCGGGCGGGCCGTCGGGTGGGCACGGGCAGCGCTGTGCGCGGGGCATCCGCTCTCAGGAACGTTTCGGTGTCGGTGATGACATCGATGGCCCCGTCCGCCAGGACGCGGGTGTGCTCGGTCAGCGTCCAGCGCGCAGGGAAGTGCGAGAGTGCGCGCAGTTTCTGGTCGAGGTGAGCGCCGACGTCGATGGCGATGAGACGCTGGCCGGCTGCCTGCCGCACCGTGCAGGCCAGAAACACGGGCAGGCCGGCCTCGTGCGCGGCGGTCGTCGCTCCCACACGCAGACCGTCATCGACGGCGCCGACGACCACTGCGGTTGCCCCGAGTGCGTCAATGGCCTCTCGAAATGTCGAGACGAATTCGAGCGCGGAAACCTGGGGCAAGCGGTGCCAGCTGCGCGCCCCCAGCTCGGCCAACGCCGCAAAGATCGCGTTGTCTGCTTCGATGCGAGCACCGGCGTAGAGCACAACCACCCGGGACCCATCGGCACGCAACCGGGCAATCGTGCCGCCGGTAAGTGCGGATTCGTCGCCGGGCCGGGCATGCACGAACAGGATTCGCTCGCCGCTGCCGGACATGACCATGGGCGTACGCACCGTTTCTGTTTTGCTGGCTATTCATCTTGCTGGGTAACACCCGTGTCCGAGTCAAATTATAACTAGACACGCTCGCGCCGTACCAACTAGAGTCGATTCGGTAAGGATAGCCTTACCAAAGCTGTAACCCGAAACTTGCCCGAACTATTCGAGGGACCCTGTGTTCGCAAACTACCTGATCGGCCTGCGCGAAGGCCTTGAGGCCGCGCTGATCGTGACGATCCTCATCGCCTACATCGTGAAAATCAACCGTCGTGACGTGCTGCCGCGCATCTGGATCGGCGTGAGCTTGGCCGTGCTCCTCGCCCTCGGCATCGGCGCCCTGCTCACCTATGGCACCTATGGGCTCTCGTTCACCGCACAGGAGACCATCGGGGGCGTGCTGTCGATCGTCGCGACCGGCCTGGTGACCTGGATGGTGTTCTGGATGCTGCGCACCGCACGCGACCTCAAGGGGCACCTGCAGGGCAACATCGACAAGCACCTTGTCGGCACCGGCCTCGGCCTTGTTCTCGTCGCCTTTCTCGCGGTCGGTCGTGAAGGTATCGAAACCGCCCTGTTCCTCTGGGCCGCCGTGCAGGCCACCGGAGCAACGACCATGCCGCTGCTCGGCGCGGCGCTCGGCATCGCGACGGCGATCGGCCTCGGCGCACTGATCTACGCGGGCATGCTCAAGATCAACCTGTCTAAGTTCTTCACCTATACCGGCGCGATTCTCATCATCGTCGCTGCAGGCGTACTCTCCTACGGCGTGCACGACCTGCAGGAAGCCGGATTCCTGCCCGGCCTGCATGCCCTGGCCTTCAACGTGAGCGCCGCCGTGCCGCCGGACAGCTGGTATGGCACGCTGCTCAAGGGCACCCTGAACTTCTCCCCCGCCACCACCTGGCTGGAGATGTTCGCCTGGCTGGCCTACACCGTGCCGACACTGAGCCTCTTCATCAAAAAAAGCCGCCTCGGTCGCACGAACACCCGCACGGTTCAGACCGCACCCCAGACGCCGGGGCCGGTTCCGGTTGCCGCACACTGACTTCTCGTTTCTCTGCCAAAGGATTCTCATGCCTCGTGTCTTTCGTTATGCCCGCCTGCTCGGCGTCGGTGTCCTCGGTGTCGCTCTGCTCAGCGGCTGCGTCGCAAACAACCCGGCCGCCTCGCACACGGCCCTCGCCGTAGACAGCAGCGCGACGAATTGTGCGGTGTCAGCCAATGAGGCGCCGGCTGGCAGCATTCGCTTCTCGGTCACCAATTCCGGTGACCAGGTGACCGAGTTCTACCTGCTCGCCGACGACGGCCTGCGCATCGTCGGCGAGGCCGAGAACATCGGCCCCGGGCTCAGTCGCGACCTCGTCGTGCAGCTCGACGCCGGCAGCTACTTCACCTCTTGTAAGCCGGGGATGGGCGGCGACAGCGTCGGCAAGGCCGAATTCACCGCCACAAAAACGGATGCCGCCGCCACCGTCAGCGTCGACCGTGCCGCCCAGATCGACACCGCCAACTCCGACTACGCCTCATACGTCTCTCAGTAGACCGACCAGTTCATCACGGGCACCGCACCGTTCGGAGACCTTGACCCCAAGCTCGACCTACGCGAGCCCGATCTCGAAAAGGGCCAGGACTGGACCGCCTGGCACGCGATCGAAAAGGACCTCTTGCCAGCCGAAGCTGATACCAGTTTCGAGCCGTTCAGCGCCGAGAAGCGCGCAGCCCACACGCAGCAACTCATCATCGACACCGCCACCCTGCACACGAAGGTGCAGGGCGTGAGTTTCACCCTGTCGCAGCAGACCAATGCTGCCAGCGGCCTGCTCGACGAGGTCGCCACCGACCAGGTCTGGGTGTCGGCGTCCGACGCCCCGGCCTGGCTGGCGACTCCTCCCTGGCAGCGCGGCACATCCGCATGACCATCGAGACTTGGGAGCGCTCGATCCTCAGCCAGCAGGAGGCCGTGTTCGGGCGCACCAATGGGTCAGGGCACCGCTCTCCGGCCGCACCGAGTTCACCGAACCCGACTTCACCCCGGCCAGCCGTGCAGACCAGCCACTCATCGGCGCTGCTACACCCGTGCGACTGGCGCATCCAGCCCAGAACAACGGCATAAAATTACTGCGTCGCGGCTACAATTTCGTCGATGGCAGCGATGAGTTGGGGCGACTGGAAGCCGGGTTGTTCTTCATCAGCTTCCAGCGGTCGCCAGCCCAAAACGCTTCTGTGCAGCTGAACCTGTCCAAGCACGACGCGCTCAACGAGTACATTCGGCAGGTCGGCAGCGCCCCCCCCCTTCGCCGTTCCGGGAGGCATCTCCGACGAGAGTTACGTCGGCGCAGCCCTGTTCGCCTAACCGAACGCCGGCACCGGAGTGACGGTGTAGAGAACGCCATCGGAATTGCCAGCGACGACGACGCCGTACGTCGTGTTCGCCATTGTAACCACCTCGGCGTCGACTCCGGCCACCACTTCGGTGAAGCCGGCCGCCAACAGCTGGTCCCGCGCGTCGTTCAGGGGAGTCGTCGACGTGGCATTGACGGTCACGACCCAGCCACCGACCCCACTCTCGCCCTGGCCACCGGTCGCGAAGAGAACCTCTCCGTCGAGCACAGGAATTTCGGTCGGCCAGTCGGCGGGAAGTTGCCCGCCGAGGCTGACGTCACCGCCCGTCGCGTCCTGAACGGCGCCGTTGACGGCACCGTTGACGCTGTCGCGCACGGACTCGCCCACGGAGCAGCCCGCCAAGAGCGGCAATCCAGCTGCGGCGACTACGAGAGCGAGAACAACTCGTCGAGTTGGTCTGCTGGTTGTCATGAAAAAACCTTTCACGTGATGCGAATGTATATACCGCGAGGATGCACAAAGTGCCGCTTTGACCTGGTCAAAGCGGCACTCTTCACGCTCTCGCGGGCGAAACTGACTAGTTAGCGTCCTGCTTCTTCACGCGTGAGACCTGGCGCGAGCGAGCGGCTGCCGTGAGCTCTACCTTACGAATACGTACGGCGGCCGGGGTGACCTCGACACACTCGTCTTCACGAGCGAATTCGAGGCACTGCTCGAGCGAGAGCTGCTTGGGCGGCGTCATCGACTCGAACGTGTCGGAGCTGGACTGACGCATGTTGGTCAGCTTCTTTTCCTTGGTGATGTTCACGTCCATGTCGTCGGCGCGCGAGTTCTCGCCGATGACCATGCCCTCGTAGACCTCGGAGGTCGGCTGCACGAAGAACGACATGCGCTCCTGCAGGTTGATGATCGCGAACGGGGTGACCGCACCGGAACGGTCGGCGACGATCGACCCGTTGGTACGGGTGCTGATCGTTCCGGCCCAGGGCTCGTAGCCGTGCAGGATGGCGTTGGCGATACCGGTACCGCGCGTGTCGGTGAGGAACTGCGTGCGGAAGCCGATCAGGCCGCGCGACGGAACGATGAATTCCATGCGCACCCAGCCGGTACCGTGATTGGCCATGTTCTCCATGCGACCCTTGCGGGCGGCGAGCAGCTGCGTGATGGCGCCGAGGTATTCTTCGGGCGCGTCAATGGTGAGGTGCTCGTAGGGCTCGTGAACCTTGCCGTCGATGCGACGCACAACGACCTGCGGCTTGCCGACGGTGAGCTCGAAGCCCTCACGACGCATCTGCTCGACGAGGATGGCGAGGGCCAGTTCTCCACGACCCTGCACCTCCCAGGCGTCGGGGCGTCCGATGTCGACGACCTTGAGCGAGACGTTACCGACGAGCTCGCGATCGAGGCGGTCCTTGACCATGCGGGCAGTGAGCTTGTGGCCCTTGACCTTGCCCATGAGCGGCGAGGTGTTGGTACCGATGGTCATCGAGATGGCCGGGTCGTCAACCGTGATGGTCGGCAGGGGGCGCACGTCGTCGGGGTCGGCGAGGGTCTCACCAATGGTGATGTTCTCGATACCGGCCACGGCCACGATGTCGCCGGGGCCGGCGCTCTCGGTCGGGTAGCGGTCGAGCGCCTTGGTGATCAGCAGCTCGGTGATCTTCACATTGCTGACGGTGCCGTCCTGCTGCACCCAGGCCACGGTCTGGCCCTTCTTGATGGTGCCCTGGAAGATGCGCAGCAGCGCGAGACGGCCGAGGAACGGCGAGGCGTCGAGGTTGGTGACGTGCGCCTGGAGCGGGTGCGTGTCATCGTAGGTCGGTGCCGGGATGTGCTTGAGGATGGCGTCGAACAAGGGCTCGAGGTCGTCGTTGTCCGGCAGGGTGCCGTCTTCGGGCTTGTTCCAGCTGGCGGCACCGTTACGGCCCGATGCGTAGACGACGGGTACGTCGAGGACGGCATCGAGGTCGAGGTCGGGAAAGTCGTCGGCCATGTCGCTCGCGAGACCGATGAGGAGGTCCTGGCTCTCGGCCACGACCTCGTCGATGCGCGCGTCGGGACGGTCGGTCTTGTTGACCAGCAGGATGACGGGAAGCTTGGCTTCGAGCGCCTTACGGAGTACGAAACGGGTCTGCGGCAGTGGGCCCTCTGAAGCATCGACGAGGAGCACGACGCCGTCGACCATGGACAGTCCGCGCTCAACCTCGCCACCAAAGTCGGCGTGGCCCGGGGTGTCGATCACGTTGATCGTGATGGGACCGTCCGCGGCGTGGATGCCCTTGTACGAAACCGCCGTGTTCTTGGCGAGAATCGTGATGCCCTTTTCGCGCTCGAGCTCGTTCGAGTCCATCGCGCGCTCTTCAACGTGAGAATGGTCGGCGAAAGAGTCGGTCTGCTTGAGCATCGCGTCGACCAGCGTCGTCTTACCGTGGTCAACGTGAGCAACGATTGCAACATTTCGGAGGTTATTGCGTGTAGCAATCGCCATAAAAATAGATCCTTACGAAGAATGAGTGCCGCAGAGTCTCGCGCGCGACGAAGAATGGATACCAAGGGTCATAGTATGACCCAACGTACTATCCTACCGTATGGTTTATCTTCGCCTCGTGGGGCGCCCACGGCTAAACATCGTTGCCGGCGGCCAGCAACTCACGGCGCAACTCGCGGCGGGCACGTTGTTCGGTCGGATCGGGGATCGGAACGGCCGCGAGCAGGCGCTGGGTATAGGGGTCTTTCGGGTAGCGCAGGATCTCATCCCGCGTGCCGGTTTCCACGATGCGGCCGTGGTGCATGACCGCGATGCGATCGGCGAGCACGTCGATGACGGCAAGATCGTGGGTGATGAACAGGCAGGCGAAATTCATCTGCTGCTGCAGCGCCTGGATCAGCAGCAGTACGCGGGCCTGCACCGATACGTCCAGCGCGCTGGTGGGCTCATCGGCGATGAGCACTTTCGGTTCAAGCGAGAGCGCACGGGCAATGCCGACACGTTGCTTCTGCCCACCGGAGAGTTCGTGCGGAAAGCGGCTGCGATAGGACCGAGGCAGCTCAACGCTATCGAGCAGCCGCTCCACCTCGGCGCTTAGTGCCGCGCCCTTCAAACCCTTTCCGAGTTTGAGGGGTTCCCCGATGCTGTCGCCGATGGGCATCCGCGGGTTGAGCGAGGAGGAGGGGTCTTGAAAGACGATGCCGACGCTTTTATGCAGTCGATGGATCTCGTCACGGCTGGCCTTCGAGATATCCTGACCGGCAACGTGCAGCGTTCCCTCTGTTATCGGCAGTAGACCGATGGCCGCGCGGCCGAGGGTGGTTTTACCGGAGCCCGATTCCCCCACGAGTCCGAGAACCTCTCCTTGGCGCACGAACAGGTTGACCTTGTCGACGGCACGGAACGCCGCGACGCGACCGTGCTTGGGGTATTCGATGACGACGTCGTCAAACTTCACGACCACGTCGCGGCTATCACGCCGGGCTGTAACGGCGGCCTCATTTGCCAGACGCTCGTTGACCTCGATGCGAGCGGCGAGCACGGCGTCCACCACGATGTCGGTGCCGATGGCGAGCGCGGCCGTCATGTCGATCGCTTGGTCACCGCGCTGGCCGAGGTGCGGAACGGCTTGGAGCAGGGCGATGGTGTACGGGTGGGTGGGTTCGTTGAAGATCTGATCGACC
Organism: Cryobacterium sp. Y29; assembly: GCF_002929825.1. Taxonomy (GTDB): domain Bacteria; phylum Actinomycetota; class Actinomycetes; order Actinomycetales; family Microbacteriaceae; genus Cryobacterium. The sequence goes on from NZ_PJJN01000036.1 coordinate 346,853, forward strand.
GTGCCGCGTTCGACGATGACCCCCCGCCGCATCACGGCGATGTCATCGGCGAGGTCGGCAACGACACCCATGTCGTGCGTGATCAGCAGGATGGCGCTGTCGAGTCGGTCGCGCAGGCTACGCAGTAGGTCGAGGATCTCGGCCTGCACCGTCACGTCAAGGGCCGTCGTCGGTTCGTCGGCGATGAGGAGCTGCGGGTCGCAGGAGATGGACTGGGCGATCATGGCGCGCTGGCGTTGTCCACCGCTCAGCTGGTGCGGATAGGAGTCGAAGGCTTTGAGTGGATCGGGCAGCTCGACCAGGTCGAGCAGCTCCAGGGCGCGCGCCTTGGCCTGTGAGGGTGACATGCCGAAGTGGGCGCGCAGAGTCTCGATGATCTGGAACCCGATCGTGTAGACCGGGTTGAGTGCCGTCATCGGCTCCTGAAAAATCATGGCGATCTGGCCACCGCGCACCTTATGCATCTGGGCGGGCTTCAGCCCCATGAGCTCCCGGCCGTTGAGCTTGACGCTGCCGGAAATGCGGCTGTTCTCGGGGAGCAGGTCGAGGATGGCCATCGAGCTGGCGCTCTTACCCGAGCCGGACTCTCCGACGATGGCGAGCACCTTGCCCCGCTCGATCGAATAGTTCAGGTTGAGCGCGGCCGGCACCCAAACGTTGTCGACGCCGAAATGCACTGTGAGATCAGTGACCTGCAGCACCGGGCCGGAGAATGTGGTCGTCACCTGGTCGGTCATGAAGTCCTGCTTTCGTCAATGCTGCTGCTTCGGTGGTTGCCGCCAAAATCTGGCAGCATGGCTGCATGCCCGTCGCTGCCGTCCCGAATGTTTTCTACTCGCGGTTTAATCGCATCATCGCCGCGGTCTTCTGCGCGGTCGCCGCGCTCAGCGCGCTGAGTCTGTTTTTGCTCCCGACAGCGTCGAACCGTTGGCTGGTCATCCCGGCCCTGTTCGTGATGCTGTTCGTCTGGGAAGTGCTCTGGCGGCCCGACCTGCGAGTGAGCGATGATGCCGTCACCATTCGCAATCCGCTGCGCACCATCGTCGTTCCGTGGGCGGCGCTCGTGCACGTGGACACTAAGTTCGCCCTCACCCTCTACACGCCAGGTCGTAAGTTCGCGGTGTACTGCGCCCCAGCGCCCGGCCGCAGCCTGACCAGCGCCGGACGCCGCAAGAGCACCGACCCGGTGCCCTTCCTGATCGGGCAACCCCGACCCGGCGACCTGCCGGATAGTGATTCCGGCGAGGCGGCGCACCTGGTGCGCTCTCGCTGGAACGCCCTGCAGCGCAGCGGTCGGCTCGACGGAGGCCTCGCGGCGCAGACGCCCGTGTCGGTGGTGTGGGCGTGGGGCCGTGCCAGCGTACTTGTGGCCGGTGCTGCGGCATCCGTGGTGGCTCTTCTTCTGGCCTGAGCGCAGTACCGGCGTGCACATGACCGGCGTCATGAGTGGCCCTCCAGTTCCGGTTCGGGCCGGGTTTCGCGCATTTTACTGAGCTTGAACCGGCGGTGGCGCGGGTCGAAGGCATCGCGGAGGCCGTCGCCGACAAAGTTAACGAGTAACGCCAGTGACACGATGAAGGCGCCGGGCCACCAGAACAGCCACGGTCGGGTTTGGAACGCCGACTGGTTGGAGCTGATCAGCAGGCCGAGCGACACGTCGGGCGAGCGGATACCGTAGCCGAGAAAACTCAGCGCTGTCTCGAGCAAAATGGCGGACGCCATGATGAGCGTGGCCGATACGATGACCACTCCCATGGCGTTAGGCAGGATGTGCTTGAAGATGATGCGCGCGTCCGAGGCCCCGGCGACTCGGGCGGCCTCGACAAACTCGCGTTCGCGTAGCGACAGGAACTCGCTGCGCACCAGCCGGGCGATGCCCATCCAAGAGAAGAACCCCAACATGACGGCCAACACCGGGGCGCCCAGGCTGCCGAACCAGTGGCCGACGACGGAGCCGATGACGAGGGCAGGAATCACGATGAAGACGTCCGTGACGCGCATCAATACGGCATCGACCATGCCGCGGTAGTAGCCGGCTACCGCCCCGACCACCACTCCGACCACGGTGGCGATCAGGCCGAGAACCACCATGACGAGCGCGGAGTTCTGAATTCCCCGCATGGTCATGGCGAAATAGTCCTTGCCGATTCGGTCCTGGCCAAACGGATGTTCGCCCAACGAGATTCCGTTGCCGCCGAGGAATTGGGGCAGGAGCGACAGGGTCGGGTCACCCTGATTCACCTGCGGATTAAGCGATTTGAAGTCGTATTTCCACCAGCCGGGAATGGCGCCGACACCGATGGCGGAGAAGGAAAAAATGATGATGAACGCAATGACGATGATCGAAGCAACGGCGACCTTATTGCCGATGAACCGTCGCCAAATCAAACGCCCCTGGCTCTCGGGGATAGCGCTGGCGGCGGCGAGTTCGTCGGCCGGAATTTCGGTGGGCGGGGTCTGCCCCGAACCAATCGGTGTGGACATTTAGCGAATCCTCACTCTCGGGTCGAGCCCGGCATAGGCCATATCGGCCAGAAAGTTGAAGGTGATGGCCATCGCGGCCACGATCAGGAAGTACCCCATGACCGGATTGACGTCACCGCGAAAGAGACCCGCATTGAACAGACTGCCCATGCCGGGGATAGCGAAGACAAATTCGGTGATGATCGCGCCACCGAGCAAGGCGCCGACGTCGAAAGCGACGAGGGTTGTCAAGGGAATAAGCATGTTGCGAAAGGCGTGGCGCATGATCACGGTGCGTTCGGGTAGTCCCTTTGCGCGAGCCGTCCTGATGAAGTCCAGACTGAGAACTTCGAGCATGCCCGCGCGGGAGTATCGGGTGTACCCGGCGAAGGAGATGAGCAGCAGCGCGATTGTCGGCAGGGTCAGGTGCACGAAGGCATCGAGGCCCGAAAGCCACACGTCGCCGGACAGCCCCGGTGTCTTCGATCCCACCGTCGCGATCGGTCGCCCGTTCGTAGCGGACAGCAGGTCGCCCCAGGACTGCATGAAGCGGTCCAGCAGAACGACAGCGCCGGAAAACAGGGCAGTGACAAGACCGACCCGCATGTTCTGGCCCCGGTCGTAGCCCCCCGCCAGAAAGCCGCTGACCAGCCCGACCGCGATGGTGGCGAGGGCGAGAATGAACAGCGTTCCCGCGCTCGACACGTCGAACAGCGGCTGCAGGGTGAAGTACGCCGCAATGGCGATCACCGCGTTGATACCCGCCGTGACGAGTGCCCGACGGTTGCGCAGGCCGGCCAGCAGGGTGGCCGAGCCGAGGGCGATCGCAGCGACCAGCAGAATGATCGGGATCGCGCCGAGGCCCGGGCGCATGAACCAGCCCGTCGCACTCATCAGCAGCAAAACACCCGATGTCGCAAGCCCCGACACGAGGAAGACGACCAGTCTGCGCCGCCCGTCACCACCGAGGAGCGACTGCCAGATGGCCCCGACAATGAGGCCGATGACCAGCAATGCTATGCCACCGATCACGGGGTCTCGCAGAAAGTCGTTGAAACCGATGGCGACGAATTCTTTGAGCAGTACGGCGACAAGGAAGGCCGGCAGCGAGTACAGAAAGAAACTGACGAAGGTGACCGTGTTGTCCAGGCCGCTGTACTGGCGGAGGGCGGTAATGATGCCGATCGTCACGCCGAGCAGAATGGCCAGCACAAGCGCGAAGGTGACGAGCTGCACCGTCGCGGCAAGGGCATTGGGCAGGATGTCGACCACCCGAGCATTCGAGATAGTCGAGCCCAGGTCGCAAGCGTTGGCGAACGGAATCGCGCATTTCGCCACACCTCCGATCCAGAGTACCCAGCGCAAGGGCGGCGGAACGTCAAGGTCGAGCAGCGAGACGCGGGCGTTGATCAGTTGCTGCTTATTGGGCGAATTGCTGCTTCGGAGGTCTTGAAGCGGGTCGGCCGAATAGCCCACCATGACATACATCAGAAATGATGCAGCGACCAGAATGAGCACGGAAACGAGAACACGTCTCAGGATGAAGGTCACCATGTGTGGGCTACCTCGCTGTAGGGGGTTGGTTCGCACTTCTGAATTAGGCGAAAGAACAAAAGAACGGATGCCGCCAGACTCACGAGTTGGGCTCCCGGGCATGCCCAGGAGCCCAACTGCGCGATCGAGCTGTATATCTCGGTCGTGCTACTTACTGACGGACCACTCCCAGAAGTTCCAGAACGGACCGGTTTGGTTGCCCATATACTCCACACCATTCACGCGCTTGGCGACACCGAACACACCGGGCAGTTGGAACATCGGCAGGCCGTAGGCATCCGTAAACATCTGCTTGTCCATACGCTTCTCGATCTTGACGAGTTCATCGGGATCCAGAGTGGTCTGGGTCGCGATGGCATCAGCATTGGTTCCCGTGTAACGACTGTAGTTTCCACCGCCGTCGGTTGAGAAGATCTGCGAAATGCCGGCAGAGCCGACACCCGGGCTGATCCAACCAAAGATCGACGCGTCATAGTCGCCACCGGCCAAAAGGGACGCCCAGTCGGGTGAGCCCTTGTCCACAATGTTGAAACCGGCTTTGGTAGCCGATTCCTGAATGGCCTGGAACTCATCGACGCGGTTTGGGTTCTTGGTGTTGTAGAGGATGCTGATCGTTGGTGTTGCTCCGGCGAGGAGCTTCTTGGCGCCTTCGATGTCGACCTCTGCGTAGTCGCTGGATCCGTTGTTCGCAACCGAGTCCGCGTACGGTTCGTTGGCCGGAACCCAGATTTGCGAGTTCAGAACCTTGGCGTCCGGGTTGACCGGGGTCACGATGGAGTCAAGGATCTGCTGCCGCGGAATGGTCTTCAGGAACGCTTGGCGAACACTGAGGTCGGCGAAGACCGGGGCTCCGAAGTTGAGGTCAAGGTGGTCGTACGACACCTGGTCGCCGGTGAGCACGTCAGCGCCGGTGTTCTCCAGTGCGGTCAGTGTGTCAGCGGATGCCTGCGGGTTGATGATGTCCACTTCACCGTTCTGCAGCGCGGTGACCTGCGCGTTCGCGTCGGGGATGACGCGCAGCACAATCTTGTCGATTTTGGGAATCATGCCACCGACGTAGTACTTGTTGCGCTCCATCGTGAACGACTGGCCGGGGGTCCAGCCGGTCGGCACCATCGGACCACTGGAAACCAGTAGGTCGGGGTCGGTTGGGAAGGCGGTCACGTCGTAGCCGGTGTTTACGAAGTCCGCAGCAGCTTTGAGCGTGGGGTCGGGAGCGGCCGGGTTGGCCGGGTCGCCTTTTGGCAGCCCCTCGAGCAAGGCGGTCAGATCAGCGGCAGAGCCAAGCCCGGCCTTCTTGGCAACGATGTGTGCGGGCTGGCCGATCGGGTTGACCAGCTCCCAATCCACATAGGGGGTGCCGTAGACCAACGTCATCGACAGGTTGTCATCGCTGACCGTGGGAAAAGCTGTCGTGTCGAGGCCGGCAGTGCTCGCCGCAATCTCGAAGTAGGTCGTACCGGTGGTTACCTCACCCGTGGCCTCATCGGTAGTGGAACTGTTGTAATAGCCGGCCTGGGTTGCCCAGGAAAGCACCATGTCATCGGCTGTGACGGGCTCGCCATCGGACCACTTGTTCTCGGGATTCAGCGTGTAGGTGACGGTCTGCGGGTCGTCACTGGTTTTCTCAAAGGTGCCGAACTTTTTTTCACGCACGATCTTGAAGTCTTTATCAATGTAGGAGAAGGCCGAACCGTAGCTACCCATGAGGTAACCGACCTGGCCGTTGGTGTCGAGATTGGACTGCGGCGTCTGGTTATTGAACGACGTGAAGTCGTTGACCACCGCGACCGTGACCGTGCCGCCGCTGGCCGCGGCATCTGTATTCGGGGCGGTGCTGCCGGCTGTGGTGCATGCGGTCAAGGTAAGGGCAGCGACGCCGAGAACGGCGACCCCGCTGAGGCTCTTCCTGAACAGTTTTCCTCTGATGGACAAGATTCCTCCTGGGCGAAGTGATCGTCGACACCGGCGAGGGGCCGCGAGTCGATCGTGGTTTGATTCGACCATAGAGAGAAATCTCCAGCTTGCCAATCAAATTGCCGAACTGTTATGAAATAGGTCCATTCTTTTTCGTTCAAGTCGGGCATTCTGCACAAAAATTGCGTCTGGTCCGCCCGTGCCTGGAATTGGACCCGTTTTTACTGACCGAACCGCGGAAATCGCCGCAGGCCCGCCGCGCTGTTCGCGGTCCAAAGTGGCAGTGAACGCCAGACAGGCCTGACCGGAATTGCCGGTCAGGCCTGTCTGGGACAGATCAAGCGATTAGCGACCGAACTCGAAATCGCCCCCGGGGATGGCGGCGAAAAGCGCCTGCGTGTAGAGCTCCTGCAGGTTGTCGAACGCGAGGTGGCCCCGACGGGGAGGCACAGCTCCTGTGATCGTGAAGCCGGTACCTGGGATGTCGGGGTGGCAGGATAGGGCCATGCCGCAAGCATCCCTATTGCCCAGTTCCCGGCTCGACCGTTCTCGGAACTATTGGGAGATCGGCATTGTTCTCGCGTTGTCGCTCGGGGCGTCGGCGGTGTACTCGATCGTGTCGATCGTGGCCCGGCTGAGCGACACGACCCCCCTCTCCGACCAATCGGCGACGTTGAACGGCTCGCAGTCGCCGCGCGAGTGGCTCGACTTCACATACCAGTTTCTGGGCATCGCGTTCGGGCTCGGAGCGGTGGCCCTGGTGATGTTTCTGCTCTGGCGGCCCGGGCAGAACCCGTTCACCCGGCTCGGCTTCGACCTGACCCGACCGAGCAAGGACGTGCTCGGTGGGTTCGGACTGCTGCTGGTCATCGGTGTTCCGGGCCTCGCACTGTACCTGGCCGGGCGCGCGTTGGGGTTCACCGTGGCCGTGGTGCCCTCGCCGCTCGACACTTTCTGGTGGACCATACCTATTCTGGTCTTCGCCGCGCTGAAGGCCGCGCTGGTCGAGGAAATCATCGTGGTCGGCTACCTGTTCACGCGACTGCGTGAACTCGGCTGGTCACCCTGGATCATCATTTTAAGCTCGGCCACACTACGCGGCAGCTACCACCTGTACCAGGGGATCGGGCCGTTCTTCGGCAACGTCGCCATGGGCGTCGTGTTCGGGTGGTGCTACACCCGATGGGGGCGCACCATGCCGCTCGTGGTGACCCACTGGCTGCTCGACATTCTCTCGTTCGTCGGCTACCCCCTCGCGCTGGCCTGGTGGCCGGGGCTGCTCGCCCCGGCCGGCTGACTTCTACTCGAACGCCTCGGGCGGCGGGCAGGCGCAGACCAGGTTGCGGTCACCGTAGGCGTTGTCGATGCGCCGCACCGGCGGCCAGTACTTGCCCCGCACCAGGCTCGCGAGTGGATACACCGCGGTGGCCCGGTCGTACGGGTGCTCCCACTCCCCCTCGATCACCGATTGCGCGGTGTGCGGCGCGTTATGCAACGGGTTGTCGTCGGCGGGCCAGCGGCCGGCGGCTACGGCATCCGCTTCGGCCTTGATCGCGATCATGGCGTCGATGAAACGGTCGATTTCGCCGAGGTCTTCGCTCTCGGTGGGTTCAACCATGAGCGTTCCGGCTACCGGAAAGCTCATGGTTGGCGAGTGGAAGCCGTAGTCGACGAGGCGTTTAGCCACGTCGTCGACGGTCACACCGGTGGCCGCGGTGAGCGGTCGCAGGTCGAGGATGCACTCGTGCGCGACCAGGCCGCTGTCGCCCGAGTAGAGCAACGGGTAGCTGTCTTCGAGGCGTTTCGCGACGTAGTTGGCGGCGAGCACGGCTGCGCCGGTGGCCTGCTTGAGGCCGTCGATGCCCATCATGCGCACATACGCCCACGAGATGGGCAGGATGCTCGGGCTGCCATAGGGCGCCGCCGAGACCGGCCCGCCGGCATGCACGGCGGTGGTGCTGGCTCCCCCGCTGCCCAGCAGGTAGTGCTCGTCGCTCTGGGCAAGTGGATGCCCCGGGAGGAACGACGCGAGGTGCGCCTTGGCCGCGACCGGGCCGACGCCCGGTCCGCCGCCCCCGTGCGGGATGCAGAAGGTCTTGTGCAGGTTCAGGTGTGAGACGTCGCCGCCGAAATCGCCGTAGCGGGCGAACCCGAGCAGCGCGTTGAGGTTGGCACCGTCGACGTAGACCTGGCCGCCGGCCGCGTGCACGGCCGAACAGATGGTGGCGACCTCGTGCTCGTAGACGCCGTGCGTAGAGGGATAGGTGATCATGAGGGCGGCAAGGCTGTCGGCATGCTCGGCGATCTTGGCGTGCAGGTCGGCGAGGTCGACGTTACCGAGCTCGTCGCAGGCCACGACAACAACGCGCATGCCCGCGAGCACAGCGGATGCCGCGTTGGTGCCGTGCGCGCTCGACGGGATCAGGCAGACCGTGCGGTCGATCTGCCCGTTGAACTGGTGGTACCCGCGGATGGCGAGCAGGCCGGCGAGTTCGCCCTGGCTGCCGGCGTTCGGCTGCAACGACACGGAGTCGTACCCGGTGACATCGGCGAGCCACGTTTCGAGCTGCCGCACGAGGTGCAGGTAACCCTCGACATCCGCTCTGGGGGCGAAAGGGTGGATCCCGGCGAATTCGGGCCAGCTGACGGCCTCCATTTCGCTCGCCGCGTTGAGCTTCATGGTGCAGGAGCCGAGCGGGATCATGCCCCGGTCAAGCGCATAGTCGTAGTCGGCGAGGCGCTTGAGGTAGCGCATCATGCTGGTCTCGGAAGAGTGCGTGTTGAACACCGGGTGGGTGAGGAATTCGCTCTCGCGACCCAACTCGCTCGGCAGCCCGCGCTGCACGGCGTCGAAATCGACGTGGCCGAACGCATCGCGGCCACCGAACGCGCCGACGACATAAGACAGATCAGCAAGCGTTGTGGTCTCATCGACCGACACACTGATGGTGGTCTCGTCGACCTGATACAGGTTGTAGCCGCTCGCCGCCGCCTTCGCAACGACCTCGGCCGCGCTCGGGACGAAGACCCTGACGGTATCAAAGTACGTGTCGCTTTGCACGTCGACGTCGATGGCACGCAAGGCGGCGACGAGGGCGCCAGCTCGCTCGTGCACCTGCTCGGCGATCGCGGTGAGACCCTGTGGCCCGTGGTACACCGCGTACATTCCGGCCATGACGGCGAGCAGCACCTGGGCGGTGCAGATGTTCGAGGTGGCCTTGTCGCGGCGGATGTGCTGTTCGCGCACCTGCAGGGCGAGGCGGTAGGCGGGGTGTCCGGTGGCATCGACGCTGACGCCGACCAAGCGGCCGGGCAGCTGGCGTTCGAGCCCCTTGCGCACGGCCATGTAGCCGGCATGCGGTCCGCCGAACCCCATCGGAACGCCGAAGCGCTGGCTGGTGCCGACGGCGACATCGGCGCCGAGGTCGCCGGGCGACTTGAGCAGCGTGAGCGCCAGCAGGTCGGCGGCCACCACGGCGAGCGCTTTGCTTTCGTGCGCAAGATCGATGACCGCTTGCGGGTTCCAGATGCGCCCGGATGCCGACGGGTACTGCACGAAGACTCCGAAATAATCGCCGAGGTCCTCCGCCGTGGTCTGCTCGCTGAGCGGGACCTGGGCGAGTTCGATACCGAGGGCGGCGGCACGGTTGGCGAGCAGCGCGTGGGTCTGGGGAAAAGCATCCGTGTCGACGATGAAGCGGCGTGAGGTGGATTTGGAGGCGCGCAGGGCGAGCAGCATGCCCTCGACGACCGCCGTCGATTCGTCAAGCATCGACGCGTTGGCGGTGGCCAGACCGGTGAGGTCAGCAATCATGGTCTGAAAGTTGATCAGGGCTTCGAGCCGGCCCTGCGAGATCTCGGGCTGGTACGGCGTGTAGGCGGTGTACCAGCTGGGGTTCTCGAACACGTTGCGCTTGATCACGGCGGGCGTGAACGTGTCGTAATAGCCGAGACCGATCATGGAGCGTTTGACCGTATTGCGATCGGCCAGGGCGCGCAGTTCGGCGACGGCCTCGTTCTCGGTCGCGGCGGGTGGGAGGGCGCTACCGGCGTCCTGCCGAAACAGATCTGCGTGAATCGACGCGGGCATGGCTGCGGAGACGAGGTCGTCCACCGAGTCATAGCCGAGCGTGGCGAGCATGTGGGACTGGGCGTCTGCATCCGTTCCGATGTGGCGCTGGGTGAAGGCCGAGGGCATCTGCTGCCGAACCTGCGTTTCCATGAGCTACTCGCCGATGAGGGCCGAGTATTCGGCCGGGCTGAGCAGGGTGGGCAGCGTGTCGAACTCAACCTTGATCAGCCAACCTGCGCCGAACGGATCGCTATTGACCAGTTCGGGGCTCTCGACCACGGCATCGTTGGTGGCGGTGACGGTGCCGTTGACCGGTGCGAACAGTTCCCCGACCGACTTGGTCGACTCGATTTCGCCGATGACCGTGCCGCCGGCGACCGTGCTGCCCACCTCGGGCAGTTCAACGAACACCACGTCGCCGAGCTTCTCGGCGGCATAGGCGGTGATGCCGACGGTCGCGATGCTGCCGTCGACCAGAATCCACTCATGCTCAGCGGTGTAGTGCAGTTGGGATGTGTCTGTCATGGTGTTGCCTTTCGCAGGGTGAACGGATTCAGGGCTATTTCAACAGGGTGGGGCTATTTGACGCGCTTATAGAACGGAAGCGAGGTAACAGTGGCGGGAAGGCGGGTGCCACGCACGTCGACGTACACCTCGGTACCGAGGCGGGCGAGGTCGGGGGTGACGTAGGCCATGGCGATCGGGTAGCCGAGGGTCGGTGAGAGAGCGCCACTCGTGATGACGCCGTCGGAAGTCTCGGCGTCGAGGCTGCGGAAAATCTCGTAGTCGGCGCGCCCGGCACGCTTGCCGGCGGCAATGAGACCCACCAAAACGGATGCCCCCACCTCCGGCCCTCTTTCAATCGCGCCGCGGCCGACGAAGTCGTTCTCCTTGCCCAGGCTGACCACCCGGCCAAGGCCCGCCTGCGCCGGGAAGGTGTTCAGGGTGAGCTCGTGACCGTAGAGCGGCATGCCGGCTTCGAGCCGGAGGGTGTCGCGACTGGCCAGACCGGCCGGAACGAGCTTTTTATCGGCGCCGGCGCTCATGAGTGCATCCCACAGCTCTCGGGCTCGCGCGGCCTCGAGGTAGAGCTCGAAGCCGTCTTCACCGGTGTAGCCGGTGCGGGCCACCAGAAGTGGTTGACCGAGGAAGGATGCATCCGTGATGCGGTAATACTTCATGAAGTGCAGGTCGGTGCCGAGGTCGGTGACGCCCTCGGTGGCGTCAAGAATGGCGAGGGCGTTGGGGCCCTGAACGGCGATGAGGGCATAATCGTCGCTCTGGTCGACGACGCTCACGGCGAAGCCGTCGGCACGGGCGCGCAGCGCATCGAAAGCGGCGAACCGATTGCCGGCGTTGGCGACGATGAGAAACCTGGTGTCGCCGAGGCGGTAGACGACGAGGTCGTCGATGATGCCGCCGTTCTCAGCGAGGAGCAGGCTGTACTTGGCCTGCCACAGCTCGATGACCGAGAGTTTGCCGGCGAGCGCATAGTCGAGGTAGGCGGCGGCATCCGGGCCCTCGACCAGAATCTCGGCCATATGAGACAGGTCGAACAGGCCGGCTTCGGTGCGCACGGCGTGGTGCTCGGCGAGATCACTCGAGTAGCGCACCGGCATCTGCCAGCCGGCGAAATCGGTGAAGCTCGCACCGGCGTCGACGTGTGCCTGGTGCAGCGGCGAGAACCGCTCGGTGCTGGCGAGGGTGCTGGAATCGGCCGAGGTCATGAGTTCTCCGGGTGACAGGGCCGAACAGGCGCGGCCGCATGTGTGCGAGGCTCGGTTGAGCCTCGTGGGAACTCCCCCTCTGTCGCTCGTGCCTGAGAGCTTCACCAGCGCGGACGCACTGACTTTCACCGTGGGCGAGATTGTGAAACGCGCAGAGCGCGTTCAATCTACTTTTCAGAGTGGCCAGTTCGATGCGGTACGAGTACCTGAGAGATTGTCGGGGAGGATTGCTCCTTCGGTGTTCGCACGCGTTCGCGCCGAACTCTCCCGCATCGTCCATATGACCCGATGTTTAGTTGTGACTTGGTGCCAGCCTAGCCCCACACCCCGCTGCTGCCACGCCGATGACTGTCGACGAGGTGGGTATCGATGATGCCGATCGCTTCCATGAGAGCGAACATCGTGGTCGGTCCAACGAAGACGAAGCCGACCTTCTTGAGTGCTTTCGAGAGTGCGGCGGATGCGTCGGAGCGGGTGGGCACGTCGGACTGCGTCAACGGCGCTGGCGTGGCATCGGGTTGGAACGACCAGACAAAATCCACCAGGCCACCGCTTTCGCGAAGGGCGACCGTGGCCCGCGCGTTCGTAATAGTGGCGTGAATCTTGAGGCGGTTACGTACGATTTTCTCGTCGTTCAGCAGCCGAGTAACGTCATTTTCGTCGAAGGCGGCGACCCGCTCGGGGTCGAAGTCGGCGAATGCTGCTCGAAACCCGGGGCGCTTGCGCAGAATGATCGCCCAGGACAACCCGGATTGAAACGCCTCGAGGCTGATGCGTTCGTACAGCCCGTGCTCGTCGCGCACGGGCACGCCCCACTCCGTGTCGTAGTAATCGCGCAACATCGGGTCGACCGAGGCCCAGGCGGGGCGGGCGAGCCCGTCGGGGCCGACGATCGCCCCGGGGGCTGGTAATTGTTCCATACGAACCATTAGACACCGGCCCCACAGACGGCCGTCGCCAAGCAGCGCGTGTGGGGCCATTCACCAGGACAAAGACTCGGCAGCAGCCTCGGTCAGCTCGATGATGTTGTCCAGCAGTGCCGACATCGTGTCGGAGCGCAGGAGCGCGATCTGGTCGAGCGGTCCAACCGGGGCGATCGCGGCGAGCTGCCAGGCAGCGGCGGTCGGATCGTGCGAGAGCGCCACATCGGGCGACCACTCCTGGTCGGAGAACTCGCTCGCGAGCGACAGGGTGCGGCGCACGATCTGTTCGGCCTGTTCCCGGCGCGGCTGCAGCGCATCGTCCCAGGTCAAGTCGGGCACCGCGCGAATGGTGGCGAGCGGATGCGGGTCCTCCGGCATCCACTCGGTCACCTCGATTCTGCGCTCGCCCTGAACGACCAGCTCCAGGTAGCCCTCTGGTGCTTCGAGCTGGGTGACCCGGGCGACGGTGCCGATGCTGAAACGACGTTCGCCGCCGCCGACTTCCTGCCCGCGTTCGATCAGCACGATGCCGAACTCGGCCGGCTCGGAATCGAGCACCCGGGCCAGCATGACGAGGTAGCGTTCCTCGAACACACGCAGTTGCAGCGGCATGTAGGGAAACAGCACGGATCCCAGGGGAAACATCGGCAGGGTCGTCATGCACCCAGCGAACCACGTCATCGGCATTGCGCCAAGCCCTTAGCGGGACGGATTGGAATGGGCTGCATTCGACGCGTAGCCTAGAGGGTCTACCGCGCACCAGCGCAAACGACGAAAGGCTGTTCGTGGACATCACCCTGCTTGGGCACTTCGTGGCCGCCGCCGAGGCTCCCGATTTCGCCCGTGCCGCCCAGGCGCTCGGCGTCTCGCGCGACACCCTCAGCGCCTCAGTGAAGCAGGTTGAGGCCGAACTCGGCTACGCACTGTTCGATCGTTCCGCCGAGAGCACGATGCTCACCGAAATCGGGATCGCTTTTCTCGCCGACGCGCGCCTCGAGCTCGCACACGCCGCCGGCCGCGGCTCCCAGCCCGGCGCAGCCGGTGGTTCGGGCGGCGGATCGGGCGGCGGATCGGGCGGCGGCAAGGCCAAGGCCAACAAGGGCCGGGGCCGCGCACCCGCGGTGAAGGGCCAACCCAAGCTCGGCAAGAAACGCCAGTCTCGGTAGCCCTTGCGTCCCTGGCACACGACTGCGAAGGGTGCCCCCACGCCAAGCGCGCGGTGGCCTGTAAAACGCGAGAATCGGCCGAAATCAGAGCTCGGTGACTTGCCCAGCCTCGACCTGCCAGTGCCGGTCGGTGTGCACGTTGTCGAGCATGCGCCGGTCGTGCGTGACGAGCAGCAGTGTTCCTTCATAGCTGTCAAGCGCCTGCTCGAGCTGTTCGATCGCGGCGAGGTCGAGGTGGTTGGTCGGCTCGTCGAGAACGAGCAGGTTGACGCCGCGCGCCTGCAGCAGTGCGAGGCCGGCGCGCGTGCGCTCTCCCGGCGATAACTCGTCAACAGGCCGGTTCACGTGGTCGGCTTTGAGCCCGAACTTGGCCAGCAACGTGCGCACTTCGGCGGGCGAGAGTTCGGGAACGAGCGACTCGAAGCTCACCGCGAGAGGCCGGGCACCGGCTAGATGGGCCCGAGCCTGGTCGATTTCACCAATCGAGACGCTGGCTCCGAGGTGGGCGCTGCCGGCATCCGCTTTCTGACGGCCGAGCAGGGCACGCAGCAGCGTGGACTTGCCGGCACCATTCGGGCCGGTGATGCCGATGCGTTCACCGCCGTTGACCTGCAACGTTACGGGGCCGAGCACGAAATCTCCCTGGTGGAACTCGGCATTGTTCAGGGTAGCCACGACGGCGCTCGAGCGCGGGGCTGAACCAATGGTGAACTCGAGCTGCCACTCCTTGCGGGGCTCCTCCACCTCGTCGAGGCGCGCAATGCGGCTCTCCATCTGGCGTACTTTTTGGGCCTGCTTCTCGCTCGACTCGACCGAGGCTTTGCGGCGGATCTTGTCGTTGTCCGGCGCCTTCTTGATGGCGTTGCGCACCCCCTGGCTCGACCATTCCCGCTGAGTCCTGGCCCGGCCGACGAGGTCGGCCTTCTTGGCGGCGAACTCGTCGTAGTTCTCGCGGCTGTGCCTACGCGCTGTTTCGCGTTCCTCAAGGTACGAATCGTAGCCGCCGCCGAACACCCGGTTCGCGCCCTGGGCGAGATCAAGTTCGAGCACGCGGGTGACGCAGCGGGCCAAAAATTCGCGGTCATGGCTGACCAGCACGACTGCGCCGCGGAGGCCCTTGACGAAAGCCTCGAGGCGTTCCAGCCCGTCGAGATCGAGGTCGTTGGTCGGCTCATCGAGCAGCACGATGTCGAAGCGGGACAGCAGCAGGGCGGCAAGCCCGACGCGCGCGGCCTGGCCGCCGGAGAGCGCTGTCATCATGCTGTCGGCGGTGAGTGTGGTGCCGAGCGCGAGGCCGAGGTCGGCGAGAACGATGGGCAGCCGTTCGTCGAGGTCGGCGGCCCCGCTGGCCAGCCAGCGTTCGAGGGCGGTCGAATAGGTGTCGGCCGGGTCGGTTCCGTCGGTACGCGGCTGGGTATCCCCGAGAGCGGATGCCGCGGCATCCATTTCACGTGTCGCCGCAGCACAGCCCGTGCGCCGGGCGATGTAAGCGGTAATGGTCTCGCCGATAACTCGTTCGTGTTCCTGCGGGAGCGCGCCGACGAAGGCATCCGCCGGGTTGAGGGTGATAGTGCCGGCCTGCGGCTCGCCACGCCCGGACAGCAGGTTCAAGAGGGTGGATTTGCCGGCCCCATTGGCACCGACCACGCCGATGACGTCGCCGGGGGCGACCGTGAGATCGAGCGATTCAAAAAGGATGCGGTGCGCGTAGCCGCCGGCCAGGCCCCTGGCCACGAGTGTTCCGGTCATTACTCCATAATCTCATTGACCGCACGGTCCCCGTACCTGCTACTCGGTAGAGTGAGCCTCGGCCGTGCAGCAGTGCCCTGCTGAGGCTATAACCAGGGGAATCGAAACGATGAACGACAACAATTACGGCTCCGACCCGATGACTTTGCCGCAGGCGCCGGTGCTGCACACAGCGCTACAGAAGCGCGTGGTGCGGGTGCTCATCGCCGGGCAGATCCTCGGAGGGATCGGCATGGGCGCGACCCTGTCCCTCGGCGCGCTGCTCGCTGCTCAGTTGTCGGGGTCGAGTGCCTGGTCGGGCATGGCCGCGACTATGAGCACCCTGGGCGCCGCGATCGTGGCCATACCCCTCGCTCGGCTGGCGCAGGCCCGCGGGCGCCGGGTGTCGCTCGCGACCGGCTCGCTCGCCGCCGGCACGGGTGCGATACTCGCCGTCACCTCGGTGTCGGTCGACAGCTTTGCCCTGCTGCTTCTCTCGCTCATGCTGCTCGGTGCCGGCTCAGCCACCAATCTTCAGGCGCGCTTCGCGGCCACTGACCTCGCCACACCGCGCTTTCGGGCCCGCGACCTGTCAATCGTGGTCTGGTCGACCACGATCGGCGCCGTACTCGGCCCGAACCTGTTCGGGCCGGGCGAAGTGCTCGGCGCAGCGCTCGGCCTGCCGGCGATGACGGGCGCTTTCGCGTTTTCCCTCGCTGCCACGGTCGCCGCCGCCTTCGTCTACGCGCTCGGGCTGCTCCCCGACCCTCTACTGACCGCGCTGGCCACGCGCACGGCGAGCGCGGGCATCCGCCGGGCTAATGGCGGTCTGTCAATTCTGCGCGGCAACGTGGCGGCCCGGTACGCCGTCATGGTCATCGCGCTCAGCCACGCCACCATGGTGGCCTTGATGTCGATGGCTCCCGTGCACCTGCGTGACCACGGCGCCACCCTCACCGTCGTTGGGCTGACTATCAGCCTGCACGTGGCCGGAATGTACGCCCTCTCCCCTGTCTTCGGCGCACTCGCCGACCGAGTGGGTCGTGTCCCGGTCATTCTCGGAGGACAGGCCCTGCTGCTCGTCGCCCTCACCGTCGCCTCGCTCAGCGACGGATCACAAAGCACGATGACGCTCAGCCTGATCTTTCTGGGACTGGGCTGGTCGGCATCCGTTGTGGCCGGTTCGGCGCTCGTGTCCGAAGCCGTGCAGATCGAGGAGCGCGCGTCGTTGCAGGGGTTCTCTGACCTCGCCATGAACGCGGCTGGCGCGCTCGGCGGCGCGCTCGCCGGTGCGATTTTGGCGCTGGCCGGCTACTCCGGGCTCGGCATCGCTGCCATGCCCCTGGTTGCGATTGTGGTGTTCTGGTCCATCGGTCGGCTGCGCATAGCGACTACGAGTCGGTGACCGTGATGCCGAAGCTTTTCAATTTGCGGTAAAGCGACGACCGAGCGATTCCCAGGGACTCCGCCGCGCGCATCCGGTTGCCTTCGGCTTTGTGCAGCGCGCCGACAATGAGGTCGCGCTCCCCTGCTTCCAGCGCCGTCAGCAGCCGGGGCGCAACGCCGTGGCAGTAGGCGGGCAGGTCTTCCGCCTGGATGGCACCAACCGGGCGCGTGAGCAGGGCGATATCGAGCGCTTCTTCGAGCTGCCGAATGTTGCCCGGCCAGGGGTAGCGGGAAATCACCCGCATAGCGCCGGCGCTGACGGTGGCGGGGCGCAATCCGGCTCGTCGGGCGAGGACCTGGGTGACGATGTCGGGCAGGTCGTCGATGCGATGCCGCAGGGGCGCCACGGTGACGGAGGTTTCAAAATGGTGCAGCAGGCTCGTATACGCGCGATTGACGGCGAGATCGGCCTGGAGATCGGGTTGCGACACGGTCACGGCGATGCCGGCAGAGTCGGCGCGAGTCTCCCGGGCGACGAGAAATGCCTCTACTTCTTCGGTGACCGCCGTACTCAACCGATCGAAATTGCGAAAAATGTACAGCGTGGGCGGAACCCCGACGCTGACCAGGTCGTTCTCCAACAGGGATTGCAGACCGTTCTCGTTGAGCGCTTCAGCGCCGAACACGACACTGCGACCCAGCGGAACGATCTGGCGATAGAGTTCGGCGAGGAGCGAAACCTTACCGCCGCCGGCCTCCCCCCACACGAGCAGGGCCGCCCCAGCAGTCAGCGCGGTGACCAGGCTGCTCGAGGCGCGTTTGCCGAGCAGGGATGACACATCGTGGACGATGGCCGCTGCCGCTGCAGAGCTCCGCTCGGGTTCACGCACCCGCCGCCCGCGCCCTTGTGACAGGGTCAGACCTGACTCCCGGACCGGGAGGCGTGCCCGTTCGGACTTGATCTCGACGACCACGACGATACCAACGATGTCGGAGCCGACGACGACGCGCTTGCCCCGAATCTGCACGATCTTGCCCGATGACAGTTCGATCTCATCGACCGGCTGCCCCGGTGAGATCATCAGGTAGCGGGCGTGTTGGTGGATGGTCCACTGTTCATCGGGAGAGAACTGGCTCTGCGCAACAGTGTTGCCCATCACGACGGTACCGCCGATCGCCATGACCGCGCCGCGGGTGCGAGAATCCACCCGCACATACGCGTCAAACAGAGCCTGTTGCCGCTGGCTGCGGTCGATGAGCAGGTTGCGCTCTATTTCATGGGCGGCCGACTGCACCAGGGAATGCATGAGGGGGCTGGCATCCTCGCTCAGGCAGCTAATGTCGAGCACCCCCTCTACCCGGCCGGTGAGCGGGTCACGAATGGGGCTCCCTGCGCACGCGAAGGGCTGCAGGTGCTCCAAAAAATGTTCGGGTCCCACGATATACAGCGACTGGCCCGACTCGAGTACAGTGCCGATGCCGTTGGTTCCCACGTTTGTTTCGGCATAGTTGAAGCCCGGCGCGAGCGACACCTCGTCAAGCAGGGTTCCGATCGTCGTGTCGGTTTCGGAGCGACTGAGAATGCGCGCCTTGTAGTCGGTCAGAACGATCGACAGCGGCATCTGGGCCATCTCGTCGCTCAGTCGGGCAATGACCGGTTCGGAGCACCGCATCAGCCGACCGGTGAGATCCAGATCGCTGTGAAAAACCGCCTGCGACGACACGGCATCGACGCCGGCTAAAAAGGATCGCTGCCAGGAAGCCGCCACTAATCCGGGAACCGATTGGGTTTCGGCGTGGCCGAAGCGAAGAAAATCGGCGCGAGCGGCGGCAATCCTGCTTCGCCGTTCGGCAACTCTGTGCATATCTACTCCCTTGTGGACTCTGCAAGCATGCCCCCTGCGACCGGGGAACGCCAGCCGCACGGTGTCCCAATGTGGGACACGCCACCGCGGGAACGCGGGGTCATTCTTACGGGAGCGGTTTCCTCGGGAACCTCGGTCACTCACAACTGCAACGCAAAGGAGCGCTCATGGAACGTTTGATCAACATTGACAATGGTGGAACCCTCACCGACATTGTCGTCGCCAGCGGCACGGATTTCACGTTCACCAAGACCCTCACCACCCCGGTCGACCTGTCCCAGTGTCTCTTCGACGCCATGACGAAGGCGTCAGCGCAGATCTATGGTGACGCCAACCTTGCCGGTCTGCTGCACTCGACCCAGCACATCCGCTATTCATCGACGCAGGGCACCAACGCGCTCGTGCAACGCAAGGGCCCGCTGATCGGCCTGATCACCGACGATCCCGCTCTGCCAGACTCGCTCGGCAACTCGGAAGAGACGGCCGGGCTCTTCAACGATCTGATCGGCGCCCGCGTCGGCATCATCGCCGCCGCCGGGACCCCGGAGGACCTAGCCCAGCAGCTCGTCGCCGAAATCAACCGGCTGACCACCGCCGGGGCCGAACGTCTCGTCGTCGCCGGCCAGAGCGCCGAACGCGAGCACCTATTCAAACGAACAATGCTAAAGAACTTTCCGCGGCACCTGCTCGGATCGGTCCCGATCCTGTTCTCCCGCGAGTTCGCCACAGACACCTCCCGGCAGCGCCAGGTCTGGTCGGGCATTCTGAACTCTTTCCTGCATCCAACGGTCGAGCGTTTTCTCTACAGCGCCGAACACCGGCTGCGCGCCTACAAGGTCAAGAACCCGCTGTTGATCTACCGCAACGACGGCGCCTCCTCCCGCGTCGCCAAGTCGGTCGCACTCAAGACCTACTCCTCCGGACCGCGCGGCGGGCTCGAGGGTACGCGTGCCCTCGCCGAAGCCTACGGTCTCGACAACGTGCTCATGATCGATGTCGGCGGCACGACAACGGATGTCGGAGCCGTCGCCAACTCCACGATCGCCGTCGACCGGCGCGGATCGATCCAGGGCGTCGACATCTCCTACGAGATGAGCAACGTGCGTTCCACCGGAGTCGGCGGCAGCTCGATCATCGCCGTCCACGACGGCGGGATCACCGTCGGGCCGGAAAGCGTGGGCGCAGCGCCCGGACCAGCCTGCTTCGGTTTCGGCGGCACCTCGGCCACGATCACCGACGTCAACCTGCTGCTCGGTGTGCTCGACCCTGCCACCTACCTGAACGGCGAGATGGCACTGGATGCTGAGCGGTCGCGCGCGGTCATCATCAAGACCGTCGCCGACCCGCTCGGGATCAGCCTCGAGGAGGCTCTGATTCTCATGGAAGCGAGCTATTCCAGCCACCTGGCGCGCTCCTTCGCCGACCTTGTGAGTGCAACCGGTGACACCACGGTCGCCGCGTTCGGCGGCGGCGGACCGATGAACGCCTGCAGCGCCGCGCGCATAGCCCGCGTGCGCCAGGTACTCGTACCGCGACTCGCAGCAGTGTTCTCCGCCTACGGCATCAGCTTCTCCGACATCGCGCAGTCCTACGAAGCCAACGTCACCAGCTTCTCACCGGCCGAGATCGGTGCAGTACGCACCGCACTGCAAGCGGATGCCGGCAAGGACATGTTTCAGGAAGGACACGACCTGAGCGAGTGCCAACTCGACTGGTCGACCCGGGTCGAAGATGGCGAAGAGATCCTCGCCCTCAAAGCCACCTTCCGACTGCCGCACCCGGAAATTGCCAGCGGAGCGCCCGCTACAGCGAGCGTCGGCGTCGCCGCCGGAACCCGACAGGTGCGCTCTACTCCCACCCAGATTGACACCGTGGCCGTCTACCACCTCGACGAGCAGAAGCCCGGTGCGACGGCAGCCGGACCGGCCATCGTCGAGGGCCCGTTCTTCACCGCGCGGGTGCCGCTCGGCTGGACTCTCACGGTTTCGACCGCCGGCGACCTGCAACTTGCCGACACGCTCTGACCCGATACCTCAACCCACTTTGTTTCCCAAGGAAGGTACAAACAAAATGCGCGTTCCCATGACCGAATACCTGCTCATCGACCTCGACACGGAACGATGGATCTGCCGCGTCTGCGCCCACGACTTCGGCGATGCTCGTGGCAATTATAAAGAGGGCACCCTGGTCTACGACCGAGACCCCCAAGAGATTCATCCTCCCGTGATCGCCCCGGAGAAATACGAATTCACATTCTCTCCCGATCCCGCCTTCTGCCGCATCCTGGAGTTTTACTGCCCCACCTGCGGAACCCAGATCGAAGCCGAATATCTGCCGCCGGGCCATCCACCGACCGTTGACATGCTGTGGGACATCGACTCGCTGCGCGAAAAGTGGAATGCCCACGGGGGCAACCCCGAAGAGGTCGTCAACTATGGTCCTGGCGAAAACGCCGAGGCCGACCTCAGCGCCCGGTTCGACTCCGTGGCACCCCACGCTCACTCGCGCCAAAACGAAGGACACTGACCGTGAAACGAATCTCGGTAGACATCGGCGGCACGTTCAGCGATTGTTTCTTCGTCTGGGATGACGTCTACATCGAATCCAAAGCGCTCACCACGCACCACAACCTAGCGCTCGGTTTCAACGAAGCCCTGGACCGGGCCTGCGAGCGGGCTGGTATCAGCCGCGAGACGGCCCTCAAAGAGGTCGACTCGGTGCGCTACGCCACGACGCTGGGCACCAACGCCCTAATCGAGGGCAAGGGCCCACGGGTCGCGGCAATCGTCACCCACGGCTTCGAAGACACCATCCCACTCTCCCGCGGCCGCGGCTACGGCGAAGGACTCGACGGGGCCAAGCAGGGCGACATGCCGGACGCCCAACGTCCCGAACCGCTCGTGCCACGCCAGCTCATCCGCTCGGTGAAGGAACGCATTGATTCGGTCGGCGAGGTGCTCGTGCCGATCATGTACGACGACGTGCGCACCCAGGTGCGCGAACTCGTCGACAACGGCGCCGAGGCCATCGTCATTGCCCTGACCAACGCCACCGAGAACTCGGTGCACGAGGATCGCATTCTGGAAATCATCCTCGATGAGTACCCCGCGCACGAGCTCGGGTCTATTCCGGTGCTACTCAGCAGCCAGGTATCGGGGCGCAAGGGTGAATATGTGCGGGCCATGGCCACCATCGTCGACGCTTTTTTGCACCAGACCATGTTCCATGCGCTCAACCAGCTTTCCAACAACCTGCGCGACTCCGGCTATGAGAAGCCGATGCTGGTCATCCATAACTCGGGCGGTATGGCGCAGCCCAATTCCACGGATGCCCTGCAGACGATTCACTCCGGACCGATCGCCGGTGTCGGGGCGGCCCAGCACCTCGCGGAGTCGACCGGCCTCGGCGACGTAGTGTCAATGGATATGGGTGGCACCTCGTTCGACATCGGCCTGGTGCCAGAGGGCGGCGTACGGCACTACGACTTCCAGCCCACCATTGGTCGCTGGATGGTCTCCGCGCCGATGATCCACCTCAACACGCTCGGCGCCGGCGGCGGATCTATCGCCGCCTACAACCGCATTCACCATGCCCTCCAGATCGGGCCGGAATCAGCCGGAAGCGACCCGGGCCCGGCCTGCTACGACCGCGGTGGCCTGCGCCCAACGGTCACCGACGCCGACCTGGTACTCGGCTATCTCGACCCGGACAACTACGCCAACGGGCACATCACTCTCAACAAGAAGCGCTCGATCTATGTCATCGATGAGACGCTCAGCGACGAGCTCGACCTGGACGCGGTCGAGGTCGCCAAGGTGATCAAGAAGACTGTCGACGAACAGATGGCGATCGGCATCGAAAAGGAGCTGCGCTCGCGCGGCGGGCTGATCGAGGACTACACGATGCTCGCCTACGGCGGTAACGGCCCGCTGCATGCCTGCGGCATCGCGGCGAGCGCCGGCATCAGCCGTATCTTGTTTCCGCCGTTCGCCTCGGTGTTCTCCGCGCTCGGGGCCGGCAACATGCGTCCGCTGCACATTCACGAACGCAGCGCCTACGTCGTGCTCTACGAACCGATCAAGCGCAGCCTCTACACCCAATACGAGGCGCTCAACGGGTACATCGAGGAGCTCGAAGCGAAGGGCGCCGAAGACCTCGTACGCCAGGGCTACGACCGCGCCGACGTGCGCTACCGCCTCGAAATGGACATGCGCTACGGCAACCAGCTCGTCACCACGGCCGTCGCCTTCACCATCAACCGGGTCAATGGAGTCGCCGACGTGCTGCACCTGATCAAGACGTTCTCCGATCTCTTTGGCGAACGCTACGGCGAGGGCACCCAGGCGCCGGAGGCGGGCGTGCGTGCGCAGACTATTCGCGTAGCGTCCTATATCGAGGGCGAAGTCATTGCATTCGAGTCGATTCACACCGGCGGGGAGAAGATCAAGCCGGAACCGGTCTCGCATCGGTCGGTGCATTTCACGAGTATCGCCGGCGCGGTCGACACCCCCGTTTTTGACGCCGAGGCGCTCAAACACGAATACGTGATCCACGGACCGGCGATCGTCACGACCGAGAACACCACCTACCTGGTCGAGCCCGGCTGGCGGCTGGAACCGACCAGACAGGGTGCGGTATGGCTACTGAGCGACTGACCGTTTTTCTCACCTTCGCAACACTTCACACAAGCAAAGGAGCTTGAACCATGACACTGACAACCGACAAGTTCGTGCCCACCAGCGGAAACGCCGACGCGTCCCAGCTACTCACCGACCAGGAACAGCAGTGGGTCGACAAATTCATGGACGAGACCACTCTTTTTCTCGGACCAGATCCGGCCATCATGCGTACTCACGAGATCATGCCGCGCACCGCCTATGAGGAGGAGTGCATCGCGCAGGGTATCGACCCGCTCGAGGTCGACCGGATTCGCAAACGCCTGGCCGGTGCACTTGATGAGGCCTTCGAGATGTGCGAAAGCATGGGCGCGGCTCCCGGAGCGAAGTGGGCCGACCTCTCCTGCGCGGTCTACACCGCAGAGGGCGATGTCACGTATCTCTCCAACCGCGGCGTGATCGCCTTCTCTGCGGTGCTGCACCACCCCATCCGCTACATCATGAAGAACTGGAAGGATGAGCCCACCGTCGGCATCAACCCGGGTGACGGTTTCTTCCACAACGACTCCCGCTACGGCATGGTGCACAACACCGACCAGTCGATGCTTGTGCCGGTCATGCGCGACGGAATCATCATCGCCTGGGTGGGTGCGACCATCCACGAAGGCGAGAACGGAGCGTGCGAACCTGGTGGCATGCCGTCGGGTTCGGAGTCACCATTCGATGACGGTCTGCGGGCCTCGCCGATCAAGATCGTGGAGAAGGGCCATCTACGTCGCGACCTGCTCACGTTCTTGCAGCACTCCACGCGCGACCCGAAGCTCATGCTCGCCGACATCAAGGTAAAGATGGGCGCTACCCGGCGCATCATGGACACCGTCGACCGGCTCATCGACGAGGTGGGACAGGAGACCTTCGTCGCGTCGCTTCGCGTCACCGTCGAGGACGTCGAGACTGAGGTGCGCCGGCGCATCGCCGAGCTGCCCGACGGCACCGTCACCTTCAATCAGTTCGTGGACTCCACGCTCAAGGAGAACATTCTGATCAAGTTCGCCTGCAAGATCACCGTCACGGGCGAACGGATGATTATCGACCTCACCGGCACCGGCCCCGAGATTCTCAATCGGGCCCTCAACTCACCGCTCGCGTCAACGAAATCCTTCATGTCCCAGGCAGTTCTCTCGTACTGGTGGCCCGACCTGCCTCGCAGCACCGGAGCGTTGTCGCCGATTGAAATTATCACGGAGGAACACACCTGGGCGGATGCCGGGTACGACGCGCCCGTCGGCCAGTCGCTGCAGGCATCCTTCCGCGGCTTCTCCGCCCTACAGTCGGCCTTCGCCAAGATGCAGTTCTCATCGCCGCAGAAATACTCGAACGTCGTCGCGCCCTGGTTCAACCAGATCAACGATTTTCTCTGGGGCGGCACCACGCAGAACGGTGAACAAGTGGGCAACCTGTGCGCTGATCTCAACGGCATGGGCGGCGGCGCGAAGGCGTTCCGCGACGGTGAAAATGCCGTAGCGCCGTTATTCTGCGCCATGGCCGACCTCGGCGAACAGGAAGTCATGGAAGAGGAGGTTCCGTTTCTGCAGTTGGTCAGCAAGCGGCTGGTGCGCGACAACCAGGGCTTCGGGAAGTTTCGCGGCGGTATGGGCTACGAGATGATGGTGGCCTCACGCGGCACACCGAGCTGGGGTTTCATGACCGTCACCTCTGGATCGAAGTTCTCCTCGGTTCCGGGCATGTTCGGAGGGTACGGATGCCCGACGTACCCCCTGGCCATGGTCAAAAACATCAACATCTACGACATCATCAAGAAAGACCCCTCGCAGTTCAACCTGTCGATGGAACGTGTCATGAACGAGCAGCCCTTTGCGGGCGGCGATTACCAGTCCGGTCACATGGGACTGCAGTTCGACGTGGCGAAGGAGGGCGAGCTGTACATGATCGCCCAAGGCGCCGGCGGCGGCTACGGCGACGTGCTGGAGCGCGACCCCGAACTCGTCGTGACTGACCTGGAACTGGACCGGATCTCGGCCCACGTCGCCACGAACATCTACGGCGTGGTCTGGGAAGCAGACACCTTCGTGGTGCACGAAGAAAAAACGAACCTGCTGCGGGCACAGATGCGCCAGGATCGGATCAGCCGCGGAAAGCCGTACAAGGAGTTCGTTGCGGAGTTCGTTCAAGAAGAGCCGCCCAAGGACCTGCTCTATTACGGTTCGTGGGGACAGGACAACAACGAGGAACTGCTGGCGACGCACTGGGGCAAAATCGAGCCCGAGCGAGTCAAGGGCAAGATCAAAGATCTGCCACTCATCATGGTTCCTGACCGCCGAGTACTGAAAATCAGCAAGCTCGAGGCGCGGGTACGTGAACTCGAGCAGAAATACGGCGAAGAGACCGTGCACAAATCCTGACCTGTCCTTTCTGACCCGTGGCTGCGGGGTCGTCTCCTGGCGGCCTCGCAGCCACGGGTCACCCTTTTAATCGATCACAGGGAGACACCATGACACTTTCGCTACATGAGCTTCTGGCCGAGCCACCCTCGGGCCGCAGTCGGGCTGTGGTGTTGGACAGTCACGATTATGCCCAATCCGTTTTTTTGCAGGGTAAGCCCGTGCCGTGGCAGGAACCCATGGCGTACGCGAATTTCTTCGGCCAGGTTCAGGGCGTTCTCAAGTCCGATCTGGCGCTGGTCAGTCTCGACCGGTTCTATGCACACCGGGTCGCATCTGATCCCGCTCTGCAAGCCGCCATGGGCGCCAAGTCCCGCACCGGTTACGCCCTCCGCACCCTGCTGGGTGATGCCGAAACGACAGCATCCGTGATCGAACTGGTCACCGTGCTGAGCCAGACTCAGCGGGTGCCGGTCGTGCTGCAGATTCCGTCGCCTATGCAGTGGCTGGCGCGAACGCATCCGTTTTCGGGGTCGGCCGACGTGTCAGGGCTCGACGCCGACACTGCCGAAAACGCCTCCATGTACGTCGCCGACTGGCTGCGCGGATTCGCCGCGCTGCCGTTGATCGCGGTGTTGCTCGACGACCGCGAACCCTCTCTCGGCAGCGAACCGATACCGCTGTCGACGTACTCTCCGATCACCAACGTGACCGACCACTACCAGTGGGCGCTCGGCCAGCGGCACGACGATCGGGTCGAGCTGCACAAAAGTGCGCTCCACGGAGCGGTGATCGGCACGGATTTCTGGTCGAACGACACCGACACCCTGCCGGTCGGTGATTTTCTGGTGGGCGAGGTGCCGCGCCAGGCAGTTCCGGAGCGGGTACTGAGCCGCATTTCGACACTGGTCTAAAACGGATGCCGGCGGTCGCGAAAATCGCGACCGGCACGAATCCGTCACTGGTGACTCAGGCCGAGCGCCGCCGGCCAGTGGCCGCTTTCTGCTCGAGCGGGGCAGCGAAGGCCACGTTGAGTGCTGCGATGACGGCAAGCATCCGCTCTGTCAACTCGACCTCGTAGATCGGTTTGTGTTCCTGAAACCATTTGCGTTCGTTGCGATGCTCGAGTTCATCGAGACTGTCGAATGTCTATCCACTGGGATGAGGGCTCACCACGCGAGGCTACGCTTTCGCTGCGGCTTTCGCGGCCCGCTTGGTCGCGCGCACCCGGGTCACTGACTCGGGATCGACGATGTCTGCCACCGACCGGTACGCGCCGTCTTCGCCGTAGGGAGCGGATGCGTCACGCCAGCCGTCCGCGTCGATCCCGAGTCGTTTGCCGAGGAGTGCGAGGAAAATCTTTGCTTTCTGCTCGCCAAACCCGGGCAGCGCCTTGAGCCGGCGCAGGACCTCGGGGCCGGTCGGGTCATCAGCGGTCCAGATCGACGTCGTGTCGCCGTTCCAGTCGCTCACGATGACCGCGGCGACTTCCTGTACGCGTTTGGCCATCGAGCCCGGAAAACGGTGCACGGCCGGCGACTGGCGAAACACCAGGACGAAGGCGCCGGCGTCGTAGCCGGCGATCGCGGCCGGGTCGAGCGCGCCGATGCGGTCACGAATTTTGGCCGGCCCGGTGAAGGCGGTTTCCATGGCGATCTGCTGGTCGAGCAGCATGCCCACGAGCAGGGCGAACGAATTCTCGCTGAGGAGGGTATCGGCGGCGGCATCGCCGGTGAGGTGCAGGGTGGTCATTCGCCCATTGTGCCACCGTGCTCCCCCATTGATCCGGTTCGCCTAGCGAGCACGCTCACCACTGCCGTCGAAACGATCATCCTGCAACACCACCGCGGGGCGAGGCTTCGCGGCCTGGACGCCTCCAGCGACGGTCCAGATCTCTCCCTGGTTCACTCGTCCCACGGTTCCGATACCGATTCAACAAACGACTGGTCGTCGTTGATTGATCGGTGCGGCCGACCGCAACAGATTGTCGAAGAGCTTCGATCTGATCTCTCCGTGGCAGGCGCCAAAGAGACCCGTAACAGGCGCTACAAGCCAGTAGTTTCCCGACAGGCTCAGACGTTGGAGCAGAACTTCACAACGATTAGTGTTTACTAACTATTTACTGGTACCAACGATCGACTCCAAGCACCCTCAGCCAGGCTTTACCCGTCCGAAATATAGCAAATAGGAGCATAGGATCAATGGGCGCGCTTTGACTGATGGATACCAGCACTCAGTTCCGTCCAGCGCCTCTCACCGCAGACTCGACGTTGCGCTCTATCACGGGTGAACGAAGAGTCGTGACTTGATGAATTATGGGGTGAATGCACCCGGGAACCAGAGCCTCTGCAGGGGACGTTTCGGACGCCCCGTGTCACCTCTTCTGGGGGCGTGAATGCACGGAGGCTATGTTCGGATCCCTTAAACCGACCGGGGCCGTGCGAGGAGGAAGTAGGATTCGACCATCCGCAACTCCACAATCTGAAGGACTTTGTAATGCGTCGTCCGCTGGCTCTGACCGTCATTGCGGCGGCCGCCCTGCTCACCCTTACCGCATGCGGCACCGGACAGGGCGAAGGCGATGACGCCGCATCGTCACCGAAACCGGTTGCAACCGGCGCAGCAACACACACACCGGAACCCACTCCATCGGCGACACCTGCTGCGCTGCCGGCAACCATCATCATCGGCGCCGAAGCCACCGATATCGTCACAATCGACGGCACGGTTCTCTCATCGCTGAGCTATCAGAGCGATGGGGACGCAGCTGTGGCCGTACTCAGGGGCCTTCTCGGCGAGCCGACGTCAGAATCGGTGGAAGAGTCCACACACTACCCAAAGGCCGACCTCACGGAATGGAACGGCTTCACGATTGGGGTGAACCGTCCTGACGCAGACTTTAATCCGCGGCCGGGCCCGTACAATCCCGCCTTTATGGTCAGAGCATCCGGAACCATGGCCACCAACGGTGTCGCAATTAAGGATGTCAACGGCAACCAGACCGGTCAGGACTTCGATTCAACAGTTGACGGCAAGCCTGCCGATCAAGTGCATTATGACGAAACCTTCGGGATCGACTCTGTCACCCTCGACATGCCGTCGTCATTTTCAGGCGTCATTCCTGATTACGGACTGTCGATGACCTACGGTGTAATCGGTTTCACCGGCCGGGACACCGGCATCATCGAAAACATCATCGCCCCCAGCGACTTGTTCTCGCTGACATAGCCGCGCCCCCGAACGTCGGGACGAACTGGATCACCTCACCAGCTTCGTCCTCGACCCACACCGTCGACATGACGATGTGTCCCACTTCCTCCATCAGGTCGGCTGGATAGCTCTCGACCGTTGTCATGCCCAACCCGGAGCGGGCTAGACGTTAAAACGGAACTCCACCATGTTTCGTCACCGATCAACGTCAGATAAATGACTGTGCTCTCGTCCTACAGTCCAGTTGAGAGCGAGGGTAGCCTCCGCCCTACTCCCGACCGTCCTCAAGCGGGATGAGCATGGTGCGGAACGGACCGGCCACGGTGTGGAGGTCCCAGATGCGATCGGCGACCCCGTCGATGCCGTTGGCAAGCTGAAGCTGTGGGATGCCGCCGGGAATCACCAGTTGGTTGACCCGGATACCTTCATCCTCGAGGGCTTCGTGAAGCATCTCGCCGTAGGCGCTTGCAGCCGGGAAGGCGACCGATGTGCCGGCGTAGCCGGCGCGAGCCTTGACCGAGGTTCCACCGTTGATCATGATAATGCTGCCGCTACCTGCCTGCCGCATCGCCGGAAGCACTGCTCGCACCGCGTGGATGAGCCCGAGGGCCGAGAACTGCAGTGCCTCTAACGCTAGCTCGGGCGTCATCTCAAGCACCGGCTTCAGGTAATCGCGTGACGGAAGCGGGCTATATTGCAGCGCGGTGATGGGCCCGAGCTCTGCCGCGGCGTTCGCAAG
Organism: Cryobacterium sp. Y29; assembly: GCF_002929825.1. Classification (GTDB taxonomy): domain Bacteria; phylum Actinomycetota; class Actinomycetes; order Actinomycetales; family Microbacteriaceae; genus Cryobacterium. The sequence goes on from NZ_PJJN01000036.1 coordinate 376,621, forward strand.
GGCAGCTTCGAGCGACGCCGGCGTGCGGACATCCGCAGCGTAAGCACTCGCGGTGAAGCCGGCAGCGGTGAGCTCGGCAGCCATAGCGTCTAGTTTCGACTGGTTCCTGGCGATCAGAGCAATTGAATAGCCTTCGCTCCCGAACCTTCGCGCAACTGCTGCTCCGAGTCCCGGTCCGGCTCCGATGATGGCGATGACAGGCACGATGGTCTCCTTCGGTTGATGCTGCTGTGATGATTAACGCGAAAGGTTCCAGTCTAAACGTTGAATCTGTAGTCAAGTCGTCGAGCACTTCTGCCGCACCCAACTGCCTCAGCTTTCTGAGCGCCACCCGTTCAATCCGTGGATCCAGCGACGCCACACGCTCACGACGCCACAACCGCGACCGGCCGGTGAATTTCGCCCGAGGCCGATCAGGCCTATTGGCAGCGCCCCAGCCGGACTATTGTGATCGCCATGATCAGTCGCATCGTCACACGCACACTGTCCGCCGCCGCATTGGGTGCTCTCTTCCTTGTTTCAGGGATACCCGCAGTCCACGCCGCACCGCAGCCACAGCCCGGTCATTTCGAGGATGTCATCGCGCTTCCCAACGGATTCCAGCCCGAGGGAATCGCGATCGGCCCGCGCGGCACTGCCTACGTCGGCTCACTCGCCGACGGCGACGTCTACGTCTTCGACGTGCGCACCGGCGAGGAAATCACGACCCTCGAAGGCCCGGGCACTCCGTCGGTCGGCCTGAAAATCGACAACCGCGGTCGGCTTTTCATCGCGGGCGGGCCCACCGGCGAGGCGCGGGTCGTGGATGCCGTCACGGGCGACCTCCTGCAGAGCTACGCCCTCACCGATGCGCCAACGTTCGTGAACGACGTCGTTCTGACTCGCGACGCCGCATGGTTCACCGACAGCCAACAAGCGCAGCTCTATAAGCTCCCCCTCGGACCGGGCGGCGCGCTCCCTGGAGCGGATGCGATCGAAGTCGTCCCCCTGTCGGGCAGCTGGATGCAGCAGCCGGGCTTCAACGCGAACGGCATCGCGGAGACCCCCAACCATCAAGCGCTCTTGGTCATCCAGTCGTCCACGGGCATTCTGTTCCGCGTCGACCCCGAGACCGGCGTCGCCGCGGTCGTTGATCTGGGTGGGGTCCTGCTCCCCAACGGTGACGGGCTGCTCGTCGCCGGGCGCACCCTGTACGTCGTGCAGAATCAGTTGAACACCGTAGCCGTGATCCGCCTCAATGCAGCCGGGACCAGCGGCGAACTCATCGACCGGTACACGGACCTTGACTTCCAGGTGCCCACGACGATCGCGAGGTTTGGCAACGGGCTCTACCTCCCGAACGCCCGCTTCGGCACTCCCCCGGCGCCCGACACTCCCTACTCGGTGGTGCGCATCGATCGGTAACCACCGCCTGCAGACGCACATCCCCAGCGTTTAGCTCACGAACCCAGAGGTGGCAGTCCCGCCACCTTGGCGCGGTCACGTCCGATGAACGCCGCTACCCCGACGGGAACTCCGCTCTGCGTCAGAATCGACTCGATCCCGGCCCGACCACGCGGACCCGTCTTCACTCTGACACCTACCACGTCGTTTGGAAGGGATGCGGCACCACCGATCACGATCGGCACCCCGACCGTATCTTTCTTGTCGCGACAGGCATGCCCTCTACACGTTGAAGCGGAACTCCACCACGTTGCGCCACCAGGCAACGTTACGACAGTAGTCGGTTCACCAGCGCGCAGTACGACCTCAGCGGCACGGTATTCGTCAGCCACGGCCCGTGAATTGCGTCGATTCATCTTGGGGCCCTCGGGAGGCGGAACGAGAATGAGCGACATCACGCCAGCGCGCGATCTCGTCCCGGATCGATATGCCAGTTTTCCCATGCTTCGATTGTTCCTCCCGCTGATCGACGCCAACGATCAGACGCGCCGATGGTCGTCATATCTCGACGACGGAATCGAGCTGACCGGCTCCACGGATTGGTTCGAACTCTGGAATCGGCATAGGGAGTCCCCTGCGGCATTCGAGCCCGATAGGGGCATGCACACTCAGAACTAGACACTGAATTTAAATTCCACGCAGTCACGTCGAGAGGATAGATCTGGGATGGGCGGCCCTCTCGCGCATGTGGGTGAGGGCGCTATCCAGTGGTCGAGATTACTCGGCCACCTCGCCGCTTGCCCAGAACACCTCTTCGGTCAGGCACGCCCTTAGCGTCGCCGAGAGCTCACTCGCTGTGAAAACCGGGTGGAAGCCGCCCCCGAGTCCTACCTCGTCGCCAGCGCTGATGACATAGCCGTCGGGAAGAATCACCTCATCGCTGCCGCCAATAGTCGTGCCCTGTGGGAACACGATGAGGTAGGTCTCTTCTGCTTCGACCACCATGCAATCGCCACGCCCCCACGCGACTGTTCCCTCCGCGAGCGCCTGCTCTTGAACGTCACTCGTCTGCCCGGAGACGGCAATCAACCGGCCGTTCGGGGATTCCTGAACCGAGGTCGCCGACGTCGCCGAGCACGCGACGAGACCGACACTCACTGAAAGAACAACCCCAATGCCGAGAGTCCTGCGCCACCAATTGCTCATGTTTGGAGCATGGCATCCATCACGGCAGTGATGCCAGACCGCCGAAGCTATCGATGCCGAGTCGCAACTCGGACAGCCGCATTCGCGGCGGCCTGCGGCCCGCCGCAAACCGTCACCACCTGACCATCCGCCACACGGCACCGAAGCTCACGGAACACCATCGGCAGCAAAGGCCGACAACTTCGCCGTGCCCACCACCAAAACACCGCCCAGCAGTCAGCGACCCCGTTCACTCAAGGCGGACCGGTAGATCGAGGCTTAGTAAGATTTGGGTTCATGGGGCGAAACTTAGCTATCGATACGACGTTTGACGTGCGGACCGACGCTCGCGGAAAAGATCCTGACACGCACAGTCGAACACTTCGCTATTATCACATGCAGCTCTGGAGCAAACCCTTGCCCAGCGGCGTTCTGTTCGACTTGGACGACCACACGCCGGACGCGTATCTGCACCACAAGTCTGCCTTGGGCGAGTTCTACCTTGCGAGTGATTCCGTCATACCCACGTTCGCCAGCTGGTTCAGGATGGCGCACATTATCGACGAGATACCGGAAGTGGAACGGAAGTCGTTCCACGACATCGGGTACACAATCGGCGGGATGATGCTTTTCCCCGGCAATAAGGTGGACGGTAAACAGACCATCAACGGTGCCCGCGGGTTCAATCAGAAGATCGCCGATCGGCTCGATCTCACCCTCGAAGGTGTACGACGGCACTACCTCGGCATGGGCAGCCCCCTCGGTGAGACGCTTGCCCGGTATCCCGATTTCTTCGCTCTGTTCGAAAGCTTCGAAGGCTACGTGAAATTTTTCCTCCTGCAAGATCTTGTGAATGAAGACTCCACTGCAGTCAGGTTCTTGATGCCGTTCGATGACTTCCGCCCGCCCGCATTTCCGAGGACGATGGCTGCCTATCAGGATTATCGGAGACTAACGATCGAGTTCGTCTCATCGCGAAATCGCCGAATCGCGGACTTTTGTAATTAGCGCTCGCATCATGACGTACGTCGAGGCTTCCGCGACCACTTTGGCCAAATGAAGCAACGATTCGCCAGAGAAAGCGCGGTGACCGGCACGGGCGCCCATCACCGCTTCAAGCCCTGGATCCACTTGAACTAGACGTTGAAACGGAACTCCACCACGTTACGTTACAGAACAACCCCTGAACCGGGTGAGCGAGCGAGTGCGGTCGTCCCCGCCGCCGGCAGACCCAGGTCTGCACCGAGCTGAACGAACCAGCGGCGCTGGTAGGCGGGCAGATCACTTCTCAAGGCTGACTCGACGCCTTGAACGACGAAGCTCCGACTCCACACTCCAGCCTCCACGAGCCCGGGCACGACCACTGTTCGAAGTGGATCGTTGACATCACTCCGGTCGCTCTGCCTCAAAGAAGCACCTTTGATGCCACGCGTCGTGAAGAGACGAGCGAAGAGCACCCTGGTGACTTTCGGTCTCGCAAGCAGCCAGTACAAAAGCGGCTTCCCCGGCCTGTCAGCCCAACCGCTGATCAGCATCAAGACAGCTCCATCATGATGTGGTGCCTCGACGAGACCTTCTTCAATCCACTCATACATCACGGCCCGACCCCGGTTACGGTCCCAGTTCTTGGGATTCGCTGCGAAATCCGAAGACCATTGATCGACGAACGCGATGAGGTCGTTGGGGAACAAGGCCGGGTACACCCACTGCGCAAACGAACGGTCCTCTGGTATCGGCCAGACTTTCGCGGCCTGAGCGGGCACTTTGGAGGCCAGCAGGACGGTGGTCGCCGCATCCCAGTGCCCTAGTTCCAATGGCCCTGTCCAGGCGTCAACGAATTGCGCGTACCCCCCGGGATAGTCTGCTCGCAGATCGCGAAGCCACGAAGTCACCGTCGATGCTGAACTCGCGCACAGGATGGCCTTGGCCTGACCAACCAGGGGCTTGCACGCCGCGCGGCGCTCGTACGGCTCAACGGAAGCGAGTCGGGCCGCAAGGTCACCCGAACGGCCCGTTGCGAGGAGGTTCCTGAGCGAGTCGACCGTGAGCATAACCGAATGCTAGTCCGCTCTCCGCCCACCAGGTTCGCCGTGCCTCGAAAGAAGGGTCTTTGTCCCGCGGGCGGCGCGGAGTGATTGCCGCAATCTGCTCAGCCATGCGATCCTCGGCAACATCGCGGTCATGCCGGTCCTGCAACGTCAACCAGAATTGCGCCGAGGTGCCGAAGTACCTGGCCAGGCGGAGAGCCGTGTTCGCGGTGATTCGACGCTGGCCGTGCACGACCTCGTTGATGCGGCGAGGCGGCACACCGACGGACACCGCGCTCGAGACGGCCCTCGCGGGCCTCCTCGGCCATCAGAAAAGGCTCTGGCGGACCTCCTCGACCTGCAAGAAGCGGCCTTGGCCGGCCTGATTAGACGTTAAACCTAAATTCGACCACGTCGCCGTCCTGCATGACGTATTCCTTGCCCTCGATGCGTGCCTTGCCCTTGGACCGAGCCTCGGCAATCGAACCGGCGGCCATGAGGTCTTCGAAGGAGAAGATCTCCGCCTTGATAAAGCCCTTCTGGAAGTCGGTGTGGATGACTCCGGCGGCCTGCGGCGCGGTCCAGCCCTTGTGGATGGTCCAGGCGCGGCACTCTTTGGGGCCGGCCGTGAGGTAGGTCTGCAGGCCGAGTGTGTCGAAGCCGATGCGGGCGAGCTGGTCGAGGCCGCTCTCGGCCTGACCGGTCGAGGCAAGCATCTCGGCGGCGTCTTCAGCGTCGAGTTCGCTGAGCTCACTCTCGAGCTTGGCGTCGAGGAAGACGGCGTTCGCGGGAGCGACGAGCGCGGCGAGGGTATCGAGCCTGGCCTGGTCCTGCAGCACGGCCTCATCGACGTTGAAGACATAGATGAACGGCTTCGCGGTCAGCAGGCCAAGCTCGCGAATCGGCTCGATATCGAGCGTCGCCGAGGACAGCGGCTGGCCACCGTCGAGGATGGCCTGCGCCTTGAGCGCGGTTTCCAGAACGAGCGGCGCCAGCTTGCGGCCCTTGACCTCTTTCTCGAAGCGCAGCACGGCTTTCTCGAGGGTCTGCAGGTCGGCGAGGATCAGCTCGGTGTTGATGGTTTCCATATCGCCGGCCGGGTTGACTTTGCCGTCGACGTGCACCACGTCGGGGTCGGCGAATCCGCGGATAACCTGGGCGATGGCATCCGCTTCGCGAATGTTGGCGAGGAATTTGTTGCCGAGGCCCTCCCCCTCGCTCGCACCACGAACGATGCCGGCGATGTCGACGAACGAAACCGGTGCCGGCAGCAGCGCCTTGCTGCCATAAATGGTTGCCAGGTCGGCCAGGCGCGAATCGGGCAGGTTCACGATTCCAACGTTGGGCTCAATCGTTGCGAACGGGTAGTTCGCTGCGAGCACGTTGTTCTTGGTCAGGGCGTTGAAGAGGGTGGACTTGCCCACATTGGGGAGTCCGACGATTGCAATAGTAAGAGCCACGAGAGCTTATTCTACCGGCAGCTCGGGACGCGGGCTCTGTCGGTGGCCCGTGAGAGCATAAGGTGTGCTGAATTTTACCGCGATCGATTTCGAAACCGCCAACTCTTCTGGCGCCTCGGCGTGCTCCGTCGGGATGGTTAAAGTTCGTCACGGCGTGGTCGTCGATTCGGCCTACTGGCTCATTGCCCCGCCTCCCGGTCACGATGAATTCTCCGAGTGGAACACGCGTATTCACGGCATCACCGCAGCGGATGTCGTGGGTGCAGCGACCTGGGCCGAGCAGCTTCCGCAGCTGGTCGCCTTCGTCGACGGCGACGACCTCGTGGCCCACAACGCCGGGTTCGACCTCGGCGTGATCAAGACGGCGTCGCTCGTGACAGGCCAGCCGGTGCCCGACTTGCGCTATGTCTGCAGCCTGCAGGTGGCCCGCCGCACCTATCATCTGGAGTCGTATCGGCTACCGGTGGCGGCCATGGCGGCCGGTTTTGAGGACTTCTCGCATCACAATGCGCTCGCTGACGCCGAGGCATGTGCGGCCATCATGATTCACGCGGCTGGGCGCCACGAAGTTGACACGCTTGAGCAGCTTGCCCATGTGACCCGGGTCAAGGTCGGCGTAATTGGGCCGGTAGCCACCCGGGAGCACGCGTCCACGCACGGTCCGATGGCGCTCAGCTAGTCAGAGCAAGCCAGCAATTCGCCTGATCCGAGTGTCATTTCGGCGGTGTCGGTGGGCACTGGCAGACTTAAAGCATGGAACCAATGCTGAGTTTGATTGTCGGTCTCGTCATCGGCGCCGCGTTGGGCGCCCTACTCACGCTGGTGCTCGCACAACGTCGCGGCGCGGGCGCTACCGGCCACGACTCGCTCGTTGTCGATCCCGCCGTGCTCGAGGCACGCCATCAGGTGGCCCTCGCCGAGGCTCGGGCGAGTGAGGCCACCGTTCGCGCCGCACTGCAGAGTGAGCTGTCGGCCGCCCTCGCCACCGTCGACGGACTCTCTGCGCAGATTGAGCACGACCGGGCCACGGCGCGCGAAACCGGCGAACGGCAGCGTTCTGACCAACACCTGCAGTCCGAGAGGGAGAAACGCGAACACCTCGTACTCGAAGCCCTCAGCCCCGTGCGCGAAACCCTGCGCACCATGCAGGAAAAGGTCACCGAGCTCGAAACCCAGCGCAGTGAACAGTACGGATCACTCTCGGAGCAACTCAAGCAAGCCCAGATTTCTGACCAACAGCTACGGGTGACCACCGAATCGCTCGCGAGCGCCCTGCGTTCCAACAGCACCCGCGGTGTGTGGGGAGAGACCCAACTGCGGCGCGTGGTCGAAGCCGCCGGCCTCGCCCAGTATGTGGATTTCAACACGCAGACCAACATCTCGACAGATGCCGGGCTCGGCCGGCCCGACATGGTCGTGCGCCTGCCCGGCAACAAGTCGATCGCGATCGACGCGAAGGTTCCCCTCGAGCACTATATCGAGGCGAGCACCATTCCCTACACGGCCACCGGCGAGGAAGGCGCCCGCCGCAAGTTACTGATCGACAAGCACGTGAAAGCTGTGCGCGTGCACATCGACGCGCTCGCCAAGAAGACCTACTGGGAAGGTTTCGATGCCAGCCCAGAGTTCGTGATCGCGTTTATACCGAGCGAGTCCCTGCTGTCAGCGGCGCTCGAGGCCGACCCGTCAATTCTGGATTACTCGTTCAGTAAACGAGTGGCCCTGGCGTCGCCGGTGAATCTGTGGGCGGTGCTGAAGACGGTGGCTTTCACCTGGCAGCAACAGGCGGTGACCGACGAGGCGCAGAAACTCTTCGACCTCGGCAATGCCCTGTACCAGCGGCTCGGTGCGTTGTCAGGCCATGCCGAGTCGCTGCGCAAAGCGCTGGAGCGCACGGTGGACAGCTACAACAAGTTCGCCAACTCGCTGGAGTCCCGGGTGCTCGTGACCGCCCGGCAGTTTCCCGGGATCGACCAGACCAAGATCGGGCTGCTCACCGAACCCACCGTCATCCACGATTCCCCGCGCAAACTGACCGCGCCCGAGTTCGAGGCGTCAGCATCCGAACGCGACACGCTGGACCTTCCACCGGGATTGGACGGCGCTGACTTGAACGGCGCTGACTTGAACGAGGCTAAACACAGCGTGATCAACCGACGTCTCGCTGGTGTCGACGAATCTGATTCCGAGGTACCCGCGTAGCTCGGTTTCCGCACTACCATGCGCCGTGCAGGCGACTCACGAAACTGCACGCCTCGCATCTGAATGAACAGATTCAAGGCGTGCAGTTTCGGTGAGGCCCGAGATGCCGGTTGAAGCGCTTACAGCCACTTTTCAGCGAGGTGCTCGGCGATGACGCGACGAGCCGTGCCTGAACGCGAGCGCAGCACGATGCTTTCAGTGCGGATCATCGGGCCTTTACGACGCACGCCGTCGACCAGTCCGCCGTCGGTCACACCGGTCGCCACGAAGAACGTATTGTCACCGCTGACCATGTCTTCGATCTCCAGCAACTTGTCGATGTCGAGCCCGGCCGCGACGCCACGGGCACGCTCAGCGTCGTCCTTCGGGGCGAGACGTCCCTGCATATAGCCGCCGAGCGCCTTCAGTGCGCAGGCCGTGGTGATGCCTTCCGGGCTTCCGCCGATACCGACGCACATGTCGATGCGGGTCTCGTAGCGGGCGGCATTGATTCCGCCCGCGACATCGCCGTCGAGCATGAGGCGTGTGCCAGCACCGGCACTGCGAATGGCTTCGATCAAGCCAGCGTGGCGCGGACGGTCGAGCACGGCGATCGTTATTTCACCGACCGGCTTTTTCATAGCCTGCGCCAGATCGCGAATGTTATCGGCGATCGGCTGGTCCAGGCTGACGACGCCGCGACCGGCCGCACCGGTGACGATCTTGTCCATGTAAAAGATCGATGAGGCGTCGAGCATGGTGCCACGGTCCGACACTGCGATGACGGAGACCGCGTTCTGGCGGCCGGCGGCTGTGAGGCTCGTGCCGTCAATCGGGTCCACCGCGATATCGCAGGCGGGGCCACGGCCGTTGCCGACGTGCTCCCCGTTGAAGAGCATGGGGGCTTCGTCTTTTTCACCCTCACCGATAACAATGAGGCCGTCGAAGTTGACGGTGCCCAGGAAGACGCGCATAGCGTCGACGGCAGCCTTGTCGGCGGCGTTCTTGTCGCCGCGGCCGATGAAGGGTACGGCACGGATGGCTGCGGCCTCGGTGGCGCGCACGAGCTCCATAGCGAGGTTACGGTCGGGGTGTTGAAACAGAGTGGCGGTCTCGGTGCTGTTCAAAAGGTCCTCCCGGACGTAAGTTCGACTTCGATTACGACGGATGCGCGGCGGGTCGCGCGGATTGTCCGCCCGAGTCACCCTATCGCGAGGGACCACGCCGAACCGGGCATCGCTAGACTCGGGTCACACCCCCGCACAGTTTCGAGGAGAAGCAATGCCTATCGCAACCCCCGACCAGTACGCCGCAATGCTCGACACAGCGAAGACCCGCGGGTTCGCCTACCCGGCGTTCAACGTGTCCTCATCTCAGAGCATCAACGCCGTTCTCCAGGGCCTGACCGAGGCCGGATCCGACGGCATCATTCAGGTCACCACTGGTGGAGCCGACTACTTCGCCGGGCACACCGTGAAGAACCGGGCCTCTGGCGCACTTGCGTTCGCCCGCTTTGCGCACTCGGTCGCTGACAACTACCCGATCACCGTCGCGCTGCACACCGATCATTGTGCAGAGAGCGCTCTCGGCGACTTCGTCATCCCGCTCATCGAAGCTTCGGAGTCTGCGGTTGCCGATGGCGGCAACCCCATCTTCCAGTCGCACATGTGGGACGGTTCAGCCATCGCGCTCGACAAGAACCTTGACATCGCCATGGACATTTTGAAGCGCACCCGCGCGATCAACGCCATCCTCGAAGTTGAGATCGGCGCCGTCGGCGGCGAAGAAGACGGCGTTCAGGCCGACGTGAACGAGAACCTGTACACGACCCTCGACGACGCAATCAAAATGGTCGAGGCTCTCGGCCTCGGCGAGCAAGGCCGCTACATGGCCGCCCTCACCTTCGGCAACGTGCATGGCGTCTACAAGCCTGGCAACGTGAAGCTGCGCCCGGAACTGCTCAAGGAGATCCAGACCGGTCTCTCCGCCAAGTTCGGGCTTGCCGCTCTGCCGCTCGACCTCGTCTTTCACGGCGGCTCCGGCTCGACCGATGCGGAAATCGCCGAAGCCGTCGCCAACGGTGTTGTGAAGATGAACATCGACACCGACACCCAGTACGCCTTCACCCGCTCGATCGCCGACTACATGCTCAAGAACTACGACAGCGTGATCAAGGTCGACGGCGAAGTCGGCAACAAGAAAGTTTACGACCCGCGCGCGTGGGGCAAGGTGGCCGAGTCGGCCATGGCCGCTCGCGTTGTCGATGCCACCCGTCAGCTCGGCTCAGCCGGGCACTCAAACAGTTAGAGCACGCAGTTAGAGCAATGTCAGAGAACCCGGACTCCGTTCCACCCCCCGCGAAAGACCCACGCCCACGGCCCCAGTACGGTGAACTCGCCCCTGAGGGCTGGACCTGGCAGCCTCCGCAAGGAGAAGCCGGGGTTGAACCCGCTCCCGCCCCCATTGTCGGGGCCGGGGCGGGCGGGCCGCCACGCGCGAACCAGCCGGTCATTCCGGCGGCTCCGTCACACCCGGAACAGCAGTACCAGCGGGGCCAACCATCCTGGCCAGCCAAGCGCACCGCGCCACGCTGGGACCGGCCGTTGACAATCGGGCTGCTGGCGTTCGGACTGCTGGCCACCCTGTACGGCGCGTTTTCACTCGGTGCGCTCCCCGACGCCATGCAGTTGATCTACACCCAGCAGGGGCTGGGAACCTACACGCCCACCGCCAACATTGGCCCGTTGACCTCGGTCGGGGCCATCGCCGTGGTGTTCGTTTGGCTGGCTGCCACGGCGGTATCGATTGGCCTGCTGCTGAGACACCGCCGAGCGTTCTACGTACCGATCATCGGGGGCGCCGTCTCGACCGTTGTGCTGTTCTCCTTCATTCTCGCCGCTATGCTCGGCGACCAGACGCTCATCAACTTCCTGAGCCAGCAGTAGTTCGCGCGCCTCGGTCGCTACTCGGCCGGGGCGGCGCGACCGCCGAAGGCACGGGTATCCGTTTCGCCGGAGAGGTCTTGGCGCAGTTCCTTGGGCAGCGAGAAGATGAGGTCTTCCTGGGCGGTCTTGACCTGCTCGACGTCGCTGTAACCGGCATCGGCGAGCGCTTCAAGCAGTTCGTCGACGAGTTCTTCGGGAACGGATGCCCCACTCGTCACCCCCACGGTCACCGCATTGTCGAGCCACTCCTGTTTGACCTCGCTGGCGAAGTCGACGCGGTACGCGGCCTTGGCACCATATTCCAGGGCCACTTCGACCAGGCGCACCGAGTTGGACGAGTTGGCGGAACCGACCACGATCACCAGGTCGGAGTCGCGGGCGACCTTCTTGATGGCGACCTGACGGTTCTGGGTGGCGTAGCAGATGTCGTCGCTCGGCGGATCCTGCAGGTTGGGAAAACGCGCCCGCAACCGGCGCACGGTTTCCATGGTCTCGTCGACACTCAGCGTGGTCTGCGACAGCCAGACCACGCGGTCCGGGTCGCGCACAACGACCGTGTCGGCTTCGTCGGGGCTGCCGACGAGGGTGGTGTGCTCGGGGGCCTCGCCGGCGGTGCCTTCGACCTCTTCGTGGCCTTCGTGGCCGATCAGCAGAATCTGAAAATCGTCGCGGGCGAAGCGCACGGCTTCGCGGTGCACCTTGGTCACGAGCGGGCACGTGGCGTCGATGGCCTGCAGGCCGCGTGCGGCAGCCGCGTTGACGACGGCCGGGGAGACGCCGTGGGCGCTGAAGACGATGTGCGCGCCGTGCGGCACCTCATCGACCTCGTCGACGAAGATCGCACCCAGATTTTCGAGCTCGGAAACCACGTGGACGTTGTGCACGATCTGCTTGCGCACGTAAACCGGGGCCCCGTAGTGCTCGAGCGCCTTCTCGACCGCGATGACCGCACGGTCGACCCCGGCGCAGTACCCGCGCGGGGCAGCGAGCAGCACGCGCTTCTGTCCGACCACCGGGGTATCCTTGAGTCTGTTGCGAGCACTGGGAATGCGCGGCATACCCAGGCCGATAACGGGAGGCTTGCTTGTAGTGTGCGCGCTGGTGTTCACCGCCTCAGTCTACGCACGCACGACCGAAGAAATCTGGGAGGATCCGACTGTGCCCACAGCCACCACAACACCCAGGACCACCGCATGACGGACGCCCCCGCCACCGTGGAAGCACCGTGGCCGGTCGCCCTGCTCTCGGGCAAGATTCGCGGTTACATCGAACGTCTCGGCATGGTCTGGGTCGAGGGTGAGATCACCCAGTGGGGCGCAAGCGGCGGCAACGTCTACGGCAAGCTCAAGGACCTCTCCGAAGACGCCACCGTGAGTTTCACCATCTGGTCGTCGGTGCGTGCCAAACTCACCGCCGACTTCAAGGCGGGTGACCGCGTCGTCGCGCTGGTCAAGCCCAACTTCTGGGTCAAGGGCGGCACGCTCACCATGCAGGCCTTCGAAATGCGCCACGTCGGGCTCGGTGACCTGCTCGAGCGGCTGGAACGGCTGCGCAAACAGCTCGCCAGCGAGGGCCTGTTCGATGCCTCCCGCAAAAAGCGCCTGCCGTTTCTGCCGCACTGCATCGGCCTCGTGACCGGAAAAGATTCTGACGCCGAGAAAGACGTCATTCGCAACGCCCAGCTGCGCTGGCCGGCCGTCAACTTTCGGGTTGCTCACGCCGCCGTGCAGGGTGATCGCGCCGTTGGCGAGGTGACCAGTGCCATCGCGCGTCTCGATGCTGATCCCGAGGTCGACGTGATCATCGTCGCACGCGGCGGCGGCGACTTTCAGAACCTACTCACCTTCAGCGACGAGAGCCTGGTGCGCGCCGCGGCCGCTTGTGTGACGCCGCTGGTCAGCGCGATCGGGCACGAGGCCGACCGTCCGCTGCTCGACGAGGTGGCCGACCTGCGAGCGTCCACCCCGACGGATGCCGCCAAGCGCGTCGTTCCCGACGTCAGCGACGAGCTGAACCGGGTGCAGCAGGCCCGGGCGCGTCTCAGCAGCCAGCTCACCGGCATCCTCTCGTCGGAAATCGATCGAATCTCACAGTTGCGTAGTCGGCCGGTGCTCGTCGACCCGCGCTGGATCATCGACTCCCGCAGCGAAGACCTCACCCGCTACGTTGCGCGCGGCGCCGAATTGACCGGGCGCATTCTCGAGCGTGCCGAGGCCGCCGTGGTGGAACTGCGCTCCCAGCTGCGCGCCCTGTCACCTCAAGGCACCCTGGACCGTGGTTACGCGATCGCCCAGCTGCCTGGCGGTCTCGTGCTGCGCCGCGCCGATGATTCCCCGGTCGGAACCGAGCTGTTGCTCACCCTGGCCCACGGAACCGTCGCCGCCATTGCGGGCGTCCCCAGCGCTGCGTCGAAATAATTAGACTGGATGCTATGACTTCGCCTGCCCCCGCCATCAGTGATCTCAGCTACGAACAGGCCCGCGACGAGCTTATTCGCGTGGTGAACGAACTCGAGCAGGGCTCGAGCACCCTGGAGCAGTCGCTGGCGCTGTGGGAACGCGGAGAAGCCCTCGCCCGCCGCTGCGAAGAATGGCTGATCGGTGCCAAAGCCAGACTCGACGCGGCCCGCCTCGCGGCCACGGCGCCCACGACCGAAGACGCCGCGCCCACCAGATGAGCCGCGCTCCCAAACCGCCGCGCATCGTCGCCGAGCTCGGTCGGCCGGAGACTCCGCAGGAGACCGCCGACCGGCTCGCCGAGAACTCACGCAAGTACCGCTCGCGCAAGACCGTGAACAATCTTGTGCTCTCGCTGCTCGTGACCGTGGGCGCCGTGCTCGTACTCGTGCTTCTGGTACCGCGCAACGACAACCCGATCATTCGCGACGTCGACTACGCGAGCATCGCCGCCCAGGTACAACCGGTCGTTGATCACCCCCTCGCCAGCCCCGAGCTGCCGGACGGCTGGAGTGCCAACGACGCTGAGTGGCAGGCCGGCACCAACGGCCAGGTACCGTCCTGGTACATCGGATTGCTCACACCTGACAACCAGTTCATCGGTTTCAACCAGGCCTTCGACGCGAACTCCACTTGGCTGGCCCAGAAACTGCCCGACTCCCCCGTCGTTGACACCGCCAGCATTGCGGGCGTCACCTGGGACGTCTACCGCAACAGTGCCCCCGCCGCCGATCGGGGCAATTTCGAGTATGCGCTTGTGACGACCGCGGGCACGAGCACCTATCTGCTGATCGGTACGGCACCCACCGGCGACTTCGAAACCCTCGCCACCGCGTTAGCTGCCAATGTGGCAAAGAATGGAGCCCCATGACCCCCGCATCTATGGCTACCCCATCTCCGGCTGAGGCCTGGAACGAAATGCGCGAAGGCAACGTGCGCTTCGTCGCTGGCTCCCCGCGGCACCGCCAGGACGTCGACCGGCGGGCCGAACTGGTTGGCCAGCAGACCCCGCATGCCGCCCTGTTCGGCTGCAGCGACTCCCGCCTCGCCGCCGAAATCATCTTCGACCAGGGCCTCGGTGACCTTTTCGTTGTGCGCAACGCCGGCCAGATCATCTCAGAGTCAGTACTCGGCTCCCTGGAATATGCCGTGGCTGTGCTGCACGTTCCGCTGATCCTCGTGCTCGGCCACGACGAGTGCGGTGCGGTGCGCGCCGCCATCGACTCTCAAGCAGAGGATGCCCCGGCCCTTCCCGCACACATCACGCACGTTATCGAAAAGATCGTTCCGGCAGTGCGTCGCGTGAGCGGGCAGCCGATATCCGCTTTCATAGACCCCACTCAAATCGATGCCGGCAACGTGGGCCGGGAACATCTCAAAGACACCGTCACCGAGCTGCTCGAGCAGTCCGAGGTGATCAGCGCGGCCATCGCAGAAGGTACATTGGCTATCGTCGGTGCGAACTACGTTCTTCGCGAGGGACACGCCGACCCCAACATCGTGGTTGGCGTCATTTAGACCAGACCACCCGCGTACCCGTTACGCACAGCACAATCTCATACAGCACCGAAAGGGAATGCACACAGTGGTGGACACCTCCGCACAAACCGGCTACCGGATCGAACATGACACGATGGGTGAGGTCCGCGTTCCAACGGATGCTCTCTACGGTGCCCAAACCCAGCGCGCCGTCGAGAACTTTCCAATCTCCGGCTCCACACTCGAGTCCGCGCAGATCGCCGCTCTCGCCCGGATCAAGAAGTCAGCGGCTCTCGCCAATGCCCAGCTCGGCGTGCTCGATGCGGACATCGCCGACGCGATCGCCTCGGCCGCTGACGAGGTCATCACCGGGCAGTTCGACACCGAATTTCCCATCGATGTCTACCAGACCGGCAGCGGCACCTCCTCGAACATGAACATGAACGAGGTCCTCGCTACCCTCGCGACCCGCGCCCTCGGCCGCTCGGTGCACCCGAACGACCACGTCAACGCAAGCCAGTCCTCGAACGATGTGTTCCCCACCTCGGTGCACATCGCTGTGACGAGCGCCCTGATCGACGAACTCATCCCCTCGCTCGACCACCTCGCCGTCTCCTTCGAGGCTAAAGCCGAACTGTGGAAAGAGGCCGTCAAGGCCGGCCGTACCCACCTGATGGATGCCACCCCGGTCACCCTCGGCCAGGAGTTCGGCGGCTACGCCCGCCAGATGCGCCTCGGCATCGAGCGCATCCGCACGGCACTCCCCCGCGTCGCCGAAGTTCCCCTTGGCGGCACAGCGGTCGGCACCGGCATCAATACTCCGTACGGCTTTCCGCAGCTCGTCATCGAATTGCTCGTGCAGGAAACCGAGCTGCCGATCACCGAAGCGCGTGATCACTTCGAAGCCCAAGCCAACCGCGACGGGCTGGTCGACGCTTCCGGCGCCCTGCGCACCATCGCCGTCTCGCTGACCAAGATCTGCAACGACCTGCGCTGGATGGGATCCGGCCCCAACACCGGGTTCGGCGAGATCAGCATCCCCGACCTGCAGCCCGGCTCATCGATCATGCCCGGCAAGGTCAACCCGGTCATTCCGGAGGCCGTGCTCATGGTTTGCTCACGCGTCATCGGCAACGACGCCACCATCGCCTGGTCGGGTGCCTCGGGCTCGTTCGAGCTCAACGTCGGTATCCCGGTCATGGGCACCGCCCTGCTCGAATCGATCCGTCTGCTGACCAACGCAACCCGCGTACTCGCCGACAAGACCGTCGACGGCCTCGTCGCCAACCTTGAGCATGCTCGCGCCCTGGCCGAGAAATCGCCGTCGATCGTCACCCCGCTCAACCGCGTCATCGGCTACGAAGCCGCCGCGAAGGTCGCCAAGAAAGCCGTCGCTGAGGGCCTCACCGTGCGTGAGTCTGTTATCGCGCTCGGCCACGTCGAACGCGGCGACCTGACGCTCGCCGAGCTCGACACCGCGCTCGACGTGCTGAGCATGACGCGTCCGCCGCAAAAGAAGTAATACAGCAGCACCCGCAACTCGATGCCGACACCTCGCAAATGAGAGGTGTCGGCTTCGGGCGTGCGCCCAAGACCCGGTTTTTTAGCGGGGTGCAGAGCAATGGTGCTCAGCGGCTGCAGCGTCCTTCGAGGTGAGCTGCCTGAGGCGGTTTCGCGGATGTCGCTCGTCGCCGCATCGCCCCTCTTTGTCTTGATCGTCAACGACCGCTGGTGCGAGCTACTGAGCTTTCGCGTACCGGCACTTCCATGCTCTCACCGGGTTGACCTCGCGCCAGCCTTGAGTACTGTGAACGGAACTTGCAGAAATACTTCTTCAATTCCATTCTCTTCAGGAGGTTATTGTGACGAACGCCATCGAGACCGTCGACGTCAATGTTCCCGTTAGCGTCGCTTATAACCAGTGGACGAAATTCGAGGAATTTCCGAAGTTCCTGACTTTCGTGCAATCCATCACGCAGGTGACCGACACGCTCACCGAGTGGAAGGTGAAAATCGGCGGTGTGGAGCGCACATTTGAGGCTCGGATAACCGAGCAGCACCCCGACGAGCGCGTTGCCTGGAAAAGCACCGGCGGCGAGGTCGACCATGCGGGGGTTGTCACGTTCCACAAGTTGGCCGTGAACGAGACTCGCGTGACGGTTCAGCTCGACTGGGAGGCCAGCGGGCTGCTTGAGAAGGCCGGAGCCATTCTTGGTGTGGACAATCACGCCATCAAGAAGGACCTCGCCAACTTTAAGAAATTTATCGAGGCGAAGGGACCCGACCAAGGCGGGTGGCGCGGAAACGTCGAGGCCTGACGCGGCCGGAAGGCCAACCTCGGGATTGTCCGTGCGGCGTTAGCCGGGAAACGGGCGTAGTCGGAGTAAGTTATGCCACGCGACCTGGTTAGTCATTTTTTCGGTTCGTTCCCCGTAATTTCAACGAATGCTCGTGGACAGTAGAGGACATCTTGATACCTGACTCCCTAACCCAGACCCAGTACGACACCATCTACAACGTGTTCTCCCTCGTGAT
>NZ_PJJN01000031.1 GCF_002929825.1 Cryobacterium sp. Y29
AACTTACCCACCCGGCCAGTCCCTGTCAAATCGAAGAAACACCCAGTTTCAAGCGCCAAAAAGCGACCAAAACCATGCGACTCGACCAACTAGGAACAGCAGGAGGGAGGCTTACTATCTTAGCCCAACACCGACGCTCTTGAAACAAGAACCCGAAGTTGTGATGACTACGATTTGGTCCCACGTGAGGCCGAAAAGCACTGCGGCTTTCCGCACCTTTGGGGTACGTATAGATACATTACGGCCACCACACCCACCCGTCAAAACGCCCCCCACCCGGGCGTGTCGCACCACCAGCATCCGCTCCCCCACCACCCGAACGACCGGGCCCACCTTATGAACATGGGCCCGGTTTACAACCTGGGCCCAGGGACGGGGCCCAGGCCCCGTCCCTGAAAGCAGGGGCTAGTAGCGGTAGTGGTCTACTTTGTACGGGCCTTCTACGGGAATGCCCAGGTAGCCAGCCTGCTCAGGAGTGAGCACGGTCAGCTCGACGCCGAGAGCGTCGAGGTGCAGGCGGGCAACCTTCTCATCCAGCAACTTCGGCAGCACGTACACGCCAACGGGGTACTTCTCCGGCGAAACATACAGCTCAATCTGCGCGAGGACCTGATTGGTGAAGGAGTTGCTCATGACAAACGAGGGGTGACCGGTGGCGTTGCCCAGGTTCATCAGGCGCCCCTCCGACAGCACGAGCACGCTACGCCCGCTCGGCATGCGCCATTCGTCGACCTGCGGCTTGATCTGCACCTTGACCGCCCCCGGCAGCGACTCAAGCGCGGCCATGTCGATCTCATTGTCGAAGTGGCCAACGTTGGCGACGATGGCAAGGTGCTTCATACGCAGCATGTGGTCGACACCGATGACGTTGAAGTTTCCGGTGCCACTGACGAAGATGTCGACCTGTTCGACGACGGAATCGAGGCGGGCGACCTGAAAACCGTCCATCGCGGCCTGGAGCGCGTTGATCGGGTCGATCTCGCTCACGATCACCCGAGCGCCCTGACCGCGCAGTGCTTCGGCGGCTCCCTTGCCAACGTCACCGTAGCCAGCGACGAAGACGACCTTGCCGCCGATCAGCACGTCCGTGGCCCGGTTGAGTCCGTCCGGCAGCGAGTGTCGAATGCCGTACTTGTTGTCGAACTTGCTCTTGGTGACCGAGTCGTTCACGTTGATAGCCGGAAACAACAGTTGTTTGCCCGCCGCAAGCTCGTAGAGTCGGTGAACACCGGTGGTGGTCTCTTCGGTGACGCCCACGAGGTCGGCGGCCACCAAGGTCCAGCGGTCGTTCGATTCCGCGAGCGAGTGACGGAGGGCGGCGAGGATGACTCCGTATTCGTGGCTGTCCTCGGCAGCATCCGCTGGTACGGCGCCGGCCAGTTCGAACTCGCGACCTTTGTGTACGAGCATGGTGGCGTCGCCGCCGTCGTCGAGGATTAGGTTCGGGCCGGTCCACGCGGCTCCGGCCGCAGCCGCTTCGGCGCTCCAGTCGAAGATCTGCGACGTGCACCACCAGTACTCCTCAAGGGTCTCCCCCTTCCAGGCGAACACGGGAACACCGGCCGGGGCATCGGCTGTGCCGGTGGGGCCCACCGCGATCGCGGCGGCCGCGTCGTCTTGCGTGGAGAAAATGTTGCAACTGGCCCAGCGCACTTGAGCACCGAGTGCAACGAGGGTCTCGATCAACACGGCGGTTTGCACGGTCATATGCAGCGATCCGGCGATGCGGGCGCCGGCCAGCGGCTTGGTCTCACCGAATTCGGTGCGCAGAGCCATCAGCCCGGGCATCTCGTTTTCGGCCAGGCGCAACTGGTGGCGGCCAGCCTCGGCTAGCGACACATCGGCGATCTTGTAGGTGAAGGTGGAGGGCACGGTGGGTGCGGCGACAGTCATGCAGCTATCTTGCCATTTCTCTCTGAACGACCCCCACATTGTTCGGCTGGTGCGTGGGCAGTCCACCCAGCGAACGGATGCCACCCCCACCAAGAATGTGTCACGGCAGCGTCGGGCTTTCAATGTCGGGATCGTCGGCCAGAAGCCGGTGTCGTATGAGGTGCCAGCCACGCGGAGCACTCGTCCGCTCCGCATGTCGAGAGCACAGGTCAAAGCTGTGTGGTTCCGCTTGAACGGAGAGCGGGCCGAGTACTGCCAGGGACTCCCCATAGTCAAAGGTGAGTGTGGCCACCGAGGGTTCGAGGCAGGCGACACGAGAACACGGGCGGAATGTCATTGCCTGTAAGGGTAGCCGCTTCCCGGCCGCCGTAGGATGGCAGCATGTCTCGATCCCGTCGTTCAGCAGCGCCCGAACCGACGGTGCGCGGTCGCGGACGCGACCGGCACGGCCGCGGCATCCGTAGTTCGGCGACCGGCCCGTTCCTGCCGCCACTGCGTACCCGCATCGACCTGTTTGACATGACGATCGCCAGCACAATCGAGTATTTGCGCGGCGTCTGGCCCGAAGAACTGGGCAAATCCGTGTTCGAGGTCGCCTCCGGACCGCCCTCGGTCATACCGGGCATTGGCGTGGAACGCTGGATGGTGACGCCGGAGACGAACCGCGTCGTGTTCTACCGCCTGCCGATCCAGCGACTGTCACGCCTGCACGAAAACGATGAGATACATCAGCGCATGATGATCGAGACCTGCGTCTTTCGCGGCGTCGCCGAACTCCTCGGCAAAGACCCCTGGGACCTCGCGCCGGATCGCTTTCGCCACTTCTAGGTATCGGTCCACGACCGGCGACCACCGCGCGGGCGTCGCGGCACGTGTGCGAGATGGTGACCCGTGATCGAATCAGTGCCACTTCTGCATTGCCTGCCGCGAGCAGCAATCCGGCTCGACCGGCATCCGCTTTTCGGATCGATCCTTGCCATGACTGGGATCGCGGCTTGTCGACGCGATTAGCCGGCGTGTCCGTGTGTCTGGACGTTTGCTGTATTTAGTAACAGAAAGGTAACAGATCGGAGCAATTCCAAACCGATTCCGGGACGGAGCCGAACACCATTCAGACCCCAACACCACCTGCTCGATCTACGGAAAAGGATTCATCCCATGCGTATCTTCACCAAGGCCACCATCGGTTTCGCCTCTGCTGGAATTCTCATCGCCGGCCTCGCCGGCTGCTCGTCGGACGCCGGCACGACGACCCCGGCGCCCGCTTCGAGCTCAAGCTCGTCCAGCTCGGCCGAAGCCACGCCGACGCCGCTCGCCTCGATTCCCAGCCTCTCCGGTGTGGACACCGCCGTGTTGCTCGACGCCGACTTCGGCGCTGCACTGACGAGCCTCGGCCTGGCCGCTGGCACCGTCGGAACGGCCACCCTCGAAGAGGGCAGCCTGCACTTCCCGATCACCGGTGGCAACGTGGACTACTACGACCCGGCCGAAAGCTACCGCCCCTTCGTTCAGGGTTCCATTCAGCACGAGGGATCCGGATTCTCGCTGACCGCCGGCGACACCGTCGTCGAGCTGACCAACTTCACCATCGACCCAGGCACTTCGGAGCTCTTCGGTGACGTCTCGGTCAACGGGGAGTCCGCCGCGACCCAGGCCCTGCTGTTCGACCTCTACGGTTCCACCCTGGAGCCCCTCAAGATGGAAGGTGACAATGCCATCCTCACCGGCACCACGGTTCACATCTCCTCCGTCGCCGCCGGCCTGCTGAACTCCACGTTCAGCACCGACGCCGTCACTGACCAGATGCTCGTCGGCATCGCGACCATCACCGCCGCGACCAAGTAGTGGCTCGGCTCGTCACGAGCGAATAAACAGCACACAAAGATCGGGGCCCGCCACACGGCGGGCCCCGATCTTTGTGTGCGTGGGGCGGCTTACGGTTCGTGGCACGTAGTAGGGAAGCGGGCACCCGTTCGTACGAATGCCCGCTTCCCTACCGAGTGCCACGACACGATTGGGCTACGACACGATTGGGCCACGACACGGCTGGGCCACGACACGATCAAGCCGCGGGATGCGCCAACGGGCGCTCAGCGCATCAAACGGATGCCGCCACCCGGCTGCGCAGCTCGTCGCGCACGCTCACGGCAAGGTCGGGGTGGTCGACGAAGACCCCGTCGATTCCGCTGCCCATGACCGCCGCGAACTCGTCGCGCCAGTGGCCGAAACTGGCCGGCTGATCCCCCCGGCGACACGACGCGGTAAGAAAAGCATTCTCGGGCCGCAGGGTCCAGCAGAAGATGTCCAGCCCGGCCGCGTGGGCGTCAGTAACGAGAGAAGAAATCACCAGGTCGCCGACGGCATCTGCCTGGATGATCAAGGATTTGTCTACGCTGATGCCGTCGACGGTGCTACTGAGGGCATCGAGACCGGTTGCGGTGAGGTAATCGGAGTAATACGGCGCTCCGGCGCCGAGACGGGCGACCTGATCGAGCGGCTGACCGGTTGCGGCGATCAGGAACACGCCTCGAGCGGTCATGCCGCGTGCCGCAATCTGCTCAAGCACGGTCGCTTCGAAGCTCTCGATGATGAGGCGGTCGTCGTCGGCGTTCCAACCGGCCGCGCGCACCTCGGCGACGAACAGCTCGTCGAGGGGCAGTCCGATCGAGGCGAAATAGGCGGCGTCCTTAATCTCCGCGACCATGCCGAGGGGGCGCCGACAGGTGTGTGAGGCCTCGTCGATAAGCTCAAACAGGTCGCTCAACCTCATGATCGGGTATCGGTCGTCGTACTGCGCATTCTGCGGGCGCACGTGCGCAAGACGCTCCCGGGCGCGCAGGGTGGCCAGTTCGGCCCAGGTGAAGTCTTCGGTGAACCAGCCAGTGAGGGTGTGACCGGCGAACTCCTTGGTCGTGCGGCGGCCGGTGAACTCGGCGCGAGAAGCGACATCCGTGGTGACGGAAATGTCGTTTTCGTGGCGCAGCACCAACACTCCATCTCGGGTGGCGACGATGTCGGGTTCGACCGAGTCGGCGCCGAGCTCGAACGCGAGGGCGTAGGCGGAACGGGTGTGTTCGGGGCGGTAGCCGCTGGCTCCGCGGTGACCGATGACAAGAGGGGACATCTGCACACCGTAACGCCGACGAGTGACGCCGACGGTCGGTCCAGGTGAACACCCGCTGAAGTTTTGACGCGGTGCAGGCGAACGCCACGCGACAACTGCGCGCATACGCGTAAATCGACCGATCGGCTATCGATACGTTGCCTAACCTGACAGAGTCTGCTGCTTGGCCGACGGCACTTTTCAGGGGGATTTACGCGCATGCCCACCATCGAGGACCTGCACCGCGGCACTGCGTCAGCGGTAGCGGCCCCGACGAACGTCACGACCCCCGCGCCGCGCCGCGCATTCACCCCGCGCAAGAAAAAGAAACCGTGGAAATCGTGGTCGCTGTTTCTTCTCTTCGCCGGGCCGAACGTGGCCCTGCTCATCGTCTTCACCTATAAGCCACTCCTGCAGTCGCTCTATTACTCGACCCTGCAGTGGAACCTGGGTTCGGCCTCGGCAATTCCGGTGGGTCTTGGCAACTACGTCACCTGGTTCAACGACCCCGGCACGGCTCGGGTCGTCACGGTCACCCTGATCTTCACCGTCGCGACCGTGGGCGGCGGCATGGTGATCGGCCTGCTGTTCGCGGTGTTGCTCAACCGCAAGCTGCACGGCCGCGGCGCCGCCCGCACCGTTATCGTTGCGCCGTATGTGCTCTCCGGGGTCGCGGTCGGCCTGCTTTGGCTGTTCGTTTTCGACCCGAACTTCGGCATCACCGCGGCGCTGCTCGACGCCATCGGCGTGGCCTCACCGCCCTGGTACAACGATCCTCAGTGGGCCCTGGTCATGGTCATCATCGTCTACCTCTGGAAAAACGTCGGCTACGTTGCGCTCATCTATCTGGCGGCCCTGCAGTCGGTGCCCCGAGACTTGCTCGAGGCGGCGTCGCTCGACGGCGCAACGCCGGTGCGCGCATTTCGCAACATCGTGCTGCCGCTGCTCGGCCCGACGACTTTCTTTCTGTCGATCACGACGCTGCTGAGCTCGTTGCAGTCCTTCGACATCATCCAGGCGATGACCAAGGGCGGACCGCTCGAAGGCACCACCACGATGATGTACCAGATCTATCAGGAAGGCTTTCAGGCCGGTCGAGCCGGATATTCTTCCGCGGTCGCGACGATTTTGTTCGCCGTCTTGCTCGTGGTCACTCTGATTCAAATGAAGTACGTCGAGAAACGAGTGCACTACTGATGTCCACGCCTACCTCGACCTCGCGTCGACGTACACCGCTTCAACTCGGCGGCTACCTCGGTCTGATCCTGGCCATCGCGATCATGATTCTGCCGCTGGTCTGGATGTTCCTCGCCGGGTTCAAGGAACGCGACGAGATTTACACGGTGCCGATCCAATGGCTGCCCGACAGCTACGACCTGTCGAACTATGCCGCAGCCCTGGCCGCCGTGCCGTTTGCGAACTTCTTTCTCAACAGCACCATCACCACGGTGATCGGTGCCGGGCTAAAAATGCTGCTCGGCCTGACCACCGCGTACGCTGTCGTCTTTCTGGAGTTTCCGTTCAAGAAGTTCGTCTTCGGCCTGGTGATCTTCGCCCTCCTGGTCCCGCAGCAGATCGTGATGATTCCCAACTTCACCCTCGTGGCCTCGCTCGGGTGGATCAACACGTATCAGGGCATCATCGTGCCTGGCCTCGCCAGCGCGTTCGGCACCTTTCTGTTTCGCCAGCACTTTCTGACCCTGCCGATCTCCATTCTCGAAGCCGCAGCACTCGACGGAGCCAGTCACTGGACCCGACTCTGGCGTTTCATCGTGCCCATCTCGGCACCAACCATCGCCGCGGTGGCTTTGATCTCGATCGTCTCCGAATGGAACGAGTACCTCTGGCCGCTGCTCGTCGTCGACCGCTCCGACATGATGACGCTGCCGGTGGGACTGACCCTGCTGCAAAACAACGACGGCGTCACCAACTGGGGCGTGCTGATGGCCGGCACTGTGCTGGTCACCGTGCCGGTGCTCATCGCGTTTTTTGCGCTACAAAAACGCATCATTGCCGGGCTGACCGCCGGCGGCGTAACCGGCTGACGCATCGGCATCCGGTTATTCAGCGGATGCCGCCCTTCAATTTTCCACTTGTGATCACCCCCTACCAGGAGAGTTCTATGAACACGACACCCTCGTTCACCATCAACCGCCGGCAGATATTAAAGCTCGCCGCCGTATTCGGCGCCACGGCCACCCTCGCCGCGTGCAGCGGACCGTCGCTGGGAGCGGGTGCCGGTGCCGCTGACGTCGCGGTAATGGACTGGACGGGCATCACACCAGCCAAGGAGATCACCTGGTGGAGCAACCACCCGGGAACCTCGAAGCTGATCGAGGAAGAGATCATCAAGCGCTTCCACGCCGAGAACCCGAATATCACGGTGAACCTGGTCACGGCCGGCGCCAACTATGACGAGATCGCGCAGAAGTTTCAGGCGGCGTCGGGTACCAACAGCGTGCCCGACCTCGTGCTGGCCAGCGATGTGTGGTGGTTTCGCTACATGATCAACGGCCAGATTCTTCCGATCGACGATCTTGCCCGGCACCTCGAGATCGACACCGCCGACTTCAACAAAACCCTGTACGACGACTACACCTTCACTGGCAATCACTGGGCCATCCCCTACGCCCGCTCGACGCCGCTGTTCTATTACAACAAGGACGTCTGGGCCAAGGCGGGGCTGCCCGACCGCGCGCCCAAGACCTGGACCGAATTCGATGAGTGGGCGCCGAAGATTCAGGCCGATGGCGGCGTGACCCCCCTCGGCCTCGGCAAGGGTGCGTCCTGGGCTGCGTGGTGGTTCTGCAACATGCTGTGGGGACAGGGCGGTGCCTACTCTGACGAGTGGACGATGACGCTGGACACCCCCGAAGCGATCGCCGCAGCGGACTACCTGCAGTCACTGATTTACGACAAGAAGGTCGCCACCGTGGCGGCTGTGGACCAGGTCGCCGACTTCGGCGCCGGCCTGACCGGCTGCATCATGGGCTCGACCGGCTCGCTCACCGGCATTTTGGAAGCCGCCACCTTCGAGGTCGGCACCGGCTTCCTGCCGGAAGGACCCGAAGGCCAGGCCTGTCCGACCGGCGGAACCGGCATCGCCATCGCCGCCGACCGCACCCCGGAGCAGCAGTTGGCCGCCGGCATGTTCTTGAAGTTTCTGACCAACTCCGAGAACACGGCGTACTTCTCCTCGAACACCGGCTACATGCCGGTACGTACCTCCGCCCGCGACGGCGAGACGATGACCAAGGTCTACGCCGAGTTCCCGCAGTTTCGCACGGCCGTCGACCAGCTCGAGACCACTCGCTCGCAGGACTGGGGCCGCGTCTTCGTGCCGAACGCCGACAAGGAGCTCACTACAGCGCTGGAGAAGATCATGCTTCAGCAGACCGACCCGGCCGAGGCTTTCGCTGTCGCAAGCACGGCGATCGCGACCTCGTTCGACGAGAACGTGAGCCCTTACCTGTAGTTTCGAGGTTTTGTGGAAGCGGGTCCGCCGAGTTGGCGGGCCCGCTTTTGTTCGTCTGGTGATATTTTCCGCGCGTGCGGTGCTGATTTCGGGTCGAGACTCACCGGGTCAGTAGAGCGACTGGCCCGCGATGCCGGTCAGGGCTTTCAGCGCCCGGCCGCCGTAGACGGCGCGAGTTCGGCCAGTTCCGCATCAAGATCGTCGTCGAGATGGAAGTCACGTTGTGTATCCAAACCGAGGTCTGTCACTCCGATGGCTCGATAGAATTCCGCAACCGCCCGACGTCCATACGCCTCATGGTCGAAGGCGCTCGCGACGACGTCTCCGCGCAAAAACGCGGTGAGGCCGGCCGCGAGACCTGCGTCGGTCTGCGGAACGACGAGACCGGCGGCCTGCGGCAACGCATCGTGAACGGATGCGAAGGCCACCGTCACCACCGCCCGCCCCAGTACCAGCGCTTCCAGAATCACCATCGGGGCGCCCTCGTAGTCGCTCGACAGCACGAAGCAGTCCGCTGCCGCGAGCACAGGGTAGGGATTGGCGAGCGCTCCGGTCAGGGTGACCGCGGCCGACAGCTCCAGATCGAGGATCAGCGCTGCGAGTTCGGCTTTCAGCGGCCCCGCGCCGACGATGACGAGCCGGGTGAACGGATTCCGAGCGTGCACGAGAGCGAACGCCCGAATCAGGCGGGCCTGATTCTTCTCCGGAGAGAGACGCCCGATGGTGACGAATGTGGTCGTGGCGGCGGTGGCCGGCGACTCGGTGCACGGCTGGGACACGTCAGCCGCGCCGCGCAGGATGCGTTCAACGTCGACGGTGTTATGCGCGACGGTGAACTTGGAGCGCGGCGCATAAGCGGCGAGCGCCTCGGCGTTGATTTCGGAAAGCGCGGGCGACACGGAGACCAGGTGGTCGTAGCGGTCGTAGCGGGCGAAGGTCTCGGTGAGGCCGTGCAGCATCCGCTTGACTCCCCCGATGGCGCGGTGGGCGTCGGCGCCGAGGTCATTGTGCAGCCAGATCGAGCGCACAGCGGGAGGCGAGTGCAGCAGTAATTCAGCCCAAAATGGACCGTAGCCGCTGAAATCCACGACGTGATCGAAACGGCTGTCGCCAAAGCAGCGGGTGAACTCCGCAGCGAAGTCGGCGTGCGCCGCGGAGGTAGCACGGGCGCCGGACGTGATGCGCGCTCCGCGGGAACCAGCCCCGCCGGGGGCGTCGGCCCGGGCGGCGCGGCGACGAGCAAGCCGCTGCCTCACTCCGCCATTCATGCCGCCGATACGGGCGAACTGTCGCACTCGCGGGTCGATCAGGCGCTGATTGGCACGGCGGGCCGGCGCGGCACTCTTCGCGAAGGTGACCGAGATGTCAAACCGTTCGTGGTCGATCGCGCCGAGCAGGTTGAGCGCGGCAGAGGTGATGCCGTTGGGCTTCATGCCGCCGAGATAGATGAGCACGGAGGTGCGGGCGGCGGCGGTCGGCACGCGTAGCAGCGGACTGGGGTCGGCACCGCGAAAGACGACGTCGATCACGCGGGCACTCGCAGCGCCGTCATCCTGGCCGACATAGTCGTGTTGGGCGATTCGATAGCGCTCGGTGAAGGCCGGCAGCCTTCCATGGTCTGCGATTTGGCCAATGAATGCGACGACCTCCGCTACCGTGCGACAGACCGGGCCGGGCAGCTCAGTCGGCGCCAGGTAGAGCCCTCGGGTCTGCTCGAAGTCGGCGAGGTCGGGCGTGAAGAACACGATCGGCAGACCGGTTGCGAGAAAGTCGAAGAAGATGCTCGAGTAGTCCGTGACGAGTATGCCGGCGAGCCCGAGCACGACGTTGGTAGGCAAGTCGTTCGGCACCAGAATCCGGTCGAGGTCCGCGCGGCCGGAGGCGAGTGCGTGCACAGCCTGGTGAGTTTTCAGCAACACGATATAGCGACTGCCGTCGATTCCGGCTTCAATTTGCCGAACGCGCTCGAGCAGGGCGTCGAGGTCGTCGTCGGGGTCGGCGAAGGAAGCGCCCTTCCACGTGGGGGCGTACAGCACGATCTCGCGGCCATCGGGGTTGAGCTGCGCGAGCCGGGAACGGGCGCTTTGGGATTCCGCAGCGGAGAGCGTCTGCCGGTCGATGCGGGGGTAGCCGGCCAGCAGCATCCGTCCGTGAAAGATGCCGTCGAGTTTGTAGGCGCGCTCATACATTTGACGGGCCATGAACGGGTTGGCGGCGAGCAGATAGTCCGCACTGACAAAGTTGCGCACGATGTTGGCGGTCCCGAAAGCGCCGTCGGCCATGTCGTAGCCCATGTGTTTGAGCGGCGTGCCGTGCCAGGTGTTGAGGTAGATCTGGCCGACTCGTTTGGAAAATTGCGGCGGAAAGGTGGCGTTGCTGATGAGGTAGCGGCTCGTGGCGAGTGCCCGATAGTAGGCGGGCGAGCCGCTTTTCACAAAGCGCACCGTGCGATCGTGGCGAAATTCCCGGCGTGCCAAACGTGGGTTCTTGAGCGCCCAGACATGCCGTAAATGCCTCTGATCGGGCGTATTACGCAGTTGTCTGAACAGGGCCTCTGGGTTGCAGAGCAGCCCGGATCCGTTGAACGCTTCGTACAGCACGTGGTGCGGGCGAATCGGGCGGGTGCGCCAGTAGGCGTGGGCTTCGTAGCATACCGCCCGACGGATGCGGCCAATCAGCCTGGTGAGGCGGCGACGTGGCCCCGCGCTCCAGCGTGAAAAAACGGAAGCGAAGAGCCGCGCGAGCATGCCCAATTTGGCGGCGAGGCCGGAAGCAGGAGGCCCAGCAAGTTGGAAGGCGACGGGTTCAGTGTGGGGCCGGGGCGGCAGTGCGGGCACGGTCACAGCGCCGGGTACGCCGTCGGGAGGCTGAGGCCGCGCTCGGTGAGCACGGCGCGCAACCGGGTGGGATAGTCGGTGATGATGCCGTCGACGCCCAGGTCGACGAGGGTGTGCATGAGCGCGGTCTCGCTGACCGTCCACGGGATCACGGGCAGTCCGGCGGAGTGGGCCTCGACCATGAGCTCGGGCGTGACCGTCTTGAACGTCGGCGACAGGGCGTCATAGCCCTTCGCGGCAGCTGCCCGGGCGACGGACCCGTCGTAGTCGTCGATATCGATCCCACCGAGGTGCACGCTTCTGCCAGGCTGGCCCACTTCGAGCCAGTCGTCGTCCTGGGCGAGGGCGACGAGTCGCAGCTCGGGCGATATCCGCCGCACGAGGTCGAGGGAGGCCCAGTCGAAACTTTGCACGGTGATTCGGTCGGCACGGCCCGAGACCGTAATCGCGGCGACGACGGCGCGCGTGAGCGCCATCATTTCCCCGTCACCGGTTGGGCCTGGGGTTTCGATCTTGGTCTCGATGTTGAGCTGCACGGTGTCGGCCTGGTGAGCGTCGACGAGCGCGAACACATCGGCCAATTCGACGATCATGTTGCCGGGTACGTTGTGCTGCTCCGGATAGCCGGGCAGCTGCTGGTATCCGCAGTCCAGCGTCTGAATCTGGGCAAGGGTCAGTTCACGCACGCGCGTGCCTGCATAGGGGAAGGCGGGGTCCTTACGGAAGGCGGCCTCCGTGTCGCGGCATTTGCTCGTGGTGAGCACATCGTCGTGCCAGACGACGACGGCGCCGTCGCGGGTGAGGTGCGTGTCGAGTTCGAGCGTGCTGACGCCGAGTTCGAGCGAGGCGGCGAAGGCGGCGAGGCTCTCCTCGGTGTGTTCGCCGCGCCCCCCACGATGGGACTGCAGGTCGAAGGTGGCGCTCTCGTCGAGGGGCGCAGCTGCCCGGGCCGGTTCGGCGAGCGCCGACTCTCCCTGCGCGGCCACGACAGCCCCGCCAACCAGAACCGTACTGAGGGCGGCGGCCGCCGCGATGATCAAAATCTTGCGCATGCCGGCACTCTTTCGTGGATCGCAGCACGCCGAAAGGCGCGCCGCTGCTCACGTTATGGAGCCGAGGTGACCGGCATCCGCCGCGCAGCCGTCAGGCGGATGAACTCTGTATGAACACAAATGGGTGCCGCATCCGTTTCAACACTCCGGGGCCGGCGCGACGCAGTGACATGGCGACGATCACGATGACCGCGATCGCGATCGACACCCGGGTGAGCTCCGGGTTCGGCACGAGCAGCCGCAGAGTGAGCGCCATCGGAACGAGCAGCCATTCCCAGCGGCCGCTGAGTGCCACGAACGGCAGCAGCAGCAGCGCATACCAGGGGTAGCGGGGGCTGAGCACGAGCAGGGTCACGCCGATCATGACCAGTTGCCCGACCCAGGGCCGGTTCTGGTCGGTGGTGAGAATCACCAGCACGGCGACCACGGCTAGGATCAGGCCGGCCACGATAATAGCGGATGATCCCGGCGCGACCAGAGACACCAGCGCGAACCGAGAGCCGTCCTGGTACCCCTCCTCACTCAGGTAACCGGGCAGGTAGCCCAGCACCCCGATTCCGGTGGCCAGCACATAGGGCACATACAGCAGCGCAAAGCTGAGAACGGATGCCACCACCATGCGCCAGCCGCCCCGCTTGAGCAGGGCCGGCGCCGCCAGTACCGGGATGAGTTTGGTGCCGATCGCTATTCCGAGCATGATGCCGCCTCGCCAGACCTTCCTGGTCGAAACTAGAAAAACCGCTGCGACGACGAAGATGACGCCGAGCATATCGACGTGCGAGTTGGTGACCGCCTCGGTCGCCACGAGCGGACACCAGGCCCAGAGCGCCGCATTTCTTTCATCGAGGCCGCGGCGGCGCATTCCAACCAGCAGCATGACGGTCGTGCCGAGGCTCAGCAGCAGCCCGGCGAGCTGCAACGGCCAGTAGGCGGGGCCGGGTCCGGTGAGAAAACGTACACCGGCGAAGAAGATCTCGCTGGCCGGCGGGTAAATCGTGGGCACGGCCGTGCGGTTGAGGGCTGAGCAGAGCAGATCACCGTCGGTCGTGCGGGCGCGCGCGATGCGCTCGCCGATGCAGACTTCCGTGCCGGCGGCCGTGGTCTGGGGCGCCGGGAAAAGCCAGTCTGGTCTCAGGGAATCGAGGCGGGCATCCGCTGGTGTGAAGGCGTAGGGGCTGATGCCATTGTTTTGTACGATGCCGTCCCACGCGTAGCGAGCCGAGTCGGTGCTCGTGTTGGGTGGACCGACCATGGCCGCGCCGCCGATCAGCGCGGAGCCAGCCAGGATCAGAGCAACCACAGCCCTGCCGTTCACGCGACGCAGCAGCCACCAGGCCAAGCCGAACAGGAGCCAGAGCGCACTGGTGACCAGCACGAGTGGTACCTCGTCGCGGTCGGGTGCGAACAGGTGGAGGGTGCTGACGCTGAACGCGGTGAGGGCAGCGCTGAGCCCAAGCAGTCCCGAGATCAGAATGAGTCGCACTAGACCATCCTCACCTACCTCTGCCCAATCGCGATGTTTTCGGGGAAGCGCGAGTGAGAAACGTGCAGACTGTAAGACCTCCCGAGTGAACGCTCATCGCCCCCGGTGACGGTAGAGCAGGTCGAGATCCGGCGGCCCGACACCGGCGGCGCTGCTGAGCCCCACCCTTCGGGTTCAATGAGCACGATCAGCGAATTGAGGCAGCGGCCCACGAGAGTGCCGGCGGGCTTGCAGCCACCGAAGCTGATCAGTTCGTCGATCACCACGTCGACCGGCCGCGCCGCGCAACAGGGGCACCAGCCTTTAGCGTCAAAACTGGCGCGCAGGGCTTCGATACAGTCCTTCCGCGACATTCCGACAATGTCGGCGACGATCGCCGTCGGTGTGCGGCCGTCTGAACTCATTCCAGTGAAGGTGCGCCCACAGTCGTACGCCCCGTTGGGGTTGCGCTGGCTGACCGGGCAGGGATCGATCATGCAGACCAGCCCGCTGAAAAAATGATTCCGACCAGCGACTTTTCTGGGAAAAAGTTTGGTCATGTGCAGACCGTAAGAAATTCACAGCGGTTTTAGGGACTGTGTGATGGTGAAATAGAAGTATGCGGCGATTGATGTATGAAGCCCAGCGAGCGCTGGCATCGCCGGTGCGCAATCCGCGGATGGCGACAGTGATCGGGCGGCTGCTCGGCGCCGCTTTTCTGATCTGCTTCGGCACCGGCCTGTACAGTCATTTTTTGCAGGAACCCCTCGACTGGATGCGATTTCCGACCCGACCGGAGTTTCTGTACCAGGTGACGCAGGGCACGCACATCATCGCGGGAATCGCCTGTTTTCCACTGTTGCTGGCCAAGCTGTACATCGTTTTTCCCAAACTGTTCGCCTATCCCCCGGTACGCGGGCTCGTTCATTTTCTGGAACGGGCCTCGATCGCCCTTTTTGTAGGCGCCTCGCTCGTGCAGATCACGATGGGGCTGCTCAACACTTTCCAGTGGTATCCGTGGCCGTTTCCGTTTCGGCAGGTGCACTTCGCGCTCGGCTGGGCGCTGATCGGGTTGTTGGTTATTCATATTGGGGTGAAACTCCCGGCGATCACGCGGTACTGGAGCAAGGGTTCCTTAGACAGCGACCATCCGGAAGATGCGGTCTCGGTCGACCGGGCTTCCGACGCGGAGGCCGTGCGATTGTGGGGCAGCAGCCGGACCGGCGGCGTGACCGGACGCGTACTCGATTACATCGACGCGACGCCGCGCACCCTTACCGATAGCGTCAGTCGGCGCGGATTCCTCACGACGGTCGGCGTGGCCACCACTGCCGTCGTGGGCCTGACCGCTGGCCAGACCTTCACGCCGCTGAACGCGGTCAACCTGTTTGGGCCGCGCAAGAAAGGCGTCGGCCAGCAGGGTGTTCCGGTGAACCGCACGAGCGAGCAGGCCAAGGTAGCGGATGCCGCCCTGGCCTCTGGGTGGACCCTCACCGTGGCGGTGGCCGGCACCGAACGCTCCTTCACTCGTTCCGAGCTGCTGGCGCTGCCGCAGACCGAGGTTCAGCTTCCGATCGCCTGCGTCGAGGGTTGGAGCCAGATGGCCCACTGGCGCGGTGTGCGATTGAGGGATCTGGCCGACCTGCTGAGCGCCGATCCGGACACCTCGTTTCGCCTGATCAGCCTCGAAGAACGCGGCAGCTTCAGCAAGACCCAGATGGGCCGCGAGTATGTGCGGGACCCGCTCACCCTTGTCGCGCTCGAACTGAACGGTGAGACGCTCGACCTCGAGCACGGGTATCCTGCGCGCATGATCGCGCCGGGCCGCCCCGGCGTCCTACAGACCAAATGGCTTAGCCGAATCGAGGCGATCTGATGACAACGAGTGGTACGGGGCTGAATCCCCCGCCGGCCGGAATCTCGGCGTCGACCAGCCAACGGATGCGCAGCATCCGCCTGGCGCTGGTGGGTGTCGGTGTGCTGCTGCTCGCCTGGGGCGCGTTTGTGATGTTCGATTCGGTGCGGGTATCCCGCATACCGGGGGTCGCACTGTGGATTGCGGCGGCGATTGTGCTGCACGACGCGATTCTGGCGCCGATCGTGTTTGCGTTCGGGATCGCGCTTCGGCGTGCCGGTCGGCGCGTAACCGGCACGGTCATTGCGATCGTTCAAGGCGCGATAGTGGTCGGATCGATCGTGTCGCTGATCGCGGTGCCGACGCTCGTGGCGAAGAATTTCGCGCCCGCGAATCCGACCGTGCTCCCACTGAATTACGGGCTGAACCTTGCGATCTTCTGGCTCTTGCTGGCCCTGGTCACCGCGGGGCTGTCGGTATGGGCATTCCTGCGCTGGCGGAGCCCGGTCGAGGCAGTTCCGGACGACTCCGGGCGGTGACATGTCGAGCTCCGGGCCCACCTTGTGGCCGTGGGCCCAGTTTATAGACTGGGCCTTTGGACGGGGCCCAGGCCCCGTCCGTGGGTGGGGGCCCCGTCTTTGGATGCGGGCAGGCAGCTAGGAGCGGGCCAGGCGGACGAACGAACGGCCCCCTCTGGTCCATTCGGCGACCTGCACCAGTCCAACCTTCGCGGCCCGACGACACAGGGCGCTGACGCCGAGTTCGGCCCACGGGAACGCGTCGCTCGTGTGTCCGGCGGCGTCGTGCAGGGTGCCTTCGTAGGCGAGGTCGTGATCGGGGTCGCGGTGCACCTCAACGACGAGCACACCGTCGACGGCGAGTAGCGACGCGCATCGGTCGAGTAGGGCGTCGGGATCACCACCAATGCCGATGTTGCCGTCGACGAGCAGCAGGGTCGCCCACGTTCCCTCCAACGGAATGTCGTCGAAGACGGAGCGTTGCAAAACGGCGAGACCCGCCGCGAGGGCGATTCGCACGGCGGTCGGCGAAACGTCGATTCCGAGGGCGCTGAGTCCCGCGTCGAGGGCCGCTTGGATCATGCGGCCCGGCCCGCAGCCAATGTCGAGCACCGGTCCGGCAGCCCCGTCGAGCAGGGAATGGTCGATCGGATCGGCTCCGGCGCTCCAGCGCCCGGCGTGCATTGTCGACACGCGCATCGGCGTGCCCGGGTCGGCACCGGCCCAATTGCCGTGGAGGTAGAGCACGTTGTCGTCGCTCTGCAACGCCTGGGCATACGGTTCAGACCCGCCAGCTCCGAACGTGGTCGGGCGGCGAAAGCGTTCCGCGGTCGCGCGGTCTATGTTGTCGACTGTTCCGTTTGCCCATTGCTCCCACAGGCGAGGCGACACGAGGGTCACGAGCGCGCCCCGCTCAGGGCTGCTGGCAGAAAATCGGCGTTCTGCAGGCGAGCGGATGCCCGCACCTCCGCGTAAGCACGCGCGAAGCGCGTGCGGGGGGCGGCCGAGGCGACGGTGTGAGCATCCGTTATGGTGTCGATATCGGTGAGCGTCGGCAAGACGCGCACGCTGAGTCCGGCCTCGTCGAGGCGTCGCAGCTGGTGGGCGCCGGTGTCGGAGCGACTCATCGGGACACCCCGGAGCAGCGTTCCACTCGGATTTTTCAGGGCGAGCGCCCAGAAGCCGCCGTCGTCGGCCGGGCCGAACCAGGCATCCGTTTCGTCGCCCCAGTCCGTGAATACGGGGGCGAGCAGCTCGGCACTGACCTGGGGGGTGTCCATTCCGAGCAGCAGAGTGGGCTCGGCGAGGGTGTCGAAAATGGCAGCGAGGCGTTCGTCAAGGCCTCCAGTGCTTTGCGGCAAAATTTCCCACGCGGATGCCTCCACGGGCGCAGTCACGCCATCAAACGCCAGAATGTGGCGCGTTGCCGGCAGTTGTGACGCAACGGCGAGAGTGTCAGCGAGGCTGGCGGCGGCGAGTTCAGCAGCCTGCTCAAGCGAGAGCGGCGGGTGCAACCGGGTCTTGACCTTGCCGGGCAGGCATTCCTTGGCAATGACAACGATCGCGGTCATGAGCGAGCCTCGTTCCGGATGCTGGGGCCGATGTTGTCGGCGGCGGCTGGTCTTCTGCGGTCGGTACTGAGCAGCGCGGACATGTCCGTGATGGCGGTGAGGGTGCCGCGCACGGTTCCGGTCACTTTGCTGCGGCCGACGCGCGGCGCGTAAGGGGTATCGACTTCACGAATGCGCCAGTTGGCCGCTGCGGCACCCAGAAACATCTCCAGCGGATACCCGCTACGGCGATCGATGAGGTCGAGGGCGAGCAGGTGGTCGCGGCGCGCCGCTCGCATAGGGCCAAGATCATGAATGTTCACACCGGTTATTCGGCGCAGTCGCCAGGAAAGATAGGTATTTGCTAGACGGGCGTGCGGAGGCCAGGCGTTGCGGGTGGTGGGGCGGCGGCGTCCAAGCACGAGATCAGCATCGTCAGCGCTGATCGGGTCGACCACAAGCGGCAGGTCGCGGGGGTCCATCGAGGCGTCGGCGTCACAGAACGCCACGATCGGAGCCGTGGCAGCCAGGAGACCGGCGTGGGCGGCGGCACCGAATCCGCGGCGATTTTCGTGCACGACCTGCGCGCCGAAACTACGGGCGATTGCGGCCGATCCGTCGGTCGAGCCGTTGTCGACAACGATCGCGCGGTAGCCGACCGGCATGCGTTCGAGAATCCACGGCAGGGCCTGCACCTCGTTCAAGCAGGGCAACACAACGTCCACCCGGAAATTGATCATTAGGCGAATCTAGGCGGGATGTCTGGGTGTGCGGGGTGAAAGAGGTTACGAAGCACGGAAAAAAGCTGGGGAACCCGTGTGAAGAGTGTTCCGCGGCGGGCGTATGACGTTGCCAGATGTGCGCTAAGCGGTGCGCCACCCCGGTGACCGAGCCCAGGTTCCGGACTCAGGCTCGCGCCGGCCTGTCCCGAAGGCGAAGGCATCCGCTCGGCTGGTGCGCGCGCCGCGGCGGCGGCGCGCTTAGTCTGGGGGGGTGCCTCCCTCTCAACATTTTGCGCCGCCCCAAACGGATGCCCCCGCTGGCCGCCGCGTTCTCGTCATCGAGGACGACCCGATGGTATCCGAGGTGGTCGGGCGGTACCTGCGCGCCGCCGGATTCGTCGTGGATGAAGCCACCGACGGGCTCGCCGGCCTGCGTCAGGCCGAAATCGCCCTGCCCGATCTGGTGGTGCTGGACCGTATGCTGCCGCTGCTGGACGGTATCGAGGTATGCCGGCGGATCCGCATCAACTGGGGCGCGTTACCGGTGATCATGCTGACCGCGCTCGGCGAAGAGGAACACCGCATCGAGGGCCTCGAAGCTGGCGCCGACGACTACCTGGTCAAGCCGTTCTCGCCGCGGGAACTCGTGCTGCGGGTGCGGTCGGTGCTGCGGCGAAGTAACACCGAGTACATTCCGGAGGGGATTCTCGATGTCGGCGAATTCTCGCTCAACCTGGCCGCGCACGAGATTCGACTGCGCGGCCAGCCGCTCGTGCTCACCGCCCGCGAGTTCGATCTGCTCGCCTATCTCATCTGGCGGCCGTCGAAGGTGCTGACCCGCGAGGAGTTGCTCCGTTCGGTCTGGGGCTGGGAGTTCGGCGACCTGTCCACGGTGACCGTGCACGTACGGCGGTTGCGGGAGAAGATCGAGGCCGACCCGGCGCATCCGCTTCTCGTCACGACGGTGTGGGGGGTCGGATACCGGTTCGATCCGGTTCCGCTCGGCGCCAGCGCAGGCACCGTTGACGAAAGCACCGTTGACGAAAGTAGCGTTGACGAAAGTAGCGTTGACGAAAGTAGCGTTGATGAAGGGTCGCGATGAGCGCTGAGATGTTTGCGACCGTCGTCGGCATCGCGCTCGGCTGTGCGCTCGTCGTGGGGGCGCTCGCCCTGCTGACACTGCGCCTGCTGTCGCGGGGGTCGCTCGTGATTCAGGTGGTCATCGTCGCGTTCGCAACCATTACGTCGGTGGTCAGCGGAACGTCCGCGGTGGCGACGCTCATGTATATATCGGCGCACGACCTGAACATGTTCTATACGGTGGCCGTCGTCGCCGGGATTGTGTCGCTCGTGATGGCCGCGGTGCTGGGGCGCTCACTCGCGCGCGACAACCAGTATTTTCGGGCCGCGGCAGCAAGCATCGGCCGCGGCGAAGCCGTTACATCCCCGGAGCGGCATACGAGCACGGAGTTCGCCTCGCTCGCGGGGGAACTGGCCGAGACGGCCAATCGGCTGACCGAATCTCGCAAGCGGGAGGAACGCATGGAGGCGTCCCGCCGCGAGATTGTGGCGTGGATCTCGCACGACCTTCGCACGCCCCTCGCCGGTATTCGCGCCATGGCCGAGGCCCTCGAAGACGGCATGGCGCCAGACCCCCAGCGCTACTACGTGCAGATCCGTGGGCAGGTCGACCGGCTCAGCAGCATGGTCGATGACCTGTTCGAGCTGTCTAAGATCCACGCCGGGGCCCTCCAGCTCCACCTCGAACGGGTCGCCCTATATGACTTGATCAGCGACACAATCGCCGATCTCGCGCCGGTTGCCCTCGCAAAATCCCTCCACCTGCGGTTCGAGGGTGAGCGCGGTCTCACGCTACAGGCGGATGCCCGCGAACTCGCCCGCGCGGTCGGTAACCTGGTCATGAATGCCATTCAGCATTCCCCGGCCGGGAGCACCATCGTTGTCTCGGTCACCCCGCACGTCGACGGGCGGGCGGTGATCTCGGTCGTCGATGCGGCCGGAGGTATTCCCGAGCGCGACCTTGGCCGGGTGTTCGAGGCCGGCTGGCGAGCGAGCGAGCCGCGCACCGCGTCCGGAACCGGCGCCGGCCACAGCGGCGGTGCCGGGTTGGGCCTTGCGATCGTCGAGGGAATCGTGCGAGCGCATGCTGGGCAGGTGACCGTGACCAATGTTGAGAACGGATGCCGGTTTGAGCTGCTGTTGCCGCAGCATCCGTTGGGGTGACGGGGCTGGGTGCTCATTCAGGGAAACGAGGCGCGGTGCACTCGGGCATGCCTGAAAAAATGAGCGGCAGCCTGTGAAAATCTCCCCGGAATGCGTGAATCGGCCCCGAGTGCACGCGCGGGCCGCGGTCAGGGGCGCACTGCTGCGCGCAGCGGAGCCGTGGCGAACTCACGCATACCGTCTTCGAACGAGACCTGAGCTGACCAGCCGAGTTCGGTGCGCAAGCGCTCGGAGGACGCGGTGATGTGCCGCACATCGCCGAGCCGATACTGCCCGGTCACGATCGGAGCCAGGCCGCCCGCCGTAGCAGCAGCGAGGGCGGTGGCCATGTCGCCGATGGTGTGCACGATTCCGCTGCCCACGTTGAATGGCCGCACAGCGCCGGAATGCGCGGATCCCTCCAAAGCGGTGAACTCCAGTGCGGCCACGTTGGCTGCGGCAACATCTCGCACATGCACGAAGTCGCGGCGCTGGCGCCCGTCTTCGTAGACCCGCGGGGCCTCACCGCGCTCGATCGCCGACCGGAACAGCGACGCCACTCCCGCGTAAGGCGTGTTCTGCGGCATGCCCGGACCATAGACATTGTGGTACCGCAGGGCGGCAACCCGCCCGCCGGTCGATCGAGCCCACGCCATGGCGAGGTATTCCTGGCCGAGTTTACTGCTCGCGTAAACGTTGCGCGGGTCGAGCGGATCAGTTTCAGTCACCAAAACGGGTTCGAGCGCCTGCCCGGTCTCGGGATCGAGGGGGTCAAAGCGTCCGGCGTCGAGGTCGCTCGCGAGGCGCGGGCCCGGCCGGGTGAATCCGTTCGGACCACGGTAGCTGCCCTCGCCGTAGACCACCATGGACGAAGCCAAAACCAGGCGACGGATGCCACGCTCGCTCATCGCGGCCAGCAACACCGCCGTTCCGACCTCGTTGCTGTGTACATAGTCGGGGGCATCGGCAATGTCGACGCCGAGGCCCACCTTGGCGGCTTGGTGGCACACCACGTCGATGCCGGCGAGGGAGCGGGCGACCGTGGCAGGGTCGGTGACATCGCCGTGCACGAACTCCACGCGCGGGTCCAGCCCCGCCGGCCGAGCGTTCCCGGCCCCGAGCCCACGTTCCGCACCCGGAACGTGGGGAAGCACCGAGGCAGGGCCGTGCACGTCGGCGCGCAGGGAATCGAGCACGCGCACCGTGTAGCCGTGGGCGAGAGCAGCATTGACGATCGCGGACCCGATGAAGCCTGCGCCCCCGGTGATGAGCACGACGGTCATGCGATCTCCGATGCCACGCCGCGTGCCAGCACGGCGTCGACCTCGGCCGGGTCGATGAGCTCGCGCGGGACGAAGTCCGTGGGCAGGGCACGCAGGATCCCGTCGATCGCGGCCAGGATGCGTGGCTGGGCGTCGTGTAGGCGACGGAACACGGCTGACGCGGTGACGGCATCCGTCTCGCTGGAGGTTGGGATGACGAACGGCGTGGGGCTGCCGGAATCAGGGGCGTCAGCGGCAGCTACCGGGGCCAGACCGGAATCAGCGGCGGCTACCGGGGCCAGACCGGCGTCGGCGTCGGTTACGAACGACAGGTTGACCGTGGCCATGTTGAGTTCACCGGCCAGCACGATCTCAGGGTAGGCGGTCATGTTGACGATGTGCGCGCCGATCGACCGGAACCAGACCGACTCGGCTCGGGTCGAGAACCGCGGGCCCTGAATAACGACGACGGTTCCGGTCGGCGCGAAGTTCTCGCCGAGGTCCTCGAGCGCACGCACGGCATAGCCGCGCAGCGACGGGTCGAACGGGTCGGCGGCGGGGAGGTGCTGCACCGATTCCCGGTCGTAGAACGTGTCGGGGCGGCCGCTCGTGCGGTCGATGAACTGGTCGGTGACCACGAGCAGCCCCGGCGCGTACTCCGGAGTGACGCCGCCGACGGCCGACGAGGAGATGATCGCGCGCACGCCGATCGAGGCGAGAGCCCAGATATTGGCGCGGTAGTTGATCCGGTGCGGAGCGACGCTGTGGCCACTGCCGTGCCGCGGCAGGAACGCGACGCGGCGACCGGCGCGCAGACCGATCGTGACCGGAGCGGTACCGTAGGGCGTCTGCACCTGGTGCGTGACGGCGCCGGATGGGTCAATGAGTTCGTAGAGTCCGGAGCCGCCGATCACGGCGATCTCGGCCCGGGCGGTCGGGTCGGCCACAGGGTCAGCCAAAGAATCGACCACGGGGTCGACCATCGAGGCGGTCGGGTCAAGCGTCACAGGCGGCTCCCAGCGAGTTACAAGTTGAGTGTCCAGTGTGCCATCGAAAGCTGCATACCCACGGAAGCCCGCCGCCGCCACACAGGCACCTCACACGTTCCGGGCCTGGGCCCCGTCCG
This sequence comes from Cryobacterium sp. Y29, assembly GCF_002929825.1. Taxonomy (GTDB): domain Bacteria; phylum Actinomycetota; class Actinomycetes; order Actinomycetales; family Microbacteriaceae; genus Cryobacterium. The sequence continues at coordinate 23,079 of NZ_PJJN01000031.1, forward strand.
CGGGCCCAGGTTATAAACCGGGCCCGCGGTCCGGGCCCAGGCCCCGTCCGCGGAGAACTAGTGCGTATAGACGCGGATCGAGGACGCCAGTGGCCCGGGCGGGTTGAGTGCGAAGGACGACAGCACCCCGTCCCCGGAATAGTCCACGAGCGCCCAGAGTTCCGAACCACCGCTCACGACGTAGGTCGTGCCGCCAGACACCGGCACCGTGGCGCTGGCCCCGGCATCGATCTGGAGGTCGACCGGGGTGCCTTCGCTGGGCGTGAGGGTGAGTGCGGCATCCGCTGCCCCGCCGTTGACCAGGTGCAGAGTCGGCGATGGGCCAGCGGCCACGGCTACGGCGAAGGAACCGGCCAACGGTGCCGAGGCGGAGAACCAGCCGAAGTCCTTTCCGCCGGCACTGTCGGTGGCGGTGCGCGCGGCCGCGACGATCGGCTCGTCGGAGCGCAGGTGCACGGAGAAGCTGCCCACGGCCAGCGGCGCAAGCGGAATCTCGGTGGCGATGCCGGGTTCGACGTCCACCTGGGTCGACGTTCCCTCTGTAGTGCCATCGGCACTCGTCACGCCGATCTGCACCGTCGCCGCCTTGGTTCCCGGCACGAATACCCGAATCGACGGGGTGTTGGCGTTGAAACCCTCGCCCGTCGTGACCGTCTCAGCGCTGACGGCCGCCATTACGCGCACCCCGGCAATGGTCTGGTTGGTGGCGGGCGTCGCGGTGACGCCGACGATCTCGACTCCGCCCGGTTCGATACCCTGAATGCTGCTCTGCTCCAGTGACGCAGCCACCTGTCCACCGCGAGATGACACCTGCAGCACCGGCGACTTCAGGTTCGGCGCGAGGCCGGCCAGTGGAATGACCCGCTGCTCACCCGGCTGCACCAAAATGCCGGTCGCTCCGGGCGCGTCAACGAGGCCGCTCTCGCCGAAGACCATCACGTCGACGGTCGCGAGCACGGGGGTCGGGTTGCTCAGGAGCAGCAGGCTGGTGCTTCCGATATCGGTCGACCCCCCGACGATCCAGCTGTCGCTGGCCGCTTCAGCGCAGGCAGCGACGGCGAGTCCGCCAATGGTGTCGGTAGCGGCAAGCTGCGACTGGCTGCCGGCCAGCAGCGGCGGCACTGTGGCACCATTTTGCACGGGAACGGTCAGCAGCACCGGGGGTTGACGACTGTTCGAATCGTCGACCGCGGTGATCTCGGTCACCTGCGGCCGAATCTGTTGCAGCGACACCGCATCAACGGCGCCATACACAGCGGATGCCGCCCCCACGCTCGACGCGGACTGCGCCTGCGTCGAGTCCTCGGCGAGGGTCAGGAGCGGCCCGGGGCAGACCCGCTGCTGCTCGCTCGGCAGGGGCAAGATCTCGCTGGATTGCGCGCCGCGTTCGATGGTCGGCAGGGTCACGAGCGTCGCCGCGCCGAGCGTTGCAACGACGACGGCGATGCCGACGAGGCCGAGCACACCGCGTCCGGCTCGGCCGCCGATGCGGGCAAGTTGGCTCTTATCGGGCATGGTCGTCCTCCACGGAATCGGCGGTGCCACCATCAGGTGCTTCCAGTCCGGTGCCGACGCCGGTCTCCCGGTCTATGGCGAGGTCGGCTTCGAGGTCGGTGCCGAGCGGCACGTCCAGGTCGGCATTCAGGTCAGACGCAACCGATCCCTTCCCCCGCCGCACGCGTCTGGGCTTCTGTTTGGCGTCAGCGCGGGCCGCCCGGCGAATCGCGTCACGGTTAGCCTGCCGCACGGCTTCACGGCCGGCGCCGATGGGCAGCGACAACAGCACCGCGCTGCCCACTACGGTGAGGGCGATGAGCAGGGTCACAAGCCCGAAGACGCCGCCGGCGCGAGCCGGTATGGGCGTGGACGCCGCAGTATCCGTTTCGCCGAACTGCCACAGGCGGCCAAACTCGGTGTCGCCGACCGGAGCCAGCGCCGAGTTGCCATCGAGGGCGGTTTCGGTGCGCAATGCGGTGTCGGCGGCGTCGATGCTGGAACCGGCCGGCTGCAAGACGATGAAGCGGATACCCAACTCGGCCAGGTCCGCGCTGGCGTCGCGTCCGCTGCGTGAAGCCAGGTTGCCAGCGAGCTCGGCGAGCATTTTCTCACGGATGCTGAGGGTCTGGTCCGTGCTGTCCAGAGTGGATTGTTGGTTCAGGGTGGCGCCGACGCCGCGCTCGATTGACGCGAGCAGGCCGCCGTCGGCCTGCGGGGTGAGCTTGAGCGTGCCGACCCGGTTGTCGATCTGGGCTTCAGCGGCGACGAAGGCCGGCTGGGTCTGCCCGGTTCCCTCGCGCACGACCGCGGTACCGACGTGCAGTGAACCAATGAGCGGCAGTACCACCACGGCCAGGGCGAGGGCTGCGACAACGCCGGGCGTCGACGCGAACCGGCGCAGCGAGCGCAGACCGATAATGAGGGCGCCGACCAGGCCGAGCCAGTACAGGCTGAGCCCGGAACCTGACCAGACGCGCACCGGTTCGGCGCCGATCGCGGCGAGCACGAGCTGGTTGGCGACGAGGGCCGTGCCCAAGCCGAGCAGCGCGACCAGCCAGGCACCGCTGGCCAGGCGCGCGCCGGGCAGCAGCAGCGCCAGCAGGGCGAGCACGGCCAGCGGCGCGAGCAGGATGGGCACGAACAGTTGCGGGTCGAAGCCGACGATCCCGAACCGGTCGAGCACAGCCGCCCAGCCGTCAGAGCCGGGCAGCCCGAGCAGCAGTTGCAGGGTTGGTGCGTGCCCGCTCGGCACGGGCAGGCCCGGATCAGCGACGAGGGCCAGCCAGTCACCGCGCAGGCCCCGGTCGAGAATGAGCGGCAGCGCCAGGGCGAGCGCCGGCATCGGAATACCGATGAAGCGCATCACTCGACGGCCAGCCAGGGCCACGCTGAGCAGCCAGCCCACGAGCAGTGCCGGGGCCAGCGACGGCGCAGAGGCCGAAACGGCAGCAAACAGCAGGGCAGCGGATGCCGACGCCGACCAGGTGCGCGCGGCGGCGATCCAGGCGAAGAACAGCCAGGGCAGCAGCAGGTGCACGAGAATCGCGGCGGGGCGTCCGGTGGCGAGAGCAATCAGAAACGTCGGGGCCAGCACCCAGAGAGCTGCGGCCAGGGCCCGCAGACTGCCGCGGTCGGTCAGTCGGGTTGCGGCCATCCACGCGCCGACTGCTGCCAGCGGAAAGGCCAGGGCGTAGACCAGCACAAGCGCGAACGAGGGCGACCAGAACGCGATCGAGCCGAGCACGGCCACGACCGCGGCAAAGGGGTCGGCCGCTCCGACGAAGCCGAGTCCCAGGTCGCGCCAGCCATAGCCGACGCTCGCCCACAGTTCGGGCAGGCTCGGTGAAAGCGGCAACAGTCCGCCGCCGGTGAGGGTGTCGGCGCCGAGCAACGGCACCATCATGATGATTCCCACAACGGCCGCGGCGAGCATGGTCCAGGCGCCGCCGCCGGAGAAGAATCGAATTTCAGGCCTGTCACCGTGCAGGCCGAACAGGCTCGACTCACGCTTGAGCGAGTGCCGTCGGCGCACTTCCGCAGAGGGAACCCGCAGGGTCGCAATGGCATCCCAGCCGAGAGTTCGGGTTCTGGCGAAGGAACGGCGGGCATTGCCAACGCGCATTCCGTTGAAAGCGGCGCCGAATGCCGCAGCGAATTCACCGACAATCGCACCCGGTTCTTTGCGCAGCAGCTGCCCGATCGATCGGAGAAAGGCGAGCGGCAGCAGAGACAGCCAGTGAAAAACCAGGGTCCAGGCCGGAGCGTAGACCAGGCGACGATGCAGTTGGGCAGAGCGTTCGGCCCGTACCCGACGGCGACGGAGGCGCCCCCGCGAGGACTGGTTTGGTCCGGCAACACCGTCACCGGCCGATGCCACACGAGCAGCCGGTACGACCGACACGCGATACCCGGCCAGGCGCACGCGCACGCAGAAGTCGAGCGAGTCGTCCACGACCGAAAGGGCCGGGTCGAATCCCCCGAGCTGCTCCCAGACCGTGTGGCGCACGAGCAGACCACCGGCGCTGACGGCGAGCACGTCGCTCAGGCCGTCGTGCTGGCCCTGGTCGAGTTCACTTTCGACCAGGGTGACGGTGGCACCGGTCGGCGTCATCGACTCGCCGAAGTTGTGGATATATTCGCCGGCGATCCACTCCATCACCTTGGGTCCGGCGACGGCTACCGAAGGGGCGATTTCGAGTGCGTCAACGAGCACTTCGAGCGCATTCGGATCGGGCGCGCTGTCCTGGGCGAGCAGCCAGAGCAGCTCGCGATCGTGCGTGGGCGGCGGCGTCACGCGCACGGCGGCAGCAATCGCCTGTCCAAAGTGCAGATCCGCGTCGGCGGCAATGAACTGCGTCGGCCCGAATTCGGTGAGCAGTTGCGCGGTCGCATCGCTCGAGCCGCAGTCAACGGTGATGACAATGTCGGGTTTACGGGTCTGTAGCGACAGCGTCTTGAGAGTTCGCTCAAGGTGTTTCGCGCCGTTTCGGGCGACAAGGATGGCGGTGACTCTCGGTTGCATAACAGAACTAGCCTAAGTCGGGATCGGCGGGCGGCCCTGAACCGAGAGGGCGCGCCTCGAATATTGGCTGGGCGGATGCCGCAACATCCGTTCACACACCGCGTCGCGACAAGGGGCCGATCGGGAATCCGCTTGGAGCAGGCCGAGCGTTACTCGACGAGCGAACGCTAAGCGCGCTTACGCAGTTTTCGGCGCTCGCGCTCGGACAGGCCGCCCCAGATACCGAACCGTTCGTCATTGCCGAGCGCGTACTCGAGGCACTGGTTACGAACCTCGCAGCCGGAGCAGATTTTCTTAGCGTCGCGCGTGGAACCGCCCTTTTCGGGAAAGAAGGCCTCGGGGTCGGTCTGCGCGCAGAGCGAGTCGGCCTGCCAGGCCAACAGGTTTTCGTCACCGAGATCTTGTCGTATTCCCGGAACACCGAGGGTGACGGGGTCAACGAACCAGTCCTCTGGTACTCCGGAACGATAGTCAGGTATAGCCATATCGTCTCCCAGCGCTCGCTCCGCACCGTTTAGTGCTGTACCTAATTACACCGGTGTAATTCGATAACGTCAAGTCGCAGATCGTAAACCCTCAACACGGGCTAGAGGGTTACGACGCGCCGACGGTGACGACGAATTCGCACATTCGAGGGCAGCAGGCGCATTGCAATGTTGCGAACGTAGCACGATCAGACCCGGGGTCGGCGTGTCGCTGCCCTCAGCGCACGAAGGCGCGCGAGGAATCCCAGGCGCTCTGCACCATCTGCTCGAGGGTGTGGCTCATGCTCCAGCGCAGATCACGGGCCGCGAGCGCGCCGGAGGCCACGATGCGATCCGGGTCACCGGCGCGGCGTGGGCCGATCTCTGGCACGAAGTCGATACCGGTGACTCGGCGCACGCTCGCCATGATTTCACCGACCGAGACGCCGTCGCCACTGCCGAGGTTGTAGACCGGCTCGATCGCGTCGCCGGCGTCGAGGCGGCGGGCTGCGGCGACGTGCGAGAGCGCGAGGTCGGCCACGTGGATGTAATCGCGCACGCAGGTTCCGTCGGGCGTGGCATAGTCGTCGCCGTTGATGCGCGGGGTGCGCCCATCGAGCAGCGCGGCGAAGATCAGAGGGAAGAGGTTGTGCGGGCTGGTGTCGCACAGGGCGAGGTCACCGGAGCCGACGACGTTGAAGTAACGCAGCGAGGTGTGGCGCAGCCCGGTTGCGACGGCCTGATCGCGCAGCAGCCATTCGCCGATCAGCTTGGATTCGCCGTAGGGCGACTCCGGGTTCTTCGGTGTGTCTTCGGTGACGAGGTCCGTGCGCGGCGTGCCGTAGACGGCAGCGCTCGATGAGAACACGATACGGTCGATCTCGGCCGAGTTCATGGCGGCGAGTAGCGTGGCGGTGGCCGTCACATTCTGTTCGTAGGTGTGCAACGGGCGCTGCACCGAGACGCCGGCGTACTTGAATCCGGCAACATGCACGACGCCGCTCACGTGATGCTTGTGAAAGGCCTGCGACAGGGTTCCACCGTCGAGCACATTCGCCCGAATGAACGGGACCCCGGCCGGCACAAACGACTCGTGGCCGCTCGAGAGGTCATCGAGCACGACCACGTCGAGGCCTTCAGCCTGGAACGCACGCACCACGTGGGATCCGATGTAGCCCGCTCCGCCGGTTACCAACCATGCCATGACGCCCCGTTCGTTCGTGCGACACTCGGGTGCGCCACCGCTACAGGCTAGCGCCAGCGAACCGCGGCATCGTACTCGTCGGCCATCAGGGGTGCTCTGCGGCCAGAGCTATCGCGCCGAATGGCGCGAATCGTGCCAACGATTGCGGTGACGGCGAGAGCTGTGAGGAGGAAAAAGAGAATGAACATGGCAGAAATTCTATGAATTGTGCTTTTCTGCCGCGAGTGGCAGAGTCGTCACTGTTTGATACATTCCTGCCAATGTTGACGAGAGGATGCTCATGCTCCAGAAGATCGTCTGCGTCACCCTCCCGGGTCTGGCGCCGTTTGAATTCGGCGTGATCTGCGAGGTGTTCGGTATCGACCGCAGCGCCCAGGGCGGGCCCTTGTTCGACTTTCACGTCGTGGCCGCCGAACCCGGACCGATCCGCACCAAGATCGGCTTCGACATCGTCGTGCACGACAACCTGTCAGCCGCGGCCGATGCCGACCTCATCGCCATTCCCGGCTACGAACAAGGCGAGTCCGTCGACCCGCGCGTGCTGCAGGTGGTGCGCGACGCTGAAGCCCGCGGCGCCTGGGTGCTCAGCGTCTGCAGCGGTGCATTCGTGCTCGCCCAGGCCGGCATCCTCAATGGCCGCCGCAGCACCACCCACTGGATGTACACCGACGCCCTCGCCCGCTCGTTTCCCGAGACGACCGTCGACCCCGATGTTCTGTTCGTCGACGACAGCCACGTCGTCACCGGGGCCGGCACCGCCGCGGGCATCGACGCCGCGCTGCACATCGTGCGCACCGAACTCGGCGTGACGGCCGCCAACGTCATCGCCCGCCGCATGGTCGTGCCGCCGCAGCGCGACGGCGGGCAGTCGCAGTACATCGAAGCGTCGGTCGTCGACTGCCAGAACGAATCCTTCGCCGCCGTCACCGAGTGGATGCTGCGCCACCTCGACCAGGACTTACCGGTCGACCTGCTCGCCCGCCAGTCGCTCATGTCGCCGCGCACCTTCGCGCGCCGGTTTCGTGCCGAGCTCGGCACGACGCCCACCCGCTGGCTCAACCGGCAGCGGCTGCTGCGGGCGCAGGAACTACTCGAAGACTCCTCGCGCAGCCTCGAAGCAATCGCCGTCGATACCGGTTTCGGCGGAGCCGCCGTGATGCGTCACCACTTTCTGCAGGTGCTGCACACCACTCCCACCGCCTACCGCCGGGCCTTCGGCCCCCGCAGGGTCGGCTAGTCGATCGGGCGTGCCGGTATTCGTCGAGATCCGGGCTACGCACCGGGCATCGCGAGAAAGACCTCGCCGGTGCCGGCGAACGTCAGGGTGCCCTCATCCGGCGTGATGTATACGGCCTGGCCGTGCTTGAGCGGTCGCGACGACGCGCCGCCCGCGATGAGAAATCCGCCGGCCGTGCAGATCGCGATGGCCGGGCCGGTGAGGGTGACCTGTCGCATCGTGACGGGCGCCGGCGACGTGGCGTCGGCATCCGCGTGAATGCGCACGAGCTCGAAGTCGGCAACCCCGGGCCGATACCGCGAGACGCCGTCCGCGAGAATGATCGGAGCGAGCAGCGGCGACGTCGCCGGAGTGAAGTCGAGCACCGCGAGCAGCTCCTCGATGTCGATGTGTTTGGGGGTGAGCCCGCCGCGCAACACGTTGTCGGAGGCGGCCATCACCTCCACGCCGAGTCCGGACAGATACGCGTGGATGCTGCCGGCCGGCAGATACAACACCTCACCACGCTTCAGGGAAACCCGGTTCAGCAGCAAAGCGAGCACGATTCCGGGGTCGCCGGGGTACTCGGCGGCGAGCACGCGCACCGCCGCCAGCTCATTCGCGTAGCCGATGATTGCTCCCCCTCCGGCTAGGAACTTGGCGTGCTGGGCGAGCAGGACCACCCGTTCGACCAGCCATTTCACCTCGCCGGAGTCGCCTCCGCGGCCGTCTCGCAACAGCCAGTCCACGGTGTCGCGCAGGCCCTCGGCCAGGTGTTGCTCGAGCAGGTCGATGGCGGCGGCCTGCGGGTTCTCGTTCGCGAGGTCGAGCAGGCGCAGCTCGGCGATGATGCCGCGCACCTCGGCGAGCGGGCGGAACCCGCAGAGCGCTTCGAACGTGTCGCTGAGCGCAAAGAGAAGTTCGGGCTTGTGGAAAGGGTCGCGGTAGTTGCGGTTGCCGGCGTCGACGGCGATTCCGGCCTCGTTCTCAAGCGCGAACCCCGCACGGGCCTGTTCGGTCGTCGGGTGCGCCTGCAGCGACAGCGGGCGTCCCGCGGCCAAAATTTTCAGGAGGAACGGTAGGCGCGGGGCAGTCGTAGCCGCCGTGGCCGAGCCGGCGGTATCCGCTTGCCGCGTCGCCCAGTCCGCTCCGAGTGCCACCGCCGGCGAAGCCGCGATCCAGCCAGCGAGGTCGGTGGAACCGCCCGCCTGCTCCGCGTCCTCGATCACCGATGGAGAGCCGGCGTGGGCCCCGAGCCAGAGCTCGGCCTCCGGCCCGCCCGACGGCGTATGACCGAGCAGATCGGCGATGGCGTGTGTGGAGCCCCAGGCGTAATCGCGCGGGGTATTGGTGATGCCCACAAACATTTTCGGCTCCTTCGTATGCTGTTTAGACCAAACTACCAACCGACTTCGATCATCCAGCCAACGACCCTAGGCTGACGGCTAGACCGGTTGCGTATCGGCCGCCTATTTTGCAACGGAGCATCCATGACCTTTGAGCTACTCGGCAGCGACATCTTCGGCTATGAAAACCTTCTCACCGCGCCCGAGCAGGGGGCCATCCTGAAGCTGCGCGCCTACCTCGACCAGGAGGTTCGCCCCATCGCGAACGGATGCTGGGAGCGCGCCGAATTCCCCGCCCAGATCATCAAGCCGCTCGCCGAGCTCGGTGTGTATTCCTTCGGCTGGGACGAAACGAAACCGTTTACGAATTCAGCCGTGTTCCGTGGCTTCGCGGCTTTAGAACTGGCACGAGTGGATGCATCCGTTGCCACCTTCGTCGGCGTGCAGAACGGGCTGTCGGCCGGGTCGATTGCGGCCTGCGGCTCCGCCGAGCAGCGCGCCGAGTGGATTCCGCGCCTCGCCTCGGGCGAGATCGTGGGAGCGTTCGGGCTGACCGAGCCGCTTAGCGGCTCCGATGCGGCGCAGGGCCTGCGTACCACCGCCACCCGCACGGGTGACACCTGGACCTTGAACGGCGCCAAGCGCTGGATCGGCAACGCCACCTTCAGCGACGTGACCATCATCTGGGCCAAGGACACCGCCGACAACCAGGTCAAGGGTTTCATCGTCCCCACCGACACTGCCGGCTACTCGGCCACCAAGATCGAGGGCAAGATCAGCCTGCGCACGGTGCAGAACGCTGACATCACCCTGACCGACGTGGTCGTTCCCGAGAGCCTGCGCCTGCAGAACGCCAATTCGTTCAAGGACACCGCCAAGGTGCTGCGGGCCACGCGCGCCGAGGTGTCCTGGGCGGCCGTCGGCAACGCTATCGGCGCCTACGATGCGGCCGTGGCCTATTCGAAAAATCGCGAACAGTTCGGCAAGGCCATCGGCGGTCATCAGCTCGTGCAGGATCTGCTGGTGAAGAGCCTCGGCAACATCACCGCGAGCCTCGGCATGGTCGTGCGGGTATCGCAGCTGCAAGACGAAGGTGTGCAGCGCGACGAGCACTCCGCGCTGACCAAGGCCTACACGACCAGTCGCATGCGGGAGAGCGTGGCGTGGTGCCGCGAGCTGTTCGGCGGTAACGGCGTGACCCTCGAGTACAACGTGGCGCGGCACTTCGCCGACGCCGAGGCCATCTACTCCTACGAGGGAACCCAGGAGATGAACACCCTCATCGTGGGCCGTACCATCACCGGCCAGGCCGCCTTCGTCTGAGCCAACGGCCCCGAAAGCGCCGGCCCCGGGATACGGTGTCGGAATGAGACCACAGCAGCGCGGCCCGGCGTGACCACCGACCAGGGGCTCGACGCGATCGTTGTCGGATCCGGCCCGAATGGCCTTGCCGCCGCCGTCACCCTCGCCCGCGCCGGCCTCAGGGTGCGCGTCTACGAGCGCAACCCGCAGATTGGCGGCGGGGCGGCGACCGCCGAACTCACCCTGCACGGGTTCCGCCACGACGTGGGGAGCGCCGTGCATCCGCTCGCGCTCGCCTCCGAGTTCTTTCAGAAGTTCGGCCTCAAGGACCGCATCGAACTTAAAGTTCCCGAGATCTCCTTCGGGCATCCGCTGCCCGGCGGCCGCGCCGGCGTGGCCTGGCACGATATCGAACGCACTGCCAGCGGCCTCGGGCGCGACGGTCCGGCCTGGCTGCGGCTGCTGGGGCCGCTCGTGCAGAATATCAACGCCATCGCCGAGCTCACCGGGGATGCGCTGCTGCGCGTACCGCGGCATCCGCTCATGCTGGCCCGCTTCGGGCTGCGCACCCTCGAGCAGGGCAGCCCGGCCTGGAACTGGCGCTTCTCCGGCGTGACCGCGCCGGCGCTGCTCACCGGAACGTTCGCCCACTCGATCGGGCGGCTGCCGAGCCCCTCGACCGCCGGTGCCGGGCTCACCCTCGCCGCGCACGCGCACGCTCGGGGCTGGCCCATTCCGATCGGAGGAAGCGGCGCCATCGTGCAGGCTCTCGCCGACGACCTGCTCGCGCACGGCGGCGAAATCGTGACGGATGCCAACATCACCAGCCTGAAAGAGCTCCCGCCGGCCCGCATCGTGCTGCTTGACGTGACGCCGCGCGCCCTTGTCGACCTCGCCGACGGGGCATTGCCCGCTCGCTACGCCGCATCGCTCAGGAGCTTTCGTTACGGTAACGCGGTCGCCAAGGTGGATTTCGCGCTCTCCGAACCGGTTCCCTTCACCGCGACCGACCTGCGGCGAGCGCCGACCCTGCACGTGGGCGGCACCCGCGCCGACCAGGCACGCGCCGAGAACGCCGTCGCCCGCGGACGGCACGCTGAGTTCCCCTATGTGCTCGCCGCGCAGCCGAGCATTCTCGACGCCACGCGCGCTCCCGCCGGAAAACACACCCTCTGGGCCTACACGCATGTGCCGGCGGGCTCCACCCACGACCAGACCGAGCAGATCACCCGACAGATCGAACGCTTCGCCCCGGGATTTCGCGACACCATCCTTGCCTCCTACAGCCAGACGGCCGCGCAAATGCAGAACCACAATCCCAATCACGTCGGCGGCGATATCGCGGCCGGAGCGATCAGTATGACCCAGCTCGTGCGCCGCCCGGTGCTCTCCGGCGACCCGTGGCGTACCCCACTCGCCGGTGTCTACCTGTGCTCCTCGTCGACTTCTCCCGGCCCGGGCGTGCACGGCATGTGCGGCTACCGCGCCGCCCTGAGCGCCCTGGCCCACGAATACAACGTCGTTGACCCGCCGGACCTCACTCCCCGTCAGGGCAACTAGGGTCCATCCCGCTGCCAAGTCGACCACGAAACGTCACATGCCGCGCATAACTCCTGCAATTTCTCTCTGCTCGGGAAGACATCCCCGTAATTCCGGGCACGTCGTGGGAGCACCCCCAGGAATTGCAGGAGTTATGCGCCCTGGCCCATAGAGACCGACCGGGCCGAGGGCCACGCCGACCAGCGGCGCGGAACCCGGCGCAGCAACACCGGTAATCTGAAACCATGTCCGCCGTACAGAGTCGCCTCGCCATTCGACTCTTCGCGACCTTCGTCTGGTTCACCGTTCTGGCCGGCCAGTTCTGGCGCAACCTCGGCGGCTGGTGGGGCTTCGGCGCCATCGCCGTGATCGTGGTCGTCGGCAGCATCATCGGCCTCAGCACCCAACGCACCAACGCCCGCAACCGCGCCGCAGTGAACGCCGCAGTGAACGCCGCAGCATCAGACGACACCCCCACCGACCGCGACATCGCCAGGGGCCACACCTACCAGGCGGCCCTGGCCCCGCCCCTGAACTGGCGCAAGTTTCCCAAGACCATCACCGCGTTCTTGCTATTGGCCACCCTGTCGATCGCGTGGTCGTACTACCCGGGGGCATCCGCTCTCGGAATCACCCTGCAACTCATCACCACCCTCGCCGCCCTGTTTCTGGCCGTCACCCTCACCTGGCCGGAGCTGCTGCGCACCTTGGCCGGCGCGCTGCGCTGGGTGCTCGCGCTGAGCCTCGTGTTCGAGCTGTTCGTGGCCGTTGTCGTGCAACACGAAGTGCTGCCGTTCTTCGTCGATTACGGCACCGACGACGTGCCGAACGCCTTCTACTGGAGCCGGGGCCTGCTGCTGGACGGCGGCCCGATCGAGGGCATCGTCGCCAATCGCAACCTGCTCGGATTCGTCGCGCTAACAGCCATCATCGTCTTCATCGTGCAGCTGCGAGCCCGCACCGTCAGGCGCAACTCCGGCCTGGTCTGGCTGGCGCTGGCCGTCGGTATGCTGCTGCTCACCCGCTCGGCCACGGTCACCGTGTCGCTCGTCGCGGTCGTCGCCGCCCTCATCTTCGCGCTCTGGGCCAGACGGGTGCACGATCAGCACCGGCGGCCGCTGTATGTCGTGGCGGCGGCATCCGTTCTGGCGGTGGGAGCAGCCCTCGCACTGTTCTCCTCGCAACTCTTCGGCTTGCTCGGTCGCAGCGACGACCTCACCGGCCGCTTCGATATCTGGGCCAGCGTCACCCAGCTCGCCCTGGAACGACCGGTGTTCGGCTGGGGCTGGGTGAGCTACTGGGTGCCGTGGGTGGAACCGTTCAACGACCTCGCCGTGCGCAAGGGCGTCACCTACCTGCAGGCGCACAACGCCTGGCTCGACGTGTGGCTGCAGCTCGGCATCGTCGGCGTGATTCTGTTCGCCGCGCTGGTCGGCTCGACCCTATGGCGGGCCTGGTTTCTCGCCGTCGACCGGCCCCGTCTCGGCGTGAAAGACACCGAACCGTTCGCCGTGTCGGCCCTGCTTCCGCTGCTGCTGCTCGCCGCGCTGATCGCGCAAAGCATCGCCGAAAGCCGCCTGCTGATCGAGAGTGGCTGGGTGATTCTCATCGTGCTGGCCGTGGTCACCAAGCGGCAGCAGCACGCGCCGAGGCCGATGCCCTGACGCCAGCGCGGTAAATTAGAGGATGCCCACCCTGCCCGACGCCCTGCGGCGCGTGCTGGCGTCGCCGAAATTCGCGGCCGCGCTCACGCTCGCCATTCTGGCCACCGCGTTTGGTACCCACCTGCTGCGCAGCGTGGTGGGCTGGCCCGGTCTCATCGGCATTCTCGGCGGCCTCATCGTGCTGGCCGTGCTCTCACTGCTCGCCCGCCGTCCGATCGTGGAGTGGCACGGTCTGTTGCCCATCTCGATCATCGTGTTCGTGGCGTGGTGCGCGCTCTCCGGCGTGTGGAGCGGCTACGTCTCCGAGACCATCATCGGCGTCGGCTACCAGATCACGGTCGGGTTCCTCGCGATCTACGTGGCCCTCGTGCGCGACACCTTTCAGGTTGTGCGCGCCACCGGCGACGTGCTGCGGGTGCTGCTCGCGCTCTCCATCGTGCTGGAGGTACTCGCGGGGCTGCTGCTCGACCTGCCCATCGCCTTTCTCGGTGTCAGCGGCAACATCGACCAGCTCGGCCCCATTCAGGGCGTCTTCGGCTCGCGCAACGTATTCGGTCTCATCACCCTCATCGCCGCCGTCACCTTCTACGTGGAGCTCCGCGCCCGGTCCATTCCGCGCGGCCTCGGCATCGGCTCCATGTGGCTGGCCGGCATCTGCCTGGTGCTCACCCGCTCCCCCGTCATCGTGGTCGTCGCCATCTGCGTCACCGTCGCTGCACTCGCTCTGTACCGCCTACGCCGCGCCCCCGTCGACGGCCGACGGATGCTGCAGCTCGGCCTCCTGAGCGCGGCTCTCGTCGCCGCCGGCGCGGCCTGGCTCGGACGCATCACCATCATCGACGCCCTCAACGCCGGCAGCGAGTTCGAGGTTCGGTACTCGCTCTGGAGCGAGATGTGGCGGCTGGTGGAGCTGCATCCGCTCGAGGGCTGGGGCTGGGCCGGATTCTGGCCCCAGGACGTCACGCCCTACGGTTGGATTGAATTCACCACCGGACGCCTGCACGCTACCGGGCTCAACGCCTACCTCGACGTGTACTTTCAGGTGGGACTGATCGGCTTTCTCGCCTTTCTCGCCCTGGTGCTTTTGGCCTTTGTGCGTTCCTGGCTGCTCGCCTCGAACAAGCGCTCGCTGGCGTATGTCTGGGCGCCGCTCATTCTGGTCACCCTGCTGGTGACCAGCGCGGCGGAAAGCACCATCCTGTTCGAGTTCGGCTGGCTGCTGCTGGTGATCTGCTCGGTCAAGGCCGCGCAGGGCCTGAGCTGGCGCAACGCACTGCCGCACAAGCCGCACCCCGACGCGCCGTAGGCGGGCACAACGAGCCCTCACACGAGAGCATGCCCGCACGGCGTCAGGACCGCAGCCCGACTCCCCACTGAAGTCGTCGGCAAGCAGTTTGAAACCGCCGACCACCTCGCTGAATACGCAGGCCTCGCACCAGTGACGAGACGATCCGGGTCGTTAATTCGCGGCGAGGAAACAAGTCATTTAAAATGACCCCTGATCCTGTCCGCCTTCGCAGCACTCCGAGCCCCGTGGCACGGACCTCCTAGGACCGCAAAATCGCTCACGACAAACGCCACAACCAAGCCCTCATCGCTTTCGCCCGACGCCGGTGTGACGTCCTATTCGCCATGCGCCGCGACGGCACCCTCTGCGCAACCGAACACCAAGTCGTCGCCAGATAAAAACATAGGGGTGCCCCTAATTGGGGGCAGGACGCTGCGTTTTGGTGCAATACAAATGGCAATAGAGTATTCAGATGACCAAAATTCGGCCCGAGCAAATGGGCCATAGGTCTCTGTTACGCCGGGGACGCAGCACAAAGCCGTTGCAGTACACGCTTCTGGCAATTGCGGCCGGGGCCGCCGGAGTCACCTGCTTTCTCGCACTGACGACATGACCGTGGCCCGTCCCGCAGTTTTCTGGGTAAGCGCCGTGACGATCTCTCTGTCCCTTATCTTCTCGGCACCACCGCCGGCGTTGGCGTTAAACGTGCGCGCCGAAGACGCCCCACCTGCTATCACCACGGAACCGCCGCAATCCCCCACCGAGGAACCGGCTATTGTTCCGGACCAGACGCCGGATCCGATACCAGACTTGATGCCAGACCCGGCGCCGGACGTCGTAGACACCCGCACCGACACACCGCACGACCCAACGGCGACACCAACGGACACCACGACGGTGCCCTCCGAGGTGGACCCCGCGCCGAGCTCGTGGATTTACGTTCCGCCGGCGTCAACCCGCCGGTCGACCTCCGTGGAGAAAAAAACGGCGTCCCCCACGCCCACCCCCACTCCCGAACCGACGGCGGTCGAAGAGGTAGCTCCCACCCCGGTGCCGAGCTCCACACCTACCCCCGAACCAACCCACGAGACCGTGATCACTGAGGTCGACTACACGACTGCGACCTCAGCCGGGGCGTCAACCCTCGCTGTAATCGCTCTCAGCGCCAGCCTCGTACTCGCTGCCCTGCTTGGCGGCTGGGCACTGCTCTACAAGCTGCGCCTCGCCAACCACCCCACGACTGCTCCGTTCAAGCGCCGCTAAACCATACTCGACCTCAACGTTCGAACGGACGGAGATTGCGCACTGCCAGAAAGATATGTGTTGCAGGCTGGAACACTCTTCTTTTTAAAGTTCCGACAGTATGTCGAACTTCGACGACAGTTACGCCTTTGCAGTTGATTTGTACGTGAACGACCCGTTCAGAACATCAGGCCAAAGGCACCGTTTATCAGACGCTGCGCGCGCCGCGTCGACGATCGGAGCGGTGTAGATCGGTTTCACCGCTCGTTTCATCGCATCTCAGTCCTTCTTTGAGTCCAGCTTGAACGTGTGGCGGATCAGATGAATGATGCAGGTCTGTACCGTCGTCAGCGGCCACACGCTCCCGAAACGTCGGGCGGACTTTTTAAGCCGTCAGAGACTAGGAAGAACGTATCGTTGACGCCTCAGTTTTTGATGTCCGTCAGCACAGACATCCAGAACTTAGCGTCCTCTCCGCCGTTGCCGGCCCACAGCTCAAGAATATCCTTGTCGCCGTCCAGAGTCATGCCGATCGCCGCGTAGATGGGCCGGTTAGCGACCTGCCCGTCTCGGATCTTCACCACGATCGCATCTATGAAGATCGCCGCGTAAACGCTGTCCAACGGGCGGAACTACCACGTCTGTATCTCCTCGATCACCTTGTCCGTGATGCGGGGAATGGTCCCTTCGATACCTGCCCACCATAAATCCGGTTGAAGTGCACGCAGAACTCGCCAGTTGTGAGGCCGCGGACGTCCAAGGACGGCATGACCTCATCGACGCCGGTCAGGCGGCGATGTCGTTTCGGCACCATCACCGGAATGAACGTGTCATCCCGGTCACGGGGCCCCTGAACAATCACGGACCCTGTCGTGGAACTGATCACGATTTGGGCCGGGTCCCGTTGCGCACGTTCGAGTCGCCGCGCTCGTCCGACGCACTGTTCTTTTCAAGGCCGAGGTGATCGGTCATTTCCTCGTTGAGCGCCTTCTCGAGAAACGTTTCGTGAACTCGCCCAGCAGCCTGGTCAAGGCCCTCGGCGCCGACACTGGCATCTCCAAGTCCAAAGTGTCCAAGATTTGTGCGGATCTGGACGGGGAAGTGGCCGCGTTCCGCGACCGCGACCTGGTCGAAACCGGGTACCCGTATGTGTTCCTCGACGCCACATATTGCAAAGCCCGCGTTAACCACCGCGTCACCTCCCAAGCGATGGTCGTCGCCATCGGCGTCGCCTCCGACGGTCGCCGCGAGGCCCTCGGTTTCGACGTCGGTGACAGTGAGAACGAGGTCTTCTGGACGGGCTTCCTGCGCTCGTTCCGTGCTCGCGGTTTGGACGGGGTGAAGCTCGTCATCTCCGACGCCTAAATCGGTTTGAGGGACGCGATCAGCACCGTTTTCCAAGGCATCAGCTGGCAACGCTGCCGGGTGCATTTCATGCGGAGCGTGATCTCGATCGTACCGCGCGCCAGTCAGGAAGTGGTCGCGTCGATGATCCGCACCATCTTCGCCCAACCCGACGCGAAGTATTTTCAAGCGCAGTTTGATGAGGTCGTCCGGGTGCTCACACCATCCCACCCCAAGGTCGCCCGGATGCTCCAAGACGCCCGGGAAGACATCCCCGCGTCCTGCGGGTTCCCACCCAAGCACTGGCGTCAGATCTGCTCCACCAACCCGATCGAACGAGTGAACAAAGAGATCAAACAACGCACCGAGGTCGTCGGCGTGTTCCCCAACCCGGCCACCTTGCTCCGCCTCGCCGGCGCCGTCTTCGTCGAACAGCACGACGAGCGGGAAGCCGGCTCTCGCCGATACCTATCGGAGGCCTCCATGCGCCAGCTCGATACCCTCAACGTGGCTCTCACCGACGCTGACGCGGGCACGCTAACCGGGGTGATTCACATTCCCGAACTCACTGCGGCATAATCAGAACCGCTGACCTGCACGGTGTCGAGAAACTCCACAGAGATACTGGATGTGACTCTGGTGCGGGGTGACTCAAAATTACACTGACTCCTTTCGAGGTTGTCTTTGAGTGGATCTGTCCGCCGCACCAGAGCTGCTAATGCCGCTTGATCGGGTCGACATGACTTGATAGGAGCTTGGCCAACAGTCTCACCTCTGTGCTGTCTGCCCTCCCGACCCAACGGTTATTTCCCTTCAACGAAGAAACGGGAGTACCGAAGTCATGACACTTGCAATCAGTGAACCGCCACAATTCAGCATCGCGGTCGAGTCACCACGAACCATTCTCGCCGGGGTTGATACCCACAAGGACACGCACCACGTCGCTATCGTCGATGACCACGGACAACCGATCGTCGACCGGGAGTTCCTCGCAGTCGGCAGCGGCTACCGCAAAATCATCGAGTTCGTCCACGCCTGCGGCATCGTCGACGTTGTTGGCGTCGAAGGCACCGGTTCCTACGGTGCGGAACTTGCCCGCGTTTTGGCGAATGCCGGAATGCGTGTGCTTGAAGTCACTCGCGCCAACCGTGCCGAGCGTCGACTGCGCGGCAAATCCGATCCCCTCGACGCCCACCAAGCGGCGTTGGTTCTCGCCGGGCGCGGGCTATCAACCCCGAAACAACGCGATGGCGACGTCGAGTCGATGCGGGTCTTACTCGCGGTACGCTCCTCTGCCACCAAGGCGCGCACTGCCAGTATCAATCAGATCCATGCACTGTTGGTGAGCGCGCCCGAGGCCATCCGGCAAGATTTTCGCCGATACGACGGTAACAAACTCACGATTGCTCTCGCGCGCACACGACCCACACCGGGCGCCACCCCGGCGCTGATCGTGCGGGCATCAGTGAGTATTTGAGGGTTTGGGGGCCGACCAATATTGCCTTCGGGGGCCGCTGGTATTGCCAGGGGATGCCGGGCTGCCGCGCTGTCGGGGGCCAGTGACCCTCGACCAGCGCGACAGGTTTAGACCGTGACCAAGCCGGCGGTGTGTTCTCGCATGTTGTGGCCGCCCGTCTCGACCCAGATGGTGTTGTGCACGATGCGGTCCATGATCGCGTCGGCGTGAACCCCAGAGCCAAGGCGTTGGTGCCAATCCCGTTGTGCGTACTGGGTGCAAAACACCGTTGAAGCCTGGTCGTAGCGCCGCTCGAGGAGTACCAAGAGCATGCTTCGGGTGCTTTCATCGGGTTCGTCGAGGAGCCATTCATCGATCACCAGGAGCGTGAACGCGGCGTACTTGTTCAGGAACTTCGTCGTCCCGGCGGGTTTGTCGCGGGCCAGCTGCCAGGCTTCTTCGAGCTCCGGCATTCGAATGTAGTGCGCTCGGACCCGGTGCAGGCAGGCGGCCTTCGCTAACGCGCAACCCAGATACGACTTCCCCGACCCGGTGAAGCCCTGGAACACGACGGTCTGCTGCCGATCGATGAACGAGCACGTGCCCAGTCCAGCGATCACAGACCGGTCAAGGCCGCGTTCCTCGACGAGGTCCAAGCGCCGCAGGTCAGCGTTGGGATACCGGAGGTTCGCCCGGCGGATCAGCCCCTCGACCTTGGTTTGGGTGAAGGAGGCATGGGCGTCATCAACGGCAAGTTTGATTTTCTCCTCGAACGCCAAACCGAGGGTCAGGGTGTCGTCTTGGGCATCGAACGCCTCTAACAGGGTGGCCACGCCCATCTCACGGAGCTTGCGTTTGGTCTCAATATCGATCCGGCTCATCGCGCGCCTCCCGCGTAGTAATCGGCGCCGCGGACATACCCGCCCGATTCAGGTTCGGTCGGTTCGAAGCGCGGAATCCTGCGGGCGCTTGCCTTGTCTTGCCCGGTCTCCAGGATCGGCCGCAAGTGCGCATACCGGGGCGACCGGACACGCCCTTCAAGCGCGATCTGACATGCCCTTTCCACTCTCTCACTGGAGTAACGACGGCTCAGCCGCAGCGCTGCCAGAGCGGCATTAAAGCCTTGCTCCTCCACGGGCACCGCCTCGAAAATCCTGTTCACGACGGTCACCATGTTCGGGCCGACACGCGTGGCCCAAGCCCGGATCCTGACGGCGTCCCACTCCCTATATTTCTCTCCCTGAGGCTGATCAGCATCGTTGGTCCGGTATTCATCGATGACATGCTCCGGGAGCAACAGGTGGCTGGTGAGGCGCTCATGATTGCGGTAAACCTCCAGCACTTGGGTGGTGATGCGAAGATCCACGCCCTGCCCGATATGCGCGTAGGGGGCGGAGTAGAAGTTCTTCTCCCAGACCACATGGCCGTTCTTTTGGACTCGGCGCCCCATGACCCATTTGCTGATCTCGTAGGGAGCCGACGGCAGCGGCCGCAGCAGTGCCTTCTCCTCCGTTTGGAACGCGCTCAGGCGTGAGCCAGCGCGTTTCTGGAACGGTTTCTGGTTATAGGCGTCCATGCGCTCCCGGATCGCGACCCGCAGTTCGGGAAGGGTTCCGAAACGTCGATTGCGCAGGCCAGCGATCACCCAGGTAGCCACGTGGGAGACCGTGTTTTCGACGCTGGCTTTGTCTTTCGGGCGACGAATTCTGCCGGGGAGCACCGCCGCTGAATAATGCGCAGCGAGCTCCCGGTAAGCGTCGTTCAACACAATCTCGCCCTCGCGCGGGTGCTTGATCACCCCGGTCTTCAGGTTGTCGGGCACGATCCGGGGAACCGATCCGCCGAACCACTCAAACATCCCCACATTGGCCAGCAGCCAGGTGTCTTGCCGCATATCCAACGCCGGCTCGACGAACGCATACCTCGAAAACGGCAGACACGCCACGAACAAATACACCCGAGACGTCTCCCCCGTCACCGGGTCGATGAGCTGCATCGTTGGCCCCGACCAGTCGACTTCGATGGTCTGCCCAGCCTTATGACCGACCCGGGACGCCGCTCCCGTGATCAACGTATGCGCTGCATATGCCTTGCAAAATCGGTCGTAACCCATCGACGGCTGCTTCTTCACAGCGCACCCGTCGACGTACTCGCCATGCAGCAGCTTCAGCGTCACCCCGACCTTGGCGAGCTCTTTATGCACCCCGCCCCAGTCGGCCTGCACGAAGACACTTTCATGCTCGCCGCGACCCGGGAACAACAACACGTACACCTCAGCATCGCTGCGGCCAACGTGGCCCTCACGGCCGACGCCAGCCTTGTCAGCGGCGTCAAACACCGCCAGCACACTCTTGCGCGACATGCCCTCCGCGAGTGCGATCGCGCGCCCGGTCATGCCCTCGGCGCGGAGTTCGAGCACCCGTTTCGCTTTTATCCTTCGTACCATTGCTAACTACTCCTTCCGCTGCGTGCCAATACACGCAGCGGATGGAGCTAAGCAGATGGCCCCTAACGGAAATATTCGACGGCCCCAGAACACGCTACTCACCGCTTGGATTAGTGGCCCCGAAAGTCAATAACACCGGCCCCCAGGAGAGCGAATATTCATCAGCGAAACGCCTCGCTCTACGCCATCAGGTGCTGACGGCGGATATCGCCCTAATCGACAGCCAACTTGGCCAACTCGCCAGCCGTCAGAATCCGGCTCTCATGGTCGCAAGCGGTGTCGGCCCGTATGTTGCCGCGCACCTGCTCGCCACTGCCGGCGACAACCCAGACCCCATCTCCACCAAGACCCAGTTTGCCGCTCTCTGCGGCGTCGCACCCATTCCTGCATCTTCGGGAAAACATCAGCGTTTTCAACTCTCGCGCGGTGGCGACCGGCAAGCTAACGCCGCCCTGCAGCGAATTTTGCTCCTACGCAAACGCCACAAGGAACCTCGGACTATGGCCTACATCGCCCGACGCACCGCTGAAGGCCTTTCCGACCGCGACATCGTCTGCTGCCTCAAACGCCACGTCGCCAACGAAATATTCGCGTTACTCACCCAAAAGCACACTGACCCTCTGCCCAGCGGACCGCGGCTGCGGCAACGCCGACAAACCCTCGGCATCGTCCTCACCGACGCAGCCAAGCAGCTCAACGTCCCCTACCAGCGCTCACGCCGACTCGAGATAGGGCAACGCGCTGACACCGACCTGGAAACCACTTTCAGCGCCTGCCTCGACGACAAATCCCGACAATCGAATCTCACCCCAAAGGCCCCTTGACATCAATAGGAGCATCCACTGGGCGGGACGTGACCCAAGACCAAATAGAAGCCGCATAAAAGCGCGAGCCCGGAACATTGCCCTACCGCCTATGTTCAGACCCTTGGTCGCCAATGAAAAATCACCACTAGACCAAGCTGCTGCGCGCTCGTTGAGTTCATGTGCAGATTCTCGTGCAGGCATCATGTCCCCACCGACCACGACGGTTTGCAGGGTGCACGCGTGTGCCATCGCATCCACCAAGGCCGACTTGACAGCAAGCGCCCGAGCGCTGATCCACACTATGGCGGGCGTGAATATGACAATTCCCCAATAGACATACTGACGTAAACCTGACGACGTCGATTCACGCGGATTCTTCGAAACGAATGACTGCGTCGTTGGCCCAGCAGAGAATTCGACCAAGAAAACCTTAAAAAGAGGAAGTCGCAGTCGGCCCTAGTCCGAATAAATCCACTTCTCAGTAGCCGCCGGCACTTTCAAAAATGATCAGCGCAGCAAATGCAAAAAAATTCAAACAGGCAAACACAGCATTAAGTAATGGCTCATCAAGTAAACTGTGATGCCAAGCCCCCATGCAAACTTCTTGGTTTGTCCTCGCCGAAAAAAACATCCGGACACCACATACACTTTTTCAGTGGGGCATCGGCCGATTACGACAGATCGAATCTCATATTTCGACCCGACGTATGTATAGTTTGAGCTCAGAAACTTCCATTATGGAGTGGTCGCTGTCCGTCTAGCGCCGACTCGTCCCGTTACAGTAAGATCGCATTTTTATCCAGCCACCCGAGGAGAAAATCTTCGCGTGGGCCTTGGGAGCTCCTTTTCCCGCAAGTGGCATGCATCACCCGCGCGCATGACTGGTCAACTCAAATTTAGATGCTGGAGCTTCACTACCGTCTTACTCGTCAGGCAATGCATATATTACTGAGTCCATATCGGTCAGATAAAGATCTCGACTCCCTTCGACGATATTCACAATGACTGCAGGGAATACAAAAATCGCGATAACACATCTGTCTAAAAGACCGCGAATAACGCCTCAAATGAGGCTAAAGAAAAGTTGAACACATGAATCATCGAATGCTTATTCTCAGTAGCATATCAAACAGTTTGTACACCGTCGCGGTACAAGGTTTAGCATTGGCAACGCTTCTGCCGGCGGAATTTGGTATATTTTCACTGGTATACCTATTTTTCGGATTATCCCTATCATTTTCGCATTCAACGCTTATCGACGTTTGGGTGAGGTCGCCTAAAGTTGCTTGGGCAGAGTACGGCAGCGTGCTTTTCTGGCTCAGTACGGCCATATCTTGGCTAGGGTTTGCAGTTGCACTAACGGTTTCCAGCTCAGTCATCGAGGCAGCATTCATCGGTTTGGGTTTAGGCGCCGGTGTATACCGCAACGGAGCACGTTTCTACTCGGCGCGGAGCCTGAAATGGGGACGAGTCATTGCACCCGATATTTTTGGTCTCGTCATATTACTTTTTTCATTTTATATCCTAAGCATGAGTCAAAATAACTTTACGAGCGTCCTTGTCGCATGGTCGCTTTCCCTTGCCATTTCTGCTGCATCATCAAAGCGTGCGATTATTACAAATCCGAAAGGAATGCAAGCCTGGCTGTCGCGGCATAAGAAATTAATCAAACCTCTATGGCTCGACTCTTCCCTTCTTGATATTAGCGTCATCCTCACACCTATTATGATGTCTGCTTTTATGAGTGCAGCAAGTTTCGGTTTATACAGATCTATCTCGAGTGCCGCCCTGCCCGTTCGGCTCCTATTGTCACCGCTAAGGCCGAACATAAGTTCACTGTCCCCGGATTTTCTCCTGCGCGGGAAACATTTGACGGCTGTGGTGGGTACCGGGGCACTCGTGGCTTTGGGGATATCCCTGGTCCTTGTCGGGATATCTGTATTGGGCGTTTTACCTGAATCGATTCTCCCTAAAGTAGCTGATTACGCCATACCAGCTGGGATTTTTGCATTCGGAACCCTCATTTCAAATGTATACTATATTTCGGCACGATCGCACGCTAACCTAAGATCCGTTAATCTTGGAAGGGTGGTTGAAACAATTCTCATGGTGGCAGGCCCCGTGATTGGGTTAATCTTCAATGGCATTAGTGGAGCAATCTGGGCATTCGCAATTTGTGCCGCGTTGACGGGCGCTTCTTGGCTCTACATTCTCCTTCGAGAGAACCATCATCCGAAATATTAGGCATCGAATTCGCGAGGGTGTGGTTGTATCTCAATGTCGCTATTTAGCCGCGTTGCACCTGCTACGAGGAGAATCCGTTTCAGGTTTTGGGAAATCTCGCACAATGGGAGCAGACACGGCCTCCGAATCAAGTCAGTAGCGCCCGCCCGCACTTATACGAAGTTGATTCCCCGATCCGTGCGGGCGCGCTTGATCCGGTTAGCCATATGCGAGGGGCAAGCGTGTTACCTATCCGTACGGATGGAAGCGAGTCCACCTCGATGCTGGCTCATATACCAGCCGTGAGCGCGGCTTACGTCCTTTGATTGGCGGGCGGACAGCGGGAGTCTGGATGTTTCTCTGACAACGTTCGCGCGGGCATAGCGATCGCGCCAGCGTCATTCGCAACGGGAAGTGAACGGTCCCAGGTTTCATGCCGCCGTTTTGTTGGCGGCTTCAATAATTGGGCCGTTTATTCCAGCGTAATAGTTGACCTCAAATTCAGTCGGCAGCACGTTCCCCCGCGTCGCTATGAAGCCGCCGATTGTTGTACCAGATCGGCTTAGTCGAATCTGAGTTTCTCGATGGCGGCAAGGGTCTTCAACGGCCCGGTGATGAAGGGTGAGTTCCCCGCGACGGCCTCGTTCTTTCAGAGGTCGTTACGGTCTCAGCGGCCGCACTGTCATACTCGTCATCCACCGTTCCAATTGATGCGACCAGTCCCTCGAGTGCAACAGTCTCGGTGAACTTGATCGACGTCTATTTGGTGAGTTCAACTGGTCGAAGCAACACCGGCCCGGGCGGTCAATAATAAATGCTCTGCCCACACCTCGGTGGGGGTTTTTTAGCCAAAATTTTCGCGCGGTCGGTCGTTGACTTTCACAGCAACGGCGTCGAGTTCATCAGCATCCCATCGCGTAAAATTTGTTCCTTTGGGGAAGTACTGGCGTAGTAGTCCGTTTGTGTTTTCGTTCAAGGGTCGTTGCCACGAGGTCTGGGCGTCGGCAATCCCGGCCGCCTGCGCCAATTCCACGTGCTGGGACAGCTCCTTGCCTCGATTCCAGGTCAATGATTTGCCCATCGCCGCCGGCAGAGCACCCACCTTGAGCACAAGAGTGTCAGCGCTCTTCGAAAAGTAGGCCAGTTTCGCTGACAGTTTCAAGAGGATAATGCAAGTGTTGCGGCGTTGTAGACCTCTTGAGGAGTCTGCCACTTTAAAGCTCTACGGGGGCGATTGTTGAGTTCGGTCACGATCTCCGTAAGTCGCGCGGTGTCGGTCAGGTTGAGATCGGTGCTTTTGGGTAGGTATTGACGAAGAAGTCCGTCGGTGTTTTCGTTGGTGCCGCGTTACCAGGTCGAGTACGCGTCGCAGAAGAAGACGGGAATCCCGGTCGCTGTGGTGAAGTCAGCGTGGCGGGCCAATTCGTTGCCACGGTCCCAGGTCAATGTTCGGCGCATGGTTGCGGGCAACATGTTGAACTTTTCGATGAGTGCGGCGATCACTTTCTCGCTCTTCGCGCCGAGCGGAAGGGATAGGGCGATCAGGAGGCGGCTGTGCCGTTCAACTAGGGTCACTTAGTGTGACTTGCCGTAGCGTCCAACGATCATGTCTCCGTCCTTACGATGTTGTGAGTGTCGGAGGCGGAGTAATGTTCCGGCAACCCTCGGGCGATGGGTATGGCTGAGGTCTCCTTGCCGCGTCGGAATTTGATGCTCCTATTGTTGTCAAGCACTGACTTTCGGTTGTTCACTGAGCCATGCGCGGTAGCGCTCAGACAGGACTCGATCTTGGGTGGCGCCGCGTTCAATTCGCGAGATGGCTTTGGGCCAGGCGCTCAGCTCGAGTGCTACTGCGGTCTGGGTGAGGTGCAATGCGAGGCGCCGTGGACGCAGGTCGTTGGTTAGCAGGCCAGGCCGTGGGTTTTGCAGCACGCGGTATATTTCGCGGGCGACGTAACGCTTGAGGCAGCGCATGATCTCCTTCTTGCCTTTGCCCTCGCTGGTGCGTTTGACGACGTAATCCTGGGTGCGTTGGTCCTTCGCCATGCGCACTAGAACGATGCGGTGAATCGCGGAGTTCGCGGCGCGGTCGCCACCGCGGGAAAGCCGGTGCCGTGTCGTCTTGCCCGATGACGCAGGGAGCGGAGCACCTCCCGCGAAATCGTTGAGGCCGGCCGCCGCAATTCGGCCGCGATCGCCGTCAGCGACCGACTCGCGGCGAGACCGCGAGAGATGCTCTCGCGGTCATCGAGCGATAACCGAAACGCCGGCTGCGGCTTTGTCGCACGTGGTCGAACGCCGCCCGATTGCTTGAGCCACAGACAGGCAGTCGACCTCGAAATCCCGGCTAGCGCCGCGGATTTCCGAAGAGATGTCCCTGACGCGCGCGCCGTGAAGAATGCCATCCACGGCTCCGGTGGCTTTGGTTTCCGTCCCATTTCATTCCTCCTACGAAGTACTTTAGGAGGTCACCACGGCCGCGCCGTTGCATTGACCGCTTGAAACTGTCGGCGATACTGGCCCTATTTTCAATCGGCGTTAACACGCCATACCCAGTTCCGCAGCATTTCAACGCCGACATTGAGCTGGGGTGACAGGTCGCGACACGCGGCCCACATCGATGGGTAGTCCTTTACACGATCAAACGTCAGACGAACCGCTCGCTCACGAACCTCAGCACGGTGTTACTTAGGCATAACCGAATCCTCTCACCAGAAAAAAAGCGGCAAGAAATCGGGCACGGTTCAAAGACGCGCGTCTGCGACTTTTGTCGACGCGGGAGGGACAATCTTTGATGCCACATTCAAGCAGCCAATTTGGTCAGGCGATGCGTTGTGGGTAGACGCCACGAGAGCGGTCGTGTGGGTCGATCGAGCAGCGTCAGCCCCCAATCGGTCGCGACGTTCGATCTGATTCTTCCAAGCTGCAGTTGGTTTCTCGACAAGAAACCAACTGGCGATGGCGGCTGAAACGGTGAAGAGGATCGAAAGCGCGCCATCCGCAAGCGACATTTCCATGCCTCCCATCCAGATCACGATCGCGTAATTCCATATGTACGCGGCGTAGGAGATAGTTCCTAGCAAAAGCAGAGGGCGCAACCACTGAGTTGGCAGGCTAACCCAGTTCCTCACGTGGAAGATAACGATAACTGTAAGCGCGCTCACAAGGGGGCCGAGTACGAGATACGTCAACGGTGAGTTTTTGTCTTCTGGGACAAAAAGCAGGACGGCAATCGCGCCAAAGGCGACCGCTGCGAGGGCACCTGTTGGAATGGGCGACCGTGCCAACGCGCTCGATATCCGAGGTTCGCCGAGGCGCGCTGAAGCGCCGATCAGCATCGCAAGAGCCCAAGAACTCGGGAGACCCTGCACGCGCGAAACGTCCGGAGCGGCAAGAATCATCGACGCGATAAGAACGCCGATTATGGCAGCCGCCGAAACGATTAGTACAAGCCGCACACGCTTGGTGCGAAGCCCCACGGCGAGGATGACCGGCCAGATAATATAGAACTGTTCCTCTGTTGCAAGCGTCCACAAATGATCGATTGCCGCAGTCCCATGGTCGATCGGGATGTTGGCGGTGTACGTAACCCCGATTATCACCGAACGGAGCAATCCTGGGCGGTCACCTACGGGGTCAAATACCAAGGTTATAAAGGTGAGGCCCAGCAGGAAAAAGAGCAGAGCTGGTAAGAGTCG
Organism: Cryobacterium sp. Y29; assembly: GCF_002929825.1. GTDB lineage: Bacteria > Actinomycetota > Actinomycetes > Actinomycetales > Microbacteriaceae > Cryobacterium. The sequence continues at coordinate 50,836 of NZ_PJJN01000031.1, forward strand.
GAGTGCTCGGTTCCGGTAAAACCTTTTGTATCGGATTTTCGAGAACCGCTTAATGTCATAGACAAGTACCCCGGTGATCAGATATCCGCTAAGCGCGAAGAACATGACGACCCCGATGGTGCCGCTACTGCCCATCACATCCGGCCATGCGTGTCGAATCATTACTAATGCTATTGCGAACCCTCGCAATAGGTCTAGCCCAGCAATTCGTGTCATTGCGCGCCCCCGCATTCAAAGTTGCATCCGCCGATACTTGATCAGTATACTGCCCGGCGCAACCGCGACTAACTCCCTGTTGTTTCGTATCCGCATAACCGTCTATTTCGCACAGTTGCAATGTTTGCGCAGGTCGCCGATCTTGGGAAACCGGCGTACGGCACTCCGGCCCTCGACCAGCGGCGAGAACAAAAACAAGGGCAAGGGCAAGGGCAAGGGGAAGGGAAAGGGAAACAGACTTCCATATCTGGAGCTTTCCGCGAAAGCGGGTTCGTCGCCGCGCGGTCCTGCTCGATCAGATCGATCGGACGGGGCCCGTCGCGACCGAGAATAACGCGCATTCGCCAGCGGCAACCAGTCGGTTATCTGCTAGCTGAAGTCCGGGGATGCGAAGTGCCGCCTCGGCATGAACGACGACCGAAAGAACCGGTTGCGGCACTCGACCAAGCCCTTGGTTTCCGGGTCGCGGGCTTTGAGTCGCTTTATCTCCACGCCGACGATCCAGGGGTCCTGACATGAGCGACTGGGGTTGGTACATTACTCGTAACTCAAAACCATTCTTTGCTGGCAAATTGCTGGATCAGGTCGGTGCCCAGATAACGGCTTTTGGTTTCGATGAGACTGGCGTGCGGCTCACTGACAGCCGCGGTTTCACGCTCGGTCTGCATCGCGTCCAGCGTGATAATCAGGATGCTCGGCTGGGTAAGGTCGACGTCGCCGGGCTGCTTGAGGATTGGCCGACAAGTCGTGGGCTTGACGGTCGGCACCCTGGAGACCGCTGTTAGTGCGGATCTCACGGGCGAGAGCCACAGCCTTGTTAAAGGCGGCCATCCGGATGATGTGGATGACGCGTTTCATTTCTTGGTCCATTGGCTGCTGTCGGGGTCGCGGCTCGGACCCAGCGAAATCCTGACGGGCAGCTGCCGGTAAGCGTCTTCGGCCACGGCACCCATGGTTTGGGCCGCCAGTAAAATTGCGTGGATGTCGTTGTGCATCTGGTTCGTGATCGTGACGCCGTCGGCAAAAGGCACCAAAGTGTTGATCGCCAATAGTGAGCATTTGAGGCTTTGAGCACGATCTTTTCGTGCGGTTGAGCACCACCGATCGTGCGGTTGAGCGCCAGTGGTGGTGTGGTTGGTAACCGCTGACGCACTCCGTCTTCGATTATGCGCTGGCCAGTGTGGTGTGCTCCCTCATGTTGTAGGTGCCGGTCTCGACCCAGATGGTGTTGTGGATGATGCGGTCCATGAGCGCGTCGGCGTGGACTCCGGAGCCGAAGCGCTGGTGCCAGTCCTTCTGCGAGTACTGGGTGCAGAACACTGTCGACGTTTCGCCGTAGCGTCGTTCCATCAACTCCAGCAACATACCGAGCATTGATTCCATCGGCCGGCCTAGCAACCACTCGTCGATGACGAGCAACGTGAACGCGGCGTATTTGCGGAGGAACGTCCCGGACCCGCCGTGGCTGTCTTGCGCGGCGACCCAGGCTTCCTTAAGGTCGGGCATACGGACGCAGTGGGAGTGGATGCGATGCTCGCAGGCGCGTTTAGCAATCGCGCACCCCAGATACGAGTTCCCCGACCCGGTGAATCCTTGGAACACGACGTTTTGCTGCCGGGCCACGAAGGAACGGGTGCCGAGTTGGGTCAGTAACTGCCGGTTGAGGCTACGCTCGTCGAGTAGGTCGATGCGGCGCAGGTCAGCGTTCGGGTAACGCCGCCCCGCCCGACGGATCAGACCCTCGACTTTGGAGTGCGTGAAGGTGAAATAGGCGTCGTCGACGACCAGCCGCACGCGCTCTTCGAACGGCATGCCGATGCTGAGGGGTCTCGTCCTGACTGCCGATCGTTTCCAGGAGCTCGCCGGCGTTCATTTCGCGGAGCTTGCGTTGGGTCTCCCCGCCCAGCCGACTCATCGGGTGCCACCGGCGTAGTACGCGCTGCCGCGGACGTATCCGCCGCCGTAGGCCTCGGACGCATCGGGGGACGCGCCCCGTTTTGTCTTGCCCTGTGTCGAGGATCGGCCGCAGGTGCGCATCCGAGGCGAGCGGATCGGCCCCCGCAGCGCCAGCTCGCAGGCCGCTATAACCCGGGTCGGGGAGAACCGGCGTGACAGGCGCTGCACGGCTAACGCCGGGTCGTAGCCAGCTTCTGCGATGGAGGCAGCTTCGCAGATCTTGCCGATCACCGTCACCGTGGCCGGCCACATCCGGGCGGCCCAGTCGTCGATCCGGGCCCGGTCCCATGCCTGCCAACTGCGCCCCTCCGGCAGGTCGGCGTCGTTGGTCTGATACTGATTCGTCGTGCTTTTCGGGAGCAGCAGGTGACAGGTCAGGCGCTCATCAGCCCAATAGACCTCCACCATCGTGTCCGTCACGCGAAGGTCAACGAGGACGCCGATGCGACCGAAGGGGACGGAGTGGAAGTTCTCCGCCCAGACCACGTGCGCGTTCTTGCCCACCTTGCGTTTGTAGGACCACGTGCGCGTTCTTGCCCACCTTGCGTGAGTATTTGATGCCTTGAGAGCCACTCGATCGTGCGGTTCAGAGCCACCGATCGTGCCGAAGAGAGCCAGTGGTGGTGCGGCTGGGAGCCACTGGCTCTCTCCGCCGGATTTTTAGGCGCTGGTGAGGGCTGTCTGCTCCCTCATGTTGTAGGTGCCGGTCTCAACCCAGATGGTGTTGTGGATGATGCGGTCCATGATCGCGTCGGCGTGAACGCCGGAGCCGAGGCGCTGGTGCCAGTCCTTCTGCTGATACTGGGTGCAGAACACCGTTGAGCTCTCCCCGTAGCGGCGTTCCATCAACTCCAGCAGCATGCCGCGCATCGATTCCGTCGGGCGATCGAGCAGCCACTCATCAATGACGAGCAGAGTAAACGAGGCGTATTTGCGCAGGAACTTCCCGGCGCCGCCAGGGGTGTCTTGGGCGGCGACCCAGGCGTCCTCGAGGTCGGGCATGCGGACGTAGTGGGCGCGGATGCGATGTTCGCAGGCGCGTTTGGCGATCGCGCAGCCCAGATATGACTTCCCCGACCCGGTGAACCCGTGGAAGACGACGTTCTGCTGCCGGTTCACGAACGAGCACGTGCCGAGCTGGGTCAGCAGTTGCCGATTCAGGCCCCGCTCGTCGAGCAAGTAGATGCTGCGCAGATCCGCGTTGGGATAGCGCAGCCCCGCCCGCCGGATCAGCCCGGCGACCTTGGAGTGCGTGAAGGTGGAGTAGGCGTCATCGACGACCAATCGGACCCGCTCTTCAAACGACAAGCTGATGCTGAGGGTTTCGTCTTGGGTGTCGATCGCCTCCAGCAGCTCGCCCGCGTTCATCTCTCGCAGCTTGCGTTTGGTCTCGGTATCGAGCCGGCTCACCGAACTCCTCCGGCGTAATAGGCGCTGCCTCTCACGTATCCGCCATCATCAGCTTCCGGCTTGTCGGGGACGTGGCCGGTCTTGTCTTGCCCGGTGTCCAAGATCGGCCGCAGGTGCGCATAACGCGGAGAGCGGATCGGCCCCTGCAATGCCAGCGCGCAAGCGGCCTCGACCCGAGTCGGAGAGAACCGGCGCGACAACCGCAACACCGCCAACGCCGGGTCGTAGCCGGCCTCCTCGATCGAGGCGGCTTCGAAGATCTTCCCGATCACCGACACGGCCGACGGTCCCATCCGCACCGCCCACTCCTCGATCCGGGCCCGGTCCCAGGCCTGGAAGCTGCGCCCCTCGGGCAGGTCCGCGTCGTTGGTCTGATACTGGTTCGTGGTGCTGGCCGGCAGCAGCAGGTGACTGGTCAGGCGCTCGTCGTTCCGATAGACCTCCAGCATCGTGTCCGTGATGCGAAGGTCAACTTAGCCGCCGATGTGGCTGAACGGGACGGAGTAGAAGTTCCGCGCCCAGACCACGTGTGCGTTCTTATTCACCTTGCGTTTGTAGGACCACGTACTGATCTCGAACGGGGCCGCCGGCAACGGTTGCATCAGCGGCTTCTCCTCAGTCGTGAAGACGCTCAGCCTGGACCCGTCGCGTTTCTGGAACGGCTGCCGGTTGTAAGCATCGATCTGCTCAGCGATCCGAACCCGCAACTGCGCCAGAGATGCGAACTGCTCCTGCCTGAGGCCAGCAATGACCCAGGTCGCGACGTGGGAAACGGTGTTCTCGACGCTTGCTTTGTCCTTAGGCGCCCGAACTCTGCCCGGCAGCACCGCGGCCGAATAGTGCGCCGCCATCTCCCGGTAGGCATCGTTGAGAACAACCTCGCCCTCGCGCGGGTGGGAGATCACCCCAGTCTTCAAATTGTCAGGCACTAGGCGCGGGACGCTGCCGCCGAAGAAAGCGAACATCGCCGTGTGGGCGCGCAGCCACGCCTCCTGCCGCATGTCCAACGTGGCTTCCACGAACGCATACCGGCTAAACGGCAGGCACGCGACGAACAAATACACCTTCGAAATTTCGCCCATCGTCGGATCCAGCAGCTGCATCGTCGGCCCAGACCAGTCGACCTCGATGCTGCGGCCGGCCTTGTGGCCAACGCGGGACGTCGCGCCCGAGACGGCGGAGTAGTCGCCATAAAGCCGGCAGAAGCGGTCATAACTCATCACCGCTTGCGTCGGGCCGGATGCGTCGACGTATTCCTGGTGCAGCAACTTCAACGTCACTCCGACCCGCGCCAGTTCGGTGTGTACCCGACCCCAATCCGGTTGCGCGAACACGGACTCGTGCACTCCGCGACCCGGAAACAACGCCGAATACACCTCAGCTTCCGGCATCTCCTCGACGTCAGCCCAGCCGACGCCGAGTCGGTCCGCCGCCTCGAGCACCACCTGGACGCTATTGCGAGCGATGCCCTGCCCCGACGCGATCGCCCTGCCAGACAAGCCTTGGTTCCGTAACTGCAAGACAAGCTTCGCCTTGATCTTCCGTACCATTATCGGTACTCCTTCCGCCACGTGGCCCTCACGTAGTGGAAGGAGCCTTGCAGGTGGCTTTCAACCACGCCAACTATGGCTCTGAACGACACGATTCATGGTTCAGTGCAGTGGCCTTCACCCGTTCCACCCTTGGCTCCCTCGGAGGCCAATATTCATTGCGTTTGTAGGACCACGTCCGGATCTCGAACGGGGCCGCTAGCAGCGGTTGTATCAAAGGCTTCTCCTCCCTGAAGAACACGCTCAGCCGAGACCCGTCCCGTTTCTGGAATGGCCGCCGGTTATAGGCAACGATCTGCTCAGCGATCCGGCCCCGCAACTGCGCCAAGTCGCGACATGAGAGACCGTGTTCTCGACGCTCGCTTTGTCCTTTGGCGCCCGGACGCGGCCCGGCAATACCGCGGCTAAATAAGCGCCACCATTTCGCGGTAAGCATCGTTGAGAACAACCTCGCCCTCGCGCGGGTGATCACCCCGATCTTTAAATTGTCAGGAACCAGGCGTGGCATGCTGCCGCCGAAGAAAGCGAACATCGCCGCATTGGCGCGCAGCCACGACTCCCGCCGCATATCCAACGTGGCTTCCACGAACGCATACCGGCTAAACGGCAGGCACGCGACGAATAAATACACCTTTGAGATCTCGCCCCTGGTCGGATCCAGCAGCTGCATCGTCGGCCCGGAACAGTCGACCTCGACGCTGCGGCCCGCCTTATGACCGATACGGGACGACACCCCAGTCACGGCGGCGTGCTCACCATAAAGCCGGCAGAACCGGTCGCCACTCATCACGGCCTGCCCGGCGCGAGAAAACGCATCATCATGATACTGGTGCAACAGCTTCAACGTCACTCCCACCCGAGCCAGCTCGCTGCGTGCCCGTGCCCAGTCCGGCTGTGCGAACACGCTCTCGCGGACACCGCGGCCGGGGAACAGCGCTGCATAGACTTCGGCTTCCGACAGCTCGACGACGTCATCCCACCCAAGACCGGCCCACTCCGCCGCATCAAGGACCGCGTGAATGATGTGCCGAGACATCCCCTGCGATGACTCAATCGCTCGTCGCGACAAGGTTTAATTACGCAGCTCCATCACTAGCTTCGCTATGACGTTCCGTACCATTATCGGTACTTTTTCCACCACATGCCATCACATAGTGGAAGGAGCCTTTGAAATGATGATCAACCATACCGGAAGCGATGCTGAACAACGACATCACGAACCTGAACAATAGCGCTCACCCGCACCACAGCTGGAACCCACAGCAGCCAATATTCATCCGGGCTGCCCAGTCGCCGATCCGGGTCCGGTCCCAGACCTACCAGCTGCACCCCGCGGACAGGTCCACGACGTTCGTTCAATACTGCTTCACCGTGCTTGTCGGCAATAGTAGGTGCCTGGTCAGGCACTCATCAACCCGACTGGCCTCCAACATCGTGTCCGTAACGCAAAAGACAACAAGGCGCCGATGTGGCTGAATGGCACGGAATGAAGGTTCTTCACCCAGGCCACGTAATATACCCAGCCCTTAAACCTGGTTCGTCAGGCCTGCGAATTACTCGACCTACCCGCCTCACGTCCACTCAATCAGCGGCTCTGTCGCATAAATGTGTGCAGAATCGGCGCAGTGGAATTTCAACGAATAACGGGAACCAGTAATGTGCGAAGCGAACGCGCATCTTCCGACCTTCGCGACAAATGCAATACTGAACTGGTCTAAGAGGACCGCAACTAAATAAGTGTGGCGTACAGCGCGAGCAACCGCGACTCCATTTTGGCCCAATCGAACTGTTTAGCGAAAACGTCCTTACCAACATCACCCATGGATTGTGCAGCTACCTCATCGGATAGGAGGGCGTCAACCGCTTCTTCAAACGAGTCGATGTTGTAATCCACAACAAGCCCGACGCCAAAGCCCTCAACGAGTTTGTCCACTCCAGTAGCACGAGCAACAATAATCGGTTTTCCTAAAAAAAGTGCTTCGTAAAACTTATTCGGCGCAGAGTATGTGTGATTTGGAATGGTCGGATCGTAGACAGCAAAAAGGGCACCTGCCGTCGCTTCAAGGGACAGAGTCTCTTCATACGAAATCCTGCCGTGATATACAATATTCTCGAACTTTCGCGCAAATTCCTCGACGATTGACTCTAATTGACCGAATCCACCAATATGGAGCTCCAAGTCGGGCCGGCGGCCAAACAATACTAAAATTTCTTCGAGGAGCCGGTGCCTGCTTAAAATACCGACATAAACAAAACGATTCGAACTCTCCGCGACCAACGGCTGCAAAACCGGCGAAACATCGGGCGTGTTGTGAATTACGCAAACCGATCGCGGTCTCGTACGCCATAGTTGCTCAACTCGCGATTCAGTTGCAATAATTACAACTGTAGCCCTGTTGATGATGCGAACATCGAACCATTCAACAATGCCCTTAAGCGCTTTTGGTACGGGATATCCATCAACATAGTAGTCATAAATATCATAAACGAGGGGAACTTTCAGTATCTTTGACATGAGAAGACCTGCTGCGGCTGTACTTAGATCTGCAGCATGAATCACCTCGATCCCGCGTCGCATCCTCCATATTTGTCCGACTAGGAAAAATTGAAATCCTACAAGTGCGAGCATGTTTTTCATACCCCTCCCGTGACGACCTTGAATTTTAGATCGAATAACATTCGCTTTCCCAGTACCGAGATCCAGGACTTCAGACCGTTTTAGACCACCGTCGCGATCCCACGCCAAAATAGAGATGTCCGAGACTACTCTCAATAAACTTCGTACTTCTTTTTCGACCCTAGGATCGGGCGAAACATGACTGGCCCTCAGAAAAACAATGGACATTATTTCGCTGCCTTTGTTGAAGCGCCCAAAACTACATCACTGACGTCGAAGTCCGGTAAACGCTCGCCGAAACCAAGCATATGCCCAATCGCAGCAAGCGACCTAGCGGCAGCCAAGCCATCACCGTAAGGGTTCACGGCCCTAGCCATGCGTGAATAGTGATCAGCATCGCAGAGAAGCATATTTACTTCGTGAACGATGAGTGCCGAGTCAGTGCCCACCAAGCGCACAGTGCCCGCTACTACGGCTTCAGGCCTCTCCGTATTCGTACGCATGACGAGCACTGGCTTCCCCAAACTCGGTGCTTCCTCCTGAACGCCACCGGAATCACTTAGGACTATCGTGCTCGCACCTAGAACTTTCGTGAATTCTCCATAGCTTAGGGGCTGCGTTACATAAATATTGTTATGATCCATAAGAAATGGGAGAATAACTTCGCGCACAGCAGGATTAAGATGCAGTGGAAAAATCACCATTAAATCAGGATGCGTATTGGCAATTTTTGCGACTGCTAAACCGATATTCTTCATACCATCGCCAATATTTTCGCGTCGATGCGTCGTGACGAGTAATAACTTACGCCCACTGTCCACTAAAAACTGCAAACGTTCATCCAAGAAACTTACGTCTTTTTCAACGACATGCATGAGGGCATCGATCACAGTATTCCCGGTGACAACTATTTTATCCGATGCCACTCCTTCTCTCAGCAAATTTTGCCGACTGATAGCCGTCGGCGCGAGATGCAAGCTTGATATCTGGCTAGTTAATTTTCGGTTTGCTTCCTCGGGGAAAGGAGAATGCATATCTCCGCTTCGCAGGCCCGCTTCAGCGTGCACTACCGGAATTTTATGGTAAAAGGCGACTAGGGCCGCGGCTGTGGAGGTAGTCGTATCACCCTGAACGATAACAACATCTGGCCGATCTTCTGCAAATACTTCCTCCAGTCCAACTAGTGTCCTCGCCATGATTGACGTTAAACTTTGGCGTTCTCGCATAATGTTTAGGTCATGAGAAGGAGAAATACCGAATAGCTCGTTCACTTGATCCAACATGGCTCGATGTTGGCCTGTAACAGTCACAACGCAATCAAACAACGCGCTTCTTTTCAATTCCTGAATAATAGGTGCCATTTTGATAGCTTCGGGCCTAGTACCGTATATGGGCATGATTTTTATCATTGAATGCCTCTCCTCATGCTTAGTTCATTTGTTCGGTGAAATGCATCAACATAACGGTGCTCAGAATTTCCGTCTGCGAAATCAAATTTGGCTTCAACTTACTTACTTAGGAACTTTCTGCTCGACTGCCCCGTCATACTTCTAAAACTTTGCCGCTCATCAGCACTTCTACGAGGAGCGTATTTTCCCAATACAAGCGGTAAAAGTAAAATCATGGTCGAACCCCTCATTCGCACGACGATCCCATAGTTTGTTAAACTTACGGACATTGCGAGTAAAAGCAGCCCAGCAGCCGTCAACAGTACAAGACTAATTGTCTTTTCTTGTATTTGAAAAGTCGATCGGATTGCTAAATACAAAATGGTCAACCACGCAATGGTGTTTATTCCCACCCATATCCACACCGGTGCAAATTCAAATTCCCAAGGGAACGGCCCGAACAAGAGCCTAGGGAAACCTTGAACTGCGGTCGTTAAGAAACCGCCGATGCCTGGCTGAAGGCTTCCAGAGCTAAAACCAGTCGTGGCCTCCACCGAAATGTACTCACGATTTGCTTGAAGACTCGCCTCTGTTACGCCAAGGCCATTAAGAGCGAGTCTGAGCACTGTTGAAGCAAGTGTCACGCACATGACGCTGGCCAGGAGCAGAGTCAAGCGCTTCTTTTTCTTGATTAAGACAACGATTAACCAACCCAAGATGAGTGCAACCAGCACCAAGATTGCTAAAGACGTTCTAACCGCCCCAAAAATGAAGACGCCTATCGCGCCCGTCCACAACGCGCTAACTCTACCCCGAAAGACCGACGCGAGGGCGAAACACATTAGCGAGATACCCAGCCAACACAACGCCTCACGAAGTAAAGAAGGACCAAGCAATGCCAGTAGAGGCGTGCAGAGATACCATAAAATCATTCTCCTCCTGGAAGAACTGCCAAAGATTATCTCAGCGGTGCGAGTGACGTATATTGCGCTGACTGCCGTTGCGACACAATTTATTATGATGCCTACAAATGTCACACGTCCAAAAATGTAGTAGACGCTGCCAAGCAGAATAGGCCAGCCTTCTTTTCCATTCGTCAGAGCCGCCTCGGTTTCTTCCTCACGTATACTTTCTGCAACGCCTAACGCTTGTTCATCGTAAATCGGGCTGTCCGGTGCCAAGAAAAACGGACCGAAAAATGTTACAACCACGCAGCCAATTACGACGAGATAGATGTATAGAGCGAGTCCGTCAGAACTCGCACCCAACAACCGTCGACTAATGACGCCAACGACTAGAAGACCAAGAAGGAAAAAAAGTAAGCCAGCAAGAATGGCTACAGTCGTGTCGGCTGAACCTAAGTGCGCATTCTGGTCTATCGACGCGATTAGCATTTTTTCTGTATACCCGCACTCTTCGTTAAAATAATGATTTGCGATGATCTATTAAGATCAATGCGCCGTCTACGTGCATTATTGGCGGCATTATCTAAACCTCATCTATGATGAAAAACTTACGCTCTCGCACGGATTAGAGACATGACGAAATGATCGATTGCCGCTGCGCTCTTCCGAACGTCGAGCAGATTACGGTCAAAACTAAAACTTTTTGACATCCCATTGACTTCAACATCACTACGAATGGCGTCAGCAAGAAGATGCGGAGAACCTTCCAGCACTAATCGGGCACCTGGAATGTCACGCACGCCCTTGACATCATAAGCGTACGACTTGCGTCCGCAAGCCAATGCCTCCAGCATTACCCTTGGCAACCCTTCCCATTTGGCCGTGTGCACAAGTGCGGTCGCCATTTGCATGTAGTTCTGAACATCAGCGCGCCCAGGAAGTGTCACGATGCTATCCAAATTCGCGTCTTTGACGTGGTCACGCACTCTTTGAAGGAGCGGCCCCTCACCGAGCATGGTGAGAGTGCAGTCGACTCCAAGCTCTTTAAGACGTTTAACAACTAAAATGGCGTCGTGCGGTTGTTTTCTGTCCGTAAATTCACCCACCCAAAGCAGTCTTACCCTTCCGTCCGGCACCACGCTAAACTGCGAATAGTTCTGCAGGGGTACGCCGACGCCGAAACGCAGTCGCAACAGTTGTTCCGGTCTCATTCGAGGCGAAAACCATTCCTCATCGGCCTGATTTATGGTTATCACGCCGGCAGTCCGAGAGACCAATCCTGCTTCAATCATCTTCCACATTTGGTCAGAAGCCGTGCGCCCCTGATTCCAATGCAAACCATGACAAAAGTAGACGACAGGTATGGATAGTTGACTCACACGAGATATCGCGGACGCAGTCGCAGTATTTGTTAGGATAACGTCTGGCCTCACCGCACCAATCCAACGGCGTATCTGCTGTGGTGCCAATAAGTTCCGCATTGAGGGGCCACGTGACAGTGATGGGATTCGCGTGAATGGATGCAGCTTTGACGCCGTCGAGGCCGCAGTTACGACCTCCGTCCCCATAGCGCGCCATTCGGCGACCATTTCAGGAAAGAATGCGTCTAGTGTCGAGCCCATGCTTGCGAGAAGTGCTATTTTCAAAACTGCCTACTGCCCTTAAAATTTTCTAATTCGGCGGTGAGATCTCGTTGCGGAACTCCAGAGCAATTCCTTTCATTCATTCTGTGTCTCACGTCTTTCGTTCTGGATATAACAAATTTAAGGGCCAATTTTATAGTCTTACATTCAGATCCAGGCAGCTCTATTTTTGCGTATCGCTTCTCGTCCGCCGCTCTGGTAACTGTCATCAACTTTGCTCGCGTACCTTGCGTGCTCTTCCGTGAATAGAGCGTGGCTTCTTGGAATAACCTGACTGGCTTCTTCGGCACCCATCTCGGTACTGTCGTCTTGGTACCTCAAAATTCCCTCAAGGTCAGACGCCCTAAATACCCATTTTCTCCACGGATCCTTTGAATAAGTCCGGGACTTCCACTACCTCGGGGTAATGGCAGACTTGATTCTCGTGCAATCCACCTGGACGTCGCACGCGAATTGCTTTCCATCCGAGACTCAATGGGGCCTGAAAATCTTTGAATGGATTATCCCCAATGTAGACACACTGTTCCCTACTTACGCCGAACTTCTTTTCAAGACTAAGGAATGCTGATCTGCCCGGCTTGTGCCAACTCGAATCGTGCTCATCCGTAACTATGATCGCATTTAATAAGTCCGCTAACCCCAAACTGAGTATTTTCGCACGTTGACTTATTTGGGGACCATCCGTAATGAGGGCAGTTTTCACGTCACCAGCAAAAGAATTAATAAAGGCCGCCGAGTCAGGTAAGAGCTTAATTCTCGGGCAATGCTCACGATAGAACTCGACGCATGTTTCAATTTCGTTCGCAGTTAACGCTTTCCCTTCAATGTCTCGAGCGGTATTGAAAATATCGCCTCGCCTGCCTGATTGGAATAATTGCCAGAATTCTACGAAAAACGAAGACCGGCCGTATGCGGTCTCCAGCATGTTGCTCACCGCTGCAAAACCACTTTCTACGTACGACCGTTCAAGAAACAGCGTGTCGTCCATGTCAAACACTACGAGTTTTACGTCCATGGGTTCATCGCAAAATTCGGATCCAGATAGAAAGCGGCTTCGTCGTACCGCAACATGACCGTGCCGGGCTCCCATGCCACCGACAGCGCTTGGTCTGCTTTACTACGGCACATTGCACCGATGAGGTTACCGCCAGACGCATGGCTAAGTGGATAGCCGCCGCCAAACCGAGGATTGATCTCTAAGATCTGCACGGACTTCATAGCGGGGTCGAAAATAACCTGTACATTCAGCACACCGTAGGCACCTGGCAGGGCCGTTACAACATCACGAACCAGCAGCTCTATTTCTGGAGCGTGGATTGTGACGCCCTTCGACACTTCCCCCGAACGCACCTCTAATCGGCGTCGAGGAATGGTTGCTAAGACTCTTCCGCGCGCATCAACGGCGACATCCACTGTCACTTCGATCCCCGGTGCGAAGCGCTGAATAATATAATCGTCAGTCAATGAATCGAAGTCTAGGTCGACAGAATCGTTGGCGATGATAACGCCAACTGACGACGACCCGGACCGAGGTTTGGCGACGATCTTTCCCTCAAAAGGAGAATGCCGCGCTTCGATTAACTCCTGCGTATCAATAGTGGGAAATCGGTTGCTGATCATCCATTGGAACATTTTCCACTTGTCCCAGCCCAGTACGGCGACCTCGGAACTGGATACCCAAACATCGATGCCTCGCTCTTCAAAGTGGCCGCGGGCAGTAGCGAAGACTGCGATCTCAGGGTCGATGGTCGGCACTACTATCTGCGCACCATGCTGCACGGCAATCCGCAGAGTTTCCTTAATGAAATCGTGGGAATCGACGCGGGGTACGATCTCAAATCGATCAGCAAGCCGACCCGCAGCGGAAAGTTCCGACGCATCCGTCACAATTACTCTTGCTCGGCGATTCGGATCTGCAGCACGAATGAGTTCTACTAGGGCCCCGCGACGCCCACCACTCGATACCAGCCAATTACGTGGACACATTCTGAACTCCTTGCTCGAATTCAGGCATGGCCGCGTTCCCTTCGGCGGTCACCCCTTCTCGACGCACGACTGACCTCAGGGTTCGAAAGACGATAGACGTGTCAAGTGCAAAGGTCCGATGATCGACGTATTCGACGTCGAGTTGGAATTTACGCGACCACGACAAAGAATTTCTACCGCTGACTTGTGCCAACCCGGTTATACCGGGCCGGACCTCGTGTCTGCGGTTCTCCAATGATGAATAGCGACTGAGATATCTCACCAGAAGAGGCCGGGGGCCCACCATGCTCATGTCGCCCTTGACCACATTAAAAAGGGTCGGGAGTTCGTCCATGCTCGTTGCTCTCAGGATTCGACCGAATCGTGTCAGTCGTTCGTCGTCACTGACGAGCCCGTGTGCCAACGACACGTTTCGCATCGTTCGGAACTTTCGGAGCGTAAAAATGCGACCGTTCAACCCAGGACGCTCTTGTCTGAACAAAACGGGGCGCCCCAGTTGTACTGCGACAGCGCCCGCGACCACGAGCTGCATCGGGGCAGTCACGACGAGCGCGATCGAAGCACCAATTATGTCAAGTGCGCGCTTGACGATGTCATATCTGTACTGCGGGCTTAAGCGCATCATACTCGTCTCAAAATTAAGTCACTCATTCGGGTGAGAACACGTTCGATCTCATCGGGCCCCAACGATGATCCGCTAGGAAGCGTCAGCCCAGTGTTGAAGAAACGTTCCGCTGTGCCGTTAGACGAAGACCGCGCTCCTCTAAAGATAGGCTGCAGGTGCATCGGCTTCCACAGGGGCCGACTCTCGATGTTATCTAGCAGGAGATGTGCACTGAGTTCGGCGGGTGTCCAGCCCGAGACGGACGAGTTCACTATTACTGACGTTAGCCAGAAGTTGTCGTTCTTGTCGTTCTCTCCCCCGAATATTTCGACACCCGGAACGTCGGCGAAGACTTCGCGATAGGACTCCCGCATCCTGCGCCGGCAGGCGATCATGTCGTCGAGACGAGTGAGCTGGGCGCGGCCAAGCGCGGCGAGCAGGTTGCTCAAGCGGTAGTTGTAGCCAATGTCGGTGTGCTCATAGTGTGTGACCGACTGACGGGCCTGCGTGGCCAAGTAGCGGGTGTGCGATGCGAGCTCCGCATCATCCGTAAGGAGCATACCGCCCCCAGACGTGGTCATGATCTTGTTGCCATTGAACGACAAAATGGAGGCACGCCCGAAGGAGCCAGCGGCCTTCAAATTATGTGTGGCGCCGAGCGACTCAGCAGCATCTGCCAGCACCGGAATGCCATATTCTTCGGCGATCGCACAGATGGCTGTGTAGTTGACCGCCTTTCCCAGCAGGTCAACAGGAACGATGGCGGCGACCATCTCACCGCTGTGGTAAAGCTGATCGAGGGCCTCCCGAAGAAGGGCTGGGTCCATATTGCCGGTCGCTTGCTCGCAGTCGATGAAGTAGGGCTCTGCGCCGGTATAGACGATGGCATTTGCGGTGGCGGCGAAGGTCATGGTGGAAGTGACGACGATGTCGCCCGGCCCTACACCGAGGCCAAGTAGCCCGAGGTGCAGAGCGGCGGTCCCCGAGCTGAGCGCTACGGCGTGTGTAACGCCGACCCGCGCAGCCATCTCTGCTTCGAAGGCATCAACGTCGGGGCCGAGGGGAGCAATCCAGCCGGAACGCATGGCGGCGAGAACGTATTGCTCCTCGAGCTCACCGACGTCAGGCGAAGACATGTAGATACGGCTATTCATGGCTCACTTTTTCTCGGCTAAGCGACGCGGGCACCAGATCAGTGGAACTTGCGTGGCCGTGACGCCAGATCTGTCCATCAAGGCGATCGGGCGCGATGGGGGGCACCTGGGTGTGCGAAATTTTTGGGTGGAGCGGGCGTTCATCGGTTTCACCGAGGCCAACGAGCTCTTCGTGCAGCTTTTCACCTTCACGAAGGCCCGTATAGATGACCTCGATGGCTTTGCCTGACTGGGCGATCATGCGCTGAGCGATGTCGAGAATGCGCACCGGCTCTCCCATGTCGAGAATGAGCACTTCGCCAGGGCGACCGATACCGCCAGCCTGCACGACCAGCTGGCAGGCCTCAGGGATGGTCATGAAAAAGCGCGTGACGTCAGGGTGCGTGATGGTGAGTGGACCACCCGCCTCGATGAGCGCGGTGAAGGTGGGCAGCATAGACCCACGGCTGCCAATCACATTGCCAAAGCGCACCGAGATATAGTCATGCCCCGTCTGTTGGGCAGCGTAGGCGGTGAGCTGCTCACCGGCACGTTTGGAGTAGCCGAGAATGCTCGTAGGGTTCGCAGCCTTGTCGGTGGAAACGTTCACGAACGTCTCGACCCCCACGTTCTGGGCGGCTTCAAGTACATTGCGGGTGCCGAGGACGTTTGTCTTCCACGCTTCGTCGGGGTACTGCTCAAGCATCGGTAGGTGTTTGAGAGCGGCGGCGTGAAAGACCACGTCCGGGCGACGGTCGTTGAAGATGTCGGTGAGCGCATCGAGGTCGCGAATGTCGGCGAGCACCACGTCTTTGGTGTCGAGCAGGCCGTGACCGAGAATCGAAATTTGAGTCGTCTGCAGGCCGGTCTCATCACGATCGAGCATGATGAGCTCGCTCGGCCCGAATTTGCTGATCTGCCGGCACAGTTCCGAGCCAATCGATCCGCCAGCCCCAGTAACCAAAACCCGCTTGCCGGCAATATACCCAGCAATAGACGCCATGTCAGTGTCAACTGGATGGCGACCGATCAGGTCGTCTATAGAGATGTCGCGCAAGTCGTTCAGGCGCACCTTGCCCTTGAGTACATCGTCAAGTGTGGGGAACACTTTGACCCGCAAGCCGACGACGTCCGCTGCGTCTGAAATCTCGCGCAGCAGCTCTGCCTCGACACGAGCGATTGAAACGATCAATATTGTGGCCTTGGTTGCTTCGGCGACGCGCACCAGGTCTGCTCCTGTGCCCATCACTCGAACACCATGCAGCCACACATTGCGCTTTCGCGGGTCGTCGTCGATCAGGCCAACCGCTCGAAAGGACGACTGGGGGTCGGTTTTCATGCGCCGCACGATGGAACCGCCGAGATAGCCAGCACCGTAAATTAGTGCATTTCGGGCGTTGTCCGCGGGCACGATAGACCGTTCAAGGAGTAACCGATTGTAATAGCGCACGCCCCCCATAAATACGAACGCCATAGGCAGTGCAATGACCACGGTGCTGCGAGGTATATCTAATGGGCCGCCAAAAGCAATTACGGGCACACCGAGCACCAGAGCTGTCACGACCACCGGCCAGAGCAGCGAGCGGACTTCGGCGAAGCTACCGTACGGATGGCGGCCCTGGTACAGGTGATAGCTCGACCCGACGACTAGCTGCAAAATTGCGGCGCCTGCACACAGCCCAGCGAGCGGTGCCCAACTGATTTCCGCAACTTGAAACTCGTACCGGAATGCCTGGGCAAGGATGAGCGCAATCGCCCATGAAACGGCATCGAAGCCGAACTGCGTGCCGAATCGTACAAGAGGCACAGACTTTTGTAGGTGCCCTACCGCGTTCGTCACAAACTTACTCAATGCCACGGCTTACTCCCCCAGATTGAAGTGCGCCGCACCCCTGATTGGTCAGCGAGAACGGTCAACTTCGTTGATTGCTATGTTACACGCTGAAAAATTCGGGCATTCGGGGGGTGCCCCTATGAAGCTTCTATATCTCGTCAACCCTCAATTTTGTGGCTGACACGGTGTTGAGGTGCCGGTAGATGCTTCTGGCCAGGTAGCGTTTGAGGATGCGGCGGATCTCTCGGTCGGTCTTTCCCTCAGCGCGTCGGCGTTCGACGTAGTCGTGTGTTCCCGGGTCGTGGACCATTCGGACCATCGCGATGATGTTCAAGGCACGGTTGAGTTGGCGGTCTCCGCCACGGTTTAGTCGATGCCGTGTGGTGTTGCCTGATGATGCGGGAATTGGATTCACGCCGGCGATCGCGGCGAAGGCGGCTTCGCTCTTGACCCGGCCCGGGTGGGACCACGCGACGAGTGTTCTGGCTGCGGTGACGGGACCGATACCGGTTTTTTCCAGCAGCTCGGCTGCAGGGCTCGCTGCGACGAGGTCACTAATACGCGTCATGTTTTGGCCGAGCTCGGTGTCTAACTCGAGGATGCGTTTGGCTAGACGTATTGCTTCTGTGCGCGCGGTGGTCGCGGCGAGGGCTTCTTCTCGTGTGCGCCAGCGCGCGACCTCAGCGATCTTGCGTGCTCCGAGGGGACGTCGGGCGTCGATGCCGAGGTCGATAATCCGAAGTAATGCGGTGAGTGCGTTCACCGCGCGGGTGCGCTCAGCGGCGAGTCCATCGCGTGCAGTCAGGAGGATTTGCGCTGCTGCCCGCACGCCCTCATCTTGCCGCGGGGTGCGGAGTTGATTGACCGGTAAGGACAGCACAGCGGCGGCGATCCGACGTGCGTCGAGGGGGTCGGACTTCCCAATGCCGCGCCGGCCCGTCCGGCCCATGCGTGCGGCCTCAACAACACGGTAGCCGGTGTCCGCTACGTTGCGGGCCAGCTGGGCGCCGTAGCTCCCGGCTCCCTCGATCACCCAGAGCGCATCGGTGACGCCGCCAGAGCGCCGCCCGGCCCAGTTGATTGCGCGGGATCGACCAGCGGCGGTATTGGGGAACGTTTCGGTTCCGAGGTACTGACCTGCCGCCGTGAGGACAGCGTAGGTGTGGGTTCTGGCGTGCGTGTCCACGCCGATAACGAATGGATGAGTGTGCGCAACTATGGTGTCCATAGTGTCCGGGTTCCTCTCTTTGAGATGGGCGATGATCCAGTCGCTGACGACCGGCGCCGATCCGGAGAGGAATCACTTCGGGGCATACCTGTAATGAGCCACGATCCGCACGGATCGGGCATGCTTCTTATTAAGCCACTGAGGTGGGCCGGGCCGGCGTCGGTCACCCACCACGGCCGGACAGTTCATAGGCAAGGCACCCGCGAGGGCCAGTTTTGTCATGAGTCACGACCACGGCGGAGCGACCAACACCAACTCTGCCAGCCAGTCCCGGACCAGCCACCCCAAGACTCACAGCTTTTGTCAAGCAGCGAGTTGGTGTTCAGTTTCTTAGAGGGTGCCGTCTCGCAGCATGGCGAATAGAACATCACACCGGCGTCGAGCGAGTGCGAGGAGGGCTTGGTTGTGGCGTTTGCCTTGGGCGATTTTTCGGTCGTAGTAGGTCCTCGAGACGGGGTCTCGGAGTGCTGCGAAGGCGGACAGAAACAGGGCACGTTTGAGGATCTTGTTTCCTCGTCGGGAGGGATGTTCGCCGCGGATTGAGCTGCCGGAGCGTCGGGTCACGGGTGCGAGGCCGGCGTAGGAGGCGAGGTGGCCGGCGGTTTCGAAGTGCTTGCCGGTGACCTCGGTGAGGAGCCGGGCTGCGGTCCTGACGCCGACTCCGGGCATGCTCGTCAGGACGGGGGAAAGAGGGTGGTCGTTCACCAGCTTCTCGACCTCGGCGGCGAGGTCGGATCGTTGCCGGCGTAGGGCAGCGAGTTGTTCGGCCAAGCGTGGGAGGACCGTTGTGGCGGCATGGGAGCCGACGACCACGACGGTCTGTTCGCCCAGTGCCTGGGTGATTTCCTCTGCCAGGCGGCGGCCCATCCGTGGGGCCAGCTTCAGCAGCCGGTTGGCCATCCGCGTGGTGCCGGCTGTTTTCATCGCCGCTGGTGACGGGTAATGCTGGAGCAGATCTAGCATCGCCGGGTGGTCCAGATGCGGGCCCACGACCCGCTCCAACGCTGGGTGAATCTGGGTGAGCAGCCCGCGAATTCGGTTGCCGGTCGCGGTCATCTGACCCACGATGTCATCGTCAAAACCACACAGCATCGACAGCTCCGCGACGGACTCATCAGCCAGCTGAATCGACCGCAACGCATGCGGAAGCGTTCGGGAGGCTTGGGCGATGATCGCTGCGTCGCGGGCATCGGTCTTCGCCTCACCCGCGTGGAAGTCGGCGATGCGCCGCATCGCCAGGCCAGGCAGGTAGCCGACGAGGACTCCTTCGGCTTGGGCGACGGCGATCGGCAGGGCGCCGATCGTGGCCGGCTGGTCCACGATGACGAGCACCGTACCGGACTGTTTCAGCTTCTGCAGCACCGCCCGCATCTTGCCTTCGTCGTTCGGTAATGCTTTGTCGAAGAGGACCTTGCCTGCTCGGTTCAGGGTGACGGCGTAGTACTCGCCTTTGCCAACGTCGACACCGACGAACACGTCGACGCTGTCATAGTTTTCGATCATGACTGCTCCCATCCACTTGTATTCGTGGCCTGGTCTACGGCGTCAAGTCTCGGAATCCACGTTACGAACGACCTCGGCTTTACGCCGAGTCGAGCCCCTATCAGCGATCACCCGACGCCAATCGAGTCCGGTGACAACACCCCCCGGATCATCAACGACTGGGGGCAACAATCATGCCGGACCCGACAGGCCAACTCCCTCAGATACTCACACCATCCGAGGTTACGAACAAGGTAACGGGGTAGGTGGTAAATTCCACATGACCACGCTGTCGATTACAGCCACGTTGCACCTCCGTCATTTGATCTGCTCAGGGCGGCTCCGGCCCACAACCACAGGGTTCCCCCGCCACTCGACACGGCGACGTCGCCCGGGTTGAAGGCAGCCTCGCGGCAGCCAGCAATCGACAATGGCACCTCCGTCGGCTCGCCGGTCACGAGCACCTGCAGGCCATCACAACTAGCCTGGCTTTGCGCGACCACTAAGTAGCCGTCGCCAGCTGAAGTGAGGTTGACGGCCCCGTTCAGCGCAATGCCCGCCCCCCAACTCGCACCGGCGTCGGTCGTGCGCAGAAACGTGCCATCGGCGCAGAGCAACGCGGCAGCGGTGCTGCTGCGTGCCGCGAGTACTGCCACGCTGGCGCACGGCGCGGCCACGTCACCGTTCGGAGTGTGCACGAGCGCCCGGTTGGACGGGTTGACAAACCAACGACCGCTCGCGCGCTCTGGGTAATTGGCCCACTCTTCGCCAGCAACATAGGTATCGACGACCTGCGGGGCACAATCACTCGCGTCGAGAGTAACGAGTGACGTCTCGGTCTGATCGACCACCGTCATGGTGAGAATCGACGATGCATCAGTCTCGATCGATGCATTGAAGGAGGCCCAGCTGCCACCGGAATCGGTCGTGCGCTCGACCTCCGCCGTAGTGGTCGGACACGGGCCGGTAGTACCGCGCCAAGCAGTCGTGGCGTCAAGAACTGAGAGAATACGCGCGGGTGGCGTCGTTTCAATGGCGACAGGAACGACGTCAACGGGCGCCACCGGTGCCGAGGTCTCGACCGCCGCCACGGCGGGGGTTGCCGGGGCCGTGGCATGCGTGTTGTCGACAATATCGGCCGACGGTGCACCGGGAGGAGCGAGGGCAAGGGCGACCAGAGCTATGTCCCCGATGATGAATGCGGCGAGTGCCGCCAGCATCCATCGGCGGCGCACGGCAGTGTTATGACTCGAGCGTTTCAGCGTCTTGAAAGCAGTCATTCGTGACCCTCGAACTAAACGACGGTCGCAGCCCGCTGAAAAAGCGAGACCACAGCGGTAACGGCGGGTACAAGTTGTCTTGCTGATTCGGCATAGACGTTATCGCTCTGACGGTACGGGTCAACGATGTCGTCGTCCTCGGGATTTTCTGGTGGCAACACCATGCCTCGCTGGGAGGC
This sequence comes from Cryobacterium sp. Y29, assembly GCF_002929825.1. GTDB lineage: Bacteria > Actinomycetota > Actinomycetes > Actinomycetales > Microbacteriaceae > Cryobacterium. The sequence goes on from NZ_PJJN01000031.1 coordinate 72,247, forward strand.
AGAAAGACCCACCACAGACGCAAACCGTGCGACAGTATCGTCAAGAGGGATGCTCGCAACCTCAGACAGGTCGGCGTCTGTGAGATCGTGCACCAGCCTCGCGAACTCACGAAGAGTGAAAGTGTAACGAATAGCCCGCGGGGAGAGCTCCGCGATAGCACGTCGGTGTTCCCGCGACATCGCTAATATCAGGTTCGACGAGGTGAGGTGCTCGACGGTGAGCTCACGCGCAACGTGAGCCGACGGATCGCCCCCGAATTGGCGGGAAAGCTCTGCAGCTTGATCGGGCATGCCCTGTCCCTTGAGACCGATGGTGCCGGCGCTTGCTACCGACACGCCGGGGTAGGTTCCGAGGCCCACCCGAAGAAGTTGCTCCGCCAAGGGCGATCGGCAAATATTGCCCGAACATACCGTGAGAAGGGAAAACGTCGCCATCATGCGGTTCGCCGATTCATACTGCGCAATGCGCGATCGCTGACCTGTGGGGCTACTTCCACGGACTCGTCGACAATATTTCCGTAGCTGTACTGGCCGTAGCCGTAAGAGTCCGGTCCTGTCGTGGGGAGCATAGTAATGATGACACCAATCGGGGCGCTATCGACCCGTTCAAGAGCTTTCACCGCGCTCGCGAGTTCATTGCGCTTGGTGCGGCCAGAGGCCACCACGAGAAGAGCACCACCGGTGAGCTTGCTCAACACCGCCGCATCAGTCACGAGAAGAAGTGGCGGGGCATCGATCAGCACGACGTCGAACTCCGCCGTGAGAGTATTGAGTAGATTTGCCATTGCCGATGAACCGAGCAATTCGCTGGGGTTCGGGGGAACGCGACCGCTCGGGAGCACGACAAGCTTGCCCCGCCCCCAGCTTTGCAGGACGTCGGCAAGCTCGGCGCGGCCAATGAGCACATCCGTTAGGCCGACAGCGCCCTCAATGCCCATGTAGTGCGCGAGGCGGGGCAGCCGCAGGTCGCCATCGATGAGGGCTACGCGCACGCCCGTTTCCGCCAGGGCGATGGCCAGGTTGGCCGTGGTGGTGCTCTTTCCCTCACCGGGGATGGAACTCGTTACGACGAAGCTGCGCGGGCCGCCTGAGATGTTCACAAACTGCAAGTTGGTGCGCAGGCTGCGGAATGATTCGGCGCGTGGGCTCTTCGGGTCGGCATGCACCACGAGCGGGCGTTTTTTTGCATCGGGGTCAAAGTTGATGCCACCGAGCATAGGCGTGTCGGTCACGAGTTCGATTTCGTGCAGGCTGTGAATGCGCGTGTCGAGAACACTGCGCAGCACCGCAATGCCGATGCCAATGCCAATGCCAACCAACAATCCGAGCGCGATGTTCAACGGTACGTTCGGACTCGCCGGTTGCGTGGGTATCTGAGCCGGCTGGATGGTCTCGATTTTCACCGGGCTGACCGCTTCACCGTCGGGCTTCTCTAGTTCATCGACCACGATGCGGCTGAAATTGCTACCCACAGAGTTGGCAATTTTCGCCGCCAACACGGGGTCACTGTTCGTCACCGATACGTCGATGAGCACGGTGTTCAACGGAGAAGACGAAGCAATTGAGGGGGCTAGCTGCGCGGCCGTTAGGTCGAGACCTAGTTCGGCGATGACTTCGTCGAGCACAATGGCACTGTTGACTACATCCACGTACGACGCCACAGCCTGGCGCGCGAAGCTCGTGCCCTGCACCAATTCACCGGAGCCGGCATCTGCTGCCGACTTCACCGATACGTATAACTGCGTACCGGCAACATATTTTGGTGTTGTGGCGATAGAGCTTGCGGCTGATGCTGCAATGCCCAGAAGCACACACGCCACGATCAAGATCCAGCTTTTATGAAAAATCCTGACGTAGTCTTTTAGCTCCACGTGCATGCCTCCGATAGATCCTGTTGCTGGGAAATTCCCAATGGAGGGAATATCCCCTATCTATAGTGCCATACGAGTACGCGTGACTTGTGCGCCCCATCAATGCACGCCACACCCAATGCTGTTCGTGGTGCGGGGTTGAACGCCCCTACACGTAGGCGCGACTACTTGACGGACACGCTCGCGCAGTCGAGCGGCACGTCTGAGATGGCCGTGGGGTTGACCATCGGTGTCACCTCCGCCGCCAGCACCTTCTGGGCCGTACCGGCCGCGACGACGTCTACGCTCAACTTCGACGTGGCACCCGGTTTCATAGTGAGAACGACCTTAGCCACCGGATAGTCGGTGTCGTGATACTGCTGCAGCTCAACGGCGCCGCCATCGATAGTGGCGCCCACGATTTGTGACCCTGGAGGCGCGTAGACCATGACAATCATGCGCTGTACGCCGGGCTTCAAGTCCTCCCTGACGAACGTGCCTAAAATTGACGGGCTGATCGATGTCGCAGCGTCGAGGGGCAGGTCGTTTGTGAGCTCCAGGCTGATTCGATACGACGCCTTCTGGTCCTCCCGACACACGGCCTGTCCGAGGCCCACCGACTGCTGCAGGTAATAGTTCATCTTGGAACCTACATTCTCCTGCAGGTAGACCCCGACCCGGTCGGTCGTCTCGTCGCTCTGAGGCAGCGGGCCGTCTAACCCGAGTGACATAAAAAGTGCTTGCTCTTTGTCCAAAGGGCTCCACAACAGCATGCGTCGTTCGTCGACAGCTTGGGACACGGCCGACAACAACATGCTGGGATCAGAATTGCCGCCCATCAATTGTTCGAAAGTCTTCTGCACTATCTCTGCATAAACGACGTCCTGCGCCGCGTTGTCAGCCCGTGCGTCTGCAGTGGTATTGCCTGACCAGAATCGCATGTAAACCTCGTTGAGCAGCAAGGGCACGAGCGACTCGCTCGTAAGAACATCGCCGGTCGAGAGCGTCACGGGGGTGACTCCGCGAAGCAGGTAACTCAGCGCCACCGGATCCACAGAGATCACGCCATCGATGTCGGTACCGAACTGACGTTTCCACATCTCCTGGGTCACCTTGGCTGCACTTTCGAAGCTCGGGCGCACTGTGACGTTAGACATGGCCCGCCCGAATTCCGAACCGTAGAGCTCGGCAACACCGTCGGGCATCGCAATGACAGACTCCTGGTAGTAGGCGAAGTTACCGAAACCAGCTGGAACCGCCTTGCCCAGACTGATGCTGCCATTGTCAATCGTCAACAGAACAAAAGACAGGGAAGTACCGCCGAGCGCACGTGCTTCGGCGCTGTTTTGAAACACGATGACGTAGTCACGCGGGGCACTGGCGCCCAACGCATCGGGGATAACGTCGAGAGCTTGGCTGGCGGACGCGAGCGGCGGCGCGAGGCTCGCGAGCAGGGTGTCGAATTTAATCACAGCCGCGGTGAGTGGCGCCATGGTTACGCTCGTGTCTATATCGTTGATCCGGTCCCGTGCTGCGGTAAGTACCGTGCTGGCTCCATTTATAATTTTACCCGCTGAGACGAGCGGTTCAAGATCAATACCCCCATCAACGGACTTGAGCGTTGCCGGGTTCAGATTGGCTACAACCTCCACCAAAGGCATAGCGGCATCCGTGATCACGTCATCGGCGACGGCCGCCAGGGTGCGCACGGCAGCGAGATTGACCCCGACAAACGGCACGAATTCAGCGGCGCGCCACACCGGGTCTCCGGTCAATTCGCGGGCACGTGCGGTGTGGCTGGCCATTTCAGTGACCGACGCGTTGGCCGCTTTTGTGTCTCCTGCAAGTGCTTGGCTCTTGATCGTGGCGGCCAGTGGAATAGCGGCTTCGAGTTCTGTCTTCGCTTGCCATCCGCGAACGCCTACCCATGAGCTCGCAAGCGCGACAACGACGACCACGCCGATGATCGTCCAGAACCACCAGCGGCGGTAGAATCGCGGCCGGGGTCGTTTCGCGGATTTCTGGGCACCAATTGTTGTTTCACTCACCATGCCATTGAATCAGTTCAAACCATCCTAAGAGACCACGGTCGGCGAGTCAGACCGGCTGCACCAAGTCGCGTAGCACGTCTTGCAGGCCCAGCCCGAAACGGAAGTAGTCGCCCGTGCGCCAGCCGCGCAGAATCGGCGCTACCCGCAGTAGCCGTGCCGCTGGCAGCGTGCTTCGACGCGTTTCATGCGCGAGCTTCGCATCGATCAGGGCCAGTACTGAAGTGGATAGCGCCGGCTCAAACTCTGAGGCCCGCTGTTGCAGCGCAGCGACTCGCGCGAGAAGTCGGGCGTTGCGGGCGGTGCGTGACGCACGTAGTCGGCCGAGCTTGCCGGAGGCGTCGAGGGTGGTCACTCCGATCTGGTTACCGCGGTGCTGACGATAGTCGGTGAGGGGTTCTTCAAGCAGGTCGACCAGGCCCGTCACGGCGGCGACCATGGCCATCCACTCGTCGTGCACCCACGCGGGCGGGAACGGTCGTGAGCGCTCGACCAACTCTCGCCGCACCATCATCGTCGCGCCGGTCACGATATTCCGGCGGAGATAGGCGTCGATCGCGTGCCCCGCGTGCACGGCCGCGCGGTCGGTTTCCGACACACCCAACGTTTGCAGCAGCGTATGACCGAGGGGGGCGCCAGCAGCGTCGACGAGGCGGGCGTCGGTGTGCAGCATCTGCAAAGCGGGCCGTCGGGTGAACTCGGTCACCATGCGCTCCACCCGCTCGGGCCACCAGACGTCGTCCTGGTCGCAGAGCGCGATGAGATCTCCCGAGCAGGCGGCGAGCGCCTGCTCGAAGTTCGCCGTCACGCCGAGCGCGCTGGCGTTGCGCAACACCACGACCTCGATGACGTTTCCGTCACCTTTCGTGCGCCAGGCCGCTACGACCCGCTCCAGCACCGCCAACGTCTCGTCGGTCGACCCGTCGTCGGAGACCACTATCTCATCGGGGCGCAACGATTGCCCCAAGATGCTGAGCAGCTGCTCTTCGAGATAGTCGGCACCGTTATAGGTGCACAACGCGACGGAAACGCTTGCAACCATTAGCTACGTTTCACGCCGACCGACAGAACGCCGAGGAACATTCCGGCCATGATCGTCTGCGAACCCAGCATCATGAGCAGCGCGGCCGGAATCGCTGCACGCAGTGTGGCACCCGCGTCGAGCGGGCCAAAGTCGTTTGACGCCCATCCGGTCAACTGCGCAACCGCAACGCCGAGACCGATGAGAAAGAGTAGGAGGCCGACAACGGCTCCGCTCTCCAAGCTGATGCGTTTCTGCAGACGGTCGAAGTTGCGGCTGCGCGGAATGCGAAAACCCTCTTGCTGTGCATAGATCTTAGTGAGAATCGCGAACAGCACTGATTGATAACCGACCACCGTTAGCGCCGCCAAGTAGAGCTGGCTGGAATAGGTGAATCCGACGCGGCCGAAGACGACCGGCCCAAAGCTCAATAGCAGGACGCCGACAAAACCCAGCACAAAGGCCGCCGTACCGGGAATCAGAAATAGCCAGCGCGGGCTGAAAATCAGCAAAAAACGCAGGTGGCGCCAACCGTCGCGCCAGCTGCGCAGGTGCGGCGGCCGGCTCCGGCCGTCTTTCGCAAGAGTGGTCGGCACCTCACTGACTCGGGAACCGCCGAGGGTGGACTTGACGACCATTTCGCTGGCGAATTCCATGCCGGTGGTCTGCAGGTGAAGGTCAAGCATGGACTGGCGGTTGAAACCGCGAAGTCCGCAGTGAAAGTCCTTGATCGGCGAACGAAACAGCATGCGACCGATCCACGACAGCACGGGGTTGCCGAGGTATTTGTGCAGCGGGGGCATTGCGCCGGGCTCGATGCCCCCGCGAAAGCGGTTACCCATGACGAGTTCGTCGCCAGCGCGCAGGCGTTCGACGAACCCGTCGAGGCTGCTGAAGTCGTAGCTATCGTCGGCATCGCCCATGATCACATAGGTGCCGCGGGCGTGTTCGATGCCGCCATTAAGGGCGCTGCCGTAGCCCTTCTCAGCGATGGAAACCACACGGGCGCCGAGCGACTCGGCAATCTTCTGCGAACCGTCGGTGCTCCCGTTATCGGCGATCAACACTTCGCCCACCACACCGCTGCGCTCAAGGTAGCCGAGGGCCTTATTCACGCACACCGCCAGAGTCTCAGCTTCGTTCAGACACGGCATGAGGATCGTCAGTTCGATCGTCGAAGTTTGCTGCATGTGCGTGTGGGTCCTGTCTGTGTTCTATGGTGCGCCCTCAATCGTACAGACTTAGTGCACTATGAACATTGGCCTCGTCGTCACCACCCTCGGTCGAGAGCTGGGGTTGCGCCGCCTGCTGCAGTCGTTGGTTGGCCAGGTCACCGCCGCAGACACGATCGTGATCGTCGCGCAGCGCAATCTGCAAGTGGTCAAGGATCTCGCGGTGGAGTTCACTGCCATCGGCTGCGAGATTATCGTGACGACGTCGCCGTTGGGCGCATCGCGCGGACGCAACGCCGGGGTCGCGACGCTCCCGGCGGGCGTGGACTATCTCCTGCACTTTCCCAATGACACCACTTGGTTTCCGCCAGGAATCATCGCGGGTCTCCGTTCGATTCCTCCCGCGGCCAGTGTCGCCGCATTGACCGTCACAGATGAAAACGGTCCGAAATTTCACCTCCCGACCGCGGGCACGCCCCTGGACCGATGGAACGTCTGGACCGTCATCGAGATGGGCCTCGTCATTCGCCGCAGCTTGTTCACCAGGCTCGGCGGCTTCACAGAGTCGATCGGCACCGGCGCTTCGACACCGTGGCAGTCAGGCGAGGCGACCGATTTGCTCTTGCGTTTGATGCACGCCCGCGAATCAGATTCGTTCGTTTGGTTGCCGGCTGAGGTGGCCATTGGTGGTGTCTCAGACCCGCAGGGGCTTTCCAACGGCGAGCGCCGGCGCAAGTTGCGCAGCTACGCCCGGGGCTTCGGTCGCCTGCTCACGGTGTGGCATTACCCCCTGTATTGGCGGGCCGCAGCATTAGCCGGCGGTCTTCTCTTCGGTCTGCGCAATCGGTCATCTTTTCAGACAGCGGATGGCTGGTGGGTTTTCGTAGGCCGTTTCGAGGGCCTTACCGGCCGCTGCTTCGGTAAGACGTTGTCGAAAGCGGTCGATCGATGAGCCTTTCCCTGCCCCCGCAGATTCGCCTACGCGGCGCAGCAATGTCGCTCATCACACTTCTCGGCGGCGTCTCCTTGGCTGTTATTCCGGCCGCGACCGTTGCCATCTCGGCGCGGCAGTTCAACCTGCACGAACAGGGTGCCATCGCCGTAGCCGTTATGTTCGCCACGTTCGTGGGCCAGGTAACTTTCGCGGTCGTCGTCGAATCACGGTTGAGTTCAGCCGCAACAGCTCGACGGGTGACGTTTCCGCTCTGGCTGGCCGCGCTTTCAGTGCTGACAGCGATCATCGTCGGCTTCAACTCCAGCAACGCCGTCGCGCTGTGCGTCGCTCTCCCCATCCTGCTGGCATCGCTCGAGGTCGGTCGTGGAGTGTCCGTCGCCGAGCGCCTCGACACTCGCGAAATCTGGGCATCCGTTCTCGTCGGCTCCGGGGCCCTGGCTGGCGTACTTGTAGCTTTCTCCGCACAGACCTGGGGAATGATTCCGTTGGTAGCCGGGATCGCCGCGGCCACCTGCGTGCGCTCCCTTCCTGTATCCCACCAGCCGAGTCGGCCCGACCCGGCCGTCATGGGGTGGGTAGTCGCAGACACCTCAATTACCGGTGTCATCTACCCGCTTCTGAACGTGATGATTCTCGCGTTTATCGGCCCGGCTCAGGCCATCATCTTCACCGCCATCTCCACGGTGTCAGGGTTGCTGGCAATACCGCTCAACTTCTTGCGACTGCGGCTGCTGAAGGAGCACTCCCGCCTTGATATCGGAGTGTCCGGGCTCGCACTGTTGGGGGCCATTGTCGCACTCGGCATTCTCGAAGCGACCGGCACGTTTGGTTTCATCTTCGGATCTGCGTGGTCGCTCTCCGACACTGCGCTACCGCTGGCCGTCGCCTGCGCCTGGCGAGCCACATCCATTCTCACCACAATCCCTTTTGCTGCCCTGCGGCGCATGGGCGCGGTACGGCTGCTGACGGGACTGCGGGCGATCGTGGCCGCCATCACATTTGCTCTTGCCGGACTGGGCCTCGTAACCCAGAACATCATCTGGGTCTTTGCGGGAATGCTCGTCGCCGAACTGATTTCCGCGGTCATCTACGAAGGGGCCCGCCGTTCCCGAACCACTTTGGTAATCAAGGACTGATTCGATGCCACTACCACTTATCTTGGTCGACCTGCTCTTCTTCACCGGAAAGAAGGGGGGCATGGAATCGTACGTTCGCGAGGTCTACAGCCGAATGCCGCGCGAAATCGTCGGTCTTCGATTCATGGCCCTCGCGTCGAGCGAACTGGCCGCCGGCGATACCTCCTGGTTTCCCGGCGACGTCATCGATTCCGGCATCAGCGGCGAGAACCGTATCGCCTGGGCACGCGGTGAGTTGTTCACTGTTGCCGGCTTTGCGCGGCGCCGTCGCGCAGCGCTCATCCACTGCCCAGCGAACCTCGGGCCGCTTCATTCAAGGATTCCCGTCGTTCTGACAATTCACGACCTCTTGCCATTCCGGCACCCCGAATACGTTCCCGGTGCCTACTCCATCATTCTCCGAACTCTCATTCGGTTGGGCGCGCGCACCGCACGCCGCATCCTCACAGTCAGCATGGCCTCGCGCACCGACATTCGTCGCTACCTACACATCAAGCGCACCCCAGTCGACGTCATCCCCCTGGCGGGCGAAACGTTGGTCAAAGGCGCAATCCCACCTACGGTTCGTCGCGCCAACCAACTGCTGGCCGTCGGCAACCGGATGCCGCACAAAAACTTCTCGACGCTGCTGACAGCGCTGGCGCTCCTCCCTGAACAAACGCGACCGCACTTAGTGATTACTGGCAGTCACGGCGAGGACCCGCTCACGCCGCTTGTGACCGAACTCGGGCTTCAAAAATGGGTGTCTTTGCGTGGCTGGCTCACGCCGCACGAACTCGACGCACTTTATGCGGAGTCAACCCTGTTCGTCTTTCCAACTTACTTCGAGGGCTTCGGACTGCCGGTACTCGAAGCGATGGCGCATGGCTGCCCGGTGCTCTGCTCCGACATTCCAGTGCTGCATGAGGTCGCCAACGATGCGGCCGGGTACGTCGACACTCACGACGCCGCCCGGCTCGCCGAAAGTATCGGCGAGCTCCTTTCGTCGCCTGACGAGTTGGCGCGTCTCGCGGCTAGTGGGCTCGCGCGGGCCGCAGAGTTCACCTGGGACCGCACCGCGCAGCAGACGCTCGAGTCGTTTCAGCGGGTCTTAGCAGAACGGTAAGCAACCAGAATCTGGTCGATGGATCGACCGAGGCCTCCCGCCGCGCGTTCCTGCTCAAACCAAGCCTGCGTGGAGCGTCTCAACGGCTCACCGGCAGACACCACCGTCACAATGGCGGTAGCAAGGTCGTAAGGTCGCACCGACGCTGCGATAAACCCGTTGATCCCGTTGTGAACCAGCTCGGCTGCCGCGTTGTCGGGGCCGGCCACGACCACACTGGGTGTGGCCACTGCAGCTGCCTCAGCGACGACAAGTCCAAATCCTTCGCGGCGTGACGGGTTGACTAGCGCGCGTGAACCGACCAGCAGCGTGTGCAGTTCAGCGTCGCTGACCCGACCGGCTAGCGTGACCACGTCATCGAGGCCCAGCTCGCTGATCAGTGCGGCCACCGCGGCAGTTTCCGGCCCGGAACCCACGATGACGAGGCGCAGGTCGCTAATCTGCTTGCGCGCCTCATGTAGGGCAGGCAGCAGATCGATGAGTCGCTTGTCAGCGATGTGACGACCCACGAAAATCAGGTACGGATCGTCGCCGCGTTTGGTCGTCACATCGGGTGCGGCACCCACGAGGTCAATCAGCCCCAACGTCACCGGGGTGGCCCGCCGCCGATAGCCCCGAATGCGCGAGCCGGTGAAGTGACTATTGACGGTGTGGAGGTGGCCGAGGCGGATCGCTATCAGTTGCAGCACCGAGGCGACGGTGCCCATGAGCATGCCCGAGTAAGCGCGCCACTGGCGCCACCCCCAAACCTCGAGCCAGTCGGTCACCACGAAGGCCTTGCTTCCGATTAATGCCAGTTGCACCGCGAAGACATTGAGTACGGGTAAGGCGCTCACGATGACCACGTCATAGTTATCGCGGCGCGCCCGAAAGTGGTGAAAAAGAGCCAATGCAAACTTCACGGCGCTGATCGGCGTGCGCGTTCCCGCGTCGTCGTAGATCGACCCGCGCCACACCGGAACGACCGAGAAGCTCGCTTTCGGCGCTGGGCCATCCCACTGGGCGCGCGTCACATAGTCAACGGCGCTCCCCCTCTCGGTGAATAACTCCGCGATTCGTCGATACACCCGTTCGCCGCCGCCCGAATTGATCGGAAAGAAGCAGTCGTAGGCGATCGCCACGCGTGGTTCAGTCACGAAGAGAGCACTCGGTCGGCGCTGCAGCAGTCAGGCTTTCAGCCAGGTCGGCCGCATCCTCGAGTCGCGCCGCGCGCGCGGCAACCCACCCCGTGCACAGAACGAACGCGATCGATACCAGCGCATAAAGCACGACCAGGGTTGGCCAGCCGAGCGGCGGCTGCCAGGCCGGATTTTTCCACATCTCACTGATCGGCTGTCCACTGCCGACTACGTAACGCCACATCACGACTACGAAAGCCAGCAGCCCGTATGACGCGATCAGCGCTGCGCTAATCCAGGTGACTCGTGTCGACAGGAACGCCACGCGATTTCCCTGTTTCGCAGAAAGCAGCCAGGCCGCCAGAATCGTCACGCCAAGATAAAGGAAGAGGCCGTATCGCCCCTGCCAGATAACTCCGGTTTGGCTCACGCTGTAGCCCTGCACCAAGGCCGGTACCAAGACGGCAGCGGCCGTAATCACGGCCATCGTGACCAGGCCGCGTCGCCGGGAGGCGGTGACAGCGAGAACGATCAGAATGCCAATCGGTATGACAAACAGCCAATAAGCGGATGTCGACAGCGGCGCGTCGAACCAACCAAAGTACCCGATGGCCTGCTGAACGAACTGCGGTGTGGTGCGAAGTACGTGCACGAAGCCCTGCACGAATGATGCACCTACCAGCGGCGCGTCCGATTTCTCGGCCTGGCTCGACAGGCTGCCGCCGCTCAGCGTCCACACGATCGAGAAGATACCTCCGGCCGCGACGATACCGAGCGGAATATATGAGCGCGAAGTTGTGAACAGCGACTTGACCGAATTCCAACCGGTCGCGATGAAACAGATACCAACAACGACAATCAACCACAGAGGCCCCGTCGCTCGAGCTGTCGCGAGCGTCACGGAGGCGACGGCTACGATCATCCAGAGATACCAGCGTGAGAGTGAGGACACCTCTTGTGCGACTCGTCGGGTATCGAACCGTTCGAGGAGACGAGGAAGGGTAGCCCAGAGGGCGACAGCCGAAGCGATCTCAATGCCGTTGGGGTTCACCGAACCGAAGAAATAGACGACCATCGGGGCTGCCACAAAGGCCAGGCCCAGCGGCATCCACCGCGATCTGCGCACGGACATCGCTGCTTGAAAACCCCAGGCGACGAACACTGCGGCGAGCAATCCACTCACGATGCGCATGCCGTAGATGCCAGCTGATCCGTCCAAGATCAAGCTCGGCCATCCGACTGCGTAGTAGTACAGGGGGTTGTAGGCGCCCACCCAGGTGTTGAACCAGTCGGCTCCGCCCTCATCGCCAAGTTCGACCCCACAGTTCGCAGGCTGATCAGGGTGAAAAGCGAAACAGAGAATCTGTGGCGAGTACGAGTACCCCCCTGGCAGGTCAACCACCGTGTGCTTGATCCCCGGCACGTCATAGCCGATAACCTGACCATGCATTTGCGCGATGGCCTTGGTTGCATGCGCGTTCTCGTCGGGTACCGAGAAGATGGGGCTGGCCAGTGACCACAGGGTCGAGAGTGCGAACACGAACAGAAAGACCAGCCAAAAAACTGAGCGCGAATTGCCTGCAGTTCGCCCGCCGGCCGTTTGCTTCGCCAGCAAGAAAGTTCGTGGCACGTGTGCGTAGCTCCAGACATTTCGCCAGGACCGACGCCCAGTCAAATCAGAATACCGTCCACTGTCGTCAGCGTCATGATTGTGCGTAGATCCGCCACGCTGCCAAAGCGTCCGCGAAGCCATCGAGGCCATCGAGGCCATCGAAAGACTCGTTCTTCCCGGTCCCGTAGGCAGTTTCGATTGCCGTCATCGTTGACAAGGGGACCCCTGCACGTTCCATTCCCATGCGATTTGCAGACGCCACCTTGGCCGGGTTGCCATACGCCTTGGCGAACGGCGGTATATTGCGTGTTACGACAGACCCCATCCCCACCATGGCCCCGACTCCGACGTACCTTCGTTGATGGACGCACGTGCCCAATCCAAGGTTCGCACCAGCACCGATGCGAACGTGTCCGCCCAGTAGCACACTGGAGGCGAGAGTTACCCCGTCCTCAACCGTGCAATCATGCGCTACGTAAGTCTGGTTCATCAAGAAAACGTCGTTGCCGATGCGTGTTTGATGATGCCAGCCCTGATGAATCTGGGCGTACTCGCGAATGACGCTGTTGTTACCGATGTGGATACCGTTCCCTGAACCTGGATTGAGGGCATCGGCAGGATGCGCCCAACTTCGCACTTCGGGCGGTGCCCCAATCACACAACCGGTACCGATCCAATTTCCGTTCCCAATGGTAACCGGCCCAATAATCACGGCCAGCGGGCCGATCGTGTTGCCTGATCCAAGAAGAACATTCCCGATTAACTGGGCGGTTGGATGTACAGAATTCATTGCTCCCTCACTAAATCTGGATCCGCGTGTCCGGATGGACGTCACACCATCCGTTATTCTTGAGGCGCACGTATTTACACCAGCACATCGAATCTAATCTACGAGGCGACATGATCCCGATTACAACTGTCGAGTTCGGCGAAGAAGAGCAACAACTAGTCTCGGAAGTTTTGCGATCCGGCGCCGTTGCGCAGGGCCCCAAAGTCGCACAACTTGAAGGGCGTTTTGGCCAACTTTTCGGTAGCCCCCATGTTGTCGCTGTCAACAACGGCACCACCGCACTCATTGCAGCTCTGCAGGTTCTTGACCTCCAGCCGGGAGACGAGGTTATCACCTCTCCCTTCACCTTTGTTGCCACACTGAACGCGATCCTGGAGGCGGGTGCGACAGCCACCTTCGCAGATATCAGTGCCGACGACTTCAATATCGACCCAACTTCTGTCGCCGAACGGGTCACAGACCGCACCAAAGTGCTCCTGCCCGTACACCTGTACGGGCAAATGGCCGACATGGACCCATTGGTCGCGCTGGCAACGGACCGGGGCCTTCGCATTCTTGAGGATTCGGCGCAATCTCACGGCGCCAGCTATAAAGGAAAATACGCTGGGAGCTATGGGCTTGGGGCATTTTCCCTTTACGCCACAAAGAACATCACGACCGGGGAGGGCGGTCTCATCACGACGAATGACGACAACCTCGCCGATAAACTCCGACTGCTGCGCAATCAAGGCATGCGAGCGCGCTACGTGTACGAGATGGCAGGCAACAACTACCGTCTGACCGATCTTCAAGCCGCCCTGGGCATTCCGCAGTTGGAGCGCTACGCACAGACGGTGGCCAAGCGTCAGAGGAACGCAGATCGCCTTATTGAAGGACTCGCCGATGTTCCAGGTGTAGTCGTGCCTCGTCAATTGGACGGTCGGGAGCATGTTTGGCACCAATTCACCGTGCGCATCACTGCCGAGTCCCGGGTCCCACGCGACGCATTTGTCGAGGCCCTCGCTCAGCGAGGCGTGGGCAGCGGAATTTACTACCCCAAGCTCGTTACGGATTACGACGCCTACCGTTCCCACCCGCAGGTTATCCCGGCCGACGTGCCCGTCGCGACCCAGATGGTCAAGGAAGTCTTGTCGCTACCGGTACACACGGCACTGTCCGACGCGGAGATCGCAAAAATAGTATCGTCCGTTCGCGCCGTGGCAGGAGTTTGAGTATGGCATCGAAGAAGAAAATTGCTCTGGTAGGCGCCGGCAATATGGGCACGAACCATGCGCGCGTCATCGCTCAGTCCGATCGAGCGGACCTTGCCTACCTAATCGACCCGCGCGAAGATGTAGGCCGACGGGTAGCTGATCGTTTTGGAGCCATTTGGCTTCCCGAACTTCCGACCTTGACGGATGTGGATGCTGTTGTGGTCGCCGCCGCAACCGAGGCGCATTTTGACCTCGCCATGCGCGTTCTGTCCCAAGACCGTCCTCTTCTGATCGAGAAGCCCGTCGCGGACAGCCTGCTTCGAACACAGGAGATTCTGGACGAGGCTGATCACCGCGATATTCCACTCATGTGCGGACTTCTCGAACGTTACAATCCGGCTGTTCTCACTGCTCGGTCACTGCTGGAGCAGCCGCTTCACGTTATGGCCACGCGCCATTCACCATACGCTCCGCGCATTCGCACAGGCGTTGCTTGGGATCTGTTGGTTCACGACGTGGACCTCGCCATCAACATCATCGGCTCTAACCCAACTTCGGTGGACGCGACTCTGGGCTTCTTCCACCCCGATTCCGCTCCCATGGCGGAAGATGTTGCTGAGACCGTGCTCGGCTTCGAAAATGGCGCTATCGCTCACGTTTCTGCCAGCCGCGTCGGCCAGCGCAAAATCCGCCAATTGTCGGTCTACGAGGTCGACCGTCTCATCGAAATTGACCTACTTCGTCGGGATGTCACGATCTATCGACACGTCTCTGAAAACTCCGTCGATGACGGCCGCGGATATCGTCAGCAGACTGTCATTGAGATTCCGGAACTCATTACATCTCAGGAGCCTCTGACAACGCAATTCTCGCGCTTCATGGACGTCATTGATGGTTCAGTAGATGCCGCGGTGGAACGTTCGACTATCGTGGCATCCCATGAAGTCATCGACCAGGTCATCTCCCGAAAACTCGCAGCACTGAGGTGAATAAAGCTGTCCGGTCCCGCGACACGTCGACCAATCCAATCCAATGGCACGTTCGCGTTCGCCAAAATAGCGGGCTTCGATACCTTTTCGCCGGTGGTCTGGCATTCCTTGTCGACGTGGGTGTTCTCGCCCTTCTGAAGAATGTGCTGGACTGGCCTCTCTGGTTAGCAACCGGCGCAGCATTTCTGCTGAGCTTCTTTTTCACATATACGATTCAGCGGATCTTTTCCTTCGGTTCGAACGCACCACACGGCGTGGCGCTGTTCAAATACACGATGCTTGTGGTGGTTAACACTCTGGCCACCGTCGCCATCGTTTCACTTATCGATCAAACCGTTCTCGGATGGCTCGGCGGCAAGGTAATAGCGACTGCCTTGTCAACGCTCTGGAACTATTTTGCATACCGCTATTGGGTCTTCGCTGACACCCGCCCACATAAAAAGGATTAATCGTGTATCACGGTGCTCGTATCGCCGCAGTTGTCCCCGCGTACAAAGAAGAAAAGATGATCGCGACGGTCATCTCGACAATGCCAGACTTTGTCGACTTCATTGTCATCGTCGACGATTGCAGCCCAGACCACACGAGCGCGGTCGTCAATCTCATTGCGGATGAACGCGTGACTCTCATTCGCCACGAGGTCAACCAAGGCGTCGGTGGCGCCATCGTGACGGGACACAAGGCGGCCATGGCACTCGGTGCGGACGTTAACGTCATCATGGCCGGAGATGCCCAAATGGACCCTAATCATCTGCCGGCCTTGTTGGACAAAGTCACCCGCGACGGCTACGGCTTCGCCAAGGCCAACCGATTCTTCGCCCCTGAATCGTTTGACGGCATGCCCCAATACCGTGTATTCGGTAACATCGTGCTCTCGTTCATGACGAAAATGGCTTCCGGATACTGGAATTTGTTTGACCCGCAAAATGGATACACCGCCGTCCGCACCGAGGTATTGAAGCGTGTGCCCCTGGACAGAGTGTCCCGACGCTACAGCTTCGAGAACGATTTTCTCATCCACCTCAACATTCTCCAAGTCCCCGCCATCGACGTGCCGATCCCGGCGGTGTACGCGGACGAGGTATCGAGCATCCGGCTCAGCAAGGTCATTCCAGAGCTCCTGAACCTTCTGGGGCGCGGATTTTGGCGCCGTATTTGGTATCGCTACGTACTCTGGTCCTTCTCGCCGATCGCATTGCTGCTGGCACTGGGGCTGGTTCTCTCCACGATCGGAATTAGTATCGCAATCTGGGTGTGCTTCCAGATTGCAACCTCAGTTATAGCAACCGCGGCCACCGTGATGTTGGCAGCGTTGCCTCTGATGCTCGGCACCCAACTTTTGATTAGCGCTCTGCAACTCGATATTCAGGCCAGCCCATCTAGCCCGACATTCGCCCCATTCGAGTAGGGCCGCAACCAAATCCTCACTTCGCCCCCGTCCCAGCCCGGTCACGGCCCGCGATACTGAGTCGTCGAGGGTTATGGGACCGTCGGTCCGACAGAGGCGGCTTCCTCCAAGGGAAGCACTTCGTAGAGGAAGAACGTAGACGGTCCTTCCTCAACAACTTCGATTTGCTGCATGCATGCCTGATCCGTCTCGGCAACCGCGAGAATATATTTGACGTGATCCTGAGCAAATGCTGCGCAAGAATCAAAAGTCATAAGGATTTGGTCTGGCCCCGGATTTGTTGGGTCTGGCTCACCCTCTCCAGCTACCCACGAGATGTTTGCAAGGCGATTCCATGCCACTTCGTACTCTTCTGCAGGGTCGATTTGATCCCACATCTCCGGGGACGGAGCACCTTGAAAACCGTTATAAGACGGCAGCCCCGACTGGACCAAAATCGCAGTTGGAAGAAAGGAATCGCCAACCCCGACCCAGGCCCCCGCCGCATCGCCCGCGAGACTCTTCATCTCAGAGACCACCCTGGTTTCGTTTAGATCGTAGACACCGACGTAAATCGGATTGACACCAGCAGATCCGAGTAGGGAAGCTGCGAGGAAGCAGCTCGCCCCCGCCAACGCCCACCCTCGCGCGAAAAAGTAAATCGCCACAACGCTGATCACCGATATGAATATCCACGCAGTCGAATTTTCTATAATCCCCGCGTCACGCAGCAGGAGGTATCTCAGCACGAAGAAAACTGGCACGGCACCTACGCAGACTGCGACGAGTGCGATAAGTCGCGGCGGGCGCGTACCAGATTCTGATCTCAATGTGTCAGTGCGAGAAATTGTGACCGCCACAACAATTATGGACAAAACTCCCAGTGCAATTCGAATACGGCCAGTTGTTGTCCGGTCAAGCAGAAGGATATGTGCAACTCGGTCCCACCCCGGGACGAGGAGGTAAGCAAGAATCACGGCGGTAACCGCCGCGAGAGCAACGACGACCCAATCCGTAAGTTTCGCTGACCGCCGGTCTTTCCACGCGAACCATGCAAGGGGGATCAGTAGGAACATGGCAAACAAAAAGAATGTTGAAGCTTCCGATGCGTTCCCGCCGAGCGGCTGGCCATTGGCAAGGCCCAAGCTCTCCGTCACAGGCGCGCCGAAGAGAGAAACCAAACCGTCTTTACTCAGATCACCCGTCTTGCCCAATCTCTGTCCAGGGTAAATTGTTGAGAGGAAACGGTCGATCGTTTCCATACGGGTGAGTAGCCAAACCACCAGCACGCCCACTGCGGTCGCCCCCGCGACGAGCAGAGGCAGGAGCCGATACAGCCTGCGCCTGAGCGGTTCTGCTGCCCATGTCGAACTGCGCGACAGAGTGAAGCCAATGCTGAACGCGGCTGCCACGAAAACTACAGGAACGATGAAGGGTACATAGACGCCCATTCCCATCGTTACTGTCGTGTACCCCACGGCTGCGCTAATACCGATTCTGGGAAGCAACCGTTTCTCGCGCACTAACCAAATGGTGGCCGTCATAACGAGGAAACACCAAGTCACGGGCCAGAATGTGATTGGCAGAAACCACCATTGAAAAAACGGCGCAAAGAAAAATGCGGTCGACAATACCGCTGCCGTGACCGGACGTCGAGGAAGAAGACTCACCAAAAACAGATAACACGCTGCAATCATTGCGAACGCCGGCAACCACCATTTAAGTGACATGGCATTATCGAGCGGGAAAAAGAAGAAACCAGCGAGATGAGGCCGAAAAGCTACAGACCAATCCGTGGAAGGCAAATCGCTCTGCACGGTCGTGTCCGAACCGCCCGGAAAAGTTCTGTTTTCAACCGGAAGTCCCTGTTCGACCTGGGAGATAGTCCACGCGGTTTGCACCGCCCATTCATCACTTCTAATGGACTGCGGGGTTCCAGAGATCAACGCAGGGTCGCTCTGCGAACTGAAGAATTGCTGGAGGAACCCCGTCGAGGATCCTGTGATTCCTAGCCCTACCAAGACTGCAAGAGCAACGGCAAGGATGGCAGGACACCCCCACGTTACCAAGCGATTGGGCATGCCTCCATCAGAAGGACGGAGCCAATGCGTTAACCTCGATCCGAACTGGACTGAGTATGACTTCTCACCGACGGCCCCCGTGTGACTACCGTCAGCACGGGATGTTTTTACTTCTTTATTCCTCAACACCTAACCCAAGTTTTCTACCGTGCGGATGCCCGAGCATTCCTCGCTGTCGGCCACTCCCACAAATCCTTTTTGCTGATACATACGTGCCTCAGCTAACTATTCGCCCGCCCGACTGTGCAGACCACTCGATGGTACCGTTCTGAAATGACTGGGTGCAGCGACCATCAGCCTCGCACACGGCACTCCCCGCCGGCCAACCAAGCGCGCCCGTTTCTCCTCCCACAGTGAAGTAAAAACTTCTAATTTCACCTGTGACCAGGAATGCACCACGCCCACTCGACCAGTAGACAGAGCCTCCCTGATAAGCCTGACCGAGCCCACCGCCATTGGCCGTCGAGGCCAACAGAGTACTGGTTCTTAATTTGAGAACACCGGTGGCGCCACCGGAGGAGGTATATGCCGACTCAATTTCGGGCGAAGCAATTCGTGCGCCCTCGCGCGACGACCAGTAAATAGCGTTGTTCTGAAACAATTGAGAACATTCGTTTTGATCAACACAAACCCGGGGACCCCGAGGCCAGCCCAGTCGTCCCGATTCGCCAGACTGGCTGAAATAGAAGTCGCGGATTTTGCCGTCTACAGCGAATCCGCCGTGAGCACCTGTCCAGTATATGGATCCCCTGTCAAACGCCTGCCCGATTCCTCCGCCATTTGCTGACACCTTGAGGACGCCACTGGTTCGAGATCCCAGCGGGCCCTCTGCGCCGCCTTGGTCGTTGTAAACGGCCTCGATTTCCGGCGCCCCCACTCGAACGGTTCCATTCGTTGCTAGATAGAGTGTCCCGCCCTGAAATGTTTGAAGGCACGCGCCCTCAGGCAAACCGCATTCTTTCGAGCCGGTTGGCCATCCCAAACTTCCGGCCTCACCACCCTGCGAGAAGTAGAATTTCCTGATTGCATCCGCAACAGCAAACGTGCCGCGTCCAGGAGACGAGTAAATCGACCCGTTGGAAAATGCCTGACCACGACCGCCACCATTGGCAGAAACTAAGATGAGGTCACTCACAGGCCAACCGAGCTCCCCGACCTCGCCATTCGCTTCCACGTACGCAGCCTGTATTTCCCCCGAAACGACTCGGGTCGGTCGCCCATTCGGCCAATAGACAGATCCGCCCTGAAAGGCCTGACCGCGTCCTCCACCATTTGCCGACACACTCATAGCCTCACTAGTTGGCCATCCCAACAAACCGGTCTCTCCGCCGACTGCGTGATAGGCGTCACGAATATTCGACGATACTCCGTGGGCTCCGCTCCCTGCCGTCCAGTAGATGGAACCACCGTGGAAGGCCTGCCCTAATCCTCCCCCGTTAGCTTTGGAAGACAAAATGTCGCTCACTGGCCAACCAAAGGGACCTGTTTCGCCTGCTTTGACAAAGTAGTAGTCACGAAGCGGGCCCGTCATCACACGGGCACCCGCAGCCGCCGTCCAGTAGATCGAGCCGTTCGCGTACGCGCGGGCAACGCCTCCACCATTTGCTCCAGGCTCGAGGTACGCGCTTGTAACGCCGCCGAGGATTCCTGCTGCGCCACCCTGCGCTGCGTAGGCCGCATCAATGCGTGCCGGGCCTGGTGAAGTTGCCGGTCCAAACCAGGTGGTGTAGTTGACCCAAAAATTCCGATTGCCATAGGACGAGCATGCATCGCCGCTACCACGAAGATTCGCCAAAGCGGCCGCGTTTGGCTGGTAGGGCGTGTAGTAGTACAGAGAAGCAGTTGCGCGATTGCGGATTTGGACGTTTCTTGATCCACAACTCGCAGTCGGTGAAAACAGCACCGCATTAGATTGGCCGACTTTAATGGAGGTGTGCGACCCCTGCGGGTTGCCGTACCAGGCGAGTTGCCGAGCCCCCGAGAGCACCTGAATGAAGAATCCGTAGAAGGCAGAATCGCATTGGGCGGTATCAGGACATCCCTGCCCCATCGCTTTGCGAAGAATTGCGCTCGTCGGCGCTTTTCTCGTGACGAGGCCCTGCTCTTTCTGGAGCGTCGCCAAAATTACCTTGGCACTTATTGCGCAGGCCTGCTGTACCTTGTAGATAATTCGAGCCGCAGGTTCACCAGCCTCGCCGGAATACGTGCCGCACGTTCCGAAACCGAGCGTCGTTGTCGGCGTGTCGACTTTGAGCACGTTCAGGCACAATTCGTTGCTGCAGCTGCCAATCTGCGCGTCCAGAAACGCTTGAATCTGTGCCTGCGACATAGCATCTTTTGCGTAAAACTGGGAATCAGAAATGATGTATCCGGGATCAAACTCGGTCCCGGACAGTGCTTCAGCCCGATCTGGCACGGAGACGATTGATGCCCCAAGAACAGCCGTTAGGGCCAAAACCGCACTTGCTCGCAACAGACCACGTAGTGACACGTTATTCCTTATCTTGGCCGACTGTGAGCGCGGTCCGGTTACAGCGTACGACGTAGGTTGCGGTTATGTCGCAACATTGATTTCTAGGCGGCTTTAAAATAGGTCAACTTTCGCGCTTGCGTTCCTGGCGTGCGTTGAAACGCTCCAGCACTGCACCGGCGCCACCTTCGCGAAAATAATACAAAACGCGGTCTAGATCGCGACGAACTCCCGTATGGCGGCTGCGGCGCGCGGGCTCACTCGGCTTGACCCTCCCGAGAATCCCCGTGCTGCCGGGAGCAAGCTTCTTGTCCGCCGCGAACAGTGGCTGACGGCAGAAGTCCACTAGCGGAGCCATGGCCCGTTCCCAGATGAAGTTTTGACGCACTCGAGCAACATTGGCTTTCGCCGTTGCTATGGCCTCGTCGTCGTAGAGGTAGGTTTCAATCGCAGCAACGAGTGCACCTTGATCTCGCTCCGGCAAGGAGGCTCCAAGCTCTTCCTTCTCCACCAGATCACCGAACGAATCCCCGCCCGTCGTGACGATGGGTAAGCCCGCCCACAGGTAGTCAAGAATGCGCGTGCGGAAGGAGAATGTGGTCTCAACGTGCTGAAAATGCGTGGAGACCCCAAGGTCGGCCTCGAGGAGGTAATTCTGCCGTTCGTCGTACGGTACCCAGGATTCGTTAAAAAATACGTGCTTGTTGGTCATGCCCAGCTGCTCCGACAGCACGCGAGCTTCTGACACCGCCTCCATTTCAGGAACGTCCGGGTTCGGGTGCTTGACACCCATGAAGAAAAGGCGCACGTCTGGGCGTGTCACAGATAACTCGGCGACAGCTCTGATGAGGATTCCCGGATCAAACCAGTTGTAAATTCCGCCGCCCCACACGATGACCTTGTCATCGATCTCGATACCTGGCACGACGCCACGGATCGCTGGAGATGTCTTCACGGGATCGGTACTAGACATACCAAACGGAGCTACGGCGATCAAGGAGTCGAGCTCACTGTCCCGGGAGTAGGTATACGCATTGATTCGTCCGAGACCCGCTAACTGACCCAGCCAGAAGTGGCGCTGACGATCGCTTGCGCACAGAAAAAAGTCACCGATGAGCAGCTGGTGATTCAGCGCATCCGTTGCGTCGTTGACCTGCTTGTTCCACAGGTCAAGCACTTTTCCCCGGCCCTGCTCAAGTTGCTCCAGGTGTAGCGGGTCGTAGATGTCTACGACCATCACTTTGGTTGAGGTCTCGAGTGCAGGAAAGAGTGCAAGAGCGTGGCCCTGCACAATAATGACGTCGGCCCAGTGCTCGTGTGCCATGACCGAGCTCGGACGATGGTGGGAGATCACGCCAACTTCGAACGCGTCGTCAAGAGACTCCGCGCGCGTCATGCTCAACAGGCGAACGTCATGGTCACCAGACAGCAGTTTGGCGATGTTCCAGGCGCGAATTGCGGGTCCGGCCATTTTCTCGCCGACGGAATCGCCGGTAATCACCAGAATACGACGACGAGTTGTCACGGCCAGAACATTGAGACTCTCGACAATCTTGTCGTATCCGCGCAAGTAACTTTCAATCGGGTACGCCGGCTCATCAACGTTTCCGAAGAGGCGAGCCATTTCGCGGTCTGACCGCACGCGACTCTTCTGGACTTGCGCACGGGCCTGTGTCATTTGAGGCAGGAGTTCGACGAGCTGGTCAATTGCGAACACACCGGCCATCGTTGACTTGGGAACCGACATCATCGGCTCGTTGTCGTCGCCCGGGACTCTGAGGTCCAGCGACGTGGAGTCAAGCTTTCCACGGCCAATGGCTCGTCGGGTTGCAAGTAGTAGGGCGCCAGGGAGAACGCGGGCCAAAGACTCATCATCGAGGTTTTTATAAAGAGAATAGAGCGCGTTTCGTTCCAGAAGGTACTCCTCACGAAAGTTGCCGAACTTGTTCATCGAGGCGTGGTGCTTGTGGAAAGCCAGCGACTTGGGCTGAAACCGGAATCTGTAACCCAGCAGATTGAGCCGCCACCCGAGGTCCACATCGTCGTAGAACATGAAGAAGTCGTCGTCGAACCCGCCGAGCTCCTCGAAGATAGCGGCCTTGATGAACATGGCAGCTCCTGTGCCGAACAGCACGTCCTTCTCGTCATCCCACCCGCCGCGATCCTTCTCGCCGGCGTGCGGCTTGTAGCCCATGCCATACCAAGTCACGGCCGCGTCGACGAAGTCGACGTTGACGCCGTCCCAATCGAGAACTTTGCTGGCCACAGCACCGATATCAGAGCCGGTCGCGAAGGTGTTGATAGCTTCCTTGATCCAGTCAGCGTGCGGCTTCGCGTCGTTGTTGAGAAAAGCCACGTACTCCCCCGTGGACTTCGAGACGCCGAGATTGCAACCGCCGGTGAATCCAAGGTTCTCGGAGGACTCAACGAGGGTGACATCGTCGCCGAGTTGCTTGAGCCTCGTCAAGCTGTCATCGCCAGACCCGTTCTCGACGATCACGATCTCGAGCAGGTCCGAGTCCCAGTTCAGCGCCTGCAGGCCGCGAACGCATTCGATGGTGTCATCTGCCCCCCGAAAGTTAACCAATACAACGGACACGAGACCCGTGCGACGTTTTCTCATGCATCTGTCCTTAAGTTGGCCGAGCCGAAAGCGATCGAAGTCTATCAATGGAGCTTGTGCTCAACTGCGCCGCTCAGCGCCGGGCCGGTAGGCTCGGCCGCCAGGCGATGTCCTCGAGGGAACAGCTATAGTGTTGTCTGCTTATGTCCAATCAAAATAATGCCGACTCGACCAACCGCGACACTCGCTTCGCGGCCATTGCTCGCGCACCCATGCAAGTAGTGGGCGCACCGTCTCAGGCCCTCGGCGGCGTCTGGTCGTCCGCAAGGGACATTTGGGGCCAGCGCGAAATGCTGGACCTCCTGATTCGCCGTGACCTGAAGGCGCGATACAAGGACAGTGCTCTCGGCTTCTTGTGGTCCCTAATCAAGCCGCTCACCCAGCTGGTTATCTACTACGTAGTGATGGGCAAGTTCCTCGGCGCCGCACGAGGAATTCCTGATTTTGCGGTGTACATCTTTGCGGGCCTTACCGTCTACTCGCTTTTCAGCGAGATCATTTCAAGCACCACTGGGTCGATCGTAGGAAACTCGGGCCTGATTAAAAAGATCTACCTTCCGCGGGAGATTTTTCCCCTCGCCAGCGTCGGATCGGCACTCTTCAACTTTTTGATCCAGTTCAGCATCCTGATAGCCGCGACGCTGGCACTAGGCACATTCACATTGTCGCCGA
Organism: Cryobacterium sp. Y29; assembly: GCF_002929825.1. GTDB lineage: Bacteria > Actinomycetota > Actinomycetes > Actinomycetales > Microbacteriaceae > Cryobacterium. Next base: position 96,469 of record NZ_PJJN01000031.1, read on the forward strand.
ACCTTCTATTTATTCTTCCGTCACTCTTCATCGTTGTCGTTTACGGGCTCGCGTTTGGGCTACTCCTGTCCGCTGTCAACGTGTACATGCGCGACGTTCAGTACCTCGTCGAGGTGGGGCTGATGGTTCTACTCTGGGCCTCGCCCATCGTGTACTCCTGGTCCATGGTTAGCGACCAGGTCGGCAACACAATCCTCCTCGACATCTATACGAATAACCCCGTGACTCTCGCGGTGCTCGGATTCCAGCGCGCACTGTGGAGCGGTGGCACCGACAGCGCAAACTCTCCCGAAAACCTTCTCCTCCGTCTGGCTATTGCGGGGATTATCGGCATCATCTTTGTTCTGGCATTCCACCGCGTGTTTGCTCGGCTCCAGGGCAACTTCGCCCAGGCCCTGTGACGGCCGTCATGATCGAAAGCGTAATGGACTCTTCAATAACTCCCGAAGCCACCGATGATCGGCCAGACGTCATCATCATCAAAGATGTCTCCAAGCGATTCGTCATTCGTAAGGACAACTCGCTGAAGGAGCGAATGATCACCTTCGGCCGGATGGGCCGGCGGCACCGCGAGGATTTCTGGGCCCTCAACAACGTCACCGCCACGATTAAAGCTGGAACTACTATCGGCCTAATCGGCCACAACGGATCAGGCAAGAGCACCCTGCTCAAAGTCATCGGAGGGATCATCGATCCCACGAGTGGCACCGTCAGTCGCCGCGGTCGTGTGGCCGCACTTCTGGAGCTGGGAGCCGGATTTCATCCCGACCTCACCGGCCGCGAGAATGTCTTTCTGAACGCGGCCATCCTCGGTCTGAGCCGGAAAGTGACGGAGGAACGTTTTGACGACATCGTCGCCTTCTCCGGCATAGCGGACTTCATTGACACCCAAGTGAAGTTCTACTCCTCTGGTATGTACGTGCGGCTCGCCTTCGCCGTCGCTGTGCACACCGATCCGGACATTCTTCTCGTTGACGAGGTGCTGGCGGTCGGCGATGAGGCTTTCCAACGTAAATGCTTGGACAAGATTCGATCCTTCCAGGAGGAGGGACGAACGATCATTCTCGTGACGCATTCCCTCGGGCAGGTTGCGGAGTTGTGCGACCGTGCCATCCTGTTGAACCGTGGAAACGTGGTCTACGAAGGGCCAGCGCACGAAGCCGTGGCCCGGATGCGCGACATTCTCGAGGAGCGGCGGGTCGATGAGCTCGTCGAGGCCGACCCGGTAATCGAGGTCGTTGTCCCGCGCATTCTGGACACCACCATCCACGCGGTGGGCAAAACAATTGGAGCCCCGGTTGAGCATGGTGATAATCTGCTTATCACCACTACCTTTGAATACCCGGAATTGAGCCCCGTCTGGATTGGCGCAGTGCAGATGGACAACTCGTCGGGCCAGGTTGTCTTTGGCACCAGCAGCCGACTGCTCGGCCGTGATCTGGCCCCGTTCGCCGGACACTACACCCTGCAGTTCACGCTCAAGAATGTGAGGCTCGGAACCGGAAAATACTTCATCAATATTTCGATGCTGGACACATCCGGCAGGCATCTCGCTGATTTTCCGCAGGCAGCCTCGTTTGACGTGCCCTATTATCCCTTGGCCGTCGGTACCAGCTATTTGGAACCCGAATTGCTCGAAGTCGGCCCCCCGACGCCCGCGCAGTAATCAGATGAGCCCGTCTTTACTTCTGGTAACAGTCACGTTCAATTCGTCCTCTGTTTTGGACGATTTTCTTACCTCCATCGAGGTCGGAACCTCGCACGAGCACGAGGTCATCGTGGTCGACAACGCTTCCCAAGACCTCGACGTCCTCCGCGAAATCGTCGCCCGGTACCCGTCAGTTCGACTGCTCGAGATGGCCGAGAATCGGGGTTATGGCCGCGGGATGAACGCCGGCGTGGAGTTCGCGGGCAGCTCGTCTGACTACATCCTCATCGCCAATCCGGATGTCAGTTTTCTGCCTGGGTCAATCGACTCTCTCGTCGCGACTGCAGAAATAACCCCCACAGGGGGGGCCTTCGGCCCCGCGATCCTGAACGCCGATGGCACCCTGTACCCCTCGGCACGGCAGCTACCCTCCCTCAGAACGGGAATCGGGCATGCCCTGTTCGGCAGGGCTTGGCCTGAGAACCCGTGGACTCGGGGCTATCGGATTCCCGTATCGGCGGCGGTTGGCCAACGACACGCGGGATGGCTCTCCGGCGCGTGCGTTCTGATCCGAACCGTTGCCTTCGAGCACCTAGGCGGCTTTGACACCTCCTACTTCATGTACTTCGAAGACGTCGATCTTGGCGCGCGCCTAACCGCCCAGGGCTGGTCGAACGTCTACCTACCCGAAGCACAGGTGTTGCACTCGGGGGCGCACTCGACCTCGCAGTCGCCCACGTCTATGGGTCAGGCACATCATGACAGCGCGTACCGCTACCTGTCCCGGCGCTATTCAGCACCGTGCCTGGCGCCTCTACGCGGTGCGCTCCGGCTTGGCCTCTACCTGCGCCGTCGCTGGCTAACACGCAACCGTTAGACTGACGCATGGGAAAGCCAAGAACCAGAGGGTGAATTCAAAGACCATGAAACTAATCATGACGCTCATGGTGCGCGACGAGGCTGACATTATCGGGCCGATGATCGATCACCACCTGTCCCAAGGTGTTGACACGATCATCGTCACCGACAACGGCTCGGTCGATGGGACATTGGAGATTCTCCAGTCGTACGGAGACGTCATTCTTCTCAAACAAGATCTGGTTCAGCGCAAACAACAACACAGCGTGGTGACGGCCATGGCCCGGGAGGCGTACACCCGATTCGGTGCCGACTGGGTGATAAACGCCGATGCCGACGAATTCTGGCTTCCGACAGCGCATGCCCGTTCCCTCCGTGACGTGTTCACCGAAATACCCCAGGACCTCCAGACGTTCGCAGCGCCCGTCATCGACATGATCGGCGCCCCTAGTCTACGCGGCACGGGCTTGCAGCGGCTCCGCTACCGTGACACCCGCTCCCTCACTAGGATGAACGAGCTCGGCTTGCACGCCCACTCAACCCCAAACGCAGTTCACATCGGCCACGAATTCATAGAAGTTGCCCAGGGCAATCACTTTGTCAATCTGGAATCAATGGGCACACTGCCCGAGCATCTAGGCATCGAAGTACTGCACTTCCCGTGGCGCTCCTGGGAACAATTCGAGCGCAAAGTACGCAACTCCGGCAAGGCGTACGAGAGCAACCCCGATCTCCAGCCCAGTCCAAACCATCACGGCATGCGCGAGTACCGACGGTGGAAGCTCAGCACCCTGCAGAGCTTCTACGTGCTGAGGCACCCATCCGAAGACGAACTCGCCCAGGGCACCCTGACCGATGAGCTCAGTCTCGACTCGCGTATCGCCGATACAATGACTTCTCCCATCAAGGACCATCCGCTGGAACCGTTCACGGAACAGGCCGCCCGTGCCTACGGCCCGATGCTCAGCGCGACTGAGCAAGAGTCTCGGACGCTGGCTGAAGTTTCCGACATTCGCATCCAGAAGCTTCTAGGCTATATCGATGAGGCCAAGCACCGTATCGACGGCCTACTCTCTGACCTGCTCGAGATCGAAGCCGCGGCGGGTCTTCGTGAGGACGGTCTCAAAGCCGAGCTCGAAGCGATGCACTCCCGTAAGATCATGCGGCTAGTCGATGCCGTCACGCGAAGATCTCAGGGCCGCTTCTAGGGGCTTTTACATGAAGTGCTTTATGATTTTCATTGCCGGCAACTACTCGGCGCTGGTCGGCGGAACATCATTCGGTGCAAGGCCTTGACGCCTTTGTGTTTGCACAATCGGGGGCATCCGTCGGCGTGTCACGAACTCTAAGACAATGTTCCGATCGCGGATCCGCTTACCTATGAGCGAACCGCGGTCCAGTAATGATCGAGCTGGACACCGCTGTCAAAAGCTATGAGGAACGAGGCGGTTTTAACTAATGTCGCATCACTCGATCATGGTCACTTACATCTTGTAGCGAGCACGACGGAGGCGAATTCCTTGGCCACACGCGTCGGCGATGACGCGGTGGCCGCAGCGCGAGCGGCGTGACGTGCTTCCGCATTTTCATGGAACCGCAGACCGCTTTCGCGGCAGATCATTTGAAAGCCGGTTCGTCTCGGAGTGCAAGAAGGAGATCCGGGATTCCAACCGCAGATATTCGCTTGATGGTGCCCGCCGAATCGCCATGAGCAGTTCGAATGTTGCCGCAAGAGAAACAACGCTGACGCTGACGGATTCACGGTACGAAAGTAACATCACATCTGTTGCGTTGCTTATAAAGCCGCGACGTCGCGCTCCGTTTTCTACCCGAGGAAGCACGCGCCCCAATCGGGATTGGATGCGCCAGTAAGCGCCGCGTTGTCGCCGCAGCACTCCGATTTCGGCCTCCATCCCGGCCTGCACTTCCGCAAATTCCGTACACATCGATATAGCAGACACGACCTCGGCTACAAGCCGATCACGTGCCAGGTCGAGACGACGTTCGAGATCAAGAATGCGCTCGACCGATTCGATAGCCAGGGCATCCACGCTCTACCGCATGTTTACTACGCCGGGCCGGTGGAAGCAAGGTTCGTTAGATAGGTCCCGTATCCACTCTTGACCAGTGGTTCAGCTAGGGCGGCGAGCTGGGCATCCGAGATCCAGCCGGCCCGCCAGGCGATCTCTTCAATGCAGCCCACCTTGAAGCCTTGGCGGTCTTCGATCACGCGCACGTACTCCGACGCCTGCATCATCGACTCGAACGTGCCGGTGTCCAGCCACGCCGTGCCGCGATCAAGAACCTGTACGTGCAGTGTTCCCTGCTTCAGATAGCGCTCGTTGACCGTACTGATCTCGAGTTCACCTCGCGCACTCGGCTCGATGCTCTTGGCTATGGCGACAACCGAGTTGTCATAGAAATACAGTCCAGGAACGGCGTAGTTACTCTTGGGTTTGGTCGGCTTTTCTTCGATCGAAATTGCGGTGCCGTTGCCGTCGAACTCGACAACTCCATAGGACGCGGGGTTGCTCACGTGATACGCGAAAATTCGAGCGCCTTGAATCTCGGCGTTACCTCTCAACGCCGAGCCGAGTCCCGCACCATGGAAGATATTGTCGCCGAGAACGAGAGCTACGCTCTCGTCTCCGATAAACTCTTCGCCAATGATGAATGCTTGAGCGAGACCGTCCGGTGACGGCTGAATGGCGTACTCAATGCGAATGCCCAGATCGGAGCCATCGCCGAGCAAGGCGCGGAAGTGCTCGTTGTACTCGGGAGTAGTGATGATCAGAATCTCTTTGATGTCAGCCATCATCAGAGTTGACAAGGGGTAGTAGATCATGGGCTTGTCGTAGATGGGCATGAGCTGCTTTGAGATGCCTTTGGTGATCGGCCACAGGCGCGTGCCCGAGCCACCGGCGAGAATGATTCCGCGCATAAGTGTTAGTTCCTGTCGTTCAAAGTGGCGTAATAGGCGCGCGCGGCTTCCCAGGTGGGGAGAAGACCAGCTGCCGCTGCAGCTCCGAGAGTGGGGGCATCTGTGTCTTTAGGAGACAGCAGCAGGTCACCGGCCTCGGGCGGAAACACCAGGCCGATCTCCTCATCGAGGGGACTGATGCCGTGTTCGCGGCCTGGGCTGAACGTGCTGTTCACGAGATAGCTCACCGTGGCGTTGTCGGTCAGGGCTACAAAACAGTGGCCAAGCCCCTCCGCGATGTAGACCGCACGTCGATCGGTGTCATCGAGGAGCACGCTGTCCCACTGGCCGTACGTCGGCGAACCGACGCGAATGTCGATGATGTAGTCGAGGACGGCGCCATGAACGGCAGTGACGTATTTTGCTTGGCTGGGCGGCACATCCGCGAAATGAATTCCGCGCACCGAGCCGCGCTTCGACACCGAGGTGTTGGCCTGAGCGAGGTCGAGCTTGTGCCCGACCTTTTCTTCAAGCTTGTCAAAGCGGTACCACTCGAGGAACACTCCCCGCTCGTCACCGAACTGCTTGGGAGTGATTTCAAAGGAATCGGGGATAGAGAGTTCGCGAATCTGCACGACCGGAGTCTACCAATCGCAATCCGGTAGAATCGCGGAGGCCATTGAAGCGAACGGAACGGTTACTCCTATATGAAGATCCTCGTCACCGGCGGCGCCGGTTTTATCGGCTCCAACTTTGTTCGACGCACGATTGAAGACAAATACCCGGGCCTGGAAGGCGCCGAAGTCGTCGTACTCGACGCGCTGACCTACTCGGGAAACCTTGAAAACCTTGCCCCGATCGCCGATTCTCCGCGTTACACCTTTGTGCACGGCGATATTCGCGACGGCAAGCTGCTTGACACGCTGTTCCCTGGCCTCGACGCGGTCGTGCACTTCGCCGCCGAATCGCACGTGGACCGCTCGGTGATGGACTCCACCATCTTCGTCGAGACCAACGTGCTCGGCACCCAGCAGCTGCTGGACGCGGCGCTTCGCCACAAGCTTGCTCGGTTCGTGCACGTTTCCACCGACGAGGTCTACGGCTCGATCGCCGAAGGCTCCTGGAACGAGGAACGTGCGCTTGAGCCCAACTCCCCCTACAGCGCCTCGAAGGCCGGCAGCGACCTGCTCGCCCGCAGCTATCACCGCACCCACGGACTCAACGTGTCCATCACCCGCTGCTCGAACAACTACGGCCCGTACCACTTTCCCGAAAAGGTCATTCCACTCTTCGTCAGCAACCTGATCGACGACCTGCACGTTCCGCTTTACGGCGAGGGCAACAACATCCGCGACTGGCTGCACGTCGATGACCACACCCGCGCCATCGCCATGGTGCTCGTCGGCGGTCGCGCCGGCGAAATCTACAACATTGGCGGCGGCACCGAGCTGACCAACAAGGAGCTCACCCAGTTGCTGCTCGACTCGACCGGCAAAGACTGGTCGTACGTGGACCGCGTCGCCGACCGGCTCGGCCACGACCTGCGCTACTCGGTCGATATCAGCAAGATTCAGGCCGAACTGGGCTACGCCCCCGAGGTTCCGTTCGAACAGGGCCTCGCCGACGTCGTGCAGTGGTACCGCGACAATCGCCAGTGGTGGGAACCCCTCAAGGCTCGGGCGGCGCTGAACTAGCATGACCCGTTACCTGATCACCGGGGCCACGGGCATGCTGGGGCGCGATCTGCAGGCGGCTTTAGCCGGGCGCGAAGTGACGGCTCTCGGCCGGAGCGATCTCGACGTGACCAACCTCGAAGCAGTCACGGCCGCCGTTGCCGGGCACGACGTCATCATCAACTGCGCGGCGTACACCAAGGTCGATGATGCCGAAACTCATGAAGACGAGGCCTATCAGGTGAATGCGGTGGGGCCGTGGAATTTGGCGGTGGCGGCATCCGCTCTGCAGGCGAAGCTCGTGCAGATTTCGACGGACTACGTCTTCGACGGCAGCGCGACCACGCCCTACGCCGAGAACACACCGCACAGCCCGATCTCGGCCTATGGCCGCACCAAGGCCGCCGGCGAAGAATTCGTGCAGGTGGAGAACGGCGCGCGCAGCTACATCGTGCGCACCGCCTGGCTGTACGGCAAGAACGGACCGAACTTCGCCAAGACCATGCTCAAGGCTGCTGGCACGCGCGACACGCTGAGCGTGGTCAACGACCAGGTCGGCCAGCCGACCTGGACGGCGGACCTGGCCACGCAGATCGTGCAGCTGCTCGACTCCGACGCGCCGGCCGGCATCTACCACGGTACGAACTCCGGCCTGGCGTCGAAGTTCGACCAGGCCCGCGACGTCTTCGCCCTCGCCGGACTCGACCCCGAGCGTGTCCTGCCGACCGACAGCTCAGCCTTTGTGCTGCCCGCTCCACGGCCGGCCTACTCGGTGCTCGGCCACGTCAACTGGGCTGCGGCCGGGCTCGCACCGATGCGCAGCTGGCAAGACGCCCAGGCCGAGGCATTTGCGGCGGGAGTTTTCGAGACAGCATGATTACTCTGCGGGTAGTCGTCGACCAGATGGTCGCCCCGGTGTCGGGTGGTACCGGGCGTTACACCGAGGAACTCACCCGCGCGCTGATCGCAACGGCACCGGCCGAGTGTGACGTTGAGGGCATCGTCTCGTCGTCGACCCCCGCACAGTATCAACTCATCGAGGCCGCCCTGCCCGGCCTGGCCAACTTGCACAAGACGAGCCTGGCCCGCCGGGAGCTGGCCACAGCCTGGGCTCTTGGCGTGACCGCGTCGTCGGGCACCGGCCTGATCCACGCGCCGGGGCTGCTTGCCCCGCTCCGCCGTCACAACCGGGCGGACGACGGCACTCAAATCGCGGTAACGCTGCACGACGTGCTGGCGTGGACGCATCCGTCATCACTGACCCCGACCACAGTGGCCTGGACCAAGGGCATGCTCAAACGCGCCCGCAAGCACGCCGACGCGATCGTCGTGCCGAGCCACGCCGTGGCACGGCAGCTAACCGAGATCATGAACCTGGGCGACCGGGTGCGCGTAATCGGCGGCGCCGTGGGCCGGAGGCTCGTGCTGCCGGCCATTCCCATGGTGGAGGAGCGCCTGCAGGCGCTGGCGCTGCCGTCGCAGTACATTCTGACCTCCGGGTCGCTCGACCCGCGCAAGGCCGTCACTGCGCTGATCACGGCGCTCGGGCTGCCCGGAGCACCGGACCTGCCGCTGATCGTGCTCGGACCAGACACCTGGGGCGAACTCGACCTTGCCTCGGTCGCCGATGAAGCCGGACTGGCACCGGGGCGCGTGCGCGCCCTGTCGGGGCTGAGCGACTCCGACCTGGCCGTGGTGATTGCCCGGGCAAGCGTGTTCGTCTACCCGAGCCTGGAAGAGGGATTTGCGCTGCCGATCATCGAGGCGTTTCACCTCGGCACGCCGGTCGTGCACTCCGACGCCCCTGCCCTACTCGAAGCCGCCGGTGATGCTGGCGTCGCCGTCGAGCGCTCGGACCCGAAGGAATACCCCGGCCGGCTTGTTGAAGCAATCAACCGGGTGCTCGGCGACAGCGTGCTGCGAAACCGCATGAGCATCTTCGGCGGTGACCGGTCGCGGGCCTTCAGCTGGCGGGACTCGGCCGAGCGAGTCTGGCAGCTGCACGCGGACTTGTAGCCCCTGGTGCGCTTCTTACAAGACCAGCGCGTGCGGTTTCTCGCGGTCGGCGCCACGAACACGCTCGTCGGGTATCTGGTCTTCTCGGCCTTCACCCTGTGGGTTTTTGCGGATGTCCACCTCGGCTACCTGCTCAGCCTCGCCCTCTCGTACGCGGTCGGCATCTCCCTCGCCTTTGTGCTGTACCGACGATTCGTCTTCGTGGTGCACGGCCATGTGCTGCGGGACTTCGCCCGGTTCGTGAGCGTCTACCTGGTCGCGATCGGCATCAATGCTGTCGCGCTACCGCTGCTGGTGGAAGTTGTGCGGGTGCCGCCGCTGCTGGCCCAACTGGTCATTCTCGTGGTCACGACGCTGCTGAGCTTCTTCGGTCACAAGAAGTTCTCGTTTCGCCGCAGTGGCACCGAGTAGCAGTGGCACCGAGTAGCAGGCGAGGACCGAGTTACGGCGTCGCAGTGGCGCTGGGCGCAGGCGCCAGGGCTGCAGCGATCATGGCCTGGATGGCGGAGTAGTCGGGGTCTTCGGGGTCGACCCCATTCACGGGAATCAGCGGCACCGAGATGACCGGCAGTTCCTTGGTCTTCGAGGCGAGGTTCACGAAATAACCGAGCATGCCCTGCGGAACGTCGGTCTTGACGACGCGGCTGCCGGCGGCGGCCACGCCCTGAAACTTTGTGAGCACGTTGGCCGGGCTGGCCTGCGCGAGCAGGGCCTCCTGCATCTGGGTCTGGCGCTGCATGCGGTCGTAGTCGCTCGTACCGTGGCGTGAACGGGCAAACCAGAGGGCGTGGTAGCCGTCCATGTGCTGCATGCCCGGCTCGAACCAGAACAACACCTTGGTGAAGGTTTCGTCGGTATGCACCGGAACGCGGTTCTGCACGTCGATGTCGACACCGCCGAGGGCGTCGATGAGGTCGGAGAAGCCCTGCATGTCAATGAGTACGAAGTACTGAATGGTGAGGCCGGTGATGCCCTGCGCCGCCTCGCGGGTGGCTTCGATGCCCGGGGAGCTGCCCTCGGCCACCGCGTTGGGATAGTACTCCGGGCGTTTCAACTCGGCCTCGGTGAAAATGGAGTTGAGCATGCAGGCCGACACGTCGCATCCGTCGGTGGCGCCGTAGCCCTCTGGGTACAGGGCGCCGAGCGAGGATCCGGCCGAGAACGGCGCGTCCTCGAGGTTGCGCGGCAGGCTGATGGTTGTGGCCTGGCCGGTCGTGGCGTCGATGCTGACCACCGACAGGCTGTCGGGGCGGAGGCCCTCACGGTCGGCGCCGGCGTCACCACCGAGCAGCAGGATGTTGTAGCGGCCATCGACCGGCGGTTCGCTCGGGCCGGCGACGAACACAGAGGAGAGGAATTCGCTCGCCGATGTGGCGACGAAGGCGCCGTAGCCGGCGGTGCCCGTAACAAGGAGCATGAGAACCGTCGAGAACGCGGCGATGACCGGGCGGGCGCCCGGCGCGGCGCGGCCCAACCTGATCAGGCTGAGGGTGTTGAGCGTGAGCACGAGCCAGGTGACCGCGTAGAACGCGAGCACCGCGGCGGCAGCCCACAGGCCGATCGTGCTCGTGAACACGGTGAGTACGACTGCCGGCCACAGCAGGTAGACAGCGCCGGCGATGATCGCAGCGGTGATCAGTGTGAGGGTCGCGCCGAGGCCAAACCGGCCAAGGCGGCGATTGCCGGCCAGAACCTGCGCCGAGCCGGGCAGAATGAAATTGAGTACGACGAGCCACCACGCACGCGTCGTCATGATGCGTGCGGAGCCGGAATTCGGGTGCCGGATCGGGTCTGTCACACGGCCCTGGTTTGTCATACTGGTCATAATCGCGTTTGGAGGTCCCGGTTCTTCTGCTCGACCAAATCTGCGAGTTGCACGGAATAGTCTTCGAGTTTGATGCGCAGCGTGTCATCGCTCGTGGCGAGGATCTTGATCGCGATCAGCGCGGCGTTCTTCGCCCCGCCGATCGACACCGTCGCGACGGGCACACCGGCCGGCATCTGCACGATCGACAGCAAGGAATCGAGGCCGTCGAGCAGCCCGAGTGGCACGGGCACCCCGACCACGGGCAGCGTGGTCATGGCGGCGAGCATACCGGGCAGGTGCGCTGCTCCCCCGGCTCCGGCGATGATCACCTTGAGGCCGCGGGACTGGGCGCTACGGCCGTAGTCGAGCATTTTCTCGGGAGTGCGGTGCGCCGAGACCACCTGCACCTCGTGTGCCACCCCGAAGTCCCGGAGGGTCTGTGCGGCGGCGCTCATGACGGTGAAGTCGGAGTCGCTGCCCATCACCAAGCCGACCAGCGGCGTGTTATGGCTCGCAGGCACGCTAGATGTCTCGATATTGTCTGGCACGCAGTTGATCCTATTGCTCACTGCTGAAAGATTTGTGCAGTGGCACGCGCTTGGTAGGCCACTTCGTCGAGATCGTCGCCGCTTGCCGTGACATGGCCCACCTTGCGGCCGGGCCGTGATGCCTTGCCATAGTTGTGCACTTTCACAAGCGGATGCTGCGCCAGGCCCGCCCCATAACGGTCACCCAGCGAGCCGGACGCGGGCCCGCCGAAGATGTTCACCATGACCGTCCACGGGTCCCTCGCACCGGTTGCACCGAGCGGCAGGTCGAGTACCGCCCGCAGGTGTTGCTCGAATTGGCTGGTCGTGGACCCGTCGATCGACCAGTGACCGCTGTTGTGCGGGCGCATCGCCAATTCGTTGATGAGGAGACGCTCATCCGTTGTTTGAAACAGCTCAACGGCAAGCACCCCGGTGACGCCGACGCCCTCGGCCACGGCCACCGCGATGTCGGTGGCGACGTCGGCGAGTCGCCCCATGGACTGGGGGGCCGGTGCGATGACCTCGGCGCAGACGCCGTCGCGTTGCACGGTCTCCACGACCGGCCAGACCGCGATCTCACCGCTCGGGCGCCTGGCGACCACCTGGGCGAGTTCACGGCTGAAGTGCACGAGCTCTTCGACCAGCAGTGCGCCGCCGTTGCCGTCTTCGGCGAGCGCCTGGAACCAGTCATCGACGTCGTGTTCGTGGCTGACCACGCGCACGCCCTTGCCGTCATAGCCGCCGCGGGCGGTCTTCACGACGGCGCGGCCGCCGTGGTTGGTGAGAAATTCGGCGAGCCCGGCGACGTCATCGATGCGCGCCCAATCCGGCACCGGCAGACCCAGCTCGGCGAGCTTTTCGCGCATCAGTAGTTTGTCTTGCGCGTACAGCAGGGCGTCGGGCCCGGGGTGCACCGTGATGCCCTCGCGCACCAGTTCGCGCAGAATCTCCTGAGGCACGTGTTCGTGGTCGAAGGTGATCACGTCAACGGTCTTCGCGAAGGCGAGAACCGTGGCCAGGTCGCGGTAATCACCGACGCTCACGGCCGCGAGCGCTGCGGACATACCATCGGCTTCGGCAAGAACCTTCAGCTCGATGCCGAGGTTCACGGCCGCGGGAATCATCATGCGGGCGAGCTGGCCCGCTCCAATCACACCGACGGTCAGAGCCATCTGTTCACCATTTTCTCTGCAAGCGTTCAGCTAAACCCATGTCTTAACCCAGCCCGAAAATTTCGTTACGCCATAGACTTCGAGACTTGAGTGCTTTCTACCCCACTTTACCGAACGTCGGACGGATGCATGTCGATCACCCTGAAGCAGCGCCTGCTCAGCTTTCTGAGTCAGGGCCTCAAGTTCGGTGCCGTCGGTGCGCTGGGCTTCGTGGTGGACTTCACGGTGTTCAACCTGTTGCGCACCACCGTGCTGGATTCCGCCGATGTACACGCCGGCCCCATCTACGCCAAGGTCATCTCGACGGTGCTGGCCATTCTGGTGAACTGGCTGGGCAACCGGTACTGGACCTTCAGCACGAACCGCCAGAACCACACGGCTAGGGAGGGCCTGGAATTTCTCGCGGTGAGCCTCGTGGGCATGGGCATTGGCATCGCCTGCCTGTGGTTCAGCCACTACGTGCTCGGCTACACCAGCGTTCTCGCCGACAACATCTCGGGCAACGTCGTCGGCCTGCTGCTCGGGGCGATGTTTCGCTTCACGCTCTACCGCTACTGGGTGTTTGCACCGAGCCGGAGCGGAGCGCCGGCATCCGCTGGTATCGCTCTGGTCAGCACGCGCACCGGGGCGATTCAGTTAGCGGCGACCCCAGAACGCTGACTCTGCAGAGGGGGCTGACTGCTCCTGCCGGCGGGAACTCATGACGGTGCTCGCCTTTTCCATGAGGTCGTGCAGCGCACTCTGCACCAGGTCGACGTTGGGAACGTCGGTCAAGACCAGCGGATGCTCCAGCCCTGAATTGATCAGCACCGTACCCGAGTGAAACCCGGCCTGCACCCAGTTCTGCCGCACGCTCACGTCGTAGCCGCGGCTGTGCAGTAGCTCCTGACGGGTGCGCACGAAGAATCCGTGGCGAAAGATGATGCGGCGGGTGGTGATCGTGTAACGCTTGGTGAGCCAGGCGGCGAGCGGCAGCAGCCAGCCGAGTACGGCGAGCGCGATGGCGCCGCCGAGCACAGCGGCGTTCTGCCACGGCTCCGCCATGTTGCCGAAGAAGTATCCGGTGCCGCCGGCCAGGGCGAACAGGAGCAGCGTCGGCCAGACCAGTACGCGAGCGTGCGGGCGCAGGCGGGCGACGACCTTTTCGGGCCGGCTCTCTCGGGCATAGCCGGAGGATTCGGTCTCGTTGGTCTCGCCCTGCGTTTTCTTCTTCATTACTTCTATTAATACCTCAGGTGGGTGACATCGCCGGCGGCGACAGACCGTTCCTCGCCATCGGCCTGATTGACGACGGTCAGCCGGCCGCCAGCGTCAATGCCGGTGGCGGTGCCGATTAGGTCGGTGCCGCCGGGCAGTTCCACGCGCACGACACTGCCAAGCGTGCCGCAGAGCTCGGAGACGGCGGCATGCAGGCCGCTCTGGAGGGCGTCGCCGTTGGCTGAGGTAAACGCCCGGTACAGCGTGACGAGCTCGTGCAGGTAGGCGGCGAGCACCTGATCGGGGTCGGGCGCGGTGCGGGTGACCAGCAGCAGCGAGGTGGAAGTGAGGGTGGGCAGGTCGTGTTCGTCGAGGGAGAGGTTGAGACCGGCGCCGATGATGATGCCTGTTCCGTCGGGCAGCAGCTCGCACAGGATGCCGCATACCTTGTAGCCGTCGATGAGCACGTCGTTGGGCCATTTGAGAGTCGTGTCGTGGCGGGGGTCCTCGGCCTCTTTAACCCCTTCGACGGGCTTCATGTTCGCCTCGACGACTTTTTTCACGGCGCGGGTCATGGCGGCTCCCGCCAGCAGAGGGAACCAGCCGAGGGCGTGGGGCGGCACCTTCGGCCGCACGAGCACGGAGATGGCCAGGGCTTTGCCGGTCGGGGCCGACCAGACGCGGCCGAGCCGGCCACGCCCCTGGGTCTGGTTGTCGGTGACGATGACCGAGAGGTCGGGCCAGGTGGCGGCATCCGCTGTGGCTTGTTCTTTGAGTACATCGTTGGTGGAGGTGGCCTCGGAGCGGTACTCGAACCGGCTCACCTCGGTACGGCTGAGCGAAAACTCCATGGTGGCGACCCTCTCGTCGGCATAACTCCTGCAATTCTGTCGAATATGGCCTCAAAACACCTATTTCAAGCTGTTTTTGACCAAATTGCAGGAGTTATGAACGTGGCGGAAGAGTTTCGGCTGGCCAATGGACCGCTGGAGGGGGGAAAGGTGCAGTGTTGGCCGGCAAATTTGTGGAACATCGTCAACGGGGACCGTGCGGGGGGTGCCGGTAGAGTGAAATGGTGACTGACAAGACGCCCGCCGCGGCACCCGACCTGTATACGACGGCGGGAAAACTCGCCGACCTCAAGCTGCGTTATCACGAAGCCGTGACGGCCAGCGGGGCGACCGCCATCGAAAAGCAGCATGCCAAGGGCAAGATGACCGCCCGCGAGCGCGTCGACCTGCTGCTCGACCAGGGCTCTTTCGTGGAGCTCGACGAGTTCGTACGGCACCGCACCGTGGCTTTTGGCATGGAGAAGAAGCGGCCATACGGCGACGCGGTCGTCACCGGAACCGGCACGATCCACGGCCGCCAGGTGGCCGTGTACTCCCAGGACTTCACCATCTTCGGCGGGTCGCTCGGCGAGGTGGCCGGCGAGAAGATCATCAAGGTGATGGACCTCGCCCTGAAGACCGGGGTCCCCATCATCGGCATTCTCGACTCTGGCGGAGCGCGCATTCAGGAGGGCGTCGTGGCCCTCGGCAAGTACGGCGAGATCTTTCGCCGCAACACGGCCGCATCCGGTGTCATTCCACAGATCTCGATCATCTGCGGTCCGGCCGCGGGCGGAGCGGTCTATTCTCCCGCTCTGACCGACTTCGTGATCATGGTCGACAAGACCAGCCAGATGTTCGTCACCGGCCCCGACGTCATCAAGACCGTCACCGGCGAAGACGTCGGCATGGAAGAGCTCGGCGGGGCCCTCACCCACAACAAGGTCTCCGGCGTCTCGCACTATCTTGCCAGCGATGAGCCCGACGCGCTCGACTTCGCCCGTGCCCTCTTGAGCTACCTGCCCGACAACAACCTGGCGGAGTTGCCCGTGTTCGACAGCGAGGTGGAACTCGAAACAACGGATGCCGACCGTCGCCTCAACACGATCATCCCCGATTCGCCCAACCAGCCCTACGACGTCAAGACCGTCATCGAGCACATCGTGGACAACGGCGACTTTCTCGAGACGCAACCGTTGTACGCGCCGAACATCGTCGTGGGATTCGCCCGGGTCGAGGGCCGCTCGATTGGAATCGTCGCCAACCAGCCCAACGCCATGGCTGGCACCCTCAACATCGAGGCCGGCGAGAAGGCCGCACGCTTCGTGCGGTTCTGCGATGCGTTCTCCATCCCCATCCTCACCCTCGTCGACGTGCCCGGCTTCCTGCCCGGCACCGACCAGGAATGGACCGGCATCATTCGGCGCGGCGCGAAACTGCTGTACGCCTATGCCGAGGCCACCGTGCCGCTCGTCACCGTTATTCTGCGCAAGGCCTACGGCGGCGCGTACATCGTGATGGGTTCCAAGCAGCTCGGCGCCGACACCAACCTGGCCTGGCCGACCGCGGAGATCGCTGTCATGGGCGGCCAGGGCGCCGTGAACATTCTCTACCGCGCCGAGATCAAGGCGGCCGAACAGGCCGGTGAAGACGTCGCAGCGGTGCGCACCCGCCTGGCCAACGAGTACACCTACAACGTGGCCAGCCCGTTTCTCGCGGCGGAACGCGGCGAACTCGACGGCATCATCGAGCCGGCGGCTACTCGGGTATCGGTCATCAAGGCGTTGCGGGCTCTTCGCACCAAGCGGGCGAACCTGCCCGCCAAGAAGCACGGGAACATTCCGCTGTGAAGACATCCCACACAGCGACGCCGGCTAACACCGAGCGGCCGAAGCCGTCAGAGTTCGATCCGTCGGAGCTGGTTTTTGTGACCCACCGTGTCAGCGCTGTCGAGGTGTCGGCGGTGACCGCCATCATCCGTGGTCTGTTACGGGAAGAATCCGACGAGCGCCGGGCCACGCCGGAACTCGGTCAGAGTGCCTGGCAGCAAAACCAGCGCCCTATTCGCGTGCCGGTGCACCCGGGCGCCAACCGCTGGCGCGGCTTCACCGGCTGATGCGTGCATCCACCGGTGCGTCTGTCCTCCTAAATGCCGACTATACGCATGAGTTTGATAGTGCAGACTGGTAAGGCTCGGTGACGCTCCTGGAGTGCCACCACCGATCATTCGCTAACTAGGGTAAGCGAGCGAATGTGTTGGGGGCGGGAACGGATGGCATTCGGGTTGTCGTCCTTTCTCGAATAATCGCTAGGGGATCAGCTTCGGCTGATCCCCTAGCGCGTATGCCCCGCCTGACGCCGTCCCCTTTCGCGTGTGCCCCACCTGACGCCGTCAGCTTTCGCGTATGCCCCGCCTGACGCCGTCAGGCTTAGTCGGAAACGACGCGCGCGACCGTTCGGGGAATTTCTATCCACAGGTCTACTTCTTCTTCACCGGACGAGTCCGGTCCGAGGGCGCTCACGGCCGGGTCAGGGCTGCTCAGGCCCACCACGGTGACCGCGATGGTCGCGCTGTCGGCAGATGTACGAGCAATGATCCTGTCGGCCGTGGTGCCGCCGATGGCGGTTGCCAGGGTGTTGAGCACGACCTCCAGGGGGGATCCATTGAGATCGTCTATCCCGCCTTCATCGAGCAGGGTCACGATCGCACCGCGTCGACGGGCGGCCATGACCTGTTCGCGCACGGCATTGTTGAGCAGACGCCGCCCACGGATTTCGTCGCGAATTGCTGCTTCGAGTAGTCGGCACTCCTGACGGTCGTCCTCACTGAGATCGCCACCGCTTTCGCTGATACGCCGCAGCATGGGCATGGCCAGTCGCATAGTCTGGGTCAACCGCACCTGGCGCTCAAAGAGGTGGGCCTCCTGAGCGGCATGCCATCCGCTCGCCTCCCGCTCGGCCCTTCCATACTGGCGGGCATGCCGGTTGGCCTTCACGAGCGCTCTCGTCAGCAGTGCGGCCGCGACAACCCAGACCACGCTGCCGATGACGCCCAGGTGCCCCAGCTCGCCAACGCCGGCCCAGACGACACTGTGCAGCACGAGCGTGCCGACCCCCAGCAGGGCCAGCTGCGGGCGTTTGCGGGCAGCAGTGATCGTCATGAGGGTGCCAATCGCGGCCACGTACCAGGTGGCATACCCGAGCTTGACGGAGGATCCGTCGAGCTGGCTGCCCACGATCAGCGGAATCGCCACCGAAACGCCCACGTTGAACAGGGCCAGCGGCAGCGACATGCGCATGGGACTGCTGATCCAGAGACTCGCAACCGTCGCCACGACATACAGGCCCATCGCCGCCAAAATCGGTGCTGCCGACGCCGGCTGGTCGAGCGAATATACGCCGAGCAGCACATGGTAGCCCGAGAAGAAAGCGGCCACGATGAGCGCCAGGGTGCGAGAAACAACCACGGCACCGGCCATCATCGGGTGCCCGCGTCTCGCCCGGACAGCGAGCCCTTCGGCTCGACCGACTGGTCACCGCTCGCATCGTTTCGCTCGTCGGGCCGCGGCCAGGTGAGGGTGATAGTCGTGCCGTGGCCCAGGCTCGTGCGCAGAACGGCCACGCCGCCGGCGGTGGCCACCCGGTCATGGATCGACACGCGCAGGCCCAGACGGCCGCTGGCGACGCTGGCGACGTCGAAACCGCGGCCGGTGTCGGTGATGCAGATGATGCATCCGCTTTGGTCGTCACCGCCCACCGTCACGGTGCGCGATTGTGCGGAGCCCGCGTGCTGCACGCTGTTGACCATGGCCTGCACGCTGGCCGAGTAGAGGGCCTCCGCGGCGTGCTCGGGAAGGGTGAGGCCGGCCACGCACAGCTCAGTGACGGTGAACACTCCGGTCGCCATCGCGGCGGAACGAATGCGCGCCGCCAGCTGGCTGACGCTGGCCGCGGCATCATCGACGTTTCGTTCTCCGCTGGCCACCTGCAAGCGGATGATGGCGCTGCGAGCCATAGCGGCGGCCAGCTCGGCTCCCTTGGCATTGCGCACGCCTGCCGCGGAGAGCAGCGTCGCAAGCACACTGTCGTGCACGATGGAGTCGACCTCAACCCGTTCAACTTCAGTAGCGTGATGTCGCACCGCTACGGCGTACTTGGCGAGTGCGTTGGACTGGGCAGTATCGACTTGTGCTGTGGCCTGGCGCAGCACGTAGATGATGATGAGCACGGTTCCGCCGAGCAGCATGGCGTAGAAAGTGTCGAGCACGGCGAGCAGGTTCTCGGCCTCGCCGCCGGAGGGCAGTACCCGCAGGAGCCCAAAAGTAACCGGGGTAATCACGGTGTAGACGACCGCCCACGCTAAGGGCAGGGCAATTGCCGCGCACGAGGTGGCGACACCGCAGAGATACCAGAGCCACGGTTTACTGTCGAGCACCGCGGTGGGATCGATCATGACCGGCGGCCACACAAAAAGTGCGGCAAGATACACGGCCGCTACTGCGCTCGCAGCGATACGGATGCCCTGCCGGGTCAGCGTCGCAGTGACGAAGATCACAATCACCAGTGCCAGAACGATCGCAATGGGCACGGCTGCCGAAGCTCTGCGGCTGTCCAGTTGCTCGAGCATGACCGGCAGGGTCTGCAGGGCGAAGATCACGGCGACGGCGGCCACCGACCGCGACAGCACAATTTCGATCTGGGCGCGGCTGATCGGGTTGCGCGGCTGCCGCGCGCGGTCGAACAGGCTGCCGTCGGCCTGGAATACGTCGTCACCGACCGCGGTGAACGGTTTAGTTGCCGTGAAGACCAGGGCACCCTGGCGGTTCTGGTCGCCCTCGCGGGCGGCCCGTTCAGACACCGCGGTCAGCTTCAGTGGCGTCGAGCCCGGGCAGGATTCCGTCTTCGACGGCGCGACGCAGCAGGTCGACCTTGGTCGGAGCGGGACGCCCGACCTCGACATACTTCACCCGAATGCGGTCCAGGTATTCGCGGGCGGTGGAGTGCGCAATACCGAGCTGCATGGCGACCATCTTGAGTGGCAGTCCCGAAGCATAGAGGTGAAGCACGTCGCGTTCGCGGCGGCCGAGTTGCGCCTTGGCGAAGTCGCGGTCGGCGTCGATGGCGCTGGCCCATTCGAGGTTGTTGAGCACATCGCCTCGGGCGACGGATGCGACGGCCGCCATGACGGTTGTGGTCGGGGACGACTTGGGAATGACTCCGGCAGCGCCGGCAGCAAGGGCTTCTCGCACCGAAGCGACGCGGTCGGCAATGCTGTGTACGAGCACAGCGGAGCCGGTGGTCGCCGCCAGGTGCACGTTGTCGGTGACGAGCGACCCGTCGCCGAGCGAGAGGTCGAGCACGATCACGTCGCAGGTGCGCCCGGCGAGACCGTCGACGAGTCCCTGAGCGGTTGCTGAAGCGAACAAGACTTCGTAGCCGGCGTTCTCGCAGGCGGCCTGCAAGCCCAGTCGCACCGACTCATGGTCGTCGACAATGCCGACCCGCACGGGCGCATCGGGGGGGATGGATGGTGCGGATTCAGAAGCTGCGTGGCTCACGGTAGGGCTGCCTTCGGTTTGTCTGGTCTCAACGATAGCTATTTGCAGAGCAGCGCGACGGCCTCGACGTGGTGGGTATTGGGAAACAGGTCGAAAGCACGCAGGTTCTTCAGCTCATACCCCTGCGTCCGAAACAGCGCCACGTCACGGGCGAGAGCTACGGGGTCACAGGCCACATAGACGATTTGTTGTGGGGCGAGGGCGACCAGCTGGTCAACGACGGCCTTGCCGGCGCCGGAGCGCGGCGGGTCGAGCACCACCGTCGCGGCGGCGAGACGGGCCCGTTCGGAGGCATCTGCTTCGCGCAGCAGTCGTTGTAGAAAACGGTCGACCCGTTCGGCTTCGGCGGTCGCGCCGGCCCATTCCTTGAGGTTGCGAGCGGCGAATGCGACCGCTTCGGGGTCGCTCTCTACCGACGTGATGCGGGTCGTCGGGCCGAATTTATCGCCGACGGCCGCGGCAAGCAGGCCCACACCGCCGTACAGGTCGAGGTTGGAGGCGCGCGGGTCGAACATGGCGGGGTCGATGATGTCCTGCACCGCGTGGTAGAGGGTGTCGGCGGCCATCGAGTGCACCTGCCAGAAGCCCGAGCGGTCTAATTCGAACTCACGATCGGCGACGATCTCGTGAATCAGACCGTGCGGCACCCGCTTGGGCTTACCGTTCATATCTCTAGCGGAGACGAGCACCTGCACGTCGCCCTTGCTCGGCGCGACCAGGTCGACTGTCGCCGCGTTGTGGAACAGGGTGTCGAGCGGGGCGCGCAGTTCGAGTTCGTGCTCGGCGAGCGGCAGATCATCGACCGGGATGACGCGGTGGCTGCGGGCTGCGTACGGGCCGATGGTTCCGTCGGCGGCCACATGCAGACTGACTCTGGTGCGCCATCCGGTGCCGTCCATCGCGTCGCCGGGGCTGGCCTTCGCGCTGACCGCGACCGGCTCCACGACGACATCAGTGCTGATCCCGGCCATGCGCTGCAACGCATCGGAGAGCACCAGGCGCTTGAGTTCGCGTTGAAAGCCGAGCTCGATGTGGCCGAATTCGGCGCCGCCGGCGCGGTCTTCGGGGGCGCGATCAACGGATGCCGCACTCCAGATGTGCGGCTGACGTTCGGGGGCTTCGTCGAGGACGGTGACTGTTTCGGCGCGCCAGAAGCTCTTGTGATTGGCCTCGGTGAGGCGGGCGCGCACCCGTTCACCGGGAAGGGTGTCGCTGACGAAAATCACGCGGCCCTCGTGGCGGGCGATGAAGATTCCCCCGTGGGCGACGTTGGTGATATTCAGTTCAAGCTCGTCGCCGACACTCGCCGAGGATGTCGGCTCAAAGGCCTGGGGCTGGTGACTCGTGTTGCTCATCTAATGATGATCCCACACCCCCTCGCCGACTGTCCCTCCATGCCTGCTTGAATAGACGCTCACCCTTCGTTGAAAGGACCGCATGCGCCTGTACCTGGCTTCCACGTCTCCGGCCCGCCTCGCCCTACTGCGCGCGGCCGGCATCGAACCCATACTGATCAACCCCGACGTCGATGAGGCTCGGGTCGTCGCCGAAACCGAGGCCGCGGTGGGCTCGGCTCTGGAGCCGCGAGTGCTCGTGGAACTGCTGGCGCGCGCGAAAGCGGAAGCTGCGGTATCCGCTTCGCTGCAGAAACCGCTGACCGGGCTGTTGCTGGGCGGTGACTCGGTGTTCGTGCTCGACGGCGTCATCTACGGCAAACCGCACACCGCTGAGGCCGCGCGGGAACGCTGGGAGCGCCAGCGCGGGCGCACGGGAACGCTGTATTCAGGGCACTGGCTGATCGAGGTCGCCGACGGCGTGCCTGGCCGGGCGATCGGCGCGGCCGCAGTGGCTGAAGTGACCTTTGCCGACGA
Source organism: Cryobacterium sp. Y29 (assembly GCF_002929825.1). Taxonomy (GTDB): domain Bacteria; phylum Actinomycetota; class Actinomycetes; order Actinomycetales; family Microbacteriaceae; genus Cryobacterium. The sequence continues at coordinate 118,549 of NZ_PJJN01000031.1, forward strand.
CCTCGACGACGCCGAGCTCGACGCCTATATCGCCACCGGGGAGCCTTTGTTTGTGGCAGGCGCATTCACCATTGACAGCCTCGGCGCTCCCTTTATCACCAGCATCGTCGGCGATCCATCCACCGTGGTGGGGTTGTCGCTTCCGACGCTACGGCGGCTGGTGCGCGCTCTGGGGCATGAGTGGCCGACCCTGTGGAATCGCCCCGGAGCGTTGTAATTGTAGGCATCCACAATAATCTGCCGGGTCTTTTTGTGGGACAGAACCAAAAGGGATATGACGGCGGGCAATAGGCTAAGTGATTGTGTCACTCATAACGAAGGTCCTCATCGCCAACCGAGGCGAGATCGCCGTTCGGGTCATCCGTGCCGCGAAAGACAGTGGAATTCTCTCTGTCGCCGTCTACGCCGACCAGGATCGCGACTCTCTTCATGCCCGCCTGGCCGATGAGGCATACGGTCTCGACGGCACCACCGGCGCCGAAACGTACCTGGTCATCGACAAGATCCTCTCGATCGCCCGGCGTTCCGGCGCCGACGCCGTGCACCCCGGTTACGGCTTTCTGGCCGAGAATGCCGACTTCGCCCGCGCCGTGATCGGCGCCGGCCTGACCTGGATCGGGCCCCCTCCCGAAGCCATCGAGCAGCTCGGCGACAAGGTCTCGGCCCGCAAAATTGCCGAAAAAGTCAACGCCCCCATGGCGCCGGGCACACTGAACCCTTGCAGCGACGCGGCCGAGGTACTCGCCTTCGTTGACGTGCACGGCCTGCCCGTGGCGATCAAGGCTGCCTTCGGTGGCGGCGGACGCGGCCTCAAAGTGGCCCGCACCCGCGACGAGGTCGCCGAGATGTTTGATTCCGCCACCCGGGAGGCCATCACAGCTTTTGGTCGCGGCGAATGCTTCGTCGAGAAGTACCTCGATTCTCCCCGCCACGTTGAGACCCAGTGCCTGGCCGACATGCACGGCAACGTCGTCGTCGTGTCGACCCGCGACTGCTCGCTGCAACGCCGGCACCAGAAGCTCGTCGAAGAAGCTCCGGCCCCGTTTCTCACCGATGCACAGCGCGACGAGATGTACCGCGCTTCCAAGGCCATCCTCAAGGAGGTCGGCTACGTCGGCGCCGGCACCTGCGAGTTTCTCATCGGCCAGGACGGAACGGTATCGTTCCTCGAGGTCAACACCCGCCTGCAGGTCGAGCACACGGTCTCCGAAGAGGTCACCGGCATCGACCTGGTGCGCGAGCAGTTTCGCCTCGCCGAGGGTGACGAGCTCACCTACGGCGACCCCGTCGCATCCGCTCACTCGTTTGAATTTCGTATCAACGGAGAGGATGCCGGCCGCGGCTTTCTGCCAGCGCCCGGCCCGGTACACGTGTTCAAGCCCGCGGGCGGTCCCGGCGTGCGCGTAGACACCGGCGTACAGTCTGGTGACGTGATCAGCGGATCGTTCGACTCACTTTTGGCCAAGCTCATTGTCACCGGCGCAACCCGCGAGGAAGCCCTCGAGCGTTCGCGCCGGGCCCTCGACGAGTTCGAGGTGGCCGGCCTGCCCACCGTGCTGCCCTTTCACCGCAAGGTCGTGCGCGACCCCGCCTTCGCGCCGACCGACGGCAAGCCGTTCACCGTCTTCACCCGCTGGATCGAGACCGAGTTCGAGAACGACATCGAACCGTGGAGCGGCAGCATGGAAGACGCCGTCGGCCAACAGAAACGCCACAGCATCGTCGTCGAGGTGGAGGGGCGGCGCATTGAGGTCACCCTGCCCACCCGACTGTTACCCGGCGGCGCAAGCGCCCGCTCGGTCGGCCCAGCCCCGAAGCGTCGCGGCGGCCTGCACTCCGTCGACACCGCCACCGGAGACGCCGTCACGGCGCCGATGCAGGCGACCATCATCAAGCTGCTCGTTGCCGAAGGTGACACCGTAGTCAAGGGAGACCTGCTGCTCGTTCTCGAGGCCATGAAAATGGAGCAGCCACTCGTTGCCCACCGTGACGGCACAGTCGGCAACGTCGCAGCTGTCATCGGCGAAACGGTCTCCTCCGGCAGCGTTCTGCTCACGGTCTCTGACGCCGCCTAGTTTTCGCCGACGGCTGCGGGTTTTCGACAGCCTGCGCATGCTTCGTTGACGGGGTTGGGGCCGGGGATCCGCTCCCACGGCCCACCTCGAAAACTAACCGATGACGTCCAGAGCTAGAGGACGATGTGCATGGCGCGCGCCGCATCCGTTATGGACCCGGTCAGCGAGGGATAGACCGGGAAGGTGCGTGCGACTTCGTCGACGGTGAGCCGGTGCTCAACGGCCAATGCGAGCGGAAAGATGAGTTCGCTGGCCTTGGGGGCAACGATGACTCCCCCGATGACCGTGCCGCTGCCGGTGCGGGCGAACAGCTTCACGAAGCCGTCCTTGATTCCCATCATTTTGGCTCGCGGGTTTTGCGAGAGCGGCAGCTTGTAGATCTCACCCTGGGCGAGCCCGTCTTCGATCTGCTTCTGGGTGTAGCCGACGGTGGCGATTTCGGGCTGGGTGAAGATGTTCGCGGCAACGTTGCGAATCTCGATCGGATTGACGGTGTCCCCCATGGCGTGGAACACCGCGGTGCGGCCCATCATCGACGCCACGGATGCCAGCGGAATCTCGGTCGTGCAGTCGCCGGCTGCGTAGATGTTCGGAATCGAGGTGCGGGCGACCCGGTTGACCTGGATATGTCCGGAGTCGGTGATCTGCACGCCGGCCTGCTCGAGGCCAATGTTGGCGGTGTTCGGAATGGAGCCGACGGCGATAAGGCAGTGGCTGCCTTCGACCGTGCGTCCGTCTTCGAGCATGGCGACGACGCCGGTCTCGGTGCGCTCGACCGAGGAGGCCCTCGATTTGGAGAGCACGATCATGCCGTTACGCTTGAAGACGTTTTCGATGACGTTGGCGGCGTCGGCGTCTTCTCCGGGCAGAACCTGATCACGGCTGGAGATGAGAGTGACCTTCGCGCCGAGGGCGCGGTAGGCCGAGGCGAACTCGGCGCCGGTGACGCCAGAGCCGACCACGATGAGGTGTTCGGGAATGGCCTTGAGGTTGTAGAGCTGGGTCCAGGTGAGGATGCGCTCACCGTCGGGTAGCGCTGACGCGAGCACGCGGGGGCTGGCGCCCACAGAGACGACGACAGTGTCGGCATCGATGCGGTCGAAGTCGGTGGCCGTGGAGTCGCCGGAGGTGGCGACGATGATGCCGGTGGTGCCATCGAGACGGCCGTGGCCCTGGACATAGCGCACACCGGCGCGAATGAGGGTGGCCTTCATGTCTTCGGACTGCTGGCGCGCGAGGGCAAGCAGTCGTTTATTCACGGCGGCCAGGTTGATGGCTACCTCGGGGCGCAGGGGCTTGGCGGTTTCGCCGCGCACAAAAAACTGAACACCAAGGTCGGTCGCCTCGCCGATCGAATTCGAGGCCTCGGCCGTGGCAATAAGGGACTTGGAAGGAACAACATCCGTTATCACGGCGGAACCGCCAACTCCGACGCTTTCGATGAGGGTGACATCGGCACCCTGTTGTGCTCCGGCGATGGCCGCTTCGTATCCGCCGGGCCCACCGCCCAGTACTGCAATGCGCTGCTTGCGTTCGAACTCATAGGCCATGTCCTTATTCTCTCAAGGCGCGCAGTTCCCGCCAAACCGATTCATCGACCGCACAGTCCGCGTGACCGTCGAAAAGAGCGAAATTCAGCCGCATATTCGTCTCAGCGCCCGTTCGGCGCGCCGATGAGCAGAATTCGCTCAGAATGTCCGTGCCCGAGGCGGGGGTTCTAGAGTAGTCAAATGTTCACGAACGAGATCAACCCGTTAGACCTGCCCGAAACAGATCCGTTTGAGGCAGCACAGTCGGCCGCTGCGGAGATCGCCGGCATCACGGGGGTTCCCCGACACGACATCGCTCTCACGCTCGGCAGCGGCTGGGCCAGGGCCGCCGACCTGATCGGCGAGACCACCCACACAGTGTCCGCCGCAGACATCACCGGGTTCAGCGCTCCCGCCCTGGCCGGCCATGCCGGCACCCTGCGCTCCATTCTGCTTCCCAGCGGCAAGCGCGCCCTCGTGATCGGTGCCCGCACGCACTACTACGAGGGTCACGGTGTGCGCCGGGTCGTGCACAGCGTGCGCACGGCGGCGGCGACCGGAGCGACGACGATGATTCTGACCAACGGCGCCGGCGGCATCCGTGAATCGTGGACGCCGGGCACCCCGGTGCTCATCAGCGACCACATCAACCTGACTTTCGATTCTCCGGTCGAGGGCGCGAACTTTGTCGACTTGACCGACCTGTACTCGAAGCGGCTTCGCGATCTCGCCCGCGGCATCGACCCGACGCTCGACGAGGGCGTGTACTGCCAGTTTCGCGGGCCGCACTACGAGACCCCGGCCGAAGTTCAGATGGCCAAGGCCATCGGCGGTCACATCGTGGGTATGTCGACCGCGCTCGAGGCCATCGCGGCCCGGCAAGCCGGACTGGAGGTGCTCGGCCTCTCGCTCATCACCAACCTCGCCGCCGGCATTCAGAAGACCCCGCTCAGCCACGGCGAAGTCATCGAGGCCGGCGCGCTGGCTGAACCGGTGATCAGCGCACTCCTCGCCCGGATCGTGGCCACGCTGTGACGGGCTCCGACCGCCCCGACGCTGGCCATCCCGATAACGACGACGAACGGCCGACCGAGCGCACCGGCGGTCGCCATTCCGGCCCGCCAGCGGATGCCGCACCGCAGGTCACGCCGCCACCCACCCCGGATGCCGCGCCGGAGGTTCTCGACCCGGACACAGCCGATGAGATCCACACTCCGACCCGCGCCCTGCCGATCACGCACAACCCCGACGACGCCTCCGAAGCCACGGTCGCCATTTCAACGATCATGCACAACAGCGACGATGCCGGCTTTGAACCGACCGTTGCCATTTCGACGATCACGTCTGACGGCGCTGAGAGTGATGACGTCGACGAGCTTGCGACTGCGCCGGTGGCACACGAGACACCGGAGACCTCGAGCAATCGCACCATTGCGCTGCTGCAGGCCGCTCGGGCCTGGCTGAACCAGGATCCCGACCCGGAAACGCAGGCGCAACTTCGCGTTCTGATCAACGCCGTCGACGACGGCGATACCACGGCCCTGTCCAATCTGCATTCGCGGTTCGACACCCGGCTCGCATTCGGCACGGCCGGGCTGCGCGGCGAGATCTCCGCCGGACCGAACCGCATGAACCGCGTGCTGGTCTCGCAGGCAGCGGCCGGCCTCGCGACTTACCTGCGCCGGCGTGCTGCTTCTGGCGTCACTCCGTCGGTGGTCATCGGCTACGACGGACGCAAGAACTCACAGGTCTTCGCGACCGACACGGCGGCGATCATGGCTGGAGCGGGGGTGCGCGCCATCCTCTTGCCTCGTCTGCTCCCGACGCCCGTACTCGCCTTTGCCGTACGGCACCTCGACGCAAGCTGCGGCGTGATGGTAACCGCCTCACATAATCCTGCGATCGATAACGGCTACAAGGTCTACCTGGGCGGCGCAAACAATGGCGCGCAGATCGTCTCCCCCGACGACTTGGCCATCTCGACCGAGATTCTGCGCGTTGCCGCCGACGAACACGTTCTGCACCTGCCGCGCGGCAGCTATGAAACCGCCGAAGAAGACGTCGTGCACGCCTACATCGCGGCGACGGCCGGCATCGCCCACACGCCCCGCGCGCAGGTGAACGCGGTGTACACCGCGATGCACGGCGTGGGTTGGGACACCACGCGTCGGGTGTTGGAGAAGGCCGGATTCGACCTGCCGACCCTCGTTGATGCCCAGATCGCGCCGGACGCTGCTTTTCCGACCGTCGCTTTTCCGAATCCGGAAGAACCCGGAGCGCTGAACCTGGCCTACGAGAGCGCGCGCGAGGTGGGCGCTGAGCTCATCATCGCCAACGATCCGGATGCCGACCGCCTCGCCGTGGCCATCCCCGACCTGTCCAGTGCGAGTGGGTACCGCCGACTCAGCGGCAATGAGGTTGGCGCGATTCTCGGTTGGCGGGCGGCCGCCCTGGCTCCGGCGCACGATCCCGACGCTCTGCCCACCATCGATGCCGGAACCCTGGCCTGCTCGATCGTGTCATCGCCGGCACTGCATGCGGTCGCGGATGCCTACGGCCTGCGCTTCACAGAAACCCTCACCGGCTTCAAATGGGTGTCGCGGGTGCCCAACCTGGTTTACGGGTACGAAGAAGCGCTCGGCTATCTGGTCAACCCGGATACCGTACGTGATAAAGATGGTATATCGGCCGCAGTGGCATTGCTTTCGCTGGTGAGCGATCTCAAGTCGGAGGGAACGACCCTCGCCGGCTATCTCGACTCGTTCAGCGAGAAGTTCGGATACTTCGCCTCCGGACAAATCTCCGTGCGGGTCTCTGAACTCTCGACGATCGCCCTGGTCATGACGCGACTGCGGGAATCCCCACCCACCCACGTCGGCCGTATTCGGGTCGACGAAATCGACGATTTTCGTTGGGGGCTGGGCGAGCTGCCGCCGAGCGATGTGTTGCGCATCCGCTTGACCGATGGGTCGCGCGTGATGGTGCGCCCGAGTGGAACCGAGCCAAAACTCAAGGTGTACATCGATACCCGCTGCCCGGTCGGCACTCTGGTGGAGCGCCGTTCTGCCGCGCAGGCCGCCCTCGACGAGCTCGATCGGGGCATGCGGGCGCTGATCGCGTAGGTGAAGCCTCCGGTGCGGCGTGGGAAGATCCGCTCGCCGGGCCCACCTTTTGACCGTGGGCCCAGTTTATAAGCTGGGCCCACGGACGGGGCCCGGGCCCCGTCCGTGACAGCGGTGGGGCTGGAACGCGGAGACGTGTGCGGGCGCGGGGTTCTAGGAACCCAGAGCGATGTCGAGCTTGACGACCAGTTCGTCGACATCGAAGTAGTTGTTGATGACGATGACGTCGGCGTTGGTCTTGCCGATCGCGTCGACGAGCTCAGACGAAGTCAAAATGACCTGGGCGTCGGCCGCGGCGGCGCGCACGCCGGCGACATCCGTAGCCAGCACACTCGCATCGATCTCGAGGCGTTCGAGCGCGCGTTCCGCATTGACTTTGAGAATGGCCGAGGTGCCCAGGCCGATACCGCACATCACGACGATCTTCATGAGGCAGTCCGGTCGAACACGCTCTGCACGAACTCGGCGTTGGTGGCGCCGGCCAGTGCCGGAATCACCGTCGGGTCATTGAAGACGTTGGCGAGTTCGGCGACGAACTGCAGGTGGTCGTCGGCACCGGCCACGGCCAGGCCCACGATCACGCTGACCGGGTCGTTGTGGGGGTGCCCGAAGGCGACCGGCTCGACGAGGGTGACGACGCAGAGTCCGTCTGTGAGAACATCCGCTCCCGGGCGGGCGTGCGCGAGCGCCAGGCCCGGCGCGATCACGATGTAGGCACCGAATTCGCGAATAACCCCGATCATGCGCTCGGTATAAGCGGATGTGGCGGCGCCGGAACGCACGAGGGCGTCACCGGCCGCCGTGATGGCGGCCGGCCAATCGTCGGCGTGCGCACCGATCGTGATGGCGTCCAGCGGGAGATGCGGCAGTGACATGATTCCTTCGGTTCTGCGGGGTGGTGCTTGGTGCGCTGGCGCTTTGGGTCAGCCAGCGTCAGGCGTCGCCGAAGCCGGCTTCGATGGCCTCGACCAACTCTTCACGGTCTTCCAACGGCAGGAACGCCGCGTGGGCTGCGTTGAGCTGGAAGATCTCGAGGTCGCCGACGTCATAGCCGAAGGCGTCGGCGAGCAGGGCGAGTTCCTGGGTGAGGGTGGTGTCGCTCATCAGGCGGTTGTCGGTGTTGACGGTGACCTTGAAGCCAAGCTGGTAGAGCAAGTCGAACGGGTGGTCGAAGAGTTCCGCGCCCCAGGCGGCGACCGCCCCGGTCTGCAGGTTCGACGACGGGCTCAGTTCGAGCGTGATCTCGCGGTCGCGCACCCACTGGGCCACCGGGCCGAGGGTGACGAAGGTGTTGTCGTCGTCCTGGCGTTCGATGGTGACGTCTTCGGCGAGTCGCACGCCGTGGCCGAGGCGCAACGCGCGGCCATCGAATAGGGCGCTGCGAATGCTGTCCAGGCCGTCGGCCTCCCCGGCGTGCACGGTGACCGGCATGAATTCGCGGGCAAGCAGGTCAAAGGCTGCGCGGTGGTTGCCGGCCGGAAAGCCGGCTTCCGCGCCGGCGATGTCGAAGCCGACAACTCCGTCGAAGCGGTAGCGCACGGCGAGTTCGGCGATCTCGAGGCCGCGGTTCGCGTGGCGCATGGCGGTGATGAGCTGGCCGATGCGAATGCTGCGGCCCGACCCTTCGACGTTCTCGATGCCGGCTTCGATGCCGTCCTGCACGGCTTCGACGACCTCGTTGAGGGTGAGGCCGCGGGCCAGGTGCTGCTCGGGAGCCCAGCGAACTTCACCGTAGATGACGCCATCGTCGGCGAGATCCTCGACGAATTCGCGGGCGACCCGGCTGAGTCCCTCGCGGGTCTGCATGACCGCGGTCGTGACGTCGAAGGTCTTGAGGTATTCCACGAGCGAACCCGCGTTGGACTGGTCGGAGAACCATTCACCGAGCGCGTCGGCATTCGTTGTCGGAAGGACGAATCCGATGGAGTCAGCTAATTCGATGATGGACTGCGGGCGCAGGCCGCCGTCGAGGTGGTCGTGCAGCGAAACCTTGGGCAGGGTGTTGATGCTCGTGCCGCCGCCGGGCATGAGGAATTCCTCGATCACAGTCATACGGACAAGCTCCTCGGTACGGGGGCGGCTGTGAACTACAACCGCGCGCTCAGCTTATCGGAGCGGCTCTGGGCGGACCATGAGAAATGCGGCCAGCGGATGCCGACCCTCGCGTCGAGCCCTGCGGCCAGGGCCCGGCCCCGTAAGCACGAGTAGATCTACCCTGAACTGTGCCCACCACAATCATTCTCGACTGCGACCACGAGAAGTTCTGGGCGCTCATCGTCGATGCCCTCGAGCGTGTCGGTGACCCGCCGCAGCACTCGGCCGCCTGACCGCGCAGCCGTGAATCCGCCGCAGGCCCCAGCCGCCGCGTGACTTCCACCCTCCAAACGGGGTTGGATGGAGCTCTACGACAAACGGGAGCCCCATGACCACACGCGCCAAGCACCTCCCCGACATGCAGATTCCCGACCTGCACGGCAAGCTTGCCGTCGTCACGGGCGCCAACAGCGGCCTCGGATTCGGCCTCACCGGCCGCCTCGCCCGCGCGGGCGCCGAGGTCATCCTCGCCGTACGCAACGAGGAAAAGGGGGCCGCGGCCGTGAGACGCATTCGTGAACAAACCCCGGAGGCGAGCGTCAGCATCCGTCGTCTCGATCTGGCTTCGCTGTCGAGCATCGCCAAATTCGGTGAGGAGCTCGCGAAGGAAGGGCGCCCGATCGATATTCTGCTCAACAACGCCGGCATCATGATGCCGCCGGTGCGCGACGAGACCGAAGACGGCTTCGAGCTGCAATTCGGCACCAACCACCTCGGCCATTTCGCGCTCACCGCCCACCTGCTGCCGCTGCTGCGCGCCGCCACAACGAGCCGGGTCGTGAGTCTCTCAAGCCTGATCGCCCGCACGGGGCGCCTCGACTTCGACGACCTGCACGGCTTGCGTTACCGGCCGCACCGCGCCTACGCGCTCTCCAAACTCGCCACGCTCATGTTCGCGCGGGAACTCAACCGGCGCAGCGTCGTCGGCGGTTGGGGCCTGCGCAGCATCGCCGCGCATCCGGGCGCGACCGTCACCAACCTGCAGATCACCGGACCCACCCACAAGGGAGCCTCGGCCCGGGTTTTCCTCGCCGTCAACGAGGCCACCCACCACATCGGCTGGATCTGGCAGCAGGTCGACCAGGGCATCCTGCCGGCCCTCTACGCGGCGACGAGCCCGGCAGCGGCCGGCGGCGGCTACTACGGCCCCGGTGGCTTCGGCGAACTCACCGGCGCCGCCGCGCCCGCCAGGCTGCCGCCGCGATCGCTCGATGAAGCGGATGCCCGCCGTCTCTGGTCGCAGTCCGAGGAACTCACCGGCGCCACCTTCCCGGCCGTGTAGTTTCGCTGTCGATGACCTTCACGAGCACCCGCGCCAGGCGCTTCCGAATGATGTGGTCGTTGGCCTCCACGCGATGCATGGTGACGTGGCGCATCCGCTCGATGACGGTCATGCTGCCCTGGGCGATGAACGCGTCGAACGCTCCGTAGATCACGTCGACCGGCACCGTGAGGCTCGCGATGTCGCTCACCACGGTCTGCGATTCGATACAGTGCTCCATCGATTTGATGAAGGGGGTCCAGGTCTTCTCGGTGAGTTCGAAGATGCCCTTGGGCAGCAGGCGCGACATGATCGCGGCGTTGGCGAGCGTGAATTCCTTGTTGGCGCGCAGAAAATCGTAGGCGCGCAGGTACGCGCTGACCCGCGCCTTGACCCGCGGATCGCCGATGTCGCTCGGTGAGACGTAGACCGGCGGCCCGACCAAGACCACGCGTGATACCGTGCCGCGAGCGGCCAGACGCCGCCAGAATGTCGCGACACGGCCGTGTCGCTCCATCGCGGCGTAGCGCGTGCTGATCAGGCTGCCCAGCGAGTGGCCGACGAGCACGAACGGCTCGCGCAACTTCAGAGAGCGGATGGTCGCAGCCAAGGCCCCGACATGATCCTCCAGTCGGTACTGGCAACCGTTCGGCGCCGGCGACTGACCGAAGCCCAGAATATCCACGGCAATCACGCGATGGTTCGGTGTCAGCAGCGGAATCACCTCGTAGAAGGTGATCGAAGACGACGCGATGCCGTGCACCAGGAGGACGACCGGACCGGTGCCGGCATCCGTTGCTACGTGCAGGAGCGGTGGGCAGGACCGACGCGTCGTACGCATCCGTTCCGCCCACCAGGACATGCGCTACGTATCGTCACGCAGCGTGGCCTTCAGGTCATTTTTAGCCTCGGTCGCATTACGCTCGGCTTCAGCATGCTTCACGTCGCCCTCGGCCTGCTTCACCTTGGCATTGGCTTTAGCCTCGTCGACCTTGTCATCGATGCGGTCCTTGGCGTCGTCCACTGCCCGACCGATCTTCTTGCCGGTGGCATCGAGTGCATCCTTGGCATTGTCTGCGAATCCCATGCTGTCCTCCTGATCGTGTGAGCGGTCGGGTTGAACCGCGTATTCCCTGACCATACTTCGGGGGTTGGGCGCCGAGTCCCAATTGTGATCCGACTCCCAGACTGCCTCCAGACAGTGCCCCCACAACGCTCGGTACGGTGAGATATGAGACGAACTTGGGGTGTCATCACGGTTCTGCTAACGGCCGTGTTGCTGGCGGGATGCACGGCGAACAGCGGCAGTTCCGTGACCACGGACTCGTCGGGAAGCATCTCCAGCGGGGCTGTTCCCGCTGAGGGTGACCGGGCGACCGACGAAAGCCTGGTCACCGGCACCACCGGCGCCGTGACGACCACGAACCGCGACGTCATCACCACCGGATCCATGTCGATCACGGCCACCGACCCGGTCGCGGCAGGCGAAACCGCCGTCACCATTACCGAACAGGCCGGCGGACGGGTGGACAGCCGCAGTGAAAACCCGGCCACCGACATCCAGCCGGCCAGCGCGCACCTCACCCTGCGCATTCCGTCCGACGAACTCGACCGCACCCTGGCCGATCTGAAGAAACTCGGCACCCTCAACTTCGTGACACTCACCGCCGAGGATGCGACGCAGCAAAGCCAGGACCTCGACGCCCGCGTCACCGCGCTGACCACATCGGTCGACCGGCTGCTCGCGCTGATGGCCTCCGCCACCACGACAGCAGACCTCATCAGCATCGAAAGTACGCTGTCGAACCGGCAGGGTGAGCTGGAAAGTCTGCGGTCCCAGCGCGACTTTCTCGCTGACCAAATCGACTACTCGACCCTGCAACTCGACCTGGTCTCGGAGGGTACCGTCGCCGCGGGCGGCCCCGACAACTTCTGGACCGGTATCACCGCCGGCTGGAGCGCCCTCGTCGCAGCCCTCGGTGGCCTGCTGATCGGTCTCGGAGTGGCCCTGCCCTGGCTCGTCGTGCTGGCGATTTTCGGGGCAATTGTGTTGCTTATCGTGCGGTTGTTCACACGCCGGCGCAAGGCTGCATAGGCTTGTCTATGTGACCGAGTTTCTCCCTGCGCCAGCCCTGCTCGAAACGCCTCCGGCAGCGCCAGTTTCCCTACCCGCAAGCGACCAAAACGAGCCGCTGCTCTCTGACCAGATCCTGGCGGGCATCCGTTCGCGAGCTGCCGGTTATGACCGGGCCAATACATTCTTCTTTGAGGACCTCGAGGAACTTGTCGCCGCCGGTTACCTGCGTGCCCTCGTGCCGATTCGGTTCGGCGGACTCGGTTGCACCCTGCAGCAGATCGCGCGCGCGCAGACCCGGCTCGCCGCGCACGCCCCGGCCACCGCTCTCGGAGTGAACATGCACCTGATCTGGACGGGAGTCGCCGCGAGCCTCTCCGCGCAGGGCGACCACTCGCTCGACTTTCTGCTCGAGGAGGCCGGCCGCGGTGAGATCTTCGCCTTCGGCGTGAGCGAACCCGGCAACGACCTTGTTCTCTTCGGCTCGACAACGGATGCCATCCCCGAGCCAGGCGGCGGCTACCGGTTCACCGGCACTAAGGTTTTCACCTCACTCTCCCCCGCCTGGACCCGGCTCGGCACCCTGGGCCTCGATTCTTCCGACCCGGGCGACCCTGCGATCGTCTGGGCGTTTCTCGATCGAGCGGATGCCGGCATCCACTCGAAAGACGACTGGGATACCCTCGGCATGCGCGCCAGCCAGAGCCAGAGCACTGTGCTGGAGGGCGCACTGGCCCGCCCCGACCGGGTCGTGCGCAAGCTGCCGGTCGGCCCGAACGGCGACCCGCTCGTCGCCGGGATTTTCGCCAACTTTGAAATTCTGCTCAGTGCGGTGTACACCGGCATCGGCCAGCGGGCGCTCGAGCTCGCAGCCCTGGGCGCGCACCGACGTACATCGCGCAAGAACGATGGGCGCACGCACGCGCAGGATCCGGTGGCACGCTGGCGGGTGGGCGAGCTCGTCATCGCGATGGACGGCATCTACCCGCAGATCGACGCCCTCGCTCGCGCCGTCGACGAACAAACCTGGCAGGTCGGTCCGGCCTGGTTCGCCCAGCTGTCCGGGCTCAAGTATCGGGCCACCCAGAACGCCAAGTTTGTCGTCGATACCGCCGTGCAGGTCGCGGGCGGCTCCGCCTTCAACGCCGACTCCGAACTCGCGCGGCTCTACCGCGACGTGCTCGCGGGTCTCTTCCACCCCTCAGACGCGGACTCCGCGCACGCGACCGCCGCAGCATCCGTTTTGGGACCCCTCGATGTGCGCACCTCATGAGTTTTAGTAAAACCACCGCCATCTCACTCGACCACTCCGGCTACACCCGGGCAGTGCTCGATCTCACCATGCGTCTGGCCGAGGTCATCTTCACCGCCGGTGCCGGCGCCGAAGATGCGACCGCCGCTATGATCGCGTTGACCCGTGCCTACGGGCTCAAGGGCACCGACGCCAATATCACGCACACAACCATCACGCTCACTCAGGAAGATGCGTTGACGCACGAGTCGATCATTCGCAGCCGCAATGTGAAGTACCGCACGCTCGACTATTCCAAGCTCACCGCGACGTCGGAGCTGATCGCGGACATCATCGAAAAGCCGATCGAAGTCGCCGAAGCCCGAAAAATTCTGGCGACGATCGTGAGCTCCAAGCCGCAGGTACCCAAGCAGTGGCGCCGCATCGGCTGGAGTCTCGTCGGCGCGGGCGCCGCCGTGCTCATCGGCGCCGGACCCACCGTGATCATCGCCGCATTCGCGGCCACCTGGATCATCGACTGGATCACCTCGGTACTCGACCACCGCCAGGTTCCTTTGTTCTACCAGACCGTCGTCGGGGGCGCGATCGGCCCGATCGTCGCCGCGATCGTGCGGCTGATCGATCCCACGGCGAACCCCTCCCTCGTAGTCGTAGCGACCATCATCATGCTCCTGGCCGGAGTGACAACCTTCGGCGCCGTGCATGACACCCTGTCGGGGTTTTATCTCACCGGAACCGCCCGAATGGTGGAGGCCCTGCTCATCACGGCCGGGCTGGTCACCGGAGTCTCCGGTTCCGCGCTGTTCCTGGCCCGCTTCGGACTGTTACTCGAGATCGATTCGAACCCGATCGTGACGCTCGCTGTTTTGCCGGTTCTGCTCGTGGCAGCGATCGTGATCGTGATCGGGTTTGCCCTCGCCGTGCAGGTACCGTGGCGTGCGTTCTGGGTGGTCTGCGTGCTCGGCGCCCTCGCCGAATTCTTGTTCGTCGCGGCCCTGGCCGGTGGATTCGGCCTGGTTGGCTCATCGGCGGCGAGCGCCCTCGGCGTTGGGCTGTTGGCCGCTGTCACCGCCCGCATCGTGCGCACCCCGCCGCTGGTCATCATGGTGACGGCTCTCGTGCCGCTGGTGCCCGGACTCACCCTGTTTCGCGGTCTGCTCATGCTGTCAGAAGGCGACATCAACGGGCTGCTTTCCCTCCTCACGGCGGCGGGTATCGCCATGGCCCTGGCGGCCGGCGCCCTGCTGTCGCAGTACATCGTGCAGATCGTGTGGGGCCCGGCACGCCGGCTGCAGCGCCGCTTCGTCGGGCCGCTCATGGCCCTCCCGGTGCGGCTCGGTCGGGACTCCACCAAGCGCATCTAGCGCGTTGCGGCATCCGCTTTCCCAGCGGATGCCGCGTCACTGCCGATCAGTTGGGAACGTTGGCTTCGCCGCCTGCTTCATCGACGTCTTCCTCAACAAAACGGTACGGGATGGGCTCATCGGTTTCGCGCCCGCGCTTGTAGGTGCGGGTGATCGTTTCGGTGTCCTCGATCTCTTCGAGCACGATCACGTCCTGGTATTGCCCGTCGATATATTCCAACTCCACCTCTGTTCCGGCGGCGATCGGGTTCGGTCCAAAGAGTACTGCCCGGTAGGTGGCGCTATGGCTCATGACGGTGACCTTTCAACGAGGTGAGGGTTTCGTAGAGCGTCAGCATACGACACACCGGCAGTGGGTGCACAGGGTTCCGGCCGAGTTGACCGGTTCTCACGCGACGCTCGGACGGTGAGATGACGTTTGCGGCAAATCCGCGTATTCTCAAGGTGACGGGGCCCCACGGCTCGGCGCGAAGGAGTACACAATGGCTGATAAATCACCGAAAAAGGATGCGACCAAGAAGGTTGCCGACAAGTCCCTTAAGGAAAAGAGGGCCGACAAGAAGGCGAAGTCTGAAGAGACCGCTTCTCGGGCCCGCAAGAGCTAGGTTTCAACCAGCGCACGGGGTGCCGCCACGGTCGTGGCGGCACCCTCTTTCTGTGCTGTCCGCATCCGCTTGAAAAGGAGCAGTCATGACCCTGCCCACCGAAGACACCCGCGTGCTCTACCCGAGCGGCGCCATCGACACGCAGGCGACAGTGTTGCACTCCGAGCCACTCGGCGACGGACGCTTCGCCGTTTTGCTCGACGCGACCTGCGTGCATCCGGTCGATGCGGGATGGCCCGACCAGGGGCCGGATCTGGCGCTGCTGCACCACGGCGCAGCCTTCTGGCCGGTCGAGGACTGCATCGTGGGAGCCACCGACGGATCGACACTCTACATCGGCGACGACATTCCGGTGGCTAAGGGAACACCCGGTTGGGCCTTCGTCGTGGTGCACGTGGTCGACGCGACCGGATTGAACGCCGGCGACACCGTCACCGTCGAGGTGGACGACGGCCTGCGCGATGCCACGAGCGCCGGGCACACCAGTTGCCACCTGGCCTCGCTCGCCCTCAACGACGCCCTCTCTGGCCGCTGGAAGAAGGAGGTACGCCCCGACGCCCTCGGCGCCCCCGACTTCGACGGGCTCGCCATCGACGAGTCACTGATCGGGCCGAACGCCTCCGTCGACACCTACCGCCTCGGCAAGTCTTTGCGCAAGAAGGGATTCTCGGTCGACGGTCTCGCCGAAGCGCTCGCCTCGGTTGAAGCGACCGTCAACGCGACCCTCGCCGGGTGGGTGGGAACACATGCCGAGGTGCGCATCGACCGCGACGGATATCTCTTGACCGACCGCCGCTATTGGGTCTGCGAACTGCCCGACGCGAGCGTGCGCATCCCGTGCGGCGGCACCCACGTGACCTCGCTCGGCACGCTCGGCGCCGTGACCGTGACGCTCACCCTGCACGACCTGAATGGCACCGACGTGCTCACCATGAACACGTCCGCCACGCGCTAGCTTCGCGCATTCGGGGCAATCTGGGGGGTCATCAGCGCCTGAGGGGTAGCACTATGCACGGTGTTCAGGCGAGTGATTGCGCAATTCCTCCCATCGGCGCAGAATTCAGGGGTACCAGGTCAGAGAGGACCCGCCATGAGCACCGTCATTGACAGCCCCGAGGTCGGCATCGCCGCAGCGGATGCGACCACCCCCGAGTTCTTCACCGGTTCCACGAACGACTTCTTCTTCTACGAAGATCTACTCACCCCCGAGGAGCGGCAGCTCGTGGCCGAGGCCCGAGCGGTGTTCGAGCGTGACGTACGCCCGGTCGTGGCAGAACACTGGAACAACGCGACTTTTCCGTTCGAGATCATCCCCGTGCTCACCGCCCTGAACTTGGTTGAACTCTGCGCGCGCGGTAACAACTTTCTGCTGCACGGCTTCATGACCCTCGAGCTCTCGCGAGTGGATGCTTCGATCTCCACCTTCGTCGGTGTGCACAGCGGCTTGTTCGCGGCGGCCATCGCCCAGCTGGGCACCGACGACCAGCGCGAACGGTACCTGGACGACGCCATCTCCCTACGCAAGATCGGTGCGTTCGCACTCACCGAACCGGAGCACGGCTCCGACGTCTCCCGCAATATGGAAACGACTGCGACCCGGTTTGGCGACTCGTGGACCCTGAACGGCGTCAAACGCTGGATTGGCAGCGGAACCTTCGCTGCCAACGTGCTGGTCTGGGCGCGCGACACCGCCGACGACCAGATCAAGGGTTTCATCGTCAGCGCGGCTCTGGACGGGTTCACGGCCGAAAAGATCGAAAACAAGATCGCGCTGCGCATCGTGCAGAACGCCACGATCACCCTGGACCACGTCGTGGTCGCCGAACGTGACCGCCTGCCGGGAGCCACCAGCTTTCGCGACACCAACCGACTGCTCACCAACTCCCGAGTCTGGGTGGGCTGGCAGACCGTCGGACTGCAGTTCGCGACCTACGACTATGCGCTGCGTTACGCCCTGGAACGCCAGCAGTTCGGCAAGCCGATCGCGTCGTTCCAGCTCGTGCAGGAAAAGCTCGTGCGCATTCTGGAGAACGCGACGACCTCGCTCGGCACGATGGTGCGCATCGCCCAGCTACAGCAGGCCGGCACGCTGCGGCCCGAACACGCCGCGATGGCCAAGGCCTCCGCCAGCGCTCGCATGCGGGAATCCGTGGCGCTTGGCCGCTCGGTGCTCGGCGGCAACGGAATCTCCACCTCCTGGGGCATGGCTCGCGTCTTCGCCGACGCCGAAGCGCTCTACACCTACGAGGGCAGCTACGAAATCAACACCCTCGTCGTCGGCCGTGCCATCACGGGCATCTCCGCGTTCCAATAACGCTCGCGCGCGCCCATCCGCTCGCCGAGCCGTAACTTTCTCGCCAGTCGTGGCGGGCAGGGTCACACGGTGAGGGTCACGCGGTGAGCATAACTCCTGCAATTTGCACGCTCGTCAGAATTACACTGCGGATTTACGCGGGAGTCTGCACAGGGTCTGGGAAATTGCAGGAGTTATGCTCCGGGGGTGGCGGGCACGCCTGCCCCATGCACTCTTCCGGAGCAATTTGTCCGAGGACAAGCCAATTCATGCAGAAAAGTTGCGCGGATTGTTGAACAATCATAGGCTTTCTGTCAATCAGTGACCGCCGGTGCTGACTCGTATCCCAAAGAAGTGAGCAGCGCCCATGGCCACGACCACCACACGCAAACCTAAAACGCTCAAGAACAAACACCGTGGCGCACTACTCGGGGCGATGTTTCTCATGGCGACCAGCGCGGTCGGCCCCGGCTTCATCGTGCAGACCACCACCTTCACGGTTCAGCTCGGCGCCGCCTTCGCGTTCGCGATTCTGGTATCGATCCTGGTGGACATCGCCGTGCAGCTGAACGTGTGGCGGGTGATCGGGGTGAGCGGCAGGCGCGCCCAGGAACTCGCCAACACCGTACTCCCGGGCGCCGGCTGGTTTCTCGCCGCCCTCATCTGCATCGGCGGTCTCGTCTTCAACGTGGGCAACATCGCCGGAACCGGCCTTGGCCTCAACGTTCTGTTCGGCATCGATCCGAAGGTCGGCGGGCTCGTGTCGGCCGCCGTCGCCATCGCCATCTTCCTGAGCAAGCGCGCTGGCGTGGCCCTCGACAAGATCGTGATCGTGCTTGGGGCCGTCATGATCCTGCTCATCGGCTACGTGGCCATCGTGTCGAAGCCACCGCTCGGTGAGGCACTCCGAAACACTGTTATCCCCGACAACATCGACTTTCTCATCATCACGACCCTGATCGGCGGCACTATTGGCGGATACATCACCTATGCCGGGGCGCACCGCATGATCGACGCCGGTGTTTCCGGCCCCGAGAATGTGGGCGAGATCACCAAGAGTTCGATACTGGGTATCATCATCACCGGCGTCATTCGGGTGCTGTTATTCCTGGCGATTCTCGGAGTCGTCGCCGGTGGCGTAGCACTCACGAGCGATAACCTCGCCGCCGAAGCCTTCCAGTCAGCGGCCGGCAACATCGGTTTCAAGCTGTTCGGCGTGATCCTCTGGGCCGCCTCGATCACCTCAGTGATCGGTGCCGCCTATACGTCGATTTCGTTCGTCACGACCGCCAAGACCTCGCCGCGGGTGCGCAGCATCGCCACCTGCGTGTTCATCGCGGTGTCGGCCACGGTCTTCACCCTTCTCGGCCAGGCACCGGCCACCCTGCTCATCATGGCCGGCGCGGTGAACGGACTGATCCTGCCGGTCGGCTTCGCGGTCATCCTCTGGGTGGCGTGGCGCCGCCGCGACCTGCTCGGCGGCTACGTCTATCCCCAGTGGCTGCTCGTCAGTGGAGTCGCCGCCTGGCTGCTGACCCTGTATCTCGGCTACCGGTCGCTCGGCGGCCTCGTGCAGCTGTGGACGTAACGACCTTCGACCGGGCAACCGTCACCCCCGCCGAGGCCCGCGCACTGTTTCGCGAGGGCCTCGCCACGCCGACGGCGGGCTGGTCGAGCGGTTACACCCAGGCCAACCTCATCATCGTGCCCAAAGAACAGGCCTTCGACGTTCTGCTGTTCGCCGAACGCAATCCCAAGCCGTGCCCGATTCTCGGCGTGCTCGAAGCCGGGCAGACGACCGGCCCGCTGCTGGCCGGCGGCGACATTCGCACCGACGTCGGCCGCTACACGGTTTACCAAAACGGTGAACTCGTCGACGAGCCGACCGACCTCTCGGCCTGGTGGCGCGACGACCTGGTGACGTTCATCGTCGGCTGCAGCTTCACCTTCGAGGCGGCGCTGCAGCGCGCGCACATTCCGATCGCGCACATCGAGCAGGGCCGAAACGTGCCCATGTACCGCACGAACCGGCGCTGCGCGTCCGCGGGCAACATGGCGGGCCCCCTCGTCGTGTCGATGCGGCCGATCCATGCTGACCGGGTAGCGGATGCCGCGCGCATCACCGCGCGCTACCCCGCCGTCCACGGCGCCCCCGTCCACATCGGGGATCCAGCCGAGCTCGGCATCCGTGACCTCGCCAGCCCCGATTTTGGAGATGCGGTGACGGTGGCCGACGGTTTCGTGCCCGTGTTCTGGGCCTGCGGAGTTACACCGCAAGCCGCCGTGATGGAGTCCCGACCGCCACTGGCGATCGGTCACGCCCCCGGCCACATGCTCATCACGGACGCCCGCGACGCCGATTATCTGGTGCCGTAGCGCGCGCCGCTACGCGCGGGAATGCGCCTCGAGCAGCTGCTCCTCTGCGCGGCGCAGGTAGTCGACCATGAGCGCCGCCGCCGCCTGGCGGTCCCCGGCCTCGAACGTGTCGAGAATGACGGCGTTGTCATCGATGTAGGGCGCGTGAAAGAGCGGATTGGCCACCATCGAGTGGAACACCAGCCGCATCTCGGCGAGTACCTGCATCATCTGCGCATTAAGGCGGTCACTTCGAGTCAGCGCGACGACGCCCGCATGAAAGTCCTGATTGGCGCTCGCCATGCCCGGTACGGAACCGTTATCTCGGGCGGCCCGGGCGCGCGCGATCGCGGCGTGGAGGGCATCCGTTCTCGGGCTCGTCGACCAGGTGAGGGCCGCCGATTCCAGAAAGCGTCGCACCCGGTAGATCTCCCGGATGTCATCGGCGGTCGGACGGGTAACGAAGACACCACGATTGGGGATGCGGGTGACGACGTGCTCGCGGGCGAGGGTGGCGAACGCCTCGCGCAGGGTGTTGCGGGAGACGCCGAGCACCTCGCAGAGCGGCTCCTCCGACAGCTTGGCACCGGGCGCGAGCTGACCGGCCGAGATGCGGTCACGCAGCATCGACGCCGCCCACAGGCCAGTTTCGGTGTGGCGTGCGTCGACGCTCTGGCGACGCAGGTCGGGCAGGATCTCGTCGAGGGTCATAGACACAGCGTATCCATTCCCGGGTGCGGGTCAGGCTTCGATCCCAGCGACGACGGCGTGCACGGGCACGGCGTCGCCTTCCGCCACGAGGAGTCCGACAAGCGTTCCGGAGCGGTGCGCGACGACGGTCGATTCCATCTTCATGGCCTCGAGTACGAGCAGCGCCTCGCCTTCGGCCACCGTTGCGCCGGCCTCGACGAGCCACTTTACGACGGTGCCGCTCATGGTGGAGCGCAGTTCGGCCGGGTTTGCTTCCGGGATCGGCGCCCCCACGGCAGCAGCGCCGCCCTGCGCGAGGCCGCCGAACAGGTTCTCTGGCAAGCCCAGGGCCACCCGTCGCCCGTCGAGTTCGATCGTGATGGTTCGGCGGCTTACCGGCGGGTCGGCCGGGATGAGTGAGGAGTCAGCGGCGAGGTGCTCGGCGAACTCTGTTTCAATCCAGCTGGTGTACACACCAAGCCGGTCGGGCCCGGTGAACGAGGGGAGGTCAACGACCGCCCGGTGGAACCCGAGCACGGTGGGGAGGCCCACGAGCTCAAACTCGGCGAGCGCCCGGCGGGCGCGTCGCAGGGCCTGCGGCCGGTCAGCGCCGGTGACGATGAGCTTGGCGAGCAGCGAATCGAATTGCGGGGCGACAGTATCTCCGGAACGGATGCCGGCATCCACCCGGATTCCCGGCCCGGTCGGCACGGTGAACGTGGTCACGGTCCCGGGTGATGGCAGAAATCCGCGGCCAGGGTCTTCGGCGTTGATGCGGAATTCAAACGAGTGGCCGCGCGACACCGGATCCTCCGACACCGGCAGCCCGTCCCCGGCAGCGATGGCCAGCTGGGCGAGCACGAGGTCGACGCCGGAGGTCTCTTCGGTGATCGGATGCTCCACCTGCAGGCGGGTGTTGACCTCGAGAAAGGACAGGCTGCCGTCATCGGCCAACAGGTACTCCACGGTGCCGGCGCCGACATAGCCGGCCTCCCGGCAGATCGCCTTCGCCGAGGTGTAGATGAGATCGCGCTGGTCTGCGGTGAGAAAAGGGGCCGGTGCCTCCTCGACCAGTTTCTGGTTGCGGCGTTGCAGGGAGCAGTCGCGGGTGCCGACGACGATCACGTTGCCGTTCCCGTCGGCCAGAATCTGGGCTTCGACGTGCCGGGGCTTGTGCAGAAAGCGCTCGACGTAGCATTCGCCGCGGCCGAAGGCGGCAACGCTCTCACGCACCGCCGAGTCGAACGATTCCTCGATGGCGTCGAGTTCCCAGACCACCTTCATGCCGCGGCCTCCGCCGCCGAACGCCGCTTTGATGGCTACCGGGAGCCCGTGTTCCTCGGCGAAGGCGCGCACCTGCGCTGCGCTGTCGACGGTGCCGTTCGAGCCGGGCACGAGCGGAGCGCCAACACGCACGGCGATCTCGCGGGCCGACACCTTGTTGCCGAGCATTCGGATGCTTTCCGGGCTCGGACCGATCCAGGTCAGGCCCGCGTCCTGCACGGCCTGGGCGAAGTCGGCATTCTCGGAGAGAAAGCCGTAGCCGGGGTGCACCGCGTCGGCGCCGGCCCGGCGCGCGATGGCCAGCAGTTTTAGCACGTTGAGATAGGTGTCGGCCGGGCTGTTGCCGCCCAGCGCATAGGCCTCCGTGGCCAGGCCGACGTGCAGCGCGTCGGCGTCGACATCGGCGTAGACAGCCACCGAGTCGAGCCCGGCGTCTGAACAGCCACGAATGATGCGCACGGCGATTTCCCCGCGGTTGGCGATGAGTACTTTGTGCACGGTTCAGCTTTCGTTCAGGGGTTCAGGGGTGATGGCGAGAAAGCGGATGCGTGCGCCGGTGCCGAGTTGAGCCGCCTTGTCCAGGTCGGTATGCAGCACCACGCCGAGCACGGGGTAGCCGCCCGTGACCGGGTGGTCGGCGAGGAACAACACCGGAAGGCCCGAGGCGGGCAGCTGGATGGCGCCGGATACGGTGCCCTCGCTCGGCAGTTCGCCGCCGCGCGCGCGTTCGAGGGCTCGCCCGTCGAGGCGCAGGCCGATGCGGTTGGACTGCGCGGTGACGGCCCAGTCGGTGCGGTCGAAATCAGCGAGCGTGTCGGCGCTGAACCAGTCGGCGCGGGGGCCGGGAATGTAGCGCAGCACGGTCACTGCGGCCGGCGGGTCGACCGCGGGTTCAGCGGCACCGACCACGCTCGATGGCGGAGCCGGCAGCACGCGCAGTGCGGTGCCGGCCAGAAGCGGCGCCGGCCCGATTCCCGACATCGAGTCGCTCGAGCGGCTGCCGAGCACGAGCGGCAGGTCGAAGCCACCGCGCACGGCGACATAGCTGCGCACGCCCGACACGGGGGCGTCGAGGGTCAGCCGTTCGCCGACGTGCAACGCGAACGGCGCGTCGGTAGGCACGACGCGGGGGCCGGCATCCGTTCTGTCGATCGTAATGAGAACGGATGCCCCCGCTACCGCGAGAACCTGCTCGGTGCGCGCGTCGAGCACGAGGCCGCCGAGGGCGTTTTCGAGTACGGCGGCGGAGGCGAGGTTACCGACCAGCCGGTTGGCGCGGCGCAGGGCTCCGCGGTCGAGGGCGCCGGCGCCAGCCACGCCGAGGTGGGCCAGGCCCGGGCGGCCGAGATCCTGCACGGTGGTCTGCGGCCCGGGTTGTACGACGACGAGGTCGGCCGGGAGGTCGACGACGTCGGTGCCGATGGCCGTCGGCGCAGCGCGCACGAACTCACGCACGGCGCGAAACTGTACCCGACTGCCGGGTTGGATGAGGGCCGGCTGGTCGCGGTCGAGGTTCCACAGGGCAGCATCCGTGCGGCCGATCAGCTGCCAGCCACCGGGAGTGACCTGCGGATAGACCGCCGAGTAGGCGTCGGCGAGCGCCACCGAACCGGCCGGCACGGCCCCCCGCGGAGTGCTGCGTCGGGCGACCCGCAGGCGGTCGTCGCCGACGAGGTACGCGAAGCCGGGGGCGAAACCGCCGAACGCTGCGGTCCACAACTGCCCGGTGTGCGCCGCGATCACGCCGTCTGGACCGAGGCCGGTGAGTTCGCCGACCTCGTCGAGATCGCCCCCGTCGTAGATGACGTCGATGATCACGAGCCCCTCGTGCGCGCTGGCGACCGTGTGCGGTTCGATCGCGCGCAGCAGCTGAGCAAAGCCGCGTGCGGATGCCGCTGAGTCGGCCGTCACCAGCACGGTTTCGGCGGCGGCGACGAGGTCTACCTGGCCGGGCAGCGGATACTCGCGCAGTGCTTCGTATAGCCCGAGCACCTCGCTGAGGCTGCCGAGCTGCACGAGCACGGCCCGGTCGCCGACCGGCCGGATGGATCGAATACGGGAGGGCATCCGCTATACGAAACTAGCGATGGAGACGCCGGCACCCAGCAGCGCGGAACGCACCGCTTCGGCGAGGCGCACCGCGTCAGGGGTGTCGCCGTGCAGGCAGATGCTCGTCGCCGGCACGGCGATGACCGAGCCGTCGATGGCGACCACAGTGCCGTCGAGGGCGAGGCGAACGACCTGCGCGGTCACCGCCTCGACCGAGTGCAGCACGGCTCCCGGCAGTGTGCGCGACACGAGACTGCCATCGGGGTTGTAGGCGCGGTCGGCGAAGGCCTCGGACACGGTGCGCAGGCCGGCGGCCCGGGCGAGGCGTTCGATGTCGCTGTTGGGCAGCACCATCAGCGGCAGCGTCGAGTCGACGGCGAGTACGGCGTCGACCACGGCCTGCGCCTGCACCGGGTGGTGAGCGATGGTGTTGTAGAGGGCGCCGTGCGGTTTCACGTAACGCACCGCGGTGCCGGCGGCGCGCGCGAGGGCCTGCACGGCGCCGATCTGGTAGATCA
This sequence comes from Cryobacterium sp. Y29, assembly GCF_002929825.1. GTDB lineage: Bacteria > Actinomycetota > Actinomycetes > Actinomycetales > Microbacteriaceae > Cryobacterium. Next base: position 143,114 of record NZ_PJJN01000031.1, read on the forward strand.
CATCGTTGCTGAGTTCGGCTGCATCCATCTCGATGAAACGTCGGCCGAAGCCGGCCAGATCGCGGTAACCGGGGTGTGCGCCCACCGTGACGCCGGCAGCGGCGGCCGCGGAGCAGGTCGCGCGAATAGTCGTGGGATCGCCGGCGTGGAACCCGCCCGCCACGTTGACGCTCGTGACCGAGGCGATGATGGCGGCGTCGTCGCCGAAGGTCCAGTTGCCGAAGGACTCTCCGACGTCGCTGTTCAAATCGATGGTTGCCATAGGTTCTATGCTGCCGTATCGGTCGAGTTTGTCAGAGCGGATGCCGATAACAGCGCATCCCAGGCGAAGGTTGCAAGCCAGTGCGAGGACATGAACTCCGGCGCCACGACGGCCGCGAGTCCGGCCCGAAGCAGGGGGTCCCTGGCGGCGTCCAGGGCCGCCACTGTCGGTGCCGACTCCGGCGTCTGGCCCAGCGCGGCGAGAATGCGCGTCACCTGTCCGGCGCGGGAGAGGTTCAGCCCGTGCAGGTGCACGAGATATCCGTCGGTCTCGTCGGTGACCCGAAACGGGCGCACGATGCGCGAATCGGCCGTCAGGCGGGGCAGGAACGATGCGAACCAGGCGGCGAATTGCTCGGGCGCCAGTACTCGGCGCAGCAGGTCAGCCTCGCTCAGCCCGGCGGAGAGAAAGTCCTGGCCGCTCATTTCCCAGTCACCGGGCCAGTCGGCATCCGCGTGGAACCAGGTGAGGGCCGCGGTTTCGCAGGCCAGAGCAGCGTCGGCGCGGTCGAGAGCTCGAAAAGCGTCGAGCAGCAGGCCGAGCCCGAACGCCGAGTTGGTGTGCAGACCATGACGCACCGGCCATTCGGCTTTTTCCACCCAGGCCATGAACAGTTCGGCCACGATGTCGACGATCGGATCGAGAGCGGATGCCCACCCACGAACCTCGGCGTCGGTCGACGCCGCGCAGGTGGCCGCAAGCCGGACCAGCCAGGCCCAGCCATAGGGTCGTTCCCAGCTGGGGTTGGCAAGCAGATACGCGCCCTCGACGCGCAGCTTCTCGGCCGTGAGGTTGGCGCCGATCGCCTGACGGAGGGCGGCGTCCCGCTCGCGGTCCAGACCGTGCTCGAGCAGCATCACGCCCAGGGCGTGCATGTGCACGCAGGAATGCCAGTCGAAGGAGGTGTAGAAGGCCGGGTGAATCTGCTCGGGCGTTGGTCGGTCATCCGCTGAATGCGTCGTGTGGTGGGCCGAGTGCGGATAGGGCCTGGCCAGATTGTCGAGAACGACGTCGGCGTACGTCGGGGCCAGCCCACCCAGTAGCGCGGGTGCGTCGAGAACGGTTGGTGCGTCGGGCATGGTGCTCCACTTCGTTGTGCGGTTTAGAAAGCGAGAAAGTACATCAGGGCAACGTTGACGCCGAGCATGGGCACGCCGGTGCCGACCTGGGCCTTGATCACACCGTACTTATCCTTCATTTCCAGCAGGGCGGAGGGAACGAGGTTGAAGTTGGCCGCCATGGGCGTGATCAGCGTGCCGCAGAAACCGGACAGCATGCCGATGGCGAAGACGGCGGCCGGGTTGCCGTCGAAGATCTGAACGAGTACGGGCCAGCCGATCGCGGCGGTCATGATCGGGAATGCCGCGAAGGCATTGCCCATCAGCGCCGTGAACAGGAACATGCCCACGCTGACCAGCAACACACCAATCAGTACGAGCATATTTCTCCCAATAGCGCCCGCGTGCCCGGGTGCGCCAAACAAACCCGTGATCACCGGGGGTATTGCTCACCATTTTTGAGCGGATGCCCGATCAGCGTTTTGCAGAGCCTATCGAATTGTTGAACAATCGTACAAGCTTAAGCCGTAACTTCTCCTGCCCCCGCTCGCTCGATCGCGTCAAATCTAAGAGATTTCTCACGATTGCCTTGGTCCGGGCTTAGCTGCGAGCGCCACACTGATGAGGCATTGCCGATGGGAGGCCTCATGAACGCTCGCAATATCTGGACTCGACCGCTGCTCTGGATCGCCGGCGCGGGGGTGGGGGCGGTTCTGCTCGTAGCCCTGGCTTCGGTTCTGGCCGATTCGCTCGCGATCGCAGAGCAACCGGGGCGATCCATCGACGTTCCGGCGGTGTCTGTGCAGCCGAGCGGGGCATCCACTGGGGCGGCGACACCGGATTCAACGCCGAGCGCTGAACCGACGGGCGCTGCACCGACGAGCACCGAACCAACGGACACTGACCCCACGGACACTGACCCAACGGACACCGAACCGACCGTCCCCAGCGCCGCCCCCGAAGTCGTACCCGAAGTCGTTCCCGAAGTCGTTCCCGCTCAGGATCCCGTCGTCGTGGACGATCATGGCGGTGACAACCCCGATCACAATGACGATATCGGCGTTGACGATTCCGGCGGAAGCTCCGGTTCGGTCCGCAAGAGCGGCTGATCCCTGTGCATGAGAGCGCTCTCATGCACTTCTCGTGCCGGTCTTATCGGCGTGCGGTTAGTTGATCTTGTGGAGATAGACACCACGACATCAACCCTCCGCTTACCCGGCGCAGACGAAAGGTCACCCCATGTTTCAGATGAAGAAGAAGCACACCATCACCCTCGCAACCCTCGGCCTCGCCGGGTTGATGTCGGTCGGCGTGATCGCCGCCCAGGCGAACACCGCCCCGAACGTCGTGGCTCCCACCAGCGTGTCGAGCAGCAGCCCAGTCGCTACAGGTACGCCCGATGCCCCCGACGACAGTGACGGGCGCGTCGGCAACGGCAACGACGATCAGTTCGATGACGCGATCAGTGACGATGTGAACGACGCCCCGGACGACAGTGACGGACGCATCGGCTCCGGCCAAGGCGCCGCCGACGTGAACGACGCCCCCGATGACAGCGACGGCCGAGTCGACAGCAACTCCGGCTCCGGCAACGCGGTCACAGTCGACGACTCCAGCAACTCAGGCGGCGGTGACTCCGGACACGATGACTACAACGACAACAGCAATTCCGGAAGTGACAACTCCGGCCACGGCAGCGATCACGAGTAACCCGCTCAGCCGCTGAATGGGCTGTCGGCTCAGGTGAGTCGGTAGCCCATTCCGCGTACCGTCTCAATGCGGTCCGCACCGAACTTGGCGCGCAGGTACCCCACGTAAACGTCGACGATGTTCGATCCGGGGTCGAAATCGTAGCCCCAGACTCGGCTGAGCAACTGTTCCCGGCTCAGCACCTGGTCGGCGTGGCGCAGAAATTCTTCGGCGAGCGCGAACTCCCGGGCCGAGAGATCAACCTGCCGGTTCCCCAACGTCGCCCGCCGGGTACGCAGGTTGAGCTGCAGTCCGGCGACGCTGAGTACGGTGCTCGTCTCGCGCGGGGCTTCCGCCATGCGCAGGCGCACCCGCGCCAGCAGTTCGTCAAACCGAAACGGTTTCGACATGTAGTCGTTGGCGCCGCCCTCGAGGCTCGCCAGGGTGTCTTCGGCCGAGTCGCGAGCGGTCAACACGACCACGGGCAGCTCCGACCCGTCGGCCCGCAGCTGTCGTAGCACCTCGTAGCCGTCGAGTCCAGGCAGCCCGATGTCCAGAATCAGCAGGTCGAACCCGCCGGTGATGGAGTAGTCGAGGGCGTCCGTTCCGGTGCGCACCACCACGGTGGAGAACCCGGCGGCGACGAGTCCCTTCTCAATGAAACTGGCGATGCGGTCTTCGTCTTCGGCGATCAGAATGCGGCTCACAAGCGGATGTCCTTTTGGTCGGGTGTCGCAGGCGCCGAGTCGGCGGGGAGGTCGATGGTGAACGTAGCGCCGCCGCCGGGGGTCGGGGAGACTAAAACAGTCCCGCCGTGTGCCTCGGCGATGGCCGCCACGATGGCCAGGCCGAGGCCGGAGCCAGCCGGCCCACGTCCGCGAGTTCCTCGCTGAAACCGGTCGAAGATGCGCGGCAGCAGTTCGTCACTGACACCCGGGCCGTGATCGCTCACCCAAAGCTGCAGGCGCGGCCGACCGGCGGCATCCAGTGTGAGAGCGCTGCCGAGCTCGATCACTCCGGTCGGCGCGCCGTGGGTGACCGCGTTGGCGGCCAGTTGCAGCAGCGCCTGCGTCAGCTTGTCGGCGTCGACGGCCACGACCACGTCGGCCGTCTCCGTAGTGACCCAGCTGTGCGTCGAGAGCGCGCCCGCGTTCTGGCGCACCCGTTCGACCAGCGCGCCAATATCGGCGGGGTAGCGTTGGGCGAGCGCCGACCGTTCGACCTGTGCCAGAGCGGAGATATCGCGTACCAGGCCACCCATGCGGTCGAGTTCGTCGATCGCGAGGTCGCGGGTGGCCGCGACATCGGCCGCGCTACTGGAATTCATCAGCTCGAGATGCCCGCGCACAATGGTGATCGGCGTCTTCAACTCGTGACCGACATCATCAAGCAGCTGGCGCTGACCGGTGAGCGCTCCCTGCAGGCGGTCGAGCATCTCATTCACGGTCGAGGTCAACGCCGACACGTCGTCGTGGCCAACGACGGGGATACGTTCGCTCACATCCGACGCGGTGATGCGCGCGGTCGCTTCGCGCAGGCCACGAATCGGGCGCAGCAGGCGCCCGGCCACAACCCAGCCGACCAGCCCGACGACCATCAGGGTCGCGAGGCCCACGAAAAGGTAGGTGAGGGACGCCTCGGACACTGGCCGCAGTTCGGCGTTGACATCAAAAGCGGCAATGAACGTGCCCCGCGCCGGATCGCCATCGACGGAGACCGGCACGAAGACGTAACGCAGCAGCCGGCCCGACGCCGTGACGGTGCCGAGCACGACCTCGCCCATGGCCGTTTCCGCCACGCTGCGCGCAACCAGCACGTCATCGGCCAGCCGAAAATCGACGGCACGCGGTTCCAGCGCCGCCACCCCATCAATGACGGCGAGGGTGCTTTCGTTGGTAGCCGGACGTACTCCGGCGATGATGGCACGCAGCGCGCCGCGCACATCGACGGCTGCCGAATCTGCGGCGACGATACGCGCGTCGTCAACGGTGTCGGTGAGCACCGCGTCGATCTCGATCAATGTGCGTTCGCGCTGCACCACGTAGGCGGTCGTTCCGGCGATCGCCAGTCCGGCCGCGGTCACGAGCAGAATCGCGGCCAGAATGCGCACGCGCACCGACAACGCGGGGCTTCGTCGCCGTGCGCGCACACCCATCCGGTCCGACATGCACTCAGTATGGCGGGTGCCGCGGTCGGTCGACCATTCGAACGAAAAATGCACCCCAGGTAGGCTGCCCCCATAAAGGGTAGACAACGCGATCACTGCCAAATATTGTATTGATACTGGCGGTAAATCAGTTCGCTGGATGTGATCGATAACTGGAGTGAAGCACATGATGCGTAGCAAAGTTAAGACCGGCGCCCTCTCGGCGCTTCTGATCGGCACGTTAGTCGGTGCTGGCGGGTTATTGTCGACCGGCGTAGCAACCGCCGCCAGTGTGCCGGGGGCCGTTATTACGTCTTCCTCGGCGGATGTCGACCGCTGGGTCGTCCCACAAACGCAGCAGGGCGGTGACTACTGGACACCGGAACGCATGCAGGGCGCCATACCGGGGGACGTCCTGGTGCAGGACAACATTGTGGCCGGGGCGATCGGCGCCGTCGCTGCCGGCGCGACCTCTCTGGTAGCCCCGCAAAAGGCCGACCCCGAGCAGTCGCCGACGGCCTCTCGAGTCTCACCCATCTCCCACATCGGCAAGGTCTTCTTCACCCTCGGCGGCACCGACTACGTCTGTTCCGGCAACTCCGTCTCGGCGGTAAATGAGAACACGGTCGTCACCGCCGGGCACTGCGTCAACGAAGGCCCCGGCGCTTTCGCGTCACGGCTCACCTTCGTGCCGGCCTATGAAAACGGCTCGGCACCGTTCGGCCAGTGGAATGCCACCGAGCTGTACGCTCCCACCCAGTGGAGCAACAACGGTGACATCAGCTATGACACCGGCTTCGCCATCGTGTCCTCACCCACCGGCATGTCATTGAGCGACAGCGTCGGCGCGTCGGGCGTCACGTTCAACCAGAGCCGTGGCCTCACGTACACCGCCTACGGCTACCCAGCAGCAGCGCCGTTCAACGGTGAGACCCTGCAGTCCTGCTACGGCACCGCCACCCCTGACCCCTACGGCCAGAGCCAGTCGCAGGGCATCCCCTGCAACATGACCGGTGGATCGTCGGGCGGCCCGTGGATGATCGGCAGCGGTTCTACTGGCCTGCAGAACTCGGTCAACAGCTTCGGCTACAACAACATCGCGGACACCATGTTCGGGCCCTACTGGGGGTCGGTCATCGAGAACACCTATGTCGCGGCATCCGCGTGACCCGAGCGACGCGAACCCGGTTGCCCGGCGGCGCCTCGATTCCGATGCCGCTGACTGGACTGAGGAACAGATGCGCGCGGCCCGGCCGCGCATAATCCGTCTGAACCCCGACGGGTCGCGCGAGCTCGACGACGCAAGCGCCGTACCGGAGGCCGAGTGCGCGGACGACGCGGATACCCCGCCGACAAAATCCTGAATCACTGAAAGCCCCGTCCGAGACATGGACGGGGCTTTCAGTGATTGCTGACGACTAGACCAAAGCAGTTTCCCCGACCGTGAATGCGGCCTCGGTGGTGTCTTCGATGTCCTGCAGGCTCACGCCAGGGGCGCGTTGGCGCAGCACCAATCCGGTCGGCGTCACGTCGAAGACGGCCGTGTCGCTGATGATGCGATCGACAACACGCACGCCGGTCAGTGGCAGGGTGCACTCGGTGACGATTTTCGGCGTCCCATCTTTCGCGACGTGTTCGGTGAGCACCACGACGCGCGGACTGCCCGCCACGAGGTCCATCGCGCCGCCCATTCCCTTGACCATTTTACCAGGAATGGTCCAGTTGGCGAGGTCGCCAAGCCCCGAAACCTGCATGGCGCCGAGGATGGCGACCTTCACGTGACCGCCGCGGATCATGCCGAACGAGGTCGCTGAGTCAAAGATCGCCGCCCCCGGCAGCATCGTGACGGTCTGTTTGCCGGCGTTGATAAGGTCGGCGTCTTCCTCGCCCTCCCACGGGAACGGTCCCATGCCCAGCAGCCCGTTCTCGCTCTGCAGCGTCACGTGAATGCCCTCAGGCAGATTGTTGGCCACGAGCGTCGGGATGCCGATGCCGAGGTTCACGTAGTCGCCGTCACTGAGTTCCTGCGCCGCGATCGCGGCCATTTCATCTCTGGTCCAAGCCATGGTTTTCTCCTCAACTACAAGCTGGCCAGCACAGGGCGGCTGCGTACGGTGCGCTGTTCGATGTCTTTGACCCGGGCTGAGGCCTGGAAGAGGCGCTGCACGTAGACACCGGGGGTGATGACGTGGTTCGGATCGATGTCACCGGGCTCAACGATCACCTCGGCCTCAGCGATGGTCACGATACCGGCGGTGGCCACTACGGGGTTGAAGTTGCGGGCGGTGAACCGATACTCGAGATTGCCGAGAGTGTCGGCGCGCCAGGCCTTGACCAGTGCCACGTCGGCGACGATGCCGCGTTCCTGGAGGTAGGTTTCACCATCGAAGTCGGCGAGCGGTTTACCCTCGGCGATCAGCGTGCCGACGCCCGTTTTGGTATAGAACGCGGGGATACCAGCGCCCCCGGCCCGCAACCGCTCGGCGAGGGTGCCCTGGGGGCTGAATTCAACCTCGAGCACGCCGGCCAGAAACTGTTCGGCGAACAGCTTGTTCTCGCCCACATACGAGGCGATGACCTTGCGTACCTGCCCGGCCTCGAGCAACACGCCCAGGCCCTTGCCGTCGACGCCCATATTGTTCGACACGACCGTGAGATCTTTCACACCGGATGCCCGCACCGCGTCGATGAGATCGGCCGGGATTCCGCTGAGCCCGAAACCGCCGACCGCGAGAACCATCCCATCGCGCAGAACGTCGTGCAGCGCCTCGCATGCGCTGGCCTGAACCTTGGACATACTGTCTCCTCCTTGAGCGGTGTCGAGCGTGCTGTCCACGCCGTGGACAGCACCTCTATACGTCATGGTATTCAGAGCCGACAGACCCTGTCAATCAGTATCATCTTGCGACTTCACCCCGTGAACAGTAGGCTGCGAATCATCCACATCATGGACAGAGGCATCGATATGGTCGCTCAGCCACCCACACGTGAGACGCAGACGGCACGCGGTGGCCCACCACTACCGCTGGCACAGCCCGTGCAGGGCGCTCAGGTCGTCACCCGCATAGCCCTGCTGTTGCGCCTGATCGGGCGCAACTCGGCCGGCACTCCCCTGGCCGAGATCGTGCGCGACTCCGGCCTGACCCGGCCTACCGTGCACCGGCTGCTCACGTCGCTCGCCGCCGAGGGCCTGCTCGACCACGATGCCGTGCGGCACACCTGGCACTACGGCCCCGAGGTCTTCGTCATGGGAACCGTTGCTGCCGCCCGCTACCCGATCGAAGAGCTTGCCCGGCCAAGCCTGGTGCGCCTGGCCGAGGAGACCGGGGAGAGCGCGTTCCTCTCGATCCGGCGCGGTGCCGAAACCGTGTGTCTGCTCCGTGAAGAGGGCAGCTTTCCCATCCGCTCCTTCGTGCTGCACGAGGGGGTGCGTTTTCCGCTGGGGATCGCATCCGCTGGACTGGCCATTCTGGCCTACCTACCCGCGGCTGAAGTAGATACCCTCCTCGCCGACACCACGGATTTCTCGGCTCGCTGGGGCGATCAGCACTCCCCTGCCAGCATCCGGGCCAATCTCGAACGAACCCGGGAAACCGGCTACGCGGTGAATCCGGGACTCATTCTGGAGGGAAGCTGGGGCATGGGCGCCGCGATCTTCGACCGCAGCGGCCGCCCCGGCTGGGCGCTCTCACTCACCGGAATCGAGCCACGGTTCAAGCCCGAACGGCAGAGGATCCTCGGCCAGCTGCTCCTCGACGAGGCCAGCCGCATCACCCAGACCTTGCAACGCCCACCCATCGCCTAGCGGCCTGGGCGGGAAATGAGAAAAGTCCCGGCCGAGGCCGGGACTTTTGCCACAGTGTGGTGGAGCTAAGGAGATTCGAACTCCTGACCTTCTCATTGCGAACGAGACGCGCTACCAACTGCGCCATAGCCCCAAACTGCCTTTGAAGAATATCACGGGCTGGCCGACAGTTTTGCCGCTTCGAGCGCGAGGCGTCAGTTAGACCGCGCGACGGCGACGCAGCACGGCGTCGAGGTCGGTCATGCCTGGGGTCGTCTCGCCGACAATACCCATCGACGCGAATCGGCTGGGCACCGCAGCAGCAGTCGCCGCGACGACGGGCCGCGCGATCGGCGTGACCACCCGGTTGGTCTCCTCCGCGAGCGCGGCGGCACGACGGGCAACCTCCGCTTCAGCGGCTGCCCGGCGCAGCTGGTTGGCCGCTTCAACGGATGCCATCGCCGTCTGCGCGATGGAGCCGCGCGAGAGGTGCAGCGCTCGCGGCACGGGTTGCGGCGTCCACGTGGCAGCGGCGACCGGAGACTCTTCCAGTTGCACGGGCTCAAAGGTGTGCCGGATCGGCACGGACCGCGCCACCGGGGCTTCGACGCGAACGATGCGCGCCGAGCGTGCGACCGTGGCCAGTCTTTCGAGAATGCCGAACGCGGCGACCATGACGACGCCGCCGCCAACCAGCGCGGAGAACGAACCGGCCAGAGCGGGAACGATCCCCGACACCGCCAGCACGAAACCGGTCAGCAGAATGAGCGAGACCACGCCACGAAAGAGACGAAGACGCCGAAGTTTCTTCATCGGCGACTCCGGGAGGCGCGGCGCGGCCGCGACGGCCACAGCGGCGGCCACGCGGCGAACATCGCTGGCGGCATCCGCTTTCGCCTGCGCTTCAGCCCGCTTCGATTGCTCGGCCCTCGCCAGAACCCGTTGCTGCTCGGCGACCGTGCGGGCGTTCGCTTCAAGCCGCACTTGCTGCGGAACCTCGGCGGTTTCGGCCAGAATGCGCAGTGTCTGCTGCAATCGCACCGCGTTTCGTTCGGTTGCCTGAAACTGCTTGCGGCGTGACCAGGTGGGCATCAAGTAGGCAACCCAGAGCACAGCGGCCACCGCCACCATGACCCCGCCACCCAATGCCTCACTACTCATGTTGACAACGGTAAGAGGCGCGGGTACATCCGGCGAGGATTACTCTCGGTGTGTCACCTAAGTTAATATACTGATTCCGCCCCCGAACAGGGTGGTTCGTAACCGTCATCGGGTGATGACGGTTACCGGATGCGCGGCCGACTCCAAATCTGCCGCGGTGACGCTCGCGGCAGCCTCTGGTACCAAGCCATCCTGCCAGCGGCGCATGACGCCCTGGCTGAGTTCCTCGGCGATCAGGCCGAAGCAGAAATGGTCGCGCCAATCACCGTTGATGTGGATATACCGTCGGCGCAGGCCCTCATACCGAAAGCCGAGCTTTTCGACGACGCGCAGGCTGGCCTTATTCTCGGGACGGATACAAATTTCTATTCGATGGAGGCCGAGCTCGTAGAAGCAGTAGTCGGTCGCGAGCGCCACGGCCGTGGGGGTGACCGACTGGCCGGCAAACTTTTCACTCACCCAGTAGCCGATCGTGGCCGACGACAGCGATCCCCAGGTGATCGACGACACGTTGAGCTGACCGGCCAGTTCACCGTTTTGTTCCACGATGAACGGCAGGCCGTTGCCCGACCGCGAATGCGTCAACAGGCTGCGGATGCTCGCGCGCGTGTCGAAAGACATCGGCGCGTAAGGGTTGGTGGCCTCCCACTTGCGCAACCACGAGCGGTTCGCCAGCAGTTCGCCCTCGAGAGCGCGCGAATCGCGCAATCGGATGGGACGCAGAGTGACTGCCCCCTCGCGGAGGGTCGGGATTGCGATCGGCACGGTTTGCCTGTCTGTCGTGGGTTGGAAGCCGGGTGGAGCGGGGAAGATCCTTAGTCGAGTGTGGCGACGAATTCGCGCAGCCAGGGCTTGAGGTCGGCACCGAGATCTTCACGATCGACGGCGAGCTGCACGATGGCCTTGATGTAGTCGAGCCGGTCGCCGGTGTCGTAACGACGCCCCCGAAAGATGAGGCCGTACACGCCGCCGGTGGACTCCGGGTTGACGGCCATCTCCTGCAGGGCATCGGTCAGCTGGATCTCGTTGCCCTTGCCGGGCGCCGTGTGTTCCAGAATATCGAAAACTTCGGGGCGCAACACGTAACGGCCGATGATGGCGAGGTTGGAGGGGGCGTCTTCGGGGCTGGGCTTCTCGACGAGGCCGGTGATACGCACAACGTCGGGGTCATCGGTCGCTTCGACCGCAGCTGCTCCATACATATGAATCTGCGCGGGGTCGACCTCGAGCAGGGCAACGATGCTGGAGCCACGCTTGACCTGTTCTTCGAGCATGCGGGTCAGCAGCGGGTCGCGGGAGTCGATGATGTCGTCACCGAGCAGCACCGCGAACGGCTCGTTTCCCACGTGCATGCGCGATCGCAGCACGGCGTGGCCGAGTCCGCGCGGGTCGCCCTGCCGCACATAGTGGATGTCGGCGAGCTCGTTGGATTCACGCACCTTGGCCAGCCGGGTCCGGTCCCCCTTGCGTTCCAGCAGCGCTTCGAGCTCGGTCATGCGATCGAAATGGTTCTCCAGGGCGTTCTTGTTGCGCCCGGTAACCATCAACACGTCGCTGAGCCCAGCCGCAACAGCTTCTTCGACGACGTATTGAATAGCCGGTTTATCCACGACGGGCAGCATCTCTTTCGGCATGGCCTTGGTCGCTGGCAGGAAACGTGTTCCCAGTCCAGCTGCGGGAATGACGGCTTTAGTTATCGGGGTACCCATGGGCACTAGGTTAGTGGCAAGTAGGATGCCTTATATGTACTCCGACATAGCTCATCGAAAGCGTGCGCTCAGAGCGGAATTACGCGAACGCCGTCAGAACCTGACATCCTCGGAGCGCGACTTCGCCACGGCCGGTTTCACTGAAAATCTGCAAAGCCTCGTTCTCGACCTGTCCGCGCGGTCGATCTCCTGCTACCTGTCAGCCCACAACGAACCCGATACCCGACCTTTTCTCAACTGGGCCACGGCAGAGGGCATCCGTATTCTGTTTCCGATTTCGCGCGAAGACGGCCTGCTCGATTGGACCGTCGGCGACGGCGACGAGGAATTCAGCGGAATTTCCGGCGTACCGGAGGCCGTGGGAACCCTGCTCGGGCCAATCGCCATCAATGACGTCGACCTTATTATTGTTCCAGCGGCAGCCGTGGACGAATCGGGATTGCGCATGGGCTGGGGCCGCGGCTACTTCGACAAGACCCTCGGCTCCATGGAGAAATGCCCGCCGGTGTACGCCATGGTCTTCGACAGCGAATACCTCGACGAAGTTCCCCGCGAGGTGCACGACCAGCCTGTGAACGGCCTCATAACGCCGACCCGAATCATCGCTTTCTAATCGTTTCACCGCCCGTGACCCCGGTTCTGAACCTGCGGGGCCCTAGGCGCGCATAACCTTAGTCTTGGCAGGCGTTTGCCTGCTGGCCCAACCAGCTGGAGATGCAGTGCCTACCTACTCTTACCGTTGCACCGCGTGCGACACCGCTTTCGATATCCAGCAGGCCTTCACCGACCACTCGCTCACGGTGTGCCCGACCTGCCAGGGAAAGCTGCGCAAGGTGTTCTCTTCGATCGGCGTGACCTTCAGCGGCTCCGGTTTCTACAGCAACGACTCCAAGTCGGATTCGAAGCAGTCCAACCCGAATCTCGACCGCAAGCCGAACGAAAAGTCTGCCGACAAGACCGACTCGACGTCGAGCAAGCCTGCTGAGAGCAAATCCGAAAAGAAGTCCGACAGCACGCCGGCGAAGAAAGACAGCTCGTCGCCGTCGTCATCATCCTCCGTTCCGACCGCGAAGGCGTCTTAGGTAGATGGCGCTGGCAAAGACGGTCACCCGAGTCATCCGTTTGGAGCACCCCGTGATCAGCGGTTTCAAAGAATTCATCATGCGTGGCAACGTCATCGATCTCGCCGTGGCCGTCGTCATCGGCACGGCGTTCACCGCGCTCGTCACCGCCATCGTCGTCAATATCTTCAACCCGCTCATCGCCTCGATCTTCGAGGCCGAATCGCTCGCTCAGGCCCTCCCCCTGACCCTTCCCGGTGGCGACAAGATCCTGTTCGGTGCCGTCATCGGCGCGCTCATCAACTTTCTGCTGATCGCCGCGGTCGTCTACTTCGTGATCGTGCTGCCGCTGAACAAGCTCAAGGAGGCTCAAGACCGTCGTCGCGCTGCGGGCGTGCCCTCCGCCGTCGTCGTGGATCCCACGACCGAACTCGATCTGCTCACGGAGATCCGCGACCTGCTGGCCAAGAACGCTGCAGCCGACCAGGGTCCCAAGCACTAGCAGCTACCAGTGCGGTGGGCGATCCTGCCGCAACTGCGCCTCGTTCGCGCTGGGCGCGCTTCCGGTGTGCGCCACGCCCCCATCTTCGCGGAGCACCGGCGGGTGCGGGTTTGGGTCGGTATCCGGTGCTGGCAGCAGCTTGGCGCGCCGAGCCGTGCCGCCAGCCTTCACGATTGGCTGGCGGGCCGATCCGAGGAGCGGCTTATCCTCCGAACCACTCACGCGCCCGGACGTTTCGGGGTGATGGTGGAAGCGTCGCCGGTCGAAAAGGACCGGGCATCCGCTAGCGGAACACCGGCGATTGCGGCCACGCGTGCCGCAACGGCGTCGGGGTTGCTGAACAGTTCGAAGCTGTGCACGCGCAGGTAGTGCCAGCCGAGCCGGCGCAGCACCTCAGGGCGCAGCCGCAACGACTCGCGCAGGCTTGCACGATTGACGACGGCATCCGTTTCGACCACGATCGCGCGGGTTCCGTAAGAAGCAGCCAGGGCAAGCTTGCCGCGGTGGCCGAGGCGCACACTGAGACCGAGCTTTTCGAGGCGCTTGCCGAGATCGACCAGCATGGCTTCGCTCGCGTCGGGAACCCGCACCTCGTCACGACGTGCTTCGGTCTCGCTGAGAACCTGAGACAGGGCGAGGATACCGTGACGCTGGCGGTCTTCGTCGATGTCGACGGGGCGAAAGCAGGAGACGATGTCCAGCGCCCGACGTGCACGGGTCATGCCGATCGCGAGCAGGCGTTCTCCACCGGGTTCACCGAGGGAACCGAAGTTCGACAGCAGGCGACCGTGCGGGGTGCGGCCGTAGCCGATCGAGAAGATGACCCGGTCGCGGCTCTGTGCCACGGCCTGCTCGAGGGTGAGTACGGTGAATGGTTCGCTGCGGTCTTTGAGAATGAAATCAGAGAGGTCGGTGCGCTTGGCAAACGCCGCGAGCACGGCCTGCTGCACGCGCACGGCATGCCGGGTGCTCGCGGTGATCACCATGAGCGATTCGCGCGGACGCTTTGAGGCGTGGTCGAGTACGAGGTCGACGACCTTCACGACCTCCGCGTCGACGCTCTCGATGGCGCCGCTGTCGGCGTCGGGCATGCCGCGGCCGCCGGCCACATAGTTGATGGTGAGGCTTCCGTGGCCGAGATAACTTCCGGCCCAGGGCAGGGAGTCGATGCGTCCGCCGTAGAAGCGGTGGTTGACGAGCTCGGCGAGGTCCTCACCGCCAGCCCGGTAGCTGCGGGTGAGGGTGAGAGTTGGCAGCAGTTCGCCGAGGCGGGCCAGGGCAGAGTCGGCGTGTAGGGCGTCCACCGATGCGTCGGGCGCGGCGGTCTCCCCCGAGCCGGCAATGCCGGTTTCGAAGGCTGACGGCGTCTGGGTGACCGGATCGCCGAACGCCACGATCTGTCGGCCGCGGCGAATCGCACCGACGTTCTCGGCCAGGGTCGTGGCTCCGGCGTCGACCAGCAGCACGGTATCGAACGTGATCTGGTCGCTGATTCCGGCGATCTCGTAGGGTGAGGCCAGCCAGACCGGGGCGAGCACTCGACCGAGGTGCGGTGCGACCTCATTGAGCCGGGCTGGGGTGGCACGGTCGGCGCGCAGCAGGCGTCGCAGCTGGTCCGCTTCCTCGGGAAAGTCGACGACGCCGATCTTCCAGGTTTCGGCGAGCAGCCAGGCCAGCAGCTTGCCGGTTGCGGATGCGTGCGCTTCGTCGACGAGTTTGAAATCGGCCTCGAGGCGGTCCAGTACCTGGGTGTTGGCGCCCAGCAGTGCCCGGTCGCTCGCGAGCATGATCTCGAGCACGGACTGCCACCAGGCCAGCTCGAGCTCGACGGCGACGTTCTCTTCCGACACGTGGCGCTGGGACAGGTCGGTCATCAGCGGGTCGAGGTTGTGCTCGCGCAACGTCGCCAGCAGCGCTGTGCGCTCGTGCAGGTTCGCGAGCACCTCGCTCTCAGCGGCGAGGCCGGAGATCATCGATACGAGCTCATTCAGCTGACGCCCGGCAAGGGCTCGGGGCGTGCCGCTGGTGCCGAGCGGAATGTCGAGCAGACCGAGGTCTTCCCACACTCGCTGAAAGGCAACGTGCACGTCGTTGATGCCCACCGGCACCTCCGGAGTGACGCCAGCGGCCGCGTAGCGCTGCCAGAGCGTGCGCTGGCCCTGGATGCGCCGCAGGCTCTCGTTCATGTCGGTCACCCGCACGCCGGGGCGCTGGTATTCCTCGGCGAGTTTTCGCAGCCTACGCCGACTGGCCGAACTCATCTCAGACGACTCGCGCCGCGACGACGTGGCGGCGATCAACTCGGTGAGAGACCGGTCGTAGACGCCAGGTTGAAATTTGTCGAGGGTTTCGCGAATATCCAGCAGCAGACGCAGGTAGATACCGAGTTCATTGATCGTCTCGAACGGGCGCAACCGGGTCTGACCGATCAGGCCGTTGGCGCGTTCAAGCAGCCGCGGCAGTTCGATCTGGTTGATGCGTTTGGCGAGCTGGTGCGAGTTGGAGGCATCTGCCGTGGAGGTGAACGAGGCCCCGTACCAGGGCGAGTCGCCTGGTCCGTACCGAAATTCGCCGAGAACAGCGGCCTTGATCAGGGTGTTCGCGGCGGCCGCCCGCGAGTGAGCGAGAAGCTCGAGGGCGTGCCGGTCGAGGCGAGCAGTGGTCGACGGCGGCTCGGGCAGCTGGGCGAGCCGGGCCAGTTCGCCCAGCGCGTCGAGCACAGAGACACCGAGAGCGGAGTCGCGACGAGTGAGCGCCGAACGGTAGTCGAGCAGCACCTTGCGCAAGCGCACAAGGGCGTCATCGACGTCGCCGACCCGCGGCTGGGCCGCTTTCTCGTTTCTTGTGATCGACGCGATCAGGTCACGGCGCAGGGTGCGCGAGGTCACGGCAATGCCGGGCAGTCCCACTTGCACGAGGCGGCCGTGGATACCATCGAGGCTGGAGCGGCGGGCGCTCACCACGAGTACCCGCTTGTGCTGGGCCACGAGCGAGCCGATCGCGTTGACGATGGTTTGGGTGCCGCCGGTGCCGGGCAGCGTTTTCACAACGAGGGAGTTGCCGGCCGCGATCTGCGCGACGACGTTCTCCTGCTCGGAGTCGGCGTCACCGAGCAGCGTGTCTGTGGCGGGCGGACGGGCGTCCTGGCCGATCGGGACGACCGGGTTATACGCGGTCTCGATGTTGCGCCGAGCCGTCAAGTTACCGGCAACGGCGTCGAGCAAAGGGTGGTCGAGCGATGAGGCATCGGCGGCGAGCGCCCGGCCGACATCGGCGAAGCTCGACACAACGAGGCGCGGTACGACGTTGAACCAGGGCAGGTGCGAGGTGAGCCCGCGTAGCCGATCAATGACCGGCTGCGGCTTGAACGCACCATTGGTGACGGCGAGCGCCACGAAAGCGTCGGCGTCGAGCACGATCTGAAACTGGTCCTTCAAGGCTCGGGCAAGCTCAGGGTTGAGAAAGGGCTGACCCTTGAGCTTGAGCTCGTAGTCGCGTCCATACCGGCGAATGGCGAGGGGACGCAGCAGCACCGGGGCACTGTAGTCGACGTCTTGGTAACGCCACTCGGCGAGGCCGATGGCGAGGTTGACCGATTCGAGGCCGCGCATGGAGCGCAGTTCGATGCCCTTCTGCGTGATCTCGTTCGCGGCCAAACGGGCGTTGCGCAGCGCCAACTCGTCGCGAATGAGGTTGGACAACAGGGTGGTCTTGCCGATGATGAACTGCGGCAGGCCGCCAGGGTGCGTGGCGCTCAGTTCGATGCGGGTGCGAGCCTCGTCGGTGAAGTGCAGCAGCGGTGAACGACCGCCGAGCGCGGCAAGTTCGTCGCGCCAACGCTGCCAGACCGGCTCAGCAATATTCCCGGCCGTGAAGGCCGGGTCGCCCAGACTGAGGTTGTGTGGACTGGTCACGTTTTTTGGGTCGACAGGGACGGCGCCCAGGTACTTGGAAAGCACGTCGTCGTCGTCTTGTTTTCTATCGAGGTGCCACACAGGCCTACCCTAATTGCGAAAACACCGGTTTGCCCTGAGGCGGCCGGGGTTTCGCGCGTTTTAGACGCAATCGTGGCACTCACAGCCAGTCCCGACGTTTGAAGACCGTGTACAGGGTGACGCCCATCGCGAGCATCAAGGCGAGGGCGAAGGGGTAGCCCAGTGCCCAGTGCAGCTCGGGCATGTGGTCGAAGTTCATGCCGTAGATCGTTCCCACCAGTGTCGGTGCGAACAGGATGGCCGCCCAGCTCGAGATTTTCTTGACCTCTTCGCTCTGGGCCAGGCTGGTCTCGGACAGGTGGCGCATTTCGTCGTTCTGGCGTTGCCCGACCAGAGTGCTGTGCACGGTGAGGGCGTTCTGCAACAATTGCCGATACGCGTCACCGCGTTCCACGACGCGCAGGGTGTGGTCGAGTACGTCGCGCAGGTGCCGGTGCAGTTCGAGGTCGACGTTGTATTTGTCGAATCCACGCTGCATCGACTCGAACATGCCGACAAGCGGCTGGGTGGCCCGCTGAAACTCGATCACCTCCCGAGACAGGGCGTAGATGCGACGGGACACCTCGGGGTCGCCGTCGAACAACTGGTCTTCGATCTCGTCGATATCGTTCTCGAGCCCGGCCACGACCGGCCCGTACTCGTCTACGACCTGGTCGAGGATGGCATAGAGCACGGCCTCCGGGCCGAGGCCGAGCAGGTGCGGGGTGCTTTCCATGCGTTCGCGCACCTGCGCGAGGTCGGGCGATTCGGCGTGGCGAATGGTGACCACGAAATCCGGACCGACGAAAACGTGCAACTCACCGAATTCGACGCGCTCCTCGTCGTCCATGTAGCGTGCCGGGCGCAGCACCACGAACAGAATGTCGCCGTACCGTTCGATCTTCGATCGCTGATGGCCGGCGAGTGCATCCTCCACGGCTAGATGGTGCAGGCTGAACTCGGTGGCGACGGCACGCACTTCCAGCTCGCTCGGCCGGTACAGGCCGATCCAGGCGAAACCCTTGTTCTGCTTCATAACTTCAAAGGTCTCGTCGAGCGTGTGCGGGGTGGACACCCGGTGCCCATCCACGTACACCGCGTTATCAACCAGCGCCATCGGCTCTCCTTGTTCGATCTTCTAGTGTGTCATTCGCCTTCACCGCCCGGTAACGTTTGAGGGTGCCGCAACCGGATGTCTCCCTTTTTCTGGCTCCGCGCGCGCTGCTCCCCCAGACCGACCGTGCACGGCTCGCCGCCGCCGTTGCCCGGGTCTGCCCGAACTCGGGCCCGGTCACCGTTCAGCAGCGCTGCGAGCGCTGCGGCGGAGCGCATGGCCGCCCACGCGTACTCGCGCCCGACGGGGTGCACGTGAGTCTGAGCCGCGCCGGCGACACAGTGGTTGTGGCCGTATCGGTGGTGGGGCCGATCGGTGTCGACCTCGAGAGCATCAGCGCCGTCGCGCGCGCCGGGTTCGACGACGTGGCCTTCAACGCGCTCGAGCGCGCAGCGCTGTTCGAGATACCTTTCTCCGACCGCAATCGCGCGCGCGCGGGCCTCTGGACGACGAAGGAGGCACTGCTCAAGTTGTCGGGTGAGGGGCTGACGGTGGACCCGCGGCACGTGACGGTGGGGTGGACTGGCGCGGGAGCATCCGTTTTGCTGGACTGGCCCACGGCCACCCTCGACCTGGCCCGGGTGCACGTGGCGAACTTCGACGCTGGCCCCGGCCTGATCGGCACGCTCGCCGTGCTTGGCGGGGCGGCCCCACGAGTATCGGTGCGTTAGAGGCTCGGCAGCGCGCTCTGCTGCACCCACCGGGCGACGAAGCCGCCGATCGCCCGACTGCCGGTGTGTTCGGAGAAGAAATCTACGAAATCCTCGGTCGAGACCTGCCCGTATCGCCGAGCCGCCGTGTAGGCGCGCAGTGCCGCGAAGAAGGCCTCGTCACCGAGAGATTTGCGAATGGCGTGCAGGGCGAGTGCGCCTCGTTTGTAGACACGGTCATCGAACATGGCGTGCGCGCCGGGGTCGCCGACGACGATGTCGCGGGGCAGCGCCGCAACCCGGCCGCGGTGCAGCACAGCGAGGGCGTCGGCCGTGCGGCCACCGCGCTGCTCCTCCCAGAGCCATTCCGCGTAGCACGCGAAACCCTCCTGCAACCAGATGTCCTGCCAGCGGGCCACGGTCAGGCTGTTGCCGTACCACTGGTGCGCCAGCTCGTGGGCGATCAGCCGGTCGCTGCCATGGTTGCCGTCAACATGGTTGCTGCCGAATATGGCCAGGCCGTGGGCCTCCAGAGGAATCTCCAACTCGTCCTCGGTCACGACGACAGAGTAAGACGCGAACGGATATGACCCGAACCGGTCGGCGAAGAATGCGATCATTTCGGTGAGGCGGGCGAAGTCGGTTTCGACACGGGTCGCGAGTCGGGCGGGAAAGTACAGGCTGTGCGCGACGGGAGCGTCGGCCAGGTCGCGGCGGCGGTAGCGGCCGATCAGCACCGTGGCCAGATAGGTCGCCATCGGCTCTCGCACATCGAAGGTCCAGCTGGTACGGCCGGAGCGGCTCGACCGGCTCGATAGCACCCCGTTCGACACCACCGTGTAAGCCGATTCGCAGGCGATCTCGATGCGATAGGTGGCCTTGTCGCTCGGATGGTCGTTGCACGGAAACCAGGACGCGGCACCACAGGGCTGTCCGGAGACGAGCACGCCGTCGTCGAGTTCTTCCCAGCCCACGTCGCCCCAGGCGCTCCGTACCGGATGCGGTGCCCCGCGATAGCGCACCACCACCTCAAACACGGCCCCGGCCGCGATCGTCGTGGCGAGACTGATGACGAGTTTGCGTGAAGAGTGCGTCACCTTGGTCGGCCGCGCACCGTTCACCAGAATTTTTTCGATGCTCAGCCCCGCGAAGTCGAGGCTGAACCGGTCGAGGGGCATGAGGGCGCGTGCGGTGATGATTGCGGTCGCGTTCAAATGGTTGGTGGCTACCCGATAGGAGAGATTCAGGTCGTAATGTTCCGCCGTGTAGCCGCCATTGCCGCCGGTGGGAATATAGGGGTCGCCAGCACTAATCGAGCCGTAGGTCGTGCGCACAGTCTGAGCCATCGTCTTACTATTCCTTGCTCAACGATCCCACGGCGGCTGGCGCCACGGCGTGATCGGGTTGCCCGACCAGAGCGAACCCGGCGGCACCCGTTCGCCGCGCATCACCAGAGAGCCGGGCCCGACCGTCGCCCCGGCATCGATGGACGCCGCCGGCAGGATGACTCCGTTCGGGCCGAGCGTGGCGCCCTCGGCGAGCACGACCGCGTCGAGTTGCATGATGCGATCGTGAAACAGGTGGGTCTGCACGACACAGCCGCGGTTCACCGTGCTGCCGGCGCCCAGCCGCACCAGGTCAGCTTCGGGCAGCCAGTAGGTTTCGCACCAGACGCCCTTTCCCACGGTGGCGCCGAGGGTGCGCAGCCACACGGCGAGCGCCGGCGTGCCTGAGGCTTTCTCCGCGAACCAGGGTCGGGCAACCATCTCGACGAAGCTGTCTGAGACCTCGTTGCGCCAGATGAACGAGGACCAGAGCGGATGCTCCGACGCGTCGATGCGCCCGACCAGCGTCCACTTGACCACTGTCGTGACCCCGGCCGCCACCGCACCCGCCGTGAGCATGACCACACCCGAGAGACCGATCGCCGCGCCGAGGCCGAGCTGCAGCCACAGCAGGTCCAGCAGTGCGAGCACCAGAAGCGCGATCCACGCGGTGGTGAAGCCGGCCACGATGCGCAGTAGTTCCCACAGCGACCGGGCTATTTTCAGGCGAACGGGAGGGTGGAAGGTTCGCGAGTCGTCGGCATCCGTTTGTCTGCGGCGCAGGCGGGCCGGCGGGTTGCCGAGCCAGCTCGAGCCGCGTTTGGCCTTGCGAGGCGTCGACGAAAGCACCGCGACGAGCCCGTTGCGCGGCACGGTGCGGCCGGGGCCGGCCATGCCGCTGTTGCCGAGGAAGGCCCGGCGGCCTACCTTGGCGGGCCCGATGTGCATCCAGCCGCCGCCAAGTTCGTAGCAGGCGACCATGGTGTCGTCGGCGAGGAATGCGGCTGGCGCGATGGTCGTCAGTGAGGGCAGCAGCAACACGGTTGATGCCTCGACATCGGCACCGACTTTAGCCCCGAGCAGCCGCAGCCAGGTGGGCGTGAGCAGGCTCGCGTAGACCGGAAATAACACGGTGCGGGCGCCGTCGAGAATACGTTCGGTCATCCAGACCTGCCAGCCGATGCGGCTGCGCACCGGATAGTAGCCTTCCCGCAGGCCCACTCCGAGCCCGCGCACGAAGATAATCACCAAAAGTGCGTAGGCGAGCCCGCCGACGACGACGGCTACCGGCATGATCAGGGCTGCGCGCAGCGCGGCAACGCCGAGGTTATCGGCGTCGCCGATAGCGGCGCCGACAACGAGCACGCCGAGCACGATTGCGATCGTGGGGATGGCGGTCATCGCCACCGATCCGGCCGCGAAGGCGCCGAGCCAGCGACTGGCACGCGGCGGGCGTTCGGCCGGCCACGGGCGGCGGCCCGACCCCACGCGGTGAGCAGGGGAACCGGCCCACCGCTCTCCGGCTGGTACACGCGACGAGACCACGGAACCGGGTTCAACCTCGGCGCCGTTGCCAACGTGGGCGCCCCCGAGCAGGGTGCTGCGGGAACCGATCCGGGCATCGGCACCGACATGCACATGGCCGATGCGCAGCACGTCCCCGTCGATCCAGTGTCCGGCCAGGTCGACCTCGGGTTCGATCGAGGCCTGCGCGCCGATGGTGAGCAGCCCGGTAACCGGGGGCAACGAGTGCAGGTCGACGTCGGAGCTGATCTCAGCGCCGAGGGCCCGCGCGTAGTAACTGATCCAGGGCGCCCCGGCAAGGCTCGCCGCGTCGACGAGCAGCGCGATCTGCTCGGCCAGCCATAGCCGCAAGTGCACGGACCCGCCCCGCGGATAGTTGCCTGGCATCACGTCGTGCAGCAACAGTCGGGCCGCCACGACCGCGATGAGCATTTTGCCGGGCGGGGTCACGAACAGCACAAATCCGAGCGCCACCCACCACCACGACAGGGTCGGGCCGAAGGTTGCGCCGGCCAGGCTGAGCAGATTGTTGGCGATGGCGAGGTAAACCAGCCAGCGGGCGCCGCTCAGCACGTGCATCGGAATGCCGAGCACCGTCTGTGCGAATTGGCTGCGAGCCGGAGTGGGCAGCACCTGCCGCACTGCCGGCGGTGTCACGGGGGTGCGGGCGTCGAGTTCCTCGGCGAGCGACCCGATACGCGGGTGGTCGTACAAATCGGCGACGGTGGTTTCGGGGTGGCGGGCGCGCACGGCCGACACGAATTGGGCGGCCGAGAGCGAGCCGCCGCCCTGGGCGAAGAAATCATCGTCGGGTCCGGTCACCGGCACCCCTAAAATCGATGCCCATGCCTCCGCCAGCCAGGCCGCCGTCGGTGACAGCACCCCCGCATCGTCGTCCGACCCGGGCTGCGTAGCGGGCAATGGCCACGGCAATGCCGCCCGGTCGACCTTGCCCGAGGTACGGGTGGGTAGCGCATCGACGATGGCGAGCAGCGGCACGAGCGCGGCGGGTAGTTCTTCCCGCAGCCTGGCGATTGCGGCCTGCCGGTCGAATGGCGTTCCGGCAGTCGCAAGGGCGATATAGCCGACTAGAACGTGGTTGCCGGCAGGGGTGGTCTGCACCACGGCGGCACCGCCGGCCACTCCGTCGAGGGCGCCCAGGGCGGCATCCACTTCGCCGAGTTCGATACGTCGCCCGCCGAGTTTCACCTGGTCGTCGGCTCGGCCGGCGAAGACCAGACCGGCCCGGTCGAAACGCACGAGGTCGCCGCTACGGTAGGCGCGGTGCCAGCCGAGCTCGTCGTGCGGAGCATACTTCTCGGCGTCTTTCTCGGCGTCGAGGTAACGGGCCAGACCCACGCCGCCGATGATGAGTTCGCCGGTCTCCCCCTCGGCGACCCGGTTGCCGTGAGCGTCGACGACGGCGAGGTCCCAGCCGTCGAGCGGCAGGCCAATGCGCATCTCACCGACACCGTCGACGAGTGCGCCGCAGGCCACGACAGTCGCTTCGGTGGGGCCGTAGGTGTTCCACACTTCCCGGCCGCGGGCATTGATGCGGGCGACCAGTTCGGGCGGGCAGGCCTCACCGCCGAAGATCAGCAGCCGCACTGCCTCAAGCGATTCTTCCGGCCAGAGTGCGGCGAGGGTTGGCACGGTCGAGACGACCGTGATGCCGTGCGCGATCAGCCAGGGACCAAGATCGGCACCGCTGCGCACCAGGGAGCGCGGGGCCGGCACCAGGCAGGCGCCGTTGCGCCAGGCCAGCCACATCTCTTCACAGCTCGCGTCGAAGGCCACTGACAGACCGGCCAGAACCCGGTCGCTGGTGCCAATCGGCTCGTCGCGCAGAAACAGGCCGGCCTCGGCGTCTACGAAGGCGGCCGCTGAACGATGCGTGACCGCGACGCCCTTGGGTACGCCCGTCGAGCCGGAGGTGAAGATGATCCATGCGTCGTCGCCGGGCGTGGGAATGCTGCCATTCGGAAAGACCAATGCCGGGTCGTCGTGCGGGGGCACGGGGCGCCCCCGGAGCGACTGCAGGTCGAGGCCCGCACGCGGCGCAAAAAAACTGCTCTCCCCGATGATGCCAACCACGCGGGCCTCGGCAAAGACCAGCCGTGCGCGTTCTTCCGGGTCGTCGGCGTCGACGGGAACGTAGGCGGCCCCCACGAACAACGTGGCCAGAATCGACACATACAGGTCACGCGTACCAGAGGGAATGCGAATGCCCACGGTGTCCCCTCGGCGCACTCCGGCCAGGCTCAGCGCGTTCGCCTGGGCCTGCACGCGCTGCAGCATGCCGCGATAACTGATGGTGCCGACCGCGTCTTCCAAGGCCAGGGCATCGGGATACTGCGCCGCGGTCTGCGACAGGATGTCGACCAGGGTGCGGGCGGGCTTTGCCCGGTGGCCCGCCACGAGCACAGCCTGGGTGTGCCCACTGTCGCCAGCTGGGCTGTACTGGTGCTCGCTCACACGACTCCTCGTTCAGGTCGTGGCACTTGTACGGCACGCCGCGAAAGTAACAGTCTAGAACTCTCTCGGCACGCGCGGGTGCTGCAGACGATCGAGGCGGTCTTTGGTTTGTCGCCACTCGGCGTTGTAGCCGCCCCATCACGAACATCTGGAAGTAGACGCCAGTGCACGGGTTCCCCTGTGAGGTCTCCTCGCTGAGCCCCTTAGGGTCGATGGTCCTGGCCGAGTAGGACAAGGACCATCACGAGCCGAAACGAATATCCGGCAGTCCGGTCAATCAAGCGCCTTCACTCGCGCCGTTTCCAGAGCGCGCTCGCGCATCGCGAGGAAGAGCGGGAACGTGAAGGCGAAGGCGGTGACTCCCGAGAGGGCGACGTACAGCCAGCCCCGCTTCATGCCGAGCCGTCGCGCCTCGACGATGATCAGGATGCTCCCGGCCACCGCTGCGATGAGCAAGTCAACGGTGAGCGACGAGACCGCCGGTCCACTGTCCACCCAGTCGACGATGAAGTCGCGCATCTGCACGATCGCGACAACGTTGTAGGTCCAGGTTCCAGCGAGCCCGGCGAGACTCAGTCCGAGGTAGACGAGAGCGAGCGGCGTCCAGTGTTTCATCATGCCGACATTATGCCCGCCGCAGGTTTGGGACAGGCCCTTGTTGGATCTTTCTGCCAACGGGGACTTCCAGAACAATTGCTCGACGAAATCAACGGACTGCCCTGAACCAGCGAAAATCTGCATCACCCCAACGACCCGACACATCGAGCGTATGGAATTGAGAAATCAATCCGTTCTCAAACCGCACTTCTGGTTGTTCTCTGGTGCCCCTGGAGGGATTCGAACCCCCGGCCATTTCCTTAGGACGGAATTGCTCTTCCACTGAGCTACAGAGGCGGGCTTAGCAAGTTTAGCCGATCAGTCCGCACAGTCGAGCGCGCCACCCGCGTTGTCGCGGGGCAAGCTCTGCCCCGTCAATACGCTCGTGATCGTGCCGTCGATTTCGGCACTTCTGTTGGCCGCGCATCAGAGCGTGGTCCTAGGCGGCCGGAGCCAGATAGGCGTCCCATTCCTGCTCGGGGCGCTCGACTCCCCGTACAATCCAGGTCGTGCCCTGCGGCATCCGTGGGGTGAAGCGCAGCTTCCAGCCCATTTCGGCCGGGGTGTGGTCGCTCTTGAGGTTATTGCACCGCAGGCAACACGCGGCGAGGTTGTCCCAGGTATCACGGCCACCGCGCGAACGCGGCAACACGTGGTCGATCGTGGCAGCCGACTTGCCGCAGTAGCAGCAGCGATGCTCGTCACGGCGCAAGACTCCCCGGCGACTGACCGGAACCAGGCGCGACATGGGGATCCGCACGTACCGCGTGAGCAGAATGACGCTCGGGCGATCCCACGAGCCGGAGGTCGCGAAAACGGGGTGTCCCTGATCGGACTGCACGATCGTCGCTTTCTGGTTCATCACCAGAATGAGCGCTCGTTTGAACGAGACGACGGCGAGGGGCTCGTAGCCCGCATTGAGTACCAGTGTGCGCATGCGCTTCCTTTCGAAGGAGACTGGACGGCTTCCAGCCATTCGAACTACATCCGATGCGTAAAGAACAGGAGCACGACGGGGCGAAAAAGAGTACAAAAAAAGGCGCTGTCACAATGACAACGCCTTCTGGCTGCTCACACAGCTTTTCTCGCTCTGACAACTATGCCGAAAGCACTCGCGACCGCGCACATCC
Source organism: Cryobacterium sp. Y29 (assembly GCF_002929825.1). Classification (GTDB taxonomy): domain Bacteria; phylum Actinomycetota; class Actinomycetes; order Actinomycetales; family Microbacteriaceae; genus Cryobacterium. The sequence goes on from NZ_PJJN01000031.1 coordinate 169,275, forward strand.
ATGGTGTGGATAGTGCGTCGCTCATGCATTGGCTCTCCTTTTGAACCTACAAACTACATCAGGGCACTAGGTTAACCCACAAATGGCGCAACAGGTGAACCTGTATGCGCCATTTGTGTGAGCTGTAACCCAGTGTTCACAGGAAGGGGCGAATTAGATGCCGATTCGCACGATGTAGTAGTCGCTGGTCCAGATGGGCTGAATCCGCACGGACTGGCCGGTATACGGCGCGTGCAGGATGTTTCCGTTGCCCGCATAGAAACCATCGTGACCGTCCATGATCACCAGATCGCCTGGCACGGCGTCCTCGATCGAGATCTTCGTTCCGGCCGCTCCCTGGCCCACAGAGGAGTGCGGCAGGCTGATCCCGAATTGCGCGTAAACGTACATGATGAAGCCGGAGCAGTCGAACCCGGCCGGTGTGGCGCCGCCATAGACGTACGGTGTGCCCTGGTACTGCGAGGCAACATTGAAAACGGATGCGAGGTCGAAATTCGGGTACGTCGGGTTTGCCAGGAAGTCAGCAACACTCGGACCGGAATAGCTCGCTGCATAGGTCGTCATCTGCGCGGCGACCTCAACACGACGGGTTTCCGCGGCGGCGGCAGCGACGGTTGCAGCGGCGGCGGCCGCAAGCTCTTCGGGCGTGGTAGCAGTGAACCCTTCGCGAGCGACGCTCACGGTTGCCGCCTGAGCATCGACCTCAACGGCCTGCGCCTGTGTCTTGGACATCTCCGTGGACTCGGTGGCCTTGAAGGAGACGTCTTTCGAGCCGGGAGCAAAGGCATATGCCGGAAGCGCCATGGTGGCAACGAGTCCGGTAGCGAGGGTCATGACGACGATATTGGCGATACCGCCACGTCGCTTCTTCGGGGCCGCTCGAGGCAGGGCGCCGTTGGGGCGTACCGACGATTCCACTTTTTCCAGAGAATCCACGGTTCGGCTCAGCCCGCGACGGGACCGTCTCTTTCCTGATGCAGCCAAAGTTTTAACCTCCGGCGCCTCGACAACACGAGGTTGTCGTCCCGTCCACTTCGCTAATCGCGGGTGTGTTCGTAAATCAAGAGACAGGGCAGGCGTCTTGACTAGAGTCCTTCGACCTTTCCTGGCCTGTGGGACTCCCCGAGGTTACAAGAGCGACGCTCATTTGTCACCCTGAAGCGGCACATTTCTAACGGATTGGTAACGAACCTGCGAGCGGGTCGAGACGACTGGCTCGATTCACGGCGCTGCGAACCCGGTGCAATTTCAGTGAGCGACCGGGCTGTGGCCGGTCGGTGTCGTAACAAAAATGTGCCCGGCCACCTCATTGGGGAGCTCTAACCCGGCACCGAAACCTTCGACCTGAACTAGAACGTACGATCCGGCGGCCGAAAACACCCCGCTCGCGCCCGGCATGACGCCGCTCTGTTTGAGCTGCAAGAGCAGCTCGGGGTCGAACTGCACCGGTTCACCGAGACGGCGGATGACTGCGGTTACCGGCACGGTCGAACTCGCCACCACCGACACCACGTTGGTCACGCCCGCCATGAAGGCGACTGCCGGTGAATCACCGAGCTCGTCGAGCCCCGGAATCGGATTGCCGTAGGGAGATTCGGTCGGGTGACCGAGCATCTCCAAAATCTTGCGTTCGACCTGTTCGCTCATCACGTGTTCCCAGCGGCAGGCTTCGTCGTGCACGAACTCCCACTCGAGTCCGATCACGTCGCTGAGTAGGCGTTCGGCCAGGCGATGCTTGCGCATCACGTGCACGGCCTTGCTGCGTCCGGTCGGGGTGAGTTCCAGGTGCCGATCGCCGGACACGATGACGAGGCCGTCACGTTCCATCCGCGCGACGGTCTGCGAGACGGTCGGGCCGGAGTGTCCGAGTCGTTCGGAGATGCGGGCCCGCAGGGGCACGATCTGTTCTTCCTCCAGGTCGAGGATCGTGCGGAGATACATTTCGGTGGTGTCGATCAGATCGCTCATCCGAAGCCCTTCATTCGGCTCGTGCGCGCACCGCTCATCGAGTGATAGAACGGCGCCCAGTTGGCGGCCTCGGCAGTGGCCCGCACAGCGTTCCAAGCCTACCCGCCCGTGGCAGGGCAACTAGAATCGCCGTATGGCCGACCTCTTGATACCCACCGATCTACTCCCCCTCGACGGACGATTCGGCTGCGGCCCATCGAAAATCCGGCGCGAACAGCTCGACCATCTTCTCGGATTCGGCACCGGAGTACTCGGCACCTCGCACCGCCAGGCACCCGTGAAAGACCTCGTCGGCCGCGTGCGCGCCGGTTTGGGTGACCTGTTTCGCATTCCCGACGGCTACGAAGTCGTGCTCGGCAACGGCGGCTCGACCGCGTTCTGGGACGCCGCAGCCTTTTCCCTGATCGAAAACCGCGCGCAAAATCTCGTCTTTGGCGAGTTCGGCGGCAAGTTCGCCAAGGCAGCGGCTGCCCCCTGGCTTGCCGCTCCCGACGTGATCAAGGCCGACACTGGCTCCCGCAGCGATTTCGTGGTGCGTGAGGGCATCGACGTCTACGCCTGGCCCCAGAATGAAACGTCAACGGGCGTCATGGCCCCGGTCACCCGGGTCAACGGCGACGCGGGCGCGCTCACCGTCATCGACGCCACCAGCGCCGCCGCCGGCATCGACTTCGACGTGAGCCAGGCAGATGTCTATTACTTCGCGCCGCAGAAAAACCTCGCTTCGGACGGCGGCCTGTGGCTCGCCTTGTTCTCACCAGCGGCCCTCGAACGGGTCGAACGCATCGCAGCGAGCGGCCGGTACATTCCCGAGTTCCTCAGCCTCAAGAACGCCGTGGACAACTCGCGCCTGAACCAGACGCTGAACACGCCGGCTCTTAGCACCCTCCTGCTGATGGAGAACCAGATCGACTGGATCAACCAGAGCGGCGGCCTGGAGTGGGCGTCATCGCGAACGAGGGAGTCGTCATCCGTTCTCTACGACTGGGCGGCGGGCGTCGACTACGCGACCCCATTCGTGGCCGACCCGACGCACCGCTCACAGGTCGTCGTGACGATCGACTTCGACGACGCCATCGACGCCTCATCGATCAGCAAGACCCTGCGCGCCAATGGCATCGTCGACACCGAGCCGTACCGCAAGCTCGGCCGCAACCAACTGCGCATCGCGACCTTCACGGCCATCGACCCTGATGACGTCAAGAAGCTCGTGGCATCCATCGAGCACGTCGTGGCACACCTCTGAAATTAGCTGCACGAAACGCAACGAAAGGATCGCACGATGCGCCTGTGGTTGAAAGACAGCGAACGCCGGCCCGATCCGCTGCCCGCACGAACGGATGCCCGCACGGCACTGATATGCGGCACCCTGCTCTGGCTGGTCGCACTCGGCGCCGCCCTCTTCTTTGAGGAAGCGGCGCCGGGCGCCTCAAAGTCAGGGGCGGCGAGCGCGCCGGGAACGGGTTGGTGGCTGTGGTGCACTGTGATCGGCGTCAGCCTCGGCCTCGCTGGACTCGCCTGGGTTCAGTTCCGCCGCCGCTAGCGCTTCGTTGAAGTCGATGCCGTCCAGAGCATCGAGGGAGTCATCCGCTTCATCGTCGACCAAATCTGCGTCGTCGACCGGATGCTCGTTTGACCCGTCATCGTCATCGTCATCGTCATCATCATCATCGTCGTCGCCGTCGTCGCCGTCGTCGTCGTCGTCGTCGTCATCGTCGTCATCGTCGTCATCGTCGTCCAAGTCATCGTCGTCGACGGACTCGTCATCATCCGCTGCAATGTCGTCATCGACGAGACGATCCGACCACGGCACCCACTCGGGCGCGAGCAGCGAGTCATTGCCGGGCGTGAGCTCGGTTTCAAGAACCTTCGGCTCGGAATTCTCGTCGACCCGCGCAAGACTCACGGTCCAGCGCCAGCCCGGATAGCCGGTCAGCAAGCAGTCGAACAGCAGCGACACCACGAGGTCGCCCTCGTCGATGTGGCCGATGACCTCGCCGATCGTGTCGTCCGTCGTGATCTCCAGCAGCGCCGTGCGCGCCAGCTCAACGGCCGCGAGCAGGGTGGCATCGGTCTGCTTGTCCGATTTCGTCGGCGGTGCGTCGGTCTCCTGCGCCTCGGTCGGCTGCGCGTCGGTGACCTCAGGCATCCAGTTCCTCGGCGACCTTGCGCAGCATCGCCGCGATCTTCTTACTGTGACTTGATTCGGGGTACCGACCGCGCTTGAGATTTGTGCCGATACCGTCGAGCAGCTTCACCAAATCTTCAACGATGATCGACATATCGTCGGCTGGCTTACGGTTGAATTTAGACAGGCTCGGAGGAGCTTCGATCACGCGCACCGACAGCGCCTGGGCGCCGCGTTTGCCGTCGGCAATACCGAATTCGAGCTTCGCGCCGGGCTTGATGGTTACGCCGGACGGCAAAGCGGAAGCGTGGAGAAAGACCTCCTGACCGTCATCGGATGTGATGAAGCCAAAGCCTTTCTCCTCGTCGTAAAACTTGACCTTGCCGGTGGGCATCTGAACCTCACTTGAGTTTTGGGCGCACAATATAGTGCGGGATGTAAACCCAGCATATTCGGTTGCGGCACCCGCGTGCCCGTATCCTTAGGCTGTGACCAATCAAACTCCACAAGCCGTCAGCCGGCTTGAACGTGTGCTCGCTTACATGGTGGCGAGCGTGGTGGGGCTGTCGATTCTCGCGTTCCTTGCGGTCATCATCGCGACCGCGATGGGCGTCGGCCAAAACGACGGGTTCAGCCGCGGCTTCTGGCCGCCGATCTTCATCCTGCCGCTCTACGGCCTGCCCATCGGTTTCGTGCTCATCATCGTGCTCATCATCTCTGCAGGAGTTCGACGCAGTCGCGAAGCTCGACGAGACCGCGAGTAATGCTCGGCCTCGCATCGAGACTTCGGGTCCTGCCCGATGCCGAGCTGCGGCACGTCATCAAGGTGCGCGGTGTTTCTGCGAACGGCATCCACGACTTCTTCGATCTGGCCGAAGCCCTGCTTGATGCTGGCAATGTGCAACTGGCCCTGAGCCACCTGGACCGCTCGACCCTTGCCATTCTGGCCGTGGCCGGACAACTCACCAGCAGCAATTCCGTTCCGACGCTGGTCGCGGTGACGAACCGACTGGTTGAACTAGGTTCGACCGAGGTCACGCTGGCCGATGTGGCCCGCCGGGTCGACAGCTTGCACGCCGTACTTTTGGCCGAGCGAAACGACGGATGCTGCATTCCATACGACGCCGTCTCGGCTCATCTGGCGCGCTGGCCGGCTCAGGGTCTACCGGATACCGCCGACCTCGCCGTCGCTGCGCCCCCGGTGGCCGTCGCCACCGTGCCCGACACCGAGATTGCGTTCATCGACCAGCTGGCCGCTGAACGCGCTTTTGGGATGGTGTCGTCGATCGCCGAGCTGGTCAACGAGCTGTGCCGCGAGCCCGCCCGGCAGCTCAGTCGGGGTGGGCTCGGCCTGCCCGACACCAAGCGCCTCGCCGCGGTAATGACGGTCGACGTCGAACTGGTTGCCCCGATCCTCGCCTTGGCTTCCCGGGCCGACCTGCTCGCCCACTCCGACGGTTATTGGATGGAAACCGAGGCCGGCGAGGCCTGGCTGCTCGAACACACGACCACCCGATGGGCGGCCTTGGCCGTGGCCTGGTTGGCGGCGCTCCCGCCGACCGTGGCCGACATTCTTCCGCGCCAGGCCGGGCTGCCCTGGGGTGGTGGACTGACCGCGTTTATCGCCTGGCTCTATCCGGCCGGCGGCGAGTGGATGCTCTCCCAGCTAACCGAGTTCGCCCGCGACGCCGAGTTGCTCGGTATCACCGCAAACGACACCACCAGCACGGCCGGCGCCAACGTGCTGCGCGGTGACCTCGAGGTAGCCGTCGACATCATGGCGGGCGCGCTGCCGGCTGAAGTCGGCGCGGTGTATCTGCAGCACGACCTCTCGATCGTCGCGCCCGGCCCACTCGCGCCGTCGATCGACTCCCGGCTGCGCGGGATGGCCGACGTGGAAAGTCGAGAACTCGCGTCGAGCTATCGCATCACCGCGGCATCCGTCAATCGCGCCCTGGCCGCGGGCGAGAATGCAGACTCGCTGCTCGCTTTTCTGACGTCGATCTCACTCACCGGCATTCCACAGCCGGTCGATTACCTCATCAACGAATCGGCTTCGCGGTACGGCCGGGTGCGAGTGGGACGTCTCACCGACGGGCCGAACGCTCCGATCGCTCCACCCGGTAATGACACCGTTTTTCTCAGCTACGTCTGCTCAGCTGATGCCGCGCTGCTCGGCACAATCGCTGTCGACCAGACTCTGGCGCCGCTCGCGCTCGTGCGCGCCGGCGACAGCGAACACCTGCTCAGCCGCTTCGCCGGTGACGCCGTGTTTTGGGCGCTGAGTGACGCTCGTTATCCCGTCGCTGCCGAAGACGACCTCGGTGAGATCGTGCACTTGCGCCGACACCAGATCGCCCGTGTCACGCTGACACCAACGGTTGACACCGCCCGCAACCTGGTCGACAAGCTGCGGCTTCGCCCTGAAAGTGGCGTTTCAATAGCGGATGCCTGGCTTGCCCGCCAGCTCGACACCGCCATCAAGGCCAAGCAGACCATCCTGGTCAGTATCGCAATGCCCGGCGGCGCGGTGGTGGACTACCTGCTCGAACCGGCCAGCGTCAGCAACGGACGCTTCCGAGCCCGCGACCGGCGGGCCGACATCGAGCGCACCCTGCCACTCAAGAGCATCCTCAGCATCACCCCGGCCCCGTGACCGCTTGTGCGCGGCAGCGGCCGGTACCGTAAAAACTGCCGAACGGGCGTAGAATTAGGGGTTATGTCTGATGGCCCCCTGATTGTGCAAAGTGACCGCACGGTGTTGCTCGAAGTTGCCCATCCTCTTGCCGAGGATGCTCGTCACGACCTCGCCGTTTTCGCAGAGCTCGAACGCGCCCCCGAGCACATCCACACCTACCGCATCACGCGGCTGGGCCTGTGGAATGCCCGGGCGGCAGGGCACGATGCGTCCGACATGCTCGCGACGCTCGAGAAGTATTCCAAATTCGCCATACCTCAGACGGTCAGCGTGGATATCACCGAGACGGTCGGTCGCTACGGGCGACTCGTCATTGAACGTGACCCCGAGGGTTCCCTCGTACTGCACAGCAGTGACCAAGCCGTTCTCACCGAGATCGCAGGGGCGAAGCGCATTGCGCCACTGTTGATCGGGCATCCTTCCCCGGAAACGTATCTCGTCGGAGCCTGGGCTCGCGGGCAGCTCAAGCAGGAACTGGTGAAGCTCGGGTGGCCCGCCGAGGACCTTGCCGGGTACACACCAGGCACCCCGCACGATATTGCGCTGAAGGAAGACGGCTGGTCGCTACGTGACTATCAGAACAAGGCCGTAGCGAGCTTCTTTGACGGCGGCAGCGGCGTCGTTGTGTTGCCCTGTGGCGCTGGCAAGACCCTCGTCGGCGCCGGGGCCATGGCCACCGCGAAGACCAACACGCTCATTCTGGTGACCAACACCGTCTCGGCCCGCCAGTGGCGCGACGAACTGCTCAAGCGCACGACACTGACACCGGAGGAGATCGGCGAATACTCCGGACAGGTAAAAGAGGTCAAGCCGGTGACCATCGCGACCTACCAAATTCTCACGGCGAAGCGCAAGGGCGAGTACGCCCACCTTGAACTGCTCGACGCCATGGACTGGGGCCTGGTGATCTACGACGAGGTACACCTGTTGCCCGCTCCCGTGTTCAAACTCACCGCCGAATTGCAGGCGCGCCGCCGCCTCGGCCTCACCGCCACCCTGGTGCGCGAGGACGGCCGCGAGGGCGATGTGTTCAGCCTGATCGGCCCGAAGCGGTTCGACGCCCCATGGAAGGAGATCGAGGCCCAGGGCTTCATCTCCCCGGCCAACTGCTACGAAGTGCGCATCGACCTGCCGCAGTCGGAGCGCCTCAGCTATGCCGCCGCAGCGGACGATGAGCGCTACCGCATGGCCGCGACCGCGCCGGCCAAGCTCGGCGTGGTGCAGGCGCTGATCAAGAAGCACGAGGGCGAACGCATCCTCGTGATCGGCCAATACCTCGACCAGATCGATGAACTCGCCGAGGTCTTGCATGCCCCCCAGCTCACCGGTGCCACCCCGGTCGACGAACGCGAACGTTTATACCAGGCGTTCCGCGTGGGCGAGGTGAAGGTACTCGTGGTGTCGAAGGTCGCGAACTTCTCGGTCGACCTGCCCGAGGCGACCGTGGCCATCCAGGTGTCTGGTTCGTTCGGCTCCCGCCAGGAGGAGGCCCAGCGCCTCGGCCGGCTGCTGCGCCCGAAGGAATCTGGACTGTCGGCGAACTTCTACACGCTCGTCGCCCGCGACACCGTCGACCAGGACTTCGCGCAGAACCGCCAGCGTTTTCTCGCCGAACAGGGCTACAGCTACACAATCCTCGATGCGCAGGGCCTCACCGCCCAGACCCTGGTCGCCTGACCCGTGTCGCCTGACCCGTATCTCCACGGACGGGGCCCGGGCCCCGTCCACGGGCCCAGCTTATAAACTGGGCCCCGGAACATAAGGTGGGCCCAGCGCATGCTGCCCGCCCGCCTCAGCTCAGGATTGTCGGCGGGCATACCGCAGGAACAGCATGTCGCCGGCGCGCAACACGTGCAACAACTCCATAGCGCGAGTCGCCGCGCTTGTCCCGACAGCGATGCGCCCGGCAGAGCCCCCCTCGAGCGCCGGGGCGAGGCTCAAGCAGAGCTCGTCGACGCGGTCCGCCGCAACGAGGTCTCCGAATAAGTGCGGACCACCCTCGCAGAGAATCTGGGGCAGACCGCGCTCAGCGAGCTCCGCCACCATGCGTCGCGGGTCAACCCTGTCCTCACCGCAGTCGACCACGTCAGCGCGCGAGGCGAGCGCCGCCCGCCGGTCGGTCGGCGCTGCGGCATGGGTCAGCACAATTGGTCGGGTCGCCGCATCCGTGAAAACCGGATGCCCGGGGTCAAGATCCAGCCGACCCGACACGATTGCGACCCGGGGCTGGGCGGCCAGGCCGGCCTGCACGCGCCAGGTCGCGTCGTCCTCTGGCAGCAGAATGCCGCCGTAGCCCTCGGCGCGCACCGTTCCGGCACCGACCAGAATGACGTCGGTGAGCAGCCGTAGGGTGTCGAAGACGATCTTGTCGTCGGCGTTGTTCAGGCCGCCGCTGAGCCCCTCATGCGTTGCAGCACCATCGAGGCTGGCGATGAAGTTGACGCGCACCCGCGGCAGCGATCGGGCGGCCACTCGGTAGTGCTCGATCAGTTCGGCCCGCGGAGGCAGTTCGGCCCGCATCAGGCGAGGTTGTGGCGCTCGTAGGCGGGCTCACGAAACCCGAGGATGGCCTCGGTCATGCGCACGGCGTCGACGGCGGCCCGCACGTTGTGCATGCGCACGATGCGGGCACCCTGCAGAATACACACCGTCATGGCGGCCAGAGAACCCTCCACGCGTTCACCGCGTGGCCGGTCCAGGCTCTCCCCCACAAAATCTTTATTAGACACGGCGACCAGAGTCGGCAGGCCGAGTCCGGTGATCTCGCCGAGCCGCCGGGTCAGCTCGAGCGAGTGTCTGGTGGTCTTGTTGAGGTCGTGGCCCGGGTCAATAATAATTCGCTCCCGCAAAACGCCGCGTCCCATAGCCCGATCAACCCGGGCCAGCAGAAACTCGCGGACATCGGCGACGACGTCGTCATAGTGCGGTGCCGGGTGGGGCCTGCGCGGCGCGGCCAGGCTATGGGTTATCACGAGTGTGGCGTCGCTGTCCGCGACGATGTCGGCCATGGCCGGATCATGCACGCCCGTAGTGTCGTTGATCACGTGCGCGCCGGCGGCGATGCTCGCGGCGGCCACTGCCGGGTGAAAGGTATCGACCGAGATGACCACGCCCGAGCCTCGCAGTGCCTCGACCACCGGCACCACTCGGTCGATCTCCTGTTCGATGGGCACTGCCGGCCCGGGCGCGAATTTGGCACCGCCGATGTCGATCCAGTCGGCCCCATCGGCAATTGCCCGATGCGCCGCCACAACGGATGCGTCGAGCGCGAACGTTGCGCCCTGGTCATAGAACGAGTCCGGCGTGCGATTGACGATGGCCATCACGGCCACCTCTCGATCGAAGTTGAAGGTGCGGCCGCCGATCACCCGGCGCGGGGCATCTATTTGAGGCAACGTCAGTGCCGTTTCGGGGGTCGTGCGGTTCATAGCGGTCCTCACCTGTGAAGCGAATCGATCGTCCATGACCATCATGTCGGTAATCCGCGTCGCGCAGCGGATATCTGCCACCCATCTCCGCACACACCGTCCACTGTCAGCAAAGCTCCAGCTAACGCGCAGATACTGGGGTCATGACTGACGGCCCCCGCATCCTTATCGTCGATGACGAACCCAATATCCGCGATCTCCTCACCACCAGCCTCCGCTTCGCCGGTTTCGCCGTGCGCGCTGTTGGCAATGGCGCGCAGGCCATTTCCGCCGTACTCGAGGAGGAACCGGACCTCATCATTCTCGACGTCATGCTGCCGGACATGAACGGCTTCGGGGTGACCAAACGCCTGCGTTCGGCCGGTTATACCGCCCCGATCCTGTTCCTGACCGCCAAGGACGATACCGAAGACAAGATCACCGGCCTCACCGTCGGCGGTGACGACTACGTGACCAAGCCATTCAGCCTTGACGAGATCGTCGCTCGCATCAAGGCGATCCTGCGTCGCACCATGCACGCTGACGAAGACGCGGTGATCCGGGCTGGCGAGCTCACCATGGATCAGGACACCCACGAGGTTCTCGTAGGCACGGAAGCCATTGAACTGAGTCCTACCGAGTTCAAGCTGCTGCGCTACCTCATGCTCAACCCCAACCGCGTGCTGTCCAAAGCGCAAATTCTGGACCATGTCTGGGAGTACGACTTCAACGGTGACGCCGGAATTGTGGAGAGCTACATTTCCTACCTGCGCCGCAAGGTTGATGTGCACTCGAGCGAACCACTCATTCAGACCAAGCGTGGCTTCGGCTACATGCTCAAGGCTGCCAAGGCTTAGTCACGGCGCACGTTATACACAGCGAGCTTTCGTAGACTGAATCCAAATGCACGAAACCCTGTCGAGACGGTGGAGCAGCATCTCCCTCCGTTCCAAGATCACCGGCGTCACGGTGCTGATGCTCACGCTCGGCCTGCTTGTTTCGGGCATCGGCACCATGGCAATGCTGAAGCAGTACGTGGTGACGCAGGTCGACACGCAGCTGCAGGTCGACACGCAAACCGCGCTCAGCGGCTATTCGGCGAGCGTGTTCTCGCAGGGCGACACCGAGGGCGTCGCGTCGGACTACTTCGTGGCCCTCTACGACCAGGACGGTACCCTGATCACGCGTACCTGGCAGGAACGCGACCACGCCGAACTGCCGGTCGTGGGCATGCCGCTCGACCTGAAACGGGTCTCGCAGCTTGACGGGCAGATCCAAACCCTGTGGGACGCTGCCCACGACACCGAGTTTCACGCGATCATGGTTCCCGTGGTGATCAGCCCCACCGGCACCTATGGCACCCTCGTCATGGCGGTGTCGCTCCGGCCGACCGAGAACACCATGGCCACCTACCTCACGATCTTTCTCGGCTTCGGCGCTGGCGTTGTCTTGATCGGAGCCATGCTCACCCGGGTGCTCGTCACGACCACCTTCGTGCCGTTGCGTGAGGCAGAGCAGACGGCAGCGGCCATCGCCGACGGTGACTTCAGCCAGCGGCTCGGTGGTGCGACCCCCAACACCGAGGTCGGTCGCCTCAACCGTTCGCTCAACATCATGCTCAGCCGCATCGACCGTGCCTTCAAGGACCGCGCCCGCACCATCGACCAGATGCGTCGTTTCGTCGGCGACGCAAGCCACGAATTGCGCACCCCCCTCGTCTCCGTTCGTGGCTACGCCGAGCTGTACCGCATGGGCGCGCTGCAGACGCCCGAAGATGTTGCACAGGCCATGGAACGCATCGAAAAAGAGGCCATTCGCATGGGTGGTTTAGTCGAGGATCTGCTCGAACTGGCCCGCCTCGATGAAACCAAGCCGCTGGCTTTGACCCCGGTGGATCTCGTTCCACTGGCCCGCGACGCCGCCCTCGACACCATGGCCAGTTCCCCTGGCCGCCAGGTCACTGTGCTCACTCCCCCGCCGCCGGTTGGGCCGCGCGGCGACGACCTCGACGTGACTCTTGACGGGAACCCTGGAGAAATTCTTCCCGTCGGGCATGACTCGTCGGAGAGCGTCACCACGGGCACCATCACCCGGCCGCCGGGAACCGGCACACCAACCGGAGCGATCGCCTTTGCCGGAGCCACCTTGGCCCGGCTGCGCACCCGCAAGCCCCGTCGGGGAAGCCCTGTTATGCCCGACGCCGACCTGACCGCGCTGCCGGTGGATACGCCACTACCGCCGATCGTCATGGCTGAAGAGAATAAGATTCGCCAGGTCATCACCAACCTCATGGGCAACGCGATGCGTTTCACCGCCACTGATAGCCCGATCGAACTCGAAGTCAAGGTGGATTCGCACACCCAGCGGGCTTCGATCGCCGTGATCGACCACGGTGAAGGTATTCCGCCGCAGATTCGAGAGAAAATCTTTCAGCGCTTCTGGCGCGCCGACTCCTCTCGCGCCCGTGAAACCGGCGGTAGCGGGCTCGGGCTGGCTATCGTCGCCGCAATCGTCGCGAGCCACAACGGCACGGTCGACGTCATCGAAACCCCGGGCGGAGGCGCGACTTTTCGCGTTTCACTCCCGCTCGCCGGCTCGGCGAGCGCCCCGCAGCACGCGCAGCCCGTCATTCCGTAGGGATTTCGCCGCATCCTCCACAGGCCACCAGCGCCGGCATGCGCGCACAGATCCGTTTCGAAGAGCGGATGCCGCCCGCCCACCTTCTACGCTCACAGTCACCAACCACTGTTATGTAGGAGAAGGGCACACCATGACAAGCTTCCAGGTCGACAGCGATGCGGTACAGAGCACGGCGAGTACCGCCCGTGGCACCATTGCGCGCGTGCAGGCAGATGTCGGCGATCTCAACGCCCAGCTGACCAGCCTCGAAGGCTTCTGGACCGGCCAGGCTTCCGCGGCCTTCCAGGGGGCGTTCGCCGAGTGGCGCGGCATGCACCAGCAGTTGGAAGAGAGCCTGACTCTGCTCAATCAGGCACTGAGCGTCGCCGGGCAGCAGTACGCCGAGACCGAGCAGGCGAACACCCGTCTGTTCGCCCGCTAGGCGGGTCGGCGGGTGCTTTCGGCGGTAGGTGGCGTTCATCCGTGTGCGCTGTCACGCGCGGGATGACACCATCTCACTCCGCCGAGCCTCGAGTATTCTTGAAAATACGGGGATTCTCGGTGCTAGACTGACAGATACTCACAAGCGCCGCCACCGCGGCCACTCGGACAGCCGACTCGCGCACACGCGGCCGGCACCATCGAGACATCACACCAAGCACCAAGGATGAGATGACTCTCTCTGCCCCCATTCCCGCCGCAGTACCGTCGACAGGGCCTCCCGATCCGCCCCCGGAAAACAAAACCCGGGTCAATAAGACGGTTTTCTTCGGATCAGCCTCCGGTATCATCGCCATCGCACTCTGGGCGATCCTCGCCCCGACCAACGCGAGCGACGTTATCGCCGCCGTCGTCGACTGGGTGTCGGTCAACCTCGGCTGGTACTACTTCCTGATCGTCACCGTCGTTCTGGTCTTCGTCATCGTCGTCGCCCTCTCCCGGGTCGGTAAAACTCGTCTGGGTCCCGACCACTCACGCCCACAGTTCAGCCTGTTCACCTGGACGGCCATGCTGTTCGCCGCAGGAATCGGCATCGACCTGATGTTCTTCTCGGTCTCCGAGCCGGTCACGCAGTACCTCGCCCCGCCCACCGGCGACGGCGGTTCCGTCGAGGCCGCACGTCAGGCCATGGTCTGGACGCTGTTCCACTACGGCATCACCGGCTGGGCGCTCTACGCCCTGATGGGCCTAGCCCTCGGCTACTTCGCCTATCGGCAGAACCTGCCGCTGAGCATCCGTTCGGCGCTGTACCCGATTTTCGGCAAAAAGATTCACGGCCCGATCGGTGACGTGGTCGACATCGCCGCAATTCTCGGAACCATCTTCGGCATCGCGACGAGCCTCGGAATCGGCGTCGCCCAGCTCAACTACGGCCTGACCTTCATGTTCGGAACGCCGGAGACCGTTCTGGTGCAGGGCTCTCTCATTGCCCTGAGCGTGGTCATGGCGACGATTTCCGTCGTCTCCGGGGTCGAGAAGGGCATTCGACGCCTGTCGGAACTCAACGTCCTGCTCAGCGTTGGTCTCATGCTATTCATTCTTATCGTCGGCAACACGAGCTTTCTGCTCGACGCCATCATTCTGAACATCGGCGACACCCTCAGCCGGTTCCCGGCGATGACTCTCAACACATTCGCTTACAACCGCCCCGACGAGTGGCTCAACTGGTGGACCCTGTTCTTCTGGGCGTGGTGGATCGCCTGGGCACCGTTCGTAGGCCTGTTCCTGGCCCGCATCAGCCGCGGCCGCACCATCCGCGAGTTCGTCGCCGGCACCATGATCGTTCCGTTCGCGTTTATCCTGCTCTGGATCGCCGTCTTCGGCAACAGCGCCCTCGCGATCGTCATCGGCGGAGACGCCGGCTTTGGCGAGGTGGCGATGAATTCACCGGAGCGCGCCTTCTACTCGCTGCTGGCCGAATTCCCGTTCGCCCCTGCAACGGCCGCGATCGCCACGTTCACGGGTTTGCTGTTCTACGTCACGAGCGCCGACTCCGGTGCCCTGGTGATGGCGAACTTCACCTCGCACCTCAAAGATTCCGAATCCGACGGTCCCAAGTGGCTGCGCATCTTCTGGGCGGTGACCACCGGCGTGCTGACAATGTCGATGCTGCTGGTCGGCGGCATCCCAACCCTACAGAATGCCACCATCATCATGGGGCTGCCGTTCTCGGCGGTGCTGCTGCTCGTCATGCTGGGGCTGTATCGGGCGCTGCGGCTCGAGCAGTCTCTCACCGACAGTTACCGCGCGAGCCTGCCCGGACTGCTGTCCGGCCGCAGTACCGACCCGGCCCGCGCGCGTAACTGGCGCCAGCGGCTGAGCCGCGCGATGAGCTACCCCGGCCCGCGCCAAGCCGAACGCTTCCTGTCGGGCGTGGCACTGCCCGCCCTGCAGGAAGTGCGCGACGAACTCGTGACGCAGGGCGCCGAGGTGACCCTGTCGAAGGGCGTCGTCGACGGCCTGCAGCTACCGCACCTCGACCTGAACGTGTCCATGGGCGACGAGCGCGGGTTCAAATACCAGATCTACCCAGTGCAGCTCGACACCCCGACCTACGCCGTACGGGCGGCCAGCGCGAGCGGAAAGTACTACCGCATGGAGGTCTTCTCCCTCGAGGGCAGCCACGGCTACGACCTCATGGGCTACAGCAAGGAGCAGGTCATCACCGACGTGCTCGACCATTACGAAACGCACCTCGACTTTCTGCACCTCAACCGGGCAGAGCCGGGAAACACCGCCCTCGCCGAGGACCAGGTGGCCAAAGACAATTGGGAAGCCGATTTCGAATCGGACGAGGTCAAACAATGAACACTCTGAACGATTCTGCTGTGCCGGCCACCCTGTTCATCAACGGCGCCTGGGTGCCCGCGAGCGACGCCGGCACCCGCGAGATCCGCTGCCCGGCCGACCAGAGCGTCGTCGGTACGGTCAGTGAGGCGACCACAGCGGATGTCCACGCCGCCATTCACTCCGCCCGCACCGCTTTCGACAGCCACGTTTGGAGCGCGGTTCCGGCGCCGGAACGCGGCGACTTTCTGCTGCGTGTCGCCGCCGAACTGCGCGTACGTCGCGCAGAGTTCGCCCGCGCCGAAACCCTCGACACCGGCAAACGCCTGGTCGAGAGCGAGATCGACATGGACGACATCGCGAATTGCTTTGCCTACTTCGGCAAGCTCGCCGGGCAGGACAGCGGACGCATCGTCGATGCCGGCGACGAGAGCGTCGTCAGCCGCATCGTGCACGAACCCGTCGGCGTCTGCGGCCTGATCGCGCCGTGGAACTATCCGCTGCTGCAGGCCGCGTGGAAGATCGCTCCGGCCCTTGCCGCCGGCAACAGCTTCGTACTCAAGCCGAGCGAGCTGACCCCGCACACCAGCATGCTCATGATGATCTTGCTCGACGACCTCGGCCTTCCGGCCGGCGTCGCCAACCTCGTGCTCGGCGCAGGCGCCGTGGCCGGGGCGCCGCTCTCCAGCCACCCCGATGTCGACCTCGTTTCATTCACCGGCGGACTCGAAACCGGCAGGAAGATCGCCGCGGCCGCCGCTGGAACGGTCAAGAAGGTCGCGCTCGAACTCGGCGGTAAAAATCCCAACGTGATCTTTGCCGACGCCGACTTCGACGCGGCGCTGGACAATGCGCTCAACGGCGCGTTTGTGCACTCGGGGCAGGTCTGCTCGGCGGGCGCGCGCATCGTGGTGGAAGCATCCGTCGCGGAGAAGTTCGTCGACGAGCTGGTGCGCCGCGCGAACCAGATTCGTCTCGGCGGACCGTTTGATCCAGAGTCCGAAACGGGGCCGCTGATCAGCGCAGCCCACCGCGACAAGGTCACCGCCTACGTGGCGAAGGGCATCGCCGAGGGCGCGCGCCTGCGCGCCGGCGGGACCTGGGGCGAGGGCGACCTCGCCCAGGGCTACTACTACACGCCGACCATTCTTGACCAGGTGTCGAGCGGCATGTCCGTTGTGATCGACGAAGCTTTCGGCCCGGTGGTGACGATTGAAACCTTCGAGACCGAAGCCGAAGCCGTGCGCATCGCCAACGACACCGTCTACGGCCTGGCCGGCGCGGTCTGGACCCAGGACGCCGGCAAGGCCCAGCGCGTTGCCAAGGCCCTGCGCCACGGGACCGTCTGGATCAACGACTTCCACCCCTACCTGCCACAAGCGGAATGGGGCGGCTACGGCCAGTCGGGCGTCGGCCGCGAGCTCGGTCCGATGGGCCTCGGAGAGTACCAGGAGACCAAGCACATCTACCAGAACACGGCACCGGCCGTGACGGGCTGGTTTCAGCGGCGCTAGCGGGCATCCGCTCACCGGTATGACAGGAACACCCAGATTAGGAATCAATTGACCACTGCAACACCAGCTACTCCCACCGAATTCGACTACATCGTCATCGGGGGCGGATCGGCGGGGGCCGCCGTTGCCGCACGGCTCTCGGAGGACCCGACCGTTGAGGTCGCCCTCGTGGAGGCCGGTCCGGACGACCGCGGGATCGACGCCATTCTCCAGCTCGACCGCTGGATGGAATTGCTCGAGAGCGGCTACGACTGGGACTACCCCATCGAACCGCAGGAACACGGCAACTCGTTCATGCGGCACGCCCGCGCGAAAATCATGGGCGGCTGCTCGAGCCACAACTCCTGCATCGCCTTCTGGGCACCCGCGGAAGACCTCGACGACTGGGCCGGTAAGCACGGCGCGACCGGTTGGGAGGCCGCCAACACCTTCCCGCTGTTCACCAAGCTGGAGACCAATGAAGACCAAGCTCCGCACCACGGCCAGGATGGCCCCGTGCACCTGATGAATGTGCCGGCCAACGATCCGTGCGGGGTCGCCCTGCTGGATGCCTGCGAGCAGGCCGGTATTCCGCGCACCACGTTCAATGCGGGCACAACCGTGATCAACGGTGCGAACTTCTTTCAGATCAACCGACAAGTTGACGGCACGCGGGCATCGTCCTCGGTCTCCTACATTCACCCGATCATGGAACGCCCCAATTTCACGCTGCTCACCGATCGGCGTGCGCGCAAGCTCGTCTTCGACGAGAACAAGCGCTGCACCGGCGTTGATGTTGTCGACGCCGCCTTCGGTAAGACGCACCGCCTGAACGCCCGCGCCGAGGTCATCCTCTCGGCCGGCGCCATCGATTCACCGAAGCTGCTCATGCTCTCCGGTGTCGGTCCGGAGGAGCAGCTCGCCTCGTTCGGCATCGAGGTAATCGCGGACTCCCCCGGCGTCGGCGAGAACCTGCAGGACCACCCCGAAGGCGTCATTCAGTGGGAGGCCAAACGGCCAATGACCGATACCTCCACGCAGTGGTGGGAAGCCGGCATCTTCACCACGACCGAGGACGGCCTCGACCGTCCCGACCTCATGTTCCACTACGGCTCCGTACCGTTCGACATGCACACCGCGCGCCACGGATACCCGACCACGGAAAACGGATTCTGCCTGACTCCGAACGTGACCCACGCCCGGTCACGCGGTACGGTGACGCTGCGCAGCAGCGACTATCGCGACAAGCCCAAGGTGGACCCGCGCTACTTCACCGACCCGCACGACATGCGCGTGATGATCGCCGGTATCCGCAAGGCCCGCGAGATCGTCGGGCAGCCGGCCATGGCCGACTGGGCGGGTGAAGAGCTGTACCCCGGCATCGACGTGCAAACGGATGCTGAGATCACCTCCTATATCGAGAAGACCCACAACACGGTTTACCACCCGGCCGGAACCGTGCGCATGGGCGCGATCGACGACGTGTTCTCGCCACTCGACCCGGAGCTGCGAGTAAAGGGTGTCACCGGCCTGCGCGTCGCCGACGCCTCGGTGATGCCAGAGCTCGTCACCGTCAACCCGAACATCACCACAATGATGATCGGTGAGCGCTGCGCTGAGCTGGTGAAGGCGACCCGCACCATCCGCTAGCACGCAGACCGATAGATACATAAAAGTGGGCGCCTCCCGAAGGAGACGCCCACTTTTATGGTCTTGCTAGCGGCGGGACTTAGAAGTCCATGCCACCCGAGGGGTCGCCGGCCGGAGCCGAGTTCTTCTCGGGCTTGTCGGCAACGACGGCCTCGGTGGTGAGGAACAGTCCGGCGATCGACGACGCGTTCAGCAGCGCGGAACGGGTGACCTTCACCGGGTCATTGATTCCGGCAGCGATCATGTCGACGTACTCGCCGGTGGCGGCGTTGAGGCCCCATCCGACGGGCAGGTTGCGCACCTTGTCGGCGACGACGCCGGGCTCCATGCCGGCGTTGAGCGCGATCTGCTTGAGCGGGGCGTCGATGGCGACGCGCACGATGTTGGCGCCCGTTGCCTCGTCGCCGACGAGGTCAAGGACAGCCTTGCTCTCGAATGCGGTCTTGCCAGCCTGGATGAGTGCAACGCCACCACCGGCGACGATGCCCTCTTCAACGGCAGCCTTGGCGTTACGCACTGCATCTTCGATGCGGTGCTTGCGCTCCTTGAGCTCAACCTCCGTAGCGGCTCCGGCCTTGATGACAGCAACGC
Source organism: Cryobacterium sp. Y29 (assembly GCF_002929825.1). Classification (GTDB taxonomy): domain Bacteria; phylum Actinomycetota; class Actinomycetes; order Actinomycetales; family Microbacteriaceae; genus Cryobacterium. Next base: position 188,616 of record NZ_PJJN01000031.1, read on the forward strand.
CGCCAGCAAGCTTGGCGAGGCGCTCCTGGAGCTTCTCGCGGTCGTAGTCGCTGTCCGTGTTCTCGATCTCGGCACGGATCTGCGAGACGCGACCGGCGATGGCTTCGACGTCACCGGCACCCTCGACGATTGTGGTCTCGTCCTTGGTGATGACGACCTTGCGGGCGTTACCAAGCAGGTCGAGCGTGACGTTCTCGAGCTTGAGGCCGACCTCTTCCGAGATGACCTGTCCACCGGTGAGGATGGCGATGTCCTGCAGCTGAGCCTTGCGACGGTCTCCGAAGCCCGGAGCCTTGACGGCGACGGACTTGAAGATGCCACGGATCTTGTTTACAACGAGCGTGGCCAGGGCCTCACCGTCGACGTCTTCCGCAATGATGAGGAGCTGCTTGCCGGTCTGGATGACCTTGTCCACAATGGGGAGCAGGTCCTTGATGTTGGAGACCTTGGAGTTGACGATCAGGATGTAGGGGTCTTCGAAGACCGCTTCCTGACGATCAGGGTCGGTGACGAAGTACGCCGACAGGAAGCCCTTGTCGAAGCGCATGCCCTCGGTGAGCTCGAGCTCGGTGCCGAAGGTGTTCGACTCCTCGACGGTGACAACACCTTCCTTGCCGACCTTGTCGATGGCCTCGGCGATGATCGCGCCGATTTCGGTGTCTCCGGCGGAGATCGACGCGGTCGCGGCGATCTCTTCCTTGGTCTCGATCTCCTTGGCGCTGGCGATGAGCTCGGCGATGACAGCAGCCGTGGCCTTTTCGATACCGCGCTTCAGGCTGATCGGGTCAGCGCCGGCTGCGACGTTGCGCAGACCTTCGCGAACCAGGGCCTGGGCCAGGACGGTTGCGGTGGTCGTGCCGTCGCCGGCAACGTCATCCGTCTTCTTGGCGACCTCTTTGACGAGTTCCGCACCGATCTTCTCGTACGGGTCGTCGAGTTCGATCTCCTTGGCGATGGACACACCGTCGTTGGTGATCGTGGGGGCGCCCCACTTCTTCTCCAGAACGACGTTGCGGCCGCGCGGGCCGAGGGTGACCTTGACGGTGTCGGCCAGAATGTTCAGGCCGCGCTCAAGCCCACGACGGGCCTCTTCATTGAATGCAATGATTTTTGCCATATGTGTAACTCGTCCCTCCCGGACGTTCCAAATGATGATGGGGTTGGCACTCAGGTGACGAGAGTGCTAAGTCGATTCTGGCACTCTGGGGTCGAGAGTGCAAGCGAGCATCTGGGGTTACGCCGGGTCAGCTACAGACCGTCAGGGAACGAGATCGGTCGAGCCGGTGCCGTTGGGCACCAATTGAAACCAGGTATTGCCCGGAGCTAGCCGTATTGTTACTCCATGAGCGTCGACAAGGCGGATCGGTGAGGTCTGAGAGCTCTTGCTCCAGGTGGCCGCAAGCGTCTTTCCACCGGTCGAGATCGACGCTTCACCCGAAGCGATGAGCTCGGTCTTGGGAATGCTCTGGTCGACGGTGACGTCCACCCGCAGCACCACAACATTAGTGGCCGCCAGCTGCACACCGTCGCCGGTGACGTCGGGCGTGCCGTCCTGGGCGCGCAGGTAGGCGGTGGCTTCAGCATTCCAGGTCCAGCTGCGGGCACTCGAGTTGGAGAACCTGGTGTTGATCACTGAAATCGGAGCGCCGTCCACGACAGCGGACGCCCCGGCGAGAGTGGCCGCATAGGCGTACTGCTGGGCAGGCGGGGCAACTGTGACGTTGCGGTTAGCGAATTCCTTGGCGGCGAGGATTACGTTGTGCGGGGCCGCGGTAGCTTTCGATCGGGAGAACAAACCGGTCGTGTCGTAGTCGAAGATGGCGCTGATCTGACCGGTCGCGGTCATGGCCTCGACGAATCGCTCCTGGCCGCCCGAATACGAAACGAGTCCGCCGAACGGGGCGATAATATCGGGGTCCATCGGGCGGATCGACCGTACCGGCCCGACCTGGTCAGGAATGCTCGACTGCCACACGGCGACGTACCGGGTGATGCCACCCTCGACCAGTTCTTCGAACACGAGGTCGGTGCGGTCGATCGCGACCTGCGGGCGGGCGGCCACGTGGTTGTCGATCTTGGCTGCGAGGGAGGGGTGCGCCGGCGACCCGACTGCGACAGCAATGCCGGTGAGCGGTGCGATCTCCGTGGCGGCGGGGGCCGCATAGCCTGAAGCCCAGGCGGGGGTTGGAGTCTGGGTCGGCGTCGCGCTACTGCCGGAGCATCCGCTCAGCAGCAGTGCCGGCACGATCAGGGTGAGCAGGACCGCGGACTTCAACGGTCGTGTCGTGCGGGCTGTCTTTTTCTTGATCACCGGTAAACACTAATGCCGCCCGTTGCAGCGGGCGGCATTAGGTGGGGGACAGACCCCGATTACGGGGTGTGTCAGGCCGGTCGAACCGATTCAGCCTGGGGGCCTTTCGCTCCGGCACCGACCTCGAAGACTACCTGCTGGCCTTCTTCAAGAACCTTGTACCCGCTCATGTCAATGGCGGAGTAGTGGACGAAAACGTCTTGCCCTCCCCCATCGACAGTGATGAAGCCGAAACCCTTTTCAGCGTTGAACCATTTCACGGTTCCGTTCGCCATGTGTTACTCCTTGCTCAATTTCGACGGCACCGCCCATTGGCTGTTCCGGGCCCTGTCGCAAAAACTGCGTTCATTCTGTGCGAGCAGCAAATCCCCGAGAGCAAGTCTTCTGTTTCAAGTTACCTACTGGTGCAAGTTACCTTGGGCGAGCGTTCTTGATCCGGGCGGGTAATGCCCGAACAAAATGTGTGACCAAGTCCAGATAGTACTGAAGCCACGGCGAAAGAACAGGGGCTTGACGAATCGGGCAATGCCCACTAAGTCCGAAGTTTTGACTGCCTATCAGCCCGCTGGCAGGACGTAGTCGTTGCCGACGACGACGGTGAGGGCCGCTCCCGAATCGACGAAGCCGGTCGAGAAAACGATCTTCGATCCCGGCAGTGAAGCAGCGATGCCGCGGGCGGCGCCTTCCTGGCTGGCATCGGTGTAATAGATGACGGAAATCGGTTCCGTGTCGGTGCTCGCGTTGCCGGTGGCGTTGACCACCCAGCCAGCGGCGGTAAGCGTGTCACTGACGGATGCTGCGACGCCGTTGGTCGCGGAGCCGTTCAACACATTCACGGTCAGCGCCGGGTCGACGGTCGCTTCGGCGGTCGGAATAGCGGTCTCGGTGGGGACCGGAGTCGAGCTGGGCGACGACAAGCCGGGGAAACTGGAAAAGTCGAGGCGGTTGTTGATCGCGAAGATTCCGACCACGCCGACCGCGATCAAGAGCACTGTGGCGCCGAGCGCCCACCAGAACCCGATCCAGCCGCGGCCCCTTTTCCGGGGAGCACGGTGGGCACCGACTCGGTCGAGGGCATGCATGTGGGTGTCGAAACGGTCTTTCGCAAATTTTCGCGCCATAGTGATTGGATCCTTGATTGGCCGGTCGCCTCGTGCCGGCGAAATGCGGTCAGGTACTAGTCGTGAGCGGGCAGCGAACGACTGGCGCGCGCCTCGGATCGGGCGGAACGCATCCGCTGCAGTCGGTTCACGAGCATCGGGTCGAAGGCCAGTGCCAACGGTGAATCGACCAGCGCCGCCAATAGCTGATAATAGCGCGCGGCCGAGAGACCGAAGGTGGCGCGGATAGCCTCTTCCTTGGCGCCGACATGCCGCCACCATTGCCGTTCAAAGGTAAGCACTGCGGCGTCGCGTTCGCTGAGTTGGGTCAAATCCGGGGTACTTATGGCGGGCGGAGCGGGAGGTTGCGCGTGGGTCGGTGTTCTCTCACTCATTGATGTATCTTTCCCCCAAAGCAGTTTTGACGGGTTATCCGACGCTCTCATCCTATTTGTGAGCGGCTGGATGTTGCCTCCGGCACGCCCGGAACGCCGGAGTCGCGGGGTCTATCGCCGTGCAAACACTGCGAAACGGCCGGGCCTGGAATGCGGGTACTGCCACACGAGTTTAGGCTGAGTAGACGTTGTCCGTTTGTGGACGGCCGGATCGAAGGGACATCCACCATGGACTACGCAATCAAGAAGTCAAACAGCGAGTGGCGCTCCGAACTGGGTGACGAAAAATTCGCCGTGCTCCGCGAGGCTGGTACCGAGCGCCCCGGAACCGGCGAGCTGCTCGACGAGAGTCGGGCTGGCACGTACACCTGCGGCGCCTGTGACGCTGAGCTGTTCAAGAGCGGCACCAAGTTCGATTCCGACTGCGGCTGGCCAAGTTTCTACGAGTCGGTGCGACCCGAAGCGGTCGAACTGCTCGAAGACCGTTCGCTCGGCACCGTGCGCACGGAGGTCCGCTGCGCAAACTGCGGCTCGCACCTGGGTCACGTTTTTCCCGACGGATTTGGCACTCCGACCGGCGATCGCTATTGCATGAACTCGATCTCGCTCACCTTCACGCCCGCCGAGTAGCGCGGTGAGCCTGCCTCCCTCAACAACGAAAGTTGTCCCGTCTGCGGTCTTCCAAGCCGTCAATTGCCGACGCAGCTACTCTAAAGTGACGGCATCCGCGCCTACCCGGGCCGAGTTGTTGCCCTTGGTAGGCGCAGCCGCGCGGGTGGCCGATCACGGTGCGCTGCGGCCGTGGCGCCTGCTCGAACTACGCGGCGAAGCGTTGGAGCGGCTGGGAGCGGCATTTGTGGCGGCATCCGCTTGTCAGGGCAGTGAGGCCGTCAAACTCGCCGGCAAGCCGTTGCGGGCGCCACTGCTGATTGCCGTCGTCGCCGTGCGGCGGGCCAGTGACAAGGTGGCCGACTGGGAGCAGGATGCGTCGGCGGCCGGCGTCGCGCACCTGCTCACGCTACTTCTTGACGATGCCGGCTGGGGTGCGATGTGGCGCACCGGCCCGTTCGTGCGCACGGCAGCGGTACGTGCGGTGCACGGCCTCGCCGACAACGAGGAACTGCTCGGATGGCTGTATGTCGGCGGGATTCCCGCGGACTGCAAGCCTGGTGTGCGGCTGTCGATAGACCCCGTCGAGTTCCTCGACGTTCTCTGATCGAACGCGGGTTCTCGGCGCGGGTTTTGGGCGCGAGTTCTGGACTCGGGTTTTCGGCGCGGGTTTTCGGCGTGGGTTCTCGACGCGGGTTTTCGGCGCGGGTTTTCGGCGCGGGTTCTAGGCGCGAACATGGCCGGGGCGACGCCAGCGCACCGCGGCAATGACCACGGCCACGAGCGCCAGTGCGGTCCCGACGATGGTCGTCACGCCGAGCGGATGCCCCGCCGTTGGCGCGAGCAGATCCAGCGCTAGGGCGCAGACCAACTGGCCGGCCACGATGCACAGGCCGAGCATGAGTACCCCGGTCGTGCGCACGACGACCGCGGCCCCGGCGATGAAGACGCAGCCGATGAGTCCGCCGGTGTAAAGCCACGGATTTCCCGGCAAGTCGAACGCGAAACCGACCAGCAGGCCGTGCACGAGGGCGGCGAGTACGAGGGCGATGGTACCGGTGAGAAAGTTCAGAAAGGTCGCGGTGAGCGCGCTCTGGGCAGTGGCCCGCACCTGACCGTTGACAGCCTGCTGCCAGCCCTGGCCGATACCGGCGATCAGCGGCAGCGCTAGCAGCCAGGGCGCCCCGCTGCCGCGCAACTCGCCACTCACCGTGAAGGCGACGGCGATCAGGGCGAGCACGGCACCAACGATTTTTGACGCGTGCAGAGGACGTCGCCCGCCCGGGCCGATGCCGAAGCGGTCCATGAGCACGCCGCTCACGGTTTGGCCGGCCACTACGGCAACCGTGAACAAGGCGATGCCAAGCGGTGCGGCGACGAGGCCCTGCGACAGCACGAACAAGGCGCCGGCCAGTCCGCCGAACAGGTGCCACCAAGACAGGTGGTTCGCTGCAACGCCGCGCGCGACGAGTTGCAGGCCGCGGCGTCCGCTGCGGAACACGATGAGTCCGAGGCTGAGAACAATCAGGCCGGAACCAAAAGAGATGACGGCGGCGGTGAATCCGTCGCCGATTCGGTGCCCGAGTTCGCCGTTCACCCGTGATTGCACGGCGTATAGTGCGCCGATCAGCACGGAGAAGACAAGGGCTAGCCAGACCGGCACAGTGGATGCCGCGAGCGCGGCCGACGCATCCGTTCGTTTTCGTGCGCGGGCCTGGGTCACCTCGTAATTCTACGAGAGAGAGTACGTTGCCGCGCCGCCCGGCCTCCCCGGACATTTCGACCAAGCCTGGGCCGCTGGGCCGCTGGGCCGCTGGGCCGCTCGACCACTGGGCCGCGGCGCCGCTGGGCGCACCTTGTGACCCCGGGCCCAGTTTATAAACTGGGCCCACGGTCCGGGCCCGGGCCCCGTCCGTGAGAGACAGGGCGGGACGAGTCAAGCGGCGCGCACTTGAATCTGGCCGGGGGCGGCTCCGTCGCTGCCGAAGACCAGGCGGCGGTTGGCGATCTTGTCGGTGAAGAAGCGGTCGTGACTGACCACCACGACGGCGCCGGGAAAGTGCACGAGGGCGCGTTCCATCACCTGGGTGCTCGACATGTCGAGATGGTTGGTGGGTTCGTCGAGCAACAGCACCGAAGCTCCGGAAAGCAAACACTGGGCCATCGCCACGCGGGCGCGCTGGCCACCCGAGAGAGCACCGATCTTCTGCTTGAGATCGGCCTCGCTGAACTGGAACATGGTCAAAAAACGGTTGACCGACTTTTTCGTCGCGGTGAGGGCAAGGCTGCCCGGCATGGCGTTGACGGCATGGCTGACGGTATCGGTCTCGTCGAGCTCGGCCAGAATTTGATTGTACGAGACGACGCCGGCGCCGCTGGCCCAGGCGACCGAGCCGTGGTCGGCCGTCTCCTCACCGGTGAGCACCCGCAACAGGGTGGTTTTACCGCTGCCGTTGCTGCCGAGTACGACGATGCGGTTGCCGCGGCGCACCTCGAAGCTGAGGTTTTCGAACAATAGTTTGTCGCCGTAGCGCTTGGCGAGGCCGTCGACCCGACACAGCACATCCTTCACGTGCAAATTGCCGTAGATCTCGGTGATGATCTGGTCGACCGGGCGCGGCGTGCGCGATTTCTTGATGTGGGCCAGCTGGTTGCCGAGCTGGCGGCTCTCCGCCTTGGCGGCTTGCCGACGGTCGGCGATTCCCTCGGCTTCGAAGGCGAGCAGCTCGGATTCGTGCACGAACTGAGCCTGAAGAGTCTTGAGCCGAAACTGCTTCTGCACGATGTACTCACCGAAGTTGCCGGGATACTCGTGCAGGTGAAAGTTTTCCACCTCGATGATGCGGGTGACGACGGCGTCAAGAAACTTGCGGTCGTGGGAGACGACGATGGCGGCGCCCGTGAAGCTCGTGAACCAGGCTTCGAGCCACTCAACGCCGGCCACGTCGAGATAGTTGGTGGGTTCGTCGAGTAGCAGCACGTCGGGGGCTTCGAGCACGATCTTGGCCAGGGCCGCACGGTTGCGCCAGCCGCCGGACAACTCGTCAATCGTGCAGACGCGGTGCGCCTCGTTGAACCCGAGGGTGGTCAACGCGGTGTCAATGTGGCGTTTGTAGTCCCAACCGTCCAGGCGGTCCATCTCCTCGAATAGCTCACCCTGCCGAGTGATCAGCCGGTCGAGTTCTGCGCTGGCCGAAGCGTCGAGGGCGATTGCCGCGTCGATCGCCGCGAGTTCCGCCTCAATCGCTTTCACGTCCACGAACAACGCGTCGAGCACCTCGGTGATCGTTTGGGCGCCGTTGAGTTCTGAGAACTGGGAAAAGTAGCCGACCCGGATACTGTCCTCGAGCGTGACCTCGCCGGTGTCGGGCGAGACCTGGTCGAGGATGAGCTTGAGAATGGTGGATTTGCCGGAGCCGTTCTTGCCGATCAGGCCGACCCGGTCACCGGGTTCAAGGCGAAAGAACGCTTCGCGCAGAATCTGCGTGTTCTCGAAGCGAATACTGACGTCGTTCAGCCGGATCAGACTCATGCGTGTTTCCTCTCAGGGCGCGCGGGCATCCGCACCTAAAACCCCCGCCATCAGTGTACGTGGCGACCCTGTTCGGCCCGGCGGCTGGGGCCATAGGGTAGGCCCACGACGCATCGCCGTCACGGCCGCGCCCGCTGCGCTTGGCGTATCGCGGGCGCCCATCCGGTTGAAAACTCACTCACGCTTCTGGCGCGGGAGCCGTGGGGCCGGCCACGGGACTTGAACCCGTAACCCCCACTTTACAAGAGTGGTGCGCTACCAATTGCGCCAGGCCGGCATGAGGCGCGAAGCCTCAGTTCCCCATCCTAAATGATTTCAGCGCTGCCACGGGCAACAGCCAAGCGGAGGCGCGTGGCGCGAGTTGAAGCATCCGCTTCGAAGACGTGGCAGACTACCCGCCGGGGGTGGGATTTGGCGTCGGCGTTGAGGTGGAATACGTCTCGCCGAGGGCCACCTGCACGAAGGATGCGAACTCTTTCGGGTCTTCGAGCTCTCCGGTATATGGCTTGCCGTTGACCAGAATGGTCGGTGTTCCGATGATGGACTCCATCGAGGAATTGGGGATAGGACCGTCGAGCGCACGGTTGGTTGCCGCTGTGACCCACGACTCGTAGGTGCCGTCCTCGATGCAGGCATCGATGTTGGAGAGGGCTGTGCTCACACCGGATTTACGGACGACGGTTTTGATCTCGTCGTCGCTGCGGCCGGGCGATGTTTCTTCCGGCTGGTCGACGAACAGGGCGGAGCTGAAGGCGAAGAAATCATCTGGTGAGTAATTGGCAACGCACGCTGTCGCGTTCGCTGCGCGCAGGGAGTACTTGGTGCCGGCGGATTTGCTCGTGAGAATAGCTACCGGGTGGATTTCCACTGTTGCCGCGCCGGAGTCGACCCATTGGGCGATCTGTTTGTTGTTGGCGTTTTCGAAGTCGCCGCAGAGCGGGCAGAGGTAGTCGACGTAGACCCGGATGTTGGCTACGGCGCCGGTGGTATCCGGCTCGGACGGCCTCGGGTTTGCGTCAGGCTGCAATGCGGGTGTCAGAGTGGTGACCATTCCCTCACCGATGAGAGCGCCGTCACTGGCCATGTTCTTTGGGCCCGGGCCAGCCGGTTTGATCGAATTCATAATGATGACGGAAACCAATACGACGATCGCGACGGCTGCGATCGCGATGCCGCCTTGCAAAAATACCTTGTTCCGGCGGTCCTTCTTTTTTTGACTGACTCGAAGCTGCTTGGCTTTCACCCGGGCGGCGTCACGCCGCCGGTTTTTTGCGGGACTGCCGTCGCCTGATCCGCTAATAGTCATAAAAAATCGCTTTCCAGAAGAGGTAGCGCGCGTGAAGGCGCCTCTGAAATAGTAGGTCCAGTGACTGGGAATCGACCAAACGGGGTGCGGACCCGCGCGGGGGCATCCGTCGTGTAATGTTGAGCAAAACGCGTGCTATGGCACACGAAGCACAAATCCTATTCACAACGGATCGTCCGGCACGTTCCTGCCGGTGAAGGAGAAATAATCATGGCTTCAGTGACCTTTGACAAGGCAACCCGGCTTTACCCGGGGTCCACCAGGCCGGCTGTTGACCAGCTCGACCTCCAAGTCGCCGATGGCGAATTTCTGGTCTTGGTCGGCCCGTCCGGCTGTGGCAAGTCCACGTCACTGCGCATGCTCGCTGGTCTCGAAGAGGTCAACGACGGCAATATCTTCATCGGCGAGCGTAATGTAACGGATGTTCCCCCGAAAGACCGCGATATCGCCATGGTCTTCCAGAACTACGCGCTCTACCCGCACATGACCGTCGCCGAGAACATGGGTTTCGCGCTCAAGATCGCCGGCATCAACAAAGATGAGCGTGCCGCTCGCGTGCTCGAAGCGGCCAAACTGCTCGATCTGGAGCCGTACCTCAGCCGCAAGCCGAAGGCACTCTCCGGCGGCCAGCGTCAACGCGTTGCCATGGGCCGCGCGATCGTTCGTCAGCCGCAGGTGTTCTTGATGGACGAGCCGCTCTCCAACCTCGACGCCAAACTGCGCGTGCAGACGCGCACCCAGATCGCTTCGTTGCAGCGTCGGCTCGGCGTCACCACCGTCTATGTAACCCACGACCAGACCGAGGCTCTCACCATGGGCGACCGGATTGCGGTCCTGAAGGACGGCGTTCTGCAGCAGGTCGGTTCGCCCCGCGACCTGTACGCGAAGCCGCAGAACGTATTCGTGGCCGGTTTTATCGGCAGCCCTGCGATGAACCTGTTCCTCGCGGACACCGTCGATGGCGGCATCAAGTTCGGCACGGCCACCGTTCCCGTGCAGCGCGAGACGCTCGCGAGCTCGACCGGCAAGAAGGTCACCGTTGGCATTCGCCCGGAGGACATCCAAATGTCGTCCACCGCCGGCGACGGCCTGCAGATCGAGGTCGACCTGGTTGAGGAGCTCGGCGCTGACGGCTACCTCTACGGTCACTCCACGATCGAGGGCAAGCGCACCGACATCGTCGCGCGCGTCGACGGCCGTTCGCACCCGAACGCCGGTGAGACGGTGTACCTCACTGCCACGCCGAACCACCTGCACGTGTTCGACGCTGAAAGCGGCCTGCGCCTCGGCGGCGCCGTCACCGACTAGTCAGTATCGTAAAACGGCTGGAGGGAGTGCGCTCCCCCCAGCCGTTTGTTGTTTGTTAGGGTCAACTAATGAGCGGTTCACTCAACATCACGTCGGCTACGGTCGATCCTGCCCTGCTCGACTTGCCGTGGCAGCTGCCCCTCGACGCCTGGCCGAATGAGAACATCGCCTCACTGCCCAAGGGTATCTCGCGCCACCTCGTGCGGTTCGCTCACTTGAGCGGACGGGTGGTGGCCATCAAAGAGACCACGAGCGAGATGGCCAAGCGCGAATACGACATGTTGCGCACCCTGGCCAACCTCGAAATTCCCTGCGTCGAGCCGGTAGCCGTCATCACCGACAGAACGGATGCCGCGCTCGACCCGCTCAATTCGGTTTTGGTTACCCGTCATCTCAAGTTCTCACTCCCGTATCGCGCGCTGTACTCGCACGAACTGCGCCCGGATACCGCCACCCGGCTGGTCGATGCCCTCGCGGTGCTCCTGGTGCGCCTGCACATGATCGGTTTTTTCTGGGGCGACGTCTCGCTTTCGAATACCCTGTTTCGTCGCGACGCCGGCGCCTTCGCCGCCTACCTCGTCGATGCTGAAACGGGACAGCTTTACTCGGGCGGTCTCTCGAACGGTCAGCGCGAGAACGACCTCGAAATTGCCCGCGTGAACATCGCCGGCGAGCTGATGGATCTGGAAGCCGGCGGTCGCGTCGCCGACGAGCTGGACCCGGTCCGCATCAGCAACGGCATCGTCGCGGCCTATCGGCTGCTCTGGCAGGAACTCACCGGCTCCGAGTCCTTCTCCAACTCCGAACGCTGGCGAATTGCACAACGGGTGGAACGTCTCAACGACCTCGGCTTCGACATCGAGGAACTCGCCATCAAGACCGACAGCACGGGTTCAAGCGTGCGCATCCAGCCGAAAGTCGTCGACGCTGGCCACCATCAGCGCCGGCTGCTGCGCTTGACCGGCCTCGACGCGGAAGAGAACCAGGCCCGCCGTCTGCTGAACGACCTCGACTCTTATCGGGCTGCCTACGGTGACCCTGGAGCCGACGAAGAAATGGTCGCGCACGAGTGGCTGGTGCGGGTATTCGAACCGGTCGTGCGCGCCATCCCCGAGGAGTTGCGAGGCAAGCTCGAGCGGGCTGAGGTGTTTCACCAGTTGCTCGATCACCGCTGGTTCATGGCGCAAAACCAGTCGCGGGATATTCCGCTCGCCGAGGCCGTGACTTCGTACGTGCAGGACGTACTGCGCCACCGCCGCGACGAGGCGACCGTGATCGACCCACTCACCGGAGCCATCACCCTGCCGATTCGCATGCAGCTGGGCGACGACGCGTCCGCTGACCCCGACGATGCCGATGACTGGATGCTCAAGGTCTAGCCTTCTCTGGCGCTTCCCGAGCCCGTTCAGTACTTCCCTCTCGGACGGGGCCCGGGCCCCGTCCACGGGCCCAGTTTATAAACTGGGCCCCGGGTCACAAGGTGGGCCCCAGCGCGGTAGCGACGGAAATTCGCGCCGCTCAGGGTACGCGCGGGGCGCAACCGCTGCAGGTTTAGGCGCGTGGAACGTCGTGCTGAATCAGGAATTCGGAGAATAAGCGGGGAGAGTAGGCCGTGTCCCAGTCCCAGCGGTCGAAGCTGGTGACTTCAGGACGCAGGCGATCTTCTCGATTCTTCTCGGCGACGACCACGTCGCCCGGGTGACGGTTGCCCAATAGTGCTCCCCGGGTGTATTTGATTTTGCCGTCGAATTCGCCGATTTTGCGCACTCCGCGCCAGAAGAAATCGACCCAGTACTCTCGGCCCTGCACGACGAAGCGCACCTGAAGTTCGGGTATCTCGAAGCCCAACTCGGCCATGCGCACCCGGCTCAACGACTCGCCCGGATTGGCAGACAGCGGATTCGCGAAATCTATCACCCGACGCACCTTCTGGCCTCCGCGTCTGGGATGCACCATCGCCAGTTCGGCGTAGAGGTCGTCCTTGCAGAGTGCCGGAGCGCTGATGCTGCTTTGCCGGCGTTCCCGCTGCACGCGCTCCTGCTCCACGCGCAGGGCATGGTCCATCATCGTGACGCCGACGAGAAAGCTTGAGGTTGCCGCCACATCGATGAGGGTGCGCGTGAGGGTGGTAGCGGAGCATCCGTTTATCGTGACCGGCTCCGGCTCGACCACGCTCCGATGGCTCGTGGTGAATCGGGCGCTGCTGCCCCCGGCCGCGTCGTTGTTGATCGCGTGCACGACTGTGGGCCAAGGCCCGATGATGGGCAGATGGTGAAGTGCCGCCGCCGAATGATGGGAGAGGAGAAGCGGTTCCTCGGCCGTGACCACGGTGGCACGAACGAAGAGTCGATATTGGTCGTCGCTCTCGCCCCTGCGCCAGGTGTCCCCCAAGGCATAGACTCCGCGACGGATGCGTACCAGCTCACCATTGGCAAGCAGTGCGCGCACGGCCCGCGTGTTCAGCCCCGCCGCCCACAGGGACTCGGCGAGAATCAGGCCGTCGTTATGGGCACTTGAAACATCCAGAATGTCAAGCATGACCAATTGTCATCATGCTCAGGACGTGGAGGGTGTGACGTCGACTGATCTGTGGGAAGCGGACAGCTACATCTGCTGTGGAGGGCGGGCACCGGTCGGGAACGTTCCGTCAATCGCGATGGTCGCCGGGCCCACCTTATGACCGTGGGCCCAGTTTATAAACTGGGCCCGTGGACGGGGCCCGGGCCCCGTCCGGGAAGGAACGGGGCTACTGCTTGGCGGCCTTTGCCTGCTTGATCTGGGCACGCAGGCGCGCCACCTCGTACAGGGTGACTCCGGCAGCGATTCCGGCGTTGAGCGACTCGGTCGCGGCGCTGATGGGAATCGAGACGATCGCGTCGCAGGTCTCGGTGACGAGGCGCGACAGGCCCTTGCCCTCGCTGCCGACGACGATCACGACGGGGCGCTCGGCGAAGCCCGTGCCGAGGTCGGGCAGCGACACGTCGCCGTCGCCGTCGAGACCGAGCACGAACACGCCCTGCGCTTTGAGCGCTTTCAGGGTCTGGGTGAGGTTGCTCGCCATGGCAACGGGGGTGCGGGCGGCCGCTCCGGCGCTGGTCTTCCAGGCCGAGGCGGTCACGCCGACCGAGCGACGCTGCGGCACGATGATTCCGTGCCCGCCGAACGCAGCGGTCGAGCGGATGATCGCGCCCAGGTTGCGCGGGTCTGTGATGCCGTCGAGGGCCACGAACAACGGCTTGTGGCCGCGGCTGATGGTGAGTTCGAGCAGCTCCATCGGGTGCGCGTACTCATAGGCGGGAACCTTGAGCGCGAGCCCCTGGTGCACGGCGTCACGACCGGCGAGACGGTCGAGTTCGGGGCGCATGACCTCGAGGATGGGGATGTTGCGGCTCGTCGCCATGAGCAGCACCTCTTTGACCCGTTCATCCATTTCGATGCGCGCGGCAATGTACAGCGTCAGCGCGGGGATCTTCGCCCGCAGTGCCTCGAGCACCGAGTTGCGACCGGTGACAATCTCGTGCTCGTCGATCTGCTTGGCCCGACGCGTCGAGGAGCCGCCACCGCCGGTGTTGCCCGTGCCGCGCTGGGGTGCACCCTGCGAGGCGCCGCGGGCGCCGCCACGAGGGGTACCGCCACGCGCTCCGCCACGGTTGGCGGACGCATCCGCTGCGGGGCGCGAGTTGAAGCCGCCGGCCGCGGTGAACCGCTCGGCCGCCGCCTTGCGCTTACCGGCGGGGTGGTACGGACGGTCTTCGGCCTTGGGAGTGGGCTTTTTACCCTCGAGCGCCTGACGCCCTTGGCCGCCGGAGCCGACCTGGGCTCCGCGGCTGCCCTTGCGCACCGATCCGGTGCGCGATTTGCGGTCTAAGTTCTTCATCAGTCAAAGCTCCAATGGGCACCCGACGGGGTGTCTTCGATGGTGATTCCGGCGGCGACGAGTTCGTCCCGGATTCGGTCTGCGGCCGCGTAGTCGCGGTTTTCCCTGGCGAGGTTGCGGTCGCCGAGCAGTCGCTCGACCAACGCGCTCAGGGCCACCATGGCCGGTTCGTCCGTCGCCACGGCCCAGCCGGGCGACAAAGGGTTGATTCCCAGTACTTCGCTCATCGCGAGTACTCCACTGCGAGCGGATGCCGCAGCGTGCAGGTCTTCGGCATCCAGCGCAGCGTTGCCGGCGCGCACGGTGTCGTGGAGTACGCCGAGCGCCTGGGGAACGGCGAGGTCGTCGTCCATGGCCGCGGCGAAGTCATCCGGCACGATCTCGACGCCGGTTCCGGCGAACCGGGTTCCGGCGAGCCTTCGGTCGGCACGGTCGAGAAAACTTTCGATGCGCTCGAGGGCAGCTTCAGCCTCGACCAGGGAGCCGTCGTTGTAGTCGATGGTGGAGCGGTAGTGGGCAGCGCCGAGAAAATAGCGCACGACGATGGCGCGGGCTTGGCTGAGCAGTTCGGCTGCGAACACCGAGTTGCCGAGCGACTTCGACATCTTCTGACCGTTCACGTTCACCAGGCCGTTGTGCACCCAGTAGTTCGCGAAGTCGCTGCCGGCCGCGTTGGACTGCGCGAGTTCGTTCTCGTGGTGCGGAAACCGCAGGTCGAGGCCGCCGCCGTGAATGTCGAAGTGCTCGCCGAGGTAGCGGGCGGCCATAGCGGAGCACTCAATGTGCCAGCCCGGACGGCCCTGCCCCCACGGCGAGATCCAGGCGGCGGAGGCGGGGTCGCCAGCCTTGGAACCCTTCCAGAGGGCGAAGTCGCGCGGGTCTTTCTTGCCGCGGGGCGAGGCGTCCGTTGCCGCTTCCATATTGCCGGGCGACTGGTGGGTGAGGGCGCCGTAGGCGGCCCAGCTTGCACTGTCGAAGTAGACGTCGCCCGACGAATCGGGGGCGGCATAGGCGTGACCACGCTTGATCAGGGTAGTGATGAGGGTCTGCATCTCGGTGATGCTCGCGGTCGCCCGCGGCTCGTAGGTGGGGGCGAGAATGCCGAGTCGCTGGTAGCCGGCGGTGAACTCGAGTTCATAACGGTAGGCGAGGGCCCACCACTGCTCGCTCGATCCTTTCGCGTTGATCAAAATCTTGTCATCGATGTCGGTGACGTTGCGCACAAACGTGACGTTCAGTCCGCGGTAGCTGAGCCAGCGACGAAGCTGGTCGTAGACCAGGGCACTGCGCAGATGACCAATGTGCGGGCTGGACTGCACGGTGGGTCCACACACGTACATCGAGACCTGGCCCGCTTCGAGGGGGACGAAGTCACGCAAGGCCTGCGCCTTCGAATCGTACAGTTGCATGGTCACGCCTCCCAGTTTAGGTCAGGGGTCTGACCCGGCTCGGGCAGGGGCGCAGGCGCGGCCGACTGCCCAATGAATCGATCTGTGCGAGGTGCGGGGTAGAGCAACGCGGTAGCCGTCGCCGCCACACCTTCACCGCGGCCGGTGAAGCCGAGCGCGTCGGTCGTCGTCGCGGCAATATTGACCGGTGCCAGGAGGATGCCGGCGAGTAGCGTTTCTGCTTCGCCGCGACGCGGCGAAAACCTGGGGCGATTGCCGATAATCTGCACGGACACATTGCCGATGAGATAACCGGCGGCGGCGACCAGGCGCACGGTTTCGGTGAGGAAAATCTCGCCGTGTGCATCGGTGAACCGGGGGTCGGCCGTGCCGAAAACGCTGCCGATATCCCCCAGTCCGGCGGCGCCGAGTATGGCATCACAGATAGCGTGCGCGACGACATCGCCGTCGCTGTGCCCGCTCAGACCACGTTCCCCTGGCCAGTACAACCCGGCCAGCCAGAGCTCCGTCGTGGCGTCGGTAGCGAACGAGTGCACGTCGAGGCCCGTGCCGATGCGCGGAAGGTGCCAGGCGGGCGTCGGGGACGCCGTCACCGCGTGCAGGATAGCCTCGGCACGTTCGAGATCTTCGGGGGTCGTGATCTTGAAAGCGAGTGGATGGCCGGCAATAACGCTCACCGGGAGTCCGGCGTCGGCGACGAGGGCCGCATCGTCGGTGTGGGCTTCGAACCGGCCGTTCTGCGCGGCCCGGGCGTGGGCATTCGCAAGCATCGAGCGCGGAAAACCCTGCGGGGTCTGCACCGCGGAGAGCTCAGAACGATCGACGGTACCGAGGATGGCGCCGGAATGAGCAATGCGCTTAATGGTGTCGACCAGGGGCAGCCCCGGAATAATGCCGTGTCCTGTGGAACGCACCGCAGCGACGACCTGGTCACAGAGGGCGGCGGGGGTGAGCGCACGCGCGGCGTCGTGCACGAGCACGATGTCGATGCTCGGCATCAGTGCACTCATGCCCCGGTCAACCGAGTCCTGCCGGGTGCGCCCGCCTTCGATGATGGTGACCGTGCGCGAAGGAGGCGCGGCGGTACCGGTTGACGTGGCGGCGGGACTGGGCGCTGGCGGGGTAGTCGTGTCGGGCGCCTCGTGACGGGCGGAGACCGAAGCGGCGATGCGTCGGGCATCCGTCAGCCGGTCGATGGGGGCAACCACAATGATCTGCACCGCTTCACGCATTGCGAAAATCGAATCCAAGGCACGATCCAGGAGGGGGCGCATCTGCAGCAGAACGAATGCTTTGGGTTCGACGTGACCGAGGCGGGAACCACTTCCGGCGGCCACGACGATGACGGCAACCGAGGGCGCAGCCGCTAGTGCAGGTGAATCAGTCATATCTGGAGGGTATCTATCCGGGGGTCGGGCTGGAGAGCATGGTCAGGACAAGCAAGCAAAAAGGCGACGCCTGTCGGCGCCGCCTCTCACGAAGCACAGTGATAGAGCTGGGCTCGGAAGTTCAGGAAGCAAGGACCTCGTCGAGAACGGTGGATGCTTTCTCTTCGTCGGTTTTTTCGGCCAAGGCCAACTCGCTGATCAGAATCTGTCGGGCCTTGGCCAACATCCGCTTTTCACCGGCGGACAGGCCGCGGTCCTGGTCGCGGCGCCACAAGTCGCGCACCACCTCGGACACCTTGATCACATCGCCGCTGGCCAGCTTTTCAAGATTAGCCTTGTACCGGCGGGACCAGTTGGTGGGCTCTTCGGTAAACGGTGCCCGCAACACTTCAAAAACCTTGTCGAGGCCGTCTTGACCGATAACATCGCGAACGCCGACGAGATCAACGTTCTCGGCGGGAACTTCGATCGTCAGGTCCCCTTGGGTGACGTTCAGCTTGAGGTAGAGCTTTTCTTCACCCTTGATGATGCGGGTTTTCACCTCGGTGATCATCGCCGCGCCGTGGTGGGGATATACGACGGTCTCGCCAACCTCAAACAGCATGGATGTGATCCCTTCAGCGGCTTTGAGTTTACCACAGCTGAGAGGTGCTAGAGTTCGCGCACCCCCGCGAGGCACGTCGACGACAGTCGCGCCCCCAAACTCGCCGCTAAGCTATTAGCACAGGGAATTCTGCAGCGTCGGCCCACCGCCGAACGCTGCTTCAGTAGTGGAGGTTTTGTGAGAGCGCGCATCGCTGCATCCGTTGTATTGGCGGCTGGCATTCTGTTGGGCACGAGCGCGTGCGGGTTTTTCGCACCCCCGGCCACCTCGATCGCCTACAACGCGAGTGACGGCGTCAGTGGCGATGTGGGCGAGATTCACATTCGCAACGCTATGTTGATCTCGACCGACGGAGAACTGGCCAATCTGGTCGTCTCCGTCGTGAACCCCACAGACGCCCTGCAAACTCTGCTCGTGCAGTACGAGTCGAGCACCGGTAAGGTATCGCAGCAGGTGCCGGTTGAGGCCAACACGACCGTGACGTTCGGCACAGAGGGCGCCCCCTCGGTGGTTCTGGAGAACATGGCCAGCCAGCCCGGCTCGCTGTTCCCGGTGTTCTTCCAGTACGGAGAAGAGACCGGTATTGAGCTGTTGCTGCCCGTTCTCTCCGGCGCCCAGAGCGAGTACTCGACCCTTCTGCCCACGCCAGCACCGACCGTGACACCGACCCCCACGCCAGCACCGACCGTGACACCGACCCCCACGGCCACGCCTTCCGCGTAACGCGCGCAACACACGAGACAGGCCGCCATCCATCAGGGACGGCGGCCTGTCTCGTTTCTCCCTAGGCTTCGAACCGGTAGCCGAGACCGCGCACGGTGACGAGCATGACCGGCTCGGATGGGGCTGCCTCGATGCGTGAGCGGATGCGTTTGATGTGCACGTCGAGCGTTTTCGTGTCACCAAAGTAGTCGGTACCCCAGACTCGGTCGATGAGCTGGCCGCGGGTCAGCACACGACCGGCGTTTCGCAGCAGGAACTCGAGCAATTCGAACTCTTTCAACGGCATGTTCACGAGCTCGCCGGAGACCGTCACGGCGTGCCGTTCCACGTCCATGCTCACGGTGCCAGCCGTGAGCATGGTGTCCACGTCAGCCGCACTCTGATCCTCGTGCCGACGCAGCACCGCACGAATGCGGGCGACCAGTTCGCGGGTTGAATACGGCTTGGTGACGTAGTCGTCAGCTCCGAGCTCGAGACCAACGACGATGTCAATCTCGGAATCTTTTGCGGTGAGCATGATGATGGGTACGGTCGACCGGGTTCGAATCTCACGGCACACCTCGGTGCCGGGGATGCCGGGCAGCATCAGATCGAGCAGAATGAGATCGGTGCCGTTCTGGTCGAACTCGCTGATCGCGCTCGGGCCGTCTTCGGCGACGACGACCTCATAGCCCTCGCGTTCAAGCAGAAAACTCAACGGTTCGCTCAGGGCGCTCTCGTCTTCAACTAAGAGAATGCGTGTCATAGTGTGTCTCCTGCGGTCGCACGAGCGACCGTTCGCGGTTTATTCGGGCGTGGTTCGATGATCGGTGTAGCCGCCTCCGGGAGGCGGATGGTGAAAGTGGATCCGCTGCCGGGCTGCGACCAGACGCGAATATCGCCGCCGTGGTTTTGCACGACGTGTTTGACAATGGACAGGCCGAGGCCTGTCCCACCGGTATGCCGCGATCGAGCCTGGTCGACGCGAAAGAAGCGTTCGAACACCCGGTCGAGGTCGCTCTCGGCGATGCCGACTCCCTGGTCGGTAACGGTGATCTCGACGATGCCCTTCTGCAGGCGCACGCCGACGCCGACTCGCGACCCCTCGAGGGAATAGTTCACCGCATTTGCGACGAGGTTGTGCACGGCGACGGTCAGTAGAGCCTCGTCACCGAATACCCGCGCCCCGGACTTCTTGCCGATGACGATCGTGATGCGCTCGGCCTCGGCGACGACCCGACTTTGATCGACCGCTGCGGCGACGATGTCGTCGACACGGAGAATCTCAGGTTCCGCGAGGGCATCCTGCGCCTGCAGCCGGGACAGCTCGATGATCTCCTGGGTGAGGCGGCCGAGCCTCGCCGACTCTGTCGTTAACCGGTTGGCAAAGCGGCGAACCTGCTCCGGTTCATCCGCTGCCTGGTTGAGAGCCTCGGCGAGCAGACCGACCGAGGCGATGGGGGTCTTCAGTTCGTGGCTGATATTAGCCACGAAGTCACGGCGCACCTCGTCGAGGCGAAAGGCCTCGGTGCGGTCCTCAGCCAACATGAGCACGTAGCGCGTGCCGAGTCGAGCCAGGCGCACCCGAAAGCGCATGCTCGCGTCGCCGAACGGTCCGCGGGAGAGCACCAGGTCTTCGGAGATCGGTTCGCCGGTCTGCCGCACCCGACGGGCGAGTTCGAGCAGTTCGGGGTGCACCAGCTGCTGGTTCCAGACCAAGCCCAAAGTAAGAGCACCCGGGCTGGTCTTGATGACGTTGTTCGACGGGTCGAGCACGACACCAGCGGTCTCGAGGGCGTCGAGCACCTGATCGATACCGTCGGGCACAGCGGGGTTGACGACATCCGCAGCGCGGCGGCCGTGACGCTCGGCGACGTGTATGAGCGACACGAAACCGGCGCCGACACCGAGTCCGAGTGCCAGCGACAGCAACAGCAACCACGTCGATTCCATCTCTACAGATTACTGACAGTATCCGCCCCTTGTTCGCAACGCACCTGCGCCGCACCCTGTACTTTAGTTAGTGTTCAAGTGGGCGGCACCTGCCGTTAACCTAAATTCGACACCATAAAGTGGTGGCCAAGGCTGGTCACACAGATCGTGCGTGTTCGCGCGGCCGGAAGGATCACCCCATGCGCGATGTATTCCAACAGGAACTCGCCGAAGTTCAGCACCGACTCGTCGATATCGCCCGGCTCGTCGCGATTTCTATGGACAAAGCAACGCGCGCCTTCAATGAGAGCGACGTGAGTCTGGCCGAGGAAGCCATCACCGAAGACGAGAAGATCGACGAACTCACCGTTGAACTCGATGAACTCGCCATCACCATTCTCGCGCGCCAGCAGCCGGTCGCCCGCGACCTGCGCATCGTGGTCAGCGCCCTACGCATCAGCGCCTCTCTCGAGCGGATGGGCGATCTCGCCACCCACATCGCCCAGCTGGCCCGGTACCGGTTTCCCGACAAGGTCATCCCCAAGGGGCTGCGCGGCACCTTCGCCGAGATGGGCGCCCTGGACGTGGTCATCGCGAACATGCTCACCGAGTTGCTCACCAACCAAGACATGCAGCTCGCCGACAAGATTCGCCACGAAGACGACAAGGTCGACGCCCTACACCTGAAAGTGTTCGACGCCGTGCTCGGCGAAACCTGGAAGGGACTCGCCGCCGACACGGTCGACGCGACCCTGGCCAGCCGGTACCACGAACGTTTTGCTGACCACGCAGTCTCCATCGCCAAAAAGGTGCAGTACCTCGGCACGGGCGCCTGGCACCAGGACGACCGCGACTGAATTCTTGATCAAGAAAGGCCCCGGAGCATCCGCTTCCGGGGCCTTTCTTTGTGGGTTCATTGCGGCCATGCGCGCACAACTCCTGCAATTTCTGCACCGACAGCGTGTCGACCGCATAATCACGGGGGACGTGCTGCGATGTCGAAGAATTTGCAGGAGTTATGAGAATGAACCGGCGCGCACCGGGCCTGTCGCGTGGGCGCGCAGGCTACTTCGTGTTGCCCTGGGCGGCTACGGCCGCCGCGCCGGCCGCAGCAGCTTCGGGGTCGAGGTACTCCCCCGGTGCGAGCGGCATGAGGTCTTCGCCGAGCTGGTAGACGAGCGGAATTCCGGTGGGGATGTTCAGCTCGGCGATATCGGCGTCGCTGATGCCGTCGAGGTGCTTGACCAGGGCGCGCAGGGAGTTGCCGTGCGCGGTGACCAGTACGGTTTTACCCGCGAGCAGGTCGGGCGCGATGTCGGAGTGCCAGTACGGCAGCATCCGCTCGACGACGTCTTTGAGGCACTCGGTGCGGGGTAGGTCGGAGCCGAGGCCCGCGTAGCGGACATCGTGCGCCTGCGAGAACTCGCTCGAGTCGTCGAGCACGGGCGGTGGGGTGTCGTAGGAGCGGCGCCACAGCATGAACTGCTCCTGGCCGAATTTTGCCTGGGTCGCGGCCTTGTCAAGGCCCTGCAGCCCGCCATAGTGGCGTTCATTGAGGCGCCAGGAACGCCTCACCGGGATCCACGAGCGGCCGGCCTCGTCGAGCGCGAGATTCGCGGTCTGGATGGCGCGGGAGAGCAGGCTGGTGTGCAGCACGTCGGGCAGCAGGCCGGCATCCCTCAGCAGCGCGCCGGCGCGCGCGGCTTCGCTGGTGCCCTGCTCGCTCAGGGGAACGTCCACCCAGCCGGTGAACAGGTTCTGCTGGTTCCAGGTGCTTTGGCCGTGGCGGAGAAGGACGAGTGTGTAGGGGGCAGACATGTGCCCACTCTATCGAGCGGCGGGGTGGACTCAGTGACCGGGGGTGCGGATGCCCAGGCGAGGCAGGCGGGGGATGTCAGCGACGGACCCGGCCGACTGCGGCACGATAATCTCCTGGCTGGCCGAGATGGAGATCCCTTCGGAGGCAACGTACAGCGTCGACGCAGCCGGAATGGTGCGCTTGATCACCGCGAGCGCGATCGGCCCAAGCTCGTAGTGGATTCCGCTCGAGGTGATGACGCCGACGGTGACCCGCTCGGCTTCCTGCTCGGGCCTGACGCGATCGGCCTGTACCGCGTCGCCAGGGGCAGGCAGCACACCCTCTGATCCGTCGAGGTGCAGCATGACCAGCCGGCGCGGCGGGTGGCCGAGGTTGTGCACCTTCGCGACGGTTTCCTGCCCGCGATAGCATCCCTTGCTCAGGTGCACGGCGGTGCGCAGCCAGTCCAGTTCGTGCGGGATGCTCTTCTCATCGACCTCGCGGGCCCGGCGCGGCCGCCAGGCGGCGATGCGCAGCGCTTCGAGGGCGAGGAGTCCTGCGGGTTTCACGAACGAGGACGCTGCGGCGCCGGTTGGCGGGACGGTCACGGTTCCGGCGGCCAGGGCATCGCGCAGGGCCGGCAGGCTGGCCCGGGCCACGAGGGTTTCCGTGTAGGTCCAGTGGGTTCCGGGGTGCTCAGGAGTTTCGGCGTACTGGTAGCCGCCGCGGGCGACTTCGGCCCACGGGTCCAGCCAGGTCAGGGGAACGCCGTTCGGGGCTGCGGGAGCGATGCCGACGGTGGCGGGGGCATCCGTCATGGCGCCGATCGTGGCGTAAGCAAGGGTGTGGTCGACGACCTGCACGCGCAGCATGAACTTCATACGGTCGAGGAACTTCTGTAGGCCGGGCAGCTCGGCAGCCTCGATCAGAAGCCAGGTTTCGACGCCGTCGTCGAGCACGCGGATGGCGTATTCGAGACGCCCGGTGGGGTCGAGCAGCAACATCTCGGCGGATTCGCCCGGTGCAAGGCTTTTCAGTTCCTGGCTGGCGATGGAATTGAGCCAGGTGAGGCGGTCGGGGCCGGCGACGGAGAGCACGCCGCGGTGGGACAGGTCGACGATGGAGCTGCCGGCAGCAAGCGTGCGCTGCTCGATCATGGGGTTGCCGTAGTGCGCGGCGACACCGGCGTCGATTCCTTCGGCTTGCACCGCGCCGGGCAGGCCGAGCAGCGGGGAGGAGGTCAGGGCCGGGTCAGTCATGTCGCTCAATTCTGCCGTCCCGGGTTGTGGGCGGCGATCGTGCTTCGATGCGTGGGTCATCACTAGCAACAGTACGACCACGCGATTTATTCGATGGAGGGGCGGGTACACGGACTTCACCGCGCAACCGGGCCCACCTTATGACCCTGGGCCCAGTTTATAAACTGGGCCCAGGGCCCGGGCCCAGGCCCCGTCCCAGAAAGTGGGGTGGGGGCTATTGCACGCGGGTCAGGCGGCCGGAGGTGTGGGTGCGCAGATCCTGGCCGAGGGCGGCGATGTCCCAGGCCCAGAGCAGATGGTTGTCGACCAGGCCGTAGAGGCGGGTGGCAGCAGCGTAGGGCTTGGCGCCCGCGGTGCGCAGCACGGCATCCGTTGCGAGATCGATGCGCGGACCCTTGACCTGGCCGAGGTAGAGCTCGGCGACACCGCCGGGGTGCACGAGCGTGACCTCAATGTCGAAGCCGCCATCCCTGTTGCGTAGCGTTTCGACGGCGGCGGCCGAGGTGAACGGACGCCCGCCCGTGCCGGGCAGCATGCCGGGGCCGGGGTCGCCGTCACCCTGGTGACGGCTGAGCCGCCAGTATCCGGTTTCGGTGACCAACGGTGTTTTCTCGTCGGACATCATCTCGGGAGGTAGCGCTGGGGTCAGCCCGTGAGGCAGCGCGGAGGCCACGCCGGCGGCATCGGTTTCGGCAGGAGCGGACGAACCAGCGAATGCACCGGCATCCGTTTCGCGGGAAGCGACCTCGGGCTCGAGCCAGGTATAGGAGCTGTAGTTCAGGTGTGGGAGGCCGTCATGGCTGAAGCTGATGCGGTGGCCGAAGGTAGCACTGACCGACTCTTCGCCGATCTTGTATTCGAGTACGCCAGAGCCTTCCCACACTCCGATCAACCAGGAGAGCGGAACGAGTTCGGACGGCAAACCGACCGGCAGGTCACGCATGCGTGATTACCGCTGCCCCCGGAACAGCTTGAACACGACCATGCCCGATACCCAGGCGATCGACAAGCTGGCCAATCCGAGCAGGCCCAGGAAGAAAAGTTCAAGCGCTAACAGATCCATGCCAGTAAGCCTAGTGCGAGCGGTCAGATGGAGACGACGATCGTGGCCGCCACCAGAATAACGATGGCTCCGGTGATGCTCATGGTGACCCTTGTGACGTAGCCCTCTTTGGTTCGGGTGGCGATCTGCAGGCCCAGCGTAACAAGGGTGCAGACAGCCAGAGTGAGGCCGATCCAGCTGATCTCCGCCCCGTCGGTGGCGAGAATCGCGGTAAGGATTGCGCCCGCAATGGCCAGTACCCACACGGTCGCGATCGTTTTCCAGTGCCAGCTCACGTGTCTATTCTGCCTGACCGCTCGCGTGTCATGGCACGCTAGTATAAATTTCGAGATACTTGGAGGGCGCGAGTGGCGCAGTTGTTGATCCTGACCTCGGTGGCCAACAATGACGTGCTCCCCGCCCTGGCGTTGCTGTCACACAGCGCGAAACTGATTCCCGCCCAGGCGGATCAACTGATCAATGCGCCCGATTCAGATCTCATTCTGGTCGACGCCCGCAGCAACCTTGCCGCGGCCAAGTCGCTGTGCCAGATTCTGCGGACCATGGGCAGCTCCACTCCCCTGCTGCTGGTGGTCACCGAAGGCGGCCTCGCCGCTGTCAGCCCCGATTGGGGCGTCGACGACGTCATTCTCGACACGGCCGGTCCCGCCGAAGTGGATGCCCGCATCCGCCTGACCGCAGGGCGCCTCGCCCACACGGTGCCGTCGAACACGATTCGTGCCGCCGGAGTCGTCATCGACGAGGCGAGCTATTCGGCGAAGGTGCACGGCAAGCCGCTCGACCTCACCTATAAGGAGTTCGAGTTGCTGCGGTTTCTGGCGGCGCATCCGTCACGCGTTTTCACCCGCGAACAGCTACTGAGCGAGGTGTGGGGCTACGACTATTTCGGCGGAACCCGCACGGTTGACGTGCACGTGCGGCGCCTGCGCGCCAAGCTCGGCGACCAGGAGTCGCTCATTGGCACGGTGCGCAACGTCGGCTACCGTTTCACTGTGCACGAAGAAAACGATGAGCGGGTTCCCAATTCTGTCCGCGCTTAGTACAGCGGATGCCGCTGGGCTGGCTACCTTTCACCGGGTCGCCGATTCCGCGCTGGCCTTCGACAGCTACGCACCGTTCAACGAGCAGGCGCTGTATGACCTGCAGGCAGGCCGGCGAACCGCCTATCTGGTGCGAATGAACGAACTCGTCGTCGGGGCGTCGCTGGGAGGTCCGGGCGAGATTGACCTCGTGATCAGCCCGGCCTATCGGCGGCGCGGGTACGGGCGCATGGCGGCGCACGAACTCGCGCACACCGAGCCGGATGGCGTGACCGCCTGGTCGCACGGCGATCATCCAGCAGCCCGGGCGCTCGCGACTGAGCTGCACTTCGTCGCTGCGCGCACGTTGCTGGAAATGCGCAAGCCCCTGCTCGACGAGGCGACGGCATCCGCTCCGTCCACTGATGAAGATATTTCGGCGTTCCGGGTGGGGACTGATGAGCGGGAGTGGGTGGCGCTGAACGCGCTCGTGTTTGCAGCACACCCGGAACAGGGCGCTATCACCGAGGCAGACCTGGCGGCGCGGCAGGCGGAGTCGTGGTTCAACGCTGACGACTTTCTGATTTTACGCAACGCCGCCGGCCGCATGATCGGCTACAACTGGCTCAAGGTCGATGGGACCATCGGCGAAATCTATGTGGTCGGGGTGCATCCGGATGCCGCTGGCCGCGGCCTCGGACGAGTGCTCATGCAGGCCGGTCTGCACCGCCTGGCCGACGCTGGTTGCACGACCGCCTCGCTCTATGTCGAGGGCGACAGCTTCGGACCGGTGCACCTGTATCGGTCGCTTGGTTTCGTCGACCACACGGTCGACGTGCAGTACCGCCGCGTCACCGGCTGAGGGCACCTCACGGGTCGCCGTGCAGGTCGCGGCCGGAAGAAAACCAAAGTTGGGGAACAAGTCTGCGCGCGCGTGACACGCGACACTCCGAAAAGTCAACGGCTGCCGGATTATTTCGCCAGACGTTCACCCCGTTCGTCACGGCGGCGTGACCAAGGGTGTCAGGATGGTGAGATGGACGGCGAAATCACCCAAGCAGACTCGGGACTCACAGACTTCGATGACGACTTTGACCCACTCATCGAAAAACTTGACCCGGCGCTGCCCGACGACCGCTACCTCGACCGGGAACTGAGCTGGCTCGCCTTCAACCAGCGCGTGCTCGAACTGGCCGAAGACGAGAGTCTGCCCGTTCTGGAGCGCACCAACTTTCTGGCCATCTTCGCCAGCAACCTCGACGAATTCTTCATGGTGCGTGTCGCTGGTCTGAAACGTCGTATTCTCACCGGGCTCGCGGTACCGACCAACGTGGGTCGAGCCGCCCAGGACGTGCTCAGCGACATCTCGGCGGCCGCCCACGCCCTGCAGAATCGCCACGCCCTCGCCTTCCAGAAACTCGTGCGCCCCGCCCTCGCCAACGCCGGGGTCGACGTCGTGGCCTGGGACAGCCTGGGTGACGCCGATCGCCGATCGCTGCGCACCTACTTCTCGAACCAGATCTTTCCGGTGCTGATGCCCCTCGCGGTCGACCCGGCGCATCCGTTTCCCTATATCTCCGGCCTGTCACTGAATCTGGCTGTGCGGGTGCGCAACTCGAAAACCGGCAAGCAGGAGTTCGCCCGGCTCAAGGTGCCGCCGATGTTGCCGCGGTTTGTGCGGGTGGATCGCACCGAGTCGGTCGACTGCATCCGCTATATCGCTCTGGAAGACCTGATCGCCAACCAGCTCGGCGACCTGTTCCCGGGCATGGAAATTCTGGAACACCACGTCTTTCGGGTTACCCGCAATGAAGACGTCGAAATCGACGAAGACGAAACCGAGAACCTGATCAAAGCCCTCGAGAAAGAGCTGCTGCGCCGCCGGTTCGGCCCGCCCATTCGGCTGGAGGTCACCGAGGACATGGACGACGTCACCCTCGGGCTGCTCGTGCGTGAACTCGACGTGACCGAGCAGGAGGTCTATCACCTGCCAGCGCCTCTCGACCTCGGCGGCCTGTTCGACTTGCGCATCGACCGCCCGGACCTGCACTTCGTCAAGCACGTGCCCACAACGGCTGCTCAGCTGCTGCCGAGCGAGCCGAACGCCGAGCAGGACATCTTCGCAGCGGTCGCCAACCGTGACGTGCTGCTGCACCACCCCTATGAGTCGTTTGCGACGAGCGTGCAGGCTTTTCTCGAGCAGGCCGCGGCCGACCCGAACGTGCTGGCCATCAAACAGACGCTGTACCGCACCTCGGGCGACAGCCCCATCGTCGAGGCACTCATCGCCGCCGCCGATAGCGGCAAGCAGGTACTCGCCCTGGTCGAGATCAAGGCCCGCTTTGACGAACAGGCGAACATCACCTGGGCCCGCAAACTCGAGAAGGCCGGCGTGCACGTGGTCTACGGCCTGGTCGGCTTGAAAACACACTGCAAGCTCGCCCTCGTGGTGCGCTACGAGAAGGGCGTGCTGCGGCACTACAGCCACGTCGGCACGGGAAACTACAACCCCAAGACCAGCCGCATCTACGAAGACCTCGGCCTGCTCACAGCCGATGCCCAGGTCGGCAAAGACCTGACCCGCCTGTTCAACGAGTTGTCGGGTTATGCCATCGAGAAGAAGTTCAAGCGACTGTTGGTCGCTCCGTTGCACCTGCGGAAGGCCTTGCTCAAACACATCGCGATCGAGACCCAGAATGCGCTCGACGGCAAGACGAGTGGCATCCGGATCAAGGTCAATTCCATGGTTGACGAGGACATCATCGACGCGCTGTATCGGGCCAGCCAGGCCGGCGTACAGGTCGACGTCTGGGTGCGCGGCATCTGCAGCCTGCGGCCCGGCGTCGCGGGCATGAGCGAGAACATTCGGGTGCGGTCGATTCTGGGCCGGTATTTGGAACATTCGCGCATTTTCTCCTTTCACAGCCTCGGCGGCACCCAGGTGTACATCGGCAGCGCCGACATGATGCACCGCAACCTTGATCGCCGGGTTGAGGCGCTCGTGCGGCTGGTCGATCCTGAGCACCTGGTCGAGATCGACGAACTGTTCGAGCGAGCGATGGATCCGCGCACGTCAAGCTGGTGGCTCGACGAAACCGGTCAGTGGACCCGCCACGACGTCGACGAAAAGGGCGTGCACCTGAGCGACATGCAGAACAAGCTGATGCGGCAGATCAGTGCGCGCAAGCGGCCGTCCGGGCGTCGCTAGTGGCCGTCAAGGCTAACGACCCCGCCGTTTACGCCGCCGGCGCCGTCTGCTGGCGACTGATCGAGGGTCGCGTGCAGGTGCTGCTGATCCACCGCACGGTGCACGGCGACGTGACCATTCCCAAGGGCAAGGTGGACCCGGGCGAAACGCTGCCCCGCACCGCGGTGCGCGAAGTAGAGGAAGAGACCGGGTTGGCCGTGGCCCTCGGCGTGCCGCTCGGCGTGTCGCACTACGACATGCCAGACGGCCGCACCAAGATCGTGCACTATTGGGCCGCCGAGATTACGTCCGATGCCATCGCGCACTCCACCTTTGTGCCGAACGGCGAGGTCGCCGCCATTGAATGGGTCACCATCAAGAAGGCGCGTACCTATCTGAGTTACCCGGCCGACGTCACCATTCTCGAGGCGTTCTCCGCTTTGGTCGACGCCGGGGTGACCCGTACGTTTGCCCTGATCGCGCTGCGGCACGGCAAGGCGGCGCCGCGCACCGGTGCCCTGCCCGACGCGCGTCGTCCGCTGACCGCTCGCGGCGTGAAGCAGGCGGCGAGTCTCGTCGACACGATCACGGCGTGGCGCCCGCTGCGCATAATCTCGAGCACGGCAACGCGATGTGTCACGACCGTGGCGCCGCTGGCTGCCTCCACGGGTATCCCGATCAAACAGACCGACCTCATCAGCCAGGACGCGCTCGAAAGTGACGAAGCGGATGTTCGCGGCGTCGTCGGCAAGCGCGTGCGGGCCCGCAAGACGGCCGTGCTCTGCAGCCACGGGCCCGTACTGCCGGAGATTTTGCGCGAGATCGCGCTCGCGACGGGAAGCCAGACGTCGTCGGCACTGTCGGAGGCAGCGAACCTGGACACCGGTGGATTCACGATCGTGCACCTGTCGTCGGAGAATCCGGCGGCCGGCATCCTCGCGATAGAAACATACCCCGCGACGACCTGATTTCTTGCTTTCTCTTGGGCAAGCGTTATCTCGCGTTTACCTTCCGTTTACCAATAGGTCGGTCGGCGGTTACTTGAGATGTCTAACCTCTTTCATGGGCCAGCACCGGCCCGGTACCCAGCAATCACAGACTTGTCAAACCCTCGAAAGGGACTACACGTGAACTTCAAGCGTTTCGGCCGCCCGGCGATCATCGCCATCGTTGCAGGCCTCGCACTGTCCTCCTGTGCTGCAAACGAGGGCGCCGCGCCCGCCTCTGACGCCGCAGCGGCCAGCACGCTCTCCGGCACGATCAACGGCGCCGGCGCCTCTTCAATGGGTGCGGCGCAGGAAGCATGGCGCGCAGCGTTCCAGACGGCCAACCCCGAGGTCACCGTCAACTATGACCCCACCGGCTCCGGCGCAGGCCGCGAAGCTTTCATCGCTGGCGGCACCGACTTCGCCGGCAGCGACTCCTACATGGGCGACGAAGAGCTCGCCGGTACCTTCGCTTCTTGCGCTCCCGACAGCAAGGCTGTCGATCTGCCGGTCTACATCTCCCCCATCGCCGTGATCTTCAACGTCGACGGCGTTGAAGAACTCAACATCGATGCTGACACGCTCGCGAAGATCTTCTCCGGCGCAATCACCAGCTGGGACGACGCCGCCATCGCGGCCCTGAACCCCGACGCAACCCTGCCGGCCACCGCGATCACCGCCGTGCACCGCTCGGACGACTCGGGTACCACCAAGAACTTCTCCGACTACCTCGGCCAGGCCGCAGCCGACGTGTGGACCGAGAAGGCCTCGGACACCTTCCCGTACTCCTTCGCTGGGGCTGAAGGCGGACAGGGCACCTCGGGTGTCGTTGACGCGGTCACCAACGGCGTCGGTACCATCGGATACGCCGATGCGTCACAGACCAACGACCTCAACACCGCCAAGCTCATGGTCGGCACCGACTTCGTTGCTTACACCCCCGAGGCCGCGGCCGAAGTTGTCGCCGGATCGCCCCTCGTGGCCGACCGCGCAGCCGATGACCTCGCGCTCGACCTGAACCGCAAGACCACCAACCCGGCCGAGTACCCGCTGGTTTTGGTGAGCTACGCGATCGTCTGCAACGAGTACGATGATGCCACCCAGGGCGAGCTCGTCAAGGCTTACATCGAGTTCATCGCCAGCGCCGAAGGCCAGGCCGTTGCTGAAGAAGCTGCCGGTGTTGCACCACTGACGGCCGAGCTCGAAGCCAACGTCGCCGCGGTTCTCGCCACCGTCAAGTAGTACCTGAACACTCCTGCCCGGTTCGTTCTCGCACAACTGCGAGGGCGGATCGGGCAGACTGGGGTGTACGGCCACTTGCGTCCAGCCGTCCCACCCCACATTTCTACACAATCTGACCAGCTCGACGCTACAGTTCGACCTTACTTAGGGAGACCGGCATGACCACAGTTGCCGCCACGACCATCAAGGCCAGGCAACGACCCGGCGACCGCATCTTCTCGTCGGCCACCCTCATTGCCGGCAGCCTGATTCTGGCCGTGCTCGCCGCCGTCGCGATCTTTCTGTTGGTCGAGAGCCTGCCGGCATTCATCGCCGACCCGGCCGAATTCAGCGGAGACACGACCAACTTCTGGTCCTACGTCGGCCCGCTTGTCTTCGGCACGATCTACTCGGCCATTCTGGCGCTGATCATGGCCGTACCGGTGGCCATCGGCATTGCCCTGTTCATCTCGCACTTCGCCCCGCGCAAGCTTGCGCAGGGCCTCGGCTATCTGGTGGACCTGCTGGCCGCCGTTCCCTCCGTGGTCTTCGGTCTCTGGGGCATCGGCGTACTGGCCCCGCTCGCGCAGCCGTTCTACAGCAACGTGGTCGACTGGTTCGGCTGGTTCACCCCCTTCGCCGGCCCCGTCTCGGGCACCGGCCGCACCATTTTCACGGTATCCATTGTGCTGGCCGTAATGATTCTGCCGATCATCACCGCCATCTGCCGCGAGATTTTTCTGCAGACGCCGCTGCTGCACGAAGAGGCGGCCCTGGCTCTCGGCGCCACCCGCTGGGAGATGATTCGCATGGCCGTGCTGCCGTTCGGCCTGCCCGGCATTATCTCGGCTGCCATGCTCGGTCTCGGCCGCGCTCTCGGCGAGACCATGGCCGTAGCCATGGTGCTCTCCCCCAGCCGCGAGGTGATCTTTCAGCTGCTCACCTCCCAGAACTCCAACACGATCGCCGCGAACATCGCACTGAACTTTCCCGAGGCACACGGCGTCGGCGTGAACGTTCTGCTCGCGACCGGTCTCATGCTCTTTGTGGTCACCCTGCTCGTGAACATGCTCGCCCGGGCCATCATCAACAGCCGTAAGGCATTTTCGGGAGCCAACTGATGACATCCGTTGTGGAAGCTTCGCCGCTGACCAACTCGCTCACCGCGGGCAAGCTGCCGCGGCGTTCGTCGCTCTGGGTCTTGCTGGCCAGCTGGGCGGTATCGGCCGCCGTCTTCGCGATGCTCTTTCTGTCGGGAAACGTCGACGGTTTCAACGTTGTAGGCACGGTCGTGTTCGGCACGGTGCTGTACTGCGTAGCGATTTATGTGCTCTCCCGCCTGGTCGAAGGCTCGCGCAAGGCCAAGGACCGGCTGATGACGGCGCTCGTGACCGCCGCGTTCATCATTGCCCTGCTGCCGCTCGTGTCGATCATCTACACGACCGTCGTGAACGGGCTGCCCGCGTTTTTGACGCCGACGTTCTTCACCTCGTCGCAGCGCAACGTGGTGGGCGCGGGCGGCGGCGTGCTGCACGCCGTCATCGGCACACTCATGGTGACCGGCATGGCCACCCTCATCTCGGTGCCGATCGGCCTGCTCGCCGCGATCTACCTCGTCGAGTATGGCCGCGGCCGGCTGGCCAAGGCCATCACCTTCTTCGTCGACGTGATGACCGGCATCCCCTCGATCGTTGCCGGGCTCTTCGCCTTCGCACTGTTCGCGTTGTTGTTCGACGACCCCGGAATTCGCTTTGGGTTCGGCGGGGCGATTGCGTTGACCGTGCTGATGATTCCGGTAGTTGTGCGCTCGAGCGAAGAGATGCTCAAGCTCGTACCGAACGAACTGCGCGAGGCCGCTTTTGCACTGGGGGTTCCGAAATGGCTGACCATTCTAAAGGTGGTGCTGCCGACATCCATTGCGGGAATCGTGACCGGTGTGATGCTGTCGATCGCCCGGGTGATCGGCGAGACGGCGCCGCTGCTGATCATTGCCGGGTTCACGTCGAGCATGAACTACGACCTGTTCGGTGAGCGCATGATGACGCTGCCGGTGTTCGTGTACACGCAGTACGCCAACCAGGGCGCGGATTCGCAGGCATACATCGACCGGGCGTGGGCCGGAGCGCTCACCCTGATCGTGATCGTCATGCTGCTCAACGGGCTCGCTCGCCTGATCGCCCACTGGTTCTCGCCCAAGCTGGGCCGCTAACTTTTTCACCCGCTTTTAGAAAGATCCTAGAAAGGGACTGATGTCCAAGCGCATCGAAGTCAACGACCTCAACGTGTATTACACCAATTTTCTGGCCGTCGAGGGTGTCTCGATCGTCATCGAGCCGCGCACGGTGACCGCGTTCATCGGGCCGAGCGGTTGCGGTAAGAGCACATTCATTCGCACGCTCAACCGCATGCATGAAGTCATCCCCGGCGCCCGCGTTGAGGGTGAGGTGCTCATCGACGGCAACAACCTGTACGGACCGGGCGTTGACCCCGTGCTCGTGCGTCGCCAGGTGGGCATGGTCTTTCAGCGACCCAACCCGTTTCCAACCATGTCGATTCAGGACAACGTGCTGGCCGGCGTGAAGCTCAACAACCGTCGCATGTCGAAAACGGATGCCGACGACCTCACCGAAAAGGCCCTTCGCGGCGCCAACCTGTGGAACGAGGTGAAGGATCGCCTGGGGCGCCCCGGATCGGGGTTGTCGGGTGGGCAGCAGCAGCGACTGTGCATCGCCCGCGCCATTGCCGTCGAGCCCGACGTGATTCTGATGGACGAGCCGTGTTCGGCGCTCGACCCGATCTCGACGCTGGCCATCGAGGACCTCATCGAAGAGATGAAGCAGGAGTACACGATCGTGATCGTGACGCACAATATGCAGCAGGCTTCGCGGGTGTCTGACCGGACGGCGTTCTTCAACATTGCAGGCACCGGCAAGCCGGGCAAGCTCATCGAGTACGACGACACGACGACGATATTCTCGAACCCGAGTGTGCAGGCGACCGAGGACTACGTGTCTGGACGGTTCGGGTAGCCCTTCCCTCAGCCGCCGAAAAGGGCGGCGCCGTGGGTAGCGCGACCGGCGAGCAGCGTGGCAGCCACGGGCATCCGTTCAAAGACGGCATCGGAGACCTGTAGCGGGTCACCGTCGAGGATGGCAAGGTCGGCGACATCGCCAACGCGCAGGCGGGTGCGGCCGCGAGCTGACGCGGCCAGTGCCTGACTGCGGGTGACGACCTGATCGGGGCGCCAGGGTTCACGGCCGTCGCTACGAGCCCGGGACGACGCTGCGCTCATGGCGGTGAAGGGGTCGAGAGGGGCGACGGGGGCGTCGGATCCGAAGGCCAGGGTGGCGCCGGCGTCGAGTAGCGAGCGCAGAGCAAAGACACGGTCGGCTCCGGCGGCCCAATTGGATTCGATGGCGTCGCGGTCGTCGAGGGCCTGCTCCGGCTGCACGCTCGCCGTGACGCCCAGGTGCGCAAAGCGCGCGAAATCCCGGGCCTGCAAAAACTGGGCGTGTTCGATGCGGCCGACCGTGCTGCCGGGGTTGTTACGGCCGGTAGTTCCGGCGCGCTCGAAGGCGTTGAGGGCGACGGTGTTGGCCGCGTCGCCGATCGCGTGCACCGCGGGCAGCAGCCCGTCGTCTCGCGCCTTCAACAGAACCTCGGTGAGCTCGTCTTCGCTCACGACGAGCACCCCGTGCCCGCCGACCGGGTATTCGTTGACGCAGAAGGCCGTGCGGGTGTTTAGCGACCCGTCGATGAGCAGTTTGAGCGGCCCTACGCTGAGCAGGCCGCGGGTGTCTGCGATGCGGTCGCCGGTGTGCAGCCGCTCGGCGACAGCGCGGTCGAGGTCGGCGACGTAGACGCCAGCATCGATGCGAAGGGCCTCGAATCCATTGCCGATGCGGCGCTGCCACGGGTCGCGGTTCCAGGTCATTTCAAAGTCGACGACACCGACGATACCGCGAGCGGCGGCCCGACTCCCGGCCCGGGCGGCCAGAACGTCGACTTCGGCGTCGGGCAGTTGGCCGAGTGCCAGGGTGAGGTCGAAGGCGGCCTGCTCCCTCAGCAAGCCGGACGCGTCGACGAACACGTCAAAGCGCAGAGCGGCCGCGCTGTTGAGCCAGACGCAGTGCAGGTCATGACTGATCAAAGCGGTCGGATGCCCCTCTGTCGCCTCATCGAGGCCGCGCAGGGTAGGCAGGTCAGGCCAGGTCGCGTCGCGAAATCTGACTCCGATCAACGGGGTCGGCTGCGCGGCCGTGATGATCTGCGCACGCACGAGCCCGAGCGCCTCATGGGCCGAAGAGGCTGCGGAGAGGTCGAACCGGGCTCCGGCGAGCGCCCACTGGGTCATGTGCACGTGTTCATCCCACAGGCCGGGGATGACGGTGCGGCCCTCGAGGTCGATGGTGGGGGCGTCCGCTTTGGTTTTGGTGTTTGTCGGCGCGATCTGCGTGATAACTCCGCTGGAGATATACACGTCGCAGAGCGTGGTGTTGCCGGGCTGCGTGACGGAGCGCAGAACGAGATCGGGCATAGATCGTCTTTCACTCAAGGGGCAATGTGCCCCCTTGCCACACTACAGGCGGGTGAGGGGCGGATCCGTTGACCAGTTTCGACTCCTTCGGCGCAACTTTCACCTCGCGCGCGCAGCGGGCCAGAAAAGCGAGGCAACGGCCCCGGAGCTGTAGCTGTAGCTGTAGCTGTAGCTGTAGCTGTAGCTGTAGCTGTAGCTGTAGCTGTAGCTGTAGCTGTAGCTGTAGCTCATAATGCTTCAGTGAGAATTTGTCAGCAACCTGTAGATATCTACGGTAGAAATCGCTACGGTATGAGACGTTCAAGACACACATTCACCTCGATTCGTGCCGAACCAACCGTTCTGACAGGAAATCTCTCATGCTCAAGAAGTTTTTTGCAATTACTGCCCTCGCCACGCTGGCCGTCTTCGCTGTGCCAGCCGCGGCATCCGCTGTAACGTACGTTCCAAACGATAGTTCGAGCCCGGAGGTGACCGGTGCCGTTGTTCCTCCGGACGCGGGGCTTGTCGGGCTTGCCTCCACGGGCTATGACGCCTCCGTGCTGGCGATTTCGGGCGGAACCGCAGCGCTGCTGCTCGGACTGACCCTTGTCACCACGTCCGCGGTGCGACGGAAGCGTGCCGAAGGCGCGGCGCGCGCATAAATCGAACGTCAGCCGCCCTCGTGGCACCGTCTAGGGACGAGCGCACTCCAAGGAACCGGTGCCGTCTTCCCTCAACGGTGCCGCGAGCGCTCAACATCTGCCCGGCGGGTCTTGTCGCTGAAAGACAGGTGGGTCGGCGCCCGATCGCACCTCGCCACCCGAAAGGGTGGCCTTGCCCCCGTTCGGTGGACACCTCACAAGAGAGAATGTTCACGTGGGAAACACAGGCAGGGAGCTCACTCCTGGGTGCACAAATGAGGCCGTGAAGCTGGTGATCAACACCGGCAGGGCAGTCGCGACCGTCGCCCGTGAGCTCGGCATCAACGAGGCCTCGCTGGGCCGCTGGGCCGCTGGGTCGCTGGGTCTGCGCTTTCAAGGCGCGTACCGACACCGGCGAGACCGCCGTCACCGAGCCTGAACGGGCCGAGTTGCTCCGGCTGCGGAATGAGAACGCAGACGTGAAACTTGATCGGGTGTTTCTAAAAAAGCGTCCATCTTGTTCGCCCAGGAAGCGTCGGATACGAGCGTAAAGCGTTCGAATTGATACTGGCGGAGAAGACCAATTCACTATCACCCGCATGGTTCGCCTGCTCGAGGTGTCTCGATCCGGCTACTCCGTCTGGCTCAACCGAAAGCCGTCGGACCGCATGATTCGGCGGCAGGGCATCGAGCAAAAAGCGGTGTGGTTCCACGGCAACTCCGACGAGGTTCACGGTTCGCCGAGGATCCTCACCGACCTCCGTGCCGACGGGAAACGATCTCACGCGAGACCGTCGCCAAGACCATGCAACGCCTCGGATTGGTGGGTATCTGCCCGAAGAAATGGAAGACCACCACGATCATCGACCACGCCGACGCAGAAGACGGTGCAAGAGATGTGATTTGATCGCTCATGCTCGCGCAGCAGTAGTCCGGTGATGAGAAAGCCGATGATTACGAAGAAGACATCGACACCCACGAAACCGCCGGCCGGCCACGCCCAGATATGGTCGAAAATGACGGCCACGACGGCGAGCGCACGAAGTCCTTGAATGTCGGAACGGAGGCCGCTCGGTTTATTCTCCTGCGCCCGTGGGATCTGAGCAGAGGGTAGTAGATCATGAGGATTGCGCGTTATTCGTTCCGGCTTGTCGATGGCGTGGCACCCCGGAAGACAACGTCTGGCCTGCGGACACACACTGTTCGACGCGTTCATTCGCGCTGCGGGCGCGTCGAGTGGCGTACGTGGCGTCTCAGCTGGTCGCAGAGAGGTCTGACCTGCCGCGGGCATTTCGGACAGCGGAATTAGTGGTTTCTTCTACGCTGCCAATGCTGGCTGTTGATAACCGTA
>NZ_PJJN01000025.1 GCF_002929825.1 Cryobacterium sp. Y29
TACGCTTCGGCTCAGATCACCGCATTCGCGGCCGCGAATGGCATCACCCGGTCGATGGGATACACCGGAATTTGCTGGGATTGTGACACGATCAGCTCAGCAGGCTTGGTCGCGGCTTGACCCGTGTTGGGATTGACCGCCGCTCAACCGTGGCGTGTCCTTGTGTTGATCTGTCGACCTCGGCCCAGTCTGGAGCAGGGTTCCGCCTGCTAAGCCATGTCCCAATAGGGGCCTTGCCCCGGGTGTTCCCTGCCCGTGTGTATCGTCACAGTCCTGACTGACTTTCTTCGCGGAACCGCCTTCGATAGAACAGCGAATGAAAGGCCAACTAAATGCCCGCCCCCGTTTTAAAGCGCCCTCGCAAACCTCATGGGGTATTCCACGGCGAAGGAGTAATCCTCGGCGTCGATACGCATAAAGATGTTCACGTCGGAGCCGTCCTCACGATGGCTGGGGTGCTTCTAGCAACCCACAGTTTCGCAACCACCAGTGCCGGCTATCAGGCTCTCTTGTTGTGGGCTTACCGTTTCGGTGAGGTGAGCGCGGCGGGAATCGAGTGCACCGGCTCATACGGTTCAGCGTTGATGAAATACCTCCACACACAACATGTGCTGGTCTTCGAGGTCAACCAACCCGATCGTGCGTTACGGCGAAAAGCGGGGAAAACAGACGCAGTCGATGCCGAAGCTGCCGGACGAGCAGTGCTCGCGGGTCGCTCGTTATCGACCCCGAAGGACGGTATCGGAGGAAGCGAGAACCTTCGCCAGATGCGGTTAGTGAAGTCCTCAGCGGTGAAAGCACGCACGACCGCGATCAACCAACTCAAAGGACTCGTCGTGGGCGCTGAACCCGGTCTGCGAGACGAGCTACGAGGGCTGACCACGAAAGCTCTCACCCGGGCTTGTGCGGTCATACTGCCCACCAGTGTCGAGCGGATGCTGATGGCAGAACTTGCCCACCGGATCAGCTACCTCACCGACGAACTCACCCGCCTGAAAACAGTCATGACGCAGACAGTCACGGCCTGCGTACCAGAACTCCGCCAACGATCCGGTATCGGCTACGACAGTGCTGCAGCGCTGATCATCGCTGTCGGTGACAACCCGGAACGGATGACGAACGAGGCATCCTTCGCGGCCCTGTGCGGGGTGAGCCCGGTCGAGTTCTCATCCGGGCAAACAACGAAACGTCGACTCAACCGGGGCGGCAACCGACAAGCCAACGCCGCCCTCTATCGCATCGTGCTCACCCGACTTCGATGGGACCCACGCACCCAGGAATACCTGAAAAACCGTACCGAGAAAGGCAAAAGCAAACGAGATGTCATCCGCTGCCTGAAACGCTACATCGCCCGCGAAATATTCACCATCATCAAAACTATCCCTGACCAGCCCAAACACCGAACACTGGTCGATTTGACACCATAGGGGCATCAACGCCATGGCTGAGAGCTTCTTCGCAACACTGAAAACGGAGTTCTACTACCGACGGATCTGGCCCACCCGGGACCGGGCGATTCGAGACGTCGCGGCGTGGATCGAGGACCGCTACAACCGTCGCCGTCGCCACTCCTCGATCGGGCACGTCACGCCTGTGGACTTCGAGCTGCAATACTCGTCACAGGCCGCAAAGATCCAACTCGCCGCTTAACCCGTGTCCACTCTCCGGGGTCAAGGCCAGTCCGGCATCAGGTGCACGCACGAACCCTGCGTCTGGTTTGCCGACTGAGCTGTAATTGTTCTGGAGTCGCTTGAGCTTGCGAACGGATCGTGCAATGACGAAGCATCCAAGGATTAGCAGGAGAGCGCCAGAGACGATTAAGAAAACGGAAAGCCCGACTGGGTGGCTTCCAAGCCCGAACAGTCCTTGCGGCCAGAGCATTGTTGAACCGGCAACGAAGACGATGCCTACGACGAGGACCCCACGCGTAAGGGTCTGGCTGTGGCGCCGCGCATCGTCGGCCGCGACCAGTGCTTTCGCGTTGGACGAGGGGTTCTCAGAGCTCTGATCTCCAGTCTTCATCATGTGGATACTGTATGTCCAGGATTTTCGTACCGTCAGTATTCTTTGCTGCGTGACGGCCGACAAATACCGCAACGATGAGGCAAATGCCCCACGTTTCCCTCGACGACACCATCGCGATCCTCCGCTCAGCCTGGCGAGCCGCAGGGGCGCCCCCGCACATGTGACGTTCCACACGCGGGGCGACCATGCTGTCAGGGCTGTCATTTGGACGTCGATCAGGTCTCACCCAGGTGCAGCCGAACACAGATTTGTAGCCTCTCCGCAGCAGCGAGAGCACCGTGTCGCGAAGGACGCGGTGTCTTCCAAAAGCCTTCGACGCTTGGCGGAGGGCCTGGCGAAATCAGGCGAGTCTTCGCGTCAGTGTTCGATCTCTTCATTGTGCGCCCGCAAGACGTTCCCTTTGCGGGCTGGTCAACCCGCCGGCCGCGCGCACGAGTTGATGTCTATACGTCCACGACGGTAGAAGTAGTAAATGGCCTGCTATCGGATCCCGGGGTCGAAGGTCGTGTTGGGTGGGATCAAGGAGTTGTCGCAGCACTAAGGTCTGCAGCGGCTTTCTTTGCCTCGGTTGCGGTCGCGAACATAAGTGTCAGCGGACTGCTGGTGAGCGGGTCCTTCACGAGCGGTGCTGAGAGGACGCGTCCGTCGAGGACCATCGCCAGGTTCTTGTTCAGTGCCTTGCTGGAAGCCGCGCTGAGTGTTTCGGCATCTGTGTCATTGAGATCAAGGGTCACGGCGTTTGTCGA
This sequence comes from Cryobacterium sp. Y29, assembly GCF_002929825.1. Lineage (GTDB taxonomy): Bacteria > Actinomycetota > Actinomycetes > Actinomycetales > Microbacteriaceae > Cryobacterium. The sequence goes on from NZ_PJJN01000025.1 coordinate 2,772, forward strand.
TCCCTGATCGTCGGAAAGTGTTACGGAATCTGGTGTGATCTCACCCAGGACTTGTGCCAATTCGTATGAGGTGGTTCCTGCCTGATCGCACGCGGGGGCCGCATCGTCTGAGGTCAGGACCGGCGCTGTGCATGGAGCGTCAACGGAAGAAATCACGAGCCGAAGTTGAAGCGGTTTCCCAGGCGAATTCGTGTCGCCGGCAGTCGTAGTACTGCACCCCGTGAGAAGCATCGCAAGGGAGGCACAAGCAAGGACGAGGGATAAATCGGGACGCGCCCGATTATTGAGTCGAGGTCTCACATTTGAGCGTGACCATGTTGTAGTCGACATTTTGAATTCCCCCATCGTTGCGGCACTAAGAACCTTCCTACAACATCGCAGTGAATCGGACATGTGTCAAACGGTTCAGTGGCACGAACGAAGAAACTTGTGCCCGCCGACGGACTCTTAGCGTCCCGCAAGGGGTTCCCCTATCGGGAACGGACCCAGAGCCAGCGATCGCAGGGAGCTAAGAGGCCCACTCTTCGGCGACGATCTGCATCGATGCTGTCGCACGGTATGCCTCGATGTCGTCGGCGGCGAGAATGGCGGTGATCAGCTCTTCGGTTCCTGAGACATAGACGCTCGCGCCGTAGAGGTCGTTACCGACTGCCCACACACCATCCGCGGGCATCCACCACTGAGCACTTCTGCCGCCGGCCATCCCGTCGAAGGGCTCCCCGCCATCGGCGAGGTCGCCGGCGAGAATGAGTACTTTACGACCGGGCAGGATCTTAATGCTTGCCGTGTCTCGTAGGTCATCGCGCATCCCGGCGTACCCTTCCCAGACGAGGAAGAAACACTCGGTGGGTGCGGACGTGTGCGCTCGGAGAAGCCGCGCGAGCGTTGCGGCCACGACGGGTTCGATGGTCCCAATTGTGCGATTTACTTCCCGCGCGCCGTTGTTGAGGTCGGTCCACTTCGTAGTTGCGTCCACCTCGGACTGCTCCGCAGCAAAGGTCCACCAGGCGAGGGGCTGACCGTTATCGTCGTGCAGGGGATTCATCACACGCGCATATGAAACGTGCCCACGAGGCAGGTAGTCACCCACGGTCATCGATCCACCCTGGAGAGATGGCAGCTCAGCGATGACGTGCGGGACGAGGCCAATCGGATGCAATGCCATCTCCGCACCCTATCGAGTAATCAAGGTCAGCCCGATGACGATCTGTCGGGATAGAGCTCTCCCTTGCGGGTCGCCCCAAGCCATCGCGGCGGGGCTATCCCGACGGCTTAGGGAAATGCAGAGGATCACACTCGGCGCAATATCCCCTCCGTCCCTCTGGTCTCGAGTCGTTGCGTTGCCGATAACGAGACTGGTCGGGCCACCAAAGGTACGAGAAACGCAAGTCGTCGCGTCCCGTAGAAGGTTCAGCTCGCGGTACGGGCGCAACTGGGCTAGTTGTACCCGGCCATGACGTTAGTGACGTTAGGCCGATCATGAAGCTCCGCCCGACCACCCCTCGGAATAGCGCGACCGCCCACATAACGAAACCACTCAGGATTACGCACCGTGGCATGAGGACCATCCGGCGCGAGCGCCTGACCCGGCCTGGCCAGCGCGCGCACAATCGCCCGATGGGCGTCAATCGCGCCCCTATCAACAGCCACTACTGAGGGGGATCCGCAGCACGATCCAAGATCGCATCATAAATCGCACCGTCAATGAGCCCCTCACTCAGTGCACGCCCCACCTCGTCAAATGACCCAGAAGCAGACACCAAGAGCGAATCAAAACCATCTGTCGGCGCCTCCGACGGGTAGACCCATCGGCCCAACTCATCAACGATCTGGGCCCGAGTCAACTCCCCCGTGGCATACCGCTGCGCAATCTCATACGGAGACGCACCAGAAAACCCCGGTACCAGCTCCACCACCTTTGCCGCCGTCCGCAACGCAGAATGAATCGTCGGCTGCTTCACCCCCAACTGCGACGCAAGCTCCGTCTGGCTCATGATCGCAGCCAAGCGACGCAACTCCCGAAGGTAATCGAGACGGTCAAGGTCAAGCCGCTGGCGCAACGTCCGCGCCTTCTGAACCTCAGGGCGGTAACTAATCGTGGTCATTCAAACCACCTCCTATAGACCATTCTATAACACGTGTATAGAACTATCTATAGGCTAGTTGTCAATCTCAGAAGACGTACGTGCGGAGCGGCGCAGTCAGCCGCGACAGCCTCGCAAAAGCGATCTGGTCAACAATCATCATCCAGCCGGGCGCTCAGGACGCGGCGAACTCATCCAGAGCCCGTGGGCAGGCCGCTGGGAACGGTCCCGGGCCGGTGACGAGCGCGGCCTCCGCGTGAACTGCTCCGCGTTCAATGGAGGTCCGGGCCACCCGCCTCGTTGAGTTCGTCGAGTACGCTGATCGCCTCGTCGGAATCGTCGGAATCGTCGGGGCTGTCTAAGTTGTCATCCGTTGTTGATCCGGCAACTTCCTCGGCAGCAAGATAAGGGTACTTCTCAAGCAGAAAGCGCCGCTTGTACGCAACGTCGGCCGCATCAATGATCGCTTCCAAAGTGGTCCAATTGAAGGTACCGCCAACAAGGATTCCGACTGCGGGTACGACCTTTCCGAGCCCTTGCTTGGTGAGACGAAAGCTGAACTTCTTCGCGAACTCCCCGGAGACCCTGGCGACAATTGACTTGTCCAGGATCGCCCATGTTTTGCCGCGGATTAGTGCTTGCGTGAGCCGCGAGATGTCGGCCATCGCGGCGGTCTTTGCGGTTGTTGACATCGCCGTCCCAGCATTCACGACAGACATCACGAAGAGCTTCTCGGCAGGCTGGTCAGGATCGTAGCCATAGAGCAACGAAACATGGCCCACTGAGCGTGAGGCGAGTCCGAAAACGACTGCTGCGTCGCCAGCGAAAGCGCCGACGATTGCTGCCCCCGACGGAGCTGCCGCGGCGCCAGCGGAGGTGGCGGCGACGAGTTCACCTCCGGAGATCACAAGCCCTGCACCCATCCCCGAGAGTGCGGCGGAGAGCGGATAGTACCAAGATGCTCCTCGTCCACCGACTGCGTCAATCTGTTGGAGGTCGAGATGACGCAGATCGAAGAGCGATGCAACGTCGTGTCCGCGCTTCTTATGGATCGACACCACGCGTTTGGAGGAAAGGCCCACCCGCGAAATCCGTCCCACAACGCGCCGCGTCGACCCAAAAGCGGCGCCGCTCCAATCGGCCACGCCGTCAGGGAGGGCCGCGGCGGCTTCGCGGGCCCGAGTGCCGATTGCGTGTGTGACGTTCGCACTGATTCCTTGCCCCCGCGAAACGGCAGACTTGGCCCGTGGATGGTTCTCCAAGTACTTCGTGGCACAATCGCCGAGTCCCGCTGCGCCGATTATCACTTGCTCGCCGGCGCTTTTCATCGCTCGGGATAGGGGCCGCCCCTTGAATCGTTGGATGTCACGCCACGCCGCGAGCTCGTAGTCCGAAGGATCTCCCATTACGCAAGAATAGCGACCAACGCCGACCGGCAGCGGGTGCTTCAAGCCGGTGCGTGAGTTAACGTTGTCCGCTTACTCGCATATAGCCGGTGGGCTGATGTCCGCGAGCTCGTCGACAGCAATCTTGGGACGCTCGCGGATGAGAGCGAGGACCGCTACAACCGCCGCCGCCGGCGCTCCTCGATCGGGCACGTCACACCAGTGGACTTCGAGATGCAATACTCGTCACAGGCCGCAGAGATCCAACTCGCCGCTTAACCCGTGTCCACTCTCCGGGGTCAAGGCCATTACGGGGAGGTATGCCGCGGTATAGGGGCAGGCGGTGTTATGGCCGAGGGGTCGGAGTCCAGCAGGTGCTCAGCTGCTCGAGGGGACAGCAGGTCTTCGTCGGTTGCGGTGCTATAGGGCGAGGCGGCGAAGGGCGACGACGGTGATGTCATCATCGGTCAAGTCGGAGCCGGTGATGACCGCGCGAATTCGGAAAATGACATCGGCGGCATCCACGGAGGAGTCGACAATATCTGCAATGTGCCGAAGCGATTCGACGGTCCCGTCATAGAGATCAAGGATGCCGTCGCTGCAACTGACAAGTGTGTCGCCGGGTTCCAGTTGCAGATGGCCGATAGTCCACGCCTCGCCGGAAGAAAGTCCGATGGGAAGGTTATCGGACGCGAGTCGACTCCACGACCCTTGGGCGCTGACGTGGATAGTCAGGCCGTGGCCCGCATCAATGTAGCGGACAGCTCCGGTGCGATCGTCGAGTCGCGCGTGGAACATCGTCGCGAATGTCGACGCGTCCGCTAAGTCAGATGCGAGGGCGTCGGATGCGCGATCAAGCGCGGTGGCGAGGTCGTCATGATTGCGCGCACTTCGAACGACGGCACGCACTGTCGCGGCGATGATGCCGGCTCCCACACCCTTGCCCATCACGTCTCCCAATGTGATCGCGATGCCATTACTGGCTTTGTACCAGTCGAAAAAATCGCCGCTGATCGTTTTGGAAGGAAGGCACATACCTGCAGAGTCGTATCCCACCGCATCCATGCCGCCTGTAGGTAGGAGCGCCTGCTGCACCACAGAAGCTCGCTGCAGTTCCATAAGTGTTGCGTGTTCCTTGGCCTGAAGATCGCTAATATTCCTGCGAGCGAGACGGCCGAGATCGTTGACCACGGCGGCCGCCAGGGTGAACGCGCAAGCGGAGAACAGGCCACGCGCGATCTCGTTCGGGTTGTCTTCGAGCGTAGACCCGAGAAAGAAGGGTACGAGCAACCCACCCAACACGCCGACAAACGCGTAAGCGATGTGACGGCGGCCGGGTGAAGCGGCGATCCAAACGGCTGGCAGGATTGCGAGCGATGCGAAAATCGATGTGCTCTCACCTGTCGCGAAGCGTAAAACTCCGATGACGAGAAAATCAATCGCCGGGATCATGACTATCACCCGCCCTGTCGGGTCCACCCGAGGTAGGATCCCGGCAAGGCCGGTCGCGACGGCCAGCAGCACGGCGGCTGCGATCAGGGCAGGAACGCTGGTGATGTTGGCAGTAGGCACGATGAGTGAGATCACAACGGCGACTGTAAATAGCAGTAGAACCGGAAGCTGTTTCACCAGCGGCGGAAACCCATCCAACACCACCGCCGAAATCGACAGCGCACGGATCGTGAGGCGCTTGTTATGTAATTGACCGGTCACGGTGCAGCGTGGCGCAGCTTGGTAATAGTCCAGATGTTGCGATCTTGTATTCGGTGGTAGTCAAAGTCGTCGACGAGTGCCTGGATGAGCGCCAGACCGCGGCCGGTCTCCGCGAACTCGTCAGGCATGTCCCGCGGACTCAAGTCGATTCGTGCAGGAGACGCAGTATCTTCGAGAACAGCCTTCAGCGCGGCTTCATTCGCTGAAAGTCTAAGGTTACAAATGATCGTGGTTGCGGACGTGCCGTGCTGGATGACGTTGGAGACGATTTCAACGAGCGCTGTCTCGAACATCATCCGGTCCGTCTCGTCAACGTCGCCTTCCTGCGCCCATAGCGTCTCGAGAGCGGAATGCACGACGCCGACTTCATCGGGAGGGGTGCGGAAGTCGATCGTGCACTCAGACATTGTCGTCGATTAGTCCGATAACGGTGTCGCCCAACTGAGACGATGACACCATGTTTAGCTTGCCAAGCCCGCGAATAACCGCGTTATCAATTCCGATTATTTCGCTCGCGAACATTTTTTACCTTTTCTTAGACTGGCTCTTATCAACATCTGTTCGCAAACAGGCGCGGGGTGACCGCCATAACATAGCCCTAACGAGCAGCCAATGCCTTGTTGAGGGCGGTCGTGGACGTCGTTGAACTGTTGATGCGCCAGTCGGTTTCTTTGAGGAAGTGGAACCAGACGAAGCCGGTCACGTCGGTCTGCTTCGCCAGGTAGGTCACTAGGGCAGTGTTCCACTCGGCCTTGGATCCGCCGGACTCGGCCGACGCGGTTTCGGCGATGATGATCGGCTTTCCCGGCGCGAGGGTGCGCAGCTGAGCGAGCCCGGCGTCGAAGAGGGTCGCTGGTGTTTGCCAGGTGCTCCAGGTGGCCGAGGTGCCCCAGTTGTAACCGTCCAGTGCAACGACGTCGACGTACGCGGCGCCGGGGTACAGGCCGGCCAGAGGTGTGGAACCGGTGTACGGGATGTTCGGGCTCCAGACCCAGGAGACGTTCGTGGCTCCGGTGGCGGCGACGACGTCGTGCACGTGGCGCCAGGCCGCGGCGTAGTCGCCCGTGGTATTGCCGTTCACGCCGTCCGCCCAGGGGTACCAGTTGCCGTTCATCTCGTGGCCGTAGCGCAGCATCACCGGCTTTCCCCAGGTGGCCAGGGCCTGGCCCCACTTGGTGAGGTACGCGTCGTAGGCGCCAGCGGTGATGTTGTCCGAGGAGTAAGCCGGCTGGCTGATTCCGCCGCCCCAGCCCCAGGGCTCCCAGGTGATCAGGCTCGTGGCGCCGCGCGCCCGAACGGAGTCGAGCTCGGCGATCGACACGGACTGGTTAAAGTCCTTGTACGACATCACGATCGAGGGGCTCTCGTTCACCAACGCCGCGACCGCGTCGAGTTCGGAGTTCGCTAGGGCGCCACCCGGGGTGGCGACCCCAAAGCGGAGCTTCGACGTGCTGATCGGGGCGCTCGTCGTCGCGGCCTGCTGGATGACGGTGGCGTCGGCCGGGTCCGCGGCGGTGGAGACAGCGGCGAAAGTGACGGTGAAAGAGGCGCTGGCCGTGACCCCCCCGATCAGGGCGGTGACCGGCAGGATGCTCGCTGTCGTGTCGGGAACCGTGAGGTCGGCACTGAAGCTTCCGTTTGCCCAAGTCTTCATGACAAGGCTGGTGGTGCCCATGGTCACCGTGCCCGCCGTGTTCTTGGCGAATCCACGTCCGTTGACGGTGAATGCGGAGCCGACCGGTCCGGTGTTCGAGCTCAACGAGACAGTGGCCGTACTGGACGCGGCCGCGGCGCTGGGAGCGTCGCTAAGGCCGGCGGATCCGGCCAGGACGGTCAGTAACACGACCAAACCCGCGAGCGCAGATCGGATGTGACGGTATGCGCGCATGGAAGCTCCCGGTAAGGGGGAGATTCACTCGGGTACCACGACACAATGCCGCAGTGAAAATCTCTTGTGTCGTAAGAATAGGGCATCGTGGGGCCAGCGGAATTCGCGGGGTCCCCCGGCCACTAATATGAGAAAAGTCACGGTGTGCATGTACCTCATGCCGGCGCAGCGGGGGGACCCAGGAAGGTACCAGCGTGCGAGGAGTGTCCCGCCGTTCTGTCAGCCTGGCACTAGCCGCCCTTGCTCTTGCGCTGCTGATGGGGCCGGCCGTACTCCCGGCTGCTGCCGTACAAGGCGAAACGAATGGCGGCGGCGATGCCGCTGACGTGCTGACACCGGACTCCGGAGCATACTTCGGTTCCATCCTCGACTGGTCCGCCGATAGTGCCAAGGACCAGGCGGACCGGCTGGGATCGCCAAGCGCGGTGTTTGAACACGACGCCGCCGTGCCCTTACCGGAAACGAGCAAGCTCTACCTCGAACAGTTCGTGGACCAGGTGCAAAGTCAGGGAGCATTGGCCCTGATCACCCTCACGCCCACGGTGGCGCTGGCGGATGTGGACGCCAGCGTCGCCAAGGCCGTGGTTGACGACCTGGTTGACGTGCTGGGCGACCAGGACCAGCCCGCTTACTTACGCTTCGCCCCTGATATGAACAGTTCCTGGACGGCGTGGGGGCAACAGCCCTCGGCGTATCGGCAGGCTTTCACCATCGTGGCCGACGCCGTGCACGCCCGACTCAGCAACGCCGTGGTGGTGTGGTCGCCCGCTGCTGGTGAGGACTATCCGTTCACCGCCGCGCGCGCGGCGGACACCGACTTGCTCAGGGAACTCGACACCGACAAAAGCGGAGTGGTCGACGGCGCCGACGACGCTTACTCTCCGTACTATCCCGGGCCGAACGTAGCGGACTGGGTGGGGCTCTCCCTCTACCACGACGACACCGGCGGCGGCGAGGCCGTGAACGTCGTACCCGCAGAGGGGGAGTTGGCTGACCAGCTTGGTCCGATCAGTGCAGTGGCGTCCGACGACGACTTCTATGCGCGCTACTCAGAGGCCACGAAGACTCCGATGCTGTTGGAGACGGCAGCATTCTTCAGCGAGTCCGCCGCAGGTGCGACAGAGTTGGCGGTCAAGCAGGCGTGGTGGCGTCAAGTCTTCGCCGCATCTACGGACGGCGAGTACGACAACCTCGGCGTCGTCCTGTGGCGGGACACCACTTCGACCAGATCTGTCGTGGGGGAGGTCTCGATCGACTGGAGCGTCACCCTGGGAGGGCCGACGCTCGCCGCCGTCGCGGACGACCTTGCCGCCAGCAGCCTGGTGCTCGCGCCAGTGCTCGAACCTGCGGGTACACCACCCCTGCGGGCCACCGCGACCGCCGGGTTGACCCTGGCCGGATGGCCAGCCTGGCTTGTTGTGGGCGGCGTCCTGGCGGCCACGGCCGGGCTGTTCGCCTGGGCCCGCCTGGCGCGCAACCGGGTCACGGTGCTGTACCGGGAGGAGCGGAACCGGGACCTGCGCATCGACATGTTCCGGGGCATCGCCATCGTCTTCGTCGTGGTCAACCACGTCGGCCTGGTGTCGCTGTTCCAAACTGGCACCCAGGAGGCGGTGGGCATGGTCTCCGGCGCCGAACTGTTCGTGCTGCTCTCGGGCGTGGTGCTCGGCATGGTCTACCGGCCCCGGCTGGAGGCCGGCAAGCTCGGCGAGGTGATCATCCGAACCGGCGAGCGGGCCTGGAAGCTGTACCGCACCGCGCTGGCGGTGATCCTGTTGGTCTTCCTCCTGGGCGTGCTGCCGTTCGTGAACGGCACCGCCGTCACCACCTACACCGACCAGGGCGTCGGCGCCGGGGGAAGCTCCGCCACCGGCCGGGTCTACGACCTCTACACGAATGTCGACCAGCTGCTGGCCTATCCGGCCAACCCGCAGATCTTCGTCGACTTGGCCCTGCTGCGCCTGGGGCCCTGGCAGTTCAACGTCATGGGTCTCTACGTGATCCTGCTGGCCCTGTCGCCGCTGATCTTTTGGGCCCTGTCGCGTCGCTGGGCGGTCGGCGTCCTGGCGGGTAGTTGGGGCATGTATGCCGTAGGCGCCCTAACGCACTGGCGCCTGTTGCCGTCGCAGTTCGAGGACTCCTTCCCCCTACTGGTCTGGCAGGTGCTCTTCGTCACCGGCATGGTCGCGGGGTACCACCGCCGCGAGGTCATCGCCTGGTTCCGCACCCGGGCCGGCACGGTTGTGCTCGGCATAGTGATCCTGGCCTGCGTGGCCCTGATGCTGTTCTCCTGGAACAACCCGTACCTGTCCAGCGCCTGGGATGTGCGCCTGGCCCTGGTGCCCGACAACACGTTCCGGCTTCTGTACCGCGCCTTCTTTGAACGCACCTATTTAGAAATAGGCCGACTCCTCAACGTACTGATACTCGTGGTCACCGGCTTCGCCGTGCTGACCGCGTTCTGGCGGCCGCTTAATGCGGCGCTGGGTTGGTTCTTCATCCCGCTCGGCCAGGCCACCCTGTACGTGTTCATCGTGCACGTGTTCTTCGCGCTGATCGCCTCGAACATCCCCGCCCTGGCCACCGGGAACGTGTGGCTGAACACCGCCGTGTACGTCGTCATCCTCGGCCTGCACTGGGTAATGGTGAAGACCAAATTCCTGTTCCGGGTGGTGCCACGATGACCACCGGCGCCGAGGCTAACGTGACGACCGCCGGCGACCGCCGGCAGGCAGTGCTGGGCTCGCTCGGCCTGCTGGCCAACGAACCGGAAACCATGTTCGACCGGGTGATGGCGATGGCGGCCGGCTTCTTCCGGATGGACCGGGCCGCGATCGTGCTGGCCGGCCGGGACACCCTGGTGGTCAAGGCGCAGTTCGGCGGTGACCTGGCCCGGCCGGAGTTCTCCGGGAGCTTCACCGAAGCGGCCATCGCGACCCGCACGTTGCTCGTGGTCGACGATGCCAGCACCGACCCCCGGTTCGCCCGCAACTCGATCGTCGACGACCCCAACGGCGTCCGCCTGTACGTGGGCATTCCCCTGCACGCTCCCGGCGGGGAGGCGATCGGCGCCTTCGCCATGTCGAGCACCCGAACGCGTCCGTTCGGTGAGACCGAGCGCACCCAGGTACGCCGCATCGCGGCCTGGCTCGAGGAAGAATTGGCCAGCCAGAAGGAGACGACCAGGGCCGCTGAGGTGCAGCACGCGTTGCAGCCGAAAGCATCGGTGAAACTGCCCGGATACGAAGTAGTCGGCACCTCCACACCCGCGCGCGCGGTGGACGGTGATTTCTTCGACTGGTATTCCGTGCCAGGTAGCCTCGGCCTGACCCTGGCGGATGTAATGGGTAAGGGCGTCGGGGCAGCACTTGTCGCAGCCACCGTGCGCGCGGTCATCCACACCTCCGCGGGCAATTCGGGCGTGGCCGCCACGGTGCGTCGCGCGGCCCGACTGCTCGAGCTCGACCTCGAGGACACCGATTCGTTTGTCACCCTTTTCCATGCGCAGCGCCGTCAGGCCGATGGGCGGCTGCGTTACGTCTATGCCGGCCACGGTCTGACCTTGGTCGTGCGCGCTGACGGGCGGAGCGAACAGCTAGCCCATGCGAACTTGCCGCTGGGTACCGGCCTAGAACCCGATTGGCAGCGGCACACCGTGTGGCTCGAGGAGGGCGACACCCTGATCAGCTTCAGCGACGGCGTGCTCGACCTGTTCGATGGCAGCCTCGCTTCGCTCGAGGAGGTGGCCGACATCGTCCGATACACCAAGACCGCCGCTGAAGCGGTGTCTGTTTTGACAATGATGGCCGAGTACGCGGAAGACTCCGATGACGTGGTTGTAATCGCTGTGCGCAGGAAGGGGAGACGCTGATGCAGATGCTGTTGTTGCGAATCGTGATCGTGCTCACGCTCGCCCTGGGGATCAACTACGTCGCCTGGCGCTGGTTGTTCTCCCTCAACTTCGACGCGTGGTGGATCGCCCTCGCCCTGGTGCTCGCCGAAACCTACAGCCTCATCGACGTGTGCCTGTTCGGCCTGACCATGTGGCGCTCGCGCACCCGCCCGCTGCCGCCGCCGCCCGCGGAGGGTGCCACGGTGGACGTGTTGATCACCTCGTACAACGAACCGATCGAGATGGTGATGGACACCGCACTGGCCGCGAAGGCCATCCGCCATCCGCACAACACCTGGGTCCTCGACGACGGCTCGCGCCCCGAGATGCGCGCCGCGGCCGAGGCGGCCGGCATCGGCTACATCACCCGCGGCGCCGAGTGGGACGACCAGCCCCGGCACGCGAAAGCCGGGAACGTCAACAATGCGCTCATGCAGACGGCCGGCGAATACATCCTGATCCTGGACGCCGACCAGATCCCCCGGCCGCAGATCCTCGACAACACCCTGGGCTATTTCACCGACGACCGGGTCGCCCTCGTGCAGACGCCGCAGGTGTTCACCAACGTGCCGCTGACCGACCCGCTCGGCAGCCAGGCGCCGTTGTTCTACGGTCCTATCCAGCAGGGCAAGGATGGCTGGAACGCGGCGTTCTTCTGCGGGTCGAACGCGGTCCTGCGCCGGGACGCTCTCATGCAGCTGGGCATCACCGGGTACGTGGAGGAGCTGGACGGGTCCATCTGGGCCACGCTGCGCACGGCCGCCCGAGTGCTGCGCCGGGCACGCACCTCCGACGCCGCCGGGCAGCCGGCCGTGCAGGAGGCTCTCAGCGCCGTCTCCGACGCGATCGCGCACGCCCGGTCGCGGCTCAAGCGCGGCGACCATTACGCCGAGATCACCTACGACCTGCAACGCCAGGTGGATGCCGCCGCCTCGTCGATCGTGGCCGGCGACCTCGCCGGGCTGCAGAGCGACCTGGCCGAGATCCGGGAGCTCGCCGCCGTCGCCAGCGGCGACGGGGGATCCAGCATGGATCATTTCCTCGACATGGAGACCACCGTCGCGGCGCTCGCCACCCGCGAGCTGTCACCCCTGAACGCCCTGGAAACCGTGCAGGCGGTGCTCCGGGCCATCGACATCGACCGCGCCGACGAAGCCCAGCCGGTCATGCCGCTGGCCACCATCTCGGTCACCGAGGACATGGCCACCTCGATGCGGCTGCACGGCCTGGGCTGGAAGAGCGTCTACCACCACGAGACACTTGCCGACGGCCTGGCCCCGGAAGATGTGGGCACCATGCTGACCCAGCGGCTGCGCTGGGCGCAGGGCACCATGCAAGTACTGCTGCGGGAGAACCCGCTGCTACAGCGCCGGCTAGCTTGGCCACAGAGGCTGATGTATTTCGCCACCATGTGGAGCTACCTGAGCGGCTTCGCAGCGATCGTGTACTTCGCGGCGCCGATCGTTTTCCTGGTCTTTGGCATCTTACCTGTGTCTACGAACGCGTTCGACTTCTTCATCCGCTTCATCCCGTTCATGGTCGCCAACCAGCTCCTGTTCCTGGTCGCCGCCCGCGGCATCCCCACCTGGCGGGGCCAACAGTACAGCCTCGCGTTGTTCCCGGTCTGGATCGAAGCCTGCCGTACCGCTTTCAACAACGTCGTGTTGCGCATCCCACTTGGCTTCGCCGTCACCCCCAAGACCCGGCCGGTCTCGACCGGCCCACAGTGGCACCTGATTAAGACGCAGATCGTGGTTTCGGCCATGCTCGTCGTAGCGATCCTGATCGGTTGTGTGCGTCTGTTCGTGAGCGGTGCCGAACCGATCGGCACCGCCGTGAACATATTTTGGGCCGTCTACGACCTCGTCGTGCTCGGCATTCTCGTCACCGCGGCCCGGTACACCGGGCACAATCCCCAGGAAAGTAGCACAGAATGAAATTCGAGACCTCACCGATCGGCGACACCATCGCCGCCATTCGAGGCGCGGGCCGGCTGAACATGGTGTCAGCGTCCGCGCTGCGCGAGACCGTGAGCGAGGCGCTCAGTACCGGCCGCACGCGGATCGTGGTCGACTTCAGCGGCATCGACTTCGTGGACTCTTCGGGCCTGGGCGCGCTGATCGGCTGCCTGAAGAGTGCCCGGCAGGCTGGCGGCGATCTGCGCATCGCCCAGCCCACTGCCCAGGTCACTATGGTGCTGCAGCTATCCAACCTCGACCGGGTGCTCAAGAGCTACAACTCCACCGAGGAAGCCTACGGTGAATGACTCTGTTGGCGTCCTCAAGCTGAGCTCGCCCCCGAACGACGTGAACGATGTGCACGACTTCGTCGAGGCGCAGTTAAGCCAGCACCCCGATCTCGACGACCTGGACCGGATGAAAGTCCTGACGGCCCTGATCGAGCTGGGATCCAATGTGATCCAGCATGCCAACAACGGGTCGGGCGTTACCTGCACCCTTACGCTGAGCGTCGAAGACGAACAAATCCACGCTCAGTTGAGTGACAGTTCGGAAATCGGGGGCATCAAATTGGCGGCCGGCGGCATGCCGGAGGACGTTCTTGCCGAATCTGGTCGGGGGATCGCATTCATACAAGCTCTCGTCGACGACCTGCACTACACGAGAATCGGCGACCGAAACCTCTGGAGCATTTCCAAGAAACGCAGCCGTTCGGCTTCCGTCGGATAACAGACGCCGATGGCGGCCAGGCGTTGAACCGGATGGAATGACGGATGATGCACCGTTGTGGCTACCAGTGGTCGACTAAGCGAACTGCATCGCTTGGCACTACCCGAAAAGCCTTAGTGGCCTGCAGCCTCGTGCTGGCCTTGACCCCATTGAGTGGACACCTCACAAGAGAGAATGTTCACTATGGCAAGATCACGTCGGGAGTTCACTCCTGAGTACGAGACCACGCTCGGCCGCTGGGTGACCGCGTTCAAGGGCCGCAACGAGACCGGGCAGACCGAGGTCACGGAGTCTGAACGGGCCGAGTTGCTGCGGCTACGGAAAGAGAACGCGGACCTGAAGATGGACAGGGCGTTTCTGAAAAAAGCGTCCATCTTCTTCGCCCAGGAAGCATCGGATACGAACGGCAAGCGTTCGAACTGATGCTGACGGAGAAGACCAACTTCACCATCACCCGCATGGTCCGCCTCCTCGCAGTCTCCCGGTCTGGCTACTACGCCTGGATCGGCCGACCGCCCTCGTCGGCGGCGATCCGGCGGGTGCACATCGAGCAGAAAGTCGCCTTCTTCCACGGCGATTCCGACGAGGTCTACGGGGCGCCGAGAATCCTTACCGACCTCCGCGCGGACGGGGAGATCATCTCCCGCAAAACCGTCTCGGCGACCATGAGACGGCTGGGTTTGGCGGGGATCTGCCCGAAGAAATGGAAGACGACCACCATCATCGATCACGCTGACGCCTACCCGGTGGACGCGGTGAAACGGAAGTGGGACGCCGGTGCGCTGAACCAGGTCTGGGTCGGCGACATCTAATGCCGACGTCGGCATTAGATGTCGCCGACGAATTTCACTCCGGGGCGGACGGCGGCGAAGTCGCGTTTGACGAGGTCGGGCATGTTCGCGGCCGCCTCGGCATCGGCTTCAGTCGTGATGCGGAAAGGCCGTGGTTGGCAGGCCACGAGGCCGATCTGGCGCATAAGCTGCCGCACCAGCTCGGGCGAGCACTCGGTCTTCTCCGCGGCAAGGTCGGCGTGGATTCGGCGGTATCCGTAGGTGCCGTCGGACTCCTCGGAGAAGTGTTGAATGCGGGAGATTAGGGCCTCTCGGCGGGCCGCAGTCGCGGACTGCGGCCGAATTGCCCAGTGGTAGAAACCGGACGTGGAGACGGTCAGCCAGAGACACATTTTCACCACCGAATTCCGGTTGGAGGGCTCAGATTTTTGGGAGTCGATGTACTCGTACTTGCTCACTACCGCTGCTCCCGCGCGAAGTAAGCGCTGGCTTTTTTCAAGAATGCGGTCTCTGCCCGCAGCTCGTGAACTTCCCGCTCGAGTTCCTTCAGACGGGCTCGTTCCGACACGGTCAAGTCCGCTTCGGTGCCACCGTTGGCCTCGCGGTATTTGTTGAGCCAGTTCCGGAGAGTCTCGGGCCCGACGCCGTAGGCGGTGGCGACGTCCTTGATCGGTTTGGAGGTTGTGATCACCTCGCGGCACAGCTCGTCTTTGAAATCTTGGGTGAAACGCCTACGCGCTGCGGTCATGCTGATCTCTACTTTCAGTGAACCCTCATTTTAAGAGGGCACACTGTCCGAGATATCCGCGGCAGCTCAGTGCGGACCATCACGAGTCGTAGGTTGGTCTTCCAGCGGCGTCAGGCTTGCACATTTCCGCGCCATCCGACATCGTCGGTTCCTTTCGCCTCGATGAACTCCTTAAAGTCCGCGAGGTCTTTCTTGATAGCGTGGTCGTCGATACCGAGAGCAGCCCCCGCCTTCTCAAGCAGCCCTGTTGCCTCCCAATCAAGCTGAACCGTCACACGCGTCTCGTTCGCAGCCAACTTATGAAACGTGACAACGCCCGCGTGGTCGACTTGGCCGCCGGTGCTGTTCCAGGCAACACGCTCATCGGGGTGCTGCTCAGTTATCCGAGCCTCAAACGTGCGCTCCACGCCGCCGATTTTAACCGTCCACTCGGTGAGAGTGTCCGTTACTTGAGTGACGGATTCAATAAAACTCAAAAACTTTGGAAACTCCTCGAATTTAGTCCACTGGTTGTAAGCGACGGTAACGGGAACGTTGACGTCGACAGTCTCGATGGCGTTGGGCATGGTGACCTCCTAATGCAAATTCAACGGATGAAATAGTTTCTGCAGCCCCCTTCACCGTACCGAAGGCAAATCCAAGGTCAACCCGGGTAAGGAAAAACTCGCAGGAACAAGAAAGTACCTGTGCACGAAACCTCAGCAGCGTGAACAAGCAATGGGACGGGCTAAACGACGGGCGAGGGAGACTCTTCAGAATCTCTCTCGGTGCCAGGGCGAAGCGCGACCAAAATGCGCTTCAGATCGATAACGATCGCGGCCGTGGGGCTGAGCGATGTCGCCCCGGCACCCAACTCTTGCATGCCGCGCAGAATCGCCTCGACTGCCACTACGGCAGCATCAAAGGGTGCGCTATCACGCGGGCCGTCGTCCGTGGCACGCAAAGTATCCGCGACCGCGTGCAGGGCATCGCTCAGAACCGGCCGCAGCTCGGGCGGCAGCACAAGAGGAATCGGTTTACCCCAGATCATGCCCGCAAAAACCTCAGTCAGGTTGCGCACGTGAAAAGTGACGTTCTCCAGAGCCGCGAGGTCCTCATAATCGACAACAAGATTTCTGCGGTTAAACCGAGCGCGAGGGTTACCCTTACGACTCTCGTCGGCGTATTGCACAGCTGACCTGACATCTCGGGCCGCGTCGGTAAGTGCGTTGCCTCTGGTCGCCCAGAGTTCACGCTCCGGAGGCCAACTCTCGACCAAGGCCACGCCGATATCGCTGAGGTGCGTGGCGAGGGTGCCTCGAAAACTAGTCAACCGCTCGACAGCCGTGCCGATAGCAAGAGGCGGCAAAATTAGCAGGTTGACCAAAAGTCCCACCACTATTCCCAGACCCACTTGGGTGAGATAACCGGCCGAGTAATCATCGGCTTCCGGGCCGCCGATGATGAGAACGAAAAGAGCAGTCAGGGGTACTTGTTCGCCGCCGACACCAAGCCATCGCATTCCTCCGATAAGAGAGCCGAGGCCGATGACCAGCGAAATCGTCCACACGCTGGGCTCGCTCAGGAGGAGCACGGCCCCAGCGAGGGCGATTCCGACGGCCAGCCCGGCGAGGGTTTGTAAAGCGCTGCGGAGCGAATGCATAAGTGTGGGGTGCATGCTCAAAAGTGCGCCCAGCGGCGCGTAGTACCGCAATTCCTGAGCGTCCCCAGGGAGAAAAGGGGACAGCGTCCAGGCAATCGCCACAGCAACAGCAATCTTGGTGACCTGGAGGAATCGCGGAGGTTGAAGACGACGGACCAGCGCCAGCCGTGACGGGTTCCACGGGAAAATCGTTCTCGGCATCGTCTACGTCTCTTCCGCGGCAACGGAGAGTTGAAATCCGCTCGCCCCGCAGGTTAAGCGCGAATGCTGGCGAGGCGCTGGGAAACATCCGACAAGAAAACCACTCCCGCAGTAGCCGGTCCGGAGCTCAGAATTTTCGAAAAGGATGTCCACCTCCGTTCACGCCGTGTCCGACAACGCGCCGGCGATATCGAATCAATGCGGATCTTGCTCGCGGAACGCGCCTCAGCCAACAAGGCACGCACCGCGAGCATCAATCAGATCCACGGACTGCTGGTCAGCGCGCCCGAGGCAACCCGACAGGATTTTCGTCGCTTTGACGGCGACAAACTGGCGGTCACTCTCGCACGCACACGTCCGGCGCCGGGGACCACTCCGGAGCTGATAGCTCGAGCATCCGCGAAACGGCTCACGCAACGCCACCACGCGCTAACGGCAGACATTGCCCATATCGTCATGCAGCCCTCAGACAACGAAGAGCGTCAGTGGATCCTTCACGCCGAAACCGTTCCGGAGCTCCGCCACGCCCCGAAACAGCTACTCGATCCGCAGTCTCAAGTGAAAAGGCTCACGCCACCTGGACCAACCAACAGCCCCACAACGATGAGCACAATACCCCAGAGAATTTGGCGTCGAAATAGCGCGAAAATGCCTGCAATAACGAGGATTACCGCAATGATCCAGAGAATTGTTGCCATGGTGCTGCTCCATTTCATTCAGCGCCGACGGGCCGTACACCCATGGCGGTTTTCGATCTGTTGAACGTACCCCCTGCTCGGTCTCTGACCACTGTGTTTTATCCAGAATGTCGTGGAGGTGAGACGCCGTCATCATGTGTTCGCGGCTATGCGAAACAACCAAGAGAACCCAAGCACGGTCACGACCCCCGAGGGAATGCCCCTATTGATGTCGAGAGACTTTTTGTTCCGCCTTGGGTTGTTGAGTTTTGTCGTCGAGCCATGCGCTAAAGGCGACTTCCCGATTGGTGTCAGCACGTTCGGGCACTCGCGTCTATTGCCAGCAAAAAACACCAGCGAACAGGAACCTCCCCCTTAACGCCGCCATATAAATTCGAAAACCCCATCTGTCGGCTCTGACTGCTTGACTATCACCATGGACGCCGCATCATTTTCTCCTACTGGATACAACGCCGATTTCCTCCAGATCCCTCTGCCATTCCCGGCTCCTCTCGCCGGAACCCTGATTCGTGAACTCCCGTATACACATTTCACCGTGCTTCTCGATCCCGCGCGGCGCCTCGCAATCGCGACCGGCGTCAACATCGATGGGGATCACCTCGTTACCGTTGACCGAGGCGACGACTGGCACCTCGACTCGCGGATACCGCTCTACGAACAGGCCGGGGAGGCCGTCTACGCCAGAAACGACCTCGACCGCGGACACCTCGTCCGGCGCCGGGACCCGGTCTGGGGCGATACAACAACAGCCCGGCGAGCAAATTACGATACCTTCGCCTACACCAACGCCGCCCCCCAAGCCGGAACCTTTAACCAATCGAAACAACTCTGGCTCGGCCTCGAGGACCACGTCCTCACCTACGCACGCACTAACGGTAACCGCATCAGCGTCTTCACCGCCCCCGTGCTCTCAGCCCAGGATCCGACATACCGCGGCGTGAAGATCCCGCAAGCATTCTGGAAGATCGCAGCATGGACAACGACTGCGGACGGCTCCACTGTTCTGCACGCTGCCGGATTCGTCCTCGACCAAAGCCCACAATTAGAAGACATCGACCTCGACACGGTCCGCGCTCGATCCCTCCTCGACGGTAATCCCCCGCCGCTTGGACCGTACCGCACCTACCAAGTACCCATCGTCGACATCATCGACCTCACCGGGCTCAACCTGACCGCCCTGTCCGAAGCAGACGTCTCCGCCACGGCCCCCGCGATCCGAGAAGACACCGACCCTCGAACGCGCTGGGTCGAACTGACCGACACCGCAGGAATCCACCTCTAACCACACCGAATCGTCTACAGCCCGCTCAATCCCCGGCGCGAAGGTAGACATAGACGGTTTCGCGGCTGATCCCGAACTCTCGAGCAAGCACCGACTTCGGCACGCCAGCGGCAGCCTTCTCGCGCAGCTCGACCGCGCGAGCAATGTCGAGCGACGGGGTACGACCACGATAGACGCCACGCTTCTTGGCGAGAGCAATGCCCTCGCCTTGACGCTCCCGAATCAAAGACCGCTCAAACTCAGCAAACGCCCCCATAACGCTCAAGAGCAGGTTCGCCATCGCGTTGTCATCGCCCGTGAAAGAGAGCTGCTCTTTCACGAACTCAACCCGAACCTTCTTCGCCGTGAGTCGGCGCACGATCAAACGGAGGTCATCCAAGTTGCGGGCCAGACGATCCATGGAATGCACGAGAACGGTATCGCCATCTCGGACGAACTTGATCATCTCTTCCAGCTCGGGCCTTTTCTGGTCCTTCCCCGACGCCTTGTCCTCGAACACCCGGTCGACGTCGACGCCAGCAAGCTGACGAATGGTGTTCTGATCGAGAGTGCTAACTCGCACATATCCAACTCGTTGACCCGTCATGTGACTTTTTCCCCTGTTCCGTCAAGTTAAACTCTAAAACCCGGTCGTGAGGGGTGTCCACCAATCAGAATTTGACCCTATCCTGACAATTTTTGACAAACGCTTCTGACGCCTAGTTGGGGTACACCCCAGGTGGACACGTCTGCTGGGACCTTTGACGCTAGGTGAACCTGCCCGCGTCAACGCCTTATCTGCGCGCAGTAAACGAGGGCGATAAGCAACAGGCGGGCCACTCTACACAGCTGGACCACGACTCCTAATTCGGACCGCTCCCCCGCTGCGCCGCCCGTGCGCCCGCGGGGCGCATCTGTGACGGGGCGCCCCTGCAGGGCGGGACCACTTCCTGACGTGTCAGGCGCGAGGTGCAGAAAGCGTCATCGTTATGCCGGTATTTTGTCGAGCTGTTCTGTGCACTGGGGACACGATGGAAGACTTTCGTGATCCTGCCTCGGCACGAAGAACGCCCCGCAGAGTGCGCGCACCCCCGTGCCCTCGATGGTGCTCCCGGCTAGGTGCTTCGTGTGTGTGTAATGTGCCTGCTGCCCCGGTTGAGACTGTGCGAGTTCCCCACTTGCCGTGATGGTCTCCAGTAATTGAACACGCCGCTGCCAGGCACCCGGATCAGCAATATTGGTGAATTCACTCTCGAGCCTGTCCCATCCCTGCTCGGGCGGCGAGAGCGAGATAAGGGCCCTCAACGTGAGTTGCCATTCGAGGTCTGATCCTTTGAACTGCGCTTCGGTCTCCACCGTCAGCTGAATCTCATCAGCTTCGTAGTCAGAGTCACGCACAGGAGTCACTTCGATTGTCAGCTCTGCCAAGATGCCCTTCGCTGCGAGTGGATGGGACACAACCAGTCGCGCAGAACCACCGCCGGCTACCGTACGGAGCGTGCCGAGCATGTCACGCTGCACCGATAATTCCCACTCGGTCAGAAGCCTTGCCGATGTCTCTTGCTTCAGCAGACGGAGATCTTCGTTGCTGGGTAGCCAGTCGCTCGTGCTGCCCGCAGCTTCGGCACGTTCAATCTCAACGTAGAAGTCATCAAAGGCCTTGTGGTTGTTCTTCGCGAGTCCGGCGACTACGAGCCAGCTGACACCGGTTTTGGGGTCACACCAAACTCCTCCACGCCACTGCGAAATCTTGATCTCGCGAAGATGCAGGAGGGTGCTACCCCTGATTCGACCCTCATCCGAATCTTCGCTTGGGTCGGTACCGATCGACTCAGCTGCTTTGAGGATGAGCGGGTGATCTAGCTCACTCAGTGGGTGCAATTGCATTAATTGACCATCAGCAAGCACCCGCCGCGGAAAGGGCGAAGCCCATCCGGAAGTCAAATCGTCGCGCAGCACTCGGAGTGTGGGACGAGCTCGACGACTATGCACAAAATCATTCTGCCCTACCGGAGGTGTCCGGGCCGCGGATAATCGCTCTAGAGCAGATCGGCGAGTTCGTCGATGGCGCCCGTACGAGTTTTCTGCTGAGTGGCGAAGCGTTCCGCAAGCTCGCGTCTGTCACGCTGACGCTGGGTTTCAAAAAAGATGATGTCGCGGATACGAATACGGCGATCACGTCCAACATGATGGGACACAATCTCACCTCGATCTAAGAGTTTGTATAAGTAAGTACGGCTAATCCCGAGGCGTGTCGCTGCTTGGTTCGGAGTGAGAGCAGCTGCCTCATCAAGAATCACAAGTTCAGCGCCGTCACGTAGGCAGCGCTGGAGGCTAAGAATGACGTCACGGAGTTCAGGGCCTGCTTCCGTGGCCGCAAAACGCTCAAGTGCGTCGAGTTGATCTGCCGGGATCCCTGAAATCTGAATAGTCTGCATAATGCCCACCTACGGCATCTCTCACTAACTGAAGTGTCACAGATGATTTATCTGTCATAGGTGACACTACCACTTGAGCGCTCGGTGTCAAACGTCGAGCGAACACGACATCACGCAGATTATTTCATCCTTTGCGTCCCACTCAGCCATCCCAGCGGGAGCGGGCCGACCCCCGTCGCAGGGAGTCGATTATCTCGTCCTGGTCTCTCAGCTTGAGTCTGAATCCGCCAAGTTCGATCGCATAGCGAGCCAGTAGCCCGAAGGGCGCGCAGCATTCGGGAACTCGCGGCATTGCCTGCCTGGCGCGGCAGTGGAACGCATTCAGGCCTCAGCGCCCAGGTAGACGTAGACAGTTTCGCGGCTGATTCCGAAGTCGCGCGCGAGAGCAACTTCCGGCACGCCAACGGCGGCCTTCTCCCTCAGTTCTGCAGGCCGGCCGCATCAAGAGACAGAGTGCGGCTTCGGTACACCCCAGCTATGCACTCTGCTCTCCCGATACTGTTTGATTTCGGCAACGGGTTTTGAGCACACTGACCCGGCAGAACCCTGCGGGAACCTGATCAGCATCCCGACCTGCTCCATAACGATCGTTTCTCGGCTCCTGCAACGATCCGGGCGGATCTATCGATCCAACACCACCTCTGAAATTTTCCATAAGGACTGAAGAGATTCTCGGCCCCATTTAGCGGGTCACATCGTATCCGGCCTGCACTCGGTACGTGGATCCCTATGACTGACGGGCTGAACGAGGGCCGTCTGCCGCAACCGGTATGGTCGCGATATGGATGACACTCAGCCCTCGCCTTACCCCACGTCTCGTTACACAGCGGCCGAATTGAAACTGACTGTGGAAGAACGCCTGGCGCAGACCATCGCAGGGGCGGCAGGGCGCAGCCTGCGGATCGTCGACGCGACTTTCACCGCGTCCCCATCAGTGTGGTTCGACGAAGACAAAGTCTCTCTGGATGACGTCTTGGACCTCGCGCACGCCATGGAAGCGCCCTTTATCTCTGTCGAGCCACTTGTCTTCAATCTGGAGGAATTTCTCGAGGACGATGAGGACGATGATGCGGTCGACCTTGCTGCGTTGCCGAAAAAGCTTCAGGCACTGAACACCCACAACGGCGCACTCAGCGGACTGTTCATCCGCTGGGTCCATGACGGGTCCGTATACCTTTACATGATTGAAGCTAGCTGGTTCACCACAGCATCCGACCTCCGCAACACTTGGCGCGCAAAAGAAGAAGATGACCGGGGCGACAACCTGACAGCCCGCCTCGCTCGCGCAGCGGAACTCACCGAAGAGCTTGAAAAGATGGAGGCTTTTCGTCGAACCCCACCGAGGACACGCAAAATGAAAGCTGCGAAGCTAATTGCCCCACTCCGCCAGCCCTCCGACGACGACACCCTCATCAACCACGCTATCCGCGTCGCAGCAGAAAACGCCGCGCTCAACAGCCAGCTGAAGTTCCAGGAGATCTCCGAGAACCTCACCGAAGTCGCGACCGACCTAGCCGCGACAGAGCGGTGGAAGAATGCACACCAAGCGCCCGCAAAACTATCCGTGGCTCGGGATTTCCTCATCCAATTATCCGGGGGCTACTCCCCCACCGAGGCATTCGCCAAGGAGCTCCGAGATACCGCCAGGAACTCGCAGCCGGTCATGCTCCTCGGACGCCGCGGATAGCCGCGACGCCATCGGAACCGTCGACACCAGCATCCTCACGGGGGTGATTCCCGTTCCCGAACTCACTGCGGCATTATCAAAAACACTGACCTGCACGGTGTCGAGAAACTCCACAGAGATACTGGACGTGGCTCTGGCGCGGGCTGACTCAAAATTCCACCGACACCTTTCGAGGTTGTCTTTGAGTGGATCTGTCCGCCGCACCAGAGCTGCTAATGCCGCTTGATCGGGGCGACATGACTTGATAGCAGCCTAGCCACCAGCCTCACCTCTGTGCTGTCTGCCTTCCCGACCCACGGCGATATCCCTTCAACGTGGAAACGGGAACGAAGTCATGACAGTTGCAATTCTTGAAGCGCCACAAATCGCCATCGCGGTCCCGGCGTCAAACATTATCTTCGCCGGGGTCGACACCCACAAAGACACCCACCATCTTGTAGTGAGTATTGCCGGTGCAGGGTTTATTAGTACGGTCATAGCACTCGTCCAGCAACGAGCCAACGCAAATGCGGATCAACGAGCTGAACCGACCGCCGCGTATATCCAACTACTCGCCGCCATCACCGATGTTCGCGAAATCCAACCCAACAAGGAATCAGCCGGACTTCTCGCACAAACGGACACGAGCATGATCGTATTCGCCCATGTGCTGACGGAGTCTCGGACGGCAGAGCAGTTTCGTCAAAACCCGCAGGCGTGCGTCGATCGCGTTTCGCGACTGCTCAATGGGACCAAGGAGCAGTTCCTTGTAAACGGGCTTCAATATGACCTGGTCGCAGATAAGCGTCCTGAACATGAGCGCTGGTATCCGCTCACTCTCCTGGAGCAAGAGGATCTTCACGGGTACGTCGGCCAGGCGGAAACATCGTCGCGGACGAGGACGGCACCGCGGTCGACTTCGGAGCGAAGTCGCCGTACGCTCACGTCGTCGATTCGAAACACGTCGAAAGGAAATTCGCGCTCGATCTCCTGCATCGGGAGGACGTCAAGGCCTTCGTCAAGCTGCCGTCGAGCTTCACCGTGCCAACGCCATTCGGGAAATACGACCCTGACTGGGCCGGCATGGTCGAGCTACCCGACGGTGGTCGCTACACCGGGTTCGAAACCAAGGGCACGACCAACACAGCACTTCTTGGTGGGTTCCAAGAGCCGAGGACGATCGCAGGCCAGCTGGACTTCACGACCGTGGCTGAGCGCCTCGGGCTGACGGACCTGAAGTACGCCGTCGTCACCGACATGTCCGACGCCGACGGTGTGCTCGACGACGCTATTTCGGCGTGATGTTGGGCGAGTGTCAGCACACAACTTCCACTTAGGGAGCATCTGCACGGCGGCAATTCACCCGCCGAGAAGGCCGACGTGGGCGACCGTTACTCAGACGTTGCGGTGCGTCGTGTGTGCACCGCGCCGTAGGGTCATAGCCAATCGGACTGTCTGAGGCCCATGTTTTACTAGCTTCATGGGACCGAACGAGACGCCTCTCAGCGACCAGAGCCAGCACCGGACGGTGCGCGCCGACACCCTTAAGCAGGTTGAGCCTGATCGCGGGGGCGCGTTTGTTCTGCGTCCCTATAGCCTCACCGACGCTGAGCTGGGTGGACTGCCGGCAGTCCTAGCTAGCGCCCCCACCCCGGTACGCGCGTGGGTGAGGTACCCGGCCACCGCCGACCAGGTGCATGGCTTAGCCCTGGCGTGGACTCCACGGGCTGTGTACGTCGAATGGGAGGGCAGCGGCATTCACCGCACATGGGTGTGGGCCTCAGCCGTCGAGAGCGCAACAGCAAGCCAGAGCGCCACCAGCAATATTCCTCCCCAGCGGCACCAGGTGAACGTGGTGACCATTCGGGACACAGAACCGCTCGTCGCACTCATCAACGCTCAACTGGCTCACAGCGGCGCCGAGTTCGTAACGTCCATGGCGCAGCCGGCCGGGCCATTCGGCGCGGTTGTGTTTGGATCCATTGACGACCACGCCGTGCCCTTAGAGTTCTTCATCGAGCCGGCGTCCAATATGTGCGCAGTGCACTTATTCGACATGACCGCGAAAAAGGTGTTTGCTGAGCGGGTAGCGGCACCGACTTTTGAGAAAGCCATCGAGGGTTATCCCTGGGCTGCAGCGATCGACATGCTTGGCAACACCTGACCACAAGCAGGAATCCAGCTCAGGAACCCGTTCCTCATCGCCGCAGCCTCGAAGAGTCATTTTCACTCCGTGATCTGCTGGGTCTTCTACGTTGCCCGGGTGAGCTCTGGCCCGTCTCCTTGTGCGGAGAGGGGTGAGACCCGAACGATTTCGAGTGCTGCCGCGACGGGTAGCGCCGCTTGTACGGCTGCGTCGACGAAGTGTTGGTCGCCGATCAGCTCGGGGTTCAGCCAGTCATCCCACCAGTCCTTCGGGAGCGGCACAGGGTTCCGGTCGTGAATGTGGAGGAGCTCGTCAATGGCGCTCGAGGTGAGGATGGTGGCAGTGAGAGTCCAGAGGGTCGGATCGTCGTCAGCTTTCGAGTGATCTTTCCACCAGGAATACAAGCCGGCGAAGGCCAGGAGCTCATCATCGGGGTGGTGGATGTAGAACGGGGTCTTCTTCTTCGTGGTGGGGTCGGTCTGCCACTCGTAATAGCCCGTCGCCGGCACGAGGGCGCGGTGCGTTTTGATGGGGCCGCGCCACGTCGCCTTATCAGTGATGCCTTCTGCCCTGGCATTGAATGTCGGGAACTTGGTTTTGAGTTCTTTCGACCAGGACGGAGTGAGGGACCACCGTGCCGGCTCCAGCCGGCGTACGGCTTCATCACCGCCTGCAGTAGAACGGATCACGACGGGGACCGTTTCGGTTGGCTTGATATTCCAGCTGGGCTGCCAGTCGTGCAAGTCTCCCCCGGTCGCGTCGAAGACGCTAAAGAGTTCGCTGGTTGTATTTGAGACAACAAGTCTGCCGCACATGCTGCGACGTTACAGCCAGTCAACCGCTGCTGCCCAGCCCCCGTGCAATGCACTCCCGTGTTTTGCAGGCCACGAAGCCAGTTCGGCGCGTCCCTGCGAGAGCATTGCCGCGGATAGGGGCGATCATCTCCGGGTATTTCACTCTAGGAATCTGGGCCGCGCGCTGGGACAAACTGTCGGGAAAGTGGACGGCCAGAGGCGTTGATTGTGGGGCGCTGTCCTGCGCGGGCTTAGGCGTCGAGGGCTCTGCTCTGTGCCAAGACGGCGATGAGGTCTGCGAGTCGATTGGGGATGGGTTGTGGCAGGGGGGGGGGGGTGTGCTTTCCGAGGTTGGTGGCGGCGCATGCCACTCCTCTGTAGAGATGAGCTTCGACTACAAAACCGACAGTGACTATCAGGCCAATGAACGGCGCAAGGGCCGATCCGAGGAGCTCGCCCTCATCATCCCTGGCCTCTCCGCCGAAGAAATCGCCCGCGCCGTCGAGCGCTGGTGCTCCATGCTCGGTTCGCAGACGTCGATGGACGGCATCGATCGAGGAACAGTCGTGGATTTCCGGACCGGTCTAGGTCCAGACTTCGCCGGGGGTCACCAGATAACTTCGTAGCGTTAGGTCTCCACCTATGTCCGTAATACTGACAGCAGTCATCGGATATTCGGCGACCTCATAAGCCACTTCTTCTACGGTCGAAACGCCCGGACCGACGGTGCCTCCACGATGAGGCCCGCGAGCTGGGCGTCATCGTCGCTGCCGCTGTCGCTACCGCTACCGCTACCGCTACCGCTACCGCTACCGAGGAGCAGGGGCATGAATCGGGTCAGGGCAGCGAAACCGCCGGCTTGGTCGGGGTACACGCCGAGCGACACGAGGTGTGTGCTCCCGTTTGAGGTGGTGAGCTCGACGCAGGGGTAGTGCTCTTCCGGTGCGATTCCCTCGCGGACAGCGTCTGCGAAGGTGTTGCTGTCGAGCTGTTCTTCGATCGAGACGACGTGGTCGAGGTTGATCCATACGTCGTCGGCGCCGATGATAGGCCGGGAGCGGTCGTGTCCGTAGGTGGTGACGGCCAGTTTGAGAAAACGCATGATGGTCCTTTCGCGACGGGGTGGCCTTGACGCTACTTCGCGGAAGGCGGCGGCCGCCGGCAATCAGGGCGATCTGTGGATAACGTCGCGCGGTTGGGGGTGTGTGAGGGGGATGTTCCCCCTCACCGGGTGAGACCGTCGACGGGGGCGGTCTCACCCGATTTAGTGGCTGGTGTTGTCGAGGGCGGCGAGGGCGATTTCCAGTGCACGGTCGTAGCTAATTCCGGCGGGTCGGATCGAGCCGGGCACGAATCGTTGCGACTTGGGCAGTCGAAGCGTCCCGGAGTATCCGTCGGGCGCGTCGTGCAGTGGCCCATAGCTGGGGTGCAGGAGCAACCACTGGCTGAAGGGCTGGTCGGCGTCGTGGAGGACGGCGGCACGAAACTTGGCGGTCGGGTTGAGGCACAGCGTCCAGAAGCGATCGGCTTGTCCTCGGGCCGTGAGGCGTTCACTCACCGGGCGGGGCGTCACGCCCTGAGGCGGCATCCGCTTTGCGGTCGTGGCGTGCGCATACGGGCGGAGCCGGGAATCGTCGCGTGTGGGAAAGTCGTTCAGGGCTGCTTGGGCGGCCCGTGCAGCTCGTCGTGCGGCGCGGTGTGCGACGGTGTCGTCGCCGTGGGTTCGAGACCACTCGCTGGCTTCGATGACGCAGCAGATGAGGTTCCAGTCGTAGCTGTAGAAGCGGATGAGGGCGTCTTTGTCGCGCTGGCTTTTGCCGGTGCCGAGGGGCGCGTATCGGGCGAAGAATGCGTTTGCTGCTTTACGGTCGGCTGCTATGTCATCGCTGGTGCGTTCGGGACGGGTGGTGACGGGGAATTGGGGCATGATTCTCTCCGCTCAACTGATTTTTTTGCCTGGCTGGCAAGAGAATCGATAGAGAGCGGGAGTGCCGGAGTGCACGGCTGGTCGGGGGAAATAAGGGAGCTTGCGACCGCGCCCGAGCAGGTGGGCACGGAGGCACGGAAGCGAACTACGATGACCGGCCAGACAGACAAAAAAACGACAAAGGCGTCCGCGCAGCGGTCCAAGGACCCGCAGATCTCCCCCGGTACCGCACGGGGTTGCATCTCGTGTTAGCCAGCGTCGCCGAGGTTGACGAGCTCCCGCATCGAGCGGTGATCACCCTGCTGGTCGCTCCCCGCGGCGCTCCTGGTCACTTCCCTCCCAGACGCGTGGCCCTGTTGCCGCGGGCCTCGTCGATCGACCCGGTGGTTAGTGTCCGATTTTGGCGATGAGGTCGGGGCGGAAGCCGGCCCAGTGGTTGTGGTCGTCGATGACGACGATGGGAGCGCTGCTGTAGCCGAGTTCGTCTTGCACGTAGGTGAGGGCGGCGGATGTTTCGGTGAGGTCGACGACGGTGTAGCTGATGCCCTGCTTGTCGAGGGCGAGCCTCGTCATCCGGCACGGCTGGCAGTTCGGTTTCGTGTAGACGATGACGCCGACTGTTTCGTTCATCGCGGGGCTCCTTTCACTCACGCTGTCGGGGTGGTGCTGTTCGGTAGCGGAGATTCGCTGTGCCCGGGAGGAAACGACCATAAGTGCGGGACCGACCGGTGGGGCCAGTGGGTGAGGAAATAAGCGACCGGAGGGAACGCCGAGCCCAGTTGTCACACCGGGCGGCACACCGTGCGCACGTTGGTCAGCGCCAGCCCGAGCCAGCAGGCTCCTCGAACGAACAGACACAACCCGTGACGTGGGTGGGGCTGCGCTGTTATCCAACGGTCATCGGATCATCGGATCATCGGTGAACGCGACATCGAGGTGCAGGTGATTGCAAGTGTCATCAAACTGGGTGAAGTGCACCAGCGCCATGTTGATGCCCGCCTCCCGCCGGCAGTCTGCCTGCCCGATCCGTGCCCCGGTGGGCATGACCGGGTCGAGCAGTCCGATCAGACGCAGGGACTGGCCGTCGGCCCCGGTAAGGCTGCGACCGCCGAGGGAGTAGAAGTCAACGGCGCCTCCACCGCCATTGATCCAGTGCGACGATTGGGTGCCGGCGCCGAGGAGTTGCCCGGTGCATTTGCGGTTGATGTCGCTGACACCGACCTGGTGAAACTGGTTCACAGCCAGGACCATCACCTGCAGGATGCGGGTGTCAATCCCGCAGTCCGGCACGGTCTGCCCACTGGCGATCCACCGGATCTCCTTCAGATGGTCAGGGACCAGGCCGCGCAGCTGCCCGTTGTCGGCAGCGGTGACGAGCTGCTGCGCCAGAGCGACCGCATCCCCGCCGACCCCGCACGCGCCGGCGGCACTGGCGGTCAGCGCGGTGACGACGTCGGTCGCCGGTACGAAGAACGGTGCGTAATGTTCCGGGTCGGCGTTGATCTGCACAGCGGATGCTGCCGCCGACGGCGTCATCTTCTCCCACCCGGTCAGCGCGGTGAGGCGTTGGAAGAACAGCCGGGCCGAGGTAGCGGGGTCCATCCGCTCCGCGAGGGATCCCCAGGTGGCGCGTTGCTGGAACAGGCCGCGGCTGTCGGGCCCGGCCGTGTCGCCGTGGTCGAGGTTGACCAGGCTGGACTCCCCCATCGCCGTCATCACCCCGAGAGTTTGCGCCTGGGCAGTGAGGCCGAGCTGGGCGCCGGCGTTGATGATGTCGGCGGCGTTGGCGAGCTGGTCGCCGCTATACCCGGCGACAGCCGGGTGCTGGGTGGCATCCGCTCGGCTGGCCGCGGTCAGACCGCAGGTGATGCCGGTGCCGGAGGAGAGGGCGACGGTGCCGCCGACGGTCAGGAGCAGGCCGGTGACGCTGGCGGCGAGCAGTTTGACCAGGCCCATGATGTTAGAAAATGGTGCCGACGGACAGGCCCTCGTCGGTGTTGGTCAGCTGCCGCTCCCACTCGGAGCGGATGTGCTCCACATGCGCTTCCGGGTGAGACCCGAACTTGAAGATGTAATGCCCATCCGCCAGCGTCTCAATGGTTCGCGCCGTCTCCGGAGCGAACCCAAAGGTTTGCTGGCACCAGAGGGCGTCTTCGGGCCGGGACTGCCGGTAGACGATGACGGTTTGTGCTTCCTGGATGATGGCCATGCCGGGTGAGTCCTTCGGAATGTCGGTGCCTTTGTGCATCACGAACACGTTCGAGATACCCAGGCCCCGGGAGAGTTTTTGGTTGGCTTTGATCAGCTGTGCCGACGGCCCGCCAATCATGTGCCAACCCTCCTCATAGACGACGGTGGTCGCCGAGGTGCGTTCGCTGCGCAGCCGGCCCAGCATCCACATGTTCCCTATCGCCATCACGACCGGCACCGCCGGGCCGTCATCAGGCAGCTGAGAGATATCAAACGATGTCAGCTTGCCGCTGAGGTCCACTGTCGAGGAGGTTTCGCCGTCGAGAAGGCCGGCGTATTCGTCGAGCAGCCCGTTCAACGTCCACTTCACCGACAAGCCGGCCTTGTGGAGGTCGTCGCGGGCGGTGACCGACAGGGTGCGGTAGTCGTCATCGTCGACGACGAGGCCGAGGTTCGGCAGCACGTCGGCGAGCACCGGCGCCCGCCCGTGGGCCTGGCTGACGGTGCGGCGCAGCGCCGCGCGGAGGGCTTCTTCTTCCCATTCGCTGAGGGGCTGATCGCCGCGGGCGATGCGGGTAACGATGTTCAGCAGCCGTGTCTGCCCTTTGACGCCGGTGCCGCGGGCGATCATCGGATCGAGCAGGTTCAGGGTGGTGCCAGTGCCGTCGGTGGTGAACCGGATTGGTTCAAACCCGTAGTGCCGCACGACGTTGGAGTATTCGCCCTCCCCGTTTTGGTCTTTTTTGTCGAACACCACCCCGCGGCGGCCCTGGAGCAGCAGGGGGCGGACGACGTAGTTGCATTTGGTGTGGGAGCTTTTGCCGGCGCCGACGTCGCCCATCACGATCACGTTCGGGCTCGACACCTCCCGCGGCTCCGAGTTGTAGGCGGTGACGGGGTCGTGGGAGATCGTCGTCCGCGACAACACGTCCCGCCCATTGACCACGCCGCGGGTACCGGTCGGCGGGCCGATCAGAGCGGTGTTGAGGATCTCGGCTTGCCGTGTCGTCGTGGGTGCGCCAGCCAGCGCCGGCGCGTAGAAACCGCGCCGCGCCGCGGCCGCCTGAGTACGCAGCGGCGTGCCCGGCAGCGCCCACGGCACAATCTCAACCGCACCCCGTCTACCGGCCGCGTCAATCCCACCGGTCTCGTCGTCGGGCACTTCGACGGGCGGCGCGAAGCGGCGCAGCACCGGCAGCGCCCACAATCTCGAGCGGGAGGAGCTGGTGTCGTTAGGTGCGGTCATGTGAGGGCCTCCTTGTCGGATTTGCCGGCCAGGCGGCTGTAGACGCGGGCAGAGAACGACGGCGCCGACGCGACCAGGCCACGGCCGATCGGCCACGTCGTACCGGACGCGGCGGCCTGATACGAATCGAGCCAGTCCAGGCTCTCAATGCCCAGGCCTGTGGAGCAGGTCTCCTCGAGCTGCCGCGATGCTCGCGCCAACTCCTCCCGACTCCGGACGGAGATGGTCACGAAGCCAATCCAGACGGCGCCGTGGTGCTGCGACCCGGAGACAAGGTCTTGCCGGCGACGGCGGGCGGCCGTCATGTGCACGTCGGTATCGTCCGTGTCCAGCTGCCCCGCCTCCCGGCGGGAGAGAGCTTCGGCGGTGTCGCGGACCAGGTCTTGCCGGGCGGCGACTTTCGCCTCCGACGCCGGCACCAGATGCAGGTGAAAGCTGACCGAGCGGATGAACTGGATGTCCTTCCCGATCAGCAGATCCAACACCCACAGCTGCGTGCGCGCCGCAGTCGCGAGGGCTTCGGCACGGATCGCGGCGGTGCGATGCCACCACCGCACCGGCAGCCCGGTGAGCGGGTCGATGCCGTCGACGATGTGCGCGGAGAATTCTTCTTCGGCGGGTTCGCCGACCCGGTTCGGGTGCACGTCGGCGACGAAGTCGATCGGACGCGACGGGTTCTGTTGATGCCGCACCACCGCCGCTACCTGCCGCGCCGTGAGCACCTCCACACGGCCGATTTTTGACTCCGTCAAACCACGTTTGGTCGAGGCGATCTCTTGCCGCATCAACGCCCGCCATCCGTCTCGGCCGTCGCCATACTTGGCAGCGGCGTCAAAAAATGACGGTGTGAGCGGCCAGTTGACGGTGACGAAGTGGCGTTGCACCATCGCGTCGTTCCCGGTCAGGCGTAGTACCTCCTCGTAGGAGGCGACCGCGTCGACCGGCGCCGCCGGGTCGAGGTTATTGAGCACCCAGAATTCCTGCAATGCGGTATCGGCCGGCAATACCCGCGTGGTGATTTGCACGTCCTGGACGAGGACGGAGGGGACGGCGCGGGCGGCGAGGAACGCGCCCCAGCCGTGGGCGGCGCGCGCCATGACGCTGGCCGATTCGATCCCGCGCAGCTGACCGCTGACGGTGAACGTCACTGACAGGTAGCTTTGCTCCCCGACCGGGGCGTGCCAGGCGATGCCGGGCTCGCCCCGGCCGTATTGCAGCCAGCCGAGCCCGTCCGACCCGTCCGGGTTCGCCCGCATCGCCACCACTGTCTGGCTCGCCTCCGCGGCAGTCTCCCGCGCTGCCGTGCCTACGGCTGCGCGGGCGTCGGTGAGGGCTTGCTGGAGCTGGTCCCACGCGCCGACCTCGTAGGGCACGAACCGGGTCGTGCCGGTCCGGGTGCGTTTCTTCCAGCGGGATCGTTTGCGCCGTCGGTCGACGATTGATCCGCGGTGTGTTTTCGCTGTGACGAGGAACGTCACCCCGCAACTGACTGCTGCCGCTGCGAGGGCGGGCCAGCCGATCAGTGGGGTGAACACCATCCCGAACACGAGCGAGCAGGCCAGGAAGATGATCCGGGCGCGGGAGTGCGTGCCGCCGAAGAAGGAGCGGTGCCCGCTCTCCCCGCCCAAATAGCGAATAACCGTGCGGTTACGCAGGTCCGTCATCATGTGTGATCTCCTCCCAGGGTCGGGGTGTCATCCATCGACTCCGTCGCCTGCTCTCCGGCGGTCTGGACCATGTCCATGCCTTTCCCGACGGCCTCGACGCTCTTTTGCGCGGCGGCGATCCCCGCCGCCGCGATCAGCGTCGGGACGCCGACGACCGCGCCCGCGCCGGTCGCTGATTCCGCCGTCCCGGCGGCGAGCCCGGTCTCAGCCGCGGTAGCCGCTCCGCCAGCGGCCGCACTTGCCCCGGCAGCTCCCGCGGTGGCCGTCGCTGCCCGGCCGGCGCCGATCGGCGCGCCGTCACCGGAGGCACCGGTGACCGCTGCGGCAGCAGCAACGCGGTTGCCGATGACCTCCGACAGGCTTCCCGGAGCTGTCGAGGACTCTGAGACGCGCTCGGTCGTGGAGTCCGTGGACTCTTTCGTCGTCGTCGAGGAGGTCCGATCCTGGCTGGAGGGTTGGCCGTAGCGTTCGGTGGCTTCGGTCATGTTCTGCGCCCCGATGTGTTTCCCGACGTCCACGGATGGACCGGTGGTGCCGCCGAAGGCCATCGGAATGATCGGGGCGAACTTCATCTGCAGCAATGGCGAGAGCGCGGCCATCAGCAGACCGATGATCGCGACCATGAGGGACACCATCGATTGCAGGCCGAAGTTGTTGCCGAACGCGCTGATCTGGTTCGCCGTCATCGAAAAGGCTAAACCCAGCAGCAAGAACAGCAGCGGGTGGGCTGCGAGAATCCCAATCCACAACGCGGCGATCTTCAAGCCGAAGGAGCGCTTGTTTTTGTCGATGATCCACACCAGTCCAAGCGGCAGCAACACGCCGGTGAAGTAGAGGGTCACCAGCTGCACGAGCAACATGAGCAGCACCAGGAAGAGGGCGAGGATCATGCAGATCATCAGGATGACGCCCATGACGATCCCGCCGGTGATGCCGACTGGGTCGGCCTGCTCAATCATGGTGGTGAACTGCCCGGTGACGGTATTCGCTGTGCCGGTCAGGCCGGCTGCGACGAAGACGTCCGTGAGGGAGTGGAAGAAGTTGATCAGCATGATCCCGAACATCGGGCCGAACATGGCACCGAGAAGGAAGGTTCCAAAGTACAGTCCGACGGACTCGACCAGATCGCGGCCGGCCTGGGCGCCGCGCGCCGTTCGCACAGCTTGCGGGATCAGCAGCAGCACGGCGACGAAGATCGCCGTAGCAAAGCTAATCTTGTAGGCGTTGATGAACCAATCCGCCGTCAGATCCGGCAGCGTTGCACTGGTCAGCGCCGGCATGATGTCACGGCTCATCCCCTGCGCCGTGTCGCGGAGCATCTTGAATGTGTTTCCCCACGGGTCCGACCAATAAGACACCACTCCGGCGGCACCGTTGATGGCATTACCTATGCCGCCCACGAGATCTCCGAAAAATCCTGGGTCATCGCCGGGCGTGGTCGCCATGCCTAGCATCGTCAGCACCCGCTCGTGAAGGGTTCACCGATCGAAAACAAGTCCTCCGTCGTGCGTGTCCCTTCAGACTTCGCAAATTTCCACGCGCCGTTTTCCCACCGGACGGTCACGGTAATCGATCCTTTCAACGTTGGGCTCATGGCCCCTTGTATGACGAGCCCCGTGCCGATCGTGGCGACGACTTCGTCGTTCGACGCCGATTCGATGTGCCACACACCAGGAATGGTCGACAGGTAGTATTCCGTCGCGTCCGGCACGAGCCCGCCTGAGACGTTCGGATTGTTCGCGAAAAACTCTCGCAAATCCTTCGTCGGAACACCAGTGGCGAGAGCGCTTGCCGCGACAGAGTCTGCATCGTCTGACGACGGGTAGGGGTACTGGTGTAGCCACCGTACGAAGGCGGCGGCGTACTCGACGGCCCCGCTGCTCGTGTGCGACGCGGCTTTCTGGGCGGCGAGGACCATGGCTGCGTCTCGTGTTTCGCCGCCGAGGCATCCGGTCGGCTCCGCGTCGACAGGTGTGGTGCTCGGCGACGGCGTGCTGCTCGCTGTCGGTGTTGTCGGCTCGGGTGAGGGTGTGGCGGTGTCGCGTTGGCTGCTGAAGTAGACGGCGCCAGCGATGATGAGTGCGCCGATGAGGATGGCGGCGGCGACGATCCAGGGCCAGGTGCGGCGGGTGGGTGGTGCGGTCGCGTGCACGAGTGCTCCTATCCGAAGACGGCGAGGATGGCGCCGACGATCACGGCGAGGGCGGCGAGCACCCCGAGGGAGATCCCGGCCCACATGGCTTGGTTGCGGGCGGTTTTGTATTCGTTGGGGTTGCCGCCGCTGGATGCGCTGGCCATTTTGATGATGCCGATGATGAGGAACACGATCGCCAGGATGATGCCGATCCCCCATACCCCGGCGAGGAGCTTCTGCCAGAGCAGGGTGAATTCCGCCCCGAAGATGGTGAAGTCCGGCAGGATGCCGTCGAGCGGGTTGTCGATCGTGCGCACGATGGTGCCCACGAGGGTCTGCAGGGATTCTGTGAGCATGACGGTTCGCCTTTCGCGGCTATCGGACGGTGGCTTGCAGGGTGCGCACGACGCCCGCGGCCGCTGCGGCAAACGCCCGCCGCGTCGATGGGGCGAGGTGATCGAGGGTAATCTGCCCGCGCTCGGCGATGTGCGGGTCATACGGGATGGTGAACACCTGCTCGACGCCAGCGTCGGCGATGATCTGGTCGACGCGGTCGACGACCTGCCTGTTCTCCGGCCGGCCGTCGGTCAGCCGCAGGATCGTGGCGTGGTCGGCCAGGCTCGCGGCCTTGCCGCCGGCCAACCGGAGTACATCGAGCAGCGCGACCGCTTCCAACACCGCGTCCCCGGCGTTGAACACCGGGATAACCAACGCATCGGCGGTATGGACGGCGCCCTGAAATGCGGACGAGGAGGGCTGGTTGCCGCTGTCCATAATGCGGATGCCGTAGTACTGGTCGACGACCGCCGCAACGGCCACCACATCGTCATGGGTGAGGCGCGGCCGGCGACGGACGGTACCGATCACGGACGCGAACGAGGTTTGCGGGGCTGTGTAGCCGGCGAGCTGCCCGACGCTGCTGATCGTGTCGACGTCGCGGACGAGTTCGCCCATGCCGCGGGCAGGGTTCCCCTCCGCCCGGAAAGACAGTGCGCCGGGATCGTCGGATACCTCGAGGATGCACACCGATCCGCCGCGGGCGGCGGCGAGCACTCCGCCGGCGATGATCGCCGACGGCGTCTTCCCGACGCCGCCCTTCTGGTTGGCGACCAACACGCTCACCGCACGGGTCCATGTTGCCTGCCGAATCGTTTCCTCATCCCGCCGCAGCGCTTCGGTCTGTTCGCGCTCGGCCAGCTCCGCCGGCCCCGGCGTCATCGAGAACCCAAGGCGCGACAGCACGCCGCGCAGGCCGCGCTGTGCACCCTGCGCTTGCGGGGCTGTGGAGAGCAGTCCGAGGTCGTGATCGGAACTGCCAAACAGATCGTCCAGAGCCGGCTCAGACGGTCTTCCTGCCGGCCGCTGCGGCGTCGCGGTGGACGGTGCAGCAGTCTCGTCGACGGCGAGCTGCTCTGGAAGCGGTGCGACCGGGCGTTCGGGGGTGGGGGCATCCGCTTCGATGTAGCCCTGGGCACGTGAGGCGCCGCGAAACGCGGTACTTACGGGTGGGTCAGTGTGCTGGTTTGTGGTTTGTGTTGTTGCCTGATTCTGACTGGACACAAGCAAATTTCCCTTTCTAGGACTCCATACGGTGCTCGTCAATCACCACAACGACACAGCGATTGGAATCAGTCATGGGGCTGGCCGGGCGTCGGCGGATTGTGGCAACAGCCGGGCATATTCCTGCCAGCCATGCTGTCGTATCCGTTCGAGCGGACCGGGTGTGCACCGTCACGATTCCCTTTCTGTGCGGCATCGTTGCCGTCTACGTCGAGAGTAATGCTCACCTCCGACATTGAATGCGACACACCGCCAAGAAGACACGAAATACCCTCAAAAAGTCCCGACCACAACAGCGGCCCGGGACCGAGCAGTCGCTTACTCCCTTGGCAAGTGCTAGTCAGTTCGCAAGGGAAAAGACCTATGTGGAAGCGGCTACACCGCTGCGAACCTCAAATGTTGAGCCGCGTTCGCGGCCTGTTTTCAAGGGCTTGTTTGACCTTTCCGGCCGGTCATCGTAGCTCGCTTCGCGCCTGCGTTCCCACATTCTCAGACGCGGTCGCACGCTCCCTTATTTCGCCTGAGATTCTGGGCACTACAGCTCTCCCGCTCGCTATCGATTTCTCTCGCCGGAAGGCAAACAAAATATTCGGTCCAGGAGAGGGAGCCACCATCATGACCATCGCTGCGGTTATCGACACCATCAGCACCGACACCACCATAAGCAGCACCATCAGCCACGACACCATCGCACGCACCGCCTGGGCCACCATCGCCGAACCCGGCGACCCCCACGTCGGCGCACTCATCGCCCGGTATGGGGCCGAAGCAGCCCTGACCGCCCTCCTCAGCCTGAACGGCGATACTGCAGCCAGCCAAGACGGGACCCTCGCGCAGCTGCGAGCATCAGTCTCGCCTCGGTACTCGGTCAACCGGGTCGTCGACGCGATCCGCCTCACCGTCACAGGCGGGTACGAGCTGCTCACGCCATCACACCCAAACTGGCCGGCATCCGTTGCCGATCTCGGAGAGACAGGACCATTCGCTTTCTGGGTACGCGGGGACGCTTCGCTTTTGAGCGCGCCGAGCGTGGCGCTGACGGGCACGCAATTCGCGACCCCGTACGGCAAGCACGTGTGTGTGAACCTGGCCTCCGGTCTAATCGCGCGCGGTTGGGTGATTGCCTCCGGCGCCGCTCGCGGCATCGACACGGCCGCCCTCGCCACTGGTCGGGCATTCGCCGGCCGCAACATGGTTGTTCTCCCCGCGGGCATGGGCGACACCTTCCCTGCGGAAACCGCGGAGCTGGTCGACGCAGTCGCGACGCGCGGTGTCGTCGTGAGTGAGATCCCACCAGGACGTACGCCCTCGGCGTGGCGGTTCCAACGTGGCAACCGACTCCTCGCGGCGCTCACAACCAAGACCATCATTGTCGAAGCGGAGTACGAGTCCGGGGACCTGAACACCGCGGTGACCGCCATCGAAGTGGGCCGACCGTGCGGCGCCGTGCCCGGGTTGACTTCGACCGTGTCCACTGCGGGATGCGACTGGATCATCCGTCACTACGGCGCCCGCTTAGTCGCCACCATTGACGACGCCGACCGACTCTGACCCTGGCGGGAACGCCGCCCTTATCGGTCAGGCGGCGCTCCCCGATTCATCCGTCTCGACGACGTCGAGCCGCACAACCTCCTCGTCCCGACCACCCTCAACATCAGCCGGCACCAACACCGGCGTGACCGGCGCGGATGGTGGTGTCTGCAATTGCCGGTTGGGCAGTGCTCGGAACGGAGCGATCGCGCCGCCCTGCACGATCCAGAACGCTCCGTCCGCCGCTTCGCGCACATCTTGCGGCGGGATGACGTAGGTGTGTTGGGCCCGGGCGCTGCCAAGCTCCTCGCCGGTGGCGCGGCCGGCCGATTCCATCCGCATCACCGTCCCGGCGTACTTCACCACATCTTCCGGGTCCTTGGACCGGCCAAAGATCAACGCCGCCCCACTCGTGAGTGCACGGCGCCGTCGGACCTCATCATTCGACAGGCCCGCCGGGCTCTGCGTCGCGAGGACTAAGCCGACGCCTGCGCTGCGCGCCGTCTCAAACAGGCTCCCCGCGGTATCACCCGGGTCCTGCGCACTCGTCACCAGCTGAGGGAACTCATCAACGATGACGACCACCGGGGACTTGTCGCGCCGTTCCAACCGGGTGGCGAGAAAATTCCGCAAATCCAACAGGAGCAGATCACCCAGCCGAGCCTGAGCATCGTCGACCGGCGACAACGGAATGACCGTCACGTCAGCTGTCGGCGCGTCGTAGGACCAGCCGTCCTGTCCGATCCAGCGTTGCATCGGCCGCAGCGCCACAAGCAGGCTCTGCAACGCCCGTGCTCCCGCGGTCGACCCGTCTCGCTCGACACGCTTGTTGATCAGCGGCAGGTCGTCTGTGACGTCCACAAACCGGGCTGGGTAGGTCAGCCGCTCGCGCAGGTCATCGATACTGCGCAGCGAAGACCTGCCTTGCACCATTTGCAGCACCCCACGAATCTCATCGAGATAATGCTGGTTGGCACCATCAGGGACAGGCATCAGCCGCATCAGCTTCGCGGTGATCTGGTCTCCGGTGCCGTTGAACAGATTCCACGTACCGCCGGTTGTCGCCGTCCGGCCGTAAGTCTGCGCCACGGCGACCAAGTTCTCGGCGTCAGCCGGGTCACCTTTCGCGTCTATCACGAACACGGGCCACCCGTATTCCAATGCACACAGCACGAGTCCGTTGATCAGGACGGTTTTGCCGCTGCCGGACTCAGCGATGATCAGTGCCCGCACCGACGATGCCGTCGGCGGCAGCACCAGATATTTGCCGGTGGCATCGACCCAGTCGCGCACGCGGCGCATGTCATAGAAGCGGTCAGCGAGGGTCCGAACCGTCACCCGGCTCGTCACCCCGAACGCCTGCCGCTGATCTCCCACGGCCAGCGGCACGGTGACCGCTTGGCGAGTGGTACCGACGATGCGGCCCGTCTCGGCCTCGAGGCGCACTCCGATGCGGCGGGCCACGCTGCTGTCGGCAGCACGCTTACGTGCGGTCTCAATCCTCTCCTGCCGCACCACGTTCGATACCCGCCGGGACCTCACCTGCTCGGCGATCTTCCGCCGCCGCAACGACCACGCCGCCGGCAGCAACAGCACCCCGGCAAAGAAATTCGCCACCGCCCACGGACCAAATATCGGCCAGAGCTGCCCCCACCACTCCGCGCCGTCAAAGAACTCGGTCGCGGCCCCGGAGCGGATCCAGTCCGCCAGCAGGATTGCCTCCCAAGTGAGGAGCGCGGCTACGAGGAGGATGCCGACGGTATTGAATATCCACTGCCACCGCCACACCACCCAGAACCGGGTCTTCGTCGCAATCACGTCGCCGGCAATCCGGCTCACCACAACCGGCACGACTAGCGGCAACGCAATCAAGACCATGACGACCGCGAACGCGGCGCCGAGCAGCCGCGCGATCGTGTCGCTGGTGGCGTCCGTCTCCACCGGAGCGGCCATGTCGCTCATGCTCGGACCTGCGTCGACTCGCCCCACGCGCTGGTGCTCGCGAGCTCGACCACAAGGGCGGCTCGTCCGTGTGCAGTCGCGTAGGCGCCGGCGCCCAGCTCGGCGCCGATCCAGTACCCGCGTGCGTCGAGGGAGTGTTGGGAAACGAAACGGGGTCGGTCTGTGCGGACTAGATGCTTGTCAGCCTCCCGTGTCACCGCCCGATCAGCGTCCGCCGTACAGAAATACACCACCCGATCAATCCCCTCATGCGCCAAGCGATACGCGTGGCTCTGACAAATCGACTGATACCGCTGCCACGTCTTCGGCGTCAACTCCACCTCCACCAACTCGACAACCCCGTCACGCTCGGCCACCCCATCGGCCTGATGCTCGCGCACGCTGTTCGGTTTGCGATCCCGCCGCCACGTGAACCCCTGCGCCAGATAGCGCGCCGACACCGTCGCGACCGCTACCTCGTGCCGCGTCGTCTGCCGAAACAGATTCGGCGCCGGCTTCCCAATCGCCAGATACGTGGCCCACACAATCGACCCGTCCCGATACGCCACCCGGCCCCGGTCGAGCAATCCAGTCCCGATCATCCGCGCCGCCCACTGCTGCGCCCGGCGCAATGACACCGGTTCACCAGCACCAGACAGGGCGCCCAACGCCCACCGCACGGCGTCCATATCGGCGAGCCGAACAACGTCCAACCACGCCAAAAGTGCCTCGTCGCGCTCCGTCACCTGCACCATCACTCAGCCTCCGAACTGACAAAGATTCAGCTTTCCACCACGATTCTGCACCCAGCCACCGACACAGCCCCGCATGCCACACCGCACATCGTCGACTTCAACTCATCAACCTCACCGCTTCTGCTCGTCGTTTTTCTTACCCGATTGCTTCCTACTTTCTGCCATCGGCTCCCCCATTTTCTGCCGGCCTTCCCTAGCTTTTCCTGCCACTTTTTCACTTCTTCTCTGTCTTCTTTTCTTGTTCTCCCTCTTTTTTTTCTTTTCAGTTTCTTTCTTTTTTGTTTTTGTACTTCTGTTTTTTTCTTCTACTTTTTTCTTCTCTTTCCCTGTCCCACTACCACCCCTTTACTTCCCAACCTCCTACACACTGAGGAACGATGGGTGTGGGAGGTTGGGAAGCGAGCGCAGCGAGGGGGCGGCGGTGGGACAGGGAAAGAGACCCCGCACATATTCGTTTACCTATTCGCTGCCGGTGAATAGGTAAACGAATACCCACGCAGGCTTATGGCGCCCTCCGTGTGTCCAAATTCGTGACGGACGACGTGGTATCTGCGACCGATCTTTGGCCCCTCTGCTGCTCATCTAGCAGCCGCCCGCACTGAACCTGCTCCGCCGGGCGAAGCCGAAATGGGCCCGGATATCGATGGCATCCCGTGACGTTGCACCCGCGGAAGCGTCGACGCGAGCGGCCAAATCTTGTCGGCTCTATGTCGTTTCAGCCGTCGAGACGTGGGCAACTCGATGTGCGACCACGGGCCGTTCCGTCGCCGGAATCAGCTCGTTACGACAAGCGCGGGAATCGTTCCACGCTGTCGAACCAGCGAACGACGCTGTTGGCGTTGTGGGCTTGCATGAGGGCATCTTCGACGATGCCGGCGAATTGGGCGGCATCGCGAAGGCCGAGTTCAGCCCGAGCGACTCCGGGTGCGCAGCCGGCGCCGCAGCCATCTTCGCCGTTGTACTCGACGCCGTCGACGACGGTGCTGTGCCAGTTGGCGAGCTGGTCGTACACCTGGCCGAGGGAGCGTTGGGTGGCGGTCAGACACCCGAGCAGCAGGTACGAGTCGTAGGGCCGTTCGATCGCCCGAGCCGCGTGCGCCAGGCTGCGTGCGATGTCGGCCAGCTCGTTCGCCCGGCTGCTCAATTCGCTGTCGTGGTCGTTCATAGTGGTACTCCTTTCATGCGATTGTGAGGGTGGGCCGCGAGTGCGACCCACCCGGGATGGCTATTCGATGTCGGGCTTGGAGTTGCGCCGCACGGTTGCGACGGCGCGGTTGAGGTCGGGGCCGATGTTGTCGGCGTAAATGACTCGTCCGTATTGGCGTGCTTGGTCGTCGCCCCAGCTGTCGGTGTGCTCGCGGCCGACGACGATGACGGGGTCACCCTTGTGCAGAGTGACGGCGACGTTCTGGCCGAGCTCGAACTTGGCTTCCACGAAGTGAGTGGTGGCGGCGTCGTGGGCGAGCCATTTGCCGCCGCGGTACTCGCCGGTGTTCTCGATGACGCGCAGCTTGGTGATCTGAATGCTGCCGGCAGTGACGACTTCGGGGTCCAGCGCCAGGTTGCCAATGATGGTGCGTGTGGTCATGAGTGCTTCTCCTTCGATGAGTGCTGCGTTGACGTGCGGTGGGTGTCGTTGGCCTTGGGTTCTTCGACCAACTGTTTCTGGTGCCTTCCGGCGAGAGAAATCGATAGCGAGCGTGAGCGTGAGCGTGAGCGTGAGCGTGAGCGTGAGCGGCGATAGTACCCTGAATCTCAGGGGAATTGAGGGAGCGTGCGACCGCGTCTGAGATTCCGGGAACGGTAGGCGCGCAGCGAACTACGATGACCTGCCGGACAGGTCACAAATTGTGTTTTACGTGGTGTCACATCGATCCGATTTCGGCTGCGATCGAAGGCTAGTTGCACGGCGTTTTTGGCGAGTTATCCACAGGCGTTTTTCGTGCGCGCGTACTGTTAATGTTTTGTTTATCCTGTTAGTACTGTTAGGGGGGCCGATCAGCGGCCCCCTATAGGGCCAGATCTGACCCCCTATCGGTACGCTAAACGGCCCCCTACGGGGGCCACTCACCGGCCCCCAAACCTCCGTGCCGCAACATCGGAATGACGTTGGTTTCATACCGTCGGTGACCGCCCGGCTTCGTGCTGTCAACGAGCAGATTGAACTCGGCATTGTGTCCACGGTGGCCAGCGCTGACTCGCTCGATAGCGCCGCTGGCGACGAGTTCCGCAATCGCCCGCTTGACGGAGTGGTGTGCCGACTCTGATCCGTTATCCGGAGCCAGATAGCCCAGGGCGATCGCCGAAGATTCTCGGGACGCGAAGTACCGGCGTGGCGGTTGATTGCCAGGGTTATCGGTATCGTCCCAGCTTTCCAGCGCCATGTGCAATAGCAGCCGGGTCGCCGCATGCCCCAGACCCAGTCGCGCAGCCACAAGAACGGCACCCTTGGCCGCATAGAGACCCACAGTGTTCTCACCCACCGGGTCGGGTGCGAGGCGTTGCGAGATGGCAGAATTTCAGTATTCTGGTCATAGATCAGATCCTTTGCGGGTGTTCGATCCTTGCCCCGGGGTGCAACCCGGGGCTTTTTCTTTGGCCTGCCGCGGGCCGACAATCTCGTCGTCCGCAACAGCAGATGTGGGCTCACCGCGCCACGAGCGCGCGTTCGCCCGTCTGCGTCTGCGCACTGGCCTCGACCCAAGCGATCACTTCGGACCGCTTGTACAGGACCTTCTTGGGCGTCGGCTTGTAGAAGCGCGGCCCCCGGCCCAGGTAGCGCAGGTGGGCCAGCCCTCCAATGGTCAGTCCGGTGAGTTCGGCGACGACGACGGGGAGGATGAATTCTTCAGTCATGATTACGTCCCTTTGGTGACACGAGGCACTCGTTGCTTCGTGTTGCGATCACAATAAAACGCTTTTCGCTGTTTGACAAGGATCAATAGCTGTACGGTGTCGGCATGACAGGTTTTGTGCGGCAGTTCGGAATCGGCGAGCGGATCCAAGCCATCCGCAAACGGCACGGTATTCGCTCCGCCAAAGACCTGGCCGACTTAATGCCAGGCGGCAACGTCACCGAAGCGATCCTTCAAAACCTCGAAGCCGGCCGCAAGCAAGACCTCTCGGTCAGCCAACTCCTGAACATCTCCCACGCGCTTCGAGTTCCACCGGTATTTCTCCTGGCACCGATCGGACGCCCACAGGACCCGCTCGATCTGGTCAACCTCAGCGACACATTCGAGGGCATGACCGTCGCAGAGTTCGATGCCTGGATCTCCGGGGAGACCGATGGCGCCTACCGGTGGCGAGACCTCACCGAGCGCACGGAACGCTCCCAGCTCGAGGCCATGCGTGAACTTATCGCGAGCCTGCGGGAGCGCCGACGCCTCACCATCAACGTGGCCATCGAGGCAGAGCTCACGCCCGCCAGCGAAGTCACCACTGAACCCCCGATCTGGGACACCACCAGGGAACAACTGGCCGAGGCAGACCGGCGCATAAAACAGCTCAGCACCTTCCTTGCCGATACGGGGTGGGACCTCGAGGGGTGGGCCCCGTAACCACTGGAATCAAGCCAAAGCATTGCCGCATGGGAGCCGCAGAGAACCGGCCCGCCAGTTGTAATCTGTGCGCGTGACGAACTTTCTGGCGCAAGTTCGGATTGGCAACCGCCTTCAGGCAATCCGCAAACAGCGCGGCATCCACTCGATGTCAGTGGGTCCGAGGATAGTGAGATCAGATTCACGATCACTGACGATCCCGAGGTGAGGTCATGGGAAGCATCGAGTCATACGCCACGACGAGCGGCAAGCGCTATCGAGTGATTTACCGGCGTCCCGATCATCTGCAGACTCAGAAGCGCGGGTTCC
This sequence comes from Cryobacterium sp. Y29, assembly GCF_002929825.1. Classification (GTDB taxonomy): domain Bacteria; phylum Actinomycetota; class Actinomycetes; order Actinomycetales; family Microbacteriaceae; genus Cryobacterium. The sequence goes on from NZ_PJJN01000025.1 coordinate 47,625, forward strand.
GAACGAAGAGAGACGCCGAGCTCTACCTGTCGGCCATAGAGATCAAGAAAGCTACTGGTGAATACATCGATGCCACCGCATCGAAGGCCCTGATCACCGTGTTGGGTGCTGACTGGTTGGCATCTCAGACACACCTCAAGCCGTCTTCACTTCACCCCGTTGAGGTTGCGTGGAGGCGATACGTCCTTCCGACCTGGGGCACCTGCAAGGTCGGCCAGATTCGTCACAGCGACGTACAGATTTGGATCTCGCAGCTGGTTGCGGGCCGCAGCGCGACGACCGTTTTGCGGATTTATGGTGTGCTGGCCGCGATTCTTGATGTTGCGGTCAAGGATCGGCGCATTCCCTCGAATCCTGCGCGGGGAGTGACCCTGCCGCGTAAGACGAAGGGCCAGCACGCATACCTGTCGCACAGACAGGTCGCTCTGCTCGCACAAAATTCCCGTAAGCACTCGACTCTCGTTCTCGCCTTGGCCTATACCGGGTTGCGCTGGGGCGAAGCGACCGCGTTGCGAATTCGCGACGTGGACACGGTGCGACGGCGCATTCAGGTGCACGAAAATGCGGTGAGCGTTAGTGGGACCATCCACGTCGGCACACCCAAGACGCATCAAGCACGCGCGGTCCCCTATCCAACGTTTCTCAATCCGCTCTTCGTCGAACTCATGAAAAACTCGACTGGGGCCACTCGTGGTCGCGGCGAGCTACTTTTCGGAAGTGGCCTCGACTACGTCCGCAGCCCCGATTCCCGGCGGGGCTGGTTCGTGTCGGCGGTGCGTAAATCGCAGACTGCCGACAGCACGTTTCCGCGAATGACACTCCACGATCTGCGCCACACCGCAGCGAGCCTGGCCATCTCCGCCGGCGCCAATGTGAAAGCCATCCAACGAATGCTTGGCCACGCGTCGGCAGCCATGACTCTCGACACCTACGCCGACCTTTTCGACGACGATCTCGACTCGGTGGCCGACGCGCTCGACGACGCTCGAACTCTCAGCATCGACTGAGTCCCGATCCACCGATCAGCTTGGAGACCGTGTGCAGATCATGTCCTTGGACAGGCCAGGATGTCGGTGACAGTTCGCTCGGCAAATACAGCGGATGACTCGGATGCCCTCGCTTCGTCGTCCGCAGGCAGGTGAGCAAGTCGAATCCAGGAATTGACAGCACCTCTTTGACGCGCTCTGGCTTGGCGTGCATGCCCCAAGCGGCGACCAGTACCTCACCGCCCGCGCCAGCGTCTTCCAGATAGCGGTCGTTGTCTGGACCGAGGGGATCAGCTGCGGTCCACAAATCGGCCGGCTGCGTTGCCCGGAACGCGTAGAGGTTCACGACGTTCAGCCCTCCGAGCCCCCAATGCCGGGCGAATCCGATACATCGCCGAAGCGTTGGATCATCCGAGTGCTCATCCGCGGTGGACGGATTCAGCATTACGAAAGTCGCGCGCGGACCGTCAGACCACACTCTGGAAAGTCGATAGCGATACATTCGATTTTTCGAAAGTTCAGCTCGCTTGTCGACTTCGATCATTCATCACTGTCTCACGGTGACCGAGCCGGCGAAAACGGGCCTGGACCTACCCCGTGCGCGTGCTCCCGCGATGCGCAGCACGAGGCTCGATACGCCACTTTTCATCACGTTGATCCTAGTTTTCCACACCAAAATTTTTTCAAGTGTTGCCAAAATGTTGCCAAAACGGCCATTCGGGCAAAGAAGAACCCCCTACTCCCCAGTGAAACACTGCGATGTAGGGGGTTTTTCGTGGCGGTACCGGTGGGATTTGAACCCACGGTGGAGTCTCCCCCACACGACTTTTCGAGAGTCGCACCTTCGGCCGCTCGGACACGGTACCGCGGTCGATCCTAGTAGAGACTGTGGTCCGACGCGAATCGGCGAACATGCAGCAGACACACGGATGCCGCGGAGTAGCCTCAGCGGGTGACTTCACCGACTCCACGCATCCGTTCTGCCATCGCTACCGGAGTAGCCGTTGCTGCGACAGGCATCGGACTCGCCACTACCCGTTTTCGTCGTGACCTCGAACAGCAGAAGGTCATTCTCAACGAAACCCTTCCGGTGCACTCGGCATGGTGGCGCGACAACGCCAAACACCCAGGAGAACTGCTCTACGTCGCGATCGGCGACAGTGCCGCCCAGGGCATCGGGGCCTCGAGCCCGAACAAGAGCTACGTCGGCGTTCTCGCCGATCACGTACGGCTGGCGACCGGACGAACGGTCCGCGTCGTGAACCTCAGCGTGTCGGGTGCCACGGTTGCTTTGGCCGTGCGCGATCAGCTTCCGCGCTTCGACAACCTCAAGCCCGACCTCATCACGGTCGCGATCGGCGCCAACGACATCGCCCGATGGAACCCCGAGGCCTTTGAAACCGGCATTCGCTCCGTTTTCGACACGCTGCCGCCAGACGCCCTCGTCGCCGACCTCCCCTGCTTTCACCTGCCGCACAACGAAATCAAGGTGGCGGTAGCCAACGAGATCATTCGCCGGATCGCCGCCGAGCACAAGCTGACGGTGGTTCCGCTGCACGCAACGACCAAACGGGCCGGCCTTCGCAGCATCATGACCCACGTCGCCAAAGATCTCTTTCACCCCAACGACCGTGGATACCGGTCCTGGGCGGAGGCGTTCCTGCCGTCGATGAGCGCCGATATTGCGCACCGTTTCTCACCGGTCAGCCACACGTTAACCGAGGCCGACTAGAGCGCGCACCGCGTGCGCGGCCGCCTGTCGGCGGCCACGGCTAGGCTCGGAATATGGCAAAATCCATCTCCTCTTTTCGCTGCTCTGAGTGCGGCTGGACCACTCTCAAATGGGCAGGTCGTTGCGGCGAATGCCAGCAGTGGGGCACCGTCGTCGATGCTGGCCAGAGCATCGGCATCACTCGCAAACTCAAGGCCATCACACTGGTCGGCGATGGCATCGCACGCCCCATCACCCATGTTGAAACGGATGCCGCCGCTCACTGGCCGACGGGTATCAACGAGTTCGACCGGGTGCTCGGCGGTGGCATCGTGCCCGGGTCGGTGGTTCTGCTCAGCGGCGAGCCGGGCGTCGGCAAGTCTACGCTGCTGCTCGAAGTCGCCTCCAAGGCAGCGGCGGCAAAGAGCCGCGTGCTCTACGTCAGCGCCGAAGAGTCAGTGAGCCAGGTGCGATTGCGCGCCGAACGCACCAACGCGCTCGAACCCGAACTGTACATCGCCGCCGAAACCGACCTCGGGGTCATTCTTGGGCAGATCGACGCGGTCAAGCCCGACCTCATTATCGTCGACTCGGTGCAGACCGTGTCGAGTGCGCTCTCCGACGGTTCGCCGGGCATGCCCAGCCAGGTGCGGGAGGTGGCATCCACTTTGATTCGGGTCGCCAAAGACCGCAACCTGCCAGTGTTACTGGTCGGTCACGTCACCAAAGACGGCTCGATCGCCGGGCCGCGGGTGCTTGAGCACCTGGTCGATGTGGTTTGCCAGTTCGAGGGAGACCGCCAAACGTCACTGCGATTCATTCGGGCGCTGAAAAATCGGTTCGGACCGACCGACGAGGTCGGCTGCTTCGAGATGACCGGTGATGGCATCGCCGAGGTGCCCGACCCAAGTGGGTTGTTCCTGAGCCGAGCCACCGAGCCGGTCGATGGCACCTGTGTCACGGTCGCTCTGGAGGGCCGCCGTGCCATGCCGGTCGAAGTGCAGGCGCTCGTCACCGACACTCAGGCTCCGAACCCGCGCCGCGTCACGAGCGGCGTCGATTCAGCCCGCGTCGCCATGTTGCTCGCGGTGTTGCAGGAGCGCGCAGGCATGAATCTGTCGACCAAAGATGTCTACGTGTCGACGGTCGGCGGTATCCGTCTGAATGAGCCGGCCGCCGATCTCGCAATTGCGCTCGCCATCGCCTCGGCGTTCACCGGTCTTGCCGTGGCGCACAACGTGGTCGCGTTCGGCGAGATCAGCCTGGCCGGCGAGGTACGAGGCGCGCTCATGTCCAAGCAACGCGTGAACGAGGCAATGCGCCTGGGCTTCACTACCCAGATCGACGCCGCTTGCGGCTCGATTCATGCGGCGGTTGCCCTCGCGCTCGGCACCACCCGCAATCCACGCGACGCCGAACTCGATCGGGCGTGGGGATAGGCCAGCGCCATTCAGCGAATCAGTGACCCACGGAACGTGCAAAACGCGCGATCCAGACACGCGTTAGGCACGTGCCGTTATTCGTCGTCGCTGCGGCCGAGCTGAGGGCTCAGTGCCTTCAGTAGGTCAGCTGGAGCGGCTTGCATGACGTTCGGCCCGGCGATGTCGAAGAAGACCATCTCCAGCGTCGCGGCGTGCACGGTGAGAAACTCCCGCAGCCACTGGCCATCGCAAACCATGATCTGCGGGTTGATGTCGTTGGGAACCACACGCACGTAGTTCTCCGCCGCGGAGAAGAGCAGCAGCATGCGCTTGTCGGAGCCTTCGCGGCCGAAAACCCGTACCTGTGCCGCCTCGCCGTTGACGACGAGTTGCGGCACGATCATATAGTCGTTGCGCAGCGCATAGGCGACGGCGACGACGTCCTGCGCCGCCAGTGCGGCGGCAAGAGCCTCGGAACGGGTGTTGGCAGTCGTATCGGTCACCCATTCATTCAATCAGGCGTGGCCGTGCGTGCCCAACTGGCAGCGCACGCCACGAGCGAACGGATTCGAAAGCCCCGGCACCAACAGCGGTATGCACTGCCGAGAGATTTTGCGACGCCTCGTAATGTCGACATGAACGCATCGAAGCGGCCTAATTCTGCCGGTCATACGGACCGTTCTTCGGGACCGGACTCTAATTCAAAATCATGAGCGCCGGGGTGGCCGCCTTGATGCCGTCCACGGTCACGTGCAGGTAATAGGAGGCTCCGCCGGCCGGAACCGCAGTGCGGGTTGCGGCTTCACAGGTATCAACGGCCGAGCGGGTGCGATCCCACGCGATCGGTGTAGCGAGTGGCATGGCGACCCCGGGCTTGAGGGTCACCTGGGCGTCGATCGGGTTGGTCTGGCAGTCGGTCGAGGTCCAGTACACGTCTGTCCCGCTCATCACGGTGAACACCTGCCTGGCGTTACCGGCATTGATCACACAGTCGGTCGTTCCGATGTTGGTCAGGCCTAGCGACAGCTGCGGCAAGGCGTCGGCCGCGTAATTCGTCGCATCGGTGATGGCCGCGACCTCTACCGCAGATGGGTCGCAGGCAGCGCCGTCGACGGCAGTGGCCGTCTCGGGAATCGTGCTGGCGGCATCCGTCGGTGCGGCCGACTCGGTCAAGGCGGCCGCCGGTGATTTCGAGGTTGCCGCGTCGCCCTTGCTGGCTCCCGGTCGCACGATGATGAGGAAGAGAATGACGAGCACGGCGAGAAGCCCGAGCCCTACTACGAAACGCCGGCGCCGGTACACCTTGCTGGACTGGCGGCCGACCGATTGCTTGATCGTCGACATGCCCCAAGGTTATTGAAGACGGTGCCAGAACCCGGTAATGGTGTGCGTGTCGGCAGCAATTGATGCCGGAAGAATCGAGAGCCCGCCCGCAACCGAAGCGGTGCGGACGGGCCCGCGCAACCGCGGGGCTAGCGCGGGCCGTTCTTCAGCGGCTTCCTGGGGTGGTCGATTTTGACATCGGTCCAACCGATCACGTCACCGCTCGCATTCTGCGCAGAGACCCTGTACCGGCCGTGCTTGAGGTCGTCGGCGAGAGTGACGCTCACAGTGCCCTCGGCGCTCACGAGCAACCAACCACCGACGTTGTCGGCTTTCTTCTTGGAGTAGGCCCACACCGACACATATTCTCCGGCATGCTCCATTCCGACCTCGACTACAGCCCTGTCACCGGCCCGATAGGAATTCTGGTCGGTATCGATCGCGTTCTTGAGCTTCTTCGTCAGCTCTTTCGCTGAGGCAGCGGCAGGCGCCTCGCCCGGTTCGGCATTGACGGCCACCGCGACAGCCAGGCGCACGATGGTGCCCGATTCGACGGCCGTCATCTCCAGCACGCTGTTTTCGATCGCGTCGGCCGGTACCGTAACGGTCACGGTGGCCGTACCCGTCGAATCAACGGATGCCGTACCCACGTCGGCACCCGACCACTTCAGCGCGAGTTGCGTGTTTTTCGGGGCACCGAGCGACGTGAGGTTGAGACTTCCGACCGTGAGGGTGAGAGCGTCACCCGGGTTGACCGCTGCCGTGGGGGCCCCGGTGATCGAGGCCTGGTTGGCCTTGAACGACGGTGCCAGCGGGCTGTTCTGCTGGATGTAAGAAATCCACGCGTCCCGGTCGACGAGGCCGGAGTCGCGGGTATCCGTTCCATTCCTGAACTCGCGAAAATTGTCGCCGCCGGTGAGGAGAAAATTGAACGAACCGATGCGGTAGGACTGTGCCGGGTCGAGCTGCGTCCCGTCGATCCAGATGCCCGTCACACGGTCACCCGCGGCACGAGCGGCATCGAAGGTGTAATCCACGTTGTCACTCAGGCCGAGTTGCAGGAACGGACGGCTCGGAATCGTGCCATCGGCGTTGGTCTGCCACTGCTGTTCAAGAACGGACTTGAACTGTGCGCCGGTGAGACTTGTCGTCCACAAGTTGTTCAGGAACGGCAGCACCGCGTTCGCCTCGGCATACGTCACGACACCGTTGGGAGCGAGCGAAAGGTCGGCCCGAATACCACCGGGGTTGACGATGCCGATCTCGGCGCCGCCGATGGCAGGGTCAGCCAGGGACGCGCGCAACGAGTTGGCGACGAGGGAGCCCAGGGAAGAGGGAGCCATGCGATTTTCGGCGCACGGGGCGACTCCGCCGAGGCAGGCCCGGGTGATGTCGGCGGTGATCGATCCCACGGGCACGTTGCCCTGGATCGCCGCCTCCGCCAGCGCGGCATTCGTTATTGCCTGCACTTCGGCAACGCGCGGATAGCCGGCCGCGAGGTCGGCATCGGGTGCGGTGGAGCGGGCTACGTTGCGGTTGGTCACGGTGGTGGTGTCACCTGAGGCAATATCGTAGCTGAGTACGACCTGCCCGATGTTCTCGCCGTAGCTGCCGGTCTGGAGCACGGGGCGAGTCACGCCAGCGGCCGCGCCGGGGACCTGTGCGTCCCACGCGTACTGCTTGTGCGTATGGCCGGTGAAGATCGCGTCGACCGCGGCCGACGTGTCATTCACGATGTTCGCAAAGGCTTCGCCAGCGGCGAGTTCCTGCTCGAGCGTTGCACCGTCCGGCATTCCCGCGCCGGCGCCCTCGTGGTATTCGGCGATCAGCACATCGGCTTCGCCGTTGGACGGGTCGCCGTCGGTCAGTTGGGTTGCCACTCGGTTGACAGCTGCGACCGGGTCGCCGAAGCTCAGGGTCGCGATTCCGTTGGGTGACACGAGCGCGGGGGTCTCTTCGGTGACCGCGCCGATTACACCCACGGTGATGCCGGCCACGTCGAGCAGGGCGTATTCCTGCATCGCGGGCGTTTCCGTGCCGACGTTGTAAACGTTCGCTCCGAGATAGTCGAAGTCGGCCGCATCGGCCACCCGCCCGGTCAGGTCGCCGAAGCCCTGGTCGAACTCGTGGTTGCCCACGCCGGAAGCAGCGAGGTCGAGGGCGTTGAGAACGTCAATGGTGGGGCGGTCATTTTGCGACGCCGATGCGAACACCGAGGCTCCGATATTGTCGCCGTTCGACAGGAACAGCGAGTTCGCATCGCCGTACTCGGCGCGAAGCTGTTCGACGGTTCCCGCGAACTTGACGGTGTTCGCGTCAATGCGTCCGTGGAAATCGTTGATGTTGAGCAGGTTCAGTTCGATAGCAGTCGGTGACCTGAGGTTGAGACCAAGCACAACCGGGTCGTGGTCTGAGGAGCGGAACGCGTCGGCGACGTAGAAGTCGGTCACGTTGTTGTTGTACCGGCTGTACTCGAGGGCGACCGACTCCACCGAGTTGATGTTCCAAACATCGACGGCGTTCACCGCGGCATCCGCTTCGGGCGAAGCGAAGACGTGGTCCAGCGAGCCAACCGTGCCGCCGAAGGCATAGGTGTACTCGCCGCTGTCGTCGCCCTGGTTGATATAGCCGGCCTCCAGCAGTACTTGAATCGGGTCTTCCATGTCGTAGGCGTTGAAGTCTCCGGTGAGAAAGACCCGGTCGATGCCGGAATCGATCTTGACCTCGTCGGCGAAGGCCACGAGCGCACGGGCCTGCTCGATGCGGGTCGGGTTGGATGCTCCCTGGCCGTCACCCTGGTCGGCGTCGTCCCCGGTGCCCGACCCCTTTGATTTGAAGTGGTTGACGATGGCGAGGAAGCTGCTCTCGTCATCGCCGATCAGCGCAAATGCCTGGGCCAGCGGTTCGCGCGCGCGACCATTGAAGGCGACGGACTCGGTCAGAATGACCGAATCCCCCACCGTTTCGACGACAGCCGGCTTGTAGATGAACGCGGTGCGGATGACATCTTCGCTGGCTGGAAGTGCGGTCGGTGAAGCCACGAACGCCCACACGTTGCTACCCGCTGAAGCGTTCAGCGCCGCGGTCAGGTTCGCGAGGGCATCGTCGCGATCCTTGCCGAACGCGGCCGAGTTCTCGATCTCTTCGAGCGACACCACGTCGGCGTCGAGAGCGTTGATGGCCGAGACGATCTTGGCCTGCTGGCGTTCGAAACTGATCTGGGTCGCGGCGCCGCGGGCATCGCATCCGCCGCGCACCGTGGTCGGCACGCCGGCCCGGTCGTTGTAATACCGGCAGCCGTCGAGCGTGTCTCCCGTGGTGGAGAAATAGTTCAGAACGTTGAAACTGGCTAAGCGGATGTCCCCACCGACGTCTTTCGGCGCGTTCGTGCGGGTGTCGGCAAAGGTTACCGGCTGCACGGTCGCGGCGTTCGCCGGGACGAGGGCTGTGGTCGGCTGAAACTTCCAGGCGTCGTTGCGAAAGTCGAAGACGACCGGAGACCGGAACGACACCGCCGCGCCGATGCGCACCGGAGCGGTCGTTGACAGGTACGGAACCGGGCTGCCCTGGTTGGCGGCGGCGAGGTAGTTGGTGGTAGCCCCGTCGTCGAGCGTGACCGCGCGGCCGGCGTTCTCCGCGAGCGCTGTCTGGTATTGGGCTGATCCGGGCAGTGCTGTCACACTCGGATTGACCAGCGGCGTCGTTCCGGTGGCGAGTCCGATTTCGGCGTACTGGTTGGTCCGGTAGTTATTGGTGACGGTGAAGTCGCCCTGCGGCGCGAGCAGCATACCCTCAAGGGTTTCCCGCTGTTGCGTGTTGGTCGGCAATGAGACTGCGGCGGGTGTCACGGCCACAGTGCTGTCGGTGAGCTGGGTGACATCGCCAACGGTGCCGAAGGTGACCTCGGTCATGCCGAAGAACTCTACGACGGTGCCCACTACTTGCACGTAGTCACCGATCTGAACCTTGGCTTGTGCCGATTTGGAGTACGCGAAGACACCGTGCGAAGCAGTGTGGCTGGCGAGGTCCAGATCACCACCGGTACCAGCGGTCTGCAGGTAGAACCCGTTGAAGCCTCCGGTCGGGTAGGCGGCTGTGACCACACCGGAGGTCTTGACGACGGTTCCAGCGAGCGGGCTCGTGTCGGTCGTGCCCTGGATCGCGTCGATCGCTGTCAGGTCGTCGGGCACCGGGGTCGGGTCGGGGTCTGGCCCCGGTTCAACCGGGGTTCCCGTGTCACCGGCCGTGTTCGTCGGCGTGGGCACGTTCGAGCGGAAATCAGCGGCGTTCACGTCGGTGTCGACAAACGTTGTGCGATTCACCGAGGTGGTGACGGATGCCGCGGCTGCGGCCGTTCCCTCAAACGTGTTTGAGGTTCCGTAGCCGATCAGGTCGAGAATTTGCGCCTGACCGGTGAGTGAACCCGTGGCGGGGGCATTCAGCGCCGTGGGCTGGTTGGCGAAGAAGATCGTGCCGGCGGCGGCGGCGAAGGAGGCGCCGATGGAGGCATCCGGCGTCGGCAGTACGGCACCGTTGGCGGCGTTCGAGCTGCCCTGCACGAGATAGTAGCCGCCGGCCGCGATCGTGCCGGTCAGGGCAACGACCCCGGTTGGGTTCGATGATCCGCCGGCCGATCGGTATTGAATCGAGGTTCCGACGAGGGACACATCGGCGTCAGTCGGATTGTAAAGCTCGACGAACTTGTTCAGGTAGGTCGCGCCCGAGCTTCCCCCGTTCAGGTACGCCTCATTGATGACGACTCCGGTACCGGCGGTATTGGCGTTGGCCGGTATGGCAATGATCGGAGCGGCCGCGAGGCTCACCCCGAGCAGCGTGGCGAAAACCAACCTGGAGCGGCGGCGAACGGCGGATGACATGGATCTCCTCATTCATAGGTCGTGTCATCGCACCCGGGGCCGTGCGATCGAAAGACCTCCCGGCCCATGGAGTGGCGGGTGCAATTAAGCGCAGCCTAGCGACGGCCCATGTCCGGGGGGTAAACACCGCCTACTTTGCTCGTATGAGCACCGTTTAATGCCCGATTCGACCGCTCCGGCCCAATTCGTCAGTTCAGTCGCTTCACCATACGGGTGTTGCCGAGAGTGTTCGGCTTCACCCGGGCCAGGTCGAGAAACTCGGCCACACCCTCATCGGGCGAGCGCACGAGCTCGGCGTAGACGGCCGGGTCGACGGTTTCGGTGCCCATGTCACTAAACCCGTTGCGAGCGAAGAAGCCCACCTCGAAAGTGAGGCAGAACAGTCGGCTGAGGCCGAGGCCCTGGGCATCCGCTTCGAGGCGTTGCATGATCGCGTAGCCGACGCCGCGACCGAGCCATTTCGCGTCGACGGCAAGGGTGCGCACCTCGCCGAGATCCTCCCATATGACGTGGAGGGCGCCGCAGCCGATCAGAGCGCCGGAAGCATCAACGGCCACCCGAAATTCCTGCACCGCTTCGTAGAACACGACACGATCCTTGCCGAGCAGAATGCGCTGCTGCACGAGCGGTTCGACGAGCGCTTCGATGCCGGGCACGTCATTCGTGCGAGCGCGGCGCACCGTGTATCCCGTTTCCAAATTCACTCTCCCAGTCTATTGATCCCCCTTCCACCGACTCTCCCCGCGCGTAACTCCTGCAATTCGTGTTCGCTTCGACCGGCAGCCCTTGGAAAGACGCGGAAGTTGACTCGATGCTCCAAAATTTGCAGGAGTTGTGCGCACGCAGGGCCGCCCCGGGTACAGAAAAGGCCCGGCAGACGAATCTGCCGGGCCCTTTCAACGAAACTTCTAGTCGCTGGTGATGGCCAGGTCGGGGGTGGCCGGACCGGTGCCGATCGCGGCGGACGTGTTCACTCCGACGCCGACCGGGTCAACCCTGGTCGTCGTGGTGAAGACGTACGCGCCATCGACGTAATCCACGTGCACGTGGTCACCGGCATTGAGCTCGCCCTGCAGGATCTTCTCCGACAGTCGATCCTCCACCTCGCGCTGGATCGCGCGACGCAGCGGCCGAGCACCGAGCGTTGGGTCGAAACCGACCTCGATCAGGTGTTCTTTCGCCGAAACGGTAACCTCGACGGTCATGTCACGGTCGAGCAGACGCACACCAAGACGTTTGATGAACAGGTCGACGATCTGCAGCAACTCGGGCTTGGTCAGCTGCGGGAACACGATGATCTCGTCCACGCGGTTCAGGAACTCGGGCTTGAAGTGCTTCTTCAGCTCATCCTTCACCTTGCCGGCCATGCGCTCATACCCGGTGGTGCTGTCGCCTTCCAGCTGGAAGCCGACCGGTCCGCCCGAGATGTCCTTGGTACCGAGGTTGGTGGTCATGATGATGACGGTGTTCTTGAAGTCGACCACGCGGCCCTGGCCATCCGTCAACCGACCCTCTTCCAGAATCTGGAGCAGGGAGTTGAAGATGTCGGGGTGAGCCTTCTCGATCTCGTCGAACAGCACCACGGAGAACGGCTTGCGGCGCACCTTCTCGGTGAGCTGACCGCCCTCTTCGAAGCCGACGAACCCGGGAGGCGCACCGAACAGGCGCGACACGGTGTGCTTCTCGCCATACTCACTCATGTCGAGCGAGATCATGGCGGCCTCGTCGTCGAACAGGAACTCGGCAAGCGCCTTGGCGAGCTCGGTCTTGCCGACGCCGGTGGGGCCGGCGAAGACGAACGAACCGGAGGGACGCTTCGGGTCCTTCAGGCCGGCCCGGGTGCGACGAATGGTTTTGGCGAGCGCCGAGATAGCCTCTTCCTGACCGATGACGCGCTGGTGCAATGCCTTTTCCATGAAGACCAGCCGCGAGGATTCTTCCTCGGTGAGCTTGAACACGGGAATACCGGTGGCCTGGGCCAGAACTTCGGCGATCAGGCCTTCGTCGACGACCGCGGTGGTCTTGACGTCGCCGGACTTCCACTTCTTCTCGAGGCGCAGACGCTCGCCGAGGAGGTTCTTCTCCTCGTCGCGCAGGCCGGCAGCCTTCTCGAAGTCCTGCTCTTCAATGGCGAGTTCCTTGGCGGCGCGCACGACGGCGATCTTTTCGTCGAATTCGCGCAGCTCGGGCGGGCTCGAGAGGATCGACAGGCGCAGGCGGGCGCCGGCTTCGTCGATCAGGTCGATGGCCTTGTCGGGCAGGAACCGGTCGGAGACGTACCGGTCGGCGAGGTTCGCCGCAGCCACGAGTGCACCGTCGGTGATAGACACCTTGTGGTGCGCCTCGTAACGGTCCCGCAGTCCCTTGAGGATGTTGATGGTGTGCGGCAGCGACGGCTCATCCACCTGAATCGACTGGAAGCGGCGTTCGAGGGCGGCATCCTTCTCGAAGTGCTTGCGGTACTCATCGAGGGTGGTCGCACCGATGGTCTGCAGCTCACCACGGGCGAGGAGCGGCTTCAAGATCGACGCAGCGTCAATGGCGCCCTCGGCGGCACCCGCACCGACCAGGGTGTGGATCTCGTCAATGAAGACGATGATGTCGCCACGGGTGCGGATCTCCTTGGTGACCTTTTTCAGGCGCTCTTCGAAGTCACCGCGGTAGCGGCTGCCGGCGATGAGCGAGCCGAGGTCGAGCGAGTAGAGCTGCTTGTCCTTGAGCGTCTCGGGCACATCGCCCTTGACAATCGCCTGGGCGAGGCCCTCGACGACGGCGGTCTTGCCAACGCCAGGCTCACCGATCAGCACGGGGTTGTTCTTGGTGCGACGCGAGAGGATCTGCATGACCCGCTCGATTTCTTTCTCGCGCCCGATGACCGGGTCGAGTTTGTTGTCGCGGGCCATCTGGGTGAGGTTGCGACCGAACTGGTCGAGCACCTGGCTGCCGGCCGTGTTGGCCGCCTGCTCATTGGCACCGACCTGCACCTGCTCCTTCCCCTGGTAACCGGAGAGGAGCTGGATGACCTGCTGGCGCACGCGGTTGAGATCGGCGCCGAGCTTTACGAGAACCTGAGCGGCGACGCCCTCACCCTCGCGAATGAGGCCGAGCAGAATGTGCTCGGTTCCGATGTAGTTGTGGCCGAGCTGCAGCGCTTCGCGCAGGCTCAACTCGAGAACCTTCTTCGCCCGCGGCGTGAAGGGGATGTGGCCGGTGGGCTGCTGCTGCCCCTGGCCGATGATGTCCTGAACCTGCTCGCGCACGGCGTCCAGCGAGATACCGAGGCTCTCCAGAGCCTTGGCGGCGACGCCTTCACCCTCGTGAATCAGCCCGAGCAGAATGTGCTCGGTACCGATGTAGTTGTGGTTGAGCATCTTGGCCTCTTCCTGGGCCAAAACGACGACGCGACGAGCTCGGTCGGTAAATCTTTCAAACATGTGATCGCTCCCTTGGCGCCAGGGCAGTTGGTGCCGTTACATTGAGAGTAGCCAGCCTGCGCCGCTTCCGGGCGTTTGTTCGCCCTAGGCGTGACGGATGATGCGCGCGGCCCCCACCCACGGGCTCCGTCGCCAGCACGCGACGCCGGCGCACACCCTCTGTCTCAGGGCACAGGCCAGATACCGTTGCCCGCTGCTGCCACTGCGTCACACTCGCTCCGCAGCCGCCGTTTCTCGTCATCCGAGAGATCGGCGGCCCCGATGGCGATCTGCACCGCGGCGACACTGTCCTGGATCACGCTGCTGTGTGGTCCGGGTCCGGCCACCCAGCTGAGTTCACGCAACATCCGCACGACGCGCTCCGCGGATCGAGGGTCATTCAGCGCGTACCGAATCATTTGGCGCATCACCTGGTCCAACAAGTGTTCGAACGTTGGAAAGTTCAGGATGACTCGGGGTTGGTCTTGCTCGTCGACGTGGAGCTTCGGACCGGTGTGGCGGGCGGCAAGCGTGCAGAGCACTGCCGAGATATGCCCAACGGCGTGTACGGCCGTCGTCGGGTCGTTGATTCCCGGCGAGAGGGCACGACTGGCGACGTCGAGCAGCTGTTGGAGGCCGAAGCCGGCGTCCCAGGTGGATGTTCGCTCGAATCCCTTCGACAGGCTGTTAGTGATCCCCTCGCTCAAATCGGTCAACCGCTGGCCGTCCAGGGCGCGCCCGTCAGCCGGCCACGCCCTCGCGAACGGCACGCCGGAGATGAGGGAATCCCCGGGCATGGCGTCGATGACGACGAAGGAGTCTGCTTTCATCGCAGCCGCACGGACGGCGTTGGCATCGACGCCCAGCAGAAAGCCGGAGACGTCGCTTTCAATCAGCGTCCCTCCGGGCCTTGAACCGGCCAAGCCGGTCGGCCGGGCGTTCCCGTGCCGGGGAAAGATTCGCTCGATGGCCTGGCCCGCTTCGTCGTGGACGTCCCGCAACATGGTCTCAACACGAATCTGGATTGCCAGATGGGCCAGGAAGAACACCAGGGCGATCACACTCGCCAGAGTCAGCCCGAAGCCGACCGTGATGGAGATCCTTGGAACGAAACCGTCTCCCTCGCTCGTCTCCACGCGGATGCTCCGGAGCACCGTGAGCGAGAACACGAACGTCGCGAGAAAAAGCGCCAACGTGTTGTGCACGAAGACGTCGCGGGAGAAGGTTCGCAGCAGTCGGGGCGAGAATTGGCTGCTCGCCAGCTGCAGAGTCACAACCGTGAGCGAAAACGTGAGCGACGTGACCGTGACCAAGGAGCCGGCAATGGTTTGCATCACGGCCTGGGCCGCCTCAGGCCCTCCACCGAACAGAAACCCCGCCACGACGACCGGAAGGTGGTCCTGGAACTGGCGGTCGAGGTAGGGCACCAACTGGCCCAGACATATGGCAGCCAGGGCCGCAACCAGGGGCACGGGCCACAGTTGCGTTCGCAGGGAATCCCTCAGATTGCCGACGCCGGTCGATGGGCTCATGTCAGGCGTTCCGGGGCAGTGACACGTTCAAAGCGAGGGTGCGAATCATGCCCTGAACCCTAGCGCTCCCCGAGCCGAACGGGGGGCATGAAATATCACGGCCAGCCGCCGCCACTACTGAACCGCGGAGGTCAGCCTGGCGAGGTTGTCGAGAATGGTGGAGCGCAGCGGCTGCTTGCGCCATTCTTCAAGGGTCAGCTCGCGGCTGTTCACGCGGTTCTCGTCTTCCATGACACGCAGGTTGCGCACAAACGACCGCCCGCGCACCATGAGCGATACCTCCATGTTCAGGCTGAACGAGCGCTGGTCCATATTGCTCGACCCGACGACGGCGACTTCATCGTCGATGGTGAAATGCTTGGCGTGCAGAATATAGGGCGCCTTGTACATGTAGATGTGCACTCCCGCGGTCAGCAACTCCTCGTAGTAGGAGCGTTGGGCGTGATAGACGACGGCCTGATCACCGATCTCCGACACGATTAACTCCACGTGAAGACCCCGCTGCACGGCGGTCGTGATGGCGTACATGATCGATTCGTCCGGCACGAAGTACGGGCTCGTGATGATGATGCGATCCTGCGCGTAATAGAGCAGTGCGAGGAACAGTCGCAGGTTGTTCTCGCCCTTGAACCCAGGGCCGCTCGGCACGACCTGACAGTCGAGCGCATCCGTGACCGGTCGCGGATGCACCGGCTCGATGTCGCGGGTGAGCAGCTCGTTGGTCTCGCTATACCAGTCGGTGATGAAGATGGCATTGAGCCCTGACACGATCGGACCCTCCAAGCGGGTCATGAAGTCCTTCCACTGCAAACCGCGACGAATATTGCCTCTCATGTTGTAGCTGCGATCGATGATGTTCTGCGATCCCATGAACCCGACCAGGCCATCGACGATGAGCAGCTTGCGGTGGTTGCGCAGGTCGGGCCGTTGCCATTTACCCTTGAACGGTTGCACCGGCAGCATGAGCTCCCACTTGATTCCGGCATCCGTCAATCGTTTCTTGGTTTGGCGAAAACCGGGCTTGCGCATGGACTGGATATGGTCCATGAGCACGCGCACGCTCACACCGCGCTTGTGCGCATTCTCGAGGGCATCGAAGAAGGGGGCGGTGGTGTGGTCGAGCGAGAGAATGTAGAACTCGACATGCACGTATTTTTGGGCCCGGTCGATGTCGGCGATCATGGTGTCGAAGGCCACTTGGTATTCACCGATCAGGCTCGCCGTATTGTCGCCGACCAGGGGCATCGCTCCGAGGTTGCGATTAAGCTCGACGACGGACTCCAACCAGCTCGGCCACGGGTGGTCGTGCTGGACGCGTTCCATGCCCTCGGTGCTGTCCAGGATGAACTGGTTGATCTCTTCCTGCATGGCGAGGCGTTTTCGGGGCAGAACGCGGTAGCCGATCAGCAAAAAAAGCAGTACGCCTACGTACGGAATGAAAAAGATGGTCAGCAACCACGCCATGCCCGACATGGGACGGCGATTGCGCGGAACCACGATGATAGCCACGACACGAACGGAAAAGTCAACGATCAAGGCCAACAGAACGGTGATGGTCAGGCCGTCGATGCCGAGCATCGGTACTTAGGTGACCGGTTTGTCGAGACCGAGTCGGGCGCGTTCTTCGGCTTCGATTTGGGCGTACACCTTACGTTCGGTGCGATCGGCGCGCAGGATTGAGCGCAGCATCAACCAGAACATCAGGCCAAGCGCAATGGTGGGCACGACCGAAAATACCGCGTTACCCCAAAAGTTCTCAATCACGTATTTAGTTTACGCGCAAAGGCTGGGAGGGCAGCTACTTGCTGAGCAGTCCGATGATGCCGCTACCTAAGTAGTAGACCCCGACGCCGCCGATGATTACCCAGATGGCGATGCGATTCATGGATGGAGACTTGCGCCCACCCTTGTCGGGTGTCAACTGATCGTCCGGCAGATAGCTCATTATTTCACCAGGGGGAAGAGAATCGTCTCACGAATACCGAGACCGGTCAGTGCCATGAGCATGCGGTCAATGCCCATACCCATACCCCCGGTTGGCGGCATGCCGTATTCGAGCGCGCGCAGAAATTCTTCGTCGAGGCGCATCGCCTCCGGGTCTCCCCCGGCGGCGAGACTCGCCTGTTCGATGAAGCGTTCACGCTGCACAACCGGGTCCACCAGTTCGGAGTAGCCGGTTGCCAGTTCAAATCCGCGCACGTAGAGGTCCCACTTCTCGACCACGCCGGCCACAGAGCGGTGCCCGCGCACGAGCGGGCTGGTGTCGATGGGAAAGTCCATGACGAAGGTCGGGCGTACCAGATCGCCCTTGACGAAGTGCTCCCAGAGCTCTTCGACGTACTTGCCGTGAATGGGGTGGTCGATCTCGATGCCTTCGCGTGCGGCGAGCCGGGCCAGGTCGGCGAGGGGCGTCTCGGGCGTGATCATGATGCCTGCGGCTGCCGACAGGCTGTCGTACATGCCAATGCGGTCCCAGTCGCCGCCGAGGTCGAACAGGGTGCCGTCGGCCCAGGTCACCACGTGCGAACCGGCGATCGCGAACGCGGCATCCTGAATCAGCTTCTGGGTGAGATCGGCGATGGAATTGTAATCGCCGTACGCCTCATACGCTTCGAGCATCGCGAACTCGGGCGAGTGAGTGGAGTCGGCGCCCTCGTTACGGAAGTTGCGGTTGATCTCGTAGACCCGGTCGATGCCGCCGACGACCGCGCGCTTCAAGAACAGTTCGGGGGCGATCCGTAAAAAAAGTTCGGTGTCGAAGGCGTTGCTGTGAGTTTGGAATGGCCGAGCGGATGCCCCGCCATGCATCGTTTGCAGCATCGGAGTCTCGATCTCGATGAAGCCTCGATCGGTGAACGTCGTGCGCAGGCTCGCCACCGCCTTGGATCGGGACAGCACGTTGGTGCGGGCCTGTTCCCGGCTGATCAGATCGAGGTAGCGGCTGCGCACCCGGGTCTCTTCGCTGAGTTCAGAGTGCAGGTTGGGCAGCGGCAACAGGGCCTTCGCGGCGACCTTCCAGTCGGTGACCATGATCGACAGCTCACCGCGGCGGCTGGAGATGACCTCGCCCGCCACGAACACATGGTCGCCGAGGTCGACGAGGTCTTTCCAGGCCGTGAGGGATTCATCGCCGACGGCGGCGAGAGAGACCATGGCCTGGATGCGGGTGCCGTCGCCGCTTTGCAGGCTCGCGAAGCACAGTTTGCCGGTGTTGCGTAGGTGCACGATGCGGCCGGCCAGTCCCACGGTGACGCCGCTGGTGGCATCCGCTTCGAGCTGGTCGAATTCGGCGCGCACGGCCGGAATGGTGTGGGTGACCGGAACCGACACCGGGTATGCGCCGCCGGCCGGGCTCGCAGCGGCCGCGTTCAGGCGGTCCCGTTTGCCGAGGCGCACGGCCTTCTGCTCGTTCATCTCCGCGTCGGAGAAGCCTTCGTCGTTCGAGGCTGGCGTGGGGTTCTGGCTCATGCGGTTCTCCGTTGGTGCTGTTGTTTCACAAAAAAAGCGGATGCTGCGACTCACCCGAGGTTGAGCGACACGTTGTCGATCAACCGGGTCCTGCCGACGCGTGCGGCCACGAGCAACCGCGCCGGCCCGCGATAATCGTCGTGCACGGCCAGCAGGGTTTCCGGGTGCACGATCACGAGATAGTCCAGTTTAACCAACGGCTGGGCGGCAATACGTGCATGCGCAGCAGCGCGGGCAGCGGCGGGGCCGGCCTCTGCCGCTTCCACAGCCGCGGTGAGAGCGGCAAACAGGGCCTGCGCGGCCGTGTGCTGCGCCTCGTCAAGGTAGCGATTACGACTGGACAGTGCCAGCCCGCCCGGCTCCCGCACGGTCTCGACGACCTCGATGGCGCTGCGCACGCTGAGCTCGTCTACCAAGCGCTGCACGAGAAAAGCCTGCTGGCCATCTTTCTGGCCGAAAACTGCGACATCCGGGGTCACGATGCCGAGCAATTTCGCCACAACGGTGAGCATGCCGTCGAAGTGCCCTGGTCGCGCAGCGCCCTCATAGAGTGCGCCGACTGGACCGGCGATGACGCGGATGCCGCTCCCCCCGCCCGGAAACATCTCCCGGGCACTCGGCGCGAACACGAACGAGACGTTCTCGGCTCCAAGAGCGGCGAGGTCAGCGTCGAGCGTGCGCGGGTAACTGTCGAGGTCTTCACCGGCGCCGAACTGCAGCGGGTTGACGAAAATCGACACCACCACGATGCCGCCCAGTGCGTGCGCTCGTCGCACCAACGCGAGATGGCCGGCGTGCAGGGCGCCCATTGTCGGCACGAGCACGATGCGCGTATCGCCACCGGTCAGCGCAGCACTGTCGCGGGCCCGCCCCAGACGGTCCTGCAGCTCGGCGATGGTATTCACTACTTGGATGGTGCTCATTCGACCTCCCGGTCGTCGTCAAGCGGATGCTGCCGCTGCTCTATTTCGTCGAACCCGGCGAGGTCCAGCCGTTTTGGGCTTGTGCGCGCGAGAGCGTTTTCCATCGCGGAGCGCAGCAGCGGACCAAGAATAGCCCCCGGATGTTCCAGACCGATCCCCGCGAGCAGGTGCGTGGCCTGCTCGACGATCGAGGTGGAGAAGGCGGTAGCGATCTGGATGGCTTCGGCGTAGCTGGCCCGGTCGGCCTCCGCGACGATGAGCGGTTCGCCGCCCATCTCCACGGCGAGCGCCTGCCCGATCGGCAGTACCGGGCCGGGGGCGGTCACGGCGAAGTAGCTGTCGGCAAGTCGGGCCAGGTCGAGGCTGGTACCAGTGAACGCCATGGCCGGGTGGATGGCCAGCGGAATAGCGCCGGCGGCCTGCGCTGGCGCGAGCACCGTGGTGCCGTAGCGAGCGGAGGTGTGCAGCACCAGCTGGCCGGGCTGCCAGGTGTGTGTTGCCGCGAGTCCCTTCACGAGGCTATCCAGCTGGGCGTCGGGCACCGCAATAATGACCAGTTCGCTGCGTTCGACGACCTCGGGCACCGTCAGGATCGGCACGAGCGGCAAGATGGCTTCGGCCCGATCACGGCTGGCCTGCGAGATCGCGGAGATGCCGACGATCGCGTGGCCTGCACCGGCGAGCGCGGCGCCGAGAATGGGGCCGACGTGGCCGGCGCCGATGATACCGACGCCGAGGCGTCCCGGTTTGGCGTTCATTGCGTTGCTTTCTGCGTTGGTGGGGTGGTGCGGCTCCAGTGGTGGCTGGTGTCGGCGAGCGCCGACCGTACCGCCCCGGTGGACATCCACTCGAACAGCACGAGGGCTTCGTCGACGTCGATGACGCTGAGTGAGGCGGTGACCGGGCCGGCGACCGTGTGCAGGGCAGCCGACGCGAGGCGCAGGCGACGACGAATCGCGCCCTGGCTGATACGCACTCCCTGCATTCGGGCCAGGGGCACCAGAATCAGGTCGCGAGAGAGTACGCCGCGCCGGATCAGGGCGACGCTGCCCGAGACCGCCCAGCCGGTGCGCCACCAGGAGAACGGACGCAGCCACACGGCCCGGGCGGGCGCATTGCTGTAGAAATCGGCGACGCCGGCGTCACGCTTGCGGCCGCCGAGCATGCCGTTTTCGATCAGGGCACGATGGGTGTCCGTGTCAAAGCCGGGCAGCGCGAGTTGCAGTACCTTTTCCACGTCGGCCAGGGTCCCGACCGGCAGCAACGTGGTTCCCGTCACCGCGGTCGAGCTGCGACCGGAGGCCTGCCCGGCCGTGTTGATGCTGATCTGCCACCAGCCGAACCGACGCCAGAGAATGGGCTGCGACACCTCGATAGCGTGGATACGCCCGGGAGGCAGGGTCTGGCTGCTGGTCGAGAGCAGCCCGTAGCCGACTCGTACGCCATCAGGGGTGCCCGCAATGCTGAAACGCAGCGTCTTGGTGATGCGGGAAAAGTAATACCCGACACTACCGATGAGGCCG
Source organism: Cryobacterium sp. Y29 (assembly GCF_002929825.1). Lineage (GTDB taxonomy): Bacteria > Actinomycetota > Actinomycetes > Actinomycetales > Microbacteriaceae > Cryobacterium. The sequence goes on from NZ_PJJN01000025.1 coordinate 68,802, forward strand.
GGCAGCACGGCCACGAGCACCCAGCCGCTGCTTCCGGCGACGACGCTGATAATCAGGCCGATGCCGGCCAGCAGCAGGAAGACGGTGAAGCCGCTGAGCACGACCGACCCGATCAGGCGGCGCGGTAGAATGCGCACCACCGAGTCCGGCCAAGCGGCATCCGGGTCCAGTTCCGGTGCCCGAAACTCCTGGAATCGCGCGCTCGCGAAGTCGCCGAGGGCGGAATGAGCAGCGGGCAGTCCGTCTACGGCCGACGCTTGGTCAACCGGCGCATCGGGCGCGGCGGGCTGTTTGGCCTGCCGCAGGCCGGAGGCGAGATGCAGGATGTCGCGGCGCAGGTCATCCGCATGTTTCGAGCCGAGGTAGGCGAGTTGCACGTTGCCGTCCTGCCCCGCGACGGTGATTTCGAGCCGGGCAGCGCCAAACAGCCGGGGAATCAACGGCCGGGTCAGGTTGACGCCCTGCACTCGGTCGAGGCGGGCTTTACGATTACTGCGAAAAATAAGGCCGCTGCGCACTTCGACGATTTCTCCGGTCACGCGAAAGGTATGCGTGCGCCAGGACAGGTAGAAGACCACCAGAATCACCAACAGCACGCCAGCGATGATGAGCAAAGCCCACCCAGTTGCTCCGCGCTCGTAGATGGTATCGATCGGATCGCCGCCGTAATTCTCTTCGCCGATGAACAGGTCGATGAGGCGTTCGCGCAGGTTGGCAATGATGAAACCGATGATGGCCACCATGAAAATGCCGCCGCGCAGCAGCGGTGTCGCCGGGTGGAGGCGGTGCCATTCGCCATCGGTGAGATCGGTGCGCGGTGCGGCGAGGTGCGGCCGTGCGCGAGCAACCGGTTCCTCGTTCACAGCCCCGCCCGGCGGCTCTCGGCCAGCTCCACCAGCCGGTCACGCAGGCTCTCCGCATCGGCCTCGGCCAGGCCGGGAATAGACACGCTGGCACTCGCAGCGGCCGTCACGAACTTGAGGTCGGCCAGTCCGAGCCAGCGGGCGACTGGGCCGCGAGTGATGTCGATGAGTTGCATGCGCCCGTAGGGCACCGCCACGAAACGTTGAAAGAGGATACCCCGGCGAAAGAGCAGGTCATCCGCGCGCAGCAGGTAGCCGATGGAGCGCACCCGGCGCGGTTCGAACACGAGGTTGATGATGGACACGGCGAGGACCACGATTCCGACCCACATCGCCCAGGTCTGATCGAGCAACAGCCAAAGCAGTGCCGCTGCGCCGCAGACCACGACGGCGTTGACGATGGTGCCGACGATCTCCACCACCACATACTTCGGAGAAACCCGCTTCCATTCGCCGGTCTCGGCCAGTTCGAGCCGATCGGACGATTCAGGTGCCGGTTCAGCCTGCTGCCCGGCGGACGGGTTGAGTTCGCGATCAGGCACGGGTGCCTCCCGAGTCGTCGGTGTCGTCGTCGGGAGGGAGGGTGCAGAAGTATTCGGCCACGAGACCGGCCGTGAGCATGAGGGCCGCGCCAATGGCCGTGCCGACCGCGAGCCACAATGACGTGACGGCGGGAACGACCGATCGGGTGAGAATGTACAGCACGATGCCGAGGGCTGCGCCAAAAAGCAGCGACGCCGAAAGCGAGGTCGCCTTCGACAATACGGCGACCCGCATAGCCCAGAACGGGTCGATGCGGCGCAGCGCCTTACGACGGCTGCCCTGGCGCACCTGCCATGCCAGGCTGACGATCACGACGCCCAGCAGAATCAGAGTCAGCGGCAGGGTGACGGGCGGGACCACGATCGGGGCACCGGAAGCCGCGAAGGCGATCTCGACGAGAAAGCCGACGACGAGACCGATGAGCAGAACGGCCAGCAACCCGGTCGCCTGTGAGCGCTTCATTGCCGTGTTCCGAGAGTCGGTGCGAGGGCGCCGGTATCCGGCGCGCGTCGCACCGTGTTGCCGGTTGCGGCCAGCAGGTCGCGCACCACCCCACGGCCGGGGATGGCGGCCCCGGGGTCGAGATCGAGCCAGGGTACGAGTACGAAATCACGTTCCGCCGCGCGTGGGTGCGGCAGGGTCAGACGGTCGTCGTCGATCCTCAGCTCCCCAAACACGATGAGGTCGATATCGAGCGTGCGGTCGCCCCAGCGGTCAGCGCGCACCCGGCCGTGCTCCGCCTCGATAGCATTGACAGCGTCGAGCAGGGTGTACGGGTCACCGCTGTAGTCGATGGTCAGCACCGCGTTGAGGTACTGCGGAGCGGTCTCGTCCACGCCATCGAGTTTCACCGCGGCGGATTCGTAGACGGGTGAGACGCCAACCAGCGTGGCACCGGCCAGGCCGGCAAGATCGTGCACGGCGTCCGCCAGCGTGGCCGTCCGGTCACCGAGATTGCTGCCGAGGGCGAGTACAACGCGTTCGCTGCGACCGGTCATGGCCGCGACCGGGTGATCTGCACGGCGACGTCGGTGAACGGAACCGAAATCGGAGCCTGTGGTTTGTGCACCGTGACCTGCACGCGCAGCGCCGGCGGGTGGGCCAGCACGACCTTCGCGATGCGTTCGGCGACGGTTTCGATGAGGTCGACCGGGTTGTGCGCCGCCGCCGCGGTGACCTCCTCCGCGAGGGTGCCGTAGTGGATGGTCTGGGTCACGTCATCGCTCGCGGCCGCCTGGAGCAGGTCGAGCCAGACCGTCACGTCGATGACGAAGTCCTGCCCGTTTTCTTTCTCAAAATCGTAGACGCCGTGGTGGGCGTTCACCCGCAGGCCGGTGAGGGTGATCGAATCAGTCATAGGTCTATTGTGACGGACGCAGCGCCCGGCACCTGCCTCGTACCCGGGGGCGTCCACTGGCGCACGCTGGCGAGCACGTTGAGGGCCGTGCGCGTCGCGGCGACGTCGTGCACGCGCACGGCCCAGGCTCCGGCCTGGGCAGCCAGCACGCTGATCACCGCCGTCGGCAGGTCACGATCCAGCACGGGCGCGTCCACCGGCAGCACACCGGCGAGAAAGCGTTTGCGCGACGCCCCGACCATAACCGGAAATCCCAGTTCTGCGAAGGCGTCGAGCCGGTTGATGAGTTGCCAGTTGTGTTCGGTCGTTTTGGAGAATCCGAGCCCGGGATCGAGCACGATGTTCTCCCGAGCCACTCCGGCGGCAGTCAAGGCATCGACGCGGGCGCTCAGTTCGGCGATGACATCGGTGACGACATCTCCGTAGTCGGAACGAGCGTCCATCTGCTGGGCATGAGCGCGCCAGTGCATGGCCACATAGGTCAGGCCGGTGTCGGCGGCGACGGCAGCCATGCCGGGGTCCGCGAGCCCGCCCGACACATCGTTGATGATGCTCGCCCCCGCTTTCGCGGCGGCGAGTGCTGTGGCGGCATTGAGTGTGTCGATGCTCAGGCGCAGTCCCTGACTGACGAGCTCCGTGACCACCGGAAGGATTCGGCGCTGCTCGTGTTCCGGCGCGACACGGGTGGCGCCGGGCCGGGTGGACTCGCCGCCCACATCGATCAGGTCGGCGCCCTGGGCGTGCAGCAGCAGTCCGTGCTCGATGGCGGCATCCGTTGACGCCCACTGGCCACCATCACTGAAGGAGTCGGGGGTGACATTGAGCACCCCCATGATGAGCGTCACCCGCCAGCCGAAATCAGCGCAATGATTTCGGCGCGGGCTATCGGTTCCATCAGGGTGCCGCGGGAGGCCATGGTCACGGTGGAACTCGCGGCTTGGCGCGAGCCACGGGTGCCGACGCAGCCGTGCACGGCGTCGAGCACGACCAACACGCCGACCGGGTCGAGCCCTTCCTGCAGTGCGTCAGCGATCTCCTCGGTCAGACGTTCCTGCAACTGCGGCCGGGCGGCAATGGTCTCCACCACGGCGGGCAGCCGTCCGAGGCCGACGACGCGATCCCGTGGTAGATACGCCACGTGGGCGGTGCCGAGAAACGGCAGCAGGTGGTGTTCACACATCGAGCGGAAGGCGATATCGCGCAGCAGCACGAGTTCACCGGTACTGCCTTCGACCGGAACGAAGTCTTGCAGCAGGTCTTGCGGATTCTGATCGAGCCCCGCGAAGAACTCGGCGTAAGCATCCGCTACCCGTCGTGGCGTGCTCTCCAGCCCGGCCCGCTCGGGGTCCTCACCGATTGCGGCGAGTATCTCCGAGACGGCCACCCGGATGCGCGCCCTGTCCACTGCCACGAGCGCCTAGGCGGTCGCGGGGCGGGGGTTGAGAGCCGGCGCCCGTTTTGGTTTGACGTGGGGTGCGTCACCGCTGGAGATGCCGCCGTCAACGGCGTCGCCTTCGATGGGGGCCTTCGGGGCGGGCATTGCGATCGGCGGCACGTCCGAGACGGGACGTTTGTCGCTGGAGAGCCACTGCGGGCGGGGCGGCAGCTGCTCGACATTGGCGAAGATCTCGGCGAGGGCGGTCTGGTCAAGCGTTTCATGCTCAAGCAGGGCCGTGGCGAGCTCGTCCAGGATCACGCGGTTCTTGATGAGCACCTCGTAGGCCTCGTCGTGGGCGTCTTCGAGCAGTTGGCGCACCTCGCGGTCGACGCTCTCGGCGACCCGCTCCGAGTAGTCGCGTTGGTGACCCATGTCGCGGCCGAGAAAAACCTCGCCTGAACCCTGACCGAGCTTGAGCGGACCGACGACGCTGCTCATGCCGAACTCGGTCACCATCTTGCGGGCGGTCGCCGTGGCTTTCTCAATGTCGTTGGAGGCACCACTGGTTGGGTCGTGAAAAATGATTTCTTCGGCGACACGGCCGCCCATGGCATAGGCCAGCTGGTCGAGCAGTTCGTTACGCGTGACCGAGTACCGGTCTTCGAGCGGCATGACCATCGTGTAGCCGAGGGCCCGGCCGCGCGGAAGAATCGTGATCTTGGTCACCGGGTCCGTAAAGTTCATCGCGGTCGCGACGAGGGCGTGACCTCCCTCGTGGTACGCGGTGATGAGCTTTTCCTTATCGCGCATGACACGCGTGCGTCGTTGCGGTCCCGCCATGACCCGATCGACGGCCTCGTCGAGAGCACGGTTGTCGATGAGTTGGGCGTTGGACCGGGCAGTGAGCAGCGCGGCTTCGTTGAGCACGTTGGCGAGGTCGGCTCCGGTGAAGCCAGGCGTCTTGCGGGCGAGCACTTCGAGGTTGACGCCTTCAGCCATGGGCTTGCCCTTGGAGTGCACTTCGAGAATGCGCTTGCGGCCGAGCATGTCGGGTGCGTCGACGCCGATCTGGCGGTCGAACCGGCCCGGGCGCAGCAGCGCCGGGTCGAGAATGTCCGGGCGGTTGGTGGCAGCGATAAGAATGACGTTGGCCTTCACGTCGAAGCCGTCCATCTCGACCAAAAGCTGGTTGAGGGTCTGCTCGCGTTCATCGTGCCCGCCGCCCATGCCGGCACCACGGTGCCGGCCAACTGCGTCGATCTCATCGATGAAGATGATGGCGGGCGCGTTCTCCTTGGCCTGGCTGAACAGGTCGCGCACCCGGCTGGCACCGACTCCGACGAACATTTCAACGAAGTCCGAGCCGCTGATGGCGTAGAACGGCACGTTGGCCTCGCCGGCCACCGCGCGGGCAAGCAAAGTTTTACCGGTGCCGGGAGGGCCGTAGAGCAGCACGCCCTTCGGAATGCGCGCGCCGACCGCCTGGAACTTGGCTGGCTCCTTGAGGAAGTCTTTGATCTCTTCGAGCTCTTCGATGGCTTCGTCAGCACCGGCAACATCGGCGAACGTGACCTGCGGGCTCTCCTTGGAGACGAGCTTGGCCTTGGACTTGCCAAACTTCATGACCTTACTGCCACCGCCCTGCATCGAGATCATGAGCCAGAAGAAGGCACCGATGAGCAAGACAGGAAGCAGGAAGCTGAGCACGCCCAAAATCCAGTTGGGCTGCGGCACCTCGTCGGTGAAGCCGTCCTTGGGGTTGGACGCAGTGACGGCGGTGATGATCTCTTCGCCACGCGGGGCGACGTAGTAGAACTGCACCTGGGTACCGAGGTCTCCGCTGGCCTTGGTCAGCGTGAGATCGACGCGTTGTTCGCCGTCGACGATGGTGGCTTCGGCGACGTTGCCCGACTTGAGGTAGTCGAGGCCCTCTTGCGTGCTGACCTCGCGGAATCCGCTCATGGTGATGAGGCTTGACCCCACCCAGACGGCGATGACGGCGAGGACAATGTACAGAATCGGGCCGCGTAGTAGCTTCTTGACGTTCATGGTGACCTCAGGCTAGCGCTCGATTACAGGGGAAAGCCGTGTGTTCGCTTTAGGGGAAACTCAGGCGTGGTGCGCAGACTGTGATTAGAGCGAAGGCGCGGCGACGGTGGAGTAGACGTGCGGGGCGAGAATACCCACGGAGCGTAGGTTGCGGTACTTCTCGTCGTAGTCGAGTCCGTAGCCGACCACGAACTTGTTCGGAATGTTGAACCCGATGTATTTCACGTCGATATCAACGCGTGCGGCATCCGGCTTGCGCAGTAAGGCGCAGATCTCTATGGATGCCGGACCGCGAGTTTTCAAGTTCGCCAACAGCCATGACAGGGTCAGCCCGCTGTCGATGATGTCCTCGACGATGAGCACGTTACGACCGGAGAGGTCGGTGTCGAGGTCCTTGAGAATGCGCACGACGCCGCTGGACTGCGTGCCGGAGCCGTAGGAGCTGACAGCCATCCAGTCCATGGTCACCGGGTGATGCAGTTCGCGGGCCAGATCAGCCATGACCATGACCGCACCCTTGAGTACTCCGACCAGCAGCAGGTCGGTGCCAGCGTAGTCGACTTCGATCTGGCGTGACATCTCGGCCAGGCGAGCCCGAATCTGCTCCTCGCTGATCAGGATCTCGGTGAGGTCGCCATCAATGTCGCGAGGTTCCATGTGGAAAAAGCATTCCTTTGTGTCAGGTGAGTCCAGGCGCGGAGAAAATCAAAATGCCATCCTGTCGTACAACTCTAATACCTGGCAGGCTGAGCGCCCCCTGTCCGTGCCACTGCGTCACAAGCGCCGCCACGGCCAAGGTCTGGACTCGATTCAGCCACACCCCGCACATCGCCTCGACTCCGAACCGAATCACTCGCTGCCTGACCGCCGCCGGAACAGACGCCAGCACGGACGTTGCAATCTTGCCGTTGGCAAAATGTTCCTGCAGCATCATGCGCGCCAGCTCGTCGAGAGCGTCCGAGTCCTCCCGCAGCGCATCGGCGGTGCGGGCAAGCGCCACCCCGACGCCAGGGCCGAGCTCGTTCTCGAGCAACGGCAGCACCGTCTCGCGCACCCGCACCCGAGCGTAACGCGGGTCGAAATTTTGCGGGTCGCTCCACGGCCGAAGGCCCGCATCGGCGCAGAATTGGCGAGTTTGGGCCCGACGGATGCCGAGCAATGGTCGCAGAATCGGCCCGGTTCGCGCTGCCATGCCCCGCAGGCTGGTCGGTCCGGAACCACGGGAAAGCCCGAGCAGCACGGTTTCAGCCTGATCGTCGAGGGTGTGGCCGAGCAGCACGCTGCTCGCCCCGGTGCGTTCGAGGGCCAGGTCGAAAGCCGCGTACCGTGCGGTGCGGGCGGCCGCCTCCGGGCCCGTTCCTGCGCTGTCGACCGTAACGCTCAACACCAGCACCGGGTCGAGGCCCAGCTGTCGGGCGACCACGGCAGCCCGCTCCGCGACCTCCGCTGATCCGGTTTGCAGATTGTGATCGACGATAATCGCTCCGGCACGGATACCCGCCCGTCCGGCTTCAAAGGCAGTCGCGGCAGCAAGCGCGAGCGAATCGGCGCCGCCGCTCAGGCCAACCAGAACGAGCCCCTTTGACGGGAGTAGCCCGCGCACGGCCCGGCGAATATCAGCCCGGGCCGGAGTCAGGCGCGGACGGTGGACAGATTCCATCCAGTAACGTTAGCGGCAGACTTTGATCAAGGGAGAAACCAGCCATGGCCGAATATGACGCAGTCATCGAAATCCCTCGCGGGAGCCGCAATAAGTACGAGGTAGACCACGAAACCGGTCGCGTGTACCTCGACCGCGTGCTCTACACGAGCTTCATGTACCCCACCGACTACGGCTACTTCGAGAACACGCTCGGCCTCGACGGCGACCCCGTTGACGTTCTCGTACTGCTCGACTACCCACTGTTCCCAGGCGTGGGTGTCTCCGTGCGTCCGGTCGGCGTCTTCAACATGACCGATGACGGCGGCTCCGACGCGAAGGTCATCGCCGTTCCGGCCGGTGACCCCCGCTGGGATCACATTCAGGATGTCCTCGACATTCCGGAATATACCCGCAAGGAAATCGAGCACTTCTTCGAGCACTACAAGGACCTCGAACCCAATAAGTGGGTCAAGACAGAGGGCTGGGGCGACGCGGCCGAAGCCAACCAGATCGTGGTCGACGGCATTGCGAAGCTGGCCGACGAGGGCCACTAACCCTCACCCCCGCTGAAGGCCCCCGGGTTGTCCTGGGGGCCTTTGTTCTGCTTGCGGCCAGGCCGACGGGCTAATTCAGCAAATTTTTCCGGCGGCTTGTGCCTATCGCACTGGTCCGGGGCCAGCGCGCGGATCTCCTGAATCAGCCTCGCGCGTCATCCGGCGGTCAGAAACCGGTCCTAGGCGGCGGGGCGGCCAACGTACGGCGCGACGGCCCACGGCGACCAGATACTGTGCACACGCACGTGCGCCGAGGGGTTGGGTGCTTCGAGGACCTGGCCGTTACCGACGTAGATCGCCACATGGTAGTAGTTGCCCGGGCTGCCCCAGAACACCAGGTCGCCCACCTGAACCTGGGCAAAAGAGACGAGATTGCCCTGCTGGGCCATGGTGTTGTACTGGTTCGTGGCTGAGTGGGTGCCGATATAAACGCCGGCGGCTGCATAGGCGGCCTTGGTCAGCCCGGAGCAGTCCCACGCGTCGGGGCCAGAGCCTCCGAAGACGTAGCGGTCACCGAGCTGGTTGCGGGCGAACGCGAGTGCTGCGTCGACGATGCTTGCGTTGGGTACCGCCGCTGGCGCGGCCGATGCAGCGGGCGTCACCGGCGTGGCTGGCGCGGCCGGCGCAGCGGGCGCGGCCGATGCAGCTGGCGCGGCCGGCGCAGTGGGCGCGGCTGATACAGCTGGCGCGGCCGGCGCAGCGGGCGTCACCGACGCGGCCGACCCGGAACCAAATCCTGAACCGGCCGCTGCCCCACCGCCACGAACGGGTTCCGCGGGCGCGGCATCCGCTATTGCAGCAGCGGATGCCTGCGCTTGTGCGAACGCTTGAGCCGCAGCGGCCGCGTCTTCGCTGACGTGAAAGCTGCGCTCGGCCTCTGCCGTGGTGTCTTTGAGCAGGGCGAGTTGTTCGAATAGTTCACTCGACTTGCGCTGCTGGGAGTCATAGGCGACCTCGGCAGCGTTCGAACTCGACGTGGCTGTGTCAAACGTTGTCTTGGACTCTTCGGTGAGCCGTTCGCGTTGCTCGGTCGCTGATGCCGCCTGCTCGCCGAGAGACTCCGCCGCATTCTTGTCCTGCACCGCCTCGGTGTAGATCTGTTCGGACTGTTCGCTCAGCTTGCTGGCCGTTCCCAGCTGGCTGAGCAGGTCATCCGCGCTGCTGCCATTCAAGAACAGGTTGAGCGATAGACCGCTGGCGCCTGACTTGGCGAGGTGTGCGGCGATGAGGCCGGCACGCATCTTCGATGTTGCGGCGGTTGCTTCGGCGGTTGCAGCCTGCCCGCTGAGGCTGGTTTCACGCAGGGTGGCGGCGTTCAGGGCGTCCTGCGTCACACGGTAAGCCTCGGCCGCAATCTGCGCGGTCGTGACGGCCTTCGCTGCCTGGCTCGCCAGACCGTCGAGCAGCTCGCCGAGAGTCGCGATCTCGGCGAGCTTGGTCGTCTCGTTCTGCTTGGCCGTCTCAACATCGTTCCAGCTCGGATACTCCGGGACGGCGAAGGCGGCCCCGCCGGCGGCGGCAACGGATGCTGTGACAGCCGAGACCGCGCCGATTGCCACGGCGGAAAGGAGTCGTTTCGACTTGGTGCGAACGCCTGCGCGCGTGCTGGAGTTGCTCTGTACGGAGTTGCCCTGTGCAGTGGTGCTCTCAGCCAAGTGATGCTCCCCGGTCGGCCATGAATGGAACGGGATTGATGCGGTTTCCACCAATCCAGACTTCGAAGTGCAGGTGGCAGCCGTTGGCTGCGCCGGTGGCGCCGGAACTGGCGATGACCTGCCCGGCCGACACTGACTGTCCAACACTCACGTTGTACCCCCCGTTGCGAATGTGGGCATAGCCGGTTGAGACGTTGTCGCCGTGGCTGATCTTCACGAAGTTTCCGTATGTGCCGAGGCGACCAGCCCAGGTGACGACGCCAGCATGGGCGGCATAGATAGGTGCGCCACAGCCGGTGCCGAGGTCGGTGGCGTAGTGAAAGCTTCCGCTGCAGTCACCACCGTTACAGATGACCGCCCGGGGGCCGTAGCCGCCGGTGATGCGGCCGCCGGCCGGAACGGCCCAACCGGTCATGCTCACCGATCCACCAGAACCACCCGAACCACCGGAACCACCCGAACCACCGCTACCGGCACGCGCCGCTGCCGCTGCGGCTGCCGCTGCTTGTGCCGCTGCTTGTGCCGCTGCTTGTGCCGCTGCTTCAGCCGCAACACGGGCCGCTTCGATCCGGGCGCGTTCGGCGACTCCGGCTTCATACCCGGCTGTTGTTGTGGCCTGGGCGTCGCGCATGAATAGCAGCTGCTGTTCGAGTTCGGCGCTCTTGGCTTCGGACTCGGTGAGCGCGTTCGCTGCTGCCTCGGCCGCAGCCTGGGCCGCGGCGAGCGCAGCCGCCGCGGCGACGCGCAGCGTCTCACGTTCCGCTTGGGCGACTTTGGCCTGGTCGCCGAGCGATTGGGCGTTATTGGTGGCCGCTTGTGCTGATTCGTAGACGTCGGAGCTGCGTTCAACGAGCTTGCTCATGTTGCCGAGTTTTGCCAGCAACAAGTCAGCATCGGCTCCGTCTCCTTCGCCCTCAAGGAACAGGTTCACGCTGAGATCGGTGCCGCCGGTGCGGTATAGCTGGGCGGCGAGCTGGCCGGCCTGCTTGGTAGCGGTATCCGCTGTGGCTTTGCTCGCATCGGCCTGTGTCTGGATATCTTCAGCACGGCGGGTGGCGTCGTCAAATTCCTGCTGCGCGGCCTCGAGTTCGCCGGCGCTTTTTTCGGCAGCGGCCTGGGTTTCTTGCACCTGCACCTGCAACCCGGCAATGAGATTCTCAATGGCGGTCACCTGCGCCGCGGCCGTGGCCGTGTTTGCCTTGGCGTTTTGTAGGTCCTGCCAGGAGGGGTACTCGACGGCGCTCGCTGGAGCTATCGGGCTTACCAGGGTGACCAACAGGGTCATGGCGGCCATGATGCTGGTCAATGTCAGGGTGTGCCTGGGCCACCGATTGGTTGCACGCAAGCGGCGGGTGGGCAGGTCAGTCTCGCGGCCGTCCACGGTTTTCATGCGAATCATTGTTTCCCAACAGGCTTATACCAGTTGCCACGTGCGCCGAGGCAGACTCTTCAGCGTAACAAGGTGGGCAGGATTCACCCAGTCTCCCCCGCGAATCTAACTTGCGAAATATCCGCTGGCCCGTCCATTTGCGGGCGCGCTGCGAATTGGTATCGAGAATTATTTGCCATTCAACCAAACGCTGCGCGTGCCGATTTGGCCTTCGCCCCACAAGACCGTATGCTTACTCTTCGGCAGCCATGAACATTGTGGCTCACGGCCCCATCGTTTAGCGGCCTAGGACGGCGCCCTTTCACGGCGTTAACACGGGTTCGAATCCCGTTGGGGCTACGCAAACTGCACGTGCACGAAGTAGCAAAATAAATAGAATAGTCTTACCAAGTGCCTCGCACACAGATTCACATTTTCACATCGAGGCCCTGTAGCGCAGTTGGTTAGCGCGCCGCCCTGTCACGGCGGAGGTCGCCGGTTCAAGTCCGGTCAGGGTCGCAAAGAAAATAGCCCTTTCGAAAGGAAGGGCTTTTTTTCTTAGAAGAGGCGCTTATTGCGCAGCTTCGGGGCCCTGTAGCTCAGTTGGTAGAGCGTTCGACTGAAAATTGAAAGGTCACCGGATCGACGCCGGTCGGGGCCACTAGAATCCTCGTAAGCCTTGTGCTTACGGGGATTTTTTCATTTCTACGAAGATTTTCAGTCGGCCGTCCCGCAAACCCCGCACATTCAGATCAGGCCATCGGGGCGCTGTCCCATCACTTCAGCAGCCCGCTTCGATCCCTTGATCGCATTCATGTGCACGTCTTGAGTCATGAACGGATTCTCGTGACCGAGGTAATCGGCTATCTCCGTGGCCGACAACCCCTCCTTGAGGAGCGTCGTAGACTCCCGCAGTACTTCGTGACGACGGCGGAGCAGCTCCAGCGTCTGCGCCGGCAGGGACGTAATGCGTCCTGACTTCGTATCTGGGGTGAGGTCAGCGGCCGGCGCGTACACGTGTGAGCGACTCACAGGACAAAAATCCCCCAAGGAGCGTGAGCTCCCCGGGGAATTAGTTTCTTGCTGATCGAGCGCGCCACTCGGGCGATCGGAGGTGATCTCACTTGGCATGATCAACCTCTCCGTCTTCGGGTTGCTTGTGATGGGTTGAGCCGGCGTGCACCGGCGCTGCTCACCGGCTACGGTTAGACGCCGAAACCGGGGCAGGTGCCCCAGAGTCCAGTTTTGTTGGACTTGATGAGCTGTTGACGGTCAAATTCTCCATCCTCTGAATCTGCGATGTAAGCAAGGCCTGCGTGGAGTATGTGCGACCAATAACCGGCCGAGCGAAGCCCCTCGGGGGACGAGATGAGGTCATCGTTATCGGTGAAGTACTGTTTCGTCGCTGCGAGGGCTTCGTCATAACCGCACTCGCCAACACTCGGTACGACGATGCTGCGCGATGTCCACAATTTGGCAGTCGTTTCTCCTGCGTATTTGGCATTTGCCGGTACGGTCGGGTCCGGCATGATGAGGGCCGTGTGGGTGTCGATGAACTCAACTAATTCCACGGCCATAGGACCCTCAGCAACGGCCTTGATAAAGGCTTCTTCACGATTCTTGGTTTCAGACGCATCTGCCGCGGCGCTGGACGTGGGGTGGACTCCGTCAGTGGATGGAGTTGCTGTGTCGTTTACGGATGGGGTTGTGGAGCAGCCGGCAAGCAGGATAGTCGCCAGGACCACCATGGTGGCAACGCTCACTTTTGTGGTGATCTTCATGGTGGGGTGTCGCTTTCTCTGTGAAATATGCGCGGTAATGAAGAATCAGCGCGGTGGTCGTCTTCGTCTTGCATCGCTCGTGGCGCCACAATTCCATTTGGGAGTGTGGTCGCGATTGGGCGTCGCGGTGATGCGTCCGAGCTCCAGGTGTAGGCGGGATCTGCCACGCCTACACCTGAAGCTCGGAAAAACTAGTGCGAGGGATTCACTCGCTCACGCGCACTCTGTCGCGCCACCCTTCTCACGGATGCTTGCGCGACATCGGTTGTAAATCAACAGATGCGACAGACCAAGCGGAGGAAGTGCACGGGTAGAGAGCGTGTGGGGTAACACGTGAGACCCTCGCGGGTACCCGGATCAGCCTCCACTCGTGGACGCTCGGGGCGATTAGGGGTAATAAAACGGCGGACTACTACCGACGGACTCGAGAAAACAGAGCTTGAGGCTGACTGCGTCGTTCCGATCAAAATGTCGTCCAAGCCAGAGCGGCCCTGCGTCGTCCGGGGCCACGTTCAGCGACCCGATTCAAGTGACCCTAGGCCACGAAGGCGCGGTAGGCGGGGTCGTTTGCGCGAAGAACACGCAGAACGTTCTGGGAACCAAGCTTGGTGAGGTCGGCATCGCTCCAGCCGCGCCGTTCGAGTTCAGCAAACAGGTTGGGGTATTCCGACACGTCGGCAAGGCCGACCGGCATGTCGGGGCAGCCGTCGAAGTCACCGCCGAGACCGATGTGATCGACGCCGGCCACATTGCGGGCATGCTCAACGTGGTCAGCCACATGCGCCACGGTAACCTGCGGCTTCTCCCCCACCGAACCATGGTCTTCCCAGTCGCGGTAGTCGGCGGAGAGGAAGGCCGGCACGAAGGTGATCATCTGCACACCATCGTTGGCGGCGAGCTGGGTGAGAATCGCGTCGGGCACGTTGCGCGGGTGCGGATTGAGGGCGAAGCACGAGGAATGGCTGAACAGAATGGGGAGCGTTGTGGCATCGAGGGCGTCCTGCATGGTGGCAGCGGAGACGTGCGAAAGATCGACCATCATTCCGATGCGGTTCATCTCGGCGATGACGGCCCGGCCTCGATCGTTGAGACCGTTGTGAGTCGCCACATCGACGGCCGCATCAGCCCAGTCGGTCGTCGAGTTCCAGGTCAGGGTCATGTAGCGCACGCCGAGCCGCGCATACTCGCGAAGCACCGCGAGCGAGTTGTTCATCTGATTGCCGCCCTCGACCCCCAGTAGCGACGCAATCCTGCCGGCGTGTTGTGCGCGTTGAACGTCGTCGGCGGTCACGGCCCGCTCGAAATCGTCGGGGTAGGCCGCAATCAGGCGGTCAATGAAATCGATCTGTTCCAGGGTGGCCTGCACGGAATCGGCGCCCGTGAAATCGCTATGCACCCACACCGACCAGAATTGGCCCTGCACCCCACCGAGACGCAGCCTGGGGACATCCGTCTGAACTTGACTGCGCTCCGAATCGTATTCGGCGTCCAGCCCGGCAACCGAGTAGTGGCGATGCTCGCGGCAGGCCCAGGCAAGATCGTTGTGGCCATCAATAACGGCAAATTTCGGACTTCTTACGGTCATGTGAACTCTTCCCGGCAATCGATGCGCTCAGGCCAGCCTAGGTCTTACACCACCAGGCATTTTGTGCGCCCAAGCCACCCGGCACTGCGGCGCTCAGTTTTGAGTTTTTTGCCCGCAAAACCGGGGCTGAAGTGCGGCAATTCCAAGCGGCCGGGACACCCGCCGCTGCAACATCCCCCAAGCAAGGGGTTTTCACCCCAATTGAGGTTACAGCGCCACCGACTGGAATCGGGGTAGTCTCTGCCAGTAAGTTGCTGAGAAAGAATCATCTTCAAATGCCGCGCTCCGCCACCGACAAGTGCCAGCATCGTCACCTTGTCACCATGACCACCTGTTCCTGTAAACCCGACTGCAGGGAATGAAAAAGTGATTTTCACTTGTAACCCGCCGAACCCCCTCGGCGACCCCTTACTCACCCCCGCACCGGCCGTACCTGGCGCAGCTTCTACGCTCGACTGCAGGAGGAACGACGCATGAGTGAATCAGATTCTCCCGCGTCCTCTGCCCAGTCCCTGCCGCTTGGGCACACCCCGAAACTGCGGCTCGTCGACCAGGCCACGTCGGCACACGCCGATATCGCCGTCGACACCGCTTCCTCTGGGTTGATCTGGGCGCGACGGTACCGCACCAAGCTTCGACTGACCGATGTCACCGTCATCGTTTTCGCTGTCGGTGTGGCATTGGTGTTTCGGTTCGGCGTTGATGGCATTCCAGCCGTACCGGGATCGTTCAGCGCCAATTACTGGCTCCTGTCGCTGCTAATCGTAACGACCTGGCTCATGACCCTCGAACTTTTTCACACCAGGGATTCCCGAATCGTCGGCGTCGGCGCGAGTGAATACAAGCAAGTCATCAACGCCAGCGCTGTGACCTTCGGCATGCTCGCCATCGTCTTTCTGATCTCCAACATCGACATCGCCCGGCTGTACTTTATTCTGGCGCTCCCCCTCGGCATCGTCGTGCTGGTTCTGGAACGGTGGCTGTGGCGCAAATGGCTACTGCACCAGCGCAAGTTCGGCCATTACCTCTCTCGCGTGATCGTCGTAGGAAACCGCGACGACGTGGAATACGTCGTCAGCCAGATCGACAACAAGTCCGGCGCTGCCTACTACATCGTTGGCGCTGCCCTGGAAGACGGCATCGGTGATGAGATCTCGGCTGGCGAACGCATGGTGCCGATCGTGTCCGATTTCGCACATGTCGCCGCTGCGGCAGCCGCCATGGGCGTCGACACCGTCATCGTGGCCGGGCAGCCCAGCGGCGGCAGTTCCTACATTCGCAATCTCGGCTGGGACCTCGAAGGAACGTCAGCGGAGCTCGTTCTCTCCAGCCGGCTAACGGATGTTGCTGGTCCCCGAATCCACTTTCGCCCGGTAGACGGCCTCCCGCTGATCCACGTGGAAATTCCCCGATTCGAGGGGGGGCGCCACGCCCTCAAGCGAACCCTGGACATCGTCACGACGTCCCTTGCCCTGGTGTTCCTGCTGCCCGTGCTCGCGGTCATTGCCGTGCTCATCAAGCTGGACAGCGCCGGCCCCGTACTGTTTCGGCAGGAACGCTGCGGCCGCAACGGACAAACCTTTCGCATGATCAAATTCCGCTCCATGGTGAAGAACGCGGAAGACGATCTGGCCGGCCTACTCGACCAGAACGAAGCTTCCGGGGTGCTGTTCAAGATTCGCAACGACCCCCGGATCACCAAGATCGGTCGCGTGCTGCGCAAGTACTCGCTCGACGAGCTACCCCAGCTGTGGAACATTTTCGTGGGCGAGATGAGCCTGGTCGGACCCCGCCCGCCACTGCCCGAAGAAGTGCAGGTCTACGAAACCCACGTGCATCGCCGCCTGTACATCAAGCCCGGCCTGACCGGCATGTGGCAGGTCAACGGACGGTCGAATCTCAGCTGGGAAGACAGCGTTCGACTCGACTTGTATTACGTCGAGAATTGGTCCCTCACCGGCGACCTGATGATCATCTGGCGCACCTTCAAGACCGTCATTCAACCAGTAGGGGCGTATTGACATGACCGCGGGCATCGAACACACTGCGCCCACCAACCACCGGCGTCTGAGCATCGCAATGATCGGTACCCGCGGAGTGCCCGCCGCCTACGGCGGATTTGAAACTGCCGTCGAGGAGATCGGTCGCCGCCTCGTCGACCGTGGCCACGACGTCACCGTCTACTGCCGCCGCGCCGCCCAGCCGGTGCCAAAAGAGTACCTCGGCATGAAACTCGTAGAGCTGCCGGCACTACGCCACAAGATTCTCGAGACCCTGAGCCACACCGGACTGTCGGTCTTCCACGCCACCCTGCACCGTCCGGCCGATGTCGCGTTCGTCTTCAACGCCGCCAACGCCCCATTTGTGCCGCTGTTGCGCCTCCGCGGAATCCCCAGCGTCGTGCACGTCGACGGCCTGGAATGGAAGCGCGACAAATGGGGTGGCGCGGGGAGGCGCTACTACCGCTGGGCCGAGGAAGTATCGGTGCGCGAAGCTGATGCCCTCATCGCTGACGCACAAGGCATCGTCGACTATTACCGGGACGAATTTTCCATTTCAACCGAATTGATCTCCTACGGCACGCGAATCTTGCAGGACACCCCGACCGATCGGCTCGCCGAACTCGATCTTCGCCCCGGCGGCTATCATCTCGTCGTCGCCCGGTTCGAACCAGAAAACCACGTCGATGTCATCGTGGAAGGATATCGGGCCAGCGCTGCCCGCCTGCCACTCGTCGTCGTCGGCTCTGCGCCGTACGCTGCCAACCACATCACCCGTATCAGCGACCTCGCCGCGTCTGATTCCCGCATTCGCATGCTTGGCAGTGTCTGGGACCAGGATCAGCTTGACCAGCTCTACACTCATGCCAGCACCTACCTGCATGGT
Organism: Cryobacterium sp. Y29; assembly: GCF_002929825.1. Taxonomy (GTDB): domain Bacteria; phylum Actinomycetota; class Actinomycetes; order Actinomycetales; family Microbacteriaceae; genus Cryobacterium. The sequence goes on from NZ_PJJN01000025.1 coordinate 86,464, forward strand.
CATTCGGTCGGCGGAACGAACCCGTCGCTGTTGCGGGCAATGGGTGCCGGCACCAAGGTCATCGCGTGGGACGTCATCTTCAATCGTGAGGTCCTCGGTGTCGACGGTGCCTACTTCGTGCGGGCGGAGTCCCTGAGTGCTTTGCTCGAAGATGCCGAACTGAACGCCGAGCGCGTGGCCGAAGTTGCCGCGGCGCTGCAACGACGCGCTGCGGAACTCTACAACTGGGACAGCGTCTCGGACAGTTACGAACAACTCGCCCGGCGCGTGGCCGTCGGCTACAGCACTCACCGTCAAAGCACCGGCAGGGCCGGAGTATCGATGTGGAGCCTGTCCGACACCCTGAGCAATCAACCATCAACCGCACTATCCAGGGGGATCACCTCATGACCAGCACCTCGGCCCGAATCGCTCGTTCGACCGAAACGTACTCTGACACCGTGCGGCGTCTGTCCTCCGCTCAGAAGACCGCGGCCCGCGGCGCGCCACTCTATTCCGTCTACGTGAACCGCCGCGTCGGGCGCTACCTCGCGGCGGGCGCGTTTCGTCTGGGCCTGACCCCCAACAACGTCACTGCCGTCAGCGCTGGCTTCACGTTCTGCGCGATCGGACTACTGGCGATCGGTGAGCCGAGCTGGTGGCTCGGACTCGTCGTGTGGCTGCTGCTCGCCATCGGGTATGCCTTCGACTCGGCCGACGGCCAGGTCGCCAGGTTGCGCGGTGGCGGTTCCCCCTCGGGGGAATGGCTCGACCACGTCGTTGACTCCATCAAGATCTCAACCTTGCATCTAGCGGTGCTCATCACGATGTTCACACATTTTCCACTCTCCAGCTCGACTTGGCTGCTCGTGCCCGTCGGGTTTGCGGCCGTGGCTGCCGTGTCGTTCTTCGCAATGATTCTGAACGACCTGCTCAAAGCCAAGCACGCGCCGACGGCGCCGCCTTCCACCGCTCCCCGCTCCCCGCTACGGTCTGTTCTTGGGCTGCCGACCGACTACGGCGTGCTGTGTCTCGCCTTCGTGTTGCTGGGCGCTCCGTTGGTGTTTTTCGGCCTGTACAGCGTGCTTTTCGTGGCCAATGCGCTTTATCTCGCCTTGGCGCTGGGTAAATGGTTTCGCGATATGACCGCGCTGGGACGCCTGGAAGTCGCCCGACCTTAGCCGCCATCTGCGGTGACAACGTAACGACTTCGCCCTGTGCCTCGTTCTGGGGATGCGTTTTCACCCATTCAGAGGTGAGTTTTGATCACCTTGATTGTAGTGTAGGCGCAACCGGATGGAGAAAGCTGTGGAACCGATCGACTATCTGAGGACCATCACGAGGCGGTGGTTGCTCATCGCTATTGTGGGCCTCCTCGGCGGCGCGGTGGCGTGGGGCTACGCGGCCACCCTTCCGGCGCAGTACCAGGCAACCAACAGTGTCTTCGTGACGAGTGACCGGGGTGAGACGACCAGCGAGCTGCTGCAGTCGTCAACCTTCACTCAAAACCTTGTGCAGTCCTACGCGCAACTCGCCACGACACCAACCGTTCTGGGGCCGGTGATCAGCAAGCTCGGATTGAATATTTCCACGCAGGCCTTGGCCTCCCGCGTCACCGCGGAGATTCCCATCAACACGGTGTTTATCAACATCACCGTTACTAGCCGGTCGTCGACGCAGGCCGTGGCCCTCGCTGATGCTATCTCCGATTCCCTCGCCACTGCGGTAGGGAATCTGGCGCCGAAAGGGCCCGACAACTTGCCGTCGATCACGGTCGAGACGGTTTCTCCGGCTCAACTGCCGGGCAGCCCGTTTGCACCGAATACGCAGCTGATCGTCATCACCGGATTGCTGATCGGGCTCGTTCTCGGCGTGCTGTACGCACTGTCCCGCGAGGTGTTCGATACCCGGGTGAGCACGGAGAAGGACCTCGATCGGGTCTCCTCCGATCCCCTGCTTGGAAAAATCGGTCGCAAGAAGCGCACCGATCCAGCAGGCCTGATCATGCGAGTGATGCCACACAGTGCCCTGGCTGAGGCGTACCGGCGGGTGCGGGCCAACCTGGAATTCATCGACGTGGACAGCCCGCCACGCAGCGCAGTGGTTACGTCCGCGGTGACGCGTGATGGCAAATCCACGACCGCAATCAACCTTGCCCTCGCCATGGCGGAACGTTCGTCGCGCGTACTCCTGATTGATGCCGACCTACGTCGCCCGTCGATCGCCGAGCTGTGTGATCTCGAAGGCGACGTCGGACTGACGACTGTTCTGCTCGGCGATGTCGGACCCGACGACGCCATCGTGCGCTGGTCGAATGGCCTCGACGTGTTGCCCTCCGGCGCTGTGCCGCCCAACCCCGGACAGTTGCTCGGTTCGGCCGCAATGAAAACCCTGATGCAACGCCTACTGCTCGAGTACGACTTCATCGTCGTCGATTCCCCGCCACTGCTGCCAGCCACCGACGCCCTCGGTCTGTCACATCTCACCGACGGCGCCATCGTCGTCGCCCGTTACAAGACGACCACCCGCCAACAGTTGGCCACCACGCTGGAGTCGCTCGAAGCTGTCAATGCGCGCATTCTCGGCATCGTTCTCAACCAAGTGCGGGAGCGTCGAGCTGAAGTGTACTACGGGCCGCTCGCCCCAACAACTCGCACTGCCGCGCTGACTCCGGAACCGACCAACCGGGTCACGGCTACTCGAGCGCCTCGCGCCACCTTTGATGAGACGGGGCGTCGCAGCTCCCGCACGTCGGAATCGACACGGTCGTCATAGTGCGGGTCCTCCAATCTTTTCCGGAGGGTCGCACTACGACGAATCCCTACCTGCTGCAATTGAGCCGGTCGCTCAGCCCATCCGTCGAGGTGCTCGGCTTCACCTGGCGCCGAGCGCTCACCAGCCGTTACGACGTGTTCCACGTACACTGGCCGGAGATTCTCGTGCAGGGCCGGACACCTGCCCGGGCGCTAGCTAGACGTATGTTGTTCCGCCTTTTTCTGGTGCGGCTGCGTCTGCGTCGCACCGCGGTGGTGCGTACGCTGCACAACGTGCGGAGCCATGAGCTCTCACCGCAGCATGACCAACGTTTACTTGAGCGGTTCGACCAGCGCACCACCCTGTGGATCAGGCTCAATTCATTCACACCGGTGCCCGCTGACGCGCTCGAACACACCATCCCGCACGGCGATTACCGAGACTGGTCCGGTGACCTGACGACGGGCGCGCCCGTGCCAGGTCGATTGCTCTACTTCGGACTCATTCGCCCCTACAAGGGTGTGGACACCCTGGTCCACGCTTTTCGCCAGCTGAGCACCGCCGCCCTGGACGATCCCTTGCCCACGCTGCATATTGTCGGTGCTCCCCAAACACGCGACCTGGCAAAGCGGCTGCAGCTCACGGCGGCCGGCGACCCGCGCATCGAGTTTATGCTGCGCCACGCCAGTGACTCCGAACTGGCCGACGCCATCCACGCAGCCGAACTGGTCGTGTTGCCCTACACCGAGATGCACAACTCCGGCGCAGCTCTGCTGGCCCTCTCGCTCGACCGGGCAGTATTGGTGCCAGAGAACGCGGTAACCACCGCTCTGGCCAACGAGGTTGGCACTGATTGGGTGCTCACCTACACCGGACCGCTGTGCGCAGAGGTTCTGGCCGATGCCCTCTCGCGCGCTCGGCGGCCTCGGAGCGCCCCCGCGCCCGACCTCTCGCGCCGCCGGTGGTCGGTCGGAGCCGCCGATCACGTCGCAGCCTATGGCCGGGCCATTCAGTCAGTCCGCTCGCGCTGAAGCCAACGGGATCGGCTGGCCCACGATCGGCGGCTGAGCGCTCAGGCGCCAACAAATAACCAGGCGTCGGCGGCGAGCCGGCCATCGATGGCCGGCAGATCCTCGGCTGCGGGGCGAGGTGCCAGCAGCGCGCGCACGACGGCATCCGCCAGCAGCTGCGGCGTGCAGCCCGGCGCGACCGCTTCGTGGCCGTGCTCCTCAAGCCAGGACGCAAGCCCGGTTTCGGTCGTGGTCACAATCGAGCAGTCGTGCGCGAGACCCTCGACGATCGGCAGACCGACCTGCTCACGCCACGTGGCGGTCGGCTGGCTGGGCAGGGCCAGCACGCTGGCGCGACGCAACTGTCGGTGAATCTCGCTACGTGGCGGGTCGATGACAAGCTCGATCGTTGGGTCGCTGGCGACAGCCTGCCGCGCCTGATTCTCCAGCGCACCCTTACCGATCAGGGTAAGGCGAGCCTCGGGCAGCGCTTTGGTCACGAGGGGCCAAGCCGCGAGAAGGCTCGGCAACCCTTTACGCTGGGCGAACGCTCCAAGAAAAACCACCCGGTTCACCTCAGGGTCGCCGTCAGCGCTGCAGGTGCAGGGGGCTGGCAACGCCGGAATAACGACCGAGACGGCATCCCGGGCAGGTTCGGGCAGGGCTGTGCGGTACGTGACGCGCGCCGCATCCGTTCCGAAAACGATGCGGTCGGTCTGACGCCAGACGAAGCGGGCGGCAACGCCGTTGAGACCGCGACGCAGTCGCGCCCGGATCTCGAGTTGGCGTTGGAACGGGTCTGCGTTTTCCAGGGCGTAACACACGATGCTTGCTCGGCTACCGCCGATCAGCGCACGCAGGCGGAGGGCACTGATCGCTAGCGTGCTGGCCCAGACGCTCGAGAGCATGAGCGGTTCACCAATTTCCAGCGTCGTGACCGTGGAGTGAGCCAGCAACCACGCGGCTCGCACGGGGTGAGCCTGCACGAGCACGAGGCCCGTCGCCAGTTCCTCGTGAAAGTCATACCTTTTGATTCGGAACAGAATGGCGGCCGGCGGCAACTCATGTGCTCGTTCCAGGTGGGCGCTGCGCAGCGTACGGTACAGCCGTGCCCGGTCGGTTCGAATTCGACCGCTAGCCACGCTTGTACTCGTGGTAGACCGAGCCCACGGAACCTGCCAGCATCCCGGCACCGCGGGCGGCTGTGCGCAGTCCTCGGGCGCGCAACGGGACCTGCCCGACGAGGGATCCAGCAATGTATCGCACGATCCCGCCGCACAGCCGCGCGGCGCCACGCGCTTGCAAGCTCATCCGCACCAGCACCCGTTTGGCACGGTCAGTGTCGTCGAGGTTGATACGACTCCAGGTGTTACCCATGCGAAATGCCCGTTGCAGCACCCACTCCCGGGTAAGCCGATCCGCCGGAACTATATCGATGACGATGGCTTCATCGCACCAGATCATCTGCCCGCCGCGCTGGTGCAGCTGCCGGGTGAACAACGAGTCCGACCCGCCTGACAGCCCGAACCGTTCGTCAAAGCTGAGCTCCAACCGACGCACCTGGGCCAGATCGAGCAGCAGATTATTCGTTGCCGCGAGCGATACCGGTGTGCCTGTAGTGAACCGGCGGCGCTCGAAGAAGCCACCAGCCCGAATCCACTGGTCCGGTTCGATGTCGTACTGCGACAGTACCGGGCCAACGACAGCCGCGGGCCGATAGGTCGAATAGGTATCGAGCAACTGCACGAGCCAGTGACTGCTGGGTCGTTCGTCATCGTCGATGAAAATAAGCAGGTCGGCACCCTGGCCTTCCTGCAGCGCTCTATTGCGCGCCGAGGCGATACCCGGGGTGGGCTCGTGCGCGTATCGGATGGGCGTCCCCCCGGTCGATGCGGGCTCCCCAGCTTCGACCCACCTGGTGTCGGTCACGAGGGTGCGAGCTCCGGCATCAGGATCGTTGTCGATGACGATGATCTCCACCGGTGCCAGCACCATGCCGGCCTGATCGAGCAGTTCCGGCAGGAGCTCCTCCAGGTCGGCCGGGCGTCGATAGGTCAGCACCGCGATCACTACGCGCGGGTCACCTGTGGACCGATTGGCAAGTGACATGGCCAATCCCTTCTGTAGCGGTGAGAAAAGTGCTGTTCGCGCCGTGCTTGAACGATGAGGTCGAGACCGGGCCGCCGTTCAATTGGCTCGCTTCACGATCAAGTCATCGAAGGTCGCGGTGACGGGCGTCACTGTGGCGGTCGACCCCAGATAGAAGGCCAGACCAACGGCACCGGATGTCTGCATCGCAGCCGTCGAATCCGTCACCGTGGTCTGCCACGCTGAGGGTTCCGGCGCGCCGAGGGCCCAAACTTTGGCACGAATTGTCGTCGGAGCGGAGCCGATGACCTGAACGCGCAGTTGCAGCGCGCTTCCGGTTGTGTAGGTGAGGCCGGAAATGTTCTGGGCCTTCAGGCTGGTAGCACCACGCATGAGTTGCAGTTGCACAACTCCGGTCGACAGATTCTTCATGCGCACCCGATAGTCGTCCGTGCCGACCCGCCGGCCGATCAGCGAGGTGTACGCGCCGGAACCGGTCGCATCCTGCTGAAGGGTCGTTGTGACGAGCATGTCGGTGTCGAGCAGGGACACGCCCGACAGATAAGCATTGACGGTGGCTCCGGCGGCGGCCTTGAGGCGGCCGACTCCACCACTGACCGAGTAATTCGATGCCGTACCGGTCGTCGTCCAGGCTCCCCCGGTGTCGGCGGCGCCCAGGCCGGTTGCCAGGCTGCGGGAGAACGCGTCGGCAGCCAGCGGTGTGTTCGGGTCGGCTGCCGGAACGACAACCGTCTGCCTGGTTTGCGCGGTGGCTAAGGAATTGTCGGTCACGGTAAGGGTCACGTCGTAGGCGCCCTCGACCGCGTAGCTGTGCGAGGCGGTCACGCCGCTGCCGGAGCTCCCGTCACCGAAGCTCCAGCTGTAGCCGGTGACGGTGCCGTCGCTGTCGGCGGAGGTGGAGGCATCCACCGCCACGGTAAGCGGCGTGGCTTGATAGCTGAATGCTGCTGTTGGCAGCGCATTGGCCGGCGGTTCGGTGGCATCAACCGTGCGGGTGGTAACCGTGCTCGCTCCCGCGTCGTCGGTGACGATGAGAGTGACCAGGTAGCTGCCGGCGGCCGCGTAAGAGTGCGTTGCGGTGGCTCCGGTTGTGGTGCTGTTATCGCCGAAGTCCCAGGCGTAACCCGCGATGGTGCCGTCGGAGTCGGTCGATCCGGTGGCATCAACGCTCAGGTTGCGGTATGTGATCGCGCTGCTGAATGACGCCGTCGGTGCCACGTTGGCGGGCGGTCCGAATCGGCCGATCGAGTTGTGCCGGGCGATGGCACTAGCCCCAAGGGCCGTGTTATAGACGGCCACTTCGTCGATGTCGGCCTCAATATAATCGCTGGTCGGTCGGCTGGTCCAACCGCTGAGGTTGTCGCCGCCTATGCGCCAGTAGCCCTGGACCGGCGCCGCCGACGTCGTGTCGGTGCGCTGGGCGGCGAGGGTGCCGTCGACGTAGAGGGACATTCCGGCAGCGCCGACGGACGCGACGATGTGATGCCATTGGCCGTCGTTGTATGCCGCGGTCGTGTTGACCGTGCGCAAGATGCCCGGCTTCACACCGAACCAGAGTCGTCCGACGTTGTCCATATAGATCTGGCGATCGTAGGCGGTCGAGGCGCCGGTGGCGCTGTTGCCCAGCCCGATGATTTTGCCGCCCTTCGTGGTGGTGGTCTTCACCCAGGCTTCCACGGTGAAAGCACCGCGAGGAGTTTCGAAAGCGGATGATGCCGCCGTGCCCACGGTCGTGCCACTGAAGCGGGAGGCTGTGCCCGAGTCTGCAGCAAGCGCGCCCGGTACGTTGCGGATGACGCCGGTGCCTGCGGTCTCGTTTGAGGCTGCTGCCCAGTCGTAGGCTGTCGTACCACTGGATTCGCCGAGAGGCCAGTATGACGAGGGCGAATCGCTCTGCACGGTCTTGGCGTAGGCGCTGTAGCCACCCGAACCCGATACGGTCACGCTGGTCGGACCGCCGGTTTTGACATTGCCGAAGGAGTCCCGTACACGCACGCGGTAGACGTAGATCTGCCCGGATGTGAGTCCGGTGTCGGTGAAGCCCATCGCCGGTCGGGACCAGTCGGTCGACAGACCGGTCACAGTGCCAACGGAGACACCGTCACGCAGCACCTCGTAGCTGAGCTGTTCGTTATCACGGTCGTAGGCGGCCTTCCATCCAATGCGGGCGGTGCCCGCCGAAAGGGAGTCCACGGTGGGCACGAAAGCGGATGACGCGAAGGCCGCGTTGGCCACGCGTGGGCCTTCCTTATTGGGCGCGATTGCCGTGCTGGCGAAGCGCACCAAGCCCTGTTGGCCCTTGTTGTTGACGTTGGTGAATTCACCGCCATAGAGCAGGTACCGCCCGTCGCCGGTGATGGTCCACGGCCCCTGGCCTTGACCGGTAAACGTGCCCGAGTTGATCTCGGGGTAGAATGTCAGGATGCTCGGACTCGGCTTGCCGGTGAAGCTGGCATAGCTACCGACGGCATTGGGAGTGAGCGTGCCGGTCGCAGCCATGGAGAAGGTGAGAGTGCGGTGGTAGGAGCGTGGTGTGGTCTCGACCGGGCCGCCCATGTTGCCGCAGTAGTGCGTGTGACCGGTGGTGTACACAACGTTGCCGAATGGCACCGCCGAGTAGGTGTCGCCGTGACAGTCTTCCATCCAGATGAGGGAGCCGTCGCTCCAGCTCACCCGGAAGGTGCCCTCGAAGTTTGCCCCGCTTCCAAAGTCGTAGCCGGTGCCGAAGGCGCCGGCGGCCGAAGAGGTCAGGCTGGTGATGGCCCCGTTGACGCCGGCATTGCGAATCAGGGCGTTGACGGCCCAGGGCAGGGAAGCGCCGGTGACGGCATCCGTCGCGGCCATCCCGTAGCCGGGGGCGCCGCTGCCGTTGTACGAGGTGAACGACCCGCCGATAAGAACTTTGGTGCCGTCCGGCGAAACCGCCATGGTGTTGACCGACCCCCCGACCGGTTCTCCGCTCCATCCACGCAGCGCGCCATTTGAGGCGGCGAAAGCAGCGATTTGATTACGAGCGACGCCGTTGGCCGTGGTGAACACCCCGCCCACGTACACGGTGTCACCGAACGTTGCCAAGCTCTTCACCGAGGCGTTCACCGTCGGTGCCCAGGAGGAGATAAGGGAGCCGCTGACAGTGTCGAACGCAGCCAGGCGGTATCTGGCTACCCCGCCAACGGTCGTGAAGAACCCTCCGGCGTACAGCCGGGTACCATCGGTCGATGCCACGAGAGACCGTACGGCTCCGTTCAGGTCTGGATTGAAGCTCTCGACCAGCACGCCGGTGGACAAATTGTAGGCGAGCAGGTTGTTGCGGACAACTTCGTTCACACCGGCTGCCGAGCCGGCCGGCCGAGCCCGTGTGAACTCGCCTCCGGCATAGACAGTGTTGCCGACAATGACCTGGGACCAGACGACACCGTTGATCTGGGTCGTGGGCAAGGCATCGGCAGCGACCGTGAGCGGTGTGCCAGCATCCACCGGGCTGGTGTCCGCCTGCGCCATCAGAGGCACCGTCACGAGGCTCGCGAGCACCGCGACGATGGTCACCAGAGTGGCCCAGCCCACTTTCAGCGACCGAGTGGCATTCGGTCGGATCGTGTCACTGGACGTGGCCATGATCGCGTTGACGTGCGGGCGAGATGCAAAAAGAAGTCGCACGATGATTCCTTACTCAAGACGAGGTGCCGGGCCGTCGGGTAGCCACCGCATTCTTCGGAGTATAGTGAGAATCTTTCATAACTGCCTGCCCCCTATCCGGGGCACGACCACAGAGCCACTCAGCGCGGGGCTGCGCCCTCAAACAGCACGATCGGCACGCCCGCAGAGTAATCTACGGCGATGCGCACCTGGTCGCGCTGGTCACCCGGCACCGCGAAAACGAAAACCCCCTGCTGGGTCGCTCCCGCAGCGACCGATTCCGGTAGCGGCGCTCCACCCGACGCCGTCAATTCAGTCGCCGGACTCTGCTCAGCACCGAAAAACAGGTTGACCACGGTTGAGGTCAATGGCACAACGTCGGCCGTGTCATTGCGCACGGTCACAGCAAACCGCAGGGAAGGCCCGCCCACCTCGCCCGGACCGCGCGCGACCCCGTCGACGGCTTCGAGTGTGCCGATGCTGAACACCACACCCGGAACGGCCGCGGCGGAATCGGTCAGCGGCACCGGCGCCTGCGCGGCGGGCGGAGCAGGTTCGGCAGGCGGAGCAGGTTCGGCAGCAACAGCCTCGGTCGGCGCGGGCGTCGCGGCAGTCGGACCCGGTGTGGGTGATGGGTCGGGCGATGGCACTGCGGTGGGCGTTGCCGTCATCCGCGGGCTCGGCGCAGGACCGTTGCCGTTGTTTGCAGCCGTGTTCGGGCCACCATTGTTCGATGCGGCGACACCGGCGACCACGAGGACGACGATGAGTACTGCCAGCGCAGCGGATGCAACGATCCACCAGACACGCCGCCGAGAAATCGAATTCCCACCCACGGTGGGACCGGTGTTGTCATCGACGGGGTGGCGCACTGCCATGGTGAAACTCCAGGTTGCTCGGCTGGTCGCACGATCGGGTTGAATTCTTTGGTGCAGCTACTGACGCCGTGCGCCATTAACGCGGTGCAGCTATTAATACACGGGACGCACCCTCATTCCTAGGGGGCGACTGCACCCCGAACGGGGGCACGCACTCAGGCTGTACAGTGTGGAATTCCGGCACTTACCCGGCAACATACCAAACACCCGACCGAGGCGACAGACATGAAATTTGCCATTCTGCACGGCAGCAATGATGCCTACGGTGCCAGCAAGGTGCTCTGCCAGGAAGTAGAGTGCCTGGTCAGCCTCGGGCACGAGGTACTCATCGTTGTTCCACACACCGGTCCGTTGTCCACAGACCTGGCCCGGTTCGGCGCAGCGGTTTCGGTCGTCATCGATCCGGCGCTGGTAGTGCTGCGCCGAAGCAAATTGACCGACCTGCTACATCCGCTCACCCTGCGGCACGACGTGGCGCTCGCCGACGTCGTGGTTTTGTGGACCCTGGCCCTGAGCGCCTATATTCCTCTGCTCCGTCTGCGTCGCCGACGCTTCTATGTCTCGGTGCACGAACTGCTCCTGGGACGAGTCGGTGGCCTGCTTGTGCGCACATTGCTGGCACCCGGCACGTTTCCGGTGTGCGCATGCAGCCGGGCCACTGCCGAGTGGCTGCACTCCCAAGGCGTTGGGTGGGACCGCCTGACGGTTACGTCTCCGGTCTTCAGCGCCGTTGAGGCGATACCGGTGCGTGGTGTGCACGACCCCCTGACGCTCGCCGTCGTTGGACGCGTCAATGGGCACAAGGGGCACCTGGAGGTGGCCACGGCATTTCAATCGACGGCGTTGTCCGGCCGGGATTGGCGGCTCCTGCTCTTTGGTGCGCCATACTCCGGACAGGATGATGCTCTTCAGGACGTGTTGGCACTGGTCAGTCGTGATCCGCGCATCGAGTACCGCGGAGAGGCGGCCTCGGTGGCGGCCATCGCCGGCGAGATCGACGCCGTCGCCTGTTTTCCGTCTACACCTGAGCCGTTCGGGTTGGTACCGATCGAAGCCTGGCGGGTCGGCCTGCGATCGGTTGGCTTCGCGGACGGCGGCGCGGGAGAAGTCCTTCCGGTCGTCGGCGGCATTGGGGTGCCGCGCTCGGATTCCCCTGACCGGGACATCACCGCCGCACTCCTTGACTTATCCGTGACACTGAAAGCACACCCTTCACTGCCAGAACCAGCCGCGGTCAACAGACTTTTTTCCCAGGAGCGCCGTCGTGACCTCATTGCACGGGTCATCACCAGAAGTTAGCGACAATACAGAGCAAACCCCAGAGGGACCACTCGATTAGCGGGCGGCCCCTTCAGGGGTGATGGACGACGAGCTCACCGCTCTAGGCGGCTGGCACCTCGGGCAGCGGCACTGGCGCGTCAATCGGCATCGGTTTGGTTCCGGGGTCCTGCTGCACCTCGGGTTCCGGCACGACATCCGGCAGGGGAACTACGTCGGGAACTACGTCGGGCGTCGGAACCACATCCGGAGTCAGCGTTGCGTCGGGGGCATTCGCCGGCGCATCCGGCGTGATGGTCTGGTCGGGAGCCGTCTTGTTGGCCGCGCCGGTCGCCTGGATGCTTGCCGACGATCCGGTCACAGTATTGCCGAACGGATCGGTCGCCCGCACTTGGTAGGTGTAGGTTGTGCCACCCGATCGCCCAGTGTCAGTCCAGCTAATGCTGGGCCGAATCCAGTCCGCTGACAGCCCGGTTTGCGTGCGCACCACGACCCCGTTTCGGAGCACCTGGTAGGTGAGCTGTGCATTGTCTCGGTCGTAGTTGGATTTCCAGGTCACATTCACCGAGTTCGCGCTGGGGGTGCTGAGCGTGGGCTGAAAGTTGGCACCCGTGGCCTTGGGACCCTCCTTGTTCGGCGCGATCGACGAGACAGCGAAGCGCACGAGCCCCTGTTGGCGTTTGTTATTGACAATCGTGAACTCGCCACCGTAGAGAACGTACTGGGAGTTCGCCGCGAGGTTCCACGGCCCCTGACCCTGCCCGGTATAGGTGCCGGTGTTGATGTCGGGAAAGAACGCCAGCAGGGTGGGGCACGGCCGGCCCCCGAAGTTGAAGTAACTGCTGCCCGTTTGATTGGGGGCAATCGTGCAGCCGGCGGCCTTGGTAAACGTCAGGGTGCGGTGGTAGCTGCGCGGCGTCGTCTCGGGGGGGCCGCCGATATTGCCGCAGAAATGGGCGTGGGCGGTGGTGTAGACAACGTCGCCGACCGGCACAGCCGAATACGTGTCACCATGGCAGTCTTCGATCCAGACGATGTTGCCGCTGCTCCAGCTAGCCCGGAAGGTTCCCTCGAACATGGCACCGGCCCCGAAATCATAGCCGGTACCGTAGACGCCGTCAGCGTCAGAGGTGAGCGAGAGGATGGCCCCGTTGGGGCCGGCATTCTTGATCAGCTTGCCAATGTTCCAGGTCACTCCGGCGCCCGTGCTCGAGTTCGTGGCGGCCATCCCGTAGCCGGGAGTGGTTGCCCCGTTGTACGAGGTGAATGACCCGCCAATGACGACCCGGTCGCCGTTGGGTGAGACCGTCAGCGCGTTGACCGCACCATTGGGAATGGTGCCCTTCCACGCCCCCACGGCACCGGTCGGGCCATTAAACGATGCGGCCCTCTGGCGGCTTTGGCCGCTGGTCGACGTGAAGCTTCCGCCGGCATACACCGTGCCGCCGAAGGCGTCGAGGGCACGGACGGTGCCGTTTGCCGTGGGCTTCCAGTCGGACAAGAGCGCACCGGTTGTTGCACTGAAGGCGGCGAGCCGCGAGCGGGCGACGCCTCCGACAGTACTGAAGCCACCACCGACATAGATGCGGGATCCGTCAGGGGAGGCGGTAATCGCCCGCACGACACCATTCACACTGGGATTGAAGGATGTCATCACCCCGGTCGACAAGTTGTAGGCCATGAGATTGTTGCGAGAGACCTCGCTCGTTCCGGCAGGGGCTCCCGAGGGACGGGCCTTGGTAAATTCACCGCCGACGTAGACCGTGTTTCCCACGATGACCTGCGACCACACGACGCCGTTGATTTGCGCTGTAGGCAGGGCATCCGCTGCAACGGTCTTCGGAGTGGAGGCGTTGGGGGGTGAGGTGTCGGCCTGGGCCGCTCCCGCCCCAGTAAAGATCGCACCGAAGAGTACGGCGAGGGCGACAATGGCTGGCACGGGGGAACGGAAACGCCACAACATAAAGGAGCCTCATTTTCTAGTTGCGGTGGCCTCGAGACGACCCCGCAGTTGGTGAATTATACTCAGTTTCTTGTTTCCTCCTACCCGCAAAGTGCAGGTTGCCACAATCGCCAGCAGCCCGGACATGAACGTGGCAAGCGGCGCCCTAGTCAGGCCGGTCAATAGACGTTACGATTCCTCATTACCTCCCCTGATCTTCTATTCGTATCCTGCCGCGCTCGCGGGGTAGCCTGAGAGAAATCTGAGCATTTTATGGCCGCAGGACAATCACTTTCCCCCGATTCAGGCTCCAACTCAACAAGGCCTCTTCGCATCGGCTATGCCGCGGGCGCTTTCGACCTTTTTCACGTGGGCCACCTCAACATTCTTAAACACGCCAAAAGCCAGTGCGACTACTTGATCGCTGGCGTCGTGTCCGATGAAATGCTGGAGCTGACCAAGGGCGTCACCCCGGTGGTTCCCCTGGTCGAGCGCCTCGAGATTGTGCGTCATATCTCATTCGTCGATGAGGCCGTCGCTGAAGTCGTGCAAGACAAGTTGGAGACGTGGCGCCAGCTGCGCTTCGACGTTTTCTTCAAGGGCGACGACTGGCGAGGCACCCCTCGCGGTATGCACCTGGAGCGCGAGTTCGCCGCTGTCGGCGTTGATGTGGTCTATTTCCCCTACACAGTGAACACCTCGAGCACGATACTGCGTCGGGCCCTGGATGCGTTGACGCGACCGGATGCCGCTTCCCGCTGGCAGACCCGAGCGATCGACGGCACCTCCTAGAGCCGATTGGCTCCCAGAACGGCGGGAGGGCGGGGTCCGCGTGCAGTGCACGAGGAACCCGCCCTCCTTTCTCGTTTCCTGGATGCGCCGATTATCCGGGGTGAATCACGACCAAGGTGTCATCTGGCGTGTAGTAGTTGTGCGCCATCTGCACCTTCGTGGACGAACGCGCAATCACCGCGCAATCGTCGACCCGAGTATTGCGACCAAAAATATTGTCAGCGATGACTACTCCCTGCAGGGGGCCGTGGGATTTCTCGGCAAGGTTGATCGAGCATCCGCCGCCATCGGCCACATTATCTGTGATGGTGAGATTGGACACGTCGCCGCGGTCCTGAGTGACCTGCACGGAAGCATTCCAGGCACCGGTCAACCGGTTGCCGTCGATGCGAATGTTTGATCCTTCCTGAATTTGTATGGAATCGTCGTGGCTCGGCGTGCCTCCCTGATTTGGGTCCCTGTCGTAGTGCAGGTTGTCGTGCACCCAGGAGTCCGTGATCGCGACGTTTCCGCCAGTGAGGTGGATACCGTCGATGACACCATGGATGTTGAGGCGTTTTGCCTCAAAGTTGTAGCCGTAGATGCCCTGAACATCGGGTGACGGCGTGGAGGGAAACAGCTCCGTGTCGATGATACGCAGATTTTCGTAGCCGCCGAGATTGCTGATAAGGGCCATCGGACCACTCAGGTCTCGCCCGCGCACGATCGAATTTTTGATTGTGACGTTGGGAGCTTCGATCCTGACCATGCCCCGAATGTCCAATCCGTCAATGGCGGTGCCCGCCTCGGTGATAGTTAGGTCGCCGTTGTGCACCGTCAACCTGGTGCCCGCTGGCACGCCGGTGTTGCTGCCGTTCGGCGTGCCTCCCGTTGAGGGCAGTGTCGGCGCCGGCACTGGAGCAGGACTCGGTGCCGGAGCCGGGCTCGGCACTGGAGCAGGACTCGGTGCCGGAGCAGGACTCGGTGCCGGAGCCGGGCTCGGCACTGGAGCAGGACTCGGTGCCGGAGCCACAATCGGTTCGGGAGTGGTCGGAAAGAGTTGAGCCAGCAGCCAGCGCAACTGCGCCGGAGTCAGGCCCATTCCGAACGCAGTGCCGGCCGCGGGGGGCGCTGCGGGCTCGCCCCGCACTGGAGTGATTGTATAGGCGGGTGCTATCTCTTCCGCAGCTTGAGCGGGAGCGATTCCCCCAAAAGCACCGGTCAATCCGAGTACCACAGCGGCGACTGCCGTCGTGCGTGCGCGGCGAAACGGGGAACGAGTTCTCTGTGCGGCGGGTAGGCCGTGGGTCAGTTTCGGGTTGAGTTTCATTTAGGTGATTTCGTGTCCTGCACACGCTTCGGGGCGTGTTGGGCGGGGCAGCTGAGGGGAGCCGCCTGTCATTGGTACAGCATTCCGTGTCGATGCGGTTCGGTCAAACGAGAAGCTGTGAAGCCCCTGAGGCGGGCGCTGCGTAGGCCGCGCGCTCTTTGGCTTTGGCTTTGGCTTTGGCTTTGGCTTTGGCTTTGGCTTTGGCTTTGGCTTGCCGGGTTAGCCCGCATGCACCGAAACTGTCAAGCTATCGGGCGTGTAGTAGTTTCGCGCGGTGCTGATCTTGGTCGTACTGGGCGAGATGATGGCACAGTTGGCCACCTTGGTATTGCGTCCAAACTTGTTGTCGGTGACGACGGTGCCGTAGATCGGACCATATGACTTCTGGGCCACGTTGATAGTGCAGGCGCCGCCGTCGGCGAAGTTGTTCGTGAAGGAGAAGTTCGAGACGTCACCGGTGTCCTGCCTGATCTGCACTCCGGCGTTGTGGGAACCGCTCAGGGTACTTCCGTACACCTTGATATTGCTGCCCTTTTGAATCTGGATGGAGTCATCATGGCTGGGCTTTCCGCCCTGATTCGGGTCACTCGTGTAGTGCAGGTTGCCGTGCAACCAGGAATTCGCGATCGTGACGTTACTGCCGGTCACGTGAACACCATCAATGACGCCGTGGATATCAACGCGGGTCAGCGTGAAGTTGTAGCCGTAGATGCCATTGATATCGGGGGACGGCTGTGACGAATACAACTCCGAGTCGATGATCTTCAGACCCGACCGCCCGCCGAGGTTATTGACCAGCGCAGCGGGAGCGCTAACACTTCGTCCGCGAATGATCGAGTTCTTGATCGTCACGTTGATCGCGTTGATCTTGACCAGACCGCGAATGTCCAAGCCGCTGATGACGGTACCGGCCTGAGTGATATTGAGATCGCCGTTGTGCACCCTCAGGGTCGTACCGGAAGGAACTCCGGTACTACCGGCACTGGCGGTGGCAATCCGAACGACGCCTCCGGTCGAGGCCTGAGCCGGGGCCGCCAAGCCAGCCAGCGGAATGAGAACGGCGAGGGTAGCTGCGGCCACGAAAGCTGGGGGTCGTGTGCTGGCATTGCGCCGCGTCCGAGTGCGTGGCAGACGGACTGCATTCATCAGATCGAGACGAGTCAGGGCTGGACGAGGTGGGTCATAACGATGTACGGCGGGGTGGTGCTGGTGTACGCCGCGAGAATACTGCGGGGTCAGGGTGAGCGGTCGCCGATGAGAACGTGAGATATGGTCGGTCATGAATTCATTTCGGGTGGTGCACGCTCGGGTATGCGGGTGAGACAACTGTAGGGCGTCGCCGATAGCTACTAGAGTGTTACCCGAAAATGAAATTACGTCAAATTAGCGTTGTGTATTCGTTGAGCTCACTGTTCGCTGCCGAACGATGACCCAGGATTTAACCGGCACAGTGAAGATGCCCGGAACGGTGTGAAACCGCCAATGGAGCACCAGAGCGACCGCGATCGAACCGGCGCACAGCAGCAGCGGTAACAGCGTCGCCACCACGACCGGATCGGGTGGTACGTCGAAGGCAACCAGAATGGCCGCCAGCGCCGTCATGGGAAAAGTGTGTACGAGGTAGATCGGCAGGGTGCGGGAGCCCAGCGAACGCACAAAATCGAAGGCGGGTATCCTCGCCAGCACAACGGCGACGGTGATGCCGACAACGACGGCGAACGCACTTAAGACCAGCAACACGAATGGAACCTTGGTGAGCGTCAATTTCGTGGTGATCACGACCAGCGCAACATAGCCGAGGCACAACAGGGCAACATGCCACCAGCGCACGTGTGGGACGCGGCGACGTACCAACGGCCCAAGATAAATAGCGGCGATGAAGAACACAACGTACTTGCCCATTTTGTCCCACGGCGAGCCGGTGTGCAGCACTCCCGAACCGAACAGCACCGCGATGACAGTGGCTAGAGCGACTTGCACGGCCGGGGCCCATCGCCGCATCAACCAGGCCAGCGTGAAAAACAGCGGCAAGGCGTAGATGAACCACAGGTTGGAACCGGGCCGTACGAAAAGGGTGATGAGGTTGGCCCAGGTGGCGTTGGGCGCTCCCGACGGGCTGATCGGGGGGAGAGCGAGCAAGAACAGTGTCTGTAGGGTTACCCAGGCTACGTAGAGGTACAGGAGCAGCGATATCCGCTTGCGAAATAACTGCCAGTAGGGCAGGCGGATGGCCGACGCGGCCAGAATTCCCGACATGAAAAAGAACAGGGGCATGCGAAACGTGTCGAACAGTGGGTTGAGCGGGGCGAGCGCACCGGCCAGCCCGACCTCATCGAGATACATGATCGAGTGGTAGAGCACGACCAGGGTGATCGCGATCCCCTTCGCGACGTCGATCCAGGCTTCCCGGGGTGCCACTTGAGCAACTGACGGCGCCCGGGTCATGTCGACTCCTCGGTCGATCGGGACGGACGAATCAAGCGAAAGAGACGCTGGTCGAACTCGATGATGACCGGCGGCGGCTCGTAGGCGAAGCGCAGTGCACTTCGCGACGCGAATCGATTGAGGGAGAGGGCGAGGAGTACGGCCGTGACCGCGAGAATGGGCGGCAGGATGGGCGCAATGACGGCGACGGCAGGGAAGGAGACCGGCAGGGAGAGCAGAAAGGAGATCAGGATGACAATGGGTGTGTGCGCCAGGTAAATGGGCAGGGTGACGCGCCCGATCGTGCCGAACCAGCGCACGCCGTGCAGGGTGCGGCTAAACGCAATCCCGCCGACGACACCGACCAGACAGTTCAGAAAATACAAACCGAAGACGTCGCGCAGCCCGAGCAGCGCGATGGTGGCGGTGACGGCCACCCAGACCAACATGGCAGTACCCACGAGCAGCCGGTTATCGACCGTACCGATGCGAATGATCCAGCTACGCAGGTAGATGCCGCCCAGAAAGAAAAAGTAGTACTTGAGCGACCCGGACCAGCCCACGTTGGCCGTCTCCAGCCCGCTCAGGGCCACGACGGATACAGCGCCGGCGATGACGAGTTGCAATCGAGGGTCGACTCTACGGCTGAGCTTGGCCACGACGAAGAAGATCGACAAAGCCCAGATGAACCAGAGTTCGAACCGGGGCAGCACCGGGGACACGATAAGGCCCAGCACAGCTTGGCGAAGGCCGAAGCCCTCGCCCTTCATGGTCTGACCGAGCAAGAAAACGATCGAACCGATCACCTCCCACAGCAGGAAGACCCAGAGGTAGAGGCGCACCTTGACCGTCCACAGATCGCGCCACGGCTTGAGGAGCCATTTGGGGGCGAACAGACCCGACAGAACAAAGAACAAGGGCATGCGCATCGAGGACAGTGAGTCGTTGATTTCGCGCCAGAACGGAATATCGAAACCAGCGCCAATCAGCCAGTTCGCTGAGTGGAACAGGGCGACGAGCAGGATAGCGATGCCCCGGCCGGTATCCACCCAGCCAACGCGTTCGGCCGCGGGTTTGCTGGCGCTCATCGTCGACGCCGCACCATCGTGGGCCGAAGTGGTCCGGAGCGCTGCAGAGCGGCATCCCCTTCGGTCGACACCCTGCGGGTGATGAGGAGTCCGAGAACGAGAACGAGCAGCACGGATGAGCTGAAAAACGGGCCGAAGAACATGAACCAGACGGCTTTGATGCCGAGGTACAGCAGCACGGCGCTGGCGGTGTTGGCTGCCACGTGTACGCCGATACTGCGCACGATGAGCACGAGAATGAGAAGGGCGAGCACAAGCCCGGGAATGCCGAAGGCCGCCCAGAAGTCACCGATGACCGAGTGCAGTTCGATGTGGCCGCCGAACATGTAGTTGTCGACATAGCCGTTATTCGGCTCGTAGTTGATCGCAGCCATGCCGGTCTTGGCGGCCAGTATGTCTTCTGGATTAGGTACGGTGCCAACGCCGAACCCCCACGGCTGATGCTGCATGAGCGCGATCGTCGCCGCGAGTTCGGGGCGCCCGCCGAGGATGAGCGAACCGGTCTCGTTGAGCTGGGCGAGGGTACGCTGCTGGGTGGCTTCACCGAGTGCGCCGTCAAGAATGAGCGACTGAATCACGTTGAAGACGATGAGACCAAGAACGCCGAGTCCGAGGAGGGCGCGCAGCGCCGACTTGCCGCGCGTGGGTCGGGTCGGACGCATTTGCCAGGCGACCAACAGGACAGTCAGCAGCATGAACGCGAACGCGGAACGGGCATCCGTCAAGGTAGCCACGACGGTGAGTCCCAGCGCGACGGCCAGCTCCAGCCAGCGGCGGCGCAACTGCAGCGTGATTCCGAGCAGCAGAATCGTCAGGGCTACCGAGTAGCCGAAACGCCATGGATTCGCCGCGTACAGCTCACTCGACGGCGAGACACCGAGCAGGATTCCAGCACCGAACCAGATGGCGATTTGGGAGTCGGGCAGAACGGTGCGCGCCCAGAGCACGAATCCGACGCCGGCGATCAACCCGACGAGACCGGCGATCGACCCGAACGCCTGACCGAGACTCGCCTCGTGCGTGGGCGCAGATAGGACGGTGAGCCAGATACCCGAGCCGATCGCGACCAGGCCGCCGACCAGGAGCAGCCGAGCGCCCCAGTATTGGCGCAGAATCGGGAACCAAACAGGGAAGAGAGCCACACAGACCACGGCGCCCACAGTGACGCCTCGGTCGATGTCGATGCGCAGCGCGACAACGACCAGAACAACAACGGCAATGAACTTATTGACGAGGGGCGGGGTCTGGTGCACGAAACGTCCCGCGCGGGTGCGTCGGAGTGGCACCGGAGCAGGACGCACCGCAGTGATATTGGAGCGCACCTGAGAGATCAATAGCAACCACCACCCGGGCCGCACAGGGACGATTCGGGCATCAGCCCCTGTTGCGCAGCCGCATCGTGCATAAGAATAGACGGCCCGGTATAAAAGAGACAAGGGCGAACGCTCTCAAGCTGAGGGAAAATCATCCCCCGAGGAGGGGGCGCGGGCGTAGGTGTCACGGCCTGTATAGTGGCGATTTCGTGAGAGATATTCATTGTGCAACCGGAAGCAGCTTGTGGTCATCAATAACGTGGTCATCAACACCATCCATCGACTGGTCACCGATCTGCGCCGAGACCCCGCCGCTCTCGCGCAGCGGGCCAGAATCAAGCTACGCCTCGTGGGCCTGCGCGTGACCAACCGGCTCAGCCGCCGATCAGTGACAGGATCGGGCAAAGTGGTGGTAAACCTGACCTCGTTCGGCCATCGGATCGCCCTTGTGCACTTTGCCCTCGAGACCATCGCCGCCGGGCGAATCCGCCCCCGGCGCCTCATTCTCTGGCTCGATGACGCCGCGGCGCTCGCGCACCCACCGGCCACACTGCGTCGTTTGCAGCGGCGAGGCCTGGAAATTCAATCCTGCCCCGACTTCGGACCGCATAAAAAACAGTTTCCATACGCCTCTTCCACACCGACGCTCCCACTGGTCGCCGCCGACGACGACGTCTTATATCCGCGCACCTGGCTGGCCGAACTACTCGAGGCGGCCGCCCGGCATCCGCTGGAAATCACCGGGCAGCGCGCCCACACGGTCACCTTTGACGGCGATCGGGTGGCGCTCTACTCTCGCTGGGTCGCGGCCCGCGGGACCGCCGCGAGTTATCGAACGCTCTGCACCGGCGTCTCCGGGATCTACTACCCGATCGGCCTGCTCGATGCGCTGCGCGCCGAAGGTGATGCCTTTCTGCGGGTCGCTCCGCGGGCGGACGATTTGTGGGTCTATTCCGTCGCCGTACGGCACGGCATTCGCGCCCGTCAGGTGGGTGAAGGGCAGGCCGAGTATCCGGCCATTCCGGGTTCGCAGCGGGGCACCCTGTACCGGCAGAATGTGACCGAGGGCGGCAATGATGCCCAGTTCGCGGCGTGCGTGGGCGACAAAGAACGAGAGCGGATACTGCGCGATGACCCCCGTGATTCGCTCATGTTGCAGGCGAATCCCGCCTTTCGAGTGGTGAGCAGCGATGACACCTAGACGACCCCGAGGGCCGATGGCCGCCCAGCGGGCCACCGACGGTGCGGTCGAGCCTTCAGCGGGCTCCATCTCAGGTCGGACGGCCGCCCCGAATTCGGTGTCGCGCAACATGACGATTGCGCTGATCGGAAACGCTTTCCCTCCCCTTGTCGCACTGTTTTCCGGTCCGATCCTGGCCCAGGCACTCGGGGTCGACGGTCGTGGTGCTGTGGCCGCGGCGACCGCGCCGCTCGCCCTCGTGGTCACGGTAGCAACCTTTGGTGTTCCCGAAGCCGTCACCTGGGCGATCGCCCGCAACCCCACCCTGGCCCGCAACGCCTCAAACCGGGGCGTGCTCATTCTGGTTATCGCGGGGCTGCTCGCCATGGGCGCCGTCGCTTTGTCAGCGGCCTGGCTCAGCGGTGGCGACCCGACCGTGCAGCAACTTATTCTGGTGGCCTGCCTGGCCATTGTGCCCAATTTGCTCGTCGGCGTATTCCGGGGAGTAGCATCCGCTACCCAAAGCTGGCGGCTGGTTGCCCTAGAGCGCATAGTGACCTCGTCACTGCGGCTCGCTGTTCTCATTCCGTTCTGGCTCACCGGCAACCTCACGCCGCTCGTGGCGACGATCGCGGTGGCCGCGATGCCGGTGACCGGGCTGTTCGTCTACATCGGGCGCATGCGCAGTCTCGACCCACGAGCCTTTAACGTTCCGCGCGAGGCGCGCACGGCCGGACTACTGAGCTATGGACTGCGCATCTGGGTCGGTTCGCTGTCAGGAATTCTGCTGTCCAGGCTTGACCAGGTGCTGATGACACCGTTCGCCGGTACCTATCAGCTCGGGTTGTACGTGGTCGCGGTGAGCGTGAGCGAACTACCGCTGATCATCAACCAGGCGGTGCGGGACGTGACTTTTGTGACCGATGCTGCTGATTCCGTCGACGCGCGTCTCGCCTCCTCGGCTCGCATCAGCACCATGCTGTGCGGGCTGGCCGCCGCGTTCCTCGGCATCAGCATGTTGTGGTGGCTGCCTTTTCTGTTCGGCGAGGATTTTCGCCCCGCACTGCCGGTGGCCGGTGTGCTGCTCGCTGCAGTGGTGCTCGGCACTCCCGGGTCGATCGGCGGCTCCGGCTTGAGCGCCCGCGGACGCCCAGGACTGCGCAGCGTGTCGCTTCTGATCGCCTGCCTGGTGAATATCAGCATGTTGATCGTCTTGGCACCACCGTTCGGCGCAATGGGAGCTGCGCTGGCGACCCTGGCCGGCAACCTTATTTCAAGCAACCTGAATTTGTGGTTCATGTATCGCAAATTCAACATCAACCCGCTGCAGTTCTACGGCGTGCGACGCACCGACTTCGTGACTCTGCTCGAGTACGCCAAGCGGTTCACTCGGCGGCGCAAGCGCTAGGTCGTTCTGGTTGGGACAGGCGTCGGCGTGGAGGCAGGTACCGGCCGGTAAGCGAGGCCGTCGCGCAGCCCGCGGGCCGCAGCCAGAAGCGGCTGCAGCGAGCCCAGCAGTTGCCGTCGTCCCCCGCGGGAAACGACCTCCCAAGCCGCCGGTACGCTGCGTCGACGCCATCTTCGGCTGTCGTCGGCGGTGAGGTTGCGAGCCGCGTAAACCAGGCGGTTGCGCACGTTGTAGTAGTAATAGGAGTACGACTTGGCCTGGCCGGCGCTGTGCTGGCCGGCTCCCTGAGTGCCGCCCTGCGCGTGAGTAGCGTATGCGTCGGCGCAGACCGTGACCTCTCCCCCGGCCAACAGCACCCGGTGTGAGAGTTCGACGTCTTCCCAGTACAGAAAATAATCGTCGCTGAACCCGCCGACCCGGCGCCAGAGGTCATCACTGATGAGCAGGCACGCGCCGCTCAGCCAGGGAGTGACCCGTATGCCCGGGTGATCCCCGCGCTTGCGGGTAGCGCGCACGCGCCCGTCGTCGAGGTACAGATCGCTACCGTCGAACCACACCGTACCGTCCGGCCGCAGGATGCGGGGCGAGACCAGGGTGAGCGGATGCAGGATGACGGCCTCGAGCAGGCGGGCGACCTGGTCGGCGGGGATGGTGGCATCCGGATTCAAGAGGAGAAAATGGGTGCGCCCATTCTGCTGTGCCCGCGCGACGCCAAGGTTCATCCCGCCGCCGAAGCCGCGGTTAGTCGGCGACAGTACGTGCTGCCAGCCCTCGCGCTCGGCGATCACCGCCACCCTGGCCTGCTCCGCGACGTCGGTGAAATTGTCGACGACCACGATGTGCAGGCCCGGTGCCGATCGGGACAGCGGTTGGAGGTTCTCTTCGAGCAACGCCGCCGACCCGAAATTCACCACCACCACGGCGAGGGAAGCGAAGTTCGAGTCGGTCATGCGGTCAGTATTGCAGATCCGCGAGGACTGCCTGACAAATTCTCAGTGGATTAGGCTGCGAAGCGGTCGGTCGCCACAATAATGGCGTCGAGAATGCCGGGCTGGTCGAAGGCGTGGCCGGCATCGGGAATGAGGCAGAATTCGGCTTCCGGCCAGTTCTTGTGCAGCTCCCACGCGGTGAACGCTGGGGTGCACATGTCGTAACGGCCCTGCACGATGACGCCGGGGATGTCGGCGAGGCGGGAGGCGTTGTCGATGAGCTGGTTGGGGGTGAACCAGCCTTTGTTGGCGAAGAAATGGTTCTCGATGCGGGCGAAGGCCACCGCAAAAGCGGGGTCAGAGAAGCGGACGATCTTGTCGGGTTCCTGCAGCAGGGTGATGGTCGAGGATTCCCAGGTGGCCCACGCCACGCCAGCACGTTCGCGCACGAATTGGTCGGGGTCGTGCAGCAGCCGGCCGTAGGCCTCGATCAGGTGGCCGCGTTCGTTTTCGGGAACGGGCGCGAGGAAGGACTCCCACAGGTCGGGGTAGATCGCGGCGGCACCGCCCTCGTAGAACCAGTCGAGTTCAACCGGGCGCAGGGTGAAGATGCCGCGTACGACGAGTTCGGTGACCTTCTCCGGGTGGGTCTCGGCGTAGGCGAGGGCAAGAGTGCTGCCCCACGATCCGCCGCACACCAGCCACCGGTCAATGCCGAGGTGCTTGCGCAGCTTCTCCATGTCAGCCACGAGGGTCCAGGTGGTGTTGACGCCCAAGTCAACGTCGGGCTCGCTCGCGTGCGGGGTGCTGAGACCGCAACCGCGCTGGTCAAATAGGATGATGCGGTACTTCGCCGGGTCAAAAGCCCGCCGCTGGTTCGGACCGGACCCGCCGCCCGGGCCGCCGTGCAGATAGACCGCCGGCTTGCCGTCTGGGTTGCCGGAGGCTTCCCAGTAGATGGTCTGGTTGTCGCCGACATCGAGCATGCCGGTTTCGTAGGGTTCGAGCTCGGGATAGAAGGTACGCATGCGACGAGCCTATTCCCCCGATCGGAGGTTGATAGATTTCATAAATCCACCGTGGGGACTAAGTGATCGGGGCGTGCAACGATAGACCATGGCGAGCACCTCTCTCTCGGATGCCGAGCTCCGTCGCTCCGACAAGGCCCTCAGGGATCAGCGTGCCGTAACGGCGACCGAGCTGAACCGGCTGGCAGAATCGCTCACGAGCGTGCGTGAGGCGCGCAGCGACGGATCGGCCGACGATGAGCACGACCCAGAAGGTCCGACTCTCTCAGGTGAGTGGTCACGAATTGTCGGTGTCCACGGCGAGTTCACTGAGAAAGTCGCTGCAATCGATCGTTCGCTTGCCCGAATCGCTGACGGGAGTTATGGCACCTGTATCCGATGCGGTCAGCCCATCGGGGCCGCCCGACTGTCCGCCCTGCTGACAGCGGAGCTGTGCATCGACTGCGCCAGACTGGTCGAAGGCCGCGGTCGGTGACGAACCCGGCCGACGGTCACTGTCCGACGAGGCCCCGTTCGTAGGCCAGAATGACCGCTTGCACCCGGTCTCGAAGGCCGAGTTTGTGCAGGATTCGGCCGACATGGGTCTTCACTGTCGATTCGGAGAGAAAAAACCGCTCGGCCAGTTCCGGGTTGGACAGTCCCTCGGCGATAGCGAGAAAGACCTCGGTTTCCCGCTCGGTGAGCTGTGCGAGAGCCTGGGCTGCGCATCCGTTTTCGGCGTCGGCCTGTGGCAGCTGGGTGCCGAAGAGGTCGAGCAGGCGACGGGTCACCCGTGGTGAAACGGATGCCTCCCCCGAGACGACCGTGCGAATGGCGCTGATCAGCTCCCGCGGTTCGGAGCTTTTCAGCAGGAAGCCGCTCGCGCCGGCGCGCAGGCCGCCGAAGGCGTACTCGTCGAAGTCGAAGGTGGTGAGAATGATGATGCGGGTGTCCGGGTGGGCCGCCATGATTTGTCGCGTGGCCTCGATGCCGTCGAGCCCCGGCATGCGCACGTCCATGAGAATGACCTGCGGGCGCGCACTCGTGGCGAGCGCGATCGCCTCCACGCCGTCGGCTGCTTCAGCGACGACGCTGAAATCGTCTTCGGCCTCGAGCACCATGCGAAAGCCCACGCGCAGGAGCGCCTGGTCGTCGACGAGCATAATGCGAATGGGTTCGGGCGGTGGGGTTGGTTCCGGTACGGTCATCGGCGCTCCTCGACTAATGGTGATTCGTCCTCAAAGGCCATCGCGGCGTGCACGCGCCATCCGTCGTGGATTCCTGCTCCGGCTTCAAAGTCGCCGCCATAAATGGACACCCGTTCCTGCATGCCGATCAAGCCACGGCCGAACGCACGCGCGCCAGCGTCCCTGCGTTTCCGACCGTTATCGCTGATGGTGACCTCGATAGTTCCGGGGGCCGAGTGCAACTCCACCACGACCCGTGTGGGTGTATCCGCGTATCGCAGCACATTGGTGAGCGACTCTTGCACCAGCCGAAAAATTGTCAGCTGCACGCTCGGATTAGCCGGTTCTCGGCCGCTGCGTTCCAGGACGACGGGCAGTCCGGTCGACCGGAAGGATTCGACGAGGTCAGCCAGCTGGTCGATTCCCGGCTGCGGCGAACGCGGGGCCGGCTCGGTACCGACATCGAGTATGCCGAGCAGACGCCGCATCTCGGTCATCGATCGGCGCCCGGTGCTGGCGATGTCGAGCATCGCCGCACGGGAGCGCTCAACATTCTTGGGCGCGATGGCATGGGCACCGTCGGCGAGCGCCACCATAACGGACAGGCTGTGGGCGACAACGTCGTGCATTTCGGAAGCGATGCGGGCTCGCTCGGACAGGCGTGAGAATTGAGCTTGCTGGTCGCGTTCACGGGTCAGCTGCGCGGCCAGATCGACCAACGAGATCACGCAACGTCTGCTGTTTCCCACATTGACGCCAACCAGGGTCGTAGCCAGCATCATGATCCCGATCTGGATGGCGACTGGAATCCACGGCACATTGGCCGGATTATCAGTCTGCCAGGCGGCCAGACTCGCCAGCAGCGTTGACGCCCCAGACCCGATCCACGCGCTGCGCGCATCGGAGTACACCGCAACCGCGTAGAGCGCGAGGAGCTGGGCGACGAGATTCGTTTCGCCATAGTCGGTGAAGGTGAGCAGGCTGATCCAGGTGATGACCAAGACGAGCCGGGGCATCCGTCGTCGAAAGATTAGGGCGACGGCCAGGACCAGCGCGATGGCAACGTTCAGTACGATATCGCCGAGTGGAGCAGGCTCGGCGGCCAGCCCGTTGCTTACGAGAGTGAGCCCCATCGGTACCACGTAGATCGCTGCGATCAGCGCGTCGGCCACGTGCGGATGTCGACTCCAAAACCGCCGCACCACACCGGGCGGAGTAGGCAACGCCACCACTCTCCCCGGCGCGAAGTCGCGCGCGGGAAGAGAGGTGTTGGTGCTCATTCTTCGATGGTACGGGTTAGGCGTCGCGTCGTTTGAGCAGCAACGCGGCTATCCCGAGGCTCACTGCCACCCACGCGAGTACGATCAGGAGCGCCTCCCAGGATTCCACCATGGTCGGGGCGATCATCTCGGAGCCGGCCACGGTGAACAAGAACGGCATGAGGTCGGCAACCCACTCGACGAGTAGGGAAAACAATGACACAACCGTCGGCAGGAGCAGTATGATGCCCAGCACCGTCGCGATGCCTCCGGCGCTGCTGCGCACGATCGTGCCGATACCTACCGAGAACACCGCGATGAGCGCGAGGAACAGCACGTTGCCGAGCAATGGCATGATCACGTCGACGTCGAACAGGCTTGCAGTGACGTCCTGGGATCCCAGGATGGGGGTGGCTACGAGGAACGCGCTGAGCACACTGAACAGGCCCACGAGAAAGGTGAACCCGAACACCACGATTACCTTGGCCCAGAGCGCGGGCAAACGGTCCGGCACCGCGGTGAGCGTCGACTTGATCATGCCAGTGGAGTATTCGCCGCTGATCGAGAGCACGCCAAGAACAGCGACGATCATTTGGCCAAGGCCCAATCCGATGGTGCAGACGATGACGAACATCTGCGCGCTATCGACGGCTATGACGGCACCGGTGGCCTGGTCGAATCCGGCCGTTTCCGGCGACAAGGCGAAAGACATCGCTACGGCGAGGCCGAGCGCGGCCACGACGACGAGGGAAAAGGTCCAGTAGGTAGAGCGCAGGCTCCAGAGCTTGATCGATTCAGACTTGAGCAGGCCGCTGAAGCGCAGCCCGGAGCCGGTTGAAACGAAGGGGGACACAGAAGCGGATTGCGTTGTCTGATGGGTCTGGGTGCTCATCGAGCGACCTCCGCTTCGGTGTGGGAGGAGGCATCGCCGGTGCGATACTCCACTTCGTTCTGCGTGAGTTTCATATAGGCGTCCTCAAGGGAGGCGTTCACCGCCGAGAGCTCGTGCAGGGAGATCTGGGCGGCAGCGGCGCGGTCACCGATCTCGGTCACGGTTAGTCCGCTGATCTCGAGCACGTCCTGCTCGACGTTGGTGATGGTGACATCGTCCTGTGCCAGTAGGGCGGCGAGGGCCGCCGTATGCGGGCTGCGCACGCGAACCGTGTTCTGCGCGGCCGAGGCGATGATATCGGCGACCGAGGCATCCGCTATCACCCGACCGCGGCCGAGGACGATGATGTGGTCGGCGGTGAGCGCCATCTCGCTCATCAGGTGCGAGGAGAGCAGCACGGTGCGGCCCTCGGCGGCGAGCTGTTTGGTGAGCTTGCGCACCCACTGCACACCCTCGGGGTCGAGGCCGTTGACCGGCTCGTCCAGGATGAGGGTGGCCGGGTCGCCGAGCAACGCGGCGGCGATGCCGAGACGCTGGCCCATGCCGAGCGAGAAACCGCCGACGCGCTTACGGGCGACGGACTCCAGGCCGGTGAGGTTGATGACCTCGTGCACCCGGCTAGTGGGGATGTCATGCGTTGCGGCCATGGCGCGCAGGTGGTTGAACGCGCTGCGGCCGGTGTGCACGGCCTTGGCGTCGAGCAACACTCCGACCTCACGCAGAGGCGCCTTGTGCTCGTGGTACGGCTTACCGTTGACGATGACCGATCCGGCGCTGGGTCGGTCCAGACCCACGATCATGCGCATTGTGGTGGACTTGCCTGCGCCGTTCGGCCCGAGAAACCCGGTGACCTTGCCGGGCTGCACCGTGAAGTCGATCGCGTCGACCGCGGTCTTGCTTCCGTAGTGCTTGGTCAGGGACTGTGCCTGGATCACGACTGCCTCATTCCGTTGGTGGATAAGGCCCCGATTCACTGCATTGAAGCCCCCATACCAAACGGTATGGTTTACCCCTTATGTGGCGCATCAACCATGGGGATGGTTCTGCGCCACCGGTGTCGTACCTGAGTACGACGCGCACTGCCCTACCGTTTGACCGACTTTTCGGGTGCGGGAGCGGCCCCCGACGCCCGCCGGTCGGCGTAGTAGTCGCGCGCCTCGTTCTGGCGTTCACGCTCGATACCGCTCGCGATCGTAGCCCGCAGGTGATCTGGCGAATAGCCGAACGCGTCGACGAGATCGAGGGCATGCGGACGGATGCGCGCGATCAGCCGGTCGATGTAGGCCGTTACAGCCTGGGCCCGCTGGGCAGACAGACGTCCGTGAATGAGGTACCAGGCCAGGTTCTTCTCGACCAGGCCGAGGCCGAACAGGTCGCGCAGCCAGGTGAGCACCTGCTTGGTGCCGGCATCCGCTGTGGCGTCGAGCGCCCGGGTGAACGACTCCCACTGCAGGAGTTCGCCATGGGCGCGTGCTGCTTCGATGAGCTCGTTCTGGTGTGCGTTGAACAGGTCGGCGGCCTGCTTCTTTGGCAGTTTGGTGGCACCGCGCAGCTTTCCGGCGACCTCACCGATCATGCTCTCGACCCGATCGGTGAGCAGCTCGCGCTGCACATCACTCTCGCGGAGGGCGCCGACCGAGCGGGCCGTTGATCCACGGTCGGCGACGGACTGGCCGAGAGTGCGGAGGCCTGTGCCGTGGTAGGCGCGACCAGCGGCGTGCTGCACGACGTAGCGGGCGAGGGCGCCGGCATCCGCTGTGGCGAATTTACGGCTGTAATCGGTGAGCAGACGCTTGGCGACGAGCTGCAGCAGCACGTTGTTGTCGCCCTCGAAGGTCGCGAAGACGTCGAGGTCGGCGCGCAGCCCCACGAGGCGGTTCTCGGCCATGAAACCGGCGCCGCCGCAGGCTTCACGGGCTTCCTGCAGGGTGTCGAGCGCATGCCAGGTGGAGAGTGGCTTGAGCGCGGCAGCGAGGGTCTCGAGGTCTTGCCGATCATCGTCGGTGTCGGCTTTGCCGCTGAACACGTCGTCGAACTTCACCAGAAACTCGTCGTGCGCGAAGGTCTGGGCGTACGTCGTGGCAAGGCGCGGAAACAACCGGCGCTGGTGGCGCTGGTAGTCGAGAATGACCTCCTCGTCAGTGTCGCTGCCGGCGGTGAACTGCCGACGCTGACTTCCATAGGTGATTGCGATGGTCAGGGCCAGAGCGGATGCCGCGGTGGCGGCCCCGTCGAGCGACACACGCCCCTGTACCAGCGTGCCCAGCATCGTGAAGAAACGACGGCCGGGGCTTGATATCGGGCTGGAGTAGGTGCCGTCCCCGGCGACGTCGCCGTACCGGTTGAGCAGGTTTTCACGCGGGATACGCACGTCGGTAAAGTGCAGGCGACCATTGTCGATGCCGTTGAGGCCCCCCTTCAAGCCGTCGTCCTCGCCTCCGACACCGGGCAGAAAGTCGCCGTTTTCATCGCGAATCGGCAAATAGAAGGCGTGCACACCGTGGTTGACGCCCTGGGTAATGAGTTGCGCGAACAAGACGGCGGCGATGCCGTCTTTCGCGGCGTTGCCGAGGTAATCCTTCCAGGCAGCACGAAACGGGGTGTTGACGACGAACTCGCCGCTGGCGGCGTCGAAGGTCGCGGTAGTCGCGATGCTCGCCACGTCTGAGCCGTGACCGATTTCGGTCATGGCGAACGCGCCCGGCACGCTCAGGTCCATGATGCCGGGAAGGTACTTATCGTGGTGCGGCTTGGTGCCAAGGTGCAGCACAGCGGCGCCGAACAGGCCCCACTGCACGCCGCCCTTGATCTGCAGACTCGGGTCGGCAATGACGAGTTCTTCGAAGCCCGCAATGTTTCCACCGTGGTCGTCCTGACCGCCCAGGTGCTTGGGAAAGGCGCGCAGTACGTGGCCGTTGGCTGCGAGTACCTTGAGCTGCTCAAGAACGCGCAGCCGGTGGTCAGCCATGGAGAGGCCCTCGATACGCTGCATATCGGGACGCGCGGTCACTTCTCGGGCGGCGAGGCGCACGTCGGCCCAGGTGCCGAGCAGCTGGCGCCCGAGTTGTTCGACGTTGACTGCGGGGGCGGTCGGATCACCGATGGACTTGATGGGTCCCGTGTCGAGGCTCGGATCGAGGCTGGGATCGATCGTCGTCGATCGGGTGCTGGAGCGCTGTTTCGTGTCAACCATGGGTGGTCCTAACTGTTCGCGCGAAAGTGATGATCGCAACGTTAGGGGCGCGTGGTCGTGGTCGTGAAACGCGCGGTGCGGGGGCAACAACGAGAGCTGCCGCCCCCGGCATCCATTTTGTAGGTTTACGACAACTTCGAGCCGTGCACACCTGCGCTCCCACACAAATAGCGCACTGTTACGGTCAGGCGGATGCCGCGACGACCTCGAGCAGGGCTGCGCCGTAGGCTTCGAGTTTCTTAGCACCGATACCGGTGATGCCGTCGAGCGCGGCGAGCGTGGTGGGGCCTGCCGCGGCCACAGCGATGAGGGTCGCGTCACCGAAGACGATGTAGGCGGGAACGCCCTGCTCCTTTGACTCGGCCGAACGCCACACCCGCAGCGCCTCGAACAGGGTCTCTTGGGCCGTGCTGAGGTCGGCGGCAGCAACCTTCGCTGCGCTCGGGCGGCGGGCGGCGCTGGAACGTGCGGGGCGGTCGGGTTCGCGCCGCAGTCGCACGTCGCGACTGCCCCCCAGAACCCCGGCGGCGGCATCCGTCGGCACGAGGGTTCCGTATTCTCCGGAGGTAGCGAGCAGCCCCTGGGCCAGCATTTGGCGCACGACGCCCCGCCAGGCCTGGTCACTGAGATCGGCGCCAAGGCCCCAGGTGCTCAGTTCGGTATGCCGGTATTGGGTGGCGCGGGGGGTTTCTTTGCCGCGGAGGATGTCGATAAGGTGGCCGGCGCCGAACTTCTGGTTGCGTTCGCGGTGCAGGCGAACGATGGTGGAAAGCAGTTTCTGGGCGGGGATGGTGCCGTCCCAGGCTTCGGGGGGTTCCAGGCAGGTGTCGCAGTTGCCGCAGGGTTCGCTGGTCTGGCCGAAGTAGCGCAGCAGGTTGACGCGGCGGCAGTGCACGGTTTCGCAGAGGGCGAGCATGGCGTCAAGGTGGGCGGAGAGTTTGCGCCGATGGCTGAGGTCGCCGGGCGATTCGTCGATCATGCGACGCTGCTGCACGACGTCTTGCAGGCCGTAGGCGAGCCAGGCCGTGGCCGGGGCGCCGTCGCGACCGGCGCGACCGGTCTCCTGGTAGTAGCCTTCAACCGATTTGGGCAGGTCGATGTGGGCGACGAAGCGCACGTCGGGCTTGTCGATCCCCATACCGAACGCGATGGTGGCCACGATGACGACGCCCTCTTCGCGAAGGAACCGGGACTGGGTGCGGGCGCGCAGTCCCGCGTCGAGCCCGGCGTGATACGGCAGGGCATTGACGCCGTTCTGACGCAGAAACTCGGCGGTCTGGTCGACCGTCTTGCGGCTGAGCGCATAGACGATTCCGGCGTCGCCGAGGTGCTCTGTCTTGAGGAAAGACAGCAGTTGCTTGCGCACCTCGGCCTTACCGACGATGCGGTACTGAATATTGGGCCGGTCGAAGCTCGCCACGAAGTGCTTGGCGTCGCCCATCTGCAGGCGGGTCGTGATCTCCTGGTGGGTGGCGTCCGTCGCGGTAGCGGTGAGGGCGATGCGCGGCACGCCCGGCCAGCGGTCGGCGAGTTCGCTGAGCGCGAGGTAGTCCGGCCGAAAGTCGTGTCCCCACTGCGACACGCAGTGGGCCTCGTCGATGGCGAACAGGGCGATGGTACCGCGCTCGAGTAGCCGCTTGGTGGCCTCGCTGGAGAGGCGCTCCGGGGCGACGTAGAGCAGGTCGAGGTCACCGTTCAGGTAGTCACGTTCGACCTGGTCGCGAGTCTGCGAATCCTGGCTGGAGTTGAGGAACTCGGCGCGCACACCGACGGCAGTGAGGGCATCCACCTGGTCTTGCATCAGGGCGATAAGGGGTGAGACGACGATGCCGGTTCCGGGCCGCACGAGCGCGGGAATCTGGTAACACAGACTCTTGCCGCCGCCGGTAGGCATGAGCACGACGGCATCCTTGCCATCGACGACCTGTGCGATGATCTCGGCCTGGTCGCCACGGAAGGAGTCGTAGCCGAACACGGTGTGCAGGGCTTCGGCCGCGGTGGCGAACTTGCGGGTGGCGGCACGCATCGGCGGTGCGGCGCGAGCAGCGGGCCGGCTCGACGCGGATGCTGCGCCCGAGGGAGCCGGCTGCCGGGCGCTGTATTGCCGGTCGGCTTCGGGAGGTGGCGGTGCGTCGAAGTCGTCGGGGGCATCGAAATCGCTCGGTGGTTCAAAGTTGCTCGGTGGTTCAACGTCGTCGGGGTTCCAGGGCAGCTCAGCGTTCCAACTCACCTGTATAACTTTACCCGGCCCCTCTGACACGTTCCCGCGTGCCGATCCGATCCGCGACAGCGGATGACTACTTGCTTCGCGGTACCTGAAACAAGCAGCTACCCGCTGTCGGGTACGTCAGTTACGGCGTGTGCGGCGCAGGACGAGCAGGGTCACTGCGCCAGCGAGCAGTATCGCGCCGAGGGCTCCACCGATCCAGGCGACGGCCGGGAGGGGGCTGTCGCTGGCGGCGCTCGCTCCATCGTCCGCGGTGGCCTCCGCGGTGGCGTCATCCGCTTCGATCCCGCACGACGGAGCCGTGGTCGCACCGTTGGCGAGTGGCTGGCCCGGGGCTGGCTTCCAGTTGAAAGTGAACTCGTCTGAGATCGAGTGGCCGTCGGTGGAGACCGTCTGCCAGATCACCGTGTATTGCCCGGCCGCACCGAGCTGCGCCGCGGTTTCGATCGTGGCACCGGAGACCGTGGCGCACCCATCACCGTAGAACAGCGGCGCACTGGCTGGCCCGGTGACGATCATTGCGGAGCCGGAGCCGGTTCCGCCGAGATCGAGTATCAGGTCACTCGTGGTGACGGAGAACAACCCAGGCTGCTCGGTCACCATCGCGTCGGCCGCCGGTGAGGAGCCGACCGCGTTGTCGTGAGCGGATGCCGGTGCCGCGCCCCAGCCCAGGGCCGCTGCAGCGACGACGACCGCGAACACAGCTCGGGCCGCGCGGCGAGTGGTCGAAGCGGTGTGCCGGCGGGTCGGACGTTGGTGCTCAGGTCGAACGATGGGGGCTGTCGCTCCGTGGGCAGTCGTGTTGGCGCGCACGGCGCTAGACCGACTGCTCGCTGCGGGCGGTGGCGGCCAGCATAGGGGCGACGAGCGTAGTGGCGGCCGGTGTAGTGGCGGCCGGTGTAGAGGCGGCACCGCGAGGGGTCGTGAATTTCATGATTGTCCTTTAGCGTGGGGTGCCCGGCGCTGACCAAACGGGGCCGGAGCGGCCTCTGATATTCATTCGGTGCGACGGGGAAAATGGTCTGGTTCGTGGCTGTGTCAGGCAAAGAACGCGCTGGACGGCGGGCCACGATGCCGCATGGCCGACAACACGAGAACCAGATCGCGCGGCGCGAACACCGGCGCCTCGTGCCCGATGCGAAGCGGTGCCGCGACCGGCACGATCACCGGTGCCGGGACGTACAGGGTACGCACGCCCAGACGAACGCTTTCGACGAGGCCCCAGAACGCGCGCTCCCCACAACGCAGCGCCAGAATAGTGATGATGGCGGCTCCGAGGTGGGCGCCCCACATAGTCGCACCGTCATGCGTGACATCAGCGCCCCCGCCCGGTACGAGCGGGCCAATTAGACCGGGCAGCGCCGCATGCTGATGGGTTCCCGACGCGGCGAGGGCCTCGGCTCCCAGCGCACCACCGGGTGCGCCGACTGAAAACAGTCCATGAAAGATGAGCTGGCTGATCAGCACGGATGCGGCACCGCGCCAGAACGACAGGGTGCGACCCGAGAGAGCGATGCATACCATGCCGGCGAAGGCGAGTGACACGACGACCGCCAGCAGACCGGGTACTGAGGCACCACCGAGCGTGTGCGACAGGGCGGCGACAAAGGTGGAGAATACGGCGACGATCCAGCCGCGGGCGAAACGGGCCCAGCGTGTGTGCATGACGGCCCCTCTCCGGTATCGTCCAGGGTGATTTTTTTCGAGCAACTTATTCAGAATAACTGACGGACCTTGCAAAAAGACTGGTGGGAGCTAGTCGTCGATCATGGTCGGCGAGTCGTCGTGGATCGAGCGGGCCGTCGGCATCAACTTTCGGTTCAGCGCGGGCAGGCGCGCCCGGTGAAGGCGGGCTTGCGCTTTTGTTGGAACGCGGCGAAACCCTCGCGGTAATCGCCCGTGGCGCAGAGCGCGGCCTGGGCGGCGTTCTCGTCGCTCATGCTCTGCCAGAGTCCAAGGCGTTCGTCGCGCAGCGATTGCACGAGCGCCTTGCTCGCAAGAAAAGCCTGAGTGGCACCGGATGCCGCGCGCGCGGCTGCCTGCACGGTTGCTGCGTTCAGCTCTGCCGCTGCAAAGACCTGGCTGAACAGGCCGCTGGCAACGGCCTCGGCTCCAGACATAAGGCGTCCGCTGTAGATCAGATCGAGGGTGCGGTGCGCGCCGAGGCGTTCGACGAAGAGGGCGTGTCCACCCGAATCGAGGGTGGCGCCGAGGTTGGCGAACGGTGAACCGATCTTGGCGGTATCGGCGACATAGACGACGTCGGTGGCGATGAGCAGGCCGAGGCCCACTCCAAGACACGCGCCGTGGGCGGCCGCGAAGGTCGGTGCCGGAAACCTGCTCATGCGCTGCAGCAGCGGGGTGACCAAATCATCGAGGTAGCCGAGCACGTCGTCGGTGCCCGGGTCGACCGCCGAGATATCGCGGCCGGCGCAGAAGGCCCGGCCCACGCCGCTCAGCACGAGTGCGCGCACGCCAGCCCGTTCGGCCTCCTGGTAGGCCGCGTCGAGTTCGACGATTGCGGCCTCATCGAGGGCATTGAGTTTGTCAGGCGCGTTCAGCACCACGTGGGCGACGTCGTTGTCTATTGAGAGCTCAATCACGGCATTTGCTTTCTGCGCTGTTGAATGTCTGGCTGTCAGATGTCTGGCTGTCAGATGTTGGGCTGTCACGTGTCGTAGTCGACGACGACGGTGTCGGTGGTCGGGTGCGACTGGCAGGTCAGGACATAGCCGCGAGCGAGTTCTTCTGGCTCGAGCGCGTAGTTCTCGGTCATGGTGACGTCGCCGCTGACCAGTTTGGCGCGGCAGGTTCCGCAGACACCTCCGGCGCAGGCGAAGGGAACGTCGGGCCGCACCCGCAGGGCAGCATTCAGAATGCTCTCGTTCGCGTTTACCGGGGTGGTGACCGTGTTGCTCTGGCCGTCGAGTGTGAACTCGATCTGGAAGGTCTTGTCCCCCGTGCCGATGATGACCGGCCGACCGCGGTCACCGTGTGCGGCCGAGGGTTCGCCGGTGGTGAACAGCTCGAAGCGCACGTGCGACCGATCCACGCCGGTGCTCTCGAGCATGTCGCGGCAGAGCTGCACCAATTCGAACGGACCACACAGAAACCACTCATCGACCGTAGCGGGGCGCAGAATCGTGTCGAGCATGCGCCGAAATTTCTCCTCGTCGATGCGGCCGGAAAGCAACGAGGATGAGCGCTGCTCGCGAGAGAGCACGTGGTAGAGCGCGAGGCGGGCCGGGTAACGGTCCTTGAGTTCGGCGAGTTCGTCGAGGAACATCACATCGAGCGCGGTGCGGTTGGTGTAGACGAGGGTGAACATCGACGTCGGTGAGGCAGCGAGCACGGTGTGCGCGAGCGCCATGAGCGGGGTGATTCCCGAACCGGCGGCCACTCCGACGATGTGCTTATGGCTTCGGCCCTGCAGGGTGGAAACGAAGCTGCCCTGCGGGCTCATCACGTCGAGTGTGTCTCCGGCATGCAGCTCGCTGTTGGCCCAGGTGGAGAACGCGCCGCCGAGGTCGCGTTTGATCGCGACACTGATCTGGCCGGCTGTCTCCGGTCGGCAGATCGAATAGCTGCGGCGCAGCTCCTTACCGTCAATCGTGGCGCGCAGGGCGAGATGCTGGCCGGGCAGGTAGTTGAACGCGCCCTGCAGTTTGGGGGGAACGACGAAGGTGACTTCGACACTGTCGGCCGTGAGCGGGCGCACTTCAGCCACCGTCAGGGTGTGAAAGCGGGCGCGGTGCTTGACCGGCGCCAGAGTCGTGGCGCCCGGGGTGGTGGATTCGAGACGCGTTGCAGCCATTAGAGCACCTTGAAGTAGTCGAACGGCTCGAGGCAGTCTCGGCATTCGTAGAGGGATTTGCAGGAGGTGGAACCGAAGTGCGCGAGCTCGCGGGTGTTGAGTGAAGAGCAGCGCGGGCACTTGACGGCCATTTTCAGACGAATTGGGCCGGCCGGGCCGGAACCACGCACGGTCGCGTGCCCGGTTGGGGCGGCGATGCCGTATTCGCGGAGTTTATTCTTACCGATCTCGCTCATCCAGTCGGTGGTCCAGGCCGGGCTGAGTACGAGCCGCACCGACACATTCTCGTAGCCAGCGCTCGCGAGCACCGCTAGGACGTCGTCGCGCATGGCGTCCATGGCGGGGCATCCGCTGTAGGTCGGCGTCAGGGTCACCGCGACAGCATCGCTGGTGACCCTGACCGACCGGAGCACACCGAGGTCTTCGATGGTGAGTACCGGAATCTCGGGGTCGACGACCTGGGCGGCGAGCGTCCAGGCGGCGAGCGAAGCCGCGTCGATGGGACGCGGGCGCGAGATCGCCTCGTGCGCGGCGGCGGTCACCATGATGCTCCGGGGTGGGCTCGGGTGAGCACCTGCATCTCGGCGAGGAGAAAGGCGAGGTGTTCGGAATGTTTTCCGATGCGGCCTCCGCCCGAGGCGACGAATCCGCTGGGGAGTTCGACTTCGGCTTCGGCGAATACCGGTGCGATGGCGGCGTCGAAAGCGGGGCGGAGGCTCGACGGGCGCACCGCGATTCCTTCGAGGCGGTCGATGAGTGGTTCGTCCCGGAAGATCTCTTCGACGTAGGGCCACAGGTCGGATAGGGCGGTGATCATTCGGCGACGCGATTCGTCGGTGCCCTGCGCGAGGCGCAGCACCCACTGGCTCGCGTGGTCGCGGTGGTAGTCGACCTCTTTCACTGCCTTGGCGGCGATCGCGGCAAGCGTTTCATCAGCGGATGCTCGCAGTCGGCTGTACAGCTCGAACACGTAGTGGGACACGACGAACTGGCGTGCGATCGTGTGTGCGAAGTCACCGTTGGGCTGCTCGACGATGTGCAGCGACCGAAAATCGGGCTCGGTGCGCCAGTAGGCGAGGTCGTCTTCGGTACGGTTCGTCGCGGTTCCGGCGTAGTGCAGCAGGGACCGGGCGTGGCCGATCAGGTCGAGGGCGACGTTGCCGAGGGCGACGTCTTCTTCGAGCTCGGGTGCGCGGGAGATCCAGGCGCCAAGCTGCTGGGCCAGGACCAGAGCGTCATCGCCGAGCCACAGGGCGTACTCCGCGATGTCGGGTGTCGCGTTCGACGTGCCCTCGATGAGTTCAGCGTCGAGGGTGGTGACAGCGACGGCGACGTGACCGTGGTCGTCGGCATCCGCTCCGGCGCTGTCAATGTTCACAGTGTCGTCACTCATAGGTGTTTCACGCCTTCACTCTTGGAGTAGTAGCTCGCGTGGCGGTAGTTCTTGCCGGCGGATGATTCGAAGAAGGCGCCCTTGGCGTCTGGATCACTCGTGGTGATGGCAGCGGCGGGAACGACCCAGACCGAGACGCCCTCACTGCGGCGGGTGTACAGGTCACGGGCATTGCGCACGGCGAGGGTTTCGTCGGGAGCGTGCAGGGAGCCAACGTGCACGTGGCTGAGGCCGCGGTTGGAGCGCACGAAGACCTCCCAGAGGGGCCAGATTTCAGAAGCGGAATCGCCGGGAGTGGTCATTTGGATGCCATTTCTGCGGTTCGTGCAAACTGTTTGCGGGCGGTCTGTTTAATGGCATAGGCTGCTGCGGCGTCGCGCACCCACGCACCGTCCTCGTGGGCGTCGCGTCGACGCTGGAGACGCTGGGCGTTGTTCGGGCCGCGACCGGCCAGCACCTCGTGAAACTCGGTCCAGTCGATCTCGCCAAGATCCCACTGCTGGGTTTGCTCATTGAAGTGCAGGTCGGGGTCGGGCAGGGTGACGCCGAGCACGGCCGCCTGAGGAACAAGCATGTTCACGAAGCGCTGGCGCAGTTCGTCGTTGGAGTGACGCTTGATCTTCCACGCCATGGACTGCGCGGAGTTGGGCGAGTCGTCGTCGGGCGGCCCGAACATCATCAGCGCGGGCCAGTACCACCGATCGACCGACTCCTGGGCCATCTGGCGCTGCTCCTGGGTACCGGCCATAAGTTCAAGCAGAATCTCGAAGCCCTGACGCTGGTGGAAGGATTCTTCCTTGCAGATGCGCACCATCGCACGACCGTAGGGACCGTACGAGGCGCGGCAGAGCGGCACTTGGTTGCAGATCGCGGCACCGTCGACCAGCCATCCGATCGAGCCCATGTCGGCCCAGGTCGGAGTCGGGTAATTGAAGATCGACGAGTAACGCGCCTTGCCGGCGATGAGGGCATCCGTCATGTCATCGCGGGTGGCGCCGAGGGTTTGCGCGGCGGAATAGAGGTAGAGGCCGTGGCCGGCTTCGTCTTGCACCTTGGCCATGAGAATGGCTTTGCGCTTGAGGCTCGGGGCGCGAGTGATCCAGTTCGACTCGGGCTGCATGCCGATGATCTCCGAGTGTGCGTGCTGCGAGATCTGGCGCACGAGTGACTTTCGGTACCCCTCGGGCATCCAATCGCGCGGTTCGATGCGCGAGTCGGCTTCGATCAAGTCGTTGAACTGCTGCTCTTCGACGCTGATATCGGCGGTTGCGCTCGTATCGGGCGTGATGGTGTTTGTCATCATCGGCTCCTGGTCTGCGTTGACTGCGGTGATCGTGGTTGGTTTCGTGCACAAGCGAACGACGCTAAAGTGGCGCACGCCGGCAATGCCGCGCACGGATGCGCAATTTATTACCGACCGATCGTTCAGTTAGTATATAGTCACATTATCGGCCGGGCAACCCCGACCGAAACGGCCACTCAACGAGGAGAACCGAATGACGGAATCGCGCTCTGTCGGCAGCCAGGCGATGATGAAGCGCGACCGGGCATCCGCTTCTCTGGGAATGATCGTGCACCAAAACGAACCGGGCTACTCGGTGGTATCCATGGTCGTACGTGACGACATGCTCAATGGGTTTGATGTGACCCACGGCGGTTTCGTGTTCGCCCTCGCCGACACGGCGTTCGCCATTGCCTGCAATGATTCGCACCACGTCACGCTGGCCGCTGGCGCGGACATCACATTTCTGGCGCCGACCACGAGCGGCCAGAATCTCACCGCTACCGCGCTGCTGC
Source organism: Cryobacterium sp. Y29 (assembly GCF_002929825.1). Taxonomy (GTDB): domain Bacteria; phylum Actinomycetota; class Actinomycetes; order Actinomycetales; family Microbacteriaceae; genus Cryobacterium. The sequence continues at coordinate 127,262 of NZ_PJJN01000025.1, forward strand.
GCGTGAAGAGCGGCCGCAGCGGCATCTATGACGTACGGATCACCGTCGACAACGACGTGACCATCGCCGAATTTCGCGGTCACAGCCGCACCACCAACTTGCCCGTTCCCGACCGCAGTCACCTCTAACCCTTCCGGAAGGCACCATGTCAACGCTGACTAAGACCCGTCTGCACGCACCGGCACTCGACGAACTCGACGCGGCCGAGCGGATGTCTCAGGGCGAAATCCGCGCGCTGCAACTGATTCGGTTACAGAACACCGTGCGGCACGCCTACGAGAACGTACCCCTCTATACGCGCAAATTTGATGCTGCCGGAGTTCACCCCAGCGACATTCGTACCTTGGAAGATATCTCGCTCTTGCCCTTCACCACCAAAGACGACCTGCGGATCTCCTACCCATTCGGCATGTTCGCGGTACCGATGGACCGGGTCGCGCGCATTCACACATCGTCAGGGACAACCGGCCTGCCGACCGTGGTCGGATACACCAAGAACGACCTCGCTATATGGGCTGGTCTGGTCGCCCGCAGCCTGCGTGCGTCTGGTGTGCGCTCGGGAATGAAGGTGCACAACGCCTACGGCTACGGTTTGTTCACGGGCGGGCTCGGTGCCCATGCCGGCATTGAAGCGCTAGGCGCTTGCGCCATTCCTATGTCGGGCGGACAGACCAACAAACAAGTGCAAATGATCACCGACTTCGAGCCCGACGTCATCCTGTCAACGCCCAGCTACCTACTCACGATCACCGACGCCATGGTTGCTGCCGGTCTTGATCCACGCCGCTCGAGCCTGAAGGCCGGCGTGCTCGGCGCCGAGCCGTGGACCAATCAGATGCGTCTGGAACTCGAGGACCGCCTCGATTTCGATGCGCTCGACATCTATGGCCTCAGCGAGGTCATGGGGCCTGGTGTCGGCAATGAGTGCATCGAGTCCAAGGACGGCCCACACCTTTGGGAAGATCATTTTCTACCCGAGATCATCAATGGTGACACCGGACACAGCCTGCCCGATGGAGAAACGGGCGAGCTCGTCTTCACGTCGCTGACCAAGGAGGCCTTTCCGGTCATCCGCTACCGCACCCGCGACCTGACTCGATTACTGCCCGGCACCGCGCGGCCGGGAATGCGCCGCATGGAGAAAATCACCGGCCGCAACGACGACATGATCATTCTGCGCGGAGTGAACCTGTTTCCGACGCAGATCGAGGAGATCGTGCTCGGTATCGAGCACCTCTCACCGCACTTCGTGCTCGAGCTGACGCGACCGTCGCGCATGGACGAGCTCACCGTACGCATCGAGCGACACGAGCACGCCAATGACGCCTCATCGGCCATTGCCCGAGCGTTGCTCATCGCCCTGATCAAGGATCGGATCGGATCGAGCGTGAACGTGCTTATAGTCGAACCCGGCACCTTGCCGCGCAGCGCCGGAAAGCACAAACGCGTCTACGACCTGCGCTAGCCGGTCATGGTCGGTACGCCTGCGTGAGAGACTCAAGTCCTATGCCTGACGTACACCCACCTAAACGCGGCCGCCCCGGCTATGACCAGCGCGCCATTCTTGAGATCGCCGTGACCGCGTTCAACGAATTCGGTTACGACGCGACCTCGATGGGAGTACTCGCGACGCGGCTGGCCCTGTCGAAAGCTGCTATCTATCACCACTTCACCTCCAAGGATGAAGTGCTCCAGCTCGCCCTCGATGAAGCCCTCAACGGACTCGAGGGCGTGCTGCTGGAGTCTGGCGCGCTGACCGGGAGTGCGATTGACCGCCTGGCCTACGTGCTTCGGGGGGCCGTGCACATTTTGACGTCTCGGCTACCGTATGTCACCCTACTGCTGCGTGTGCGTGGTAACACGGAGGTCGAGCGCTTGGCGCTCACCCGTCGCCGTGCCTTTGACCGAGCGGTCTCCGCCCTGGTCATCGAAGCCCGTGATGAGGGCTCATTGCGCAGCGACATCGACCCGCGCGTCGTCACACGCCTGCTCTTCGGCATGGTCAATTCGATCGCCGAATGGTATCGCCCCGAGGGTCCCGAAGACGCCGGCCACCTCGCGGACGACGTGCTCGCCGTAGCCCTGGACGGCCTCCACCGCCGCTAGTTCCTGAACGAGAAGAGGCCACGCACAGTGTGCGTGGCCTCTATTCTTCTGGTGGGTTAACGCAGAAAAGCCATCCCGTGAGGGATGGCTTTTCTGGTGTTTCTAAGTTAAGTCCGGCGGTGTCCTACTCTCCCAC